>JAHJTV010000039.1 GCA_018829445.1 bacterium
CTCTCTTCCCGGGGTGGCGCTCACAAGTTCGCTGACCCCAGGCTATTATTATTGAACCCCCGTTGGGGTTCCTTCTCAAAACTTCTTATTAAAAACAATTCTGACAACAGCTATTTTCACCGAATTTTTATGCGATTGCCCTGGACAGAATGACTGTATTGGAGAGGATTTCATGGAATGATCTGGCGGAGATGGAACCCCGCCTTACCGTAATCCTTGCTCTTGGTTGGGTATTGCAGAGGGGTATCCATATCTTAATCCGTGGATCCCGGATCGGAGTCCGGGATGACTTTAAGAGTCCGGGATGACTTTAGGAGTCCGGGATGACATGTCACCGCGGCGGTGGGGTATGAATCCAGACCACGCAATTACATGTTATCTATGAATTTATTTTCTTTAAGAAAATTGAAAAATCCATCACGTTCTTTTTTTATGGCCTGAGATAGCGTTCCCTGATTGCGGTATTCGATTAAGTCTTTGATGGTAGCTGACATGTCGGGATTGGTGGAGCAGATGTCCCCGGCTATCTGTTTTGCCCTGGGGATAAGCATTTCGTGAGGAACAACTTCATTCACCAGGCCCCACTGATGTGCCCTTTCAGCTCCGAAAAACTGACCGGTGTGAGAGATCTGCTTCGCCCTTTTTTGACCGACACATTCCTGCAGAAGCTGTGTCATACCCCATCCTGGGTGTATACCGACCCTTGCATGAGTGTCTGCAAAAGCTGCCCGTTCCGATGCGATTAAAAAGTCACAGTTTAAGGCGAGTTCGAACCCTCCGGTAATGGCATTCCCATTGATGGCTCCAATGAACGGTTTATGGCAAGCTCCCATAACATCAGGCAAATCCCGGTTATCACCACGTGGGTTGAACAGGTTCTCGGTTTTTATAACATCCAGATCCAGCCCTGAACAAAATGATTTTCCCTGCCCCGTTAGAATGGCGACCCTGATATTCTTATTGGCCGTGATCTCATCAATACAATTATAAAGCTCCACCAGCAATGACTGGTTTATGGCATTGTGCCTTTGGGGGCGGTTCAGTGTTATCAAGGCTATCCCGTCTTCGACGGAAAACAGTACTGTTGGTTCCATTGTGTCCTCTTATAGTTTTAATTCCCAGGTTTCATCGATCAGATCCTGACCGAAGTTGTGAACAGCTTCCTCTTTTACCAGTTGAAATCCTTTATTTTCATAAATCTTTCTGGCGGCAGCCAGAATGCTGACCGTCCATAGCCGGATTTTTTTGTACCCGGTCTGGCGTGCGAACCGGATGCATTCATCCACCAACCGAGTGCCTACTCCAAGACCACGAGCTTTCGGAGTGACTAGCAGCATCCTTAGTTTGGCGATGGTTGGGGAGTATTGCACCAGGAAAACAGAGCCGATGTTTTCGCCATCTTTTTCCGCAATCCAGCAGCGTTCTGTTTTGGGGTTGTAGTTGTTAATAAAATTGCCCGCGATTTCCGCAACCAAAGCTTCAAACCGGATATCCCAATCATATTCATGGTGGTACAGCATCCCATGTTGCCGAATCACCCAGCCCATATCCCCCGGCTGGTGGAATCTCAGCAGATAGGGTGTCTGCCGCTTCGATCCTGGCGAAAGCAACTCTTCGATGGTTTCCATCAGCGTAATCAGTCGCTGCTGATCATCGAGCGGGACTGAGTTGAGCATCTCTTCGATGCCACTTCTGGAATGCTGATTGAGCAGATTATACGCTTTTTGTCCCTCCTCGGTTAAACATAACACCATACGACGGCCATCCGTATCGGAGCGCTGCCGTTTAAGCAGATTGCGTTTTTCAAATCGCTGCAAAATCCGACTGAGGTAACCGGCATCAAGAGATAACTCGGTTCTGAGCTCGGTTGCCGTCATCTTCCCAAATGAAAAAAGCTCAAAAATCACTCTCGCCTCAGCCAGTGAAAACGGCATGTTCAGATAGCGGTTTGTGACTACGCCGATCCGACGGGTGTAAAAACGATTAAAACGACGGACAGCTTCCACGCGATCACTGAGACTTTTCATATCGATTTTTTTCTGAGATTTAAGGCTGTTCGCTATTCAATGCCATTAACTTAAGGTCTTACACCTTCATTAAACTACCAAAAATGCAAAACACAAATGGTAGGGTGAGATTACATCACCGCCAGAACCAGCTCAAAGGCGGCCATGTAAGGCCGCCCTACCGTTATCCCCTGCAATAAATCAAAAGTTCCTGTGTTCTGGGTATCTGAACAGTTTTGAGTTCTTATATAATTTATTGAAATTTAAGACTATAGAAAGCTGATATGTTGTCATTCCGTGCTCGATACGGAATCCATAATTATTTCAAAACGCTGGATGCCGGATCAAGTCCGGCATGACAGAGAA
>JAHJTV010000006.1 GCA_018829445.1 bacterium
ACTTTAACTTTAGCTATTATTTGTTTAGAAAAAGTAGGATGGGCTACTCGTTGCCCATCAATAGAAAGCAATGTTGGGCAACAAGTAGCCCAACCTACGAGCTACGAGCAGATGCAAATTTCTAACCGGACAATGCTGATGTGTATTAAGGTTTAAGCAAGCTTTTTGCAACTTGCATACCTATAATAAATAGCTGTGGTAAGTGCTATAATTTACTATTATTATTAATTTTTTAAGTTTCGACCGGTGAGATTCTAAGAAGTCAGTCTGTCAGCTTTTTTTACACCCAGGAAATTTTGCAAGAACAGAAGTTCTACGTTATCTCTTCAAAATCTTTAAACCATTTCACAAAAAAATCCTGAATAAGGTAATACCCCCCCCAATAAAATTTATTGGAAAGAAAATTTCCTTATTTTTGTTACAATACTATTTTAGGAGGCACAGGATGCTTTGATCCAAATTCTGAAATCATCTTGCTTGTTATTCCTGCAAAATTTATGTTTTTAAAGCAAGTCTTCAATAACTTGGGGGATAAATGATGACAGGTGTGAATTGGAGATGTCCGGATAAAAAGCAAAATCGGACGATATTTTTCTCTTGAATACCATCAGGGATTTGGATAGCAGGGGAATCTCCTCCAGGTTGTGTGTGACAAGCAAAATTGTCATTTCGGGATAAACTTCAACAATGTGCCTGATAATGGCAGTTTTAGAAACAATATCAATCGATTTAAACGGTTCATCCATCATCACAAAATCCGGAAAATCAAGCAGCCCCCGAACTAGCGCCACTTTTTGCTTACTCCCACCGGAGAGCTGATAAGGATATTGTTCCAGCTTATCACTGATTTCACAAACCTCCATCCAATGATCCAAACGCTGTTGAAAGTCAGTTGTTAGCCTTTTTCCTTTTACTTGAAGGGGGAAAAGAATATTTTCTTTAACAGTCATATGGGCAAACAGCCTCGGTTCCTGAAAAATCGTGACAAGAGATTTTGCTGATAGAGAATACTGCCCCTGGTAATCGGCATCAAAACCATTAAGTATAGCAATCAAAGTTGTTTTTCCTGACCCGGAGGGTGCAAAAAACGTAACGCGATCGCCTTTACCGATTGAGAATGAAAGATCATTGATAATCAATCGTTGTTCGTAATATTTTGTCAGGTGACTTACCGTAAGAATAGTATTCATGACTATCCAGGACTAATTCGGGTAAAAGTATTTTTTGCCGAGGACTGAAAACAGGAAGCTTTGTGTGATCTGAAAACAGATCATTATTGCAATGATAACAGAAAGATGGAAAAAAACCTCATCCATCCGAAAATAAATTTTTGATACATTCAACAAATATCCAATTCCACTTTGGGATCCAATAAATTCACCCAGTATTACGACTTTCAGGGAAATCCCGAAACCGATTGTCAGATTGCTCTGAAAAGCTGGTATTAAAAGAGGCAGAAAAACATGATGGTAAAGATCTCGCCGTCTTCCTCCAATTGAAACCAGATACTGTTCCATTTTTTCGTTTCTGTTTGCCAGGCTGTTTGAAGTATTGATTGCAATAAGCGGAAGAACCAATACGACGACCAGTGCAATCGGCACACAGTTTCCAACTCCAAAAACAAGCAGAAAAATAATGCCGAGAATTGTTCCCGGAATGACCTGAATCAGGGCCATAAAAGCATTTAAGTAGAGTGATTTGTTTATGAGTATTGATAAAACTCCTGTTATCGTTCCTATCAAAAAAGCACAAAAAAAACCGATGAGCACACGAAATATTGTGATGGTTAGATGTGAAAAGATACCTTGTCTTAAAAAATGAGGAGTCTTTCCGAGTACGGCGAAAGGAGAAGGAACAATATAAACTGGGAAGAAAAGCGACAACAGCGCCCAAAGCATTATAAATAATACAAGTGATAAAACACTATTTCGAATAGAGATAAAAAAAGGCGTTATATGTTTCATCGAGTGGTTTTCCTATCATTTGATAATAATCTTCCACATACTCTTTTAATTCCCAGGACGTTTTTAGCAGGAAATCCGTTCTATCCAGAGAGGTTGAAATAACTTTCTCAGATAGATTAAAGTGTGTTTTGTATAATGCAATGGCCTGTTTTCGGTCATCCGCTATGAATCGAATAGCCCTGGCGATTTCTTGATTAAATTGTTTAATAAATCCCTCATTTTGCTCTCCCCACTTGCGAAAAACAAAAACCCCAACCTGGGGATAGCCTTCGCTGGAATTAGTTAACATGTCCCATCTTTTTTTAAATTTCAAAGAGAGATGGGTTTTTTCAAACTGCTCAGCAACTGTTGACATTGGTTCTGGCAGGATTGCAGCCTGTATTTTTCCCAACTTCAAGTATTCAAGGGTTGCCTCGAATGGCAGGTACTCAATCCTAAAATCATCCGGCCAGTTTAACCCCTCCCTCTCAATAAAAAACGTTGTCACATCTTCTATCGGAGATCCTGCGAAAGGAAAACAAAGAGTTTTGCCTTTCAACTGGGAAAAAGTCTCGATGCTGTTATCTGATGTGACAAGATATGTCATTCCGCTGATAAAAGAGCTGACAATTTGTACAGGAACAGATCCATCGAAAAACTGGCGCCCAACTGAGAGGCCTGTTACCAAAAGTTGAATATCTGCTCTTAAAAACAGGGTGTGAGCTTGGGAGTGACTGTGAAAAACAGTTACCCTGACATTACTGGTATTATTACCAGCTATTATTATCGGCAACACTGACGGTGTTGGAGGGACGGCTATAACAACTGATTTCTGCTCAACTGCCAATACACAAAATCCATAAAAAAGAAAAAAAGCAAAAACAGAAATTCTGCACCACATCTGCCCAGCTTTTAGATCCGGTGTCATCTTGTGATCCCAGTAGAACAACTTAATTAAAATAGACGATGGGGCCCAAACGATTCTCTTATTGGGCCATACCTGTCCAAATACTACATGTTATTTATATATATCAATATATTGAATGTTTTTAATTGATAATCGTCGCTTCAGAATTTTTGCGATTCTTTTCATGAAAGTAAATCCAATCTTTGGATTTGTTTCGAATAGTTTTTCCAGATCCTCTGCCCTCCATACAAGTGTTTTGGTCGGTGCCAACACATGAGCGCTAAACAGATGTTTTTTCTCATCGTCATCAACCAGAGAAGAAATACCGGTTGTATTACCTTGGCATAAATCTTCCACACGATATGTGCTTGAACTGCTTTTTTGAACTTCAATACCGACTTTGCCTTCTATAATTGAAAACAATTTTACAGCAGGATCCCCTTCCTTATATAAAAAATCACCTTTTTGAAAACTTTCCACGGAGGCGATATCTGAAATCTTTTCCAATATTGAATGGTCAAAAGGTTTCAGAATGTTTATCGCTTTTAGGTAATTAATATCTTGCATGGGTTTTCTCCTTTTTCCAAAAGTGTACAGTAGACATCCGGTATCATCGAATCAGCATAGAATATGCCAGGAGTTATTAGAATCGGTTCTTAAAACCTTAACATGGAGATAAAGCGGCATTGCAGGTTAGAGGGAATAATAAAATGATGATAGTGAATCAAGTTGTTTACTCAATCGGGTATTCTGCAATCCCCCCCCCTTGAAAAATGAAAATTTCTTTTACAATTTGGAAAGAAAACTGACATTTAAAATTAACTTGCCATCAATCTCCTGAGGTTAAAAACAGAATCAACGTTAATTCATTAATTTATAGCATCATCAAATTCTTAAGACTCCGTCTTGCGCAGGCTTCAGTTACGGAGATCCTTTGATCAAATCATCGCATAATATGAACAAGCTCAAAACAGATGATCACTGAAAGCAGAAATCTTCGCCCTAAATGTCTAATTGCTATGCAAATAATCATAAGGGCTGAGGGGGGTTCCGTTCAGACACTAATTACATCTAATTTAATCAGTTTTTATTAAATTAAGGTATGACCATTGCTGTAACTTTTAAGGAGTGTGGACACGATGCAGAACCATGAGAGAAAAGTTAAATAAAAGTCCGCAATCAATTGTCAGTATAATTGTTTGATATAAAAGAATATCATCTGTTGCCGCCAGTATCTCATCTAATAATTCAGATACCGGGAGTATTTCCGGATAATAATCAGGAAAGCAGCCATGGAAATTATTGAACAGGGAAATGGGGAGCTATTTACAGATCCCGATCCGGACAAAGCCAGAAAATTCTTTCATGAGAAAAACCGCAAAATGGTAAAAAAGGTCATGAGCCTCAAGGATGCTATTGCAACCTATGTTCAGGATGGCTTCTACCTGGGGATTGGCGGTTTTGGAGCCAACCGAACACCGATTGCCGCCTGTCATGAAATCGTACGGCAAGGGAAAAAACATCTGGGATTCTGCGGTCATACTTCTACTCATGACATGCAGATTTTAAGCGCCGGGGAAGTATATGACAGAATAGATGCTGCGTATGTGGTGGGTTTGGAAGCTCGTGGACTTTCTACTTGTTCGAGACGTTATCTGGAAAGTGGCAAGGTTCGTGTTACAGAATGGACAAACTATGCTCTGGCTTTAAGAATGAAAGCTGCAGCCATGGGTATACCTTACATTCCGGCCAGGAATATGATGGGTACCGACACATTTAAACGAAGTGCAGCCCGAATTGCCAAGTGTCCTTTCACAAAAATGAAGTCAATCCTTCTCCCTGCATTATATCTGGATGTAGCTGTTATTCATGTCCATGAAGCAGATATTTATGGCAATGCGAGATATAAGGGGATAGCCGTTGCGGATCTTGACCTGGCGTCCTCTTCAAAAAGGTTGATTATTACAACGGAGAAATTGATCACGAATAGAGAAATCAGATCGGATCCTTCTTCAACCTGTATTCCCTATTACCAGGTGGATGCGGTTTGCGAAGTTCAGTACGGAGGCTATCCGGGAAGTATGCCTTATGAGTACTTCTCTGACGAAGAGCATTTAAAAGAATGGTTGACAGTGGAAAAGGACCCTCAAAAATTCAAGGAATTTCTCAAACGTAATATTTATGACTGCTCAAATCATGACGATTACATTCATAGAAATGGCGGTATTGAAAAAATGCAGATGCTCAGGGCCACGGAATTGATGTTGTACAAAGAGAAGAGGTGAATATGGTTGATTATAATGAAATGGAAATGATGATAGCAGTCGCTTCCAGGGAGCTGGAAGACGGCTCATCCGTAGGTGTTGGTACGGGGGCTCCTTGTGCTGCAGCTATGCTGGCACAAAAAACAGCATCGCCTAATTTAATGATTATTTTCGAAGCGGGAGGCATGTGTCCGATACTTCCTGAAATGCCGATTTCAGTTGGTGATTCTCGCACTTTTCATCAGGCGGCAATGGCCGGTTCCATGGGAGATGCAATGGAGGCTTGTGCCAGGGGGTTTGTGGATTATACTTTCCTCGGTGGAGCACAAATTGATTGTTACGGAAATCTTAATTCAACGATTATCGGGGATTATGAAAGGCCTATTGTCAGGTTTCCCGGAAGCGGTGGGGCAAACGATTTTGCTTCGTATTGTTGGCGGACGATGGTAATGACCATCCAGAATTCCAAGAGATTTGTTGAAAAACTGGATTTTTTGACCACACCGGGCTGGTTGGAAGGAGGGAACAGCAGAGATAAGTCAGGATTACCATTAGGAACCGGCCCTTATAAGATTATCACCAATATGGCAGTTATGGATTTTGAACCGGAATCAAAACGGATGAGGGTGATATCCATTAATCCGGAGTATTCATTTAATGAGGTTCAGGATAACTGCGGTTTCAAATTGCTAAAGTGTAAAAAAATAAAGAAAACACAGCCGCCGACTGAGCAAGAGTTAGCCATTCTTCGTGAAGAGGTTGATCCCTACCGGTATGTAATCGGAAGATAAACCATTAAACTGGAGACCATCCATTTGGCAACTTGGGAGCCAGCCTTACAGAAATTGCTGTATTGGTTCGTGACTCTTGGCAGGGAAAAGGAGTGGAGGCAAAGCTATCGAATATTTACTACTTTTCATACGTTGGCGATGGGCAGCTTTACGGTAAATACGCTACCTCTGTCCGGTTGGCTATTAACATTCACACTTCCCCTGTAAAGTTCAGCGATTCTTTTGATGATGGCCAGCCCAAGGCCGCTTCCGAGGATATTCTGAGTCTTTTCGTTCCTGGCGCGGTAAAAGTCTTCAAAGACAAGGTCAGTTTCCTTTTTGGTCATCCCTATTCCGGTGTCGGAAACCGTTATAACAACGTTTTCTTTTTTTTGTTCCAGTGCTACTTCAACTTTTCCATGGGGATAATTGTACTTAATGGCATTGGATATCAGGTTATCCAAAATGATCTCAATTTCTTTTTTTTCAGCTGTCATTTTCAACGGTTTTATGCCCTTGGTCTCAATCGAAATACTGAGTTCTTCAGCCAGGGGCAGGTTGTTCTCGATCACACAATCAAGGATATTCCAAAGATCTACTTCCACCAGTTCTCTTTTCATTTGGCCCGACTCGATTCGAGTCAGGTCCAGCAGATCGACGATCAGTTTGCGCATTCCCTGCATGCGTGCCAGACAACGTTCAATTATGTTGTCATACTGCTCCAATTTAGAGCCTATCCTTCGCTCGTGAATAATATTCAAATAACTTTCAACAGCTGACAATGGTGCTTTGAGTTCGTGGGATACTATTGAAATCATTTCAAATCTAAGTTTGCGTTTTTCTTCTGTTGTCCTTTCTGCCTGGCGCTGCAGCATGATGTGTTTAGCAGCTTTATAAACGGCAGATTTTAATTCATCCGGTGTAAAGGGTTTTGCCAGAAAATCATAAGCTCCAAGTTTGACAGAAGTTACAGCCGTTTCGAACGATGCATAAGCTGTTATCATCACCGTCAGGATATGGTGATTGGATTTTGCTAAACAACCAAGAATATCCAGACCGGAAAGCCCTGGAAGTTTATGATCCAGCAGAAGTATATCCGGAGTTGATGTCTCAATCATCTCCATTGCCTGCTCGCCGGTCGCTGCCTGAAAAACCTTAAAACCAACTTTTTCCTGGATGTAAGGAAATCTGACTTGATAGTCGGTAAGAGCACGTTCTATGGCCAATCTCATGCCGGTTTCATCATCAACAACCAAAATATTTAATGTTTCTATCTTGTTCAGAATAATTGTTTTCGGATTCTCGATCATCTCTAAGGTGTCCATTTCAACTTACAACAGATTATTTTCATGATTAACAGAATTTGGTAGAATGATTTTATGATGCTCAAAGTGTTGCATGATCTTACAGAACATACAGTATTAATGTACAAACGGTATTCAAATCGGAGGCAAATGTTGTGGCAGGTTAACAGTGAAAATAGTCCCACAAGTACCTTTGGCCGGGTCATTGTTGGATTCAAAGTGAATGTCACCGCCATGCATTTTTATGATTCCATATGCCACAGACATGCCAAGTCCTGTGCCTTTTCCCAACTGCTTTGTGGTAAAAAACGGTTCGAAAATCCTTGGATAATTATCCGGTGCTATCCCAACTCCCGTATCTTTAAAGATAAAATAAAACCCTTGCTCATTTTCGGTTACAGTGATCGTCAGGATTCCACCATCCGGCATTGCCTCACATGCATTAACAATCAGATTAATAAAAACTTGAGCCATTTGACTTGAATCCAGTTCAATAATCAGATCACGATTTTTTTGGTTGATTACAATTTTGACGTCCTGGGGAATAAGGGCAGTTCTAAGACTTAGTTCAATCAATTCTGCGATGTTTGTAGGCTGTCGACTAACCTTGTTTTGTCGTGCAAAATTCAGTAACCCGGAAACAATTGTTTTACAGCGATCCGTCTGCTCAACTATCATTTCCAGGTCTTTCTTTAACCTGATGTTTTCCTCACATTCCTCAAGTAACAAATGAGCATACATCAAGACAATACCTAAGGGATTATTTATCTCATGAGCAATTCCAGCAGCCAGTTGCCCCATACTGGCAAGTCTTTCAGAATGCATCAATGCTTCCTGAACATTTGCCAACTCCTTATTCGAGATAGAAAGCTCCTGAAGGGTCTTTTTTAACTGATCTATGGAATAGGGCAGGCACATTTCGCTTTCAGCTAAACCTTTATATATGGCAATGGCATGATCACGACAGGAATCGTAACCGCAGGCACCACAATTGAGTTCATCTTTGGTTGAAAATTTACCCATTCTATTCAAGATTGAAACAATATTATTCTCAGGTGGTTCCGGGAAACATCGATTATTAGCAAGATAGCCACGGGATAAATCAAGATCGGCGAGTTTATCAATATAGGATTTCCATTTTTTTAAATTCCGACCAGCCTTGTGAGACTTCACGTAATTGATTACATGGGATCGTCGTCGAAAAAGAGGCAGATCATTTTTTATTCCCGGTCCCATAATACATCCCTTACAACAAAGTACTTCCAACAGGTTGACATTTAAATCTCCTGTTTCATATTCTTTTATAGCTTCAATAAAATCTCTTTTTCCATCTGCTGCAATCACTTTACCTTGTATAACGTCGTCGCTAATCCGAGCTGCCTGTAACATGCCGCGACTTATCGGAAAGAGAGAGCCAATATGGCCGTGGGGGTCATCAAAATCACTTGTGCTGGTATTCTCCGGAGTAATTCCCTTCTCTTCAAACATCTGACGAAGCTCGATAAAGGTGATAACTGCATCGATTTCATAATACGGCCTGGTGGGATCCCTTTCCTTTTTTTTAGCTAAACACGGACCGATGAACACAACTTTAAGATCTTCCCCCAAAAGATTTCTGATGGCACGAGCTGTTCCCAACATAGGTGAGACAATAGGTGCCAGGGATTTTACAAGATTCGGATGGTAACGGCAAATGTACTCAACAATGGCTGGGCAGTTGGCAGAAATATATTGCTGATTCCTGTTGGCATTAATCAATTCGTTGTATTTTTGTGCAACAAGGTCGGCACCAACCGCCACTTCGTGAACATAATCAAAACCAAGCGCTCTGATCATTCCAATCAATTTCCCATAATTGATATCAGGAAATTCAGCCGGAAAGCTGGGAGCGACACATGCGCTGACTTTTTCATTAGAGTTCAAAAGATCATTAACTTTATCGATACAAAGCAGCACATGTTTCGCTTGTTGACTGCAGACATTAACACAATTACCACACCCAATGCATCTGTCAGATATCACTTCAGCCTGCCCCTCGAAAATGCGTATTGCCTTTGCCGGACATTCCCTGACGCAAGTGTAACAAACGCGACATCGTTCCTTAATAGTCGTTATCAGAGGATCCTTTTCGGTGACCGACGTAAGTTTTACTATTTTCCTCATATTGTCTTCTTTGATTGAGTTTCAACCAAGTTGAACATCAAATTAGTTGAGCAAAACTGATTCAAAAAATCGATGAAAGATATTGAAAGGAGCTTCAGACAGAAATAGATTTTTCTTCACCACTTTCTGCTCATTCGCTGTTTAAAGCCAGTCTCATGGTGATGGCTGTTATAGATTAAGCGACAGCATAGGATGCAAGGAATTCCGCAAGATCGGCGGATTTAGGGAAAAGTACCTGAATAGTTTGGTTTTTTTAAAAAAACCTGTCAGAAAAATGAGGGATCTGTTTTTCATGACTGTGTTATTGGAAGATGAACTATGACCAGCGTCCCTAACCCAAACTCGCTTTCTATATGAATATCACCACCATGTTGTTCAATTATTTCTTTTACAATACTCAATCCTAAACCGGTACCGAGTTCCTCGATTTTACGAGCGTTATTAGCTCTAAAAAACTCATTAAAAACACTTGGCAGATCTTCCTTTGAAATTCCTATACCATTATCGCAAATTTGAATCCGGATTGTTTTTCCTGCAGAAACAGATACTTCAACAGTTACTTTGCCCCCTGTCGGTGTATATTTGATCGAATTTGATATCAGGTTTTCCAGCATCTGCTCTATCATTTCCGAATCTCCATTAACTCCGGGAAGACTATCCGGAGATTCAATTTTAAATATCAGATTTTTCTGTTTTGCTTCTTCCTTAAAAGTTCGTTCCAGGCGACCGAATATATAATTAAGATCGATAAAACTGAATTTGGTCTGTCGCCTTTTCTTTTTTTCAGCCAAGGACAACAATTCACTGATCATTGAGATCATAGACCCGGCCCGCCTGTCAATTCGGCGCAAGTATTCTTTTTGCTGATCGTTCATCAATCCCAGATAATCCCCACGCATAGCCGCAAGCATACTTATAATTGCAGAAAGAGGTGCCTTGAGATTATGCGCTACCCGCATCATAAACCAGGAACGTTCTTTATTCATCGATTCCACTTTTTCGTAGGCAATTGCACTGTCGATGGCGACCGCCACTACACCCGCTGCCAAGCGGAAAAAGTCAACCTCTTGTTTTGAAAACCTTTCCGGGATATTGCAGTAAGCTCCAAGAATACCAATGACTTTATTTTCAACAATCAATGGTACAAATAAAACGGATTCAATTAGAGATGCCGCAAGATCTTCACCAAATTGAAAACTCTCTCCCGGTGTGACATGACCGGTTATAAATGGTTTCCCTTGAATAATCTGTGCATTCAACAGACTTTTTCCCACGTCGATAACATGATTTTTAATCAGTCTATCATCAAGACCATGTGAGGCAACATAATTAAGAAATCTGCCGTCTTCACTTAAAAGTTTGACTGAAATGCCTTGGACTTTCATCACTTCAACCAGTTCGGTTGTTACGGAATCCAAAACCTTATTCAGATGCCTTACTGACCCAATGGTTGTTATCATGGAAAAAAGCACATTCAATCTGTCATTAAGATGGTTAACCATTGAAGAGAGATCGACCAGAAGAGTTATTCTCTTTTTTACGATCGTCATAATAGACGTGGTTGAAAAAGCCGTAATGAAAACAGATGTCGCGAAGAAAACCAACTCAAGTGTAAAATGATACGGTTGTTTTGCGAGATCGATGGATTTGTCTTTGAATGATAAAGTATAATTTGGTATCCATCCCAGATACTCACTTAGAGCGATTGCAATCATGCCCATAACAACCAACATGGCAAAAAGGTAGCTTGAGCATGGCTGCATTAGTATTGAAGCGAAAATAATGTGAAAAATGAAAAAGAAAACAAGTGGACTGGCGACGCCTCCCGTAAAATGGATTAAAAGAAACATGCTGACATAGTCAAAACCTACCTGCCACCAGGTAAAGCTTTGAAGCCGTCTCCTGTTTTCTTCCACCCCGTTTTTAATGGGTTTTCTGCTTATAAAAAAAAATATTCCGTTATAAAGAAGGATAAAGAAGGCAACGAAATAAATATATGTGGTGCTTTTTAGTTCAAACCCAACCCGTTGACCCAGGAGGGTGCCTGCAACAATACTGAAGGGCACAAACCAACGCAATTTGATAAACCAAAGGGTACGGTTTCTTAATTCATCGAAGACAATTTGTGATTTTTGCTCCAAAATTTTCTGTATGTTTTCGCTTTGGTGTTTTTCCGACAGCGTTGGCATGTTATATCTCCGTTCTTCAAGAAATATTGGTCTCATCAAGTATTGCCTCTATTTTTGCCAATAGTTTATCTGTCTCGACCGGTTTTTCAAAGAGCCATTTGGCAGGCCATTCTTCACCTAGAATATGCTGAAAAGCTTCAGGGCCTGATTCGCGTACTTTGTCTAAAAAGCTGCTCATAATGATGACAGGCAGGTTTTCGAATTCCGGTTTATTCTTTAACTCATAGGCAAGATCAAATCCCTCTGTCTCCGTCGTCATCATAATATCAAGAATCATCAAATCGGGCTTTTTCGTTATCAACGATTTTAATGCTTCTTGTCCATTAATCGCAGTTTGGACAGAATAGCCATTGCTTTTCAAGATGATTGATAAGGAATCCAAAATATCAAGATCGTCATCTACCAGAAGAATTTCTTTTTTAATTTTCATGTGTTTCTCCTCCAAATTTTAAATATCTCCCGGTCAAATCGGGCAGGTGATCTTTGCCAAAAAAATAACCATTGAACAATCAAAAAAATACCTTCTGTCAATTGACTTGAAGAGTAAAAACTCTTCAAGTCAATTGCTATTGACGTCCTTTGTATTCGGTGTGTAGAAGTTTGTGTGATTTCTCTCCCAAAGGTTGTTTAAGGTATGTATCATATAGCAGTTTTACTGCCGGGTTCTCATGAGATTGCCTGAATTCCTGTATGTCACTATCATCATGATAAAGGGCTTTTGCTCTCAACCTGCGTTTTTCATTATCTACCGGTAGACTCTGTCCTCCACCTCCGACGCATCCTCCCGGACAAGCCATTAATTCAATAAAGTGAAAATCAGCCGCTCCGTTAACAACCATTTCCAGGAGTTTGCGTGCGTTTCCCAAACCATGCGCAACTGCCACTCGAACTTCACCTAACTCTCCGACTTCAATAGCCGCAGTTTTGACGCCTTCGAGTCCACGAACCGGTAGAATTTCAAGGTTGGGCATCGGTTTTCCGGTAACAATAGCATAGACAGACCTTAAAGCGGCTTCCATTACACCGCCTGTGGCTCCAAAAATGGTGCCGGCTCCCGTATATTGTCCCATAGGAGCATCAAAATTCTGAGGTTCGAGTTTGTCAAAATCAATCCCGGCTTGCCGAATCATCCGCCCCAATTCTCTGGTTGTTAATACTACGTCCACATCTCGGAATCCGGAATCTTTCATTTCAGGACGGCTGGCTTCAAATTTTTTGGCGGTGCAGGGCATAATTGAAACCACATAAATGTTTTCAGGAGAAATCTCAGATGATTCTGCATAATATGTCTTGGCCAAAGCCCCAAACATTTGTTGTGGCGATTTACAACTGCTGATATGTGGGAGAAGGTTCGGATAAAAATGTTCCGCAAATTTAATCCAACCCGGGCTACAGGAGGTTATCATTGGCAATGTACCTCCATTTTTGACTCTTTGCAGAAGCTCGTTTCCTTCCTCCACAATCGTTAAGTCAGCAGTAAAGTTGGTGTCGAATACTTTATCGAATCCTAAACATCGCAAAGCGGCAATCATTTTCCCTGTGACCAGCTCGCCGGGCGGAAGACCAAACTCTTCACCCAGAGTTCCTCTGATAGCAGGAGCCTCCTGCACAATAACGTGTTTGGTCGGATCATTCAAAGCAGCCCAAACCTTGTGGGTTTCATCCTTCTCGACGATAGCTCCGGTAGGGCAAACCACAGCACATTGACCGCAATACGTACAAGCAGAATCCTGAAGATCCTTTCCCAATGCCGGTACGACTTTGGAATCAAATCCTCGTCCTTCCGGAGTCAAAAGATGAACTCCCTGGATTTCCGCACAAACCGCAACACAACGGAGGCAGTTGACACATTTTGAAGAATCTCTGACAAGTGATGGTGACGAATCATCAACGTGATAATCAGTGAAGTTGGTACAAGGAACTCGAATCTCTCTCACTCCAATAAGCTGTGCCAAAGATTGTAACTCACAAGATCCATTTTTTTGGCAAATATTGCAGTCTTGAGGATGATCGGACAACAAAAACTCTACAATATCACGACGGGCTTTAATCACCCGGGTTGAATTCGTTTTAACTTTCATTCCGGCAGCTACCGGGTAAACGCATGATGCAACCAGCGTGCGGCTTCGATCAACTTCTACAACACATACACGGCATGCCCCCGGAGCATGGTGGATTTCCGGCAAAGTACACAAGGTTGGAATCGAAATACCGACGGTTTTTGCAGCCTCAAGCAGGGTCGTTCCCTCAGGAACCTGAACCTCTTTATTGTCAATTGTTAGTGTTACCATAATGACATCCCTCATTGTTTTTATTCAGTTTATGTCATTTTAAAATTCCACCCATTCTTTTTTTGGAATTTTAATGTGTTGTTTTGATTGACTGGTGAAGAGTCCATGTGATTTTGCGCCAAAATTTATATCTATTCTTTTCCTCCATCACATCGCAAACATCGTTTTGCTTCTGATATTGCCATCTCCAATGAATATCCCAATTCGACTTCGCTGAAATTACCCACTCTATTGGAAATCTCCAGTTCCGGCATCGCTTTTTGTGCCTGCATTTCCGGATCTTCATCCAATTGAAATGGGATGTGTATTTTTTCCATCTGCGGAGGAATCCAGGGCTGTTCTCCATTCACTGTTCTAATCTCTTTATCAATTTTCGATGCTGCATTCTGCCCTGCTTTGATAGCATCAATAACCATAGCTGGACCTGTTGTAACATCTCCCCCGGCAAAAACTTTTGGAACAGATGTTCTAAAATCGGCATTTACTTCGATTCTGTTGCCGGAAGGATCGATGCCTTTTCCCTGTAAAAAATCCAAATCTGCTTGTTGGCCAATTGCTGCGATAACCATATCAGCATCAATCGTAAATTCCGAACCCTCGATAGGTACGGGCTTTTTTCGTCCACTGCGATCAAATTCGGACAAGGTCATTCGTACCAGTTTTAATTTATTGCTTTTCCCACTTTTTGATTCAATACCCAATGGACCAACTAAGTACTCAATACGAACCCCTTCGTTTATTGCCGCCTGGATTTCTTCTTCAAGAGCTGGCATATCTTTGCGTTCGCGGCGATAATAGATGGTTACTGAATTTACCTTTTTTCTGATTGCCGTTCGCGCTGCATCTACTGCAGAATTTCCCCCTCCAATAACAGCAATATTTTTGCCAAACGCAACCTTTTTCCCCAGTTTGAAATCTCGCAACAATTCAACAGCTCCGACCACACCACCAGTAACTTCACCTGGAATACCCAGCGGACTGCTCTTTTGAGCGCCAATCGCTATATAGACATAATCAAAATCCTCCTGCAACTTCTCAAAAGGAATATCTTTTCCAACAATGGTGTTGGTTTGAATCTCAATACCGGTATCCAGAATATCCTGAATTTCATGAATAACAATTTCCTTTGGCAGACGATAATCCGGAATACCCCAGCGAAGCATCCCGCCCGCTTCAGGTAATGCTTCAAACACTGTAACCGCATATCCTCTTTTCTTTAATTCAAGCGCCGCGGTTAGACCGGAGGGCCCGGCTCCTACAATAGCAATTTTCTCATTTCTGGTTACCGGCTCTACTGAAACTTTGGTTCGCGTCGTATTATCTGTGATGAATCGCTTAATATTCTTTATGGCCAATGGTTCATCAAGTTGAGATCTACGACATTTACTTTGACAGGGATGTCCGCAAACCCTGCCACAGATACCGGGGAAAGGATTGGTTTGTTTTAGTACCTGATAGGCACCGGTTAAATCGCCATCTCTCACCAATGCGATATAAGCAGGTATGTCCATGCCAACCGGACAGGCATGCTGACAAGGGCTTTTGAACAAACCACTGCAAACAGCGGCTAAACATTGTTTTTCCCGGATATGCGCATCATACTCATCCCTAAAATAGCGAAGGGTACTTAGCACTGGATTCGGAGCAGTCTGACCCAGTCCACACAAGGCTGAATCTTTTATGGTCTGAGCAATATCCTCCAATAATTCAATATCTCCCTCCCTGCCTTCTCCCTGACAAATTCTTTCGAGAATTTGCAGCATCCGCCTTGTTCCGATTCGGCATGGTGTGCATTTACCACACGATTCATCCTGACAGAAATCCATAAAAAACCTGGCCATATCAACCATGCAGGTGTTTTCATCCATAACAATCATCCCGCCTGATCCCATGATTGCACCTGCTTTGACAATTGCATCATATTCAATTGGCAAATTTAATTGCTCAGAAGGAAGACATCCTCCCGAAGGACCGCCTAATTGGATGGCCTTAAATTTTCTATTGCCAATGATACCTCCACCGATATCAAATACCACCTTGCCAATAGAGGTTCCCATGGGAACTTCTACCAAACCGAAATTGTTTACAGTTCCCGATAGAGAGAAAATCTTAGTTCCCTTGGCTGCTTCCGTTCCGATTTTTGCGTATTCTTCACCTCCTTTGGTAATGATTTGGGGAATGTTGGCGTATGTTTCAACATTGTTTAATACCGTTGGCTTTTTCCATAAACCGGAAACAGCAGGAAAAGGAGGACGAGGTCTCGGCGTACCTCGGAGTCCTTCAATGGAAGTCATCAAAGCAGTCTCTTCACCACAGACAAAAGCACCAGCTCCCTTATAAACTTCCAATTCAAAATCAAACCCGGTATTAAAGATATTTTTCCCCAAGAGTCCATAGGCCTTTGCCTGTTCAATGGCGATGTTTAGTCTTTTTAACGCCAAGGGGTATTCAGCACGACAATATACATATCCTGAATGCGCATTAATCGCTTTGGCTGCGATTAACATTCCTTCCAGGACAGCATGTGGATCCGACTCGAGAACACTTCGATCCATAAAAGCGCCCGGATCGCCTTCATCCGCATTGCATAGAACATATTTTACATCTCCTTTTGTGTTGGCACAAAATTCCCATTTTAATCCAGTGGGGAAACCGCCGCCGCCTCGTCCGCGTAGCCCTGAGGCTTTAACTTCCTGAATAACCTTCGCCGGGCTTATTTCAGTAAAGGCTTTATATGCAGCCTTATATCCATCACGCCAAATATAATCTTCAACAGATTCAGGATTGATCAAACCGCCATTGTGCAACACAATCATTGTCTGCATCGAAATAAAGGGAATGTCTTTCAGTAGAGGGATGATCTTTCCTGTCGTGGGATCACTAAACATCAGGCGTTGTACCGGGTTGCCCTTGGAGAAATGTTCGGTAGTTAATTCACTGATATCTTGAGGCAAAAGTTTTTGATAGAAATACCCACCCGGATAAATCGTCATTACGGGTCCGACTGCACAAAACCCCATACAACCACTTTCAATAACCTGTACTTTTTTTGTAAGCTTCTGTTGTGACAATTCTTCAATCAGTGCTTCTTTTAAAGAGATGCTTTCTGAAGCCTGACAAGGAGTTCCACTGCAAACCATGGCCCTAAATTCATATGAGCTCCTTTCCCTTTCCACCTTGTTTGCGATAGACCTTAGCTCATTCAGAGTGGATATTTTATTAATCTCTGCCATTATCTTATGCCTCCTATGCTGACCAGCCTTTAGCAATATGGATTTAAGGTTTGACTGAGTTTAGCCGCCTTAACCTGTTTATATACTTTTTCATTGACAACCATAACCGGCGCTACACCGCACGCTCCCAGGCAGCGAACGATATCCAAACTGAAAATGCGATCATTTGTGCATTCTCCCGGACAAAGTCCCATTTTATTTTTGATCTCTTCGACTATCCTTTGTCCGCCCCGTACATGACAAGCCGTTCCCAGACATACTCGAATTTGGTGTTTTCCCCGGGGAACCATCGTAAAAAATGAATAGAAGGTGACAACTCCATAGACTTGGCTTAATGGAATGTTGAGACCTACAGCAACCCGACGTTGAACCGATTCCGGCAAATATCCGGATATTTCTTGAACTTCTTCCAATACCGGTATTAAGGAACCCGGTTTATTTCCCATTCTTTTTAAAACCTCATCTATTTTATTCCAAATAGTATCTGAAAACTCATCATCTTTATGGGATGCCTCAGGACAATGTTTGTCACTCATATCATTCTCCTCTCTCAGTTTTTTAAATGGGCACATTCTATATGGCTATTTGCCTTTTATCCTGACTCAATAAATATGCCAAACACCTTTAAAAATGGAAGGCCTGTCTATAGCCATATTGTTAGTGGTTTGATTTGAAAATGGCACAACATCTGTCTGGTTTGAAAACCTGATTTTAATTTTGTTGTGTCAGTTTCTTTTACAAATTAAATTGAGTTAGACACATTGGGACGTTCTGCTTCCTTGTTATTAAATTTGCTCAGATATCATCAGTGTTTAATTTTTCTAGGTAGATTGGTGAACTGGAGCCCAATGAATCAGGAAAGGCACATTTGGCGGGGACTTTTATAGGGGAAGAACAAATATTCTTAAATGCGATTGAATTGAAAGACCCGATAAAATGCTGTTATACGACAATTGGATGCTATCTGCATTACATAATTACTAATCGAATGTATTAAGACTCTTTAGTTTTTATAATTACTTGTGTTCCATGGAAATGGCAGCAGGTTCATTGGTTTTGATTTCTCAAATGGTTGCGCTGGTATGGTTTCAAAAATTCAGAAAGAACCTATAAATGGTATTCGAAGGGATTTATATTCAGAAGATCTCACCGCTTATTTACTAAACAGGAACATATTTTTTACGTTGGATATCCAATCACATTGTTTTTGATTGATTCTTCAGGAAACAATAAATTGCCTGTTTTGGATTATCAGGGTGAAAACCTGAGATAACTTTTATTCCCCTTTTCATGCAAAGTTCGTTTATAATGGGGTTGATACCGCAATATAATAGCATGTGTACACACCTTTCCGAAAGCCATAACACACGATCACATATGGAAGGAGGGGGTGCATCTAGTATGCAAACGTTAACAATTTGATTATTTGCACGATCGATTTCATACCGAACAAACATATTACAATGCTCCACATCGTATGATACCTTTCTCTTTTCTATCGGGACTGCAATGTTAAGACTCTTTTCCATTTTTCTGCTTTTAATTAACAGAATTCTTCTCCTCTGAAGGTTTTTCCTGGGGAAATCTTAGGAGGAGAAGAACGATTATGACAGACGGTTTACATCAAAAGCGAATTAGTGTATTTCCTTCCTTTTCCCTAAAAAATCTATGAGATAAAGTAGTTTTACTTTTCTCATCAGCTGTTCTTTCAAAGGTCCGATGCGTTTCGAATCGATCTGACAAACCCTGATATAGACATTCCTGAATCCTGCAGGAGCCTGTTCATAAGATATTAGGATACTGGCTATCCTTCCATCATAAGTCCTGATAAGATCAGTAATTTCTTTGATGGATCCGGGTTCATCGGGAACTTCAAATCCAAAATCTACTCCTCGTCTATCCATACCAGTTAGAGAAATCAGAACTTTAAGGATATCAGTGCGGGTCAAAATTCCAAAAACTTTTTTGTTTTCATCCATAACAGGCACACTGGAAATCTCATTTTTCAACAGAATTTCCGCTACTTCGTCAATAGTGAGTGTCGGAGATACAGTCACAACTTTTTTTGTCATAATATCGCGGACTTTGATTTTGTCAATCAGGTATGCCAACTCATGAATGCCAAGCGAAGTAGTTTCAGAGGCTGATGATCTTTTAATATCTCCGTCGGAAATGATGCCAACTAAATTCCCCTTTTCCAAAACAGGCAACGATCTGATATTATATTGCTTCATCATCTCGTATGCCATTTTCATTGATTCTTCTGCATCGATGGTAATGACGTTTCTTGTCATCCAATTTTTTGCTAACACAGCTATTCTCCTAAAATTGAAGTTCTGGGGGATGAATCTTTGCCCTCATAATCTGCATTTGCATTCCACTATCAAGGTGATTACTTAATCGAACTTTTTATATTATCCATACTGCTCTGTGAAAAATAACATATCTGGATTTGATATACTCTTGGATTGAATGCCTGTGGGGAATATCCAAAAACTCGCCAATCCCTTTATTAACTTCATGGCTTCACTCTACCTCAGCAAAAGATGTACCTGGATCGGAGAAGAATATGTTTTCTCTCGGTTTTAACTATTATGCTGATTAGAGAAGAGAATTAGCACATTCCTTTTAGTTGGTATTTCGATTAAAACAGGCAACAAGTACAACAAGGCTGAATTTCAACCCCTTTCTCCCGAAATCCTCATTGTTGTTGTTAGAGTTTTGTACTTCTCTTGAAGAAGGCCGAATACTTTTAAAAATCAACTTTTTTTACAGACTGTAAAAAAAGTTGACAGGCTAATCATTGATAACTGGTTATGACGCAAGAAATCTATTTCTACAAATGGGTTCGTATTTTGATCTTATAAAGCAGCAAAAGAGAGAAATATTTCAGCTGTATTTTGGTTGGATTAATTCTCAATCTTTATCTGCCCCTTTTTTGATCATCCGACCCCGTTAGATTGGTGCAGCCTGATCTCCTGCAACTGGTTGGTATGTAATATGCAGCGGGTGAATTATAAAAATGTAAAAACAGGCGGTAACAAAGAATAATTTTAAGGGGTGTAAACCAGAGCCACAATCCGTTTCGCTCAACCTAAACCCACTGCATTGGTTGCCTGGTTAAGCAATCGGGGATTATTAAAACCGAACATCCCGCGATTTCAAGTTAAAATGCCCCACAGCAAAAGCAATAACCTTGGAATCTCAATAAGCTGTATTTTTCAGCCCGGCTATGTCCATCTCCTATCCACCAACATAGCTACCTGGTCCAGTGAACACTTTGATGTTCAAACTTAACAAAAACGGGAAATGAAATCACCAGTTGATAACCAATTAAAATCAGTCTATACTTTACCAACCTGTTTTTTCGAAAACTGTGAGTCTTGAAACAATATGTGCAATCAGTTTACTTAAACTTTAAGAGCTTTTTTAATCATTCTGAAAAAAAGGATCAAACTTGGCTATAGAATTTTATGGAATCAGAAACAGTCCGTAACATTATCTCAAAACACAGCAGTCAACCGGGCGGATTGCTGGCCATGTTGAGTGAGATTCACACAAGCTATGGCTATCTGTCGGAAAAGGCATTAAGGCAGATAGCCGACGTAACCGGATGTTCATTGGTTGATATTTACGGAGTTGTTACCTTTTACAGATCGTTCAGCCTGAAACCGCGTGGAAAACATATTTGTTCTGTCTGCACAGGTACGGCCTGCCATGTACGAAACGCCCCGGGAATAACAGAGGAGTTCGAGCGACAGCTCAAAATCAAAGCGGGACAAACAACCCGTGATAAAACATTTACTCTGGAGACCGTCAACTGTCTTGGCACTTGTGCCCTTGGCCCGATTGTGGTTGTAGATGGTCAATACCATGCCGATGTCAGTATCCCCGAGGTGAAAAAGATTATCAATCGCACGCGAAGGAACAGCAGCAGTTCCAGGATTAAGCCTGACAACCGGATATTTCCGGTTACCGTTAGTTGTTCCCATTGCAATCACAGTCTGATGGATAAAACACTACTGGTGGACGACTATCCATCCATAAAAGTAACGGCTTCTTTTGGACGCAAACATGGCTGGTTAAGACTTTCAAGTTTGTACGGCAGTTATCATGTCGAATCAGAATTCGAAGTCCCCGAGCGTGAAGTTGTTCATTTTTTCTGCCCTCATTGCCATACGGAAATGGCTGGTGCCGTTCCTTGCCCGGATTGCGAGGCGCCTATGGTGACCTTGCTGGTGAGAGATGGAGGAGTTGTCCAGATCTGTTCGCGGCGGGGATGCAAGTACCATATGCTTGATATTAATGGAGCGATACTCTAAAAACAGGGATTTATTGAAGTGATCCGGGAGGTTCAAAATCTGAAATTGAGAGGATATCTTGATGAAGAAAATAGAATCAATTACCGACTTTTACCTGCTCCGGGATCATATTATCTCAGACCGTCCTGAAGGACTCTCAACTTTGATTATTCCAGCAGGAACATGCGGTCAGGCCAGCGGAGCCAACGATCTGATCCGGGTGGCAAAAAAGGTAATACTGGAAAAAAAACTGATAGACCACATTCGTTTGCGAATTACAGGATGCCACGGTTTTTGTCAGATGGAACCCTCCATTCTGATCGAGCCACGGAATACCTTTTATCCCAAGGTCGATCTTGGTCAGGTTCCATTGATTATTGAGGCAGCGATCAATAACGAAATCATCCCCCAACTGCTCTGGACAGATTCGGAGACAGGAGAAAAAATTGAGCGGCAACAGGATATCCCGTTCTTCCGCCACCAATCCCGCACCTTGCTGGCAAGCAATGAAAAGGTTGATCCCATCCGCATCCATAACTACATCGAAAATGGAGGCTATCAGACTCTGGCCGGCCTGCTGGAAAAGGGGAAGCCGGATGCCGTAATTAAGGAGATTAAGTCATCAGGCTTGCGGGGAAGAGGCGGAGCCGGATTTCCAGCCGGTCTTAAATGGGAATTGATGGCGAAAAAACCCAAAGGAAACGGTAAATTCCTGATTTGTAATGCGGATGAAGGAGATCCGGGAGCCTATATGGACCGGAGTTTATTGGAAGGGAATCCGCACAGCATTGTTGAGGGAATGCTCATCGGTGCATTTGCGACAGGGGCTGATAAGGGAATAATCTATGTTCGCAGTGAATATCCGCTGGCGATCAAGCACCTGATGATCGCCTTGCGACAGGCCAGAGATTTGGGCATTCTGGGCCAACGGGTTCTGGGAACCGGGTTTTCTTTCGACATCAGCCTGGTTAAGGGAGCCGGCGCTTTTGTCTGCGGTGAAGAAACCGCATTGATTAAATCGGTCGAAGGAAAACCGGGAGAACCGGAGCAACGCCCTCCGTTTCCCATCGACAAGGGTATAAATGGAAATCCTACCCTGATCAACAATGTGGAAACCTGGGCCAATGTCCCGGTTATTTTGGCTAAGGGGGCCAAGGCCTTTACCCGAATCGGCACACCCAACAACACCGGCACCAAAATCTTCAGTCTGGTGGGAAAAATCAAGTATACAGGCCTGGTTGAAATCCCCATGGGAATGACTCTGCGTCAAATCCTGTTCGACATTGGCGGGGGACAGATTGACAATCGTGAGATCAAGGCTGTACAGACCGGTGGCCCTTCCGGCGGTTGTATTCCCGAAAAGCTGTTTGATCTTCCCATGGACTACGACAGTCTGGCAGAAGTCGGTTCGATCATGGGATCAGGAGGCATGATCGTCATGGATGACCACAGCTGCATGGTGGACGTCGCCAAATACTTCATGAACTTCCTTAAGGATGAATCATGTGGCAAGTGCTTTAGCTGTCGCAAAGGAACTCAGCGGATGTATGAGCTTCTTGACGATATTTCCAGGGGGGAGGGAACCGTGGAAAAGCTGAAATTGCTGGAGGAGCTGGCCCTGGTTGTTAAGGACACAACTCTGTGTGGCTTGGGGCAGACAGCAGCCAATCCCGTTCTGTCAACCCTGCGGTATTTTCGAGATGAATACCTGGAGCATATCGAAGCCCGAAAGTGCAGAGGAAAGGTTTGCAAGGATTTGATTACTTACCGGATTACCGAAAATTGTACAGGGTGCCTGTTATGCATTAAGGCATGCCCTGAAAAAGCAATCTCAGGTAAGAAGAAAGAGTTGCATCAGCTGGATGAATCAAAATGCATCAAATGTGGAGCCTGTCTAAGTGTCTGTAAGGACAATGCCGTCATAATTATATGAAAACCACCTATTCCTTGGAGCAAACCATGATCAGATTCAGCCTGAATGGATTGGAGGTGAAGGCCGCAACAGGGTCTACCATCCTGGAGGTCTCAAAAAATATGGGATTTCCAATTCCAACCTTGTGCAACCTGGAAGGCCTTTCTTCCATGGGTGCCTGCCGGTTGTGTGTTGTGGAAATCGAAAATTATAATCAAACGCGACTGGTTACAGCTTGTACTTATCCTGTAACCGAGGGACTGACCGTACGCACCGCATCAACCAGGGTGATACGAGCACGGCGTATGATAATAGAGCTACTGCTGGCGTCTGCTCCTCAATCGAAGAGAATCCAGGATCTGGCGGCTGCTTATAACGTTCGTCAACAGCGATTTCGGCAGGAGTACGAGAATTGTATCCTTTGTGGTCTTTGTGTGCGTATGTGCAAGGAGCAGATGGCAGCCGGCGCCATAGGGTTTCAAGGTCGGGGCCAGACGCGCAGCATTGGTGTTCCCTTTAACCGGAAATCAGAACAGTGTCGACTCTGTGGCGGTTGTCTATATGTCTGTCCGATCTGTGAATTGCGCTGCACTTACACCGAACCTGAAAAAGCGGTTTGTGGCGGTTGTGCCAATATCAGTCCGCCTTGCCTGGAAAATCTAGGATTTGACGATATGATGTGTTATATGGAGCCTTGCGTCGCCTGTGAGATTAAAAAGGAGTAATCCTGAACCCAAATTGAAAGGAGAAGCATATGTACCAGACATTCTCATCGGTTAACCGGTCTGCGGCAACCCTGACCAAAAACAGAACCGATAGCTCGATTACACCTATTTCCGGGATGTGCGTGACCTGTGTGGATGGCTGCATCGGCATGTGTGAAATCGGAAAATCCGCTTACCGGGGCCATGAAGTGATCTATCCGCAGCCCTTCGGTGTGATTACCACTGCGTCCGAGAAGAACTATCCGGTGGATTATTCCCATTTTAATATCATGGGGACGGTGGTTGGAGCCCAGGGGATAGAAGCCGACAGCGATAAAGCCATTTTTCCCAATGTCAACCTGGAGGTCAGGATCGGGCATGATCTCGGGCTCAAGTTCCGTTATCCCTGGATTATTCCGGGTATCGGTTCAACCGACATTGCCAAGAACAACTGGGATGGTCTGGCGATCGGCTCCGCTCTTGCGGGAACCGGTTTAACCATCGGAGAGAATGTGGTGGGAATGGATCCCCGGGCTGTGATCAAAAAGGGACGGGTAGTTGATACCGACGATTTGAAACGGCGGGTAAAAATCTACCAGGAGCACCAGATCGACAGTTGGGGCGCCATCATTGTTCAGGCTAACGTCGAAGACACCAGGCTTGGAGTTCAGGAATATGCCATCAACGAACTGGGTGTGCAAACAGTGGAGCTGAAATGGGGGCAGGGAGCAAAAAATATCGGCGGGGAGGTTAAGATAAAAAGCCTGGAAAAGGCCCAATTGCTCCACAAACGAGGATACGTAGTACTGCCTGATCCCACTGATCCTCGTGTTATCAAGTCGTTTGAACGGGGATCGTTCAAGGAATTTGAGCGACACTCCCGTGTGGGAATGGTCACAGAAGAGGGATTTGCCGCTAGGGTTGAAGAGCTGAGAAAAGCAGGTGCCAGATATATATTTCTGAAAACGGGGGCCTATCGGCCGGCAGACCTGGCCAGGGCCATTGTCTTTTCCTCCAGGTATGGTATTGACCTGCTGACGGTAGACTGCGCCGGAGGAGGCACCGGCATGAGCCCCTGGCGCATGATGAATGAGTGGGGAGTTCCCGGTGTTGAACTGCATTCTTTGCTTTATCGATATGCATCAAAGCTGGCAGAGAGAGGGGAGAGAATTCCCGCTCTTGCTCTGGCTGGAGGGTTTACATTGGAGGATCAGATTTTTAAAGGTCTCGCCATCGGCGCACCGTTTGTCAAGCTGATCGGTATGGCCAGAAGTCCGATTGCAGCTGCCATGGTCGGCAAGACAATCGGCATGGCCATCAAGAAGATGGAATTGCCCATATATGTTGAACGTTTCGGTTGTACGCTGGACGAGATCTTTGTGACGGCCGGGGAATTAAGGGCAAAACTGGGTGATAAAGATTTCGATAAACTTCCACCCGGAGCCATAGGGCTTTACACCTACTATGAACGACTGGCACAGGGATTAAAACAACTGATGTGTGGCAGCAGGAAGTTTTCTCTGAATTATATCACACGCGATGACATTGCGGCATTGACCAACGAAGCAGCAGCTATCAGCGGAATACCCTATATTCTTGATGTCGATGCGGAACAGGTTGAGCAGATACTCAAGTATTGAATCAACCTCAGTGAAGGCACAAGGCTGTAATACTGCTCAGAATAGACCGTCTGACGTCACTCACCAAAATGAGATATCTTTATAGCTTTTTAGTGTGGGTGGAAACATGGATTTTTCCAACTGGTAACTTTTTATAGAATGGTGCAGGCATACAATGGATGCCTGCAAGCAGGGCTCAAACCGGAGGGTATCAATTGATTGGAAATTGTAACTTCACAATGAAGATGATTTCCAATCTTGATATGTTAAAGAGAAGTTTTGGATAATCATCTGGATGAGACAACGTGTCCTAAAGGATTATGTTTGCCATCTCAAAAAAGAGCTCCTGCTCCCTGACAATACCGACTACTTCACCCTCATTGTCTACTACCACAACTCTCCTGGTATTGTGAGATGCCATTACTTTTGCAACCTCCGTCAGTTTTGTTGTTTCATGAACCCTTGCAACAAACCGCTGCATTATTTCTCCAACTTTCCGTTTTGCCAGGGTTTTTGAACGATTCCAAAAATCATGATTAATGTCCGTTTCCAAATCCTTTTCAGGGGTTAATGCCTGTATCATATTTCTTACACTCAAAATGCCTGCAAATTCACCCTGAGCATCAAGTACCAGCATCGAGCGGTGAACGGTATAAATCAATCTTTTGTTGCTAATATAGCCATCATAAGAATTCATAAGATCGGAAATGGCTTCTTTGATAGTGGCATTCACATAGATTACGGGATATTGCTTAGTCAGTATCATAATATCACTGGCCAGTTTATCACGGGAATCGATGTCTGCTCTTGAATCTTGGGATTCAAGGTTTTCCTGTTTCATTTAAGTGCTCCTGTTTAGAGGGTTACCATGTTCATTATCGTAGCTTTGCCCTTGTCAAAATTAGATTTTCAAATTGACAAACAAGGGGCTATTAAAACTCTCATCAAACGTGATCAACTGAAGATTGCTTTACTCTATGCGGGTTGATAACCATCACAGGAGTGGAAGATGTCTTTACTACCTGTTCCGCTACCGAGCCAAAGATCACTTTCTCCAATCCTCTCCTGCCATGTGTTCCCATAATGATGAGGCTTATGTCGTTTTTAACCGCATAATTCAGGATCTCTTCGGGGGCATACCCTGATTTTATAAATGTAACGAGATTGGGATAGTTTTTAAAATACCGATCCCTGAATTGGATCATGCTTCGTTGAGAGCCCTCCAGAATAGCTTCCTCCACTGAAGACACTGTAGCATCGGAAACAGATACGACACTCAGATATGACAAGCTTCGCGCAACGTACAACAAATGTACTTCAGCTTTATAAACATCCCCCAACTCCTGCACATAAGGGACAATTTTTGAAGACGATTCCGAAAAATCAACAGGAAACAGGATTCTTTTAATCAGTTGCATTTTGCACCTCCATATTTGGCATTCAAAGCAGAACATCAGGTTTGATAAACTCTTCGAAGTGTCAGTTCACCAATGACAGAATCTATTTTGTTTCTAATCTCATTCACCACCATACAATTACAATATTTTTCCCAATCTTCCATGGACTTCCAGGTGCTGATAATGAGGTGTTCTTCGGGATCGTTAACACAGATAAGGGTTTCCCCTGAAATATAACCTCCATGCCGAGTAACCTGTTGATACAGATCGCTTAAAAACGGGATTATCGTTGCCTCCAGTTCCTTCGGATATTTTCTCGTTACAATTACTTTGACAGTCATGATCCCTCTATTCATTAGCACCTGTTTTCACGCTCAAAGATAAGAGCATTCTGCAAAACTCCCCGGATTTAGGATGATTCATTTCTAATCTATCTTCAGAGATGAATCTGGCGGTTAGCATTTACAGATCTAATAGCAACATGCATACCCAATAGAGCGGCAGGATCAAAACAGAGATATAATACTGAAATGGAAGCTTATTTTATTCTAACAAAAAATGAGACATGTGGTAAGCTGCCGGTATTGTGTTAGAATTCTTTACTATCTGGAAACTAACTCGGCAGTTATCAGATTGCTTTAAATTAAATGCCGCAGCAGTGAAAAATGTCCTTTGCATAGTCATAATTCATTTTTAAGATTGGAAATAAATCTTATCACAACCCTTGATTTTAAGGTATCTGACTCCTCGGAACCATAGCAAAACAAGCAGCTCGAAGATTACGACAACACACAATCCTCTTCCATTGGCACAGTGTAAAAAAAGCTGACAGTCCTCTTATAACTGTCTCTGCAGGTTTCAACATTGGTTCTGAAAACACTTCAGATGTTTTCATTTTAAATACAGTACGATACATTTCTGCATTCCATTCCTGTCGATTCAGGTACGGTCTTTGCTGAATCCGTCATTACGGTATTTGAAACTCCAATATGAAAAAATTGTTTTGCTTTGAATTCAAAAAAGCTTTTTTTGAACAAAAAATCTAAAACCTGCCCTGAAATGAAATCAACATTGTCACTACCAGCAGACAGCATAATGCCAAACGATTTGGAAATCTCGCGATCTGCCAAAGTCAGGCCAATTACAGAAATTGCCGAGAAATACGGGATTTGGGAAAATGAGCTTGAACTCTATGGAAAAACAAAGGCCAAGGTTCAACTTTCGATTCTTGATCGATTAAAAAATCAACCCTGTGGAAAATATATTGATGTCACAGCCATTACCCCGACTCCACTGGGAGAAGGGAAAACAGTAACAGCTATTGGGCTTTCCATGGCCCTAAATCGAATTGGTAAGTCCAGTTTGTGCACGATCAGGCAACCCTCATTGGGGCCTATGTTCGGAATTAAGGGAGGTGCGGCGGGTGGCGGATACTCCCAGGTTGTGCCAATGGAAGATTTTAATCTGCATTTTACAGGGGATGTTCATGCAGTCGGTGTCGCTCACAATCTACTGGCTGCATTCATCGACAATTCAATTCATCATGGAAATCCCCTTGATATTGATCCCTATTCAATTACCTGGCCCAGGGTTGTGGATATAAGCGACCGGGAACTTCGCCATACAATTATAGGGTTGGGAGGCAAGAGCAACGGCTACCCTCGTGAAGCAAGCTGGGATATAACCGTTGCCAGCGAAGTTATGGCTATTCTGGGATTGACAACAGGACTGAAAGACCTTCGTCGCCGTCTGGGGCAAATCGTGATTGGTTTTTCAAGAAACAACACACCAATTACGGCAGAAGACCTGAAATGCGCCGGAGTTATGGCAGTGTTGCTGAAAGATGCAATCAAACCCAATCTGGTTCAAACCATAGAAAACACCCCGGTACTGGTTCATGCCGGCCCCTTCGCCAATATTGCGCATGGCAACAGCTCAATCATTGCGGATCGCATTGGTTTGAAACTTACCGATTATGTTGTCACAGAAAGTGGTTTTGGAGCGGATATCGGAGCCGAAAAACTATTTAATATTAAATGTCGGCATATGAATGTGAAACCTTCCGTCGCAGTGTTAGTATGCACCGTAAGAGCACTTAAAATGCACAGTGGTAAGTTTGAAGTAGTAGCGGGAAAACCTTTGGATCCTGAGCTTCTGAAACCTGATCCCAAGTCTGTGGAAAAGGGGTGCTGCAATTTAATAAAAATGATCGAAAACCTCCATCTACAAGGACTTCCTGTTATTGTGGCTATCAATCGTTTCGAATCGGATCATCCGGAAGAACTTGAGGTCATTAGAACAATCGCTAACATCGCCGGAGCTGCACAAACAGTCGATAGTCATCTTTGGGCAAAAGGTAGTGAAGGAGGGGAAGACCTGGCCCGTGCTGTCGTTGAAGAGGCAAACGGGAATCAGGAATTTGAATTCCTTTACCCACTTGAGTGGCCCATCGATAAGAAGATTGAAACTATCTGCACTAAAATATATGGTGCAGATGCTGTGGAATACAGTTCCAAAGCTAAAAAGCAGATCATACAATACACTGACCTGGGATGGTCTGGTCTCCCTGTCTGTATTGCAAAAACGCATCTGTCTCTTTCACATGATCCCAAGCTGAAAGGTCGTCCAACAGGATTTACCGCAAATGTCAGGGAGATCAGAGCTTCCATCGGGGCCGGTTTTCTGAACCCCCTTTTGGGTGAAATGACAACCATGCCCGGTCTTCCAACACATCCAGCCGGAGAGTATATCGATATAGATGAAAAGGGGGAAATTATTGGATTATCATAGGGCAGTGACGTTTGTTCAGAATCTTCAAAATGATCCTTAGTCGTTCTTTATGGGATACAAGTAAGATCCGTATCCTGGCAATAGTGATGTATGGGGCTTCCCGCATCATAACTGGTTTCATCCCTTTGTTTTAAAGATTGTTGAAACAAGGGATGCCTGATTTCTAGATAAAGGGCATAAGCAAGCCAAAACAAAAGGAGAAAAAATGGCGGATCAACCTCTATCAGGAATAAAAGTATTGGATTTGACCAACCATATAACAGGTGCTTTTTGCGCCAAACAATTTGCAGATTATGGTGCTGATGTCATAAAAATTGAAAAAATTGGAAGAGGTTGTCATACACGCCATATGCCTCCATTTATTGATGACAAGCCTGATCTTGATTCAAGCCTTTATTTTCAATATCTTAATACCAACAAAAAGAGTATTACCTTAAACCTAAAAACGAAGACCGGGAAGATCATCTTTAAAAACCTGATCAGTAAGGCGGATATTCTTATTGAAAGCTTTAGTCCGGGAGTTATGCTGAAACTTGAACTTAATTATGAGATTCTTGAGAAAATCAATCCCAGGTTGGTAATGGCCTCGATTACAAATTTCGGCCAAACTGGCCCCTACAGGGATTATAAAGCTTCAGATCTTGTAGAATTCGCGATGGGAGGAGCGATGTCTTCTACCGGTCTTCCACAGTTAAATCCTATCAATAAGGCAAGGGATGCCTGCCTGTTTGAAAGCGGACTGCAATCATGGTATGCGATCATGGGAGTCTATATGGGAACTCTCAGAGACAACATTGGTGACTATATTGATCTCTCTATCATGGAAACGCAATTGGCAGGTTGTGAGAGAAGAACATCACACCTTCTGACATATCAATACACAGGTGACATCAGTCTTCGTGTTGATCCATTTACAAAGATCGGTATCGCCCCCCGAATGCAAAGGACAAAAGACGGTTTTATAAACCTGGTTATTGGTCCCAGTAGATTCGCCAAGTTTATGGAGCTTATCGGCCAAAAGGATCTTCTGGACGACCCATCCTGGAATATTTTTAATATGGAAAAACAAGCAGAGGCACAAAAGCTTTTTGATATTTGTTTCTCCCAAAAAACAAGAAAAGAGTGGGCATCCCTGTTCCAGAATGAGGGTATGATTTGTACTCCTCTCAATAAGCCGGAAGACATTTGTAATGATGAACACTGGAATGATAGAGAGTTTTTCAGGGAGGTAAATCATCCGCATTTCGGTACTATAAAACTTCCCAGAGGTGCTGTTCGTGTTTCTCCTGATTGGTGGCAGGTTCATAGATCAGCTCCAACCCTGGGACAAGATAACACGGAAGTCTATGGATCCATTGGATACTCGATACCAGATCAGTCACTTTTAAAAGCAAATGCCGTTATTTAGCCGTGAAAGAAGTTAACCGAAAAGGAGAAAAACCATGATTACAAATACCAGAAAGAAAAAGCTGCCTCTTGAAGGAGTTAGGGTCTTGGGATTTACCCAATCATGGACCGGCCCATTTGCCGGAATGTTATTGGGCGATCTGGGAGCAGAGCATTTAAGACTGGAACAGATTCAGTATGCCGGAGGGATGACACGGGGATTAACCTCTTTTCCACTGAGAGACATGTGGATAAACAAAAAGTTCGGTCGGACCATGCAATATCCCGATCATGAGCCCACAGGCCCCAATGGTGAATATCACATGAACCGCTTCAGTTTTGGAAATTGCCATTTGCAGAACACATATGGTTTTACACTCGATTTTACCCGTCCCATTGGCATGGATCTTTTAAAAAGAATAATTGCAATCAGCGATATTTTTCTGGAGAATAACACTCCTTCAACTGCACCAAAACTGGGATTAACTCCTGAATATCTGCATGAAATCAACCCGAAAATGATTATAATAAGAGCACCCGGATATGGTCTTTCCGGACCGTACACAAACTGGAAGGGATTTGGGGCCAATATTGAATCATCAATAGGGCATGTATTTGCCTTACGTTATTCTGATAATCCCGAACATGCCGTCAGTAACCTTGAGACTTATTCGATGGATAACTGTGGGGCTCACTCACTTGCTGCAGCAGCTATGATGGGATTGTTACAAAGAGAAAAATCCGGTAAGGGAATGTTGATTGAGATTGCCCAGGCAGAAGGAGTGATGGGAGTTCTTCCAATCTTCTGGATGGACTACTTCGCCAATGGTCGTACCCAACCTGCATACGCTAACCGCCATCCTACTGCCATTCAGGGATGTTACCCGACAAAAGGCGAAAAGGAGGGATACGACTGGGTGGTCATTACAATCCACAATGATGAGGAATGGAATAACTTCTGCCAGGCATTGGAATATCCGCACTGGTCAAAAAAGCAAAAGTTTGTGGATTGTGTCAGTCGACACAATAACCAGGATGAACTTGATGAGCATATTTCCAGCTGGAGTCGACAGCACAACAACTATGCTATCATGCATCTTCTCCAAAAACATGGCGTACCAGCCGGTCCAGTATTAACTGAAGAGATGGTTTTCAGGGATGAACATCTTCTTGAACATGATTTTTTTATAGAAGAAACCCAAAAATGGTGTGGTACTCATAAGTATTCAGGATACACCGGTCAGTTTAAAAAAACTCCCCGTCGCAACCGGGCGGATATGCCAGCGACCGGTATCGGGGAATATAATGAATATGTTTTCAAAGGTCTTCTTGGATTGTCGAATGAGGACTATCTAGCGCTGGAAAAAGAACACTATATCGGCACGGAAATGCTGCCGGATGCCAAATCAAGCATTTGAGTTCTTAAATTAACCGGTACTCCACTATTTGGGATATTGATTCCAACCAAAGAGCCAGATTAACCTGGCTCTTTGGTTATTTTCCGGGACACTGACAGCGTACTTCTCGTGAAATACCACTGTTACCATAGGACTTATCGAAGTGTTTGCTGAATTCCATCGCTAATTGCAGGGCCCTGCGCTCATAAGCCTTTTTATCTGTCCAGGAACCATTGGGGTTCAGAAAAGCGGCAGGAATTCCGGGACAATTTTTCGGGATCTGCAGGTGAAACAGAGTGTCAACTGTTACGGGAATGTGTTCCAGATCTCCATTCAGAGCGGCATAAAGGAGGTGTTTGGTTAAATTGATATCCATTCTTTTGCCGATACCATACGGACCGCCAGCCCAACCTGTGTTTAACAGGAAAATCGATGTTGGATGTTGATCCAGCTTGTCTCCCAACAACCTGGCATAGTAATGCGGGAGCAAGGGCATGAAGGGTTCACCAAAAAATCGTGAAAAAATACTAACAGGGTCGATAATTCCGGTTTCTGTACCGGCCAGTTTGCTCGTGTACCCCATGAGGAACCAGAGCATCGCCTGGTATTTATCAAGTTTGGAGATCGGTGGCAATACACTGTTGGCATCTGCTGTCAGAAAAATTATTGTCTTGGGATGATGACCCCGTGATGACTCCTTGATATTGCGAAGAAAGGAAAGCGGAAAGCTGGCCCGACTGTTGGGAGTTAATCGATCATCAGAAAGATCGAAGGTACCATCGGGAAAGATCATTGCGTTTTCAACAATAGCCCCATGTTTAAGACAGTGATCCTTATGAAAAACTGCTCTGAAGATTTCCGGCTCCTTGGACGGATTTAAGTTAATTAATTTGGCATAACAACCGTTTTCAAAATTGGCTATGCCCGTTTCACTCCATCCGTGCTCATCATCCCCAAGCAATGACCGTTTTGGATCTGCTGACAGGGAGGTTTTTCCGGTGCCGGACAACCCCAAAAACAGAGCAGTCTCTCCTTTCTCATTTTCACTGGCCGAACAATGGAAGGGTAAAACATTGATAAAAGGAAGGTAATAATTCATTACGGTGAACATCAGTTTTTTTACACTTCCACCATACGCAGATCCGTATACAAGGCCCAAACGGTTTTCAAAATCCATTGCAATTGCCATATCAGATGTTTTTCCACTGGGCAATAGTCGTAATCGACCCTGGTATTTTGATGACTCAATTTTATGATGGGGCAATACCAACAGTAAAAACTGTTTTCCTGCCAGCGCATTTTGCCCAAAATCTGTGGAGACAGGACGGAACATGTTCAATGTAAAAAGTGATGTCAACGCGGAATCTGACACGATTCTGACCGACAAGGCGTAAGTGGGATCTGCTCCGATAGCCCTATCCGTTATGAATAGTTTTTCCTGCCTGCTTAGACAATTCAATGCATCATTCCATAATCGCTGAAAAGTCTCCTTTTCAAGTGCATGATTATTGGGAGAAGACCAATCTACATTTTTTTCAGTCGCAGAATCCCGTACAATGTAGGTATCACGAGGAGACCTGCCGGAAGACTCGGTAGGGGTAGTAGTGTATAGATAACCTTGCTTTCCGAGAATGGCCTCCCGACGTCGAATGACTTGCCGAATAATGAATTCTCTATCAGGATTAATGATACTTCGTGGATGTTTATTAATGGTTCGGCAAGCATCTTCTCGTTCGGGTACTTTTTTTTCACCCTGCTTCCAATGGAGGGTAGTTGAGCTTTCTTGCTCGATCACTATGGATTCTCCAGTCATGATAGCTCCTTTTTAAACAATCAAGAGATCAACTCCGAATCAAAACATCTCTCAGACTGTACATGATGGTTTTAGCGATATTTTCAACGGTCATCCGACTATTGTTAAAAATCATATTGAATTCATTGTTGCTGAATGAGCTATTGTAAATGTCTTGCATAGTACTGTTCCGATTGGAATCACTCTCCTGGACTATCTTTTCTGCCTCGTTTATTGTAACCCCGGCAAGACTGGCGTAGGTTTTAACCCTGAATTCCAGGGGAGCTATCAATCTATAATGATAGCAGTTCTTCAGCCCCTGAGTAACGGCAAAAGCACCATGGCCAACAAAAATTGCATTCCCCTGTTTAGCGATGGAAAAGATAGTTTTGGTCATTAACTCATATGCTTCTTCTTCACCTTTCCATCCGGGCATCAGAGAGGAAATGACATAATCAAGATATCTGGACCTTTCTCCAAGATTTTCCAGCAAGTGTCTTGAGATCTGGTTATCTTCCGAAATCTTATTGATCAATGCTTTATCAAATACAGTCCAGCCGGTAACGGTTCGCATTTCCAATTCCGTTTTCAGTTCAGCTGCCAAAGGATAACCCTGGCATCCAAACTCCCGTGAAATGGTAATACTGATCTGGTTTTCTTCTGATTCATAATGTCTGGCGTTTCTTTCCTGAATTTCCAACCAGGCGGAAAGCCTCTTTTCGACCTTTGGAATAATATAATTTTTCGACATAACATGCTCCATTATGATTTGTCAGACTATCACAAGTAAACAATAGACTACCCGTTAGCCAAACATATAATTCTTCCTTGTACTTACTTTTCCTCTTGCGAATTAACACTTCTCATCGAGTATGTTAACCATTTAAAAGAATTATGATGGAACTAATCCCGAGAAATATAGTTAAAACGTGTGGGATTGTTTATTAAACATCAGCAACTAACATACCTTTTGACTGCAACACCGCAAATTTAGTGTAAGCGACTATTATAATAGTCTATAACTGCCTTATTGAGAGAACAACCCTATCCTGTGTTTTAGGGGAGTGATGTCGGGATTTTTTACAGATTGCAAATTGTAAGCAGACATGAACCAGGTGCAGGTTTTCAGTTCATTTAGAACAATTCTCAGGATAGGAGTACCGGAGAACCTGCACAATATCCTTCTTTAATCAGGCTGATTATAGAAGGATACAAAAAAGTTGTTTTTCCCCAGGTTCTGCAAGGCGCTTATAAGTGTTATCACAAAACTCAGCGGCGAAAAATCTCCTGTTTTTGTTTCCTGATCTGATGTCAGAGGAGTTAGAAAACTCCCCATCGATTAGAGATTGATCTTCTTCCATCGAATCAGATTATCGATAAGGATACCGATGAGAAATGCAATTCCCATATTGGTTAAGCCAAAACCGACTCCGGCTGTCAATAGAGTGACAAAAAGGCTTTTTTTATCGTTTAAATCACGAATCAACATGGCCAATTCCAGGCCGGCAAACAATAATAATGTGCCTAACACACCGTTGGGGATTGACATCAAAACTGCTAGCCCTAAAGTGGAGAACAAAAGAGCTATGGTTACAAATATCAATCCTATCATTAGATTTGAACCTCCGGTTCTGGCACCAAATCGATGGTGAGCTGCCAAACCACCTGCTCCATGACACATAGGCATGGCAGAAAGAATTCCGGAAGCGATATTAGCTAAGCCCATACTGATTGCAAGGGAACGGTAAGACATTCTTGCGGTAACACTGTTTTTCCCAAACAAGGTTACACAGGTATCGGAGGTACCAATAACGGCATTCCCGATAGTTAAGGGAATCTGGGGGATGACCAGCAGGAGGGTTGCGTTTAGGAAATCAGTGAGAGACAATTTGATGAAATCGATCTTCATTGGTCCCAAAGCAAATTCAACTTCTCTGAGCGACCCACAAAGGATTCCTGCTATAATACCAAGAAATACAACAACAAGGGCAGCCGGAAATCTTTTGTTTGTAATCAACAACAAGGTGATAAGGCCGGCAGCGATCCCAATGACCGGATTCAAGGAAACACCGTTTGAAGCGAAAACAGAACCGGCTTGTTCCAACAGGACTTCCTTTTTTAGGATAAAATCCAAGCCTTTCTTAATAAGAATCAATCCCAATCCAAGCTGGATTCCTCTGATCACAGGTTTTGTAAAGAGAGTTGCCAGTTTGTCGATTAAACCCGTTATCACCAATAGTAAAAGAACAAACCCGAACACAATCCCCGAAGCTGCGATGACACTCGGCGTAATCGTCAATGGAGAGGCAATGGCCACCGCTGCAACCACCTTTAAAGGCTGAACGGGAACCGGAAGTCGATAATAGAGCCCGGTGCCAATATAGAAAAGTCCGACCATTAAAAAAACAGCTGTAATGCTCAACCCATTAAAAATAATTAGCGCAACTGACAGAGGTATTAATGTTCCAAAATCTCCAAGAGATCCTGCAAACTCAAGCCTGTTAAATTTCAAACCCTTTAAAAGCATGTTCATCTCCCTTGATTCACCTTCACATGATTGCCAGCATCGAATGGAAAAAAAGAATCACCAGAATAAATCCCATCAACACCATTACTGATGGGTAGTACCATTTAAATCGACTGACAAAAGCTACACCGGTGCAAACCAAGCACTATTTCCAAGATACTTCCAGTTTTGGGAAAGGGCATTCAGGAGTCAGAGTTGTTACATCGGATGCTTGGGCAAAGATGCCAAATGATTGTCAAAAACTATTTCAACCCAGTTTTTAATTCATCTAAAAAAAAATTCCTTCTTTTCTTTCATTTGTTGGTGAATATAATAGGCGTTCTCGATTTTCTTTATTAGTTCTTCGATACTTATCGGTTTCATAATATAATCAAAAGCTCCCAGGTTCAATCCTTCGATAGCCGCTTCAGAAGTAGCATGACCTGTGAGTATGATAACTTGTATGAACGGATAGAACTGTTTTACTGTTTTTAAGGCTTCAAGTCCATCCATCCCAGGCATCTTGCCATCTAAAATCATGACTTCCACCGGATGTCGTTTTAGAAGACCAATAGCTTCAATCGCACTGGTGGCTTGAATGACCTTAAAACCGTTTTTCTCCAACAGTTTTGCAGTAGTGAACAGAAGTAGTTCTTCATCGTCCACGATCATTACTTTAATTCGAGCCAAGGTTTTTCTCCTTTGGAAAGAGACTGTTATGTGATTAGATTTCCGGCAATTCTGCTAAACCTAATTAACTTTATCATTTGGGAGTAACACATTGAAGGTCGTTCCTTCATTCGGATTGCTGGTCACTTCCATTCGTCCCCCCATTTTCTGGATGATGCCAAAACAAACCGATAGTCCCAGACCTGTTCCCTTACCCACCGGTTTGGTTGTGAAAAACGGAGTAAATACTTTATCGATGTTTTCCTGTGTGATCCCAATACCGTTATCGGTGACAACAAAGCTTATGTTTCCCTTTCCATCCGGACGAATAAAAAACTCTATTTTACCGCCGGTAGCGCTATGTTTTTCGATAACCGCATCGATGGCATTGTTCAACAGGTTTAAAATTACCTGCTGAAGCTGGGAGGGATCTCCCTTGATTGTTTGAATTCCCCTGGACAATTGATAATAAAATTCAATGCCATGAACAGCGGCTTTTTTTTCGATCATGACTGTTATTTGGGGAATAAACTCCTTTAAACTAATTGTTTTAATCTCTGCTTCACTCTTTCGTCCAAATTTGAGGATTGCTTGCGTAATCCGCGCACAGCGGTCAATCTGAATCCCTATCTGATTCAAGGAATCTTCCAGCTCAGCAACCACCTCGGAATTATTCACCTGGCCTTCTTCATATAATTCGGACAGGTTCATTCGGATCAAAGTTTGCTCATTTTTAATAATCTGCAGCGGGTTATTGATCTCGTGAGCAAAGCCGGTGGCCATCTCGCCTAATTCTGCTAATCCACCAGCTCGGATCAACTGGTACTGTAGCTGATCCTTTTCCGCATTAACTTCTCCCATGCGTCGAATGATGCTTGTAGAGAGAAAAAAAGAAACAACGATAATAATCAGAATTCCAACAATGGAAAGAAGTATTATAATATAACTGGCTGAGTGAAGGGATTGAAAAGCATCCTGTTTGTCCTGACGAACCACCAGCATCCATGATCTGTTATTCAGCCAGGTGGTGGCAGTTAAAAACTCCTCTTTGTTTATACCCGATTGCATGAACACCTTTATCCCCTCATGATACTTAGGCATTCCTCCGTTCATTTCATCTACTTCCATAAGTGCTCCTCCGGATCGGCGTTGGGTCTGGAGCATTCCCTTTGCATTTACTATATAAGCTTCTCCGGTTTTTCCGATACTGATGTGTTCAACCAGTGTATTGAATAAATAGGTATCAATGGTAGCCCGAATCACCCACCTTTTTTCGCTGTTCATGACCACTGCAATTACGAAATGGGGTACCTTTCTGAAACCTAAAAATACATCACTGATATAGTAACCTTGTTCAATTACTTCCCTGAACCAGCCTTCTTTTTTGTATTGTCGTCCCGTTAAATCGTAAGGTCCCTGATAAGCTACGTGGAGACCATTGTTATCAAAGATTCCCAAGTCAATAAAGGCCGGAGACTTTTTCTGAAGTTGTTTTAATATTTGTGCCAGAATCTGGTTATTAGTAAGTTCATCATATGTATACGTATCCTGCAGAAACGTTAGATCCCCTTTTCTCTCTTCCAGGAAAGATTCGATCATTTGTCGATGATCTTTTATAACCCGTTCCATGATGGACTCAGTGCTGCTTTCCAAAGAGTTGGCAAAATATATATACCCAATGGCAAGAGCTCCAACGTAAATCATTACCGGTGCTAAAACCATGCTCAATATGATGTATTTATGAAGTCTTTTATATCCGTTGTTCTTCATTCTTTAACCTGTTTTAGTTAATAGTTTCACCTGGGATCTTGTCATAACTAAACTCACAAAGAGTCTGGATTTGAAGTGCTTTTATTTCTCACATTATCTAATCTGTCGGTTTTCTTTACAGACTGTAAAACTTTACCACTTTTATGGATGCAAATTTGATTCACTGATAACACGTCAAAACAAAGAGTTTATGAGTCCACCCTTTATCGTGGATGGCAAGTATGGCTTATCAACATTGAGTAATCTTTTTAAGTGCCATGGTATACCGCAAGTATGGTGCCACAACCCGGGTGCGAGGAGCAGTGATATAATCAGCTGATTTAATAAATTTTAAAACTGTTCCTTACCTGAATAAGAAAATGAAGATCAAAAAGGTGAAAAAAATATTTTTACACTCCATAAAAAAAACTGGTTGTTGGAGAAATCTAATAAACGCAGAAGCATTAATACCTGGATACCTGTTACCAGATTTTCTGGCATGAAATCTGCTGCCAAAGCCCGTTATGAACACATCAATTAATTCTGGCCTTTTTGTCAAAAGGTGATTGGCAGACCGACTAACAACCCTTTTTGCAGGGAGCTGAGCAATGAATAGAAATATATTACTGGTGGATGACGAGGAGCGGTTTCTTGCGACCACAAAAACATTATTGGAGAAACGGGGCTATCAGGTCGAAACAGCTCTGAATGGAATGGATGCTTTGGAAAAAATAGGGAAATTAAGCATCCATCTGGTAATATTAGATGTAAAGATGCCTATTATGGACGGTCTAACCACCTTAAAAAAGATTAAGCACGATTTTCCCTTGATTGAAGTTATCATGCTAACCGGACATGCCACTATCGAAAACGCTGTTGAAGGGGTGCGTTTAGGAGCTGCAGACTATTTAACCAAACCGGTGGATGTGGATGATATTGCAGAAAAAATTGAGACCTGTTTAGACAAAAGGCAGAGTATCGATGCGCAGTCTGTCAGACGAACAGATAGATTTAAAAAAATAAGGTTACAGCTTTTTTTGAGCATCTCCGGCATACTGCTACTATTCTATGCGTTATTTTTTCAGGTCGGTTATTCCTGGCTGAGTGAAACGTGTCAGGTACTCATGACCAGCCGGTCTTTGACACCAATATATAGTTATGTGTGTCGACACAATCAAAAGCTGGTGGTACTGTTGGCGGCTGTTATGTTTTTGATCCCGATTGGTACCTGGGCTGTTGTAGGTCTTCTGGTAAACCGGATCCAAACCATAACCCAAAAACGTGATGAGTTGCAGTTCCAACTCTTTCATGCATCAAAGCTGGCTTCCATAGGCGAATTGGCAGCAGGGGTTGCTCATGAAATAAACAATCCCCTGGCCATTATCGTTGCAAGGTGTGGAATAATTGAGGATTTCCTTAATCCAAGTTTTAACAAGACACCGGAGCCCGAAAAGATACTGGATGAGATTAAAACAATTAGCCAGGCAGCATTCAGAGCTCAGCGCATTACCAGGCAACTCATCGATTTTGGTCAAAAGAAAAAACCGGATTTGGTACCTTATAACGTTAATCAGATTCTCGACGAAATTATAGATGAATTGAAAGCTCATGATTTCAAGCAAGGCAATATAGAGATTATTCGAGACTATGCCGCCAATATCCCAACAATTCCACTGGATCTCAATCAGATCAAGCAAGTTTTCCTAAACCTTCTTAACAACGCAAATGAAGCCATTTCCGAATCAGGAACCATCACCATCTCGACCAGGGAAAAAAACGACTACCTAAATATCGCGATCGAGGATACCGGTTCCGGAATGACTCCCGGCCAGATGAAAAGGATCTTCAAACCCTTTTACACAACTAAAAAAGTTGGAACGGCAACCGGGTTGAGTTTGAGTGTTTCTTTGAGCATTGTTGAATCTTTGGGGGGAACAATTGATGTTCAGTCCATGGAGGGTGTTGGCAGTACATTTACCGTATCTTTGCCGCTTTAAACCTTTTATATCGGATCATTGATATTGGGTTAAAACCTTTAACAATAAACACATGGGAGGATCTGCGAGAATCTTAATCTACTTACGACCGCCTATTTGATCTTCATTTAGCTGGAAAATCATCCTTCCTGCCTTTCATGCCCGCCCGGATTCATCGCCTGATGAGTACAAAGTCGGTTGAAACCTTTTTAATCTGGCTGGATTGAGAGGCTTACCCTCATAAAATGCATAATTCTAGTTCTATCGTGGGATTATTCCAGGTAAGAGGCCGCCACCTGATTCAGGGGACAGCCTCCGGTAATCTCTAAATGATTGACAATGTAATGTGATCAGGGAACAACCACAAGTTCATATCCTGTCGGGGTCAGTTTGGCCGGCGTCTTCATATTGTTAATATTGCCAGGCATACCAACCAATGGATACCACAGAGCCATTATCAATGACAGCATAATGATACCCAGAAATGATCTGAACAACAGCACTTTGAATGCTTCCCATTGGGTGAAATAACCGAAGCCATAGGCAATCAGCGTCGGAGGACATCCAATGACCAGCAGAACGAAGGTAGTGGCCAAAGGTACTGACATCGCAATCGGTACTACGGGTGTGCCTGCCATGTTCGCCATTGGAACTATGACAGGAACTAAAAGGGCCGTAGCTGCCGCATTAGCCATAAAGCTGGTAATGACTGCGCTAAGCCAGGAAGCACCAGCGGCAACCACGGGCCAGGGCGAGTTGACAAAAATCGGGAAAATCTGAGTTGCAATCCATTTACCTGCGCCCGTATCCAACATGGCAACTCCCAGGGAAAAACCAGCCCCAAACACCATGATCGGGTTCCAGGGATATTCATCCAAACATCGTTTCCAATCGACGACCCTGAATATCATACAAACAACAATGAAAAGACCGCCAATGGCCGAAACATGGATTTTAGTCAGGTCGGTCATGAACCAGAGTATAAACGTTACCCCCAATACCAGCGAAAGAATCTTTTCGTTGCGGGTCATCGAAGGCATTTTCTCGATTGCCAGTTCCGCGGGCAGCTGTTTGATCTTTGGCGGATAGATGATCCAGACAGCCAACCAGGTTGATAATCCCAGGAGCATCGAAGGTACGAATTGATACAGGGCATATTCCATGAACCCGATATGGTAGCCGGTGATCTGACCGAGCAGTTCTGCCGATGCCGGAGACCGACCGCTGCCAAGAAAAGTCGCACCACCTCCACAGGCCGACCCAAGTGGAATTACAAACATAAAGTGTTTGGTGAAGCTGTTGGAGTTATCCGCCTTCAGACCCATTTTCAGGAACATGGGCATGATGGCATAAATGAGAATAATAGTAATGGTTGCATCATGCGTCCATGCAGCCATAAATGTAGCTCCCATACAAAGTGTGAAACTGAGTCGCATTACATTGGTGCCGCCTAATTTTAGTATAAAGCCCATAATTCGATTTGGCAGCGAGGTCTGACCCAGCATTACTCCGAGCATGATGATGAAAAAAACAAATATGACAGTCCGGTTGGCAAAGGGCTCCCATGCCGCCTTGGATGACTGAATATTGAACAGAATCAAGCCGCATCCAGCGAGAATCGAAGTAACCCCAATCGGGATGGCCTCGGATGTCCATAGCAGAACAATTACTGCCAGCAGGGCAAGAAAGGCATGGCCGCGAGTACCCAGATCCACGGGAGTAGGCAACACCCAGATCAACAATCCTACAACAATTGAGATGGCAACCCACATAAGCGCACGTTTCTGGCTCTTCTCAGCAGCGCTCTTTTCCTCAGTTTTAGCGACGTTAACAACTGAACTCATTTTGAACCTCCTTTAATTCGGTCAAAGTATTATAGGATTTATTGCTGGCTGATTTTAACCATTTCAAAAAACAGGTCTTGTTCACGGATAATACCGATCACCTTGTTATCTGCAGTGACAATGACACGCCGTTTTTTCTTCTTGAAAATCATATCGGCTACCTGCATCAGATTGGCGTTCCCATCGATCATGGGTGGCGGCTCGGACATGAGTTCCCCGACTTTTTTATCGGCCAGGGCTTTCATCTGGATGGAAAAAAGACCATCCCATCCACCCCAGAACATCGGAGAAAAGCGGATACTTTCGAGATAGTCGGATCGTGAGGCAGAAATATAGGTCGGGAGTACTCCCTTGATCAGATCCATGATACTCAATATCCCTACCAAATCTTGTCTGGTATCTAAAACCAGCAAGGAGCGATGGCCGGTTTCCATGATCAGATTGCTGGAAATCAGGGATCTAAAGGAAGACATCAACTTGTCGAGTGCTTCCCGCACCGTTGCATCCACTGATATGGTGGAGTAATCGGCAATGCTGATCATGATATCCCGTGCCTTTTTTTCGCTTTGGCTTGCTCCGCTGGTTTTAAGAGCGTGTGCCTCCTTGATTTTTATGGCCAGAATATCAATATCACAGGGTTTGGTTAGGTAATCGAATGCGGCATGATCAAGTGAATTCTGGGCTGAATCCGGACTGCCATGACCGGTTAGCATGATCACCTGGGTTTGGGGGGCGATTTTCTTGATCTCCGCCAGGGCTGCATGGCCATCCATGCCCTTCATTTTGACATCCAGAATTACCACATCCTGAGGTTGCTTTTTAATCAGGCTGATGGCTTCTTCGCCGCTGGCTGCGATTGTGGTCTCAAATCCTCTTCTGTTCAACAATTTGGATGTGGTGTCACGAAACTTGGCTTCGTCGTCCACCATCATCACTTTGATCTTTTCGGTCATTTTTGTTTTCTCCTTTGGTAGAAGGGGGTTATCCCGTTTTATACAACACTGAATGGAATACCTTGCTAAGATCGTAAATTGAATTTGTCGTTTTCTGCTTTTATTCCATATTCCGTTCTCCTTAAAATTTGTATTATTTCTTTTAAATGACTGGGTTGTTCAGCTTCATAAATTTGATAAGATATGAAAGCCAAAGCACACATGAATTGTTGCTTTGTCCTGCCATTCATAAAGTCAAACCGGAAGACAATGTATAACTTTCAGATCCAATTCCAGTATCCCAAGAATACCCAAATCCAGAGAACTGCCAGGCTCAGGATAAAAACCATAAATCCATGGATGAAAAAATCCCTCAGGGTTATTAACTGTTCCCCTGTTTCCGGATCTTTGGCCAAACTGTAAACAATCGCATTATTGGGTGTCCCAATAATCAACATATGGGCGAATGAAGAGGAAAATGCCGTTGCCAATCCTACCAGTATAGGAGAAGTCCCTGAAAGAGTGGCCATAGGGATGGTTATAGGACCCACGGCTGCAACAGTAGCCCCGTCACTCATAAAGTTGGTAAGAATTCCGGTTGCAAAGCTGGTAGAAACTAAAAGACCGGTTCCACTTTTAAAGATATCAGGCAGGACAGATATAAAACTGTTGGCTAACCACAATGCTCCACCTGATGCGGCAAGACCATATCCCATGGCGCTGGCCGCTGCATATAAAGCAACAATATCCCAATGAATGCTATTGATATCCTTCCAGCGAAGAACGCCAAGTATATTCAAAAGTACCAGACATAAGATGATGGGGCCTCCCATTCCAAACCTGCTCGACAGGGTGGTCCATAATACTATTACGAGCAGCAGCACGGCGGCAGCCTTATATTCATCAGGCGTCATTTTTCCGATCTTTTCCGCTTCCTTTTTAACTTCTTCGGCAATATTGAGAGATTGAACCTTGATTGATTTTTTAAATACCACCAGAAAATAGATGGCAATTACAATAGCCATAACCGGAACAAAAGGAAGTCCCATTTTCACCCATTCACCAAAAGAAAAACTGATGCCGTAATCGGAAAAAATGCCAAGCATGACCGCATTACGTCCACCGGCTGCAGGCGAACCCGGACCGCCAACATTTGCACAAAAAGTCAGCATCAACAGGAGCATTACAGCCAGACTTTTGTCTTTTTTGATGCCGGCACTTTTGATAGCTCCCATATATACCAGCATCAATATTGGGGCAATAAAGGCCACCAAAGCATGCTCCGAAAGAAAAGAAGCGGTTATTGCCAACAATGGTGCAAAAAAGAGTGCGAACTTACGGATGGAGGTACTTGTGCCCAACAGCAGCAACCCAATTCGGCGATCAAGCCCGGTTTTTCCAATGGCGACAGCCATTGCCAGTACACCGAAAATAAAAACAACGGAATCCTTTGCATACGCTTTGGCCACTTGATCCGGCGGTAAAACGCCGAAAAAATACATGAGCGCCCCAACCAATAAAGCTGTCACGCCAATGGGAATGGCACCTGTTGCCCAAAAAAGGGCTGCGATCACGAGAACACCTATCATAACTTTTGCCCTGAAAGCCACCTTTTCAATATTAGACGCTCGATTTACAATCTCTTCGCTTTCGGTTTTGGACGTTTTTATTAGTTGGGCTTTGGTTCCGTAGTAGTCGACAATGGTTTCACCAATCTTCATCTTGCGATAATCGGAGTAACCCGCAACGCTTTCCCCCATTTTCCCTGTTTTCTGGCTGGTTAAAAAAGCTTCAAGCTGCCGGGGAACAGGCATAAATGCTATAAGAACAAACAGAAGAATTCCAAGCAGGATAATACCGGGACGAGCATTTGGCACGCCGATCATCCATTCCTTAATACTGTTTCTTTTGATTTCAGGAATCTCATGCCTGGCTAATGCACGTTTCCTTTCGTCAGCGGCCTCATTGATAACAGAGATCATGGTTTCGAGATCGCATGGCTTTTCAACATAAGCAAAGACATCATGTTTGCCTGTGAGCCTTGCCGACTCTATACTGCCATGCCCCGTATGCATAATTACCTGAACCTCGGGACGGATTTTTTTCAACTCCTGCAGGGTCTGTATTCCATCCATTCCCGGCATTTTCTGATCAAGAATAACAACTTCAGGATTAAAGTGGCGGACAATTTTTATGGCATCCTCCCCATTATCCACATCCTTGATAGAAAATCCCCGATGAATGAGTTGCTGTGCCAGAGCCTGACGAAATCGATCCTCATCATCAATCAACACTATCTTTGGCTTATATTCCGAGGCTAAAATTTTTTCCATATCTGAACTCCCTATTATTTAGCGTGATCCATCTAAAAAAGCTCCCTTGTTTGTCCAAAGGGATCAATGATGTAGTGTAATTTTGTTTTCTTCAATATTTTTGACCTGATTTGAATCAGGTTGCTGCGATCGATGTTGTAAACTCTGATATAGACGTTTCTGTGACCGATTGAAGCTCGTTCATACGATGCAAGAATGCTGGCGATACGACCATCGTGCAAACGAATAATATCAGTAATCTCTTTGATGGACCCCGGGCGGTCTTCTACCTGAAAACCGATGTCGATTCCCTTTTTATCCATGCTGGTCAAAGAGGTTAAAGCATTAAAAATATCAGTTTTTGTAATAATACCGACCATCTCCCCCTTTTCATCAACAACAGGAACTCCCAAGATTCTGTGTTTCAGAAAGATATTGATCGTTTCACTAATGGTGTTAAGCAATGAGACAGTCTTCACATTTTTTGTCATAACCTCACTCACCAAGAGGGAGGAGGTTGATTTGAGAAACCTGTTAATTGAAAAGGTATTGGAAGCCGAGATTATAGCTCTCTTAATGTCTCCACCGGTCACAATGCCTGTTAGGCTGCCCTGGTGCAACACGGGTAATGAATGAATGTTATAAGCCAGCAGCATTTTCTCAGCGGTTTTAACCGATTCATCCGTTTCTGTTGTTATAACGTTTTTGCTCATCCATTCTTTCACCAGCATGAATACCTCAAATTTATTTTGGAAAATGTTTTCATGATTTTTTTAAGCCCTGTTTGCATTTTCTGGAATTCGAATCGGCAACGACACCATAAAAGAGCTCCCTTCACCCTCCATACTCTGGACATCAATGGTTCCGCCCATGGATTCAATGATATTCAAAGATATTCCGAGACCCAGACCGGTACCCTTTCCCACCTCCTTTGTTGTATAAAAAGGATTAAATATCTGCTTAAGCTGATCGATGGACATCCCTTTTCCGGTATCAGTGATGATAATTTTAACCGTTTCATCCTCAAATTTTGTAGTGATGGTGATGGTACCAGGTCCTTCAATAGCATCACCGGCATTATTAACCAGATTCAGAAATACCTGACTGATTTGATCCGGGTCGATCAGAATTTTAGGAATATCAAGGTCATATTTTCGCACAAAATTAATATCAACCACCTTGAATTCACGTTCAATCAGTCCGTTAATCACATCATTCAGAATGTGATTGATATCGCTGTAAATCAGACGAGGTTCATTCTTTCTTCCGAATTCCAGCAGTTTGCTGGTGATCCCCTTAGCCCTCAGAACAGCTGAGTTGAGCACATCAAGTTCCGCGCGGATATCATCGGCAGTCCATTCAAGCTTAAATTCGGGATTAAAAAAATCCCTGATAACCCCACTGGTTGCCAGGATGATGGCAAGGGGATTATTAATCTCATGGGCAATCCCCGCCGACATTTCGCCTATCGATGCCAGCTTGGTGGCATGTACAAGCTGCAGCCGCATCTCATCTTTCTTTTCCGAGGCGTCCTGGGCATAACTGATAAGCCTGTTTGTTGTTATAAAGATCACTCCCGCAAAAACGATCAGAACAATGACCAGTACAAACGTTATAATCCTCCTGGTAGTATGCATCTTCGCGTAAGCTATACCCAGGGGTTGTCTGACCAGCAAAACCCAATTTGCTTCTTCCAACCAGGAATGAGCGATCAGTATGGAGTCCCCATTATTCTTGACCTCTTTAACATCCGAAGGTTCTGCTATATCAGGTGTATACATGCTTTTTTGAAATGGTTTTCCAATATTTGGCCCCACAACCTGATAGATCCCCTGGGCATTAATAAGCACCGATTCGACTCCCTGTGCTCGGTTAATGGTCTGTAGAAACCGGTAAAACTGGTCAGGGTCAAGAGTTGACCGAATAACAAATGGCTGTTGATTGATCACCTGTTTGACAGCAATTGTAAAATGGGGATTGTTTCTAAACCCAAGATAAATATCAGTGATGTGATATTCTTTTTTCCCTTCCATTAAGGCTTTAAACCAGCTTTCGTTGCTGTAATCCTTGTCTTGAAGACTGGAATAGGGGCCTGCGTAACCAAATTGTATTCCTTTTACGTTTAGGAATCCGAGATCAACAAAGGTATTGTTGGCCTGTTTCAAGTTCATTAACAGGTACTTCATTTCCGAGTTGTCAAGGGTTGGCTTGAAATCCGGATTGTGGAACAGACTGAAGAGGTTAATCACTCTCTCCTGCAGGAAAAGATCAACTGTGTTTCTCTGGCTTTCGGACAACGACACCAGATGAAGTTTTCCGGTTTCATTGAGGACGTTATTGAACTGATAATTAAAAAATATTGTCAGTGCGCCATAGGGAAATGTAAAAGCGATTAAGAGGGCGATAGAAAGCTTATATCGAAGCCGTTTAAAAAACTGGTCGATGCTTTCCTTGTTTTCATACTTATCAATATACTGCACAGGGTGCGAGTTTTTTGAGCCTATCTGATCGTTCATACTCCCGTTTATCCTGTTAAATACGTTCACTTTTTATAACCTTGCCCTTATATGCCAGATCGATTTTTTCAACGAGTTCATCAATATCAACCGGCTTAATAACATAATCGTTGATCCCGTTTTTAAGCCCATCAATGGCCAAATCAAGTTTGGCATGTCCCGTATGCATGATCACCTGTACCGATGGATCAATTTTCTTGATCTCCTGAAAAGTCTCTATGCCATCTTTTCCTGGCATTAGCACATCAAGGATAATCACATCAAAACTGCTTTTCTCAACTGCCTTAATTGCTTCATCCCCATTATAAACGGCAGTAACATCATAGTTCCTGACTACCAGTTGCTTGAATAATGAACTGATATAATCCTTTTCATCATCCACCAGTAACACCCTGATCTTCATTATTTCTCCCCATTCAATTATATTATTGGTTTATGCAGCTCAACGATTCTCTTTTGAAGATTGAAGTACTCCCCACCTGCCTCTGACGAATTTACAACTGTTTAATAAGCCCGACAATGGTCAGCAGAACAGGCAAAAAGTGCGATGCAATCCTGGCACTGTCACGATCTGTTTTTTATTTTTCTGCTATTGGCAAGAGGTTTTCTCACAAGAGCACCCGCGAAATTAGTCTTAATTGTGAGAGATAGACGGCAATTATGATGCCAAGGAGAAAACAAGGGGAAACTAACGTCAAAATTCTGAATTAATAGAATTTTATAATTGGACTGAAATTTTTATGTCAATTTGGAGTGATAAGGAGGTGTCAGTGTTTTTTACACTCTGTAAAGGAAGGTCGATATCCCGGTCCCGGTTTATTGTCGGTTATCAGGTTGAGTATCGGGGAGTCATAACAACTCCCCGGAATTGACAACAGGGTGCCCTGCCGTTCTTGTGATTGCAGATGGAAAACCTTAAATCAATCGGATTCATGATCGAAATAAAAAATGTCTCTGAAGAGACCGTCTCACAAAATGAATATTAGCTGACCATGGTAATGCCCTGGTCGTAAGCCGTCAGGTTCAGGATCACATTATTGGGTGTCATCGATTGGGAAATAACGGATTTAAACCCCTCACGGTTGAGAGGAAGCTGATCGGTTCCGGATAAAGCTCCCAGCAGCATGATGTTACCAAAAATGGGATTGTTCATCCGGGTCATGGCTTCTTCCATGGCATTGATAAACCATGACTCACCGGAGAGATCAGTCACCCTTCGTTTGATATCCTCCAAGGTCGGGTTGCTCTGCTCTACGGCTTGTATAAAGCTTTATATAAGGCAGATGATACTGTCATTTTGCCTCCTTTTGGGCTTTTTCCCCTGCCCGCTTTTTCTTGTTGCCAGCACCCAAGGTGAGGTGGTTAAGACTGGAGGACGGAAAATCGTCCAGTACCAGGTATCCTTCTTTCACAGCCTGATCGACCAGCTGCTCCCCTTTTTCTGTTCTGATAATCAGGGTGTTCCAGTCCGGCCTGCCCTCGAACGCCCCGACGGAAACATCAGCCCATTCAGCTGTCATGTCCGGACAGACAGAACAGCCATTGAGAATCAGGGAGCGAATCTCACTCAGTGGGATTTCAATGGTGGTTTCGTCAGTTTTGATGATAAACTTCTCAGCTGGCGGAGGGGGGACATCCATGCTGATAATGGTGTCAATGGCAACCTTTTCTGAGAGATAATTCAGAAACTTCCGCGTATCAAGAGACCAGGTGCAGAATAACCCAATGGCAAGTGAAACCGGGTCCTCAAAATCCTCCTTGGCCAGGGGATTGGTTCTCATCTGTGCCACACCTGTCAGCTGACAGGCAGTTCCAACGATACCCAGGTTACGGTGTCCATCCACGGAAGCCTGGTTTAGGCAGGAGACTGTCGGAGCAGCCATATATTTTGTTTGGGAACACAAAAAAACCTCTTCAGCGGTTGTCACCAGCCTCGGTTCAGGCACGATGCCATCGCTCCCGGTTAGTATCGCAGCTTCGATCAATCCGCTTTCCAGTGCCAGTTTCATCAGGGCAGAAACAGTACCGCCATTTTGAAATACGGCGGATCCCACCTTCTCACCAGCTTTTGATGCATTAATGCGGCGATAAATACCCAGTGCGTTGCCATTATGGGGTTGACCAAAATAGGTTTGAGCCAGCAGGCTAAAATCGGTTTCAGTCTTGGGGCAATGCGCAAAGCAGCGTCCCTGTTCAAGATCACAATCAAATATCTTGGCAATCTTTCCCTTATACACTTTGAAATACGGACACAGTGCCACACAGGCCCCACATACGGTACACAAGTCTTGGTTAAGAACCTGCTCCACCAGTTCCTTTGATCCTGCATTTTGCATTTAAATACCTCCTGAGATTTTCAATCCTTTAGCTGTTAGCAATTAGCGGTTTGCGGATAGCGATTAGCTTATTAGATAAAACAAATATCTGAGTTCACTCCGAAAAGTATTCAAATATTCAAAATGGTAACTAAACATTGAATATCTGATTTTTGCAATAAAATTTTCGAAGGCTGTCATCCCGGACTTGATCCGGGTTCCAGGCGGTTTGACCTAAATGCACATTATCCTGGATTCCGGCTCGAAGGCCGGAATGACAAGAAAAAATGACTTTTCGGAGCGGACTCATATCTGGTTTATTCAATCCGGTTTAATATGAAACGGTAATGTCTCGGGTCGGTAACCCATTCGCCTTGATACTTCAATGCCGGTACGGATCAATTGTGACGCGAGATCGGGATGCAGTTTTTCCAATAGGATATCGGGTGTTCCGGACAAACTAATGGCTCCAACAGCCTTTCCGCTAAGATCATATACGGGAACAGCAACACTACCCATTCCCGATAAAAATTCTCCCTTCTCTGTTGCATACCCGCATTCCTTTATTTCTTTAAGGCTTTGTATCAGCTGTTCCCGGTCCGTAATCGTCTCCTGAGTAAAACAAAACAGGGGGGTCTGCTGTAGATACTCATCCATTTCGGTTTCGGTGAGCGTGGAAAGTACGGCTTTGCCAATCCCGGTGCAATAAGCAGGTACCCGTGGACCAATCTGCTGGAATTGGGGAAATTCAACAGCAGGAAACAGATTCAGGGTGATGAGCATGGTGTTGTTATTCCAGATCGCTATCCTGGCATTTTGCTGGGTGTTCAAAGCAAGTCGTTGGACCAGCTCCGATGCGATCTGGTTGATTTTTAAATTTCCGGCCAAAAGAGCACCCAGTTCTACAACCTTCAACCCAATGGAATATTTGCGAGTCTCCGCATCCTGATTGAGCAAGCCTTCCTGATGAAGTGTCTGCACTAACCCGTGAACCGTTGGTTTTGGCAGCTGCATCATTCGGCTTATTTCTGCAATTCCAAGGGCTGGTTGCGAAAATGAAAACAGCGAAAGAATATCTATCGCTCGTTTTACTGATTGAATTGTCATGGTCAGATAAAAATGGCTGGTTACTGTTCGACATTATCGAATGATGTTCGGCAATGCTATCTTTTTTAATCAGATCAATATAATCTGTCAAGATATTCTTGGGGAGTGTGCGTAAACGAGCGGATGGTGCAGGCATACAATAGATGCCTGCGAGGAGAGTTCCGGCTGGAAGAGATCAACTGATTGGAAAATGTAATCGTTACAATGATGATGATTTCCAGTCTTGATAGGTTTCAAAGAGTAGTTTTGGGTAATCCGTGATGATACCGTCGACATTCAGGTTCATCATTTTAGTCATTTTATCCGCATCGTTGACCACCCAGGGTAGCACTTCCAGGTTGGCAGCGTGGGAGGCTTTTACAAAATCGGGTTTGATATACAGGTAATAGGGAGAGATGACGTTTGCCCCTGCCTTGATGGCTTTTTGCAGGATTTCATCGCTATTGGCCTTAAATCCGATCATAAGTCTGATTCCCTGGGGAATAGTGGGTTGAAACAAGGCAGACAGTTTGAGGTTGGGATTCAGCTTTCTGACCGCAGGCAGCATCTCCATGACAAAACACTGTACCGTGACGTATTCGGTGAGGTCAGCGTCTTCAATCGCTTTTACCATTAACCTTGCGGCCTCATCCACCTCCTGTTGGGAATGGTTTTCTGCGAATTTCAGCTCAATGTTATATAGAAATCTTGGTTTTATATTGTGCTGATTTTCAAAATTCTTTGCCAGTTTAAAAACTTCATTCAATGTGCTCAGTCGGGTTCCCGGAACTGTTTTCATATCGGGGAAATCCTCGTTTACCAGGCTTCCGCAGTCATAGGTCTTAAGCTCTTCAACGCTAAGGTTCTTAATAGGGATAGATTCTGCGGGATTTCCATTCGCATCCAGACAGAGTTTGCCGTTAAGATTGGTGTCATGGTAAACAATAAGCTGCTTATCCCTGGTCACAACGGTGTCCAGTTCAAGGGTTGTCATCTTTTGCTCCATGCAGTACAAAAAAGCGGGCAGTGTATTTTCGGGCCTGTCTCCTCTGGCGCCGCGATGTCCCTGCAGGTCAACTGCCCTGTTGCGGTCGACGGTTGATTCCTGTTGATCACAGGCAGTCAGGAGCAGGGAGATCGCAAACAGAAAAAAGGGAACTCTCTTCAAAAGAAAAAAACGGCTGGACGCAAAAGATTGAATTGTCATGCTAACTCTCCCATGTTTAGGTGTGATGTTACAGTTCAGTTTAATGACAGATGAATTAACAGTGCTTCGTCTATTTTTTTCATTTCCATATTTTCCAACGTACCAATATGTTTTATGATTCTCTTTTTATCAAGTGTACGGATCTGGTCGGCTTTTACTTTGGAATTTTTGGGAAGATTTCCGATTCCTTTTGCCAAAAAAACCTCGAAGGGATAGATTTTTTTCAAATTTGTGGAGATGATCGGCAGGACAGAGACAGTTCCTGACAATCGATTGTTAATATTGTTCGATACAACAATTACGGGTCTGGTTTTTGATATTTCATGACCAATGGTTGGATCAAGATTGGCCACATATATTCCATTTCTTTCAATATTCATCCCAGTTCTCCAGATCAACTCCTTCAAAATCATCCAATATTGAAAGGCTTTCATTCGATCTTGCCTTATATCCTTCTTCCAACAACAAGTGGATTTTCTCCTTTTTTTCCTGTTCGATTCTATACCTGATTGCTTCATTAATAAAGGCACTGCGTTTTCTGGGGCTTGTGAGTTTTTTCAACTCCATTGCCAGATCTTTTTCAATCGTAATATTCAGTCTTTCAGTTTCTGCTGTCATGGTATTCTCCAGCAACTTTTGTTAATATGTGGCTTAATAGTAGCATTACATCACGCAATATTCAATACATTATAACGCACACATTATGCATCTTATAGTGCTGAAGCAGATTTTCTAAAGGCTTTGCCCTCAGCAATCATGGCAAATGAAAAGAGCTTAAATCGAGAAAATCGTATTTTGCTTGAAATCACTTCAAACTCAAAGTATAGGCAATATCTCTCAGTTTCTTTTTTACAGCTTTATCGTAAGTAAACCTGAGCGAACTGAGGGTGATACGAATAATTTTTTCTTCCTTTTGGGTGGTTAAAATCAGGATGATCATCTGGTTGGCTTTGTCAGGTAACTGTACTTCTATCTCGCCCTCAATGGCCGGGGTTCCGTCCTTTAAGGAAGCTTGGATTTCGGAGATCACCCTGGTTTCCATGCCGAGGGTGTTGGAAATGAACCGGGACGCATCCTTGATTGATTCTTGCAAACCACCCGGAGAGGCATCAACAACCCTGACTATGATATTCGGGTACCCTGTCTCACTGATCGCCATGAAGTCAAAGCTCATCACCGGTGTCGGGTTTTGCACCACCCAATCACCGGGATAGGTTACTGAGAATCCCAGGTTTGGGTGAGTATAGATTTGAGGTCTTTTTTTTCCGGAGCCGACTCCCTGGGATTGCATCGTTGCTCTCAGACTTAAGGCATCATGGTTAATGGATCGTTTTCTCACATCCAAAAACTGTATGAACTCGGGATTGGTAATGATATACAGCCTGTCCTCCTTGATGGAATTGATCACCATCCGGGCAACGATATCGGGGTCCATGCCCTCTTTAATACGCCGAACGAAGTTTTCCATGGCCGGCTCCCATATTTTTGCTATTTCTTCGGGTACTTCATATAGCCCCTCCTTTGTTCCTGCCAGCTTTTGTGAATTTTCCACAATATCTGTTCTGATAAAACCGGGACAAAGAACAGAGACGCCCACCCTGGTTTGTTGAAATTGCTGTTGCTGGTGCAGGGCTTCACTTAAGGCAACAACTCCGAACTTGGTTACGCTGTAAAGGGCATTTTCACCGCTTGACAGCAATCCGGCAATGGAAGCTGTATTAACGATGTGGCACTCTTCGCCGCTTTCAATCATTCGTTTCAAAAAAAAGGAAATTCCATGAATAACCCCATAGAGGTTGACCCCGATTATCCAGTCCCAGTTTTCTAGATGAACTTCGGAGAGTAATCCTCCGGTACCGATACCGGCGTTGTTACAGAGTACATTGGCCTTACCGAATCGTTCATACGTTTCATTTGCCAGTTGGGACATCTGCTCCCGATTACTGACATCCATCACCTTACTCATTACTTCAACCCCGATCTTCTCTATTTCGCGGTGAACTTTCATCAGGGATTCCTGATTGACATCCACAATTACAATCTTCATCTCTTCATGTGCAAACGCGAGCGCCAGCGACCGTCCGATTCCACTACCCGCTCCGGTTACAATCGCGACTTTACCTTTAAAATCTTTGATCATCATGTCTCCTTGATAGTTTAGGGTCTGTGAAGTTTAGTCGAATAAGTCTCGCACTTCACAACCCGGCATTTCTCACATTCTTTTGATATATTCCGGGTTGAAAAAAGCACTCGTTTGAAGAGAATCAGGTTGAGAAGTGAAGTCTGGATAAAGAATTAATGATTCTCTCACCAATTAACCTTATGAATTTATGCTACAATCGGCCTATCACAGTCAAAGCTATTTGTCGAGAGATTCTGATAAAAGTTTGACGGGGTTTAAAGTGCGTGATTCCTCCAACTCAAAGAGTTGATCGCAAAACGGCAAGGGAACCCGTATAATCAATAATTCGTTAGAGTACAAACTGGTTGAAGGGCTTTTAAAAATAAAGAGAAAAGCATTTTTGGGACTTATCTTAATATTAATTGCTGAGCGGACAATAATAGCGTAGAATAATGACAAAAACAGAAATAAGGGAGGAATCATGGCCACACAGGAAATTTTGCTCGAAACAGGGACGAATGAATTCGAAATGCTGGAGTTCTATATTGATTCAACATCAACAGAGGATGGAGTCTGTAATAACTACTTTGGAATGAACGTCGCCAAAGTGATGGAGGTCATTGAATCACCCGGTCTTGAATCCAAGAATTATGCTGTTAACCCCTGCTTCCTGGGTACCATCCCACTTCGTAATCTGGTATTACCGGTGATTGATCTGAGTATCTGGTTGGGGATGGATAGAAAAAAACGGCAACATGAAAATATCATCGTGTCTCAATTTAGTAATTCAATCCAGGGATTCCTGGTTTCAGGAGTAGTGGAGATCCATCGGCTCAACTGGCAGCAATTGATTCCACCCGGAAAATATATCAGACAACTGAAGACCAAGTCCATTATCGGCATGGTGGATAAGGGAGAATATTTTATTCAGTTGCTGGATCTGGAGCATATTGTAACCGCACTCAACCCTAAATCAAGCGAAGACTTATGGAAGACAACAGCTCATGCTGCTGAAGAATACCATGTGCTGGTGGCGGACGACTCTCCCACTATTAGAAAAATTCTGGAAAAAAATCTAACGAATGCCAATTTCAGGGTCGATTTGGTAAATAATGGTGAAGAGGCCTGGAATTATCTTAAAGGGATTAAAAACCAGGCGAATGAAGAAAATATTCCGGTCAATCAGTTGCTTGACATTATCATCTGCGACATTGAAATGCCCCTGCTGGATGGTTTTACCTTGACCAAAAACGTCAAGTCCGATTCAGAGCTGGAGAGTATTCCGGTGATTCTCTATTCATCCATTATCACTGATGAACTCAGGCATAAAGGGGAGTCTGTCAAAGCTGATTACCAGGTTTCAAAACCGGATTTGCATCAGATGGCGGAGAAAGCCATTCAATTGATCTCCGAAAGACAGACTGTGAGAGTGAGTTAGAGTGAAGCATAATATAAGGATGAAAAATTAATTGAATATCAACTCTGTTGGTTTTTGTATGAAGTATCAGGATGATAAGGAAATTTTAGATACGTTTCTACTTGAAACCAGAGATCATTTGGAAGTGATCGAACTGGGAATTTTGAAGTTGGAAAACGAAATTGACCACACCAGCGATCAACTGATCAACGGACTGTTTCGCGCAGCACATTCCATTAAAGCCGGGGCTAATCTACTGGAATATAGAAAAATAGAAGAGGTTGCCCATGCGATGGAAGATGTCCTGCACCTCCTGCGGCAGGGGACACTTAAGTTAAACAGTAATATGGTAACTGCTATTCTTCAGGGAATTGATCTGCTGGATGAGATGATCAACAATATCAAGAATAGTGAATTAATGAAAATCGATACAATTGTAAAAGAACTAGAAACTCTTACCAAGTGAGACCTATGAACCAGTTAGAGAAAGTTTTGATCGTTGATGATGATAAACAAAATCTGGAAATTATATCGTATATGCTAAATGATCAGTATTCGATGAAAACCGCGTTAAACGGTGAAGAGGCTCTGAAAATAGCCAAAGAATTTCATCCCGGAATCGTACTCCTTGATATCATGATGCCCGGAATCGACGGCTATGAAGTCTGTAAAAGGATGAGGGAATATAAAGGATTAACCGGAACAAAAATCCTCCTGGTTTCAGCCAAGGTACTGGTTGAAGACAGGTTAAAAGGATATGAAGTCGGGGCTGATGATTATATTCAAAAGCCGTTTAATGAAGAGGAACTCTTTTCCAAGGTTAAAGTATTTACCCGCTTAAACGCAGAAGAGAAAAAAAGCAGACAATTGAACCGACTTCTTCTCAGCAGGCAGCAGGATATCCCCAACATGCTATGGGAATGTGATACCGATCTCTGCTTTGTATTTGTCGATGATAGTGTCCGAAATATGCTGGGATACTCGCCGGAAGAGATGCTTGGGAAACCGATCGTGGAATTCCTGGCAAACGGGAAAAAGGAATTTGAATTTAAATTTCAAAAGCAGATCAGCCAGCAGAAACCTCAAATTCACGGTATCTATTTTACATTCAGGAAAAAGAGTGGAGATCCGATCACTCTTCAGGTTTATGCTGATGGTGTTTATGATGATAACCTGACCTTGTCAGGTATGGGTGGTATTTTCAGAGATATGTATGCATTTTCGAATCTGATATCTTACGAATCCTCTGACAATGAGGAGATGACCATTCGTTTGGATGAAAATTACAGGTTGATTTACATGGCCGAATCCGTCGAAAATCTTGTGGACATTGCCGCGATAAGAAAAACGGAAGACGCTGATTTGACACATTGGTTATGTGACCCGGATTCAAAAAACCTGATCTCTTTTGCCTTTACACAACAGGAAGATGTTCCGTTTCCCATTGAATTTGAACTGCCAGATCTCAATAACAGCACAAAGCGCTATTCGGTAGATCTACACTATATTATTAACGGTCCATATATAGAGGGAAAACTGGTGCCCGTCAGTGCTGACGGGCAACTGGGACTGGCTTCCAATCGAATGAAAAACCAGCAGGAGAAAATCAGGGAGCAGGAAGAAACCCTGAAGAATGCTGTTATTATAGATGTAGATACTCAAAACAGTATTGTGAAGGATGCAGGAAACCTGGCTGCTGAAATACTGGTGCTCATAAAAGCACTGGAGACCTTCGCTTATCCTGATGATAATGATCTGTTTAACCTGGAAGCATACACTCAGTTCGTTCATAATCGGAACCTCCAGGTTTATAGCGAAAACCTGAGACTGATGGGAAATAAGATTCATGGCCTCAAGGGAAACTGCGGATTCTTAATTCCTGAAGCCAAGCAGCTTTGCCATAAAATGGAAGATCTTGTTCGTCCCGTATCCGAACTGAAACTTGTTCTGACCCGTTCGATCACAAAACAGTTGAAAGGGTTTGTATTTAAAATAGAAGATATGCTTGAGCAGTTCCAGCAGGGAAATTTGATGGAGTTTGATATAGCTGACTGGCTGGAAAACATCGATACTGTGCTGGCGGACAGCCTGTTTTTTATCGGCAATAAAGCCCATGAGTTCTCACAGTTTGTAGCCCAGAGAAACACTGACAAAGGTGATGTTCGGAAAAACAGGGGTGACGAATATCTTTCGGTCACCCTGGACGGTTATGAATCATTGGCAGAGAAAGTTAAGGATCTATATTTCATGTTTTCCAGTGCACTGGGCGAAGAACAAAGGGTGCAGGCAGGAAACCTGTTTAACCAGTTTTTAAGCACTCATCAACAGATCAAAAAAGTACCTCTCAATCTAACCCGTTATGAAAGGCTGGTACCGAAACTGGCTAAAGATTATGACAAGGAGGCGGACTTTCAACTTAATGATCATCAGGTTAAAGCCGATCGGGAGTTTTGGGATGCTGTCCATGAGATTCTCAATCATATGATAAAAAACGCAGTGATTCATGGGTTGGAGACTCCCGAAGAACGAAAAAAACAGGGAAAGGAACCCGTTGGCAAGATTGTCGTTGATCTCAAAGAGGATGCCATTCATATCAGGCTCTCCATTTCAGATGACGGTCGTGGCATTAATACTCAAAAGATTGCGGACAAAGCTGTTGAAAGAGGGATTGTAACCAGGGATCAATTATCTGCGATGTCTGAAAAGGAGATCCTGGATATGTTGTTCGTGCAGGGTGTTTCCACCGCAGACAGTCTGGATGACAATGCAGGACGCGGTGTTGGCATGAATGCGGTTATCGAAGCCATTCACCAGTTTCAGGGGGAATATGAAATAGATAACAGGCCAGGAGAAGGGTGCAGCTGGAATCTGTCTTTTATGAAGAATAATGTTTCATTGGCCTGCATCATTGTCGCCATTGGAGACTTCAGTCTGGCAATCCCCGAGGACTTTATCGAGACCTTTCTTGACTTTAATGAACAGAAGGTATTAACAATCAAGCAGTCACCGGCATATCCTTATAATGGAAAACCGGTCCCATTAATTGATTCCGAAACCTTGTTCAATAGCCGAATAACCGGTGCAGGAAAAAAACAACGCAGCCTGGTTATTCTGAACGATAAAAAGGAGCAGCGAGGCATTGTGATCAGCCAGATTCTTCATCATGCCATTCAGCCAATTTTACCCTTGCCGAAAATATTCCGTGATATCCCCATCTACCAGGGCATCACTTTCTTTAAAAACCAACCGGTGCAGGTGGTCAATGTAGCAAACCTGTTTTGAAACGGATGTCGTTATGCTTTTGCACCTGAAAGCATGACGCTTCAAAAAAATGATTCGGTCAGTTGCCGAAACCTCAAAATTCATAAACGATTCCAATGCCAAGAAAGGTTACGGGTTGAATGGAATCCAAACCAGTTCCCTCAATTTAAGCCTTTTTTCGTCAGTAGTTTTATGGTATAGAGATACCTATGTTCTTAAATGGAGAACCCAACCTTTACTATTAGGAGAAACCATGAACGAATTCATTTATCATGCTGCGGATGCAGATCGACAAAATGGCTGGATAAAATCCATGGACGAGTATAAGGAGTTATACCACCGATCTATCGATGATCCGGACGGATTCTGGGCTGAAATGGCGGATAAGTTCCACTGGAATAAAAAATGGGATAAAGTTAGGGAATTTAACTATTCGGTTTCTAAGGGCCCTATCGATATTAAATGGTTCAAAGGAGCACAGACTAACATTGTATACAACTGCCTGGATAGACACCTTGAATCCAGAGGCGAGCAGACGGCGATTATCTGGGAAGGGAACGAGCCGGGAGAGCAAAGAACCTTCACTTACAAAGAATTGCATTCCCGAGTTTGCCAGTTTGCCAACGTACTCAAAGCCAACGGAGTTGAAAAAGGAGATCGAGTAGCTATTTATATGCCGATGATACCGGAATTGGCGATTGCCATGATGGCTGTAGCCAGAATTGGTGCTATTCATAGTATCGTCTTTGGTGGGTTCTCTTCTGAAGCATTGGCTGATAGGATCTCCGACAGCAAGTGCAAGATTCTGATTACCTCCGACGGCGTTATGAGAGGATCAAAAGCTGTTCCCCTGAAAGGCAATGCCGACAAAGCGATGGAAATCTGTTTGAAGAACAACCACACGGTTGAGCACTGTTTTGTGGTCAAACGCACTGACAGTGACGTCACCATAACAACTCCACGGGATGTCTGGTGGCACGAAGCGATGGAATCCGCTTCAACCGAATGCCCGGTAGCCTGGATGGATGCGGAAGATCCACTGTTTATTCTCTATACTTCCGGATCGACAGGAAAACCGAAAGGAGTTCAGCACAATGTGGGGGGGTATATGGTGTTTACCGGCACCACTTTCAAATATATTTTTGATTATCATGATGGGGATATCTTCTGGTGTACGGCGGATATCGGCTGGGTGACAGGCCATAGCTACATCGTATACGGTCCCCTTTCCCAGGGAGCTACTACCATGATGTTTGAGGGAGTGCCCAATTATCCGGACCCGGGTCGATTCTGGGATGTTGTTGATAAATGGAAAGTCAACCAGTTTTATACCGCTCCCACTGCAATCAGGGCTTTAATGGCCCAAGGTGAAAAGTGGGTTGCAGATAAGGATCTTTCCAGCTTGAGGATTTTGGGAACTGTAGGAGAACCTATTAATCCGGAAGCCTGGATGTGGTATTTCAGAAATATCGGTAAAGAAAGATGCCCGGTTGTCGACACCTGGTGGCAAACAGAAACCGGTGGTGTTTTGATAACCCCCCTTCCCTACGCTATCGATCAGAAACCCGGTTCGGCTTCCCTGCCTTTCTTTGGTGTGAAGCCCGCCATAATCAACGAAAAGGGAGAGATCCAGGAGGGAGCCAGCAGTGGATTTCTGGTTATGACAGAACCCTGGCCGGGACAGATGAGAACAGTATTTGGCAATCACAAGCGGTTTGAAGAAACTTATTTTTTAATGTATGACGGATTTTATTTTTCCGGAGATGGCTGTAGACGCGATGAAGACGGTTACTATTGGATTACCGGGCGGGTTGATGATGTCATTAATGTGTCCGGTCACAGGTTGGGAACCGCCGAAGTGGAAAGTGCGTTGGTCAGCCATTTTGTCGTCGCCGAAGCTGCAGTTATCGGCTATCCGCATGACATTAAAGGTGAAGGTATTTATGCTTATGTTACGCTTAATGTCGGAATCGAAGAGAGTGAGGAATTAAAAAAGGAACTGATCGACCACGTCCGCAAGCAGATCGGGCCCATCGCCACACCGGACATCATCAATTTTTCACCCTCGTTGCCCAAGACCAGGTCTGGAAAGATCATGCGCCGAATTCTGAGGAAGATTGCAGCCAATGAATTCAACAATATTGGTGATACATCAACTCTGGCAGATCCCTCGGTTGTGGAATCCATTATTGCTAGACATAATAGTCTTTCCAGTAAGAATTAAAATCCTGTTTTGATCCCGGAAAACAGTCTTGTTTTCCGGGCCTGACCAGTCGAATATTTTGCCATGCCAGATCCGATCACTCACCTAAGCATTGGTTATATTGTCGCAAGACATTGCTACAAGGATAACAAAACCCTGTTCCTTTGCTCTACCATCATCCCTGATATTGATGGCCTCACCGGACTGGTCTACATCTTTCTCGTTCTCCCGTCAGGGTCTTCGCCGGATGAGATGGCAAGGGTATTTCAGTTGTTTCATCCCTCCTTGACAGCATCCCTGTTTTTTCTCCCGGTTTTTGCCTATATTATACTTTTAGCTTTTCGCCTGGTTAATAGAAAACTGGTGCCACAAGCGACAGCCAAAGCCTATAGGTTAATTCTGGTAGCGATTCTGATTCACCTGGGATTGGATATGTTAATGACCGGAAACCGTCCATTCTGGCCATTGGCTTTTGAAGCCGGTTTGCCTGTCATTCCCTACTCAATCTGGGGAACAATTGTTCCCATGATAGTTGCCTTAACTTTGCTGGCCGGTGATCTGCTTTTTCTTCGCAGCGACTGATCGGTAAACACTCTCTCTTCACCCGACTCGACATGGAAGAAAAAATAATACCATGGATCAATCCTTAACCCAATTCAACAAGGCTTTCACCGGCGAAACACTAAAAAGCGAAAGACTGAGAACGCTGATTCTGGCAGTCATTTTTGCATTGGCTGCCTTGCTGTTGTGTGTTGTACCGCGCCTTTTCACTTTCTTTTTTATTGATGCCTTTTTCAAATCAGTCAAAGGGTTGCCCCTGCATCTATGGATAGGACTCCTGCTATTTGCCTTTTGTGCATATGAGTGTCTGGTCTATATACGTTATCGGCTGTTCACCAGTGAGTCCGGCAGATGGGTTACGGTTTTTCAGTACCTGAATACCACTGTTGAAACCAGTTTTCCAGGTATTGTCTTGCTGATTATTTCTCCCCTGGTATCAACACCTGCTATTATCCTGTCTCCGGTTGTCTATCTCTATTTTTTCTTTATCGCCCTGTCAACTCTGAGACTTAGTTTCAAGTTGAGTATTTTTACCGGTGCCATCGCTGCGGTTGAATATTTTTTAATATACTGGTTTTATTTCAAACCTCTCGGCAGCCCCTCCGTTGACCCGTTTATTTTGGCTCCGGGACAACACTTGGTTAAATCACTGCTATTTTTAATTATTGGAATTGCCATCGGTTTTGTTACCTTGGAAATCCGAAAACGGGTGTTTGTTTCAATCAGGTTTGTAGAGGAGAAAAACAAGTTTTTAAAGGATTACGCCATTGTGCTGGAGAAACAAGTGAGGGAAAGAACAGAAGACCTGAACAGAACCCTACTGGAGGTGGAAGCTGCCAATAACAAACTGACTGCCAGCATTAAATATGCTCAACGAATTCAATACTCATTGCTTCCCTCAAAAGAGGCCATCAGCCGACAGTTCCCGGACAATTTCGTCATCTGGAATCCCCGCGATATTGTCGGAGGAGACATCTATTTTGCGGAAAAATACCACGCCGGGTTCCTGCTCGCTGTCTTCGACTGCACAGGTCATGGTGTGCCGGGAGCGTTGATGACCATGATCTCCTCTTCGGCAATAAGAGAGATCATGAACGGCGCTTCTTTTCTCGATCCTGCGTCCATGATGGCAAGCCTCAACAGGTTTGTTAAAACCTCTCTCCATCAGTATTCTGAAAAAACACCCTCAAATGACGGGCTGGATGCCTCCATCTGTTACCTGAATACCGATAAAAGAACACTGACATTCGCCGGGGCCCGACAATCACTGGTCTATTTTATCCAAGACCGATTGTATCTTTTAAAGGGAGACCGCCATAGTATCGGTTACAAAAATTCCAACCTGGATTTTGAGTTTACTAATCATACCATCCCTCTGGACCAGACAACCACAATTTATCTATACACAGACGGAATTGTCGATCAACTGGGTGGAAACAAACGACTTGCATTCGGAAACAAGCGTTTTAGAGCCTTGCTGGGTGAAGCTATGAAAAAACCCCTCAGAGAACAAAAAGAGTTCATACTCTCCAGTTTTAATACCTACCGCGGAAACAACGAAATCCAGGATGACATTACCGTCATCGGTTTTCGGGGATAAAAAAACGGGGTCACCCATTAAAGTGTTAAGTCTTCTTTTAACTTATGTTGTCCATTCAATTATTGAAGATGAGTCATTGAATTGTCTTTTTGTGTTTTTTTCTTTCATACGATGGTGCACGCGAAAAACCTGCAGTAAAAGACTTGGCCCTCGAATCAAAACGGATTCACTGGTTTGTCACCATTTTGGATTAAAGCAAAAGGAGATCCTGCAACAGAAACGGGGGATTGCCAACACGCCTCGTGACTTGGCCATCCATTTGATTCACGGAAAATAGATGTGTAAATAGGGAGAGATTGCAGAACTGTTCAATTTCAGCAGTTACAGCGGAGTATCAACGGCGATTGAACGGATCAAAAACCTGCTCAAGGAGGATTCTGCTTTAGCGGCAGCAGTCAGGTTACTGGAGAAAAAAACCAAAAAGATAAGTCAAAAGAAGACTTGACCCCTTTACCCCTTTAAGGGGTCAAGTCTTTCATTTTGACATTTTATGCTGTTAATGGTTAATCCGGGAGATAGAGTACCTTGTTCCATTTACTTAATCAGTACTTAATCAGCGCGGTTTCATCTGAGGTATAGATGCCTGAATCTGCCTGTTCGGATTATTCAGTTTTGTAAGGCAGATTTTCCGAAAACAAATTCTTCAACAAAGCGAGTAATGGGGGTTAATAGATGAGACAGCCTATCCGATTGGTATAAGGCGGGAAAAGATGATAAAGATTAGATTGTGCTTCTCATGCCCATGGTATATTGTTCCGATAGATCCTAACCCGATTGATGAATCTGAATCATAATCTTATTCAACCACTACAAGACAGAGGGATGAAATGGAACCGTTTCGCTATCATGCTTATATCTGTACCCAGCAAAAACAGGAGGGTGCCCCTTCCTGTAACAATGCAGGCGCTGAAAAAGTACTGGTTTCACTCAAAAATAAACTGGCGGAAAACAACCTGACCGATCAAGTTCAGGTAACACCTTGCGGTTGTCTGGGGATCTGTGAAAAAGGACCAAACATGGTAGTTTATCCCGAGGGGCATTGGTACTCCGGATTAACACCGGAGAATGTCGGTCGAATCGTTGATGAGCACTTGTTGAATCATGCACCGGTTGACGATCTGTTGGTCAGGGATCAGGAAGCGACCAGACAGGAAATCATGGAGCACACAAAAAAGGTGGCCGGGATGAAAGCGATGATGGAAAAAGCTGGCGTGATTCCGGATGAATTGAATCGGTTTATCATAGGCTTCATGGAAAGCAGAATAATGCTAACTGCCATTGAACTGGATCTGTTTTCAGCGATTGGCTCAGGAGCGACCGCTGTCGAGGCTGCCGGAAAGATAGGCGCCCATCCCCGTGCCACGGAAAAACTGATGAACGCCTTGACAGCTTTGGAGATCATGGAGAAAGAAGGGGATCTCTACAAAAATAGTCCGCTTGCGGCTAAGTTTTTAGCCAAAGGTTCCGAATTCGATTCCCGGATGTCATCCATGCATGCTGTTGGCCTGTGGCACAGTTGGTCCACCCTGACTGATTGTGTGAAAAAAGGCACCTCGGTGAACCTGGAGAAAAGGAAAGAGAGAGATGAAAACGCTACCAGGGCTTTTATCGCAGCCATGCACAAAAATGCCAGTTTCAGGGCTCGACAGGTTATCAGAATGATTAATCTTGAAGGAGTTGACCACGTTCTTGATCTGGGTGGCGGATCTGGCGCCTATTCCATCGCTTTTGTCAAAGAGAAACCGGGTATCAAGGCAACAATTTTCGATCTGGCGCCGGTTGTCTCACTGGCTAAAAACTATATTGCCGAAGCTGGAATCAGCGAAAATGTGGAATTCGTAGCCGGCGATATGAAGGAAGACTCCCTGGGCAACGGATATGATCTGGTTTGGATTTCAGCCATCTGCCACATGTGGGGTCCGGACGAGAACCTGGCATTAATGCAAAAAGTATATAAGGCTCTGAATCCGGGGGGACGGATTGTGATTCAGGATTTTATCCTTAATGACGAGGGTACGGCTCCCAGAATGGGGGCAGTCTTTGCGATGAACATGCTGGTCAACACCAAAGCCGGTTCCAGTTACAGTCAGAAGGAATATATCGACTGGTTAACAGTAGCCGGATTCGCCAAGACAGAATCACTCTCGTTATCGGGGCCAACCGATTTGATCTTCAGCACCAAATCAACCTGATACGATAAGAGAACGGTCAATCGGTTTAATCCTTATAACCGGTTTTCTGGGGAGGGGACAAAACGGAACAGGCTATGAATGAATCAACCATAGTTGTGACAGGGGCTACCGGCAATCTCGGTGAACGAATTATAAGAGCCTTGCTTGGACGGGGAGCCAGAGTAACAGCACTTGTTCATCACAGCGCAGATGAAGTGTAAGATGAAAACCCTTTTGCTTACAGCAATCTTGTTTCCGGCAGATTATTTGGTAGCCAGACGAAGGAATTATCTTAACTATTAAACCATATAAAGGCTTCCCGGAATGTAATGCTATACTCTCACCGACTGTTTGGACTAAGGTCACTGATTCACCGGACGTTTCATAACATCAAAGAGAGCAAACTGAACAGCTGAAAGCTGTCCTTGTACAAAACCGGTGATCAGCTTAGAATAATCTTTTCAAGCGGACATTCACCATAATGAGGCGAATTCTTCGTTACGTGAGCTGGCTGATGAAAATATGGGGTTTCCCCATGGTTCAGCTCCAAGCAGCTATAAATAATCCTAACGAGACTATTCATGACAGTATCCGACATCGGTCCCCTTATCAATCAGGCTTTAACTAATAGAAGTGAACTTAGAGAAAAACTCCATACAGAAGAAACTGATGCTTACCGTCTGTTTCACGGTGTTAATGAAGGTCGACCAGGTCTAACGATAGACCGTTACGGATCGCAGGTTTTAGTACAAACCTTTCATCAACCGTTTGATCCGGATGAGCTGCCCTTGATAAGTGAGCATCTAGCCAATGGATTGGATTTTGAACCCCTGATGGTATTTAATGATCGTAGTCCGGCAAGCCAAAAACAGGGGAAACCTTCAGATACTAACGATTCAGGTGAGATGGAAGATTCCAAGCAGATTTGCCGGGAACTGGGAGTTCGTTATGTGGTGAAGGGAATACAAAAGGGAAAGGACCCACTTCTCTTTTTGGATCTAAGGGTTGCTAGACGATTTGTGCTGGCGAATAGCAGCGGCTTGTCGGTCTTGAATCTGTTTGCCTATACCTGTGGAGTAGGGATTTGTGCCAGTATCGGTGGGGCTAATGAGGTCTTAAATGTGGACTTTGCCACGTCCAGCTTGGAAACCGGAAAATTGAATGCAGAGTTAAATCAGCTTTCTGAGGATACCATTCGGTTTATTCAGTCTGATTATTTTCCTGTAATCCGGCAATTTGCAGGCCTGCCGGTCTCCGGACGCGGACGAAAACGACCTTACCTCAAACTGGAACCCCGTCAATTTGACCTAGTGTTTCTTGACCCGCCACGCTGGGCCAAAAGCCACTTCGGTACCGTTGATCTGATTCGGGACTATCAGGGAGTTTTCAAACCGGCTTTACTGACGGTTCATCCCGGCGGTCGCCTGATCTGCACCAACCATGTTCCCAAGGTCAACGTGTCAGACTGGCTGGAAATTTTGCGGCGTTGTGCACAAAAAGCGGGACGACCGGTAAGGGGAATCGAAGTTATCGAACCTGAAGCCGATTTTCCATCCCCTGATGGGATGCATCCACTAAAGATCGCTGTTGTTGAAGTATGAGTGGTCACCTCTGGCATAAACTTACCTTAGCAATCATCATTTTCTTGTTTTCCACATAAGTTCAGCTATATTGTCGGCACGGTAGTATGGTTACCTCTTTAACATTCTAGGCTGATATCCTCCCTGATAATAAGAGGGCTTTGGCCTTTTATGAAACAAAGGAATAACAATGAAAAATCTAATTATCCTCACGGTCGTATTGCTTGTTTTTTCAACTACCTTGTGTGCTGAAACAACAATCCATCTTACAAACGGTGAATGGGAACCATATAACTGAAGCGTTTAAACCGGTGGGGATATCTGTCAGCTGGGAGTTTTTCCCTTGGAAAAGATCCATCATATATGCAAGAGAAGGAGGCGAATGGGAAGGATCATGTTGTTGGTGGCCCAGCGAGAGTATTGCTCAGGATTTTTATATCAGTGATGTTGTTTGCGAAAGCACTGTCGTATTTTTTCACCTTAAGGATTATAAATTTGATTGATGATCTAAAGGGATTAAGCATCGGAGGGACTTTTGAATACGAATATAGCCAAGAGTTTATGGATGCCAGGAATGTAAAGAAGATCCATGTTGAAATGGTTGCAAAAGACGAACTGAATTATAGAAAACTATTAGTCAGGCGAATACACATTTTCCCGAATGATCCGGTTGTAGGATACTCTAAGATAAGAAACAACTTTGCTCCCGAAACTGCAAAACTTTTCACCCACCATCCAAAGGCCCTTCAGTCAACATCACTTAACCTGATTATATCAAAGCAGTCAAAGAATGGTGGGCTCTTTATGGGTAAGTTCAATGCAGGCTTAAAAAAATTGAAGGAGAGTGATAAATACGATCAGTTGCTCCGGGAGGTGATGTCCGGGAAATATGACATAAAAGCCAACAAGAAAAACGACTGAAATCGGACAACAGCTGCTATTGAAATTCACTCTCCCGATCAAGTTTTTCTATATCCACTATTCTCATTCCCTTCAATATTGATCAGCCCAAAGCAACATCAAGAACCATCATGACCGAAAATCCTGTCATTGTTGCCATGGTTACCAGGTCAATATTTGCTTGGTTATGTTGAGATTCCGGAATCAGCTCCTCCACGACCACAAAAATCATGGCGCCGGCAGCAAAGCAGAGGGCATAGGGTAGAATATTCTGCATGTTCAATACAAACAGGGCTCCAAAAACACCTGCGATGGGTTCGACAATACCGGAGGCCTGGCCAATCAAAAAACTTTTCCCTTTGCTCATCCCTTCTCTTCTTAACGGCATTGACACGGCAGTGCCTTCGGGAAAGTTTTGGATGCCGATCCCGATTGCCAAGGCAATTGCCCCGCCTATCGTGGCAGAAGGAAGATTGGCAGCAACGGCTCCAAATGCCACGCCGACTGCTAACCCCTCGGGAATATTGTGGAGTGTTATTGCCAATACCAGAAGAGTACTACGCTGCCACGACGTTTTTACGCCTTCACTTTTCTCAAGTCCCAACCCCGGATGCAAGTGGGGCAGAAATTTATCGGTTAACCTCATAAAAATTCCACCGCCCATAAAACCTATGACAGCGGTTAACCAGGGAGTGTGTCCCATATATTCAGCCATTTCCAGGCCGGGTGCAAGAAGTGACCAGAAGCTTGCGGCTATCATCACCCCGGCAGCAAAGCCAAGCGTAGAGTCCATAAACTTCTGGTTTACCGTGCGTGTAAATAATACGATTGATGCTCCGGCGGCTGTCACACCCCAGGTGAAAAGAGTAGCAAACAATGCCTGCAATACAGGGTTAAACTCTTGAATGTAATCGATCATTTTATGATCCCATGGAAAAGATTAATCGATTTGATTGGCAAAGACAAAAACATGAATCTGATTCAGGTAAAGATCTCTGTTTTCAGCCATTAGCTGTCAGTATTCAGATTTATAACTGATTGAAATGCTTTAGCACCTGGCTGATAGCTGATCGCCGGCAGCTGAAAGCAGTTCGAACTTTAAATCGAATCATCCCGTTTCAAGCGTTACTATGATTGAAACCAGGGACTTTCGGTCAGACACGAGATAGTAGCTTTATTAACGGTATTTTAAAACGTATTTACGGAAAATGGATGCTGTTAAAAGCCGGTACATGATTCCCTCTTAGCGTTGGCGTTTGCCAGTATTTCTCGGCTCAAAGGGTAAAAATATTGTTTGATCGAGAATGGAAAAAATATAAGCCTATTCAATTGATTATCGTTAAACAGGAGGATCATACAATTACTAATGAGCATTTGTCAAAGGTAAGGCATTAGATACGGTCTTGCCGTTATTACAATGGTACAAGAATATAACCCTGAGTTTTTTTCTGTATAGTATTGTTTTTAGTTGATGGGGTTCAACCTGAAAAACTCAGAGAAAGCTCAACTCAATGGACTTTCAAAAAGATATGGAGTCACTTTGTATTTTATATTGCTCCATTTGGCTCATTATTAACAAAAAAGGTGGCTCATGACTACATCAACCTTGGGTTGTGGGCACAGCCCCCCCTTAGACCAGACGAGTACTGTTTTTTTGATTCGGTTTCAATTGCCTGTTGAAGTTTCTCAGAATTATGATGAAATTCTGAGTCTGTCTCAACTTGTCTGATTGATCAAATCAACTAACCGATCGTAAATTTTGTTGCGAGTTTGTTTAAAATTGGTAGAGATTTGTTTATTAGATTTTTGTCCTCACAGAAAGATATCCGGAAAAAACCAGGTGCATTAAAAGCGGAGCCAGGCATCAGAAGCAAGTTATGTTCAATTGCCGATTTGACAAATAGTAGATCGTCATCAATAGGGCTTTCTGGAAACAAGAAGACTCCACCTTCGGCCTGAAGGCACTTGTATCCACATTTTCCTAGATGTTGCAAAAGAATGTCTCGACTTTCCCGAAATGGTTGTAAATTAATTCTGTATGGATCGATCAAAGGTAGTACTTTTTGCCAGATTGCAGGTGCATTACAAAACCCCAACCTCTTTAATGCACTCACTGCTTCAGACTTCAATTAGTTATCTGATATTATCGGAGTTGCCGATTTGCGATAATATCAGCGTTGAAATTGCCATAATATCTTCGTAAAAAACGACTTTGAAGTAGTGCTGATCAACAACCAACATGAAATGGAATTTTAACCCATCGAATTCGAGGAGAAACCGACGGGTCGTTTCTATCAGGCGATCCCGTATTGTTCTGCTAGTTTGGTGAACAGAGGAAGAGACCGGTGAATAAAATCCGTTTCAAAGCAGAAAGCGAGCCGAAAATAGCCAGGACGCCTGAAGGCTGATCCTGGCACCATTAACAGGTTAAGTTCCTGGGCAGACTTTATGAATTCTCTGTCATCCTCTATTGGACTTTTGGGGAACAGGTAAAAGCCGCCTTCTGCTTTTGTGCATTCGAAACCGCATTTGGTCAGGTGATCATAAAGTAGATCTCGGTTTTCCCGGTAGGGTTTTAGGTCAACCTTGGCATTGCCAACCAGTGGAATCACTCTCTGCCAAATGGCAGGTGCGTTGATAAACCCAAGAATTCGCAAAGAAACGACCGCCCCATTCTGTATCTGTGTTCGGTCTTCATGGTTCGGCGAAATAGCAATATAACCAATCCGCTCTCCGGGAATTGCCAAGTCTTTGCTGTATGAGGTGATGATGATACTATTATCATAGGAGTTGAATATGGAAGGGGTGTCTACGCCATAAGATAAGTTCTTGTAAGGCTCATCAGACACGAGTGTAATTGGATACCCGAATTCCTTCGACTTTCTACTAAGTAGTTTCCCCAACTGATCCAGTTCCTCTTTATTATACACAACACCAGTTGGGTTGTTAGGCGTGTTAATCAGCACCGCCTTAACCCCAGGGGCTAGTGCCTTCTCCAGGTTATCAAAATCAAAATGAAAATGCACATTAGTGTCTACTCGTTTGGCCGTGCCTCCATGATTGGAAAAATAAAAGTCGTATTCACTAAAATAAGGCATGAGGACAATAACTTCGTTGCCTGGATCGAGAAGTGTTTTGAAAATTACATTTAAAGCGCCTGCAGCACCGGTCGTAAAAACAACATCTTCGGTAGCTAAGGACAGGCCGGTTTCTTTTTGATATAACCGGCAGATGAAGTCTCGTGACGTAGTATATCCAGGATTGGGCATGTAGCGATGAGTTCCCTTTTCATCACTTTGAGCTATGGTCAGTAAAGCTTGTTTTACCTCAGGTGGAGGCTCAAAAACTGGATTGCCGATACTTAAGTCAAACACATTCTCTTCGCCATACAATTTGACACGTCTGATTCCTTCTTCAAACATTTTACGAATAACAGAGGAATTTTGAATAGCGGCTGTTATATTCTTTGAAATAGGCATTGTAATTTGGTGATTGTTAGAGTGTTGGTTTGTCAAATAGGTATAAAAGATGACCTGATTATTCATATATTATCTAAACATCAGGCGGGCGTTCGTCAACATCATTCTGCAAATTAAGCGGCCGATCCAGTTTTGAATAAAAGCCTGCCGTTAGTTTTTCCTGGGCTTCTATAATAATTGTTTCCCCAAAAATCATTATTCCGGATTTTACTAAAGAACTTAGTCTTAAATATCTGCGAATAAGTATAAAAATGATGATTTCTATTACAATGAATTTGAAAAAAGAGTGGCGGGTTATCTGTGCACTTCACTCATATATGAAAAAAGGGAGCTTAGGGGGTTTAGAACTTAAATTTGATGAGATCCATAACACCCGAAGTAAATTATCACTCTTAAATATCTGAGTTGAATCTCTCCGCTGCTTAACAGCAGGGAGATTAATTGGAGGATGAAACGATACGATTTAACTGAAGTCGTTTCTAAATCCGCGGGGATTAGCTTTGGGAATAAATCGGACCGGGCCATAAGTCCATAACTTTAATAATTTCCCAACAGGATACGGCCATCGACAGCATAAAGATCGGTTTCCACTCCCTTGATTGGATTCAGATCCAGCTCTTGAATGATGGGAAAATCAGTTACCAGCTGGCTAAGGCGCATCAGGTTGTCAGCCAGGGTTTCCAGAGATGCGCCCGGTTTGCCCCGCACACCTTCCAGGATCTTGAAGGAGCGGATGCCCCGGATCATTTTCGAAGCCTCATTGTGCGATAACGGGGCAAGAGAGAATTGAACATCTTTCAGAACCTCGGTATAAATTCCACCAAGACCAAACAAGATCAAATGCCCGAAACGCTCCTCCCTGGAAGCTCCCAGGATGACTTCCAAACCCTGGACCATTTTCTGAACCAACACTCCTGTAGCATCTGGAATGGTCATCAGTTTCTTCCAGGCATGTTGTGCTTCAACGTCGTTGGAAATACCGACGGTTACACCACCGATTTCACTTTTATGCAAGGGGCCCACTACTTTCATGACAAGCGGATAGCCGATCGTGTTGCAAACCTCTTCAAGATGAGTCTCCCTGCACACCTCTGATTGTGCAGGCAGGTTGAATCCGGCTGCTTTTAATACCGATTCAACCGCCTCTTGTGGTAAAACTGTACCCTTGGCCTTTGACAAGATAGAGGAAATCTTTTCTTTGTCATAGTTGCCCAAGACCTCTGGTTCTCCTGCAGGAACCGGGCGATTGACAATTCTGCCTACTGCCCTGCCTGCAGGGACTTCATCAGGAAAATAAATGGTATCTTCATTGATGACCTTCTTCAGTAAATCGGCACAGGTAGTGGCTGAACTAAAAACAGGCAGGATTGGTATCGAGCAGCGCTTTCGGATCTCTATAATCTCCTTGTAGATCTCCCAGTTATCAGACATGCCGGAATTGCCTATGATATAAAAAGCAACATCCAGGTTTTCAGATTCCTCCTCATCCAGGATAGTAAAAATCTCTCGGGTCTGTTTAGCGTTGCGACTAGGCAGACAGTCGATGGGATTAACCAGAGAGGCTTGAGGCGGCAGAACTTCGGCCAGCCTTTTCAAGGTTTTTTCAGAAAACGTGGGAAGCTCGATATTCTGGCGGTTCAGCTCGTCTGAAAGCATAACGCCTGGTCCGCCGGCATCGGTAACGATACAGGCACGGTTTCCTGCAGGAAGGCGGGTCATTGATGATAAAACGCAGGCGACCTCAATCAGTTCCTGTTTGCTGAAAACTCGGATTATTCCCGCCTTGTCAAACAGTGCCTGGACGGCATGATCCGAAGACGCCATGGCACCGGTATGGCTGGCGGCCGCTTTGGCACCGGCATCGGTTGTACCGGACTTGATGCCTACAAAGGTACACCCCTTTTCTCTCAGGTTATTGACATGCTTCAGTAGCTTCTGGGGTTTGTTGACCGCTTCCAGGTATAGCAGGATCAGCCTGGCGCTTTCCGGGCTGTGACTCTCATCCAGCAACTCCAGCATATCTTCAACCCCCATCTGTATGGAATTCCCCAGATTAAGCACATGACTGAATTGAAGACCTCTTGTGACGGCTTGTTCCATCACATAATCTACAGTTGCTCCTGAACCGCTGACAAAATCTATTTGCCCGTGTTTCATTTTGGGAATGATTCCGGCAAATTTTCCGGCATAGACAGGTGTAAGAAACCCTGAACAGTTGGGGCCTATTACTGTCATGCTAAAGGTTTTGGCTAATTCAAGAATCCTTCGTTCTTCGGCTTTACCCTCCTCTCCCTTTTCTCCAAACCCAGCAGTGAGTATAATCACTGTTCGAGTTCCTTTGTTTGCCAGATCCTTCATTGCACCCAGAACCAAAGGTGCCGGGATGGCTATCAGGGCCAGCTCCGGAGTGGATGGGAGAGAGGAAACATCCGAAAAGGAGGGCAATCCCATGATCTCTGTAGCTTTTGGGTTCACCGGCCATAAATCTCCGGTAAAGTTATTGTCTTTAATATTTAAAAGCACCCGTCCACCTGGTTTCAAAGGATCGCTACTGGCCCCGACGATAGCAATGCTCCTCGGTTTGAACAGAGATTGGCCAACTCGTGTGTTATCACTCATATGTTTGTATCGTTTGATTAGTTTTGAAGGTTTTGAGTGTGCATTTTTAGATATTGATCCTCAAGGCTGCAAAACCTCTTCTTCATGGTAACAACGTGCATGTACATGGACTCATACGCTGTTTGATGATTGTGGGAAGCGATGGCCTCGCATAATTCACTGTGGCTATCCTTGTCATGGATTTCCGTGGTAGGCTTGCCTAAAACATCGAGATACTGTTTCAAAAACCCCATGATATTATTTAAAAGCAGGGCTAAAAAAGGATTTCCACTTAATTCTCCGACACGTTTATGGAACTCAACATCGAGATTTATCCGCTCATGATTGTCTTTTGTTGTCTGACCTTTGAAGACCAGATCCCGCAGCTCCCGTAACTGTGCTGGAGTCGATTCCAGTGCTGCCAACCGGGCAGCCTCCGGCTCAATGAGAATCCTTACATCACATAGATGTTTGATACTCATAGACCGCATCACGATCAAATCGGAGAGCAGAGTCGTCACTCCCTGTGAATGTAACAGATCACAGACAAAGGTCCCTCCCCCACTTCCTCTTCTTGCCTCAAGATACCCCTGAGCTTTCAAAACCCCCAAGGCTTCCCGGACCAAAGCTCTTCCAACTCCAAATTCCCTGGCCAAAGTCTCCTCCTTCGGTAAAGAGTCTCCGAGGCGGTAGTGTTGAAGCAGAATGTCTTTTTTAATTTTAGTGATAATATCCTGAAAACCGAGCTGGGATGAACCTGCCTTTTTTGAAAATTCAACGTGTTGAGCCATATTCCCCTGAGAAAATCGTTTTACACTGTGAGGTTGTATTCACAATGAGGTATCTTAACCATAAATAAGATCAAAGTTCAACTGAAAATCTAAAAAAACTCTGACGTTTAAAAAAATTTACGTCAATATGTGAAAAAACAGATGAGATCGTTTAGGCATTAAACTATCTAATATATTGAAAAAATAAATACTTATAGATATTCCAATAGATGAAAGCATCAATATTCATAAATCAGACATTTGATAGAATTAGATGTTACCTACTAATTGAAAAGTTCAATATTTCATAATATTAAAAAATATTCATAGATTTTTCTGTCAATTCGATCATTTGTTAACTGGAGGATTATTTGTATTTTCTGAACATTGACTTCATATAGTCTAAATATACAACAAGATAAAGTACTTTACGAAACCTATGAGGGAAATTCATATGATCTTTCTGCTGGTTTTTTCAATTGATATTGACAAAAACTCTGTTTATATTCTACTAAATGTCATACATTTAAAACAACAAACATAAAAATCGGTTTTGGTTTGATGACGATGGTTTAAAAAAAACGTGGCAAGGAGACATTATGAATGCAATTAGACAGTTATGTTTGGCGGACGCAGGTGAATCAACAATCTTACAGGGAAATATCGCATTTGCTATCGGATGCGTCAGGGCAGGAATTCACAGTGTCGATGGATATCCTGGAACCCCCAGCACCGAGGTTATAGATAAAGGTCTGTCTGCTGTTCCGGATTTGATTAATGCCAGCTGGTCGGTAAATGAAGCGGTCGCAGCTGGTGTCGGCCATGGACACTCCCTGGCAGGAAGAGATTGTGTGGTTACAATGAAAATTCCCGGAATGTTTCAGGCAGGGGATGTTATAACGAGTGCCTCTCAATTCACGTTGCCAAGAGGCGCGTTAATCTATTATGTTGCAAGTGATTTCACTCCCAGCTCCACACAGCATGTGATTGATCCCAGATACACGTTGAGAAGTTGTTTTATTCCTGTTTTTGAGCCACGGAATCACCAGGAGATGCATGAAGCCGCTTCGATAGCTGTGAAAGTTGCCAGAAAGTTCAATACGTCAATGGTTATTCTAGCCAGTGGCAACCTCTGCCATAGTGAAGGGTTGATTTCGCTGATGAACAAAGAAAGTCGTGACCCTGTCGAGGTTATGGATTTCAGACCTTACAACTGTCTACCAAGTATAGCTCGACCCAATTACAACCTGATTCATTCCGAAAGGATGCCCGGGTTGAGGAAAATGGTGGAAGACTCTCCATTGAACAAATGGATCAAAGGGGCTGGAAAGACAGGAATCATCACTTATGGAATTAACACTCTATTTGTGGAAGAGTATAGAGCTCTGTTTAATCCCGAAGTTGATATTCTTTCGCTAGGATTTACACACCCTCTGCCGATGAATAGAATAGCCCCGTTCTGTAGTAGTATTAACGGTGATGTATACATTATAGAAGATGGTTATCGATTTCTGCAGGAAGCCTGCCTTCAAGCAGGATTAAAGATAAAGGGAAAAGCAGAAGACAGTTCAACGACCGAATGGTCTCCTGCATCCATTGCCAGCTTTTTAGGAAATGAGGTCGTTGCTGCTGAACCGGACACGCAACCCCTGAATCGTCCGCCTTTAATTTGTGCAGGGTGTCCTTATACGCTGTTTGCAGAAGCTGCCAAGCGGTTGAAGAAACGGAAAAAGCTGGAGGTGATTTTTGGTGACATAGGGTGTAACTCTCTGCTTTATTTTCTGAACGCTATGGATACAGGGGTTGCCATGGGCGCGAGTGAAAGCAAGCGGATTGGGTATGTCTCTTCCAAACCTGAGTCGGCTTCCAGATGTATCAGTGTAATTGGGGATTCAACCGAATGCCATAGCGGCATGGATGCTACACGAAATGCAATTTATAACAATTCACCGGGTGTCAAGGTCGTTTTGGATAATGAATGGACAGCCATGACAGGTGGTCAGAACTCTCCTGCCTCTCCGGTAAATTATAAAGGCGAAGCAAATCAGTTTAATCTGGTTAAATCCCTGGAAGGGGAAGGCGCCAAAGTGATCGTTGTGAATGGATACGATTTTGAGGCCATTCGAACGACTCTCAATAACGCATTGGAAAAAGCGGCGGAAGGTGATTATACGGTTATCGTGATCGAGGGAACTTGCGTCAAAAAAGTTTCCCGCAGTGCGCATGGGCAGAAAGTAAAGGTGGATGTTGAGGTGTGTAAACAGTGCGGCATGTGTGGAATTTGCCCTGGAGTGGAAAGTGCAAAAGGACGTAATCCTTCCTGGAATAATCTCTGCTGTGGTTGTGTGTCTAACAACCCGGCATGTTTACAGATGTGTAGCGCCAAAGCTATCAGTATCGCAGCTGAGGATGAAGATGCTGGCAAAACCGAGAAAAAGACAGCGCTTAAAAAAGCCCCTAAAACGCTTTCCATACCCGTCCTTGACAGCTCTTCACGCCCGAAACGGTTGACTGTATCTATTCGAGGTGTTGGCGGGCAGGGAAACCTCTTTTTTGGCAAGGTTCTTTCACAGATGGCATTTTTAGCCGGATATGGTGAAACGAACATCATCAAAGGTGATACTCACGGAATGGCCCAAATGGGTGGTCCGGTGGTCAGTACCTTTGCCTGTGGTTCTGTTTATTGCTCTCAATTATTACCTGGTTCAACTGATTGCCTGATTGTAATGGAAAAAAGTGAGGTGTTACGACCGGGATTCCTCTCTTCGCTAAAACCGGGCGGAGTGGTTTTGATGGCGGAAACCAAAGTCTTGCCCCAGGGCGTTTCAGAATCCGATTATCCTGATGATGACGTCATAAACAGAAATTTGGAAGGATATAACGTGATAACCCTGGATGTCCTGAAACAGGCAATTTCTCTCGGCGACAATTCAGGAAGGAGTGCAAACGTTGTGATGGTAGGTGCCCTTAGCGCTGTGGAACCTTTTAACAGCATCCCAAGAGACCTATGGTTGCAGGCCGTTAAAAATGTGAGCTCCAAACCGACAATTTGGGATGGCAACTATGCTGCATTTATGGCGGGTGTTGAGTTGATTTAACCGGACCCGTGTCACGTCAGTCTGTTCATCGGCGAGATCAGCCAAAATCAGGGACATGATGTCAATGTCCCTGATTTCTCGTCATTGGAGCAACAATAGGATTATCTAGAATGGAAAACGTATGAGTCGATTAATCCTGCTTCTGTTTTGGTCTCTCTGGTATCTGAATTTTTCTGCCAGGTCGATTCTCTCACCCATAATGCCACTCATACAGGACGATTTCGCCATTGGTCACACAATGGCAGGTGCCTTATTTTTTTCATTCTGGATAGGAAACACGGTCGCAGTTTTTTATTCGGGATTTTTATCTCAGAAAATCGGTTATAAAAAATCCATTTTTACTGGATATTGTGTTGTCATCATTTCATTTTTTCTGCTCAAATACTCATCAAGCTATCAACTTTTTGCAGTCTTTGTTTTTTTCCTGGGAATGGGAGCCGGGATCTATCTGCCATGTGCGATCCCCCTGATCACGACTGTTATCGATAAAAGAAACTGGGGAAAAGCGATCTCCTTCCATGAAACGGCTGCAGGGTTCAGTCTCTTAACCGCCCCCCTGATTGTAGTCTGGGCTATCGGTTTTACCCATTGGAAATCTGTTTTTCTGCTGTTCGGAAGCATTTGTCTTGTCATCACCATCATTTTCCAGTTTGTTTCACCGGATCCGAGACCCGAGACTCAGGAAAAATCACCGGTATCATCAATCATAAGGCGCAAGGAGTTCTGGATTGTGACGTTTGCCTGGGTCAGTTGCAGTATCGCCAGTATGGGGATCTATAATATCGTTCCATTATACCTGGTGAAAGAAAGAGCTATTCAGATTGAGGCGGCAAATGTGGTTTTCGGAATTTCCCGGGTGGGTGGTTTTATTGGAATGATCAGCATCGGATTTTTTATCGACAAATTTAATCTCAAGAAAATCCTGTTTGTTATTACCCTGGGAGCTGGACTCACAACCCTGGGAATTGCCCTGTCCCAGTCATATTATCTGGTCAGTTTTTTTCTACTGATCCAGGCCACCTTCAGCGTTGTTTTCTATCCAGCCGGGTTGGTTGCCATTGCAAGATTAACAAATCTGGCAGACCGAAGCATGTTTACAGGCGTGTTGATGAGTATTTCCAGTATCGTCGGACCTGGTCTGTCACCATTGATTTTAGGCGCCGTGGCAGATACTTGGAATTTTCAGATCGGAATTTTACTTGCCGGTATTATCATTACGCTTTCATGCATTCCTCTGACCAGATTGAAGGGATTATAAAACGTTTTTGGGGGATAAAGTTTCAATCATACCCATTGGTCGTTTTTGCAAGGCTCTAAAATTGACGAATGTGAAATAAAAGAATATCATTATCATATGGTAAAAATAGCTTTGACCGATTGAAATATAAATACAAAATGGAAATAAAGAAAAAAAAACTCGGGGATTCTGAACCTGAATATATTTTCTGGAAAGATAAAAGCCCTCTTGAACGCTTGAATATGGTAGAAGTGTTGAGACGGCAGTTTATTACCGATACAGACAAATCAAGGGTATATGAAATTAGAAAAGTTCGAATTAAGCAGAGACTTTGAAGATTTTATTCGACTGCTGAACCATCATAAAGTCAGGTTTTTGATTGTTGGAGGATATTCGGTGGCATTTCACGGTTACCCCAGATACACTAAAGATATTGACCTCCTGATAGCCGTTGATTCGGAAAACGCACAGAAAATGGTTCAGGTAATAAACGATTTTGGATTCGCATCTTTGGGATTAAAAGAAGATGATTTCCTTGAGACTGAGATGATTATTCAAATTGGAATGGAGCCGAATCGGGTAGATATCCTATGTGGAATAACCGGGTTTCAATTTAACGACTACTACGAAAAAAGAGAGGAATTCGTGAATAATGATCTCACTCTTCCATTTGTGAACAAAGAAGGACTGACCCAACTAAAAATGCTGGCTGGGCGTACGAAAGACCTTGCAGACCTTGAAGAGCTGGGGTGGAAAAAACCCGAGAAACACACCAATTAATCATCCTTCATCTAATGGCATGATGATTCTAATGTGGTCATTGTCACCCAGTTTTAGATTAAATCCTTGTTGGGGGATTACCTTGCCATTAACGATGATGAGCACTTTTAGAGTACCCTGACTGTCGAAAAGCCACTCTTTAAAGCCGGGAAATTGAGTGACCAGTTCCCCGATGCACTCTTGAATGTTAGTCCCGCCGACTACCACGCTTGTTCTGTTTTCGATAAACGGCCTCAAATAGGGTGCTATTTCTATGGTGATACTCATTTTTGATGGTACTCCTCCATATCCTCAGCTATCGTATGCAGGCCCAATTTTCTGAGGGCATTCAAGGTCGGGATTCCGGTTTTCAGGTCCCAGCCGGAAAGCTCGTAGAAATCGTCCAGCAATTCATCCAGATCGACGGTTTGTCCGAGCGTAGATCCTGATTTAACACTTTCCTTTAAAATCCGTTTTGGTAACGTGTCCCACTCTCGACGTAAGCCTTCTCGAACATTGAAAGCGCGCTCAATTTGATTCCCTCTCTCCCAAAAAAGCTCTAAATCATCCTTATCCCAATGAAATCCAGTGGCGGCGTTCAGCATTGCCAGAATTGTTACCTGGCTGAGCGAACCAAATGCAAAGGCGCAAATTATGGCTGAATCGGAAATGACACGATTGTTTCTGAAGAACCGGGTGATGGCAGCCTTTCCTTTGTTTAGAAACCGATCGTCACCGGTGGCGAGCTCCTTAAGTGATTGACCATTTGCAGCTCCTCCTGACTTGTGACACCCGCCTCGGGAACCGCAGGCGTATATCAGGGCCAGACTCCTGGCTCCCCTGGGATCATAGCCTCCAATTTCCAGTCCTTTGGCATGCATCGTAAATGCATCAGACCCTCTACCCAGTTTTTCAGACATTCTCTTCGAACTCAAAGATAATAGTTCTCCAAAACCTCTGCGATAGGCGATCTTGTGGATTAATTTGGGCAACAGATCAGATCTTCCAAATTGCACCTCATCCCCGTCGGTATCGTTTGGTGTGAGAATTCCTTTCTCGTAACACTCCATTGCAAAGGCAATTGTAACACCTGCAGAAATTGAGTCCAGACCCAATTTATCACACAAATCGTCAGCTTCGATTACGGCTGTCTGGTCGGCGATATCACAGCAGGAGCCAAATGAATATTCAGTCTCATAATCCGGGCCCTCGGTTAAAACTCCGACATGCGGGCCCTCACTGCTCACCACCCATTTTGAACACTTCAAATTGCACGGAGGAGAACAGATGACATCTTTTTTGACGTACTTGTCCCGCCAGTTCTGCATAAAAAGATGACCCGCCTTGTCAGAACCACCATGCTGCCAGTTGCGCCAAGGCGTGATACCACCCTCGTTTAGGGCTGGCATTGCCATTAACGTTCCATATAGCGGGAACCCCTTCGATACTACTTCATTAGCGGCGATTTCTTTATATGCCTGTTTGACCGCAATCATAAATGCCTCTGGATCTCTTATAGGAGCTTTGCGGGTGCCCTTGACAGCAATAGCTTTAAGATTCTTCGATCCCATCACTGCGCCACCTCCAGCTCTACCGGCTGCCCTGCGTTCAGATATTATCGCCGCATAGCAAACCTGATTTTCCCCAGCAGGACCGATGCATGCGATGCGAACCTTGTCGTCGTGGAGTTCGGATTTGATGAATTGCTGTGTATCCTGTGTATCCATGCCCCAAATTGTGCTGGCATCCTTAATCTCAGCTTTTTCATCCGAAATGGATAAGTAAACCGGGCTTTCTGCTTTCCCTTCGATGATCACCATCTCGAATCCCGTTTTCCTCAGCTCCGGACCAAAGTATCCTCCAGCCAGGCTGCTCATATACAAGCCGGTTTGAGGTGATTTTGTGTGAAGAATATAACGGCTACTGCTGGGTGCACTTGTCCCGGTCAATGGGCCGATCCCAAAAATGAGTTTGTTCTCCAGTGAGAGAGGATCGATTCCCTGCATGATTTCTCTGTATAAATAAATATTACCGAGAACACGACCCCCCTAAAAACATCGCAATATCTTCTTCAGCGATGACCTCGTTTATGATTGTTCCCGATGTTAGATCGACTCTCAATAACTTTCTTCTGACGTTTTTAGTCATCCTAATCTCTCTTCATTCTTGAATAACCCTTCAATAGGTTGCTCATGCGACAGTGATGAACACGAAGTAAACGTTAGCTGTTAAAGAAATGAAAAAACGGTGGAACCGGTTCAAGGGTTGGCCTGTCAGGATACTTAGCAGCAATCTCCTTGACCTTGGCATGATCGAGCGCTGTAAGATGCCCCTGATCATGAATTAAATGCTCTCCCACTTTCCAGCTAGCGTTCACTAAATCTCCGGTTACGTGCATCCAGTAAGGGTATTCTTTTCTTGGCCAGGTACTGGGCCTGGTAGCACCAATGTGAAAATGGATACAGTAGGCTGCCGAATGATCTACGATTCGTTGTATTAATGGATTATTGCACTGCTCGGAGGTAACGACAGCCTGGGGATGCACACCTGCATGAATTTCCGGAAAATTGTACACTTCCTTCCCTAACTTGGACTCCATGGATTTTAAAAAGCGCTGAATGGCTTCTGCTTCCTCCTTGCCGTCTATTTTTGTAATGCGGTTGTTTTCTATCGTAAGGTGCACACTGTTTCTGAAGAATGGAGGAATGCCAATATAGCGTGACCACCAACTCAACATGCGATCAAAAACAATGGTGCCATTGGTTTCTGCAACATTTATCGGGGGGAAAATCCATTCCGGGAAGGGGCGGTAACCCGGACCTTCATTGCGCCTTCTGGTGTATGACGGAAAACGTGGATGGTCGGGGGGCATGATAGTGCCTTCGATATGTGTCCCGTTTTCATCAGTCAGTTGATATGGCAGGTTGCCTTCTCCAAATAGAGCACCGGCTTGATATCGGATTTCACTAACCAGTTCATAAGGTGTCTGGGCCCAGGGGCTATTCAGCAAACCAGGTGTTGTCACAAAATTGCGGCATAACGTGACGCTGCACTCGGTAGCGGTTTCCTGTATCGATTTCAGTTCTTCAATGGTCAAATCGAAAGAACAATTGATGAAGACATTGCATGCTTTCAGTGCTGCCATAAACACAGGCGGAACACGCCATTTATGTATTCTGGCCGGTTCATCAATCCATAAAACAGAAGGATTGCCCTCACGGGCCTGAATCGCAGATTGAAGCCATGCAATGGCTTGCGGGTCAACGATATTATCGCCACCGTACAACCCATCGACATGGGCAGCAATGACAACCTCATCTCCGGGTTTGATAGTTGCGCAGTTGTCAAGAAAATCATTGATTGCTAAAGCAGCTCCCCTGGTAATACCTGTTTCGCGCATAAAGCCTACCCTTAAAAAAACATGTTGAGTTTCAATCCCGAACTGATTGAGCTCTATACTGTCGGTCCAATGGAGTGTATGGCGAACTCATGATGCTCCAGAATCTCGGAACGGGTTTTTTCCCCGGACGCCACCGCAATAATCTCCTTCAATATCTCTTCTCCGAAACTTTGGATGGATTCGGTTCCTTCAAGAATTTTACCGGCATTCAGGTCAATATTGTCTTTCATCCGTCGATAGATGTCACTGTTGGATGATACTTTTATCACCGGAGCAACCGGGGTTCCAAGAGGGGTCCCCCGACCCGTTGTGAAGACAATAATCTGGGTTCCAGCGGCGATGTATCCAGTGCCGACAACAGCGTCTTGAGCCGGGCCGTCCATGATAACCAGACCTTTTGCTGTCGGCTTCTCTGCAAATTCGATCACCTGATTCACCGTTGAGGTCCCTGCCTTGAGAATCGCACCCAGCGATTTTTCCTCAAGGGTGGTCAGACCGCCTGCCTTGTTCCCCGGTGAGGGTTCTGACTCACGAATATCCACGCCCAATTCTTTCACACTATTTTCAGTAGCGGCGGCAATCTCAATAATACGATGGCCGACATCCTCGTTAACCGCTCTTTTTGCCAGAATATGCTCAGCTCCAATGATTTCGGGTATTTCAGTGAGCAACACGGTGCCCCCCTGTTCCACAATCAGATCACAGGCGACTCCCAAAGCCGGATTGGCGGTGAGTCCGGATAGCGTATCAGAACCGCCGCACTTGGTTCCCAGGATCAGTTCCGAAAGTTCAATTGGTTCATGACTTAATTCCATAGACTCAGCCACCAGTCGGGAAGCCAGAACCTTCCCTTTTTCGATACTGGCGGTTGTCCCACCTTCAGCCTGAACACTTAACATTTCATACCGCTGTCCATTTTTTTCCAGTTGTTCAGCGATTAATTCCGGGGTTAGCATTTCACATCCCAATCCTACCAACAGAACACCCGAAACATTGGGATTGTTGCAGACACCGGACATAACCCGAATCATATGGTCCTTTTCCTGGCCAATATGTCCACAACCATGTGGGTGAGATACTGTCACGGTGCCGGGAACGAGTCGACTTATTTTGTCTGCGACCGCACTGGCACAAATAACCGTAGGGAAAATCAAAACGTGATTTCGTATTCCAACGGTTCCATTTTTCCTGCGATAGCCAGAAAATGTCATCATTTGTCACCCCTTCCTCTGAAGCCTTCAACATTGTGAAGGTGGACATGCTGGCCGCGGATAATGTTCGAAGAAGCAATACCGATTTTTTCCCCGTATTTAATTACGGTGTTTCCAGCTTGAATATCATCCAAGGCAAATTTATGTCCGAATTGAATGGATTGTGTTAACTGGATCTCCAAAGTGGTATTTCCAATGTCAATCCTGACAGTATCTCCGCTTTCCAGATGTCGGAGAGCTGTTGCCACGTTGTCATTTTTATTTACAATGATTGCTTGCAGAGGCATTGAAAGACCTCCCGTTGAATAATAGACATTAACCCTGCCTGGCCCCATCGTCGGACTTTTTTGTCAAAGCGGAAGCCAAAACCATGATTGGATGAACGGCTTTTTGTTTTGTTCCGTCCTTAATCTGCTGGCGGCAGGAAGTACCCGCAGCGGCAATGATGGTCTGCGGTTTGGATTCACGGATGGCCGGAAACAGGGCCAGTTCGCCGATAGCCATCGAGATGTCGTAGTGCTCTTTTTCATATCCAAAGGAACCCGCCATACCGCAACAACCGCTTTCGATCTCTTCCACAGTTGCATCCGGAATCAGACGCAACATTTGGATAACATTTCTGGCAGTACCAAAGGCTTTCTGGTAGCAATGGGTGTGAACCTTGATATCTTTCATGGAAGCTGGTTTTGCCAGCGGTAAATCCAGCTCTCCTTTTTCATAAAGAGCTGCTATAAACTCTTCAAAGAAAAAAGAGTGTGCAGCAACCGTTTTTGACTCCTCTGTGCACAACAGGTCCGGATACTCATCACGCATACAGGCAATACAACTGGGCTCGACCCCGATGATTGGAATCCCCTGTTCAGCATATTCCGACAATATAGCCACATTCTGTTGAGCCAGCTTTTTGGCCTCTTTTAAAAGACCTTTTGATATCATGGGGCGACCGCAACATTTCCGATTCTCAGCCAACAGGACTTTATAACCGGCGGCTTCCAGAATCTGAACGGCGGCAACGCCTAATTCAGGCTCATGATAAGTCAAGTGGCAGTCATCCCAGAGTACGACCTTTCCCCTCGAACTGTCTGAAGGTGTTACATGTTGTTGGAACCAATGACGGAAAGGTTTCGGAGCTAATTGAGGTAGTTGTCTGCGTTTATCAATTTTTACCACCCGATCGAGAACTTCCCGAAACAGCCGATTGTTGTAAACAGCATTACTTACCCGAGGTGCCTTACTTCCAACCGCACTGGATAAAGGCATTTTCCCGAACAAACGGCTTCGCAGGGGAACTCCGTGAATGGACTGATAATATGCCAAAAACTCATATTTCAACTTGGCCATATCAACCCGGCTGGAACACTCATTGCGACAGACTTTACACTCCAGACACAGCTCCAGTGCCTTGTAGACATCGGGGTTGGCCAAACCATCTTTTCCCAATTGGCCTGTCATGGCGCCCCTTAAGGCGTTAGCGCGACCCCGGGTGGTATCCTTTTCATCGCGGGTAACTCTGTAGGAGGGGCACATGGTCCCTGAAACCTGAGATCGGCAGGTCCCCTGGCCATTACACATTTCAACCTGTTTTTCATATCCGCCATAATAGGAATAATCGAAATAGGTCTCTTTAGGCGCGTAAGGTGTTTGATATTCAGGGTGGTACTGCAGCCAATCGGTATCCCATGGTTCAATCGCATCCACTACTTTCTGGGGATTGAACCTGTTGGCGGGATCAAACGTGTCTTTGACTTCTCTGAAAGCCTGATGGAGCTGTGGTCCATATAGCTGTTTGTTAAAAAAGCTTCTGGCCAGCCCCTCCCCGTGTTCCCCGGTAGTGGTTCCATAGTGAGCTATGGCAATCGACATAATCTCTTTGGAAAGGATTTCCAGTCTTTTTAAACCTTCCGGTGTACGCAGGTTGAGAGATAAACCCATATGCAAACAACCCGCCGAAGCATGTGCATCAAAGTTAATCTCTGTACCATATCGTCGACCCATCTCCTTCACATCCCGGGTATACGCTACCATCTCTTCCACCGGTACACTGGCATCATCAATCACCCAGATCAGTTTAGAATCACCGGGTGCGCTTACCAGCAGTCCAAAGGTTGATTTCCTGACACCCCAGACACGGGCTACTTCTTCTGGGGTTTTGCAGTAGTTGATGATATTTTTAAACCCATTTTTGGTTAAACTTCGCCGTAGCTTTTCCAGCTGACTATCCAACTCCGCTTGTTGATCCCCGTTAAACTCAACGATTAGTACAGACCCCGGCAAACCGTCTACAAATTTTTCCAAATTTGCCCGAAAAGAGGTATGGTCATGGGCAGCTTTTAGCACCGGATACGACATCAATTCAACCGCAGATGGCATGTGCTCCAGAATTAATGGTACATCCTTTAAGGCTAAAGCCAAATCATCATAGTGAAGAATCATCAGATTGACTTTTTTCGGCTTAGAAACCAGGCCGAGCTTAATTTTGGTGATAGCAGCTAGGGTTCCTTCACTTCCCACAACCAAAGAAGCCAGGTTTAGCAGTCCGGACTTCAATTTGCCGTCTAACAAACGATTTAGCCCGTAACCGGCCACATTGCGCCAGGTTTTTGGAAAATCGGTTTCAATATCCTGCTGATAAAGAGTGAGTATTTCAGGAATCTTTCGATAGAGCTGCCCTTCTATACCCTCCCGTTTGGATAGGGATGGCAATTCTTTCAGGCTTTTGGCATTTAATAGTGTTTTTCGACCATCTGAAAGTACGACCTCCAATTCTTGAATATGATCAGCCATCATTCCATATTTAAACGAATGGGATCCTGTAGAGTTATTACCTGCCATACCACCAATCGTAGCAACAGCACTGGAAGAGGGGTCTGGCCCCACCATGAGACCGTTTTTTGACAGGTGAGTGTTTAGGTAGTCCAGGACAACTCCAGTTTCAGCCTCTACCCATTTCTCTTCAATATTCAGGTTTATAATCCGGTTCAAATACTTAGAATGATCGATAACCAGCCCCGTCCCTACAGTCTGTCCGGAGAGACTGGACCCCCCTCCCCTGGGAATGATCGGAATGTTGTATTTATTTGCCAGCTCTATTGTAGCACAAACATCATCTGTATTTCTGGGGATTACTACACCGACAGGAATCTTCTGAAAATCCGAAGCATCTGTGCTGTATAAGTTCCGTGTCAGGAGGTCAAACCTTACTTCACCTCCCAACACCTTCTTCAATTCCTGTACCAATTCCTGCGTTTTTTGAGTTTTCTCGTGCACAACAATTATCTCTTTTTATTAAGGTTTCAAGCAAAGATTGCCTGGCGTGATGTCAAAGAAGGGACGCAACAGTTTCTGGTAACCGGCAAAAAGGCGACCGATTCGAGGTCCCTTTTAATCAAAGGGTCCCCTTGCTGAAGGGATTTTCGAGAGTTCCCTCTACCTTGACGATCACATCATCCTTCGTATAGTCATTAATGCCGCAAGTAGCCATACAGATACAGCAAACGGTTTTTTGATCTCTATTGCTGTTTCAACACCCGGTATTTTACCTTAATCATTTGATCTTTTATCAATTTCATTATCTCTTTCCACAGAGTTTTATTAGCGACGTCACCCGTGTTGACTTCGCCATTTACAATTACTCAGAAATGAGGTGACAACTGTGGCTGAATGAACAGCGTATCTACAGGTCCCATCCTTGATTGATTGACGGCATGAGGCGTCCCAACAGTAGCGACTATTATAGCTGGGCCAGAACGGTATGACTAAGGCATCATCAATCGGGGCAAAAATAGAGATATTTCGGGAATATAAGTAATCAACAACAAACCCCCAATCATTAATATTAAAAATGGCATTACCGCCTTGCCGACCTGGGTCAGGGATTTTCCGGTAAGACCCATAGCTACGAATAAATTGATCCCAAAAGGGAAGGTGAGAAAGCCCAGTTCGATATTAACAATCATCATGATACCATAGTGAACCAGGTTGATATCAAACGCTCTCAAAGCTACAATCAGAATCGGCGAAATAACAATAATGGCAGAGACAATATCCATAACGCAGCCAACCAGGAGCAGAAAGATATTGATCACCAAAAGAAAAACGTACTTATTGGAGATATGTGCCATAATAAAATCGGCTGCGATGTTCGGCAATTGCTCCCGCGTTAACAGCCAGATGAAAGTCATTGCTGAAGCAATGATAAAAAGCAGGGCCGTTGACATGATAACTGAATCCTTCAGTACCTTATGAAATCGCTTAAAAGACATGTCCCGGTAGATAAAAACCTCTACAAGAAGAGCATAGATCACTGAAACCGCTGCAGCCTCAGTAGGTGTAAAAACACCCGAGTAGATCCCGCCTAGTACAATCACCGGCATAGCGATCCCCCAAGAGGCAGAAACTATCAATTTAACAGCCTCCTGGCGAGTATAGGTTTTGGTGGATTTCCAGTTGTGTTTTCTGGCCTTGATAACTGAATATACAACCAGAATACTGCCAATCATAAGTCCGGGTATAATGCCCGCACTGAACATGGCACCCACTGATTCATTCATCACCAGAGCATAAAGCACCATGGGAATGGAGGGTGGAATGAGAATGCCGAGAGAGCCGGATGAGGTTAGCAGACCGACGCTGAAATTCTCGTCGTAGCCGTGTTTGACCAGGGCGGGGATCATGATGGTTCCGATAGCAATGACCGTGGCCGGACTGGAACCAGAAATCGCTGCGAAAAAGATACAGGCAAAAATCGCCGCAATGGCTATGCCGCCAGGAAGCCGTCCCACCATTAATAGCATCACCTCCACCAGTTTTCTGGAGATGGAACCTTCGGCCATGATATTGCCGGCCAGAATAAAAAATGGAATAGCCAACAGAATAAAATTATCCATTCCATTGAACAATTGCTGTACTAACGCCTGCAGAGGAATGTCCAGGAAAAAATAGAAAGTGCTTCCACTCACCGCCAGCAATACAATAGCAATGGGAGTAGATATCATCAATAATCCCACAAACAGGACGACCATGAATGTTAACATTAGAGGCTCCTTTTTTCTTTGGTATTTTCAAAAGGACTATTCTTGACAAAAGCGATGATGTGATCGATGAACAGGAGGAAAAATCTGAAACTAATCACAATCGAAAAAATACCAATGGGCAGATAAGGAACATACATGGGCATTTCAATGGCCGGAGTGATAGATTCGAAACGGTGGAGCTTTTCAATCTGCACCCAGCTGAAATAAAAGACTACAAACATGACAATGCAGGAGACCAGGTTTGAGACCACATTCAGGACATGTTTGACACGGTTTGGCGCATATTGAACCAAGGCATCCATGGCAAAATGGGAGCCATACCTGACGCAGATCCCTGCCCCGATAAAAGTTATCATAACCACCAGGTGGCGTGAAGCTTCCTCCACCCAATCGAAAGAGAGATTCAGTACATAACGCATGAAGACTTGAATTGAAGCTATAATAGCAACCAACAACAGGGCATAGCCAACAAACAATTCTTCAATTACATGTACTTTATTAATAAATTTCATCAACATGATTGTCTATTTTGTGTTTGTTGTTAAGCTTCTTCCAAATACCAGTTTTAAGGCATAAAGAATTACCGATAGAATCAGTAACCCTTCCTTTGACAAGGAAGGTTACTGAATATATGAGTTTAATTTATTGATACTGCTTGATCTTCTCTTGAAACAGTTGAAAATAACTCATCCCGGCAAAACGACCGTATTTTTTATCATTTGGAATTTTGCCTGTTTCCTTTTCAAACCTGGCATAAACCGGTTGAACTGCCTCGACAAAGGCATCTCTTTCAGATTTTGAAAGATAGGTTACTTTGACTTTTCCTTCTGCTTCTAATTGACCAACTGTATCCGCAACTATATTCATGTTTTCCTCTCGGTTCTTTTGTACAGCCAGACGAGCTGCTTGCATCAGGATTTCCTGTTGTTCAGATGTCAATTTTCCCCAAGCGTTCACACTCATGAGCTTTATTGTCGACGAAAGACTGTATTGCAAAGATGTTGCGTAAGGACAAACCTCCGTGAATTTCATCAGGATGGATGTATATAAGGGATTCTCCTGTGCATCGATAACACCCTGCTGCAAACCGGTATACACTTCACCAAAAGGCATGGGTACCGGGTTTGCACCCAGAGTCCGCCATGTCTCCATAAAGATGGGAGCTTCCATTACTCTGATTTTAAGACCCTTTACGTCTTCAGGTCGTCTAACTTCCCGCTTTATATTGGTCAAATCTCTGAATTCATTTTCGCCATAACCAATCATGACAAGATCCTTTTTTCGTAACATGTCACGATAAATGTTAAAAAACTCCGTATCATGAAGAACACTGTAGGCAACACCACGGGAAGGCCATAAGAAAGGAAGATCAAGTAAACCTGTCGGAGCGGCAAAAGGAGAAACGACAGCAGAAGTTACATCTGCAATATCCAATGTTCCACCTTGGACCTGTTCAACCATTGAACGGCCACTCCCTAATTGACCTAATGGGAAAACATCAATAATCACCTGACCTTTGGTTTTCTCTTTGACATATTCAGACAAGAAAAGGCTTGATTTTGCGTGGGGGTGAGTTGGTGGCGCAGATAGCCCATACTTAAGCCTGATTTCAGCAGAAGCGAAAGTACAGAAGGACATCACGACAAGAATCGATAAAAAAAAGGATAGCGTGTTTTTCATTTTGTTCTCCGTTTTTTGGTTTTTGAATGACTTGCTTCTTAAGCTTCCGGAACAATCCGGAAGGGTTTTCGGGTTAAAAGAAATGCATTCGATTAGCCCGAGTTAATACCGACAACAGGCAAAATAATGCCTCCTGAAGGAATCACATGCACCGTCGGGTTTGAGACAAAATTCTGACTTTGAAGAATTGCACTTTCAATATTGTCGGCATAAATACAACCGAGTCTTTTAACAGACTCTTCCGTAATGTCTCTGGTAACTATTATGACATTGAAATCATTAAGTGTTAGCATGACCTGGGCCAGAGACATGTTCAGCTCCGGTGGAGCGTTTTTGATGACTGGTCGATTGTCGGCAAAGGACTTCAGTAGGGCATCAGCCAGATTGCCAATATGGTCTTTCTGAAACTGCTCGCAGGTTTCGAAATAGACATCTGGTAAGGGAACAGTACAATCTGCAACCAGAATAATCACCCCGTTCTTGCGCGTAATCATGGCAGCGGGCGCAAAAGGTTTCATCATCTGGGGACCCTCCGAATAGGGAAAGGTTGAGATGATGGTTAGATCAGCCTTTTCGTTGAACGACCTGGAAACCGTCTCTCTGCAGATCCTGGCCCCCTCAAGATGTGCCAGCACCGGCTCACCGCAGACCACTTCAACCAATTGGTCATTATGATCCAGCACACTGTTGAGGATAAAATCGAGCCCGCCAGCCTTGGCCAGCTCGTTGACGATCCGGTGAAATTCATTGCCGGCCAGATTCCCCAGGAAGGACTGACCAACAAAACTATATTTCAGATGATGTTCCAGAATCGAATCCATATCCGCCACGCCCGGAAATAGAATTTTGCAGCCGCCGCCAAACCCGTTCATTGGATGGGGAAAAATTGAGCCGATACCAATTCGATAGGTTGCTTCAGCCACGTGTCGATTGATTTTAACCGGTGTACCGGAGTCCAATTCCCCAATCCGTACCAGATCTCCTGCCTGGCAGTCATGATTAATAAAGGTGTAACGGGCGACAATCTCTTTGCCATATCCCATTTCCAACTCTGCCCGAGACAAAGCTCGATGAGTGCCAAGCGCAATAATTATTTTGATATTTTTGTCAGCTATACCTATGCTCTCCAGTTCGGTAAGAATCACCTGTAATAAATATTTTTTGGGAGAGTTACGGGTTAAATCCTCGATAATAACAGAGACTGTGTCTTCCGGAGTTAGTCGCTTATGTAAGTTAGGGGATGCTATCGGATGTTTAAGTGCGGTTTCCGTTAACTGGAGTGGTAATGTATCACCAGGTCGATCCTCAAATTTGGCAAAGGTTAATTGCTCAAAAGATGACGGTAGCTCAAAAGAGATACGCCCGTTTAACGTTTTTATAAATAAAGTTCCCATAAAACCTTTCCGAAACCAAATATATCAGACAGTTAATAGTGAGTTTTGCGTATTTACCTTCCAGTCATGATCTCAAATTTGAATAAAGGGCTGGCATAACTCCGTTTTCGTTTAACCAACCATAAGTGGTAAGACCAAATATTACACTCGTTTTTCATTTTAATGGTTATGTAGTTTAGCCATTATACAAAACTCTGTCTTATTTTTGACTTGACGAAAACTAGCCATTCAGCCCAATTATGTCAAGACATTTTTTAAGTTTTGTTTAATAGTATGTGAAATTACTTGACTGCTGGCTCTTATATGGTTATGTGGTAATACCAATTATTGACTTATTAGATTATGTTCTGGTATTACCAATTTAACAATGCAATTTATTTCGCTCTGCCAGTCAATAAACGGCACGATATTTTTAAGAAAAAAACACATTCAGGACTGTTTCCATGTTAAAGCCTTTCAAACATAAAAAAATATCTGATCAAATTTTTGAACAAATTCGTGACATGATATATCGAGGTGAATACTCCCCTGGCCAGCGCTTGATGTCAGAGCGAGATCTTGCGACGCTTTTTGGAGTTGGTAGACCGACGGTAAGAGAAGCGATTCAGAAGTTAATTGATCAGGGATTGATCGAAAGTAAGCGGGGAGTGGGGGCATTCGTTCTTGACGAAAAAACCAGGTATCAGAAAACAACTCCCTTGCTTCAAATTTTACCGAAGGAGGAATTTTCCATAGCCGAATTCCTGGAGATAAGAATGGCACTGGAAGCCAAAGGAGCGGAGATGGCAGCCAAACGAGCTACGGATGAGGATGTACTGATGATTGAAAAAAGTCTGGAGCGAATGCGATGGGGAAGTCAGCAGGAGAGTAAAGGGATGAGTATGAGCGATGACATTGCATTTCATATGAACATTGCCTATGCCAGCAGGAATATGTTTCAAATCCATCTCATGAAACATATTTATGACGTGCAGTATTATGCGATGGAAAAAGCCTATTCTGATTTACTCATGTCGTTAAGAATTGATAAACTCATATTTCAGCAACATGAAAATATCGTCCAGTCCATCAAAAATCGAGAACCGGATCAAGCTCGCCGTTTTATGGAAGAGCACATCAGCACTGTATTAAAAAATATTGTACAGGTCTAAGATAAAAGGGGATCTATCTCTTTTTTCAGAACTCCGATGTTCCGCATGGCGTTGATCAGGTTTACTCCGATCAGTTTTTCCTGTTTAAACACCAATAACTGCCACCCTCCATCTGCATCAGGGCTACCGGACTCATCCGTGCGGATATCACAGCCCTGACGATTGATGTCTCCCACTTGAGCATACACCCAATCAAAAAAAGGACTGACGTATTGGGGAAGAGCCCCAGGCAGTGACGTTGTTTTGCCCGTCATGTTGTATCCGGCAGTACGCCCCTGGTAACAGGCATTTCCCCAGGTTCCCATCCACTGACTTTCACCTGTCTGTCGATTCAGCCCCTGGCAGACATCACCTGCCGCATAGAGGCTATTAGCGCTGGTACGTTGATAATTGTCGACCAATAGAGCCTGTCGGGTTGCCACCTGTCCCTCTTCCAGAAATTGGAGATTCGGTTTTACCCCGGTACAGACAGCAACAAAATCCACATTGTCAAATATTCGATGAGGCAGGTGACAGACAAGTCGGTTCCCAACCTCTTCAATGCCATCAAGACCACATCCGGAGAGTACCTCAATGCCTTTTTGTCTGAAATAGGACTCAATTTTCTCCGCTGTTTTTGGGTGAGCGCCCATAGGGAGGATCTGTGTAGCGATATCCAGCAGGGTGACTTTAATCTTTCGTTTACTCAGAATTTCTGCCAGTTTTGTTCCAACCAATGAAGCTCCCAGGACGATGACGTTTCTTGCCGATTGCATCGCTTTTTGGAGCTGAAGGGTAGATTCTGTCGTACGCAGAGTAAATACCTTTTTTGAGTCCCTTAATCCGGGGACAGGCGGAACAACTGCGCTGGCGCCAGTAGCGATAAGACATTGGTCATAATGGATCTTTTTTTTGTCACTCAGTTGGAGCGATTTTTCAGCGATGTTAAGGGTATCAACCGTCGTATTAAAACGACAGGTCACATCACAGGTTCGATAGAAATTGGAACCGAAGGGAAAGCAGTGATCCCAGGTGAGTGCGCCCTTTAAAAAATAGGGAGCCAGCATGGGGTTGAATGCCGGACCTTCTGAATCCGATATCAGATCAATCTGTCCGGTGAAACCTGCTGATCTGGCTGCCATCACAGCATGGACAGCAGCCCCACCATTACCGATAATGGCGATGTTCTTTTTTTGCGTGACCTTCATTTTATCTGTCTTGAACGGTGAGATGCTGATCCAGGAAACTATTCAGAAATTTGCGGGAAGCCCCGTCTACTTTCTTTTCTACCAGGTCATCCGCATAGCCTAACTGCAGTGCTCCGGTGGTACATGTATGGACACACGCCGGCTTCAGTCCGTTTTCAATCCGTACGATACACAGATCGCATTTGATCATCTTCCCGTCATCTGCAAATTTGGGAGCTCCAAAATAACAGGCGAGCTCGCAGCTATGGCAACCGATGCATATATCTCGGTTGATATCAATTGCCCCGCTCTCAGCATGTTTGAAGATGGCTCCGGTTGGACAAACCAGAAGACATGGCGCATCACCACAGTGCATACAGGACAGCGACAGATTAGCAATCAGAGTGGGATAAACTCCCTTTTCCTGACGGCTGACCTGTCGTAATGCTGTTCCGTCAGCCTTGATATCATTCTGGTCCTGACATGCCACAACGCAGGCCATACAACCGGAACAGTCCTGTATATTGAATGAAAACATCAGTTGTCGTTTTTTCATTGGCGTACTCTTTTGAAATTAAGCTTTCCGAATGTCGCATAATAGAGACTTAAATCCGGGGAACCCGGAAATAGGATCAAGGTAGTCATAGTCGATCAGATGATTTACTTCTATTTCCGGCCACCCATGGTAAATATTGGCTATTCCGGGTTTAAGCGTATCAGTTAGTATGGCGCGGATCTTTACTTGGGAACGGTGCGTTGCCAGAATCACCTCATCACCTATCCCGATATCTCGTTTCGAAGCATCCTCCGGGTTCATCATCACCGTTGGATCAGGATGCAATCTGCGATTCCATTCATTTCTGAAGGTACGCGAATGCATATACATCGGTAGCCTGGTTCCTGTTGTGAGCACCAAGGGATAATTTTCCGCCGGTTCGGGTGCAGAGATGGGGCTTAAAACCGGTTCTCTGTACGTTGGAAGAGGATCCAGACCAGCCTCTTTTAGAGCAGTGGAAGAAAACTCCATTTTTCCGCTGGGTGTTGCAAAACCATCAGTCTCATACTTGCGAAAACCGGGCATGACTGCGTCTTTGACCGTCATTCCGGATGGATGCTGCCTTAGTTTTTCAACTGTCAGACCTGAAGGTTCCAGGATCCAGTCGAGGCATGCTTCATACCCTTGATTCAATAGTCTGTCGTCAGGTGCGATTCGCCGGGCCAGATCAAAAATAATATCAATATCCGATTTGGACTGGCCCAACGGTTCTATGACCGGTTGGGTGAGAATGACATGATTACCGGGGTAAAGCCGCAGCTCGCTCCGCTCGAATGAGGTACAGGCTGGTAACACGATGTCGGCCAGTTTGGCTGTATCTGTCATAAACAACTCAACGTTGACGAACAGATCCAGTTTATCAAACATCCTTATCAGATAATCATTCCCCGGCCACATCCGCTGATTATAGCCAAATGCCACCAGTGCGCGAATGGGATATGGCTGGCCACTGTCAATCTGACGTGGAAGCCACATGGATTGAGCCTCATTTACAAATTGTGACCAGAGGGGAAACGCCTCCTGACCGATGCGAGGTGGCAAGTCTGTTAAATCACGGGGAAAGATAAACTGCTTTTGCCTGAGTTCAACACCCGTGCCGACATGCAGCCAGGTTTCCGGGACGACATAATTCCCTCCCGGCGCATCGAAATTCCCGGTTAGGCCCGACAATGCAATGAGAGCCCGGTGATTCTGCACACCATTGGTATGATGAACCGTCGGGCTGGCACTGGTTTTAATGGACGACGGTCCGCCGGTGGCAAACAGACGTGCTGCCTTTATGATCAACTCTGCAGCTACTCCTGTAATTGTCTCTGTCTTTTCAGGCGTAAAATCAGCAACATAAGCCTTGTATTCATCGAATCCAACCGTCCATTTTGAAATAAAGGATTGATCATACAATTCTTCTGAGATAATTACGTTTGCCAGACCCAAGGCAAGCGCTCCATCAGTGCCCGGGCGTAATCCAAGGTGGATATCGGCATATCGGGTTAAGTGGGTGACTGCAGGATTGACTTCAATGATTTTGAGACCATTTCTTATTGCTGCAATCAGTTTTTTGGCTCCTGCTGTCCCGGTACCAAATACATTGGCGCTCCACATCATCAGGCAATTGGAGTTTTTGATATCCGGACCTCCCCATTGACCGTATGTTAACCCGGCTGCTATTTGTGTGGCATAGAAACAGGTGCTGGATTCCGTGGCAAAATTTGGTGTCCCGAAGCTTATACCCAGTCGCTGCGCAAAAGGACGCAGCCATTTGGTGAAACCAGCACCGAAAACAACAGATTCGGCACCGGTTTCTGCTTTTATTGAGAGGAGTTTTTCCGCAATGGTTTCATAGGCCTCTTCCCAGCTTATCTCCTCAAACTGACCACTGCCGCGCTTCCCCTTTCGTTTTAACGGGGACATGATCCGATCTTTGTTGTAGATGTACTGTCGACTGGCATTTCCCTTGGCACAAAGGGTCCCCTGGTTTTGCGGAAACTCTGTCATGCCTTCCACTTTGATAACCCTGCCGTCTTTAATGTAGGCATTAATACCGCAACTGGAAGAGCTACCTTCACAAATTGCACAGATAGTTTTTCTGATTTCGATACCGGTGTTTAATCCGGGGATCTTATTTTTTTTCAAACGTTCTTGTTCCAAAAGCATAAGGCCTCTTATCCTGTCAATCCATTACCATTTGGTAAGTATGGGTTTACCATCAGATTTGGCAATTAGCCTTTCTTTCGATCCCTGGATGTGCTCCTCAGTAAATACCAGGAGTTGATCCAGATCTCTTTTTCGCAGAAGAGCTGCTAATTCCAGATGCTCATCTGCAATAATTTTTGCCATTTCCAGATCTGCGGTTGTTTCGATAATCATGCTCAAAAGGTTCACTACAGATGAGTACACCATCTTGATTACAGGGTTTTTTGCGATATCAGCCAGCAGCAAGTGGTACTCCAGATTTTGCCTGTGAGGGCTTTTTCCTTGTTGAAGCAGGTCTTGTGCTGTTCTGGCGTTTTCCTCAAGCTGTTCAATATCAGCATCAGAAATACGAAGGCACGCCAACTGGATAATATCTTTCTCAAGAAGAATTCTTGCTTCGATGATATCTTCCAGTCGCATTTTTCCCAATCCCATCAGGTCATTCAGGCTCTGGGTCAAGTGACGATTGGATGGTTCCCTGATAATTGCCCCGCCATTCATTCCCTTGTTAATATATACGATGCCTAATACATCCAGTATGTGGTAGGCCTGTCGGACAGTGTTTCGGCTGACCTCTGCCATTTTCGCCATATCGCGCTCAGATGGAAGGCGATCACCAATTTTTAATTCGCCGTTGTAAATTTTTTCTCGCAGTAAGTCAATGATAAGTTCAAATGTTCGTTTTAATCTGACTGGTTCAAATACTTTTGAGTTAGACATTGGCTCTGGGAAGTTAGGGTACATGATTGCTGTTACATGATGTTGGATCATATATATTGGGTGACCCATTAATCCAATGGTAATAAATTTAAAATCAGTCGATCGTTTTGTCAACAGAAATATTGGAAGAATAGGGGGCGTTGGTGCATGAATCGACAAATTTTCATAAACCAGCTACATTTGGTCTAACAATAATGAAGGGATGTGCCAATGCCATATAAACATAACCAGGGCAGAAGAAAAAAATTGGATAAGCTCATTATGAAGTAGAGAACTGGGCTGAGTATGATCAAGCGTTGAAAAACCGCGGGAGCTTAACAATTTGGCTCACGGATGATGCCATTAAAGCATGGCAAACCAAAAACTTACAGAAAAAAAGAGGTGGCCAGCCAGTTTACTCTGATATAGCCATTGAGACCGGATTGACTTTCAGGTCGCTTTACAAACTGGGATTAAGACAAACCGAAGGATTCCTTGAATCGATATCTTCTTTGATGGGACTAGAGCTATCAATTCCAGACAAAACAGCACTTTCTCGACGCTCCAGAGAACTAAATATCACCAAATTCAAAAGAGAACCAGGAGAACCAATCCATCTATTAATCGACAGCACCGGTTTAAAAATAAGCGGTTCAGGGGAATGGCAAGAAACGAAGCACGGTCTGCAAAAGCGTAAAAGTTGGAGAAAGCTACAATTGGCTATAGATGAGGCAACTGGCAATATCCTTGCTTCCGAGTTGACAAGCAATAAAGAGGATGATCCTTCTCAAGTCCCTGCTTTACTTGATCAGATTGATGAGGTAATTGAATCCATGATGGCTGACGGTACATATGATAAGCAAGATGTCTATGATGCATTGGAAACCCACAAATCAGGGCCTATACTTGGGGTAATGCCTCCCAGAAAAGACGCGGTGATATCTGATAATGCATTGATTTCTCCAACAACAAGAGATCAAAACATTATATCTATCAAAGAAAAAGGCAGGCTCAAATAGCAGAAAGAAACAGGTTATAAAAGACAAAGCCTTATGGAAACGGCTATGTTTCGTTGTAAAGCCATTATTGGAGGTCAATTAAGATCACGAAGCTTTGAAAATCAAATAACAGAAACAAGAATCGGAGTAGCGATACTCAACAAAATGACAAATCTTGGAATGCCTGTTTCAGTCAGAGCATAAATCAGGTTAAAAAACGGAGAGATTTATTCAAATTTTGATTCATGCAACAAAGCTCTGTTACATTAGATTTTAACTCAAGGTGAATTTAACAAAATTAATCAACTTTCGGTCAGCAGCGGTGATATGCAGTCGGGTTTATACACTTGTAAGTGAATTAGAGCGATTAAAGCAAAGTGTGCAGTCTTTGTAACACCTGTTCAACAGATTGTTTATCAAGTTTGCAGATGAATTCAATATTTCTATTTTTCCAATCCATGTTTTTGACTTGGTCTGATAAAACATCACCTGATTTTGGGATTCGTATTGCAAGACTATTACCCCATTTTTGAACAGTTGATTTCATGATTCCTCCTGTATTTGCGTATAAACAAAGTGTATACAGTAGCGCCGGATTCGTCAATGGAGTAGATCTTTTGTTTCACAAACACCGGCAGCTGCAACGGTGGTCAATTATTGATGAAGGTGCCAGTTTGAAGAACTACCGTCCAGCGAGGGCGATATGCCGCTTGCTCTTGTTGTTTGTTAAGGTTCATCAATTTGAAAACCGATACGTCTTTTCTTAGGTAACGGTTGTTGAGTATAAGACGCTTGCAGCCATTATTGTTCCATGCTCAGTAAACGCATATGGTAGGGATCTAGAGTATTTAAGATTTGCAAGGTGGTCGCAATTTGCGATCACCTCGAATTTCTCTTCTGATGTTAATTGAAAAAGGAAATCTTATGGAAATCTTTCTCGATTCCGTTTTACTTGTTCGTTTAAACGTTTTGTCAGCACTCCATAAAACTCAGCTAAATCGGTATCTAAAACAACCTTTTCCCCATGAATGAGTAAGATGCGTTCCTCGATTTTTCCAATTGGGATGATAGATTTATTAGATGCCATAAGTTGTATTTTTTCTTTTGGTTAGTAACTTTGACATCAGCATAACCCGCGTTTTTTGTGACTTCAGGAACATCATCCAGCTTTGTCTTTTTGAAAGTCGCTTCCAAATCCCAGATACCGACCACTTTGAGAAACTGAACAATTGCCTGTTTCATGGATACATCTCTCAAGAGATGCATGGTATAATTCATTATGGCTGAGTCATCCAAACCTGAGATAACATTGCATTGATGAAACCAACGAATTATTTTACCTGCAGTTTTGCCATTAAATTGGTCAACGACAGTTAAAAAAAATGCATTGAGTCGTGTTTTTGATTCCAGTCCTTTTCCTTCGCTAAATCTGTTTTTGACCGAAATATCCTCACCTTCTCTTAGAAAAAGGGGCACTTCTTTGACTTTCGCGATGGTAAACAGCCATTCTGCAGTAACATTTTCCGAATCCATCTGAAAACCGTAGCGAAAAACGTCCCCCTCCCATAAAAAACCACTTCAAACAAACTGGATTGGGTTTCAGTTTTTGCGTTCGATCTATATGGATTAACCGGAATTCTGTCCTGGCTTTGACTCTGCTTTGAGTAATCAATAATCATGTGCTTCATAAAACATGTGAAATGGGAGGTAAAATATTGAATTTGGATGGTCGGGATATGTTTGTTTTTGTAAAAGAAAATGGAAAATGGTGGGCTGTAGCTAATCAGTTTTCACCTTATCCTCAATAAATCGTATAATAAAAATTTGGAGCTGACGGCAAACACCCTTGATTGACTGAGAGTTTATCATTCTTGGCACCATCACTATTAATCGGCTATCAGTACAACCGCTGCCCAGTTTGGTGTTATACGTGTAAAAAAATGAAGTTAAAAAATGAAAACTGAAATCAGAATTTACCTGTGAAATAAACCAGCTCACCGAAAGCTCAGACCAAACCAAATGAGGCAACTCTAAAATTCGGATATTTTTTCACCCCGAAGCGGCTTCGTCCAACAATTGTTTCAACCTGATGTTTTTATCGGCGATCAGCCTTCAGCCAAATACCAAAACATTTTGGGTTGCTGTAAATCTGAATGGCGACAGCTGATCGTTGAAAGTAAAAATCTTCACCCCGAATATCTAGCTACTATGTAAATAGTCATTAGGCCTGACGGGTTTTTATTCAGACTCTGGATACAAAAAACTTTACAATTGAATTTAAATCGGAGTAGGATTCGCTCAGTTAATGAAAACGTTTGCATAAAATCGATGACATATGAACATTAAGGACATAGCCAAATTAGCCAATACCAGTATCTCAACGGTATCTCGAAGTCTGAATGACAGTGACCTGGTCGCGGCAAGCACTAAAAAACGAATTCTGGAAATTGCCAAAGGAGTGGATTTTGAGTTCAATGCCAGTGCCCGGGGACTGGTTACACGGAACACCGGCACCATCGGCATCATTCTTCCGGATGAATATGACAAGTTCTCTACAAATCTTTATCACAGTACTTTGCACAATGACTTGAGAAAAAGCCTGGAACGTGCGGATAAAGACTTGATAGTCGCCTTTTGTCATAACCGGTTTAGCGGGAAGAGCAATATTCATAAGCTGGTGACCCGAAAAAAAGTGGACGGACTGATCATCATCCAACCGGATCTTGATAAAAACACCCTGGCATTTCTTGAAGAACAACAGATTCCCTTTGTGTTAACCCACTATCCACCAAAAAGTCTGAACGTTAATTATGATGTGATCTATACCGATCAGGAACATGGCGGGTTTATAGTGGGTGAGCATTTGGTTCATGCCGGTTACAAAAAAATCGTCTGCATCTCTTCAGATACTCAATTTAAGGAGGAGTTCCGCTGGAGGGAAAAAGGAGTAAGACGGGCACTAACACTGCACCAGATGGATCTGAGTACGGACTCGATCCTGTTGGCCGGAGGCTCGTTCGCTTCGGGATATAAAGCCGTTCAAAAAAACAGTAGTCGGATTAAACAAGCCGATGCTGTTTTCGCTTTTAACGACCTGCTGGCTTTGGGGGCTATGCGCGCCATGCAGGAGATGGGAATCCGAATTCCCGATGATATTGCCTTGGTGGGATATGATGATACTCCCCTGGCTGAATTTGCCAATCCGCTGTTGACCTCGGTTCATCAGCCAAGAGAAGAGCTTGCCCTGTTGACCTGCGAACATCTCTTTGAGCTGATAGACAAGGTAACACCGGATGCAAAAAGTAAAACGAGGAAGAAGAAGATTATTGGAATACAACCAAGGTTGATTGTTCGGGAATCATGTCCGGTTTAACTGATGGGGCGGCCGGATAACCAGAGTTTGATGAAGACATTTATGTCATAATTATTGCGGGTTTGGGCTGATAAATTAAGAAAGGAAGGAGTATCATGCTGATTAAGCGGGAAAAACCATTTGCAGATGGATATAACAGTATTGTTGAGCAGAAGGGGCAACATGCCGAGATGTTGATGGATTTTGGGATTCTCAAGATGCAGAAGAACCATACCATGACTAATAATGACGACAAAGAGAGAGCCTACTTGCTTATAAAAGGAAGAGTAACCTTCGAATGGGAAGGGAAACGGGTTGAAGCGTATCGTTCTTCCTGTTTCGATGAGAATCCCTGGGTGTTACATTTACCGGCCGAAGCTGACGTAACCGTAACCTGTCTTAGCCAGGAAGCCGAATTGGCCGTGCAAAAGAAAGACAATTGCAAACGTTTCCAATCAAAGCTTTTTACCCAGGAGGAATGCAGAAGTGAACAATTTGGGGCAGGAACCATGAATGAAACCTCCACCAGAACGGTCCGCACTGTTTTTGATGCAGCCAATGCGCCGGAATCCAACATGGTGATGGGCGAAGTCATCAATCATCCGGGCAAATGGTCCAGCTATCCGCCACACGACCATCCTCAACCCGAGGTATATCATTTCAGGTTTTTCCCGGATAAAGGATTTGGCTATTCCGGGCAGGGGGATGAAGTTGTTTTGGTTAGAAATAATGACACGGTGACCATTCTGCCCTTCCTGACTCATCCCCAGGTAGCCGCGCCTGGATATGCCATGTACTATATCTGGATGATTCCCCATTTGGAAAAAGCACGGTTTGGTCCTGATTCCAGAAACTGGCTTGAGGAGCACAACTGGGTAATGGATCACAAAGCCAAGATTTGGCCTGATAGATAAAGGTATTTTTATAAACGGAACGCCAGTAAAAAGCGAGAGGATCACAAAAGTGAAAAACCGGGACTTAGACCGGAAGAGACTAAAAATACTTCAGAAAACGGATTTTTCATGTCAACATCTACAACTGTCTTGGATATGTCCCGACCTATCGATTTAATCAGCATGGGTCGGGTGGCCGTTGATTTTTATGCGGAGCAGGTAGGTAGCCCATTGGATAAAGCCCAAAGTTTTCGTATGTATCTGGGAGGGTGCGCCGGAAATATTGCGGTTGGTACTTCGCGGCTGGGGTTGAAACCGGCTATGTTTTCCTGCATTGGTAAGGATGATATGGGAGTATTCTTAAAGAATACCCTGGAGAAGGAAGGAGTTGACACTACCCTACTGACCACCAAGGCAGCTCATTTGACCGGGTTGGTCATTCTGGGGATTGATCCACCCGGCCGTTTTCCCTTGATATTTTACAGGGAAAACTGCGCGGATATGCAGATTCAGCCGGAAAATGCTAATGGTGACTTCTTTGCAAACAGTAAAGCGCTCTTGATCACAGGAACCGGTTTTTCCACGGAATCAATGCGCAAGACAACCCTCCATGTGTTGGAGCTGGCTAAGTCAACCGGTACCGCTGTAATTCTGGACATCGACTACAGACCTGTACTCTGGGGATTAACCGATCCCGGTGACGGCGAGTCCCGCTATGCGCAATCATCCAAAGTCACGGAAAAAATGCAGGTGCTGCTTCCCTATCTTGATCTGATTGTGGGAACAGAAGAGGAGATCCGAATAATGGGCGGAGGTCAATCGCTTGAAGAGGATATCACTATAATCCGCGAAAAAAGTCAGGCTCCCATCGTTGTGAAAAAAGGTGAAAAAGGATGCACAGTCTTTCCCACAGATTTTTCACAGCCTGTAGAGGCTGTTCCCTATCCGGTTGAGGTTCTCAACGTTCTGGGTGCCGGAGATGCCTTCATGAGCGGATTTTTACGAGGCTGGTTGCGAAATGAAGATTGGGAAACCTGCGCTCGTTTCGGCAATGCCAATGGCGCATTGGTGGTATCACGCCATGGATGTGCACCAGCCATGGCTTCATTTGAAGAGCTGACCTATTTCATGGATCACTATGGTCAGGATCCGAACCTCCTGACCGGAATCGGATTGGCAGTCAGGCACCAGTACACTCAACTTGGGTTGCCACGAGAAAAAAGTCTGCTGCTGCTGGATTTCGATCAGGTGGATGAATTTGAAATGTCATGTTCTGACAATACCGGAAATAGAGACAAAATTCGAATTTTCAAACAAAAACTATTTGAGGGTTTCCTGTCAGCAAAGGAGAAAACCGCCGAAAATGATCTGGCCGTATTGACGGATGCCCATTATGGCCGGGATGCATTGAAGAAGAGCGGATATGAGTCTTACCAGCTGGGAATTTCGATGGATAGTGATTCCCTGGCGGACAAAGATGGCGATTATTTTTCCCCTTATCAGATCATTCTGGAGCGTCATGCACATGCGTTTGTAAAGGTCGCTCTCCATGTCTCCCATGAAACAGATCACGATTCGATGGCGAATCAAATCGTCAGGTTATTCCAATTGTATAAAATCTGCTCAACCCTGGATAGAAGATTGATGGTGGAGCTGAAGACGAAAGGGCAATTGCCCCCGGATTTCAGGCTGGTTACCGAAACGATTCGAAATGTATATAAACAGAATATTTTTCCTTTCTGGTGGAAAATTTCCGGGCCGGAGCCCCGGGCAGATTGGGAGGAGATAACCGGAGTTATTGAGTCCTTTGATTCCCATGCAGCGTTGATTATTCAAATTGAGAGTAATGATACTGAAACGGCAAAACAGCAATTTGAGATGATAGCTGCGACCTCCCAGGGGATTGGATTCTCGACCGGAAAAGCCATGTTTTGGGATCTTTGGGAGCAGTTCAAGGAGAACACAACCTTTGCTGAACAAGTTCCAGGTGTTATCTGCAACCGATATCTGAAATTGATATCCTTATGGTCAGCAATTAAAGATAGATAGAAGTTTTTTATAATGAATAGTTGGATGCTATAACTAGAATCGGCGGCAAAAAATGGAAACGATTAGACTGACAATGGCTCAGGCTCTGGTTCGCTTTCTGGATAATCAGTATATTCAAATAGACGGGCAGAGGACAAAATTTGTAAAAGGAATCATTGGCATTTTCGGGCATGGGAATGTAACCGGGCTGGGGGAAGCCCTGGAGTACTCAGACTGTAATCTGACTTATCTCAGGGGACATAACGAGCAGGGAATGGTGCATACAGCAACGGCATTCGCCAAACAGAAAAACCGTCTGCAGATATTCGCCTGTACCTCATCTATCGGACCCGGGGCTCTCAATATGATCACCGGTGCAGCTACTGCCACCGTTAATCATATTCCGGTGTTGCTGCTGCCGGGAGATAATTTTGCATGCAGACAACCTAATCCCGTTCTGCAGCAATTGGAAGATCCCACTGACTATACCATATCCAACAATGATTGTTTTAAGCCGGTTAGCCGGTATTGGGACAGGATTGAGCGGCCCGAGCAGTTAATGACAGCCATGATCAACGCTTTGAGAGTATTGACCGATCCGGAGAAAACCGGAGCTGTTACCATCTGTCTTCCCCAGGATGTTCAGACTGAGGCCTATGAGTATCCCCTTGAGTTTTTTAAGTCGAGAACCCATTATGTAGACCGTAAACCGGTGAGTGATCGTGCATTAGCAGCAGCACTTGATAAAATAAAAAAAGCAAAGCGCCCCTTGATCATTGCAGGCGGTGGTGTCCATTACTCTCTGGCGGCAGACGAACTAACCGGTTTCGCAGAGAGATTCGGTATTCCCGTAGCTGAAACCCAGGCTGGTAAAAGCGTCATCAGTTGGAAGAACCCGATGAGTATGGGAGGCATTGGTGTAACCGGCACGAAAGCCGCTAATGATCTGGCTGAAAAATCTGATCTCATTCTTGCCGTGGGTACGCGACTGTCCGATTTTACGACGGCATCCAAGACAGTATTCCCCACCTCCGGGATCGAGCTTATTAACTTAAATCTATCCGCCTTTGATGGTTACAAAATGGATGGTACTTTTTTGCAGGGGGATGCTAAGGAAGGTTTGACCAAACTTCAGTCTCTGCTTGAAACTGAAGATTTCAAAACTGGCCAGGAATATCAAGGAGAAATCAGACAACTAAAAACCTGGTGGGACGCTGAAGTTGACAGGCTTTATAACTTAGAGGCTGAAGGAAAGGTCACACAAACCTCAATTGTTGGAGCATTGAACGAATTTATGGAACCGGAGGACGTGATTGTCTGTGCAGCTGGCAGTTTGCCTGGAGATCTGCATCGGACCTGGCGATGTGAATCCCCAAAATCCTATCACATGGAGTATGGTTTTTCCTGCATGGGTTATGAAGTTGCAGGCGGATATGGTGTCAAAATGGCTGATCCGGACAAAGAGGTATACGTAATCGTTGGGGATGGAAGCTTTTTGATGCTCCACTCAGAACTGCTGAGCAGCATCCAGGAAGGGTACAAAATAAATATAGTGCTACTGGATAACCACGGGTTTCAATGCATAAAAAACCTGCAACAAGCCAACGGCAGCCAGGGATTCGGCAATGAAATTCGCTATCGCGATAATCAAACCGGTCGATTAACCGGTGATATTGTTCCTGTTAATTTTGCCCAGTATGCCGGTGCCCTGGGCGCAAAAACCTTTATGGCAAAAAACAAGGGTGAATTTCAAGACGCCTTGAAAGCTGCCAAACGTGAAACCGTTTCCACATTGATTGAAGTCAAAGTGGAGCCGGGCACGATGACAGATGGATATAACACCTGGTGGAGGGTTGGCGTGGCTGAGGTTTCCAACAGCCGGAACGTGCTGGACGCCCATCAGGAGATGAAAGAGAATCTAAAAAAAGGTCGTTTATATTAACCTTAAAACCTAAAACAGAACGCTCCATGCTTAATAAAAAAGATATTGATCTGGGAATAGCCCCCATCGGATGGACCAACGACGATCTGCCGGAACTGGGAGGCCATATCCCCTTTGAACAATGCATCAGTGAGATGGCCCAAGCCGGCTATACCGGGACTGAGGTTGGGAACAAGTATCCACGTGAGCCGGAAGAGCTGAAGCGTTATCTTAATCCCTTAAAGCTTCGGGTAGCAAGTGCCTGGTTTAGTACCTACTTTACCGAAGGGAAAAAGGATGAAACCATAATCGGTTTTCAAAGGCATATGGAGTTTTTAAAAGAGATGGGAGCCAGTGTAATAGTGGTATGCGAGTGCGGATTCTGCATCCAGGGAAAGAATCTTCCTGTATTGGAGGAAAAACCTGTTTTTAATAACCGGCAATGGGAATTATTAAAAACCGGCCTGGAGGGGATCGGGCAGATGGCTGCTGCAAACCGGATGAAAATAGTGTATCACCACCACATGGGAACAGGAGTACAGACCCGGGCAGAGATTGATCATCTACTGGGGATCACAGATCCTCAATTGATTTATCTGCTATTGGATACCGGACACATCACCTACAGTGGCGACGATGCATTGATACTGGCTGAAAAATATGGAACACGCATTAAGCACGTACATCTGAAGGATATACGTCGGAAAGTTCTGGAACAGGTAAGAACAGAAAAGATGAGTTTTCTGGATTCCGTGAAGGCAGGTGTGTTTACGGTACCGGGAGACGGCATGATCGATTTTATTCCGCTTTTTAAACTGTTTGAAAGAATCAATTATCAAGGTTGGATGGTGGTTGAGGCGGAACAGGACTCCGGAAAAGCGAATCCTCTGGAGTATGCGCGCAAAGCAAGAGAGTATATTCTTAAAAATGGCGGAATATGAAAACCTTAACTCTAATCCGGGGTTAATACGGATAAACTATAAAGGCATAATTTAATGAAAAAATTGACTGTGGGTATCATCGGGGCTGGCCGGATCGGTCGCCTGCATTCGGAAAACATACTGAAACACTTTCCGGATGTGCTGATCAAAACCATTGCTGATCCGCTTATGGATGAAAAGTGGGCGACCGGTACCGGAATAGAAAATGTGGTGAGTGATCATCAGGAGATCCTCAATGATCCAGATATCGAAGCGGTTCTGATCTGTTCGCCATCTCCTACACATGCACCGCTTATCATTGAGGCAGCAAAATCCGGCAAACACATCTTTTGTGAGAAACCGATTGCTCTGAATCCGGAAGTTATAACCGCTGCTTTGAAAGAGGTGGATAAAACAAAGGTCAAACTTCAGGTGGGATTTAATCGCCGATTTGATCCCGGTTTTGCTCATGTGAAAAGGCAGGTGCAAAGAGGTGAAATAGGGACGCCTCACATCATCAAAATTACTTCCCGTGATCCGGAACCTCCGAATCCCGCTTATATAAAAGAGTCGGGAGGTTTGTTTCTGGATATGACCATTCATGATTTTGATATGGCCCGCTTTCTGGCTGATAGCGAAGTAATAGAGGTTTATGCCAGCGGTGCGGTATTGGTTGATCCGGAGATCGGGAAACAGGGGGATATCGATACGGCAATCATCACGTTAAAATTTGCTAGTGGCGCATTGGGTGTGATCGACAACAGCCGCAAGGCTGTTTACGGTTATGACCAAAGAGTTGAAGTGTTTGGCTCCCTTGGTGCCGTGATGGGGGAAAACAGACCGACTTATCATACGAGACTGATGACACAAAACGGTGTTATCAGTCCTAAACCGTTGTTCTTTTTCCTGGAGCGCTATCAGGAAGCATTCATTGAAGAGATGAGAGTCTTTTTTGCCACTATCCGTGAAGACAGGCAATCGCCAGTTACAGGTAAAGACGGGTTAATGCCGGTAGTTATCGGTTTAGCGGCAAATCAATCGCTGGTTAAAAATCAGCCGATCAAGATCCCCCTGACCGAGGATAAAAACACCTGAATCCTTATTAAAAACGGTAAGATAAGAAGGCATCGAGAGAATGTTTCTTACGGTCTTCGTGAGCAGGGATTCAAGAAGAAGAAAATCACCCAGCTCTAATCCGGCTGGTTTTCTTGTTTCTCCCGGTCTCTTCCCGACTATTCGCTTTTAATATTCAAGCTCACTAATGGGAAACAGAAGTTCCAAAAAGCTTTGGGTTCTATTGTGGTTAAGCCTGAGATGGTGAACAAGGGAGCAGGATACTAAAAATAGATCCTTGTCCCGGTTTTGACTCAACGGAAATACTGCCTTTGTGATTGATAGTTATGATTTTGTAGGAGATGGATAGTCCCAGACCCGTGCCCTCTCCTTTGATTTTTGTAGTAAAAAACGGTTCAAACACCCTCTCCGCAACCGATGCTTCCATTCCCGGACCGTTATCTTCAATCTCGATTTTTACATTGTCTCCAACCAGTTTTGCACGAACAATAATCTTTGGATCTTTTTTACTGCTCGTCGCTGTCATGGCTTGAGCTGCATTTCTTAAAAGGTTCAAGATAACTTGTCCGATTTCTGTTTCATTACAGGGAACGGTGGGTAGGTTTTCCTCGATATCCTTAATTATTTTTATATTCTTAAAGTCATAATGTATCTCCATAACATAATCTGAACGAGCAATGTTGATAATATTTTCCAGGACTGTTTTTATTTGGACATCTCCAATACTGGAATCACTTTTTCGGCTAAACGAGAGCATATCTGAAATGATCCTTGAGGATCTCAATCCGGATTCTTTGATGTTTTCCAGTGTTTGATGGATCTTTCTTTTTCCAAGATACTGATTTAGTGCCTCCAGGTTTATTTTTGTTTCTCTGGCAACGGTTTTGTTGATTTCCAGATCAGCTGAGAACCTCTGTTCGATCAATTGGGCTCCCTGGATAATGCCGGACAAAGGATTATTAAGCTCATGTGCCATACCGGCGGCCAATCCTCCTATTGACATCATTTTTTCAGACTGGATCAACGTTTCCAATGTCTGTTTGTCTTCTGTGACATCTTCCAGTAAACCTGCAATCCGGTAGGTTTTTCCGTTGTGATCCTTTACTGGAAAAACCTTAAACGAAATCCAGCGGATAGAATCATCGGGTTTGAATATTCTAAACCCCGGAAAGACCAATTCGGATTCCAGGTTTTGATCTGTTTTTTTCACAAACGATGCAACCTGATCGAGATCTTCGGGATGAACCGAATCCAACCACAACAACGGGTTTTCGTAGAGAGGCTCTTCACTGGCATCGAAAATTGATCGGAAGGCAGAGCTGACGTAGTACAACTCCTTCCAGTCGGTAGAAACAAGCCAGAAAACCTCCCTGATATTCTCCGAAAGCTGCCGGAAGCATTCCTCGCTTTGCTTCAATTGTTTTTTCAGGTCAATGGCTTCAAGGGCATTTTCTATTATCATTTTCATTTCCGTTTCGCTCCAGGGCTTGGAAAAATAGTAATAGATCTGTCCTTTATTGATGGCACTAATAATCGCGTCAAAGTCACTGTATCCGGTCAATATCATACGGATTGTATCGGGATAATCTTTGAGTACCTCCTGCAGGAACTCAACTCCTGTCATTTTAGGCATGCGCTGGTCCGAAATTACGACCTGAATGTCATGTTGCTGCAGGATTTTTTTCCCTTCAGCGGCAGATTCAGCAATAAAGACTTCATAAACATCTTCAAACAGGTATTTAAACCCGGTCAGGTTTTCCTTTTCATCATCAACGATCAAGATGCTCGGTTTTTCCCTTTGCTTAAGTATCATAGTGCTCCTGGAAACTGATTAGATTTAGTTTTCCTATACGGCTTTATCCTGGATCGGCAGAAGTACGGAAAAAGTTGAGCCTTCTCCCTTTTTACTGGTCAACTCGATTTTTCCCTGGTGACTTTCCACAATTCCCAAAGCGATGGATAATCCCAGACCAATCCCTTTTCCAACCTCTTTGGTGGTGTAAAAAGGATCAAAAAGTTGACCTTTTATCTCATCAGAAATCCCCGGACCGGTATCTGCAATATCAATATTGATATACGGACCATTTTCTGTTTTTCTTATGGTTGTTCGAATGGTGATTGTCTTCCTGTTGCTTTCCTCATTACGGGAATCGATAGCATCAATGGCGTTTTTGAAAATATTCATAAAAACCTGAACCAGTTTTCCCGGAAAGCCCAAAACCTGGGGAATATCTCCGTACTCTCTTTGGATAGTGATTCGGTGTCTGAACTGGTTCTGTAAAATAATCAAAGCCGATTCAAGGGTTTTGTGAATGTCAATCTTTTCCTTTTTTGACGAATCGAGACGTGAAAATGATCTTAGTCCGCTTACTATTTCTACGGCACGGTCAGAACCGGTTTCGATATTTGTTGTTAGTTCGTTGATGGCTTGTAGACGAGGTGATACGTCTATGGTGGCAATCAGCTGATTGATGGTTTCTAGATCATCCTTCGTAACGCTGCCCCTATCGAACTGCTGTAACAATTCAATAACAGGTTTTAGTTTCTTCTTCAAGCCTTTGGTGCTGATACTGACGAAGTTGATTGGATTATTGAGTTCATGCGCTATTCCGGCAGCCAATACACCGATGGAAGCCATCTTTTCCGATTGAATCAAATGAGATTGTGTTGATTTCAGTTCTTTTAAGGTGTACTGCAACTCGCGGTTTTTATCCTCAATTTCCAATTGGACCCTGCGAAGAGTCAGGTGAGTTCTTACTCTGGCCAGTACCTCCTCCAATTGAAACGGTTTGGTGATATAATCAACGCCTCCGCAATTAAAAGCCTTAACTTTGTCAAATGTAACAGATTTGGCACTGACAAAAATAACGGGAATGTCTCGGGTTGTTTCGATTCTCTTTAATTCTTGGCAGACTTCATAGCCATCCATTTCAGGCATCATGATATCGAGGAGAATTAAATCCGGTGGGTCAACCAGGGCAGAGTTCAAAGCCATTTTTCCCTTGAGAAAAGGTCTGATTTCATAGCCATCATCTGATAGCATATTTTCTAGAAGGTCAAGATTGACTGGTCTGTCATCGACAACCATGATATTGCCTTTTGCCATGTATAAACACCTTTAGAGATTTCTGGGAAAGGATAATCGAGTTTCCGTTATGCTGTGCTTCATTTCAACAATTCCAATAATTTCTCATAATCGAAGTTCTGAACTAGCAGCCTCAATTGATCAGCAATGTTTGAATTCAACTCACCAACCTCGTCTATCAATAGATTCAATTGTTTTCTATAACCATTCAATGCAGCGTTATGTAAATGCTTCACTAACTTCTCCGGCAGTTGCTTTATTATTTCTCTTGTAATCGGAGTCAGGTTTTCGGAATCAGGGATTTCTTTGTTGTCTTCGATTTCCCGATCTTCTACCTCAAATTGAAGATCCAGGTGTTGTTTTATCTTCTCAAAGAGATCCGCTTCTCTGAAAGGTTTATGAATAAATTCTGCAGCTCCTGAAAGTGCGATTTTTTCCCGTTCGTCATCAAGAACACTGGCGGTTACAGCAAAGACAACGGTTTTATCTCCACCCGGCAACTGTTTTATTTTTTCAGTTGCTTCAATACCTCCCATTTCGGGCATAACAATGTCCATGAGAATCAGTTGAGGCTTATTGTTTTTAAATTTCTCAATAGCTTCTTTGCCATTTGCAGCTTCTTCCACTTCAAAACCGACGCTTGAGAGTATATTAACCATCAGTTTTCGGTTGGTTGCCTGATCATCTACTACCAAAACTTTAACAGGATCCTGACCAGGTTTCAAACAAAGCACGCGCTGTTTTGGCCTTTTTGATTCAATTTCCTTAAGATCAGCCATTTCAAATGGTATCTCCAGGCAAAACAGACTACCCTTACCCAATTCACTTGTTGCTTTGATTTTACCATTCATCAGGACAGCATAATTTCTGCTGATTGCCAAACCCAATCCAGTGCCTCCTTCCACTTTTCTGCCTTCTGTTGTTTGCTCAAAATGCTGGAATATTTTTTCTATTTCACTTTCCGATATTCCGGGACCGGTGTCTTCAATCTCAAAACGCAACATGGCATGCTTTTCTCCCGCATCAACTCTGAGAACAACGCCTCCCTCTTCAGTAAATTTTGCTGCATTCCCTAACAGGTTGATCAGGATCTGTCTCAATTTCCCCTGGTCTGTTCTTATAAACCGGGGGACCTTTTCAGAGTGTTCAACGGACAGACTGATCCCCTTGACGTTTGTTTTGACTCTCAGCATCATTTCAATATCATTCAACAGAGAGAAGAGATCAAAACTTTCCGGATTCAGAGTAACACGACCTGCTTCAATCTTGGACATTTCAAGAATGCTGTTGATTAAACCCAAGAGATGCTCCCCACTTCTCCATATTGTTCGCAGGTTTTCTTTCTGTTCCGCAGAAACAGAGGAGTCGCGCAGCATAATCTGTGAAAATCCAAGAATCGCATTCATGGGGGTCCTGATCTCATGGGACATATTAGACAAAAAAGTGCTTTTGGCTCGATTCGCTGTTTCTGCAGCATCGCGGGTTTCCAGCAGTTCTTTCTCTGCCTGCTTTCGCTCGGTGATGTCTTCCCTGACGGCGATAAAATTAGTAATTTTATTTTTCCTGTCGAAAACAGGAGCGATCAAAACACTTTCCCAAAAGGTCTCACCATTTTTTTTTCGATTTAGAATATCACCTTGCCATCGTTTTCCAGAGCGTATTGTTGACCATAGATCGCTCTTTGCTACTTTGGACAGCTCAGCGGATTCAAAAAGCTTGGTGGTTTTAGATTTAATCTCTTCAAAGGAATAACCAGTGATATCAGTAAATCTGGAATTAACATATTCTATCACTCCGTCCTTATCAGTTATAAGCACCGAAGCCGGGCTCTGCTCAACAGCCAGTGTCAGCTTTTTAAGTTCTGTTTCGGCTCGCCGTCTCCTGTTGATCTCCGCTTTCAATACTCGGTTCCAGATAAGAATAATGGCGAATACCACTATAAATACCAGGACCACCCGAATGATAATGGTGCGAATATAGTCAACATCGATACCGTGTTCAAAGCGGACGGAAAACCATTTCTGCTGAATTTCAGTTCCCTCTTTATCAGTGATGGTTGCCAGACCTTTGTTCAATATGGAAACAAGAATAGGCCAGTCTTTTCTGACTCCGATCTTCAATTGATCAAAATCCTTGGCAAAACCGGTAGGAGCGGCAACTTTGAGATTGGCAATATTGTGTTTCTGAATAAGGTAACTGGTAGCCATCAGGTTACCGACATAGGCATCCGCCTTGTCGGTTGAAACTGCCAGCAGTCCATCTAAAGGCGAAGTTTGAAGAGAAAGAGCCAGATATGGAAACTGCTTCAGTAATTGTTCATGAATGGCATATTGATTGACAACAGCAACCCGTTTGTCTCTCAAATCCTTGATACCGCCAACAAATTCAAAATCTTCCCGGGTGATGATTACCAGGGGAAAAGAGAGGTAAGGTTTGGTGAACTCGAGGAACGTTTTTCTGCCTTCAGTTTCAGTCAGACAGGCAATAACATCTATCTCCTTTCGCTTTGCTTTATCAACAACTTCCTGCCAGGATGAAACAGGCACAACTTTCATGTCCAGCCCCAGGCGTTCATTCAAAAGGCGAATAAAATCCGAAGCCATTCCCATGTGGTTTTTCCCGTCTTCATCCAGAAACTCAAACGGCGGCCAGTCCGGGTCTACACCTAAACGAATAGAATGATGGGTATCCAGCCACTGCTTCTCATCCAGGGTTAATCTGATCTGGGGGCTCTTCTCCCCAAGCTGTCTGATATCGGGTGAGGGAAGCCATCTTTTTTCAATTTCGATCAGTTCTTCGTTTGAGATATTTTCCAAGCCACTGTCAACCAGTGCTAACAACTTCTGGTTAGTTTTTCTTATGGCCGCATATACATCATTTACCAATATCAGTTTTGAATCGTAAACAAATTCTCCCGTTGCCCCGAATTGATCCAGTATTTCCAATGTTTCAGGGATATTAAAAAGGAAAATCTGTACTCTTCCGGAAAGAGCAGCTTTTATCATGGTTTGATGATCCGGGAAAATCAGCGGTCTGCTGCCTGGATACTTTTGTTTGAGGATTTCCAAATGGTAGGAATCCTTCAACACCCCGATTTTCTCTTGATTTCGGATATGATCAAAGGAGTTCGGCTCTATGTCGGACCGATAAAAGAAACTGGAAGCAATCCTGTAAAACGGCTGACTGAAAATCAGTTTATTCTGCAAATCTTTATCCGGGACAATGCCCGAATGAATGTCCGCTTCCCCCTTGTCTATCATGTAGCGGGTTTGATCACTGTCGCCAGTCTTGAATTCGATGGGTTGACCTGTTCGTCTGGACCATAGACTCCAAACATCCACAAGCAAACCCGTAGGCTTCCCTTCAAAATCCAGGCCGGAAAAAGGCAAATTATTCTCAGGCAAGGCAATCGATAACATGCCCTCCGTTTTTGTCTCTGACACCCCCATCCATCTTCTTTGAATAGCGGCTTTTTCCCCCAAGGGGATGGCGCTCATCCCTTGTTGTATAGTCAGCAGGAGTTTTGTATTTCCCTCTTTGACGGCAGCATAAAAGGTATTTGTATATAATGGCTGGGAACTGTGGAACTTGAATTCACTGAATAACTTTCGTTGTGATAGGTGATATCTGGCAATGGGTGTATCCTTGATAAACACTTTGACATCACCTACCTCAACCGCATCAAAGAGTGAACGATTATCAGGATATATGGAAAGTGTTGCACCGGGTAAACGGTTGCGTATAAAATCAAGCGCATAATCTCCCTCAATAATACCAATCCTGAAGGGGGTAAGGTCTTCCAGATCATCAACCTCAAGAATGCTTTTGTGGTAGAAAAAATGGGTATCACTTTTATGAAGGGGCTCACCGAAATCAAGATAAGAATCTCGATCAGCACTTCTGAACAAACCGGCATGAATATCGGCCTTTCCCTGGCGGAGATTTTCCAGAGTATCATTCCATGAAGAGGGCAGGAACTTTATACTGATGCCTGTAACCTTTGACCATGAACGCCACAGATCAACAAACATACCGGAGGGGTTACCTGCACTGTCAGTAAAATGAAAAGGTGCAGACCCGTCGCTTAATGCAATAGTGACCTTTTTTGGTGTGGATTCCAGCATCAAATTCAACCCGGTTTCTGCAAGCGAATTTAAGTCCGGTGCTGGACTCTTTCCATCCACAGGAACCTTTTCAATCCCAGTCTCCGCAATCATTCTATAGCCGGCCTTACTCAGCAACTCCCGGGCTTGATCAGGATCGTACAAATGAGGTTTCAAGGCTGCATTATAACCAAATCCGCTTGGCAAAAAACAAGTGGCGATTCTCTGTCCGTAACCTGCATACACCTTGTTCAAAATATCCTGCCAATCAATGGCATAATTAAGAGCCTTTCTAACCCTGATATCATTAAAAGGAGGTTTGTTGTTATTGAGCTCAATCTGGTAGGAGCGGGTTCCTAAAACCGAGGAGATTCTTGTGTTGGGATTTTTCGCCAACAGAGAAATTTTTTCGACAGGAACAGCTTGAATAATGGACAGGTTACCAGCTAACAGCTCTGAAATCCGGATTGCGGGGTCTGCCATCGGCTTGAAAACAACCGTTTTCAATTTCGCGGGTCCAACTGGTGTTATAGCTGGTGCACCCCCATAATAACCGGAAAACCGTTCCATGGTGATCCCTTTCTCAGGCGTTCCCTCTGTAAATTTAAATGGTCCGGTCCCCATCGGTTTCTTGGCAAATTCGGCGTCACCAACCCGTTTAATATAATCCCGGGGGACAATCTGAAAATGAACGAGAGCTTGAAGGAAGGGTGGAAATGGGGTGTACAGTTTAAACAGGATATGTGTGTTATCCACATTGGTTACAGACTCCAGAGGGCCCAGTAATTCCTTCCGTGGACTGGACTGGCCATTAATACTCCCTGATTGCAGGATACGTTGAAACGTAAAAACAACATCATCAACCGTCAAAAGGCTTTCATCATGGAATTTGACTCCTGATCGCAATTTGAACAGATAGTTTTTGTCATCGTCCAATACCCATGATTCAGCCAGCTCAGGCACAATTGCTCCATTCCTGTTGCGGGTAACCAATGCGTCAAACATGTTGCGGATTACCGTCTCCGCCTCCCTGCTTCGGTGCATGGCAGGATCGAATGTATAAAAGGTGTTGGCATTCATACCAACCACTAAGACATCCCCATTCCTCAACTCAACATCATGCAGATTAATGCGATTGTTTTCAGATGACGTGAAATTCAGAACATTGACTGAAGAGGCTTCAATATTTGCCAGGGTATATCCGAACACCCAGGGAGCTTCCTTAAAAATAAGCTGTTGGACTTCATGGAACAGCTCCTTTCTTTTCCTCACGCTGCTCGTGGACATGCTTTGATTCAACAGTAAATCAACCCTGTGGTTGGAAAAAAAAGAGAAGTTCCCCTGCCCATTGGTGGAAAACTTCGGTAATGCCAGATCGAAGGGATCAAAATAGGCGCTCCCCCAATCGGTTAGATAGGCGACCCGTCCTCCTGTTCTGATTTTTTCCCTCAGGGTGGATTTTGTCCAGATCTTTACAGCTACTTTTATTCCCAGACGTTTTAACTGCCTGGAAATGGCCTGAGCTTCTTTTTCTCTATAGATTGGTGCATCCAGAGTAAACGATAACGGCTGTTCTTGGGCGCTGGTTGAAAAGCTTGAAAAGAAAACAATGTATAACAATAAAACCGTCAATACTTTGGATTTTGGTTTTGCCATAGACCAGTTTATTCGATTGTTACGGCTCTTCTGTTGAGAGGATTGTTCTTTGCTACATCACACAGTTATATTTGTATTAAACCACTGTTTGCTCAACTTTACAATATAAAGAATCAGCCTCAAAATTACTCTTGGAGTAAGGATCGGTAATACAGAAATTTTCATCAAAAGCTCTTTAATGGAAAAAATATCAGATTGTTAACTCCCTCTCTGGGAACATTCGATGAATAAAGACGAAAAACGTTGTTGACAATGTGGACAAACAATAATGTTTAACATTATCCGATTTCCAGAAAATCTGGGACATTGTGGACAATAATATCCGACAATTTAATGATTTCCATCTGGCTTTCTCTTGTTTGTATACATAGTCAACAACGTCCCCAAGTTCTGTTTTTTCATCGTTTGATTACGATCAAACCAACCTCCTTTTAAGTGGATTGGTTTTTAATTTCTTTGTATCTCGGAAAAATTGACAAAACCTTATGATTAGCTATAAATTTTGGTTCTATAAATGTGCATTAATGAAGACTGTTATATCCAAAATTTCTAACTAAAATGAAAAAAACAGTTACAAGATTGATTTTTCCATGCCTGATTGGTTTTCTAATTTCCTCATGCTCCATGAGAGATATTGCAGTTGGGATAGTCGCTGATTCCATGTCCGCCTCGGGAGACAGTTCACTATTTATGGGAGAAGATGATCCGGAATTAGTGGGAGATGCCTTTCCTGTTTTGTTGAAGATGTTTGAAGCATTATTGCAGGAGTCTCCGGATAATGCTGAATTGCATCTGACAACGGGAAAGGGATTTATCATGTATGCCAATGCGTATCTGCATACTCCGGCCACCATGCTGGAAGATGATGAATTTGAGAGGCAGAAGGAGATGTTTCGAAGGGCAAAACGGTTATACCTGCGGGGACGGGACTACGTTTTGCAGGCCCTAGAATTAAAACATCCCGGCTTTTTGCAGTTGCTGAAACAAGATCAGATGGAATTAGCTCTCAAATCAGTAACAAAAGATGATGTTCCCTCGCTTTATTGGGCAGCTGCCGGATGGTTGGGCGCTTATTCCACTGACGCCCTTGATTTTGAGCTGGGGGCAACTAAACATAGGCCGGTTACTTTGATGAATCATGCTCTCCTGCTTGATGAATCCTTTAATTCCGGTGTGATCCATGGTTTTTTTATCTCCTATTATGGAGCCCTTCCGGTTTCAATGGGGGGCAGCGAAGTGAAAGCCCGCTATCATTTTCAGAAAGCACTGGAATTCTCCCAGGGCAAAAATGCCTCACCCTATGTTGCTCTTGCCACTACTGTCTCTATTAAAAACCAGGATGTTAATGAATTCTCGAGACTATTGGATGAAGCCCTGATGATAGATGTCGACCTGTATCCGGATATAAGGCTGGTTAATATTCTTTCCCAACGAAAGGCTCGCTGGTTTCTGGATCATAAGAATGATAAATTTCTAATCGAATCTGAAGATGAGGAAAAAAAATGAAACATGTTTTCTGTCTGCTTTTTGTTTTGCTCCTGGGGATCACCAGTCCGCTTTACTCCTTAACCCTGAAGATTGGAAGTCCGGCCCCTGAAGGATCGCCATGGGACAATTCACTAAGGGAAATGGCAGTTGAATGGAAAAAAATCTCAAAGGGAAAAATAATAGTCAAAATTTACCCGGGAGGGATCGTCGGCGATGAAGCGGACATGATACGCAAAATGCGTATCGGTCAACTCCAGGGCGGCGTTTTTACCAGCTCCGGCATTGCCAAAATCACACCGGAGATTCTCTCTCTCAGCCTGCCGTTTCTGGTTCAGAATGATGACGAGATTGACTTTCTTTTAAATAAGCATTCCCCCTATTTTGAAGAGTTACTGATTAACAAGGGCTTTGCTGTAGTAGCCTGGTCTCGTGCCGGCTGGATTCACATCTTTTCAAAAGACCCGGTTTTTTATCCGGACGATTTGAAAAAGCACATCCTGGCTGTTACAGATTCCGATGCCACTATGCTGCAGGGTTGGAGAACAGGTGGATACAACGCGGTACCTCTCTCCACCAATAACATTATGACAGGCTTGCAAAGCGGCATGGTTACGGCATATTACATGCCCCCCTTAGTATCAGCCACCTTTCAATGGTTTGCCCTGGCAAAGAACATGTGCTCCTTACCCCTTGCCCCTTTAACCGGCGCGCTTATATTGGATGAAAGAACCTGGAAAAAGATTGATAAAATGAACCGTGAGGAGCTGGTTAATTCCACAAAAGTATTGATGAGAAATCTCAGGCAGATATCAGTTGATCTTGAGAAGAGAGCCATCTCCACCATGATTAAGCACGGTCTGGTGGTTAACAGGGTTACTCCTGATATTGCTGAAATATGGAAAAACACAGCTTCTTCGGAATACAACTATCTTATCGGAAAGGTTTTTTCTGAAAGTCTACTGACTCAACTCAAGCAAGATCTCAAAGAGTATAGAAAAAAGCTATGAAGAAAACAGGCATCACTAAATTGATCCGGGTAAGTGAGCAATCATTGGCTTATTTTTCACTCTTCCTACTGGCACTTTTCCCAATCTGTGAAATAGTAGCGCGTGGAATCTTTCAAACCGGAGTTCCGGGTTCAAGCGAGTATATCCGACATTTGGTATTACTGGTCACATTTTTAGGGGGCATGATCACTTCCAGGGAAAAACGGCACTTGTCTTTAGTAGCCGGGATCAATGCATTTAAGGCCCCGTGGAAATCGAGAATAATAAGGATAACAGCGATAATTTCCTCTTCTGTATGTTGGACTCTTTTCTGGAGTTCCCTGTCCATGACTCTGATCGGTTTTGGTGAAGAGCAGAAGATTGGGATTCTGCCCATTCAAGTTTTTATTCTAGTCCTACCGGTTGGTTATGGAGCAATGGCTGCCAGGTTTAATTGGGTTTTCTCGGGATTAAAAAATATAACTCTCGCCACGGTGACTGGTTTTGCTATTGGATTGCTCTTTTCATTGGCTCCATTGCTCAACATTCTGGACAGCATTCCCGTCAATCTCTCAGTAGCGCTGCATGAAAACCTGGAATACGTAGCCTCTTTAACACCCTCACTGGCAGTTCCCGCCATTGTTGTGCTTGCAGTATCTATCCTGGTTGGAACCCCCATTTTTGTTGTTTTGGGAGGGGTCGCCTTTTTTCTTTTCCTCCACAATGGCGGGGCTTTAGAAAGCATCCCCAATGAATCCTACACCATGCTGATCAACCATTCCATCCCCGCTATCCCACTGTTTACATTTGCCGGATTCATACTGTCAGAAAGCAAGTCCGGAGAGCGACTTGTAGGTTTATTCAGATCACTGTTCGGCTGGCTGCCTGGCGGTATGGCAATCATGGCGATACTGGTCTGCGCTTTTTTTACAACCTTCACGGGGGCATCAGGCGTAACAATATTGGCTTTGGGAGGTCTGCTTTCGTTTATTCTGATTAAAGGTGACTACAAAGAAGGTTTTACACACGGGTTGCTCACTTCGTCCGGTCATATCGGACTGATGTTTCCACCAAGTCTGACAATTATACTTTATGGTGTTGTTGCCCAGATTAGTATTAAAGACATGTTCATTGGCGGTTTGATCCCCGGTTTGGTTACCATACTGATCATGTCCCTTTATTGTGTGTCTATAGCGACAAAACAGAAAATCAAAAGGGTTCCATTTGAAATGACGGAGGTTATTTCAGCTGCTCGAGAATCCGTTTGGGATATATTACTTCCGGTTATTCTGCTTTGCGGATTTTTTGGGGGATATATTACTATCGTAGAAACCGGTGCGGTAGCGGTGCTGTATTCGCTTTTGGTTGCCTTGTTCCTTCACCGAGACATTAAGTTCAACGACATACCCGGGATTATGCTCAGCTGCCTTCCCATCATCGGTGGAGTGCTGGTAATTCTGGCGAGTTCCAAAGGGCTGTCCTACTTTATTGTCGATGCCGAAATCCCCATGAATCTCAGTGGCTGGGTCAAGGAGCATATCCATTCAAAACTGGTCTTTTTGATCCTGTTGAATGTCGCTTTACTGATTACCGGATGTTTGATGGACATATTTTCTGCCATTATGGTTGTCGTTCCGCTAATACTGCCTTTGGGCGTCCTCTTTGGAGTTCATCCCATTCATCTTGGTATTATTTTTCTTTCTAATATGGAACTGGGATACCTGACCCCACCTGTAGGACTTAATCTGTTTCTGGCGTCCTACCGTTTCGACAAACCTCTGGGAGAAATCTATCTGAATGTACTGCCTTTCCTGCTGATTCTCATCGTTAAAGTCCTGCTGATTACCTATATTCCCTGGATTACCTTATTTCTATTTGATTATTTCTAAATCTTCGAGATGGACTTATAAATTGCCTGCTAATTAACTGAGTTGATCCTGTCTGTAGTCGAAACCCTGTTTCCATGGGAGAAGAAAAAATGCAGGATGGTTATTTCTCACCGTTTGTTATAGATGAATCATGTAAATCAATCTATTCTCATAGAAAGCTCATGTCATCTTCAACATTGCGTTGGGGAGTCACCTGAGACACTTTTTTACTGTCTCAGCAACTACAGGTTTTTAGGTCGCTAATTTCTTTAAGGTATCTATCTGTATCTATTAAGAAAATTTTTATCCCCCGGAGTTGCCTTGTGGCACATTTATTGACTATTAATTTTATAGGCCTTTTTAATACCACTCCGAAAAAGTAAAAAACGATGCTGAAGAAAAGGGTGATTATTCGAGTCACAGTCCTATTAGCAGTTTTAGCAATTTTTGCATCCTGTACCCGGCTAAAGATCTATTTGGATCAATCCGGAATTGAGGAAATCGCTGATTCGATTCTCAGCGATTTCAAAACAGATTCGCAACAAGAACTGACAGACTATCTCTCCAGTTATGATTATCGGCAGGCTGATAACGTTGAGTTCCCACCTGAGATCAAGCGTGAACCCTTAAAAGATTGGGCTTTGAAGGGGGATTTAACCATGGAACGAATCAGTTTCCCCTCGACCATAAAAAAACGAAATGGTGAAAACGATATTGCTCATTTTTATCTTTACCGTAAAAGCAATCTGTCACCTCAAAAAGCGATCTTGTGGATTCCGGGTTTTGGAGTTTCCGATTTTGCCTTCCGATTTATCAAGGAGTTTTTCTATGCAGAATTGGAAGCCGGTTATGCCATTCTGTTTTACAACATCCCCCACCATCTTAATCGGATTGAAGAGGGATATGAGATGGGACAAGGATTGTTTACAGCAAGTCATATTGGAAATCTGGAACTGATTCGCCATGTCTGTTTTGAAATCAACACAGCCTTAGATTTCCTCAAGAAGGAAGATTATCAATCTATCAGTGGCTGGGGCGGATCTATTGGCGCCGCTTTTCTCTGGCTTTCCTCCAACAGCTTTGCTTATGATCATCTGACGTTGATGATTCCCATTGTCGACTGGAACTCTCTTATCTTTCACCCGGCCATGGCTGGCGTAGTAAAAAGTATGGTTCAATCGGGGCTGTCTGAACAACTGATTCGAAAAACCTATGAAAAAGTTAATCCATACACTATTTCATCCCTCACCGATCCGCAAAACATCCAGATCCTTTATGGTCTTTACGACCAGTTCACGCCGGAAAGCAAAATATTAAATTTTGCCCGCAAATGGGGCATTACCAATACTCACGGTTACAATGAAAGCCACGCCTCAATCCTCATTAACGATCAAATGTACCGCGACTATGCCCAATTTCTCTCAGATCAAAACCAACGGTAATATCTCGTCGGCAGCAAACTGTTTTTTTAATATATCGCTTGTACTTGCCTGAAAACATCAAGATTTGAGTGCATATCCGCGCTAGTTTTCTATGGGGAGAGTCAACTTCTTTTAGTCAGCTATTATATGTCAAGGTGATACCCCATCAGGTTTTCTTTTTTATAGTCGGGTCTGTTTTTCAGGGCATTTTGGGTTTCACCGAACACTTTTCGCAGGATAGCAGATTCATTGGCGTTTAGTGATCCTGAGTCATCCTGATACAGATTCCTGATATAATCTACAAAGGGACCGGCTGTTCTGACATCATTGTTATAGAGAGCAATATAAAACAACAGCCGTGCGCTTCTGATGGCTACCAGGTTATTGGAAGCACTGCGAAACAGTTCTTCGGCTGCTTGTCTGGCTTCTTCAAGATATTCATCGGCTTTTGCTTCATCACCATTACTCATCATGATCTCTGCCAGGGTCAGTTTCAAGGTAACTGCCTGCCAGCTATATGACTGATCATTTGTTGTTGTTGCCAGCGTCTGGGCGCTTTGGATGGACAATTGATAGGTCTTTTCAATAGTGGGAATTGAGCGTTTTAAGGAACCAATCTCTTTGCTGCATTTTGCCATCAATGACTTTCTCTGACTGACATTTTTCATCCACAAGTCTTTAAACTTTTTACCGCTCAATGCTGACGGAGGGTTCTCACCTTTATTTTTTTTGAACAGGTTTTTCTCGGTACTGGCAAAAAAGCAGTTGGGACAAACGAATACCTTAATGCGATTAAAATCGATATAGTCCTGGTCTCCCAAACTTTCCAAATAGGTTGTTATTCCAAAGATATTGCGGTTTGGTTCCTGACTATGCGGTTTCAACTGGTAGCCTTTTGTTTTTTTGGAAGACTCACAAATAAAACACTCCAAGTCCCGGAAAAGAACCGAATTGTTTTCCGGATGCACCTCCAAAGGACCTTGAGCTTGTAAATTTGTGGACGTGGCACTGAATTTACAGCGGGCTATTAACGGATTCTTTGTCTGTTTCCATGAGATTCCCTGATTACACCATTCGATTGCTTTTTCCAGGAACTCTTTGGGAAAGCTGCACAAACTGGCTATATTCTTCAGATGAGTTTGTTCCTTGTAGGACAGCGATTCATCAGCGGACACAATCAGGATCACTTCGAAAAAAATAAGACGTAACATTTTATCAGGGATTCCGGTTGGTTCCGTTAGTGGCGGCACCATTTTGTTGCGTACATATCCAACCAGTTGCTGCTGGTCTTTTTTATTGTTCAATATACACATGGCCGCTTTTAAAAATTGAAGCTCGGTATCTTCGACCATTCCGTCAAGCATGATGGTAGCAATCAGAACATAGGCATACCATTTTTTCTGGTCGGGATTCAGCTTGTCTAAAGGCACGCTGAAACTGGCAACTTTTCCATCTTCAGCAATCAGATAACGTTGTGAACTTTTCCAATCAAGACCGGTTTCACCCCAACTCATTAATTCATTGAAATAGGCGTCAGAAAAATTAAATAGCTGAGAGACTTCCTTTAAATATTCCTTCTCTTTGTCGGCAAAATCCAGATCCGAGATCATTATCAATATAAGCTCAATAAATATGGCAGCCAACACCTCCTTACTGATTCCTTTTGGAGGCGTAAGGGGAGGTCGTTTTTTAACACTGATCAACTGCATCAATTCTTTTTTATCATCGGGGGAATCGACGATACTGATCACTTGTTTTAAAAAATCAACTTCGGAAGGACTGATTTCATCGTCTGCCAGAATGGCACCTATTACAAATCTGGCATACCAGACTTTTTGTTCCTTGTTTAATGTATGAACGGGGACACCCATGAGGTCCTTTATTATTTGCGTTGTGCGATTAATACTCCATCACTTATTGCTAAGAAATGGCATGAAAAACCGGGATGCTGTGAAATTTCTTGATTAAATTGTTCAAGCGCCAGGACAGCCTTTTTGTATTTTTTTTCTTGCTCTGGTAAGAGACCAAACACTTTTTGATTAAAGAATATATTATCAACGATTAATAAACCATTTGTATTTAAGCATTGATAACAGCTTTCAATCATTCCTGCATAATCTTTTTTTGTGGAATCCTGCAGGATTAAGTCGAAAGTAGTATCATTCTTTTCAAAAAAATCATTGGCCCATATACGCTCTAAACTGACCTTTTTTGAGAAACCGGATTTTTTCAGAAAGTTCCGACAGAATTTTAAGCGATCGGCATTGTAATCAAGACCCGTAATCTCTGATTCAGGTGATCCCAATAGCATCCAATGAGTAGCATAAGAAATTCCACAACCGATCTCCAATATTTTACCGGGTTTTTTAAGTGAGCAAATGATTCGCAAAAAACGCCCCATATCATCATCAATGATAGGGACCTTGTAGTTCAAACCTGTTGTTTTTATCTCTTCCAGCCAATCCGGCATTTCCATCTGAAACTGATCCAAATATGCTAAGCCCTTCTGGTAAAAATCTTCTGGCATATTAATAATAACCTGAGTGGAATTGAAAACCGGATTGGTTTCGATTAATAGTTCATTCCAGAATCTATCGACATAAACTTGGAAAAACAAAAAATTGTAATTATTCGTGATTTATTCAAGTTTGGCTAATAGAAGTGAAATGGAAGTCGGAATTTGCAGTTTTACGAAGAAGCTCTTTTGTTTTTTGGTTGAAAATGGATCGCCAGACAGTTTTGTTGGTGATCATGAAGTATGATGCCAAGTGGTACTAATTTTTCTCAACCTTCAATTTATCAGAAAAAACTGCAATAACTAAAATTTGATTCCAAAAAATCTAATTTCGATCTAATGATATTCTTTTCATCTTCAATTTTGTCTGAATCATACTGATTTCACGGGTTAAATCTTTGATGGTTTTATTGGTTTCGTTTTTAAACTTAACATATTCTATTCTGGAAACGTATTCATCGCCATTTTCTTCTGTTTCTTCATCGACCTTTTTTCTCTCCGGTTCCGTAAGTTTTAAAATCAATATTTGCTGACCTTCAGAGATCATCCTAATCTCATTTAATAATTGCCTGGCTCCGAACAAAACCAAAATCAGGAAAACCGTGATAATAATGGAGATAACCAGCTTTAAGCGGTTATCGGGTTTGTTGGGTCGTGTATAGCTTTTTTGCATATCTAAATTACCTGTCGTGAAAAAAAAAAAGATTCAAATCGCATCTTGAGGATCTGAATCTAAAGAGTAAAATGCTATATAAAGAGTTGTGGATAAACAATCAGGTATTAATATCCTTCCGGTTTAATTAATACGTCAATCCGTCTGTTTAATTGCCGAAGCTCAGGACTGTCATTGGCCACTTTGGGTTTGGTTGAACCATATCCCGCTATCTCCAAGCGGGTGCTATCAATGCCAAAGTATTCCAGTAGGCGAGCAATTGAACCAGCCCTGGCACCGCTTAGTTCCCAATTGGATGGAAAAGCGGGGCTTCTTATGGGGACATTGTCTGTGTGCCCTTCGATAATGACTCTGTTGGGAATTGCGTATAGAATCCTGGCGAATTTTTCAATGGTTTGAATCCCCTCCTCAGTTGGTTCGGCTGATCCAGGACCGAACATAGCCGAATCACTGAAGGAGACAGCTATTCCCCTGTCATCCATGGTAATATCGGTCACTTCTGCGATATCGGCTTTTTTTAAGACAGATTCTATATTTTCCATTGGAGTAGGGGCACCGCTAAACATAAATGGCGACGCCGGGGGACCTCCTCGGAAAGAGGCGGAAACGGCCTTGAACTTTTGCTCATCGGATTTGGACATGGCAAAGAGTAGAACAAAAAAACACAACAAAAGGGTAACCATATCACCATAGGTGTAGATCCATTCGACTCTTTCTTCCCCACATTCACATTCGACTTCTTCTTGAACTGCCATTATTTTCCCTTATCGCTACTGAATTTCAGCTCTTCATATTTGGCTTTTAATTCGGGGGTTAAGTAGTTCATCAAATCCTGTTCAATAAACTCAGCACGCTCGTTTTTCTCAATAAACAGCACTCCGTCGCGAACCATCTCATACAAAACCAATTCGCTTTTTCTTGCCGTATCGAGGGCTGTTGCCCATGGCAAAAATATGCCATTTGATAAAAGAGAACCATACAGGGTTGTTATCAATGCGACAGACATGTTGGGACCGATAGAATTGGGATCACTTAAATCCGCCAACATCAAAATAAGTCCGATCAGTGTTCCGATCATCCCAAATGCTGGTGAATAGGATGACATCAGTTTGAGAACCCCCTGATCGAGGGTTTTTTTCTGGTCGGCGTATTTCATTTCCGACATCATAATGTCGGTAACCAATTCTCGATCGACGCGGTCGACAACGAGCCTCAAGCCATTTCTCAAGAACTCGTTTTCAATGCTCGGCAAGGAATCTTCAATTGCCAGAACATTTTTCCTGGCAACCTTCGCTACATCGACAATGATAACAAGTGTTTCAATCAGAGGAACCGACTTGGATTTATAGACCCTACCAATGGAACGGGGTAGTCCGGCAATAACTTCCATGGGGTATGATCCTATCGTTGCCACAATAGTTCCCACTGCCACAATAATAAAACTAGGAGGATTCCACATTAGCGAAATGGCTCCTAAATTACTGAATGTATTGGATGCCCCCATGAGGAAAACAAATAATACTCCAATTGATCCTATCAGAGCTGCTAGATCCATATCACTTAACCATTAAATTATTATTTTGGTACATCAATCTTAATCCCTTTCAAATAAGGGATTTCCTGTTTATCTTATGATTAGAATATTCTAACTCATAACATTTTAGCAGAAGCCATGTAAAGTGGCTTCTTTGTTTTATCAAATTCGCACCATAATAGGTTGATATTGTCTTTATCGCAAGAAAGAATATCAACTTCGCGGGTGCAAAGATTGCATTTTTATTTGTGTTCTTTTTTTCGGCCCCAAAGGCAATCAGGATTTCATTTTGCATTGATTCAGTAAATCGGTTCGGTGTTTGGCAATAGCCTCAATTGAATTCTTTAATCGTAACGATGAAAGACTATACTTATGAAAAAGTTACTAATTTTTTTTCTGATTTCCCTGCTGTTTTCGGGATGTGAATGGTTATCTTCTTCCCGACGTCCTGAAAAGATTGATTTTGAATGCGCAGAAGTCAGTCTATCCTCTAGTTTTGATTTTTATAACAAGGCAAAGGATTATTTCCAATCGTATTATAAAACCCGTAAAGAGAGTGAACTTTTTTTTGCATGGTATGCCTCCGAAGATTCGATTTACATGGGGCAATCTGTAAAGAGATGTTTTGATAAGAAAAACAAACACTTTCATGCGGTACGCAATCTTTTTCGGAAGAATCTGATCTTGCAGAAACTGATCGTACAAAATATGAGACAGGATTCTCAGGCGTATCTCTCGGAGATATATCTGGACGAGTATCGGGATATTTTTATGAGAGACATTCAATAAGCCAGGCGGTAAGATAAGGCCAGAGAGTTTAATCCTTTGCACATAAAAAAACAAATAAGATAACCAGTTTCGATGATTCCGGATTTTAATGATACAATAGCAGGAATAGCGACAGCTCCTGGAGAAGCGGGAATAAGTATTATTCGAATAAGTGGGGAGAAGGCTATTTCAATTGCCGGTCAAATATTCAAATCCAAACGACATCACTCAATTTCCGATATTAAAGACAGAACTCTGACCTACGGCTGGATCGAAATAGACAATACTTCCGTTGATGAAGTTCTCCTTTGTATCATGAAGAAGCCCCATAGTTTCACTGTAGAAGATGTTGTTGAAGTTCATTGCCATGGTGGAAGTTTCATTACTAACAGGATATTGAACGCTGTTTTGAATCGAGGTGCACGGTTAGCCAATGCCGGGGAGTTTACACAGAGAGCTTTTTTGAATGGGCGCATCGACTTGACCCAGGCAGAAGCAACCAATGATATGATAAAGGCTCAAAGCGACCTGAATCTCAACATGGTGGTTAATCAGCTGAAAGGAAAACTGTACGAGAAAATATCAACGATTAAAGAGGAGGTCTCCTGGATTCTATCGTTGGTCAATGCTGGAATCGATTTTCCGGAAGAGGACACAGTTTTCAGCAATATTAATCAGATCCGGGACCGGATCAGAACAATAGAGCATGAGTTAAAACGGCTGATTCACTCGGCGGATACAGGGATTAAAATTCGCGAGGGATACAAGATCGTTCTTGCCGGAAAGCCCAATGTTGGAAAATCAAAAATCCTGAATGGCCTGCTTGAGGAATCCAGATCAATCGTCAATCAAGCACCGGGTACCACAAGAGATACCATAGAGGAATCCTGTTCAATCCATGGAATCCCTGCCTCGCTAATAGACACGGCCGGTATTCATGAGACTGGTGACGAAGTAGAGCGGGAGGGCATAGAACGGGCATTTGTGGCTATTAAAAAAGCTGATCTTATTTTGTGGGTAATTGATCTGGCGAATCCCTCTTTTACGATAGAATTGGCAGATATTGTTGATATTTCAAACATACCAATCCTGCTTGTTTTAAACAAAAGAGATCTGGTGAATTCGAGTTCAATCACCATTCCTGATCAGTGGCAAAATAATGATCAGATAGTTATTTCGGCCCTAAAGGAGGAAGATATTGATCATCTGCGCAAGAAGATATTTGATTTCATATCGGGGCGAAAAGGCCGGTTGGTTGAAGAGACGATGCTAACCAACATCAGGCAAAAACTGTCAGCCCAAAATGCACTTGAGACTCTTTACAAAGCTAAAGAATCCTTAGAATCGGGTATTGGAGAGGAATTACTTGCGATTGACCTGACTCAAATGCTTTCAGCACTTGGCGAGATTGTTGGAGAGACTACTCCTGATGACATGTTGAATAAAATTTTTGAAGAATTTTGCATTGGCAAATAGATATAAAATATGAAGTCTATTCGGTTAAAAGACCAATGAAGAACATTAAGGATAATACGCTTACTGATCTGGTGAAAAAGAAAAAACAGTTGCTGGATGCTCTGTTGAAGCTATCAATTAAAGCTGCCATTGGCGAAACAAATCCGGAGTCAGCAGTGGGCCAACGAGCAAAGCTTTTATCAGATCTGGTTAAAAATGATGAGGCCATTCTCAGCAGGGAAGAACAGACTGGAATTAAGGCTCATCAGCAGGAAGAAGAACTCTTTGAATCCATTGTGGTAGTGATCAAATCCATAGAGGACAATAATCGTGGAACTATCAACCGCCTGGAAAAAGAAAGCAGGGATGCTGAAATTGAAAAGTCCAAACTGAAACTGAACAAGAAAATTACAAATTATGTCCATCAAACAAAATCTTATTCAAGATTCCATGATGGCTCCGGTAGACTATTCTCAGAAAAAGGAGTGGTAAAAGGCATCCTCTAAATGCTAAATTCCCCAATAAATCATAATTGGAGAAACTAATATGAAAACAGATAAAGTCCCAATTAATCGAATGACGCCTTACAACGTCAACGATAGAAAGCAGTCGGAAGTTGAAAAAAAAGAGATCAAATCAGCGGATGAAGCCAAGACTGATAAGCTGATCAAACCAGCCAGTAAAAAAATCAAACTGGACAAAGCAGTTATCAATAATCAGGAAGCTGTGCAAAAACTGATTGGCGAAAATATTAAATGGCGGGAATTAAATTTTTACCAGAGAAATGAAGGGAGTCAGGTATACATAGATGTAGTGGACAAAAATACAGGCAATGTCATTCGCACCATTCCTGACACCAAATTCGCTGAAATAGCAGAAAAATTCAAACGACAGGCCGGTTTGAAGATCGATATCAGTGGATAACCTTGTGAAAGATTCCTTTCGAATTGGTAAAATATTAAAAAGAATCACCGGGCTGAAGTTCTTTAATACACGTCAGACGTCCACAATTTCAGATGCCGGCAAGGCGAAAGCTGAATCCTACTACGCCACCCATAAAAAAACCAAAGTCCTTCAGAAAAAAAGCCAGGGTGAATCCTCTTCTAAAGATAAATATATTCGATATCAAAAAGAGCTGGAAGCATCAAGGTTATTGAACAAGTCCATACAACCCGGTAAAACAGGAAAAATTTTGAAGCTCCCGGTAACAAGAAAGGAGTTGATGAGTTTAGACGAAGAGTGATTGCGAAGTTTAGAATCCGAATTGCGCCAAAACCTTGTCCACATCATCCTGTTTGGCGATCTCACTTTTTTCATCTTGGTTATCTTGCGGACCGTATAAAACAATACCATCAACTTCCTCTTTACCCACAAGAGGCGACACGGTTTTACCCTTGACTGATTTTTGCGAATCCCCCACAAATCGCCCACTGTACTTTTGAAGAATCTGAAGGAGATTAAATTCCAATTGCTCAATGAAGCTGATGATTTTTTTTAAGGTCTGCCCTGTAATATCCTGGAAGGATTGATTTGAAATGATATCAAAATAGGTGGATTCCTCTTTTTTAAGCAAAGCTGATCGATCGATCAGATTCTTGTGCATGGAAGATTTCAGCGTATCAATTATCTTCTCTATCTTTACTTCCCGATCAGATTCATCATTTTTAAGGTCCAGCAACTGCTGTTCAATTGCATCGCATTGGTTCAGCATTTCGTTGTTTTCCTCAAGTTTTTTACTATTACTTTCCAATAGGGATTCCACATTATCCAGAGTAGAATTGGCAGAATCCTCCATTCTCTTAATAACCAGCTTCAGTTTGTCGATTGCATCGGGCATCTCATTAACAATGTTGGGTTCGATCTCCTCAATCTTAACATGCGCACTAAAGTCCTCCAGGGAATTATAAATATCCCTCACCATACGCCCGATGTCATTGATAACAAAGTAGCTTTCCTTACTGGCTGTCAAATGATGCATATGGTTTATGTGGCTTTCCATATCATCAATGTCTTTACGGACAATGGACTTAAAAAAACTTGAAGTTGCTTTGAGTAATAACCTGATTTTATCCACATTGTGAGGCGGCAGTAAGCGGGATAGGTAATAAACCTTCTCCTCAATCTCCCTGAGGTCCTCCTCAACTTTCTGGATACTTTTAGATAGATCCAGATAGCCATCATTCACGGAGAAAAAATCATCATTGAGATTGTCAGGGATTAGAAAAGTCAGTTTATCACCCTTAAATTTTTCTAGAGTAAAACGGAGATAGGTACCAATAATCTCCATTGCTCGTACATTAACGCTTCCAAATTCAAGTTGACTTATTCTGGCTTGGATTTGAGACACAATATCTGAAGCTTTCAAAGATTTATCATCCGACACCATATTTATTAATTGATCATAATCTTTGATGGCGTGATAGAGTTGAGTAAAACTCTCCAAAAACTCCTCTCGCGATATTGTGATTTTGTTGTTTGCTACTGTTTCCATTTTACGAAAGCGCTAATAATTTATTGTAGGGAGTTCAATCTTTCTCGCAGAGCTTCAATATTATTGATAATTGTCTGATTCCTGGAAAAAGATTCCGCTTGATCCAGCATTCTTATCAACTCAGGGGCATCACTGCTGCTGACGGATTCGGCTGCAATTTTTTCTTTTACATATTCCAGCGATAAAACAATAACCGTGTTGCGTAAATTGTTTCGCTGCATTAATGCACTGTAGAGTTGGGAGTCATTTCCAGCCAGTAAAGCTGCTGTTTCAAATTGTTTGATACCGGAAAGCAGTTTATTTATCTTTGGCAGAGGGTCTCTAATGGCTTGTGATTCTTTGTGTAGCTCCGTGGCAGAGATGAAAGCCTGACTGTAATCAGAATCCTTTTTCATTACTTTCTTTACTTTTATCTCCTTCAAAGAACTCTGTTCCGCTTCTTTGCGCTGTGTTGCCTCCAGAAGCATACCGCGACTTAAAACACTCTGATCCACAAGGTTAAAAAAGTTTATGTAGATTGAGTTTTCACCATTTTTATAGACAATAGGCGGAATGTCCAAAATCAACGGGTTAAATGAGGATCGCAGTATTAATCGCCTTGAATATTTTGGATCCTTTAAAATATGAATATCTTTTAAATATTCCAGGTTATTAATCGGCTTGACATCAAATTTTTCCTCACTGTTTGGAATCGTAAAATCGATTAGAAACTCCTTTATGTTCTTCTTTGTCTGCTCATCAAGTCTATCGTGCTCATAAATGATATAAGGAAAGTGCATACCGTCTAATTGAATAGCCTGGTTGAACTGGATCTCCACACCAAATTGCGAAACTCCGTCCTCAGATTCTTCACGAGAATGTGGCAATATCCGGGTGATATGATAGGCTTTCTCAAAGGTAGGCATTGAAAAATCGGTTTCAATTAACAACCTTTGTTCATTCTGAATTTTATAAGCATCTTCGTAGGTAAAAAACTCCCTGTTGCCGTTGTACAGGTCTATGATGTATCTGTATTTGCTTCCCTTGCTGTCACGTCCGAAGGCAGTCTCAGTCGGAGAGATCAGGCTAAAATTCTTAACCCTGAACCTGAATCTTTGTCCATACAAAGGATCATCAGACTCATACTCTTTGATAAACACATTTGCCTGCAACGCCAGCTTATGGAACTCATTCTTATCAAACACCTGAAACTTGGAATCTTGCAGGTCTAAAAAAAGCAGTGCCCTGTTTTTGCTGAGGATCAAACGATCATCTCGTGACCATTTGTATATCTGGTCAATATACCATTTTTTTGCACTGCCATCACTTAAGATGACGGATATATAAAAATTATTGACATCCTCATTCTGAACATATGTTGATGTAATTGTGTATCGACCAAATGTTCCTTCGTCCAGAACCTTGGCCAATCTCAAAGCTGTCTCTTTATCCGTATATTTTGGTACAGCTAAAAGATTGAATCCAAATACCAGGGATAAGCTCAAAACAATTAAACTTAGGTTTAGTTTTGATTTCATCATTTTTCCCGCAAAAGTTAATTATCAGATGTATTAAAAGAACTATAAATCTCTTATTATTTGTAATCTCTTCCGAGATATATTTCTATATCAACCCCTTGCATCTCTTCTTCAACTTTGATCGGAATGACCTTCTGATCACCTTTGATCAAATTTGCCAAGAATAGTGCTGATTTTAGAAAGTTACTTCTAAAATAGATGGTCGATTGCTTTAAGTTCATTGTCGGGGCATTGGAGATATTTATAATTTCCATCTTCATCCCCAGTGATTCCTCTATAAAGTCTTTTTTCAGTTTACCCAGGTACACTGATAAATTATAAGCGCGTTTGGGATAACCGCTGGCATTTAAGATTGAGATCTGCATCATGCTGGGCTTTCGATAATGTTTAAGGATCTCTTCCACTGACTCCCTCGCTTTCACCTGGGCCTGTTCCTTCTTTTGTTCCAAATCTTCCTGCTTTTGAACTGCGACTTCCATCTCTTGTTCAATAGATTCAGGTTTTACCTTCCTGACCTCAATCTCTTTCTGTTTTAAGAGAATTTGAATTTCATTAGCTGAGATCGGAGATACAACCGCGGGCTCATATTCCCTTTTTGCATCGACTTCAAATACTACGATGAAAGCAGCTCCTTGCATGTCATTGGTAATGCGAATACTGCTGATTGGGTCTTCCAGGTCAAATTCTTTATTGATAGACCCCACTTCGGTGGTATCCCATAAGGAATTGGCGAAGGTAAGAGAAAACTGTCTACTCCCTTCATCCTTAACAATTTTAATGTCAGATGTTTTTAATGAGTTTATTGTTCCCTTGAATAATAAAACAGGAGTATTATTGGAAACCGAAATTGAGATATCACTTATTGAGTTTTGGTTCAAAAGGTCTGATGTCTGGGCAAAAGTTGACGCCACCGTGCAAAAACTGACCAAAAACACAGCAAGTAATAATGATTTTAAAGCGGTACACTTTATCATGTTACTACTCCCCTGGGCTATTTTTGATAATCTATGATTTCTGAAGGTTATAATAGCTACAGCAATATGCATAAAAGAGACCAATATAAGCTTGTTTCTACTATTCACATGTATAAAGTGAAGTTGTTCTCTTCGATACGTTAGCAGTTATCATTTTATATTGCCAACAATATTTTGATATCCTTCATCCTTGATCTTATCTTGGGCATAAAAACTCTGCTTTGGTTGTATGTTGAACATCATAACGCACATTTGGTATTGGTCATATATGTGAATCCATGAATAGAATGGTGCGTTGAGCCGCAATCTACTGACATGATCCAATGGTAGCTTTCAAAAAGCAAAAAGAATCTCTTTGCTTTTCCAGCTGATTTATCTTAAGATTTCGTGAAATGATGCCGTATGTGAGACCATTTACTACAACTATCAATAAGGTTCCATAATAACAGAATCACCATTCAAATCTGCTTGAAAATCAGTTACTGCAGGGGTTAAATTCAATTGCCTAATAGCGATTTATTGAGTAGGTTGAACAAAGAAAAACGGAGTAATCCTTTGATTTCGCCTTTGAAATAAACCATTTAAAGGACACAGATGTTTATCCAATGTCAGCATTGCCATACCACTTATAAAATCGATGAGAACAAGCTTCCCCTGGAAAAGTCAGTTGTCAGATGTGCCAAATGTTCCGAGCCGATTCCTCTAAATCGGGAAAAGCAGGTTGAACTTCTAAAAAGCTCCCCCAAAATGCTTGTGAAATGCAACGAATGTGGCACTCAATACTCTGTTCCTCTTGGATCGATCAAAAAAAAATCCACCAAAGTCAAGTGTGGAAAATGTGGGAATTTCTTCGAAATCTCAACGGATTCCGAAACCAGTTATGAAGAGGAGGAAGAACTTTCTCATGATTATTCCGAAGAATATGAAGAAAATGACATTGATCTGGATAATATTGATATCCCGGCTGAAAGTGAGATCGAGGTTGATAACCTGTTTGATAATCTCGGTGACAATGGTGAAAAAAATGGAGAGGAGCCGGATGATGCCAATGACACACTTACTTCGAAAAGTGCAAATGATGAATATTTTGAGTCTGTAAACTTAGGCGAGGATGAAGACGATTTGTTGGATGGGGATCTGGAAATCGATGAAATCTCCAAGGATAAGAAGTATAATATTTTCTTAAAACCCAATATACAATCAACAGGAAAAACGACTGGTACTGAGGAGAAAGGAGATTCCTGGCCTGAAATACAAGATGAGACTTTTGTTGATGATGATCTGGAGATTGATCAGTTTACTGATCTGAATGACATTAAGGATGTACCTGCTAAAACGAAGAAAAAACCAGCCAAGAAAGATAGTCTAAAAAAACCGAAAAAAAGAAGAGGGTTGCTGTGGTTGCTTTGGATTTTGATCGTTTTTGCTTTAGGTGTGGTCGGATGGCTGTTTTTTGATTTCAAATCCGAAATGGTCTACACCTCTCCTCAAACAGAGATGTTTGATACTCAATCAAAAATCGCCATTTTGGAGCCTTTGAACGGCAAGTTTATAAAGAACAAAAATTTTGCCAATAGATTATTCGTATTGGAGGGGAAGCTTCTTAATGTTTATAATGCGAAAACAATTGTCAGCAGAATTGAATTGGAAGGCTTTCTCTATACCGACGACAATGAGCAACCATTTGTATCCACGAGCTATGCTGGTATGATCCTTGGGGAAGATAACCTGAAAGAATGGAACAGGGAGCAGATTGAATCAGAATTGATGAAACAAGCCCAGACTTCAGAGGAGCTTCTGGAGTTTGGATCAGATGATTTGATCGATTTCCAGATCGTTTTTTTTAAGACCCCAAATCCAAAATCGATCCAGAAACTGGGCGCAAAAATAAAACAGTTTAGTAAAAGATCTCTGTAGAATATAGAGGAGAAGAGAAGGTGTGGATAGAGACTGCACCGTTTACTAGCGCAGCCAGTTCCAGAGGAGTTATTCTTCCAAGTTAGGCTTCGACATCCTCCAAGCTTCTATCCATGGTTTGTAATACGGAGGTGAATTTTCTGTCAATATCATCACTGATAATGGATCGCGGTCTATTTCCAGCGTAAGTTTCCATGGCTTGATCCAAAAATCCTTTGGAAACCTGGAATAGAAACTCATTTAGCACATTGGACATTGCGCTCATAGTGGTTCGTTTCTGTTTGACCGAAGTGATATCAACTTCCAACACTAACCCTTGCTGAATGTGGTGTGGGTTTATCGTTGAAAACAGTTCCTGGTAACTGTTTTCCAGGAACTTGATTCGTTCTTCAATAATGGCTCGTTCTCTTGGATATTGATTAGTGTATACTTTGAGCACCTTCTGCTTAACCACTTTTAGCTGTGCCTTCAGGATTTTTGCATCGAATCGTTTGGTTGTTGTATCAGCTTTATTTGCATCCGCTTCCATGAAAGTTAATTCATTCCAAAGCATATCTTCTTCGTCGACTATTTTTTCTTCAGCCTTCCAGAACTCCCACCATTTTTTCTGATTGTTTTTGCCTTCGGCTAGAATCTCTCTCGAAACGGTTTCATAATTCTGAACTCCGTTTTCTTCACACCAGTCCTGAAAGATCTGTTCAACAATATCCACCAGCTTTCGGATCTCTTCGGAGACATCGCTAATCTGTCTGTCGTATGCTTCACGGAGGTTGACTAACTGGTCATGGTCAAAATAGCTCAGCCTGATCGTGAATGCTTCGTCCGGTATCTCTATTTTGTTTTTGACCTCATATTCACGAATAATACAAACACGGGCGTTCTTATAATTTTCGATGAACTGGTACCCCATTTTTGAGACATCCAGAATAGACGTTAATGCGTTAACAACTCTGTTGAATCCCTTATTAGCTATGTTTTCCGTCTCAATTACCAGATTGACGCTGTCACGAATTCTCTGCATCTCCTCATTTTGCGGAGTCATTTCGAAGTCTTTTGATTCCAGACTGTCCATAAACCGTTTTGCGACAAAATCATATCTCTTTGAGTTTTCATCATCTTTCTCGCTATCGAAGGATAAGAACTCTTCCAGAGCCTGAATCTTTTTCAGAAATTTTTCATCTCCTCCCAATTCATCTTGCCCTCTATCAACACGCAGGAAGTTTGCTTCATCTATTTTTTGTTCGATTTTTTGTTGAATATGATCCGAGATGGTCTCTTTGAGAAGATGTTGCACCGGTTTCTGACAATGATAGATAGGAGTAATCAGTTCGGAATCGAGTATATTGATGGCTAGTTTTACATCAAAAACGGTTTTCGGTTTCAGAGAATTGTTTTTAAAGGAACATTTTACTATTGCGTAGGCATTTTCCTTGCGGATAAATGAACCGACATCGTTTTTTTGTCGCAGCAACGAATTGGTATTTTGCTCAATTTCATGTACTCCTCTCTGGATATGTCCTTGAAGGTGTCCGAATACATTGGCAATTGATTTTTCTATTTCGGCCGTATTGAATTGATCCTGTCCCCCAATCTTATTAAGGATGTCCGAAATGCTTCTTGCCGTATAGCGATTTAACTGGTTGTATTCTTCCTGATCAATCAGATCGCGATATTTCTTTAATAGTTCATCTTCAACCGTCACCATGTAACGGTTTTGCATATTTTGAAGATTCTGGTTGTAGTAATTTTGAATCTTGTCTTTGATACCACCCATGACATCGAGTTTATCAAGAATTTCAGGTGGTAACTTTGACTTTACATGGTTCAGTATTTTATCGATCTCTTCATCAACAACAACAGCAGCTTCTTGGTATTCATCTCTACCGTCTCGGTTGATACTATTGCGACTTCCAACAGCACTGGGTTTTTCAGGATGTATGAAATTGGGGCCTTTGGCCATTTTTTCTTTTAACACAGGACAACCTCCGATTTTTTGTCAGTATTTGTACGGTAATTTTAGTTGATCGGTGTGATTGAATCGTTATTGTTGGCTTGCTAAGCTCCTATGGGTCGTATATTTTTACTTCGTGTTTGACTGCGGTGTCATATCCCCCACATTTGTCTCGTAACTACGGTTTGATTTGAAAGCATTTTGCTGAAGTTGTCAAGAATATAGATGGATTCTAAAAAGGGATTGAATAGTGATCTTCTCAAAAAAACAGCTTATTAAAGAAAAACCACCCCGATTATTGTGGCTACCTTCCACAATATTATCAAACTGTTATTCATTGGCTACTCTCGGGGTGATTGGTAATACTGTTTGCTCGAGAGTAATTGAATTATTTCGCAATCTTGATCTGGTATGATACAAGACTATTCACGAACGGATTCAATAAGGGCTGAATTCGGGTATTATCAGACAAATATTTTTTATATTCTCTGAAAATATTGATTTGTGAGTTGTTTTGGAGAAAACGCGTTGGGCTCTCTGCTTTTAAGATTCGAAGATGTAAATCTGTTAAGCGGCAAATCCGAAATGGAAACAATTGATGTGGATTGTTCTTTGTATTATGGAATTGATGATTTGTAAGGCTGAAATAGAAGAATTAAGAGAAAGCCGTTACAAATAACGGCTTTCAAAAAATTACTAGCCCATAATTTTGGCCATGGTTTCACCAATAGCTGCAGGAGTTGGGGCAACTGTGATGCCAGCTGCTTCCAAGGTGGCAATTTTGCTTGCGGCAGTACCTTTGCCACCGGCAACAATAGCACCGGCATGTCCCATTCTTCTTCCCGGAGGCGCTGTTTTTCCACAAATAAAGGAAACAATCGGTTTCTTGACGTACTCTTTGGCAAATTCAGCAGCTTCCTCTTCTGCTGTCCCGCCAATTTCACCAATCATTACAATTCCTTTAGTCTTCTCATCATCCTGGAATGCTCTTAAGGTATCGATAAAGTTTGTTCCATTGATAGGATCTCCACCGATTCCGATGCAGGTTGTCTGACCTAATCCCACTTTGGTGAGTTGGTCAACGGCCTCATAGGTAAGAGTACCGGAGCGTGAGACAACGCCGATATTTCCTTGTTTGTGAATAAAACCGGGCATGATACCAATTTTGCATTCACCCGGAGTGATGATACCCGGGCAGTTCGGTCCGATCAGCCTGGTTTTTGATCCTTTCAGAGCCTGGGCAACGGTAATCATATCTTTTACCGGAACGCCTTCGGTGATGGCAATAACCAGATCGAGTCCGGCTTCTATCGCTTCAAGAATTGCATCGCCGCAAAATGGAGGCGGAACAAATATCATGGAGCAGGTTGCACCGGTGGCTTCCGCAGCATCTCTTACAGTATTAAAGACCGGAGTTCCTTCATGTTCTAAACCACCTTTTCCAGGTGTAACACCTCCTACGATTTTAGTACCACAATACTCTTTACACGCTCTGGCATGCAGAGAACCTTGAGATCCTGTGATTCCTTGGACAATAATCTTGGTGTCTTTGTTAACAAATATGCTCATAGTATGTACCTTCGATAGAATTTATCTGTGTTTAGTGAAATGTTGTCTTAACCTTTGGCGACTTCAACAGCCTTTTGTGCAGCGTCTGCAAATCCAGGAACCATAATAATTTTATCACTCATTCCGGAGTTCTTGATAATATCTGCTGCTTTCTCCGCATTGGTTCCCTGCAATCTGACAACGACCGGAATTGTCATTTGAACTTTTTTAAAGGCTTCAATAACACCACCTGCAATAACATCACAACGAACAATTCCACCAAAAATATTGATCAGAATCGCTTTCACGTTTGGATCCTTGGTTATCAGTTTAAAAGCTGCTTCAACACGCTCTTCGGTAGCCGTGCCCCCAACGTCCAGAAAATTGGCAGGAGATCCACCAAAATGCTGAATGATATCCATGGTAGCCATCGCTAATCCTGCGCCATTGACCATACATCCGATACTTCCATCCAATTTGATGAAGTTAAGATCGTGTTGACTTGCTTCAACTTCTGCTGGATCTTCCTCATCCAAGTCCCTTAATTCCACGACATCCTTTTGGCGGAACAGGGCGCTGTCATCAAAGGACATCTTGCAGTCCAATGCTAAAATGCGATTGTCACCGGTAATAACAACAGGATTAATCTCAAGCATTGAACAGTCTTTTGCCATGAATGCATCATAAAGTTTCATAAAAAAAGCGGAAGCTTGTCTAATAAGCTTAGGATCGAATTTGTCCAGTCCCAATCCAAAAGCCAATCGTTGAGTCTGAAAAGGTCTTAACCCGATTGCCGGATCAACGAATTCTTTCAGAATCTTTTCCGGTGTTGCTTCCGCAACTTCCTCAATGTTCATCCCACCTTCTGTTGATGCGATCAATACAACTTTCTGACTTCCCCTGTCAGGCAGAATAGAGAAGTATAACTCTTTTTTGATTTCCATACCTTCTTCGATCAAAAGAGTCTTTACTTTCTGGCCTTCCGGGCCGGTTTGTTTTGTGACCAACTGCATTCCCAGAATAGCATTTGCATTTTTCTTAACTTCATCAATACCCTTGGAAACCTTAACACCGCCTCCCTTGCCTCGACCGCCTGCATGAATTTGTGCTTTAACAACACAGACATCACCAGGAAGTTTGTTTGCAGCTTCCAAAGCTTCATCTACGGTTTTTGCCACAAATCCTTGAGGTACACTTGCACCGTATTTGGAAACAATTTCTTTTGCTTGATATTCATGTATTTTCATGGTTTCTTTCTGAAAAGTTTTCGGCGTTTATTATTCATAATAAAGAATGATTCTTCCGTATTCGTGCAAACATTCAACAGGTGATTCTTGTCAAATCCCAGCAAAACAAAATACAAAAAAATCTGCAAAAACAACGATCTTCCCTGTTGATGTCTTCCAGTTTAATGACATCTTTTTACCAAAGTCCGAAAAAATAAAAACATTTCCAGCACTATCTCCTTGCAAAAATACTTGTACCGATCACCTATCCAACTGCTGTCATTCCCATTACAGCTGTCATGGTTTATCAGCTCCGCATCTGTTTGGTATCGCTAGAGTTTTTCAGACTCAAGGAAAGGTTCTAAAGTGGAGTGTGACTTCCTCAATAGCAGATTATAAATTAATAACTTCCTATAAATATGACCTAAAAATCGAAGAACTGAATTGAGGAGAATCAAGAATTGAATGACTCAGCTTTTTTATGAAATATGGAACACTGAGCAATTATAGGGAGTTAACAATTTCCTGACAGTAAACAAAAGCGAGAATCTCTCGGCTCTGTACAGACTTTTAGGCGGAAGAGTATTAAATCGGAATCGAATATTCCCAGTCTTGGTCAATGTTTAGGGAAGGCATGCACAGAGTGACGCCGTAATCTCATCTGCTATCAACAACCCTTTTGTTGTCAGCTGCAGGATATTTCCTTTTTCAACTAAAAGATTGTGTTGAAAATACGCCTCAACTTTTTTTGACCATGAATCCGGGAAATCAAGTAGATATTTTTTCTTGAACAATGCCAGATCCAAACCTTGATTGAGACGTAAACTCAACATGACTTCTTCATCCCGATGCATTGTTTCGCTTAACGCTTCAAATGATATGTGGGGAAGAGATTTGAGGGTCAGGCTACTTTTGTAGTCAATCCACCGTTTCATGTTACCCCAGCGATAAGGTGAAACAAACGAGTGAGCCCCTAAACCCAGACCCAGATAATTGCGTCTGTTCCAATAAATCATATTCTGTCTGGATTGATATCCGTCAATGCAAAAATTGCTTACCTCATAATGAACAAAATTGGCAGCAGTTAATCTTTCAACAATTAAACGATACAAATCCGAGATCAGGTTTTCATTCTCACGAATCCAATCTTTCCAAACGGGTTTTCTGTTCAGAGCGGTTTTTGGCTCTATGCTGAGACTATAGACCGATATGTGAGAAGGGTGATAACTCAATGCCAGCTCAATGTCTTTTTCCAGCTGTTCTTTTGTTTGTCCGGGAAACCCAAACATAAAGTCCAGGCTATAGTCTTCAAACCCAGCATCGATAACCGACTCCAAGGCAAATCGCGATTGAGCACCGGAATGAACCCGTTTTAACTTTTCCAGATCGGTTTGCTGAAAACTCTGAATGCCAAGGCTTATTCTCGTAAATCCCAGTGCCTTAAGATCACTTGCATATTTCGGACTGATATCTTCGGGATTAACTTCGATCGACCATTGAATTTTTTTGCTAATTTTAATAATGGAAAAGAGCCAATCAACCAGTTGTTCCAGCTCGAAAGTTGATAATCGTGACGGCGTTCCCCCACCCAGATAGATCGATTCACAGGGAGTAAGATCCAATTGAAACTGCCTGGAAAGCAGATTATACTCCTCGTGTAATAGGTTTAGATATGTTGGATGCCTGGCGGGGTTATCTTTCAGCACAGCAAAGGAGCAAAAAGGGCAGATCTTCCGGCAGAATGGAATATGAATATAAAGCCCTGGAATGCCGGTTGCACAGTGAGTTGTATCGATCTCTTTCAAATGAACATGTCCAGTTTAGTCAGACTATTTTCTCTGTTACCAGTCCTTGTCTACCGGTATCTGATCAGTAGTGGCAGAAATGCCGTATTTTTCCTGTCTCTTTTTCATCTCATCAGTCGCCTGTTTTCTTAAGCGAGCTAATTCCTTTAGCGCTTCTTCCGCTGTCATCTTTTTGTTGTCTTCTTCTGCCCCGTTTGATTCCTCTTTCTGCTGCCCTTGCTGCTTTTGAGACGAGTTATCCGGCTGCTGAGAAGAAGATTGCTTTTGCTGATCTTGCGTTTGCTGGGAATCCTGACTATTTTGGGATTGTTGAGAATCTGTGGATTCCTGTTGAAGTTCCTTCAATGCTTCTTTTAGTTTATCCATTGCCTTTTCTTCTTTCGGAATGGCAGCACTATAATGGTTACTTTCCAGAAGGCTGATTGTTTCAGTCTGAAAACCAGCAGACTCATCCAGTAATTGCCTAATTTTGATGAATATTTCTTGATTGTCCGTTTCCCTGTCAGAGCTAAGATTTTGAGGTTTGCCGGTCTCCTGTTGGGTTATCTGCTGTGAAACCAACGCTGAAGTTTTCTCGGTTTTTTCCCTGTTAACAATCTGGTCGTGTATCAAATCCGCCTCCTTAATCCGTCTCCCGTCGATATTTGAACTAATCTCTTTCGTGCGCTGTCGAATTGAGGTTTCGGATTCGAGGAGTTTTTTAATTCTCTCATCTAGGGGCATAAAGGCTTCAATCAGGACATCCAAACCCTGCAGTACTGCTTGTGTCGACTCATTTGCTTTCCCGTATTCACCATTTTCAACCAGGTTGTTACTTTGGATTAAAGCTTGTTCAATATGCTGATTCAATTGCTCTATTCTCTCTAATTGACTTCTATCGGAATTCCCAGCAGCATAATTGGAGTAAAACAACATGAAAAACAGGTATATCAATACCATCTTAGGGCTAAAATGGTTCATTGCGGCAATATCTTCTATGAGGTAAAACTGTCATGAAACAAAACATTGTTAGGAGTGTGTGATTTCAATAAGTATCACACCACCTGAATGGCTGTAAAGACAATGAATGCAACAATAATCATCAATTTTGGCTCAATACCGACCGATATTTCTTGGTGAAACCATAACGCATTCATGGAGAAGCGATCTGGATGGAATCACAAATATTGGCAAAAGTAAACTGAGGTTAAGTACTAAATCAAATATTATTCTATGCAGAAGCCATAAGCTAATGTTAATAGAGAGATAAGAATAAAATGATAAAAATTTCTTATATATTTGACTTAATTACTATTTTTTATTATCACCTTCATAAAATGGAGAGTATTAGTTTATTTTGCACATACCGATTAACTCAGAAATTTTAACCAAAACGTCCTTATAGAAGCCCATGGAGAAATACATCGCATATTTTGTTCATCGCCTGTTTTATCCGATGATACTAATCACCATTACCACCTTTCTGTTCTCTTGCGAAAGCAAAACAGATAAGTACGAAAGCCTTATGGACAAAGAAACTCCTGGAGGAGCTGTCGTACAAACTGAATGGACGCCAAGTGAGAGTGAAAACGAATCTGAAATAATTGAAGAGATAGTCGATTCTACCAAAGGCAATTTGGAAATAAATACCATTTCCTCTCTGGAAAAAAGAGAAGAAACATCAGGTTACATTTTCCAAGTTGGAGCTTTTATATATGAGAAAAATGCCAGGGGCTTTATAAAGAAACTGATATCAAAAGGTTATCGGCCATTTCTGGATACTCAGGAGATAAAAGGGAAAACCTGGAACTTTGTGAGAATGGGACCTTATCCCGATCGTTTGAGTGTTTTGAAAGCAGCAGAAGATTTTACCGTAGATGAAAAGGTAGAAACCATCGTTATGCACCAAGGTGCTGCTATCAAGGCATTTACTCTGTCAAAATCCAAATCTGACGAGAGAAAAACAGCCGCAAAGAAGGTCGAAGTTACCAAACCCGAAGTCACAAGACCAATAGTAAAAGATAGATCTCTCCAAAAACCAATGCCTGCTGATAAGATAGCTGAAGATTCGAATAATGAATCTTTCTCTTTTCAAATTGGAGGATTGTATTCAGCAGAAAATGCAAGAAAATATCTGGAGGTATATCAACAAAAAGGCTATTCTCCTTACTTGTTTGAAGTAAAAGACGAAATCAGTGGGGACAAATGGTATTCGGTGAGAGTTGGTCGGTTTTCATCCTTGAAGGATGCAGTTGATGCGGCAGCAGAGTTTTCGGCGAAGGAAGATATTACAGCACAGGCCCGCCCTTTGGGGAACTAAAAATATGTGAATATCTTTATTGCAGGATCATACAACGGGATAAACAGCATGTTTTTCAACGTTACAATTCCATTTTTATAGTTTTATTTGTTTTTAAGATGGTGTATATCTGTACAATCAGATGCGGAAAAGAAAGAAAAAAAAATAAAATGTGAAGGGGAAAGGATATATTAAAAGGATATTTATTTATACATTACAGAATGTTAGGCTGTAAGTGTTCTTTTTTTTAGGAAGTAGCTTTCCGAGTGCCCAAAAAGGGAGTTGTATAAATGTATCCTTCCTGATAACAAAGCGGGAAGAGACACAGTTTTCTGCATGGTTCGGGTGAGATGAAACAATCCGGCTAAAAGAGAAAAATCGATGAGACGGTATCATAACTCAATCAGTTGATATAAAAGTAATATTCCTCTCAAGTCAGGAATTTAATCAATGAATTATTAGCAATAAAAAAAGATGCAGGAAGAATCTTACGACGATAAGCGCGTGATTGTTGGTTTAGATATTGGAACTACCAAGATCTGTGTTATTGCCGCAGATGTAAATGAAGATGGTGAATTTAGAATTGTCGGAGTTGGCAAGACAAACTCAGAAGGTCTAAATCGAGGCGTTGTAACGAATATTCGATCTGCAGTCAAATCTATTCGGAAAGCTGTTGATGAATGTGAGTTGAAGAGTGGGATTGAGATTGAAAATGTTTTTGCCGGTATTGCCGGACATCACATCGTTGGTCTTAATAAAGAGGGAGTTGTTGCGGTAACCGGGAATACCATTACTGAATCCGACATCCAAAGAGTTGTGGAAGCTGCCCGTGCAACAAACTCACCTGATAAAGAGATAATCCATACCCTAACTCAAGAGTATATCGTAGATGGTCAGGATGGAGTCATTGATCCCATCGGAATGGCAGGAAAACGCCTGGAAGCCAGAGTTCATTTAATCCTGGGCTCGGTCAGTTCAGCAGCAAATATCGTCCAGTGTTGTAACGACGCAAACTTGAATGTCCAAAATATTGTTCTGGAACCTTTTGCTTCCAGCTTGGCCGTTTTAGATGAACAAGAGAAGGAACTGGGGGTTGTTCTGCTTGATATTGGGGGCGGTACCTCAGACATGGTTATATACAAAAATGGTTCAATTGTCCATACTAGTGTACTTCCTTTAGGAGGAAACCAGGTTACCAATGACATTGCCATCGGTTTAAGAACGACAAAATCGGAAGCGTTGCGAATCAAGCATGATTATGGTGTTGCTTTGGTTAACAAGGTGAAAGAGGGTGAAGTCATCAATCTGAAAGGAATTGCCGGAAGAGATGATCGGGTAATAGATAAGCGCTTATTGGCAGAAGTTATCGAAGCACGCTTCAGAGAGATTTTCGATCTGATTCAGAATGAAATCAACAGTTCCGGTTTTGGTCCCAATTGCGCGGCAGGTATGGTAATCACAGGCGGATCAGCAATGATGACAAATCTGGTGGATCTGGCTGAGGATGTTGTCAAAATGCCTGTAAGAATAGGATCACCCAACAATATTAAAGGATTATCGGATCTGGTGGAATCTCCTGAATTTGCCACGGCTGTTGGGTTGATTCATTATGGAGCCAATATTGATCTGAAGGAAACAACCGTATTAAAAAACACCAATAATGAGGGTCTGTTAGTTAGTATTTCCCAGAATTTTAAATCACTTATAAAAAGTTTTTTTAATCTGTTTTAAATCAGCAATATTGGGAAAAATGAAGCGGAAAGATATCCAAAGCATCAATATTTTTCGGTTTTAGGACCTGCAACTTACGGTCAAAGAGAGAAACAAACCTTATTAACATCTTTGTAGGAAGCTCAAATGGTAATCGATGTAGACAATTTTAAATCTCAACCCATACCAACCGGATTACCAACAATTAAGGTTGTAGGCGTAGGCGGGGGAGGCGGTAACGTCGTTAACCGCATGGTTTTAGATGGAATCAAAGGTGTCCAGTATGTTGCAGCAAACACGGATGTTATGGTTCTTAATTCATCCAGAGCGGATATAACGCTTCCTCTGGGCAATAAAATCACTAAGGGCCTGGGAGCAGGTATGAAGCCGGACATCGGCAAAATGGCTGCTGAGGAAGACATTGATACCATTAAAGATGTTTTGGAAGACGCGGATATGATATTCATAGCAGCTGGAATGGGCGGTGGTACAGGCACAGGAGCAGCCCCGATAGTTGCGGAAATTGCGAAAGAACTTAAAATACTGACTGTAGGTGTCGTAACGACTCCATTCAGATTTGAAGGTAGTAAGAGAGCCAGGATTGCGGAAGCAGGGATTGAGGAGCTCAAAAAACATGTCGATACCTTAATGGTTATTCCCAATGACAAGCTTTTGGAAATCGCCTCAACAAAAACGACAATGAACGAAGCTTTTTCGATTGCAGATGACGTTTTGAAACAGGCAATTAGTGGAATAACAAATCTGATCAACCTTGAAGGAGTCATCAATTTAGACTTTGCCGACCTTAAAACGGTAATGCTCAACAAAGGTCGGGCAATTATGGGTACAGGAATAGGAACAGGTGAAAACCGTGGATTAGAAGCAGCAAAAAAAGCCATTTCAAGTCCTTTATTGAGTGACAGACCTATAAGTGGCGCTACTGGAGTAATCATCAACATTGTTGCCGATGAACAATTTTCATTACTTGATGCGGAAGCTGCGGCAGACTTCATCCAAAGTACTGCCGATCAAGATGCCGATGTTATCTTTGGTTTGGTTACGGATTCTACAAAAGAGAACGAGGTAATCATCACAGTTATTGCAACAGGTTTTGAAAATCCGATGGATGAGACTTCAGTAAGACCTTCCGATCGAAGACCATTGAGAGTTGTTGACAGCCTGCGTAATACAATCCCGGAAAAAGCGGATGATCAGACTGCAGGCAGCAACTTGAGTGAGACAACCAAACAAAAATCCGGAGCAAAAGAACCGGAGGATGTGTTAGAACTCGATCCTGAGGTAATTGGGTTGCAACCAGTTGAAAATACTCTTCATTATCCTGATCAATTTGAAAAATCTTCTGGTGGTAAAAGAAAACCGGATGATAAACTTAATCCTCAGGATTATGATGTCCCCTCATTTATGAGGAAAAAAAGATTTAATGGATAACTGATTGCGTGATTTCGCTCAAACCTTATAGTCTGCTAATCCACTTTATCCCTGCAATTCGTAGCTCCTCTGCCAAGGCTCGGTAAGTTAACAAGACGAAAGGTCATTTCCTGCTCTGTAGCTTGCCAATAAAAATCGTAACTGCTCAGGTGAATATACAGAAGATTAAAGGTAAGACCTGTTGGTTGATCCAAGTGATCTTAAAGGGTAGAATGCACTTTATTAGACTGTGTGTCTTTCTAAATCCCGAGAGCCTTCAGACTGCTTTTATGGTACAGCTACAGAGGATTTAGATTCAATCAATTTTACTTATTAACCCGACAATATTTTAAAAAATATACAATTGAAATGAGAAATAAATCAATATTTTACATCAGCTATGGGGTAGCGTCCGCACTGGTGATTTGGTCGCTTCAAGAACTGTTTCTTTATCTCCTGAACGCGATTTCGTTTATTCCAAAAGAATTGACCATTGCCCTGTTTGGAGCCTTAACCGGTGGACTATTCGGAGCCCTCATGGCGATTATGGAGGGATTTTTTACTGGAAGTAAATACCTTGTTAATCGAGGGGTACGAGTGGGAGCCTTAATCGGATTGCTTGCCGGTTCTATTGGTTTTCTTCTGACAAGTCATACTGCTTTTCTTGAAAACGTCGGTATCTCAAACAATGTGATACAGATTTTGTTGAATTCAATACGCTGGATTGTTATCGCATTATGTGTCGGTATCGCACTGGGAATCAGAGACAAAAATTCTCTAAGCACCACCAGGGGTATTATTGCTGGCTTGCTAACCGGCGTAATTGGTGGGACTGCCATTTCAACGATAGCTTTTTATATCCAATCTCCGATGATAAGCAGAGGATTGGGGTTGTTGGTTTTAACTGTTCTGTTCTCCTTTTCCATTTATCGATTATCTCATTTTGGCAGAAAAATCTGGTTAAAAACATTGAATGGGAACCTGGAAGGGATGGATATCGAACTCTCAAAAGAGATTCACATTTTTGGAACCCAGGACAACGATGATATAAATCTCCAAGATTATCAGGAAGTTCAGCAGTCACACGCTAAATTAATTCGATATTTTGATAATTATTCACTGGTGGATAATGATCCATTCTGCCAGACATTTGTTAACTTTAGAGTTGTAAAAGAGCAGTTCTTGAAAAACGGTGACGTCATAAAAATTGGGACGGCTTTGTTTCAATATTGTACGGTTAACTGAGCTTGAACGATCAAGCCAGATACCGGTTTATAATTTTTAAATACGACATCTTAAATGTTTATCATAAAGCTAAATCTACATTTACATTATCTGAAACTTAAAAGAGTGTAAGTATGAATACGTTTATAAAAAGCCTGTTTTTCTTATATGGCTTGATTTTTCTGACATCAACACAGGTATTGTCCGGTGAATTTGATCCCATTACCAGTTATGGAAACGATATCTCAATTTTGATGATCTTTCCTATTTTCTTTTTGGGATTATTGACCTTTTTTGTGATAAAAATAGGATTTAATAAAAAGCCCACCAAACAATTGGGTTTTATTTCTATTACCCCTCACAGGCCCCAAAAATTTTACGCATTAAGTGAGAACGTTCAAAACATGGTTCCAATTGTTGAATATTTGGCCGATGAACAAACAAATGTCTATAGCAATCTCAGTAAGATAACCTTAACCAGCAAACCATCGGGAGTCTTTCTGGAAGACAAAAACTATAAGATTTCGGTTTTGATTAATCGTCGCCGTTCAAGGCGGTGTATGCTCAATGATGGTGATATTCTTGATATGGGGGAACTGACGATTATGTTCCAATCCCCTGACAGCAAATCATCAAAACGCGAATTCCAATCTCATACCTCCGGTCACGCTATTCCCAGGGCAAGAAGGACTAACAGTCGAATCATGAAGAATTGCCCTAGTTTAATTCCGGCAGATCCAAGACAAAAAGTTTATTACCTGACCAAGAATATCACTTTGATCGGCAGGTCTGAAATTAACGATCTGATACCCAAATCTAAGGCAGTTTCTCCCATGCATTCGAGAATCGAGAAAGTAGCCGGAAAATATAAACTGGTTGATTTAAGCAGTCATCAAGGCACATTTGTCAATGGCCGACGTGTAGATGCCAAATTCTTGCAGGATAATGATGAGATCTCTTTTGAGTCTATAAAGTATACCTTTTCTGCATCCGGTAAAGCACGTTAGATCAAAAACAAACTATCAAAATGAATTAATTACCAAATTACTAATATTAAAAAGAATGAACATGGAAGAAAAGAGATACGATCTACCCAATGGATTTCTTTGTTCCGGAATATCGGCTGGAATAAAAGAGGAAAAAGGAAAAAAAGATCTTGGATTAATCTACACTAAAGATGAAGCAATTCTTGGTGCGGTCTATACTCAGAACAGGTTTCCTTCCGCTCATGTTCAATACTGCAGAAGTCTGACCCCTAGCGACAGGTTCAGGGCTTTGATCATCAATTCCGGAAACGCCAACGCTGCAACCGGTACCCGTGGTTTGGAAGCCAACCTGGAAATGGCACTCTCCTTGGCAGGCCAACTTAGGGTTGAACCAAACCAAGTATTTACTTCTTCCACCGGGATTATTGGTCATCAGTTGCCGATTGACAAGATAGCCTCTTCAATACCCTGTTTGGTTGAAGGATTAACTCCCGATTGCCAGTCGGTGGCGGAAGCGATTATGACCACTGATACCAAGTTGAAACTGGCGCGTGAGAACATGAGTGTAAAGGGTAAAGAATACACCGTAATCGGTTTTGCAAAAGGTTCAGGAATGATTCATCCGAACATGGCAACCATGCTTGCTTATGTTCTTACGGACGCTCCCCTGCCTTATAGCGCGATTCAAGCTGTCACTGAAGAGATCAGCAAAAAAAGTTTTAATTGTGTGAGTGTTGACGGTGATACCTCTACAAATGATTCCTTTTATTTAATTTCCTCAAATCCGGTTTCCGAGATCGACGAGAATTCATTGGATATCATAAAAAGTGGATTCTCCAAGGTAGCCATATCACTTGCAAAACAAATTGCAGGAGACGGAGAGGGTGCAAAGCATTTAGTCGAAGTAAGAATTGCTGAATCTCCTTCAAAAGAGATAGCAAGAAACCTGATGAACGCGATATTGACTTCAAACCTGGTTAAAACAGCGATTCATGGCAATGATCCCAATTGGGGAAGAATCCTGATGGCAGCCGGCAACGGGCTTCCAAAAAACTGGAATGACATCAACCCTCCTGTGTCAATCAAAATACAGTCCGTTCCTGTGTTTATCAATGGTGAACCAGCCTCATTTGATGCAAAAAAACTCTCTGAAAAAATGTCTCAATTTGAAGTTTTAATTGAATTTTTTCTACACAGTGGCCATTATTCTTTGACAGGCTGGGGATGTGATTTCAGTAAAGAGTACGTCAGCATCAATGCCCACTATTCTACATAGATCTTTCTGAAAACAATCATTTAACGCCGGATTCCTTTTTTATTGCCTTCAATCTTAACCTGACCAGCCGATTTTCATCCATGAATTTTTTAATCGATAAGGGTATTCTATATGCGGATGAGGCTTTTTCCACTATTGGTGATGTGTGTCTGCAAACCGGAGAGAGCATTGCCCGGGAATCTGTTAAAAATATCGATGTTCTGGTATTGCGAACAACAACAAAAGTTAACAGGGATCTGTTAGAGGGGAGTCGGGTAAAATACGTTGCCACTGCCACCAGTGGTAGTGACCATGTTGATAAGAAATACCTGAAGGCTAAAGGAATTGGTTTTGCAGCTGCTCCCGGCTGTAATGCCGAAGCTGTTGCGGAGTTCGTGATTAATGCCCTGCTTCGATTATCAAATCGTAACGGTTTTGACCTGGACAATAAAACACTTGGAATAATCGGGGCTGGACATGCCGGTTCAGCACTTGAGCGAAAGGCAGGCCTGCTGGGATTAAAATGTTTATTAAATGATCCTCCACTCTTTGAACAAACAAAACTGAATAAATATCTGCCTATTCAGGAAGTGATCCGTCGATCAGATATAATCTCTCTGCACGTTCCATTAATTAAAACGGGGCACCACCCCACCCATTATTTGATAAACGAGTCGACAATTGAACTCTTTAAAAAGGGAACAATTCTGATAAATACCAGTCGAGGCGGAGTGGTTCAGGAATCAGCCATATGTAAAAACAGGAGTCAAATAGGTCCAATCATTACGGATGTATGGGAGAATGAACCTGCCATTAGCACCACAACATTAGGATTTTCGGATATAGCGACGCCACACGTCGCAGGTTATTCCCTTGAAGGTAAAATCAAAGCTACCGAAATGGCTTATGAAAATGTCTGCCATTTTTTTAAGTTGAAACCAACTTGGGAGTCTCCCAGAAAACAGGCTGACAATAAAACAAGAATCAGAATAACCGGAACTGGTTTCAAGACGGCTCTTACCCAACTGATGGAAAAGACCTATGATATCTTCTACGATGACGAAGCGTTAAGGAAAATATCCTGTCATAAAACACCACAGGAGTATTTTTCTTCTTTGCGAAACCATTATGCTTTCAGGCATGAATTCTCGTCAATCAGAGTTTATTTTGAGAAGGTACTTTCGTCCGGAAACAAAAACCTGGTCCGTAGCCTGGGTTTTATTGTCGAATAGCCTGGCAGTTCAAACGCTGTAGACTGTTGTTTATACCTCGAAAATGTAGTGATTGGCTTGTGGTTATCAGCAAATTTGAGTTTTGGCGCATTGTTTTTTGCTCTAAGACGGTTTGGTTGTGGACTGACGAAACAATGCCGGCTAAAAAACAGAACCGACCAATATTCAATCTGCTTAATCCGTGTGGTAAACGTAAAGAATGGTCTAGTATTAAAATCATTTAACTGTTATTGTATCTTCAAAAAAAGGTACAAAATATCATGCTGAGATTAGGGGATATGACATGATGTTTTGATTGTTACGTTTCTGCTTTTTTGAAGAGGATGTTATACTACTTTGAGAGAGATTTCTGTCAGGGAAAAATTTTGCAGTCACTTCAGAATTACAATGGCACTTGTAAAACGGTAAATCCTTCACTTCTAGCTTGATATCTAAAAATGACAAATAGTAAAGCGACTCAACAGCCAAATGATCTGAAAAATATTGGCCTTATCCTTAAGAAGAAAAGAGAGGAACTGTCATATACACTGGAGCATGTTTCAGAAATAACCAGAATAACTTTGACCTGTCTAAGAAACATTGAGGATGGAAACATGTCTGCCCTTCCGGGGCTTGTTTTTATCAGAGGATTCATTCGTAATTATGCGAAGTTATTAGGACTTGAAAGCGATTGGATGATTGAAGCTCTGAATCAGGTCTATAGTGCGGGAGATGATAAACAACATCCCAAATCCGAGCAACACCAAAGAGAGATAGGTAAGAGTGATAAACCCAATAACAATCTCGTCTATTATTTCATGGGTGCAGCTGCGGTCGTTGGTTTACTAATAGTGGCAATCATTATTTATAAAAGACCAATGGATAGGTTAAACCTGAACCAGGAATCGGTGGAAACCATACAGGCAGTAGCTTCTCAAAATGAATCTGTGGAATCTAAACCGCTAGGAATAATTATTCCCGAAGAGGAGATAGTACAACCGAAAACAGCGCCTGTTGTCACACCTGTAATCAGCCCCCTCTCACTGACCTTGGTTGCAGCGGAGGATGAATGGATCAGGCTGGCCATTGATAATCAGGATCCATTTGAACTCAAACTTAAGAAGAATGAAAAATATGAATGGCCTGCTGAAGAAGAGTATTCCCTGATTATGACAACTGGTAAAACAGCCTCTGTTCATTTAAATGGAGAAGAGATAGTAGATCGTGAAAATTACTTAAATAAACTTTTTGAAGCAAAACTCAATAAGTTTACATTGAAACAGATAAATAATCGCTAGCAGCTATCTTCAACCAACCAAATCTTCGTCCAAGTTCTCCATTTCATTATTGGATAAGTAATGAAAAACCGAAAACAGGTGAAAAAAGAAAATGAAAGCACTTGTATTAGCAGCCGCAAAAAGCAAAAAACTGTCCCCCTTTTCTGATACAAGACCAAAGTCGATGATAACAATCTCTGGCAGACCCATTCTGGAAACCATTCTTAACCAGATTGGTGACAGCGGTATCAAGGAGGTCTGGCTTGTAGTCAATCATCAGAAGGATATTATCCAGGATTACTTCAAATATGGAAAATCTCTTGGAATAAAAATCGACTACATTTACCAGGAAGAGGAAAAAGGCATCGGTCATGCTGTATCTCTGTGCGAAGACGTTATCGGTGATGACAGTCATTTTATGTTGATCTATGGTGATGCGTTAATGTCCGGAAACCCTTTTTCCCATTTGCTTTCCAGATTTTCCAGGTCTTCTTCCAATTCATTGGCGACTATCAGTCATCCCCTATCCGATGGGTTTTATGGCAATATTTACCTTAGCCATGATATGAAAATATCAAAACTGGTAGAAAGGCCGGAAAGTAAAAGGCTCTCCAACTATATTTTTGGTGGAAGTTTTATTTTGGAGCAGGGGTGTTTCGAATTTCTGAAGTCAAATAATCATGATATGGTCGCTTTCTATCATCACTTGATCGATCAAAAGAGTATGGATGCCTGTTTATGGGAAGACTCCTGGATAGACATCAGCCGACCCTGGCACATCCTGGCTGCCAATCAAATGATGATGAATCCCTGGAACACTTCAATCATTCCGGAAACGGTTATTATTGATCAGAATGTAAATATCAAAGGAGTGGTCCATTTTGGAGAAAACGTCCATGTCAGCTCAGGCACAACTATAGTGGGACCCTGTTATATCGGTAACAATGTCTATATTGGAAATAATGCTTTGATCAGAAAAAATTCATCCATTGGTCCAAACTGTAAGATCGGTTACGGCACTGAAATTAAAAACGCCGTTCTTTTTGGGAACTCGAATGTTGGCAGGTTATCATTCATTGGAGACAGCGTTTTGGGTGAGAATGTACAATTGGGATCAAATACTGTCACCGTGAACTATAATACTCTGGGCGAGGCAATATTTTATAATCCGTTGGATGGGAAAGCCATTGATACTAAACTGGAGAAACTGGGTGCGTTTATCGGCGACAATTCGATCGTTGGAACCGGGCATAGAATTGCACCGGGTACGCCTCTCCCGCCTGGAACAACCATTCCCGATTGGGTTTCGATATCTCATTCAACCCTTTCAAAAGCAGAAATAGTTCAAAAACCAGGGAAATTATATACACACCAATGAAGACCAGGATCAATTTGCTTTGGAAAGACTATTAAAAACAAGGATTGCCTCGGATGTCTTTTATTAACAGGTACCCGTAATCTAACACTGGTTTGGAAATATCATTGAAGAATAAACGTTTATACTGCTTTTAACGGTTAGTTGTACAAACCCGTTTAAAAGCAAGTTTTTCAAATCAGATAATAAGTAATGGTGGTAAAGGTAAAACATGTGTGGAATAAGTGCAATAGCAAGCCATAAACCTGTGGCAGCAAAGTTACTGACAGCTCTTCAAAACCTTGAATATCGCGGATATGATTCATGTGGTATGGCACTGCTTCATGAGGGGCAGTTGTCACTTCGGAAGAATGTGGGAGCGGTTGACGAGGTGGATGCCTTAGAAAAATTCAGGAAAATGGAAGGTTCCCTGGGAATTGCCCATACCAGATGGGCTACTCATGGGGGCGTTACTAAAGAGAATTCCCATCCCCATTATTCAAATGATAAAAAGTTTGTGATTGTCCATAACGGCATACTCTCAAATTACCAACAGATACAGCGTGATTTAAAGTCAAAGGGCTACCGTTTCTTATCGGAAACGGATACGGAAGTGTTTTCCAATCTTGTTCAGGAAGAATACAAACAGGCTGAAAATGTAGAAACTGCCTTCTGCAATGCAATTGACAAGCTTCAAGGATCCTATGCCATTGCCATGATTACCACGCATCAACCGGACACAATTTTCGCGGTCAAAAAAGATTCTCCATTGGTTCTGGGAATCAATGATGGTGTTAATTATGTTAGTTCCGATATCAATGCGTTTATTGCTGAAACCAGGGATACTATCATCCTGGATGATATGGAATACCTGCTTGTTAAGAATGATAATTATGTTATCAAAAATCTGCTAACCAGAAAGGAAAAATCAAAGCAGGTCATCACGGTACAATGGGACAGGCAGACAGCACAAATGGGCGGGTTCTCCCACTACATGTTGAAAGAGATATTTGATCAACCACAAACCGTTCGCAATGCTTTACATGTTCCCAATGAGCAGATTCAAACAATAGCAGGAAAATTCATCGAGAAAGAACAATCCTTTTGTGTTGGTGTAGGTACCACCTATTATGTTGCCATGGTGGGAACTTATCTGTTTTCAAAATACGCAAATCTTTATGTTCCCAGTATATCTGCAGACGAATTTCCCACGTTAATCCCCGTGAACAAGGATAATCATGTGCTGTTTTTCTCACAAAGCGGTGAGACCTATGATACAAGAATGGCAATCCGTAAAGCCAGAAATTGTGGAGCAGCCACTTCAGCTGTGGTCAATGTAGTTGGTTCTTCCATCAGTCAGGAAGTCGATGATTGTATTTTCCAGGGATCGGGACCGGAAATATGTGTTGTTTCTACCAAAGCCGCAGTTTCCCAGATCATCATTTTGTGGCGGATTGCATTGGAAGTCGGAGTGCTCCGCAACCACCTCAGCCGTAAAGATGCAGATGCATTTCAGGGCAGATTTTTTAAGTTTTCTGAAACCATTGGACAGGTATTAAATGAAGAATCAGGCTTCATTCGCGACCTGGCCTCAAAAACCAGTCGCGTTAGGAACTGGCTGTTTATGGGAAAAGGAATCTACTACCCAATCGCTTTGGAATCAGCGTTGAAGATGAAAGAAGTCACCTATTTGCATGCTGAAGGATTACCGGCCGGTTTCTTGAAGCATGGAACCCTGGCAATGGTGGATGAAGAGATGTACAGCCTCTTTTTTCTTCCGTATAAGGATGACTCGGACCTTTATAACTCGACCTTAATGTCAATTGAGGAAGTAAAAGCTCGAAACGGAAAGGTCGTCGCCTTCTGTGCGGAAGATGATGATGAGATTAAAAAACTCCTTGATTTTGGACTGATTATTCCTAAAACAGATCCGGAATTGACCCCTTTGATTCAATTGATTATGGCCCAGTTATTCTCATATTATTCTGCGCTCAATTTAGGTCTGAATATAGATAAACCTCGAAATCTGGCAAAATCCGTTACGGTTGGATGATTGATCCCGAAGACTATAAACTCCACATTTTTGATCTGGATGATACCCTGGTAAATACCAGCTATTCTTACACAATTGCTCAGGAATCAGCAATTCGTGATACTTTCCCTCAAATACCTTCAGACGCTATTACTGCCCTACTGCCTGTTTTAAAATGGATGTGCAGGCAATTTGGTTCGGGCAATATTTCCGAATATATGAGTGCTTTTTTAAAAAGCCGGCCAGATCTGTTTGCAGTCGATTCGGACATACTGGAACTTATTTTGGATAGATACAAATGTTCGTTTAATACTGAGTTCAAATGTTTTAATGGGGCTATTTCCTATATTCAATACTTAAAAAAAACCGATAAAAAACTTGCACTTGTCAGCAATGGGATTGTGGCGTCTCAATTTGAAAAACTTCGAACAACGGGTCTTGACAGTTTTTTCCCCGCACCTCTGTGTTATATATCCGGTGCCTATCCCTCTAATTTTAAAAAACCATCTCCTCATATGCTGGAACAAGCCTGTCAGTATGTCGGTGTTTCTCCACCAGAAGTTGTATTTTATGGAAATAGTGTGGGAGACATTTTAGCCGGCAACCTGGCAGGAGTGACAACCGTGCATTTTTCCGAATCGACGCCTATCCCTGGAGACCTACCAGCCATAGCAAGACCGGATTATACCATTGAGAACTGGACAGAATTGATGGATTTTAAAAAAGGATGAAGGTTGGAATGGCCAAGGGTAGATTTTTTACCATCTACCCTGTGGTCAAACAGAAATGATCTTTAACTAATCCAGCAGTCGTAACACCTTTTTAGGGATCGTATTAGCATGAGCCAGCATAGCCGCACTCGATTGCATAATCAGATCGTTTTTGGTGAACTCTGCCATTTCAGCAGCCATATCAGTGTCACGGATTGTGGATTCAGCCGCAACCATATTCTCTTTAGCCACACGCATATTTGCCGCGTTGATTTCAAGAGTATGATTCTGAAACGCACCCAGTTCAGCCCGGACTTTGATGATGTCATTAATCGATTTATCAATCAAAGTCATCGAGTCCAAAGATCCCTGGGATGAAGTAACATCAATATCAGCAAGGGATTGAAAACCACTTTCATTTTCAATTCCACGTGCCAGTGTGTTCGAGGCAACGTTCTGCATAGCGACATTGACTGTTTGGCCTTGTCCGGGACCAATCTGGAACGTCATGGCATTTTGAATTACCTTGACCTTTCCAACATTAACCCCTGTGTCGGGAACCGCCAAATTGGGATTCGTGGAATGAAAACTTACGGTCAGACCGTCAGTCATCTTGTTTCCCGAAATACCCGTCATGGTTTCGCCTTTTCCAATCGTGACTTCACCATTTATGGTTCCGCGCAAATCCGTTCCATTTCGTGCAGTTGTAAATGTTCCGCCAGTTTGTGAGATTACACCCGCCGTACTGCTTGCTGCAGAAAACGAATGCTCACTCCCATATAAATTGTGTTCTATCTGTATTGTGTTGTTTTCACTTTTACGGACAGTCACATTTAAACCGGCTTTTTTTGCCGCTGCTGCGAAATTTAGAATAGCTGCATCAACAGTATCAGTCTCTTTTGTCACATAAGTGGCTGTTTTACCACCTTCTGTAAGGTAAAGAGCTTCACCGCCGTTAATCATTTCCTTAGTCAGTGGAGCTGTCCCCAGGATTGACGCTTTTGTGGCCAGGCCGGTCACAATAACATCATAGCCTTTTTCCCCACTGGACTGTGTTTCGGTCATGGCACTAACATACTGAAGACCATCACCAATCGCCAAACCGGATACACCACTTGAACCGTCCAGAAGTTTCTTCTGTCCAAATTGTGTAAACTCGGCAATACGATCAATTGAGGTAAGCATATTCCTAATTGATGCCTGGTTAGCTGATAGCATAACCGCATCATTAGAACCCTCGTTGGCAGACTGAATCGCCAACTGCCTCATGGCCACCAGAGTATTGTTAGCTTCCGCCAATGCACCCTCAGCTGTTTGAACCATAGAAACCGTGGATTCCGAGTTTCTAATTGCCTGATCAATACTGGCAATTTGAGAACGAAGTTGTTCGGAAGCCATTAAATCGGCTGCTCCATCACCGGCTGAGTTGATTCTTAGGCCGGAAGACAAGCGTTCTAACGATTTGGAAACCCGTTCGTTAGCCTTTTTTAAGTTCCTATGTGAATTCAAGCTGGCGGTGTTATGATTTATTCGCAAACTCATAACAATTCTCCATAATGAATGCATACGGTAATACCGCTGATTCGCACCAACTTCCTATGTCAGCTGAATCAAAAAGCCGAATAAACGGCCAGAGAGCATTTTCAAAATCGGAAGAAAAAGACGCACCAATTTCGAAAAGCGGCTCCCGTGAACCACTATGTTATGTTCGGGGTTCGCGGCAACCGCTTCGTGCTCGATTACCCCTTACACATTCCTGGAGATCCTAATGGGTTTTCACCCTGCTTTTACAAGTTTAACCGAAATCAGTCAAAAAACAAACCGATGCTTGTTAACCGAATTTAACAACTCTGTTGATGGTTTCAACAGGAGTCGGAAAACCAGTCTTTGTTTCCATCGGTTTTGTTAAAGAATAGAAGCTGGTACTCGCCAGCTGCCCGGACCTAAATTCAGGCGCCAATCCAGCACTATTCAAACGGAGTTACCTGGTTAAAAATTAAATCACGGCAACTCCCGGATCGGTCTTTGACTAGTCCACAAAGACTGATCCGGCAGATGCCGATTTTTGAGAAAAACAAAAATGTAAAGTCTACAGAACCAAGCCATTATACGATTCTGCGTCGACCTCTTCCAGCTTCACAAATAGAGGAGGATCATCCAACGCATAAATCATTTTCAAGCCCGGTGTGTATTTATCTATGGATTTGTCGTCAAAACATAGTTGAACAATTCTCTGCTTGGTTAAACATTTAAACCTGTTCTTTGTTATCAGTTTCCTTTTCATGCCTATCTCCATTAAATAAAACTGGACTGCGGCACGATTTTGGCATTAACATCTGCATGGTTTATTCGCAAATTCATAACTACCTTATCGTGTAAGCTTAGGCTTGAACTGAATACCCGCCAAGTATTTAATTCGAGCCCCGGCTTTCCTTTCAGATTGCAGACCGATCCCCTTACGTTTTTAATCCTACAAGCTAATTCAGTAGTGTTAGTACGCCAGATAGCACACCTACAAAATATTAATGGTGTCGTTTTTTTTCCAAATCCCTGATTAACCTTGAATCTGAATAGGCTTCAATTCGTTTCTGTTGTTGAATTGTTTTGCCTTGGCTGCTTCTTTTTTCTTGTTAATGACGCCCAGCCAACCCTCTCTAAGTTCTGCCATTAAATCGTACACCTCTTCAACATAGTCAACTTTTTTCTGTATATTGGCATCGATTAAGCGATTAAACATATAGACATAAAGAGATTTCAGACTTGCTCCAACTCTTCCGGAATTGTCTGTGTTCAATGATGTCAAAAGTTCAGAAATAATGTTTTTTGCTCTTACAATCGCAGTGTGGGCTCCTTCAAGATCGTTTTTCTCAATCTTGATAATGGCTGTTTTCAAAAATCTGATGGTGCCGTCATACAACATTAAAATCAATGTTCCTTGATCCTTTGTTGTTACCGAAGCCTTTTTGTACGCATTGTTGCTGCGAGCATATGGATTCATGTTGACCTTTTAGGGACTAAGGTTAAAAAAAAAAATAAATTGAAACACGCTAACCGAGTTTGGCTAATTCTCCTGCCATATATCTCTGTTCATTCTTAAGCTGACCGAGTTTGGCCTCCATCTTGGCAAACTTTTCCGTCAACTTTTCTCGTTTGGTGGTAATTCTCCCCTCCAATTCAGTAAGCTCATCCTTATAATTTTCCAGCTGTTCCTGGACATTTCTTGTATAGATATCCAAAGCTCCTTTTTCAGGACTTGTTATCGCACCAATGTATTCTTTTACTTTTGTGGCAATGCCTTTGGTAAAGATTATATTTCCCTCAATGCCGTCACTGATCTGATTCGACGTTAAACTAACATAGAGTTTTAGTCCTTCATATGGCGTTCCTTCGTCTCCGGAAAGAATCTGACCGCTGCCAACCATTGCAGCGCCGTTTATAGAACCCTGCACATCCGTTCCGTTTTTATTGGTCCCGTTTAACAAGGGGTGATTGACTATATTATCTGTGTTACCAGCTCTCAGATACACAGCCGACTTACTCCCGGTCGAGTTGGACCTGATGACGATTGATCCATTTTCAGCGGTAACCACCACTTTCATCTTACCTATACTTTTATCATTAATTATCTTTTTCTGAAGATCACGGGCGATATCTTCCGCTCGCCAATTTCCTGTTTCCAGCGTGATACTTTCAGATTCTCTTCCGTTTACAGTTACAAAAATCTCTTTATTCCCGTCGTTAATCTCAATAAGCCCGGGTTTCGGTTTGGTAGAATAAAACCCCTTGGTAGCAGCTTCTGTAATATCTACGTTATAGCCTTTTGGTCCACTGATCTTGGTTTTTTCATTGGAACTCAGATAGACTATTCCGCTGTTATCAATAGCTCCCCAACTTCTAAAAAGGTTGGCCACGGTTGTTAAATTTTCGTTAATCGCATTCGTCAGCTTATCTTCGTCAATATCAATCAGACCTTCCTGGTTAATCTTGAGTCCAATGGAAATTAACATGTTTTTATCATTTTCAATTCCAAAAACCGGATCGATAAAAATACTGTTGGATTCTCTTTGAATCTTGGGCAGGTTTCGATCCCCCTGAAGGGGGCCTGCCTCTCCTGAATCCGGTTCGTATTTTGATATTTCCTTAAAATATAAGAGCATCTGGTTGTAAGTATTGGTAAATTCCTTGATCGCTTCCAGTGCCTTTTCCGTATCACCTCGAATACTGATAGTTACCGCCTTTTCCGAAGATGTTAAAAGATTAAGGCGTACCCCTTCAATCACATCTTCCAGAGTGTTGGTCGAGTTGGTGATGACCAACCCGCCACCTAGCTCGGTTGCTCCAAGCCTGATTTCTGCATCTTGCGGAGGCTGAATAACAGGCGTGAAGGTTCTAAAATTGAAGGAATCAGTTTCGAAAATGCTTCCTTCTCCCAAAACCAGTGATAATCCCGCATCAAACGCGATAGGGGCTCCGGCACTGTAGTCTTCTCCACCAATCTTTAAGATTCCGGAATTTCCCTTGTTATCCTCCCATTTAAGTTCGAGACCTTTAGTGATACCGACACTGCCACTGTTCAGCGCCGTAAAGGTATACGTTTTCGGGTCATATTCAGTATACTGTCCCACAATCTGTTTATCAGCATTACTGACCCTGGTGCCGATTGGTTTGCCAGGACGAATGGGAGCAAACGGTTCCTCATCCTCTTCAAGCTCTTGCGAAATCCAATTGGTCACATCTGTAATTTTGCTTCCTTCATGACGCTCGGTATCATCTAACCACCATAAATTAGCTGTTGATTCGGCTTCATATTCAAAGGTGGAAATATCGCCATCATTTAGCAAGCCCGGATTAAGAGATATCTCAAGCCCTTTTCCCAGGGACAATTTAGTTCCCGGTTCATATCCTTTTCCTACAAACACACTTCCTTCCAGGCCGTTTTCGGAAACATAATCGATGGTTAGATCTTCTGCCTGGCCGATTTGTCCACTTCCCTTAACTGTCAGGGTGAATACATCATCATCCTCGCCTTCCATTTGACCGGTAATGATCGGTCCGCCTTCTGTTGACTGTCTTTTCCATCGACTGGGCTGACTGATAGCCGGAGCCCTCTCCCCTTCCGTTTTCCACCAGTACAGTTCGGATTCCTGATTCTTCGCCTGGGCTGTAAAGGAATCATTCACAATGATTTCGCCATCGCTCAAGATCAGGCTAATGCCATCCACAACAGGGATCGGTTCCCCGGGAGTATAATTGAAAGATCCCAGGTCCAGGTAGCCGTATCGCCCTTTATCATCTTCCCAGCGCATTTTCAGGCTTTCGCTTACTCCGACGGCACCCGTGTTAACAGCAGTAAACGTCAATTCAATCGGTTCTTCCCCGGTATACTCTCCAATCAGTTCCGGTATAACTGTTGAAGCCCCGGTTCCCGTCGGCTTTTTTTCAATCTGCTCTACCCTGGATATCCCTTTCCATTTTCCAGGTTGAAGAAAATAGGGCTCAAATGAGGGCATCTCTCCCTCTGTTGTAGGGCTTGATAATATAAATATCTCCCCCTCTTTACCGGTTTTCTTGCTGGTCAACACAACCTGAAACGGTCTTTCCTTATTGCCGGTTTTGATGATACTGGCTGATAAATCCGTATCTAATGCATTTATTGCATCTACGTATCCCTGCAAATTATCATTGGTTTCATCAATCAGAATTTTTTCAGGTGGTGAATCACCAATGGCTATAACAATTTCACCCCGAGCAATCTGATCCTCTTTGGCAGCAAATCCCTGGGATGCTATCTGATGATTTAATGCCAGTTTATCAACAATTAACGTATGCTTGCCCGGTTTTGCTCCTGAGGCGGCAAAAGCTTCTACGATATCCGGATGACTTGAGCTGACAATTTTACCTTCCCACAGGGACTTTTTTGCCAAGGCATCAGCCGTTAACTCTGTCGTCTCTATGTATGCTTTGACCTGTTTCCATGCATCCAGCTCCAATACCTTTTCTTCTTTTCTGGCTTCTACCGGTTCGATTTTTTTTCGCTCGGCAGCAATCATCTGTTCGACGATTGTTTTCGTGTCCATTCCGGAAGCAAGTCCGGTGATAACATTCGGATTGGAACTGATCTCAGTTGGCATTATCTATCCCTGGAATGGAAACAAAAGGAAAAAAATTCCCCGTTCCCTGAAAAAACAGAAAAACGATCATCCGGATAAATGATCTATTTGTTTTTGGTGCTGGTCGCCGGGCACTTTGGTTTTAGCTATCATTTCATAGGTTTACAAATGATAAAAAACCAAAACACTGCGTACTCTTTTTTAAAGAGCAGACCAATACACTTTTATCCAGGAATAGGATTACAATTACCATTCCAATAAAAGGATCTGGCTGTTATTTCTTTTATCGGTATTGAGTTCGAAAACTTTAATTCTTTTTAAAATTTTTTAGAAAGAACCAAACGATCATCAGTTTTTACACTACTTACTTTCTTTATCGGAAAACTATGGAATAACTTTAGGACTATTTTGAATAATTCATCGTTGCCAGGAATTAAAACCGCTGTGGAGGATCATTCCGAAGCCAGATTTATCAAACAGTCTGCTTTCTGCGACGGCTTGTTGAGTGATAAACCATATGAAGTTTTTGGCTCTATTTCCAATTATCAAGGGAATCTTCCTTTGCTACGAAATCTCCAATTGAGTATTTTCCTCTCCTGATTTACTTTTGTTCTGATCGGCATTTGTTAAGTGATTTGGCAAAATGATAGTCATTTTGTCAAATAGTTGTCTAAACTATACTATAGTTCTTTCCAATTCAATCTGGTTAAATGTTTTTGGAGTTTGTTTATGAAAGGGATCTCTGAATACTTAGAATTAAATGAAATAGCAAGAAAGGATGGAGCTAGTTACGAAAACCACAGACAGATTTATCATCAAATATCGATTCAAGAAGGACGGCATTTGATAGGCATTGTGGGACCGATAGGGGTTGGCAAAACGGTTCTTCTAAAACAACTTGCCCATTCCCACAAAAACTCCTTCTATTTATCAGTTGACACCATGTCGGGAGAAGATCTTTTTCAGATCGCTTCTGTTTTATCCGACCAATATAAAATCAAGACTCTTCTGTTGGATGAAATTCACTATAAAAGAGATTACCAAAAGGAATTAAAAAAGATTTATGATTTTCTCAGTATTAGAGTGGTATTTACCAGTTCTGTTTCACTATCACTCAAGGAATCTGCTTTTTAATCTTTCACGCAGGGTGGTGCTCCACAAACTCTTCCCCTTTTCCTTCAAGGAATACTTACCTTTTACAAAAAAGGTTGATATTACAAACCTATCCATTGATGACATCATGGCAGACCGATGGCAGGCTGTGCATCTGCAATATCAATATCTGTTTGAGGGTTATTTGTCCGGAAGGCTATTCCCTTTTTCTCTTGAAGAACCAGATACCGGGCAAATTTTTAGGAATATAGGTAAGAAAGTTGTCCAAAAGGATATTCCCATGGTCTCCAATCTTCGATTCGAGGATATTGAACTGATCGAAAAAACTCTATCGTTTATCGGAAAAACGGAAGTTGATGGTATTAATTACTCTTCGATATCCAGGAATATTGGAATAACTAAATATAAGGCAGAACTGTATATCAGGCTGCTGCAATAAGCTTTTATTCTAAATCCGGTATTCCCCAAAGGAACAAATGTACTAAAAGAACCAAAAATACTGATGCACCTCCCTTTCAGATTACTATACACTGATATTGAGCAATCCATTGGAGCTTTGAGAGAAGATTTTTTTGCGGAAACCGCGCTTATGAAAGGTTATGTCTTCCACTACCTTAAAACAAATCGTGGTGTGAAAACACCTGACTACTTGCTAAACTACGAAGGAGGTGAGGTAGTAGTGGAAATTGGAGGCAAAGGCAAAGGAAGATCACAGTTTAAAGGAATAAAAATGGATAAAAAGTTGATTTTATCTGGTAGAACAGACTCACGGCCATATAGTAAACCCTTATCATTGTTCGGTTTTATATAATCGTTATTTTCCCCTCGCATCTCGCATCTCGCATAGAGGTTGCCCATTAAAGTGTTAGGTCAAGATAAAAAACACCTCTCCCTGCAAAAAAAACTGAGCTTTTCGCGATCTTATTCTATACTCCACCGCGGACTTTGATTACTGCTTAGTTCGCGCCCTTTTTTTCAAACACGTCGGTTTTAGCAGCATGCCATTTGCACCTACTTTTAATAGCGAACTGTTTCGCACCAGTCACCCATCGGGATTAAGGCGGATGCTCTTAAGTCTATCAAGATCTACGGACTTAAAAAGCTGCCCTTCAGTCTTTTGACTGCCAGAAAATCTTAGGTTCCATGCTGTGTCCGTCCTCCAGCATGATGGTCAGCCCCAAAATATCTCCAATTCCAGGGATGGTTAATAATAACTGGAACTCCTTTTTCAGTTTGATTTGAGATTTTACTTCCTTTTCAATACTGCTCGTTATTCTTTGTAGAAAACGAATAGCTTCCAAATGATTCTCGGCCATCATTACCAGCGTATCCGAGTCAAACATCCGTTTGAGGTCCTCTTTTTTAAAATCTTGATCTTACTACCAGAGATCCGAATACCTAGATTTCGAGTAATCATGCTTTGCAGACTCAACAAATGAGAGGTACTGTGTCTGACAAAAAGCAATCTTCTCCGTAAGAGATCCCGCACAGGACGAACCGCTTTCGGGTATATGTAACCTTCTTTCAATAGCCCGAGCAGCTTTTGCTGAGCTAAGAAGAAGGAATCCGATTTATCGTCTGTATACTTTAATCCTTCATACTGTTTCATTGCAGCTGGATTGGCTAAGCTCACATTGTACCCGGCCTCTTCCAGCCCGTCTACCAGCCAATACCAATTGTATGTCGATTCCACAACAACGGCTTCAAGCTCTGTTTTATACGGTTCAAGATTGGTTAAAACAGAATCGAGATCATTGGGCAATCTTTTGCCAAAAAGCCTTTGACCCTGTTCATCGAGAATTCCAATGAAATTATTGCTTGAACGTAAATCTATTCCGGCATATGTTTTCATTTGACACCTCCTTTTTTCAGGTTTTAGTGATCTCCGAAAAAGTTCATGGATTTTAACCATGAACAGGGAGGTGTCTTGCAATTATCTTTCCTACTTCTTTCTGTCAGATAGTGAACACTTTATATGATTATCAAGTCTGCTTTTGACCTTAGTGATTTTGCGTTGTGTTGGTGACAAGTCAGTTTTTGTAAGGGACTTGCAGCACAAATGATCAGTTTTTCTATCTGGCACGTTACTCTTTGTTTTGCCTTGACAGTGTTCCTTGACTCCAATCACTGTCTAATATGGTGAGTCAAAAGCAGACTCATTACATTACCATTGAGCTTCACTATCAATAGGGGCGTGGGAATACCAGACATGCAATAATCTCACTCCCCTTTTGTATGATTATCTTGTTTAACCGAAAATGTTTTGCGGCATGTAAGGATGCGCCCCTTCAATCACTTCCACTCCTACCACAGCCTTAATTTTAGCAAGAAGTGTGTCCTTGTATGGACAATGATCAGTTATACAGGCAGCAACATGTACTTTTGTAGGTGTTTCCGTCATGGGTTTGTTCCAGAGGTTAAACTGGGCCAGTCTGGGTACAATCGAAGCCCCAGGACAGTCACCGCAACTCAGAATACCGATCAGTTGTGATTCTCCATTTTTATAAACTTCAAAAGCACCTTCCTTTCTATTGTATGCAACCATGCACCGTGAACAGCCAATACAGATTTCATTCATCGTGCGTTTGCATCCAATGATCAATATTTTTTCCATAAAAAATCCATTTTCTGAATGAAATATCAGTCATTCCATTGCTCAAATCAGACACTGTTTTCATCCGTTCTTTCCAACCATACCTCTTATCAATGGTCTTTTCACGCTATTCACCTGACATCATTCCACCAAGGTAATATTGAAAAAAAACCAGATAGTTTGTGAATTTGAGTTACTGGAATGATTTGATTAAGTGAACAACAGTTACCTGCTGAGAGGCAGATAGCAGTTGTTTTTAGTGCTAAAAAAAGGAGCAAGTGATTAATGCTAAGTTATAAGCATATGCTCAAAAATCATATGATCATGGAGTTGAAGATCTGTCAAGGACGGGGTGGATAAATGGGATTATTTGCGAATGGAATTAAGGGGGTCAGTAAGGGGGGCAGGTCTTCTTTTGACTAACGTCAAATCACTTTAGAGCAAGTCAAAAAGTTGCATGAATCATTTGGGCTTCCTTTAAGTCTGTTTTTCTAGACTTAACAGATTTCTGCATCTTTCCAACATTTTTTTGCAGCCTATTGTTGCTCAATGTTTCACGACTAAATGCCGTGTTAGTCAAGTTCGGTGTTGGCTGTGGCTGAAACTCGCGGTGAGGCGGTAGAATGTCTATTTTGAGTTTAAGCGTCAATTTTTTTCATGTCGAGAAGAGGATTCGGGTCGGACCTGGCTGCTAAGGATTCGGGTCGGACCGACCCCAAGCTACAAGCTACCAAGGAAAAAATAGGATTTCCGCTGGATTTGGTCAGAATCCCGGAAAGTTTGATCTTTATCTGTTCTCTTTTTCGATCTTTACTGATTTTTGGCATCGTTGATTTTTTAAATGACCGGGGGTATTTAACTACAGTTTAGCTGCTGTTTCCAATCGTATATAGGATTCAAGTTCATCACCAGCTTTTAAATCCTTGAAGGAGTCAAGACCTATACCGCACTCAAACCCTTGTTGAACTTCTTTGGCAGCATCCTTAAATCGTCTTAATGATGATAGTTATCCGTCATGGATAATGACATTGTCCCTGATCACACGAACTGATCCATCTCTCATAATTTTGCCTTCTGTCACACGAGAACCGGCAATGCCTGGGGGCACCCATTAGAGTGTTTGGCTTGCGTAATTATATAACTGCATATTCACGATAACTAATATACAATAACGCAAACCCTCAATTCACAGTACCGTCTGACTGAGAACCGGTGTTTCAACAGGAGCCACCCTCTGGAACGAATCTTCCTTGATCAATTTGAAACGAGCCATTAGTCCCTGCAGTTCAGTAGCCTGGCTGCTTAATTCTTCAGAAGCAGAAGCGGCCTCTTCTGATATAGAGGAGTTCTGTTGCACAACCTCGTTCACCTGACTTAAGGATTTGTTTATTTCATTTGTACTGTTGCTTTGTTCTTGAGAAGAGGCTGCTATCTTCCCAACCAGATCGTTTACTTTTGTTACTCCATCATTTATCTCCTTCAGAACTTCAGCTGTCTTCCCGGCATTATCTACACCCGAGACGACCTCTTTGATCGAGTTTTCAATCAGTTCAGTCGTATTCTTTGCCGCTTCGGCACTTCTGGCTGCCAAATTGCGAACCTCTTCAGCAACAACAGCAAAACCTTTGCCGTACTTACCAGCACGTGCAGCTTCTACAGCGGCATTCAGGGCCAGCAGGTTGGTCTGGAATGCAATTTCATCAATCACTTTGATGATTTTTGAGATATTTGTACTCGAAGTATCGATTTTATCCATTGAGGCAAGCATCTCCTTCATTTGCTTAGTTCCCCGATTAACGATATCCATTGTCTGAGTCATCAATTGAGCCGCTTGATTGGCGCTGTCATTATTTGCTTTTGCACGACTTCCAACTTCTGACATGGAAGAGCTGATCTCCTCCAGACTGGCTGCCTGTTGTGTTGTTCCACTTGCTAATGATTGTGCTGCACTGGATATTTGACCAGCGCCTGTATTCACCTGGTCCGTAGCATTCACAACTTGAGTAATCGTACCGCTTAACATGTCAATTGAGTTATTAATGGCATCCTTTATCAATACTAGTTCCCCTTCCATCCCGGTTTCACTTATGGAGTTTGTAAAATCCCCTTTGGATACCAGCCCCATGGTATTATTGATCGATCTGATGGCTCCTTTAAGTGAGTTAGCCATCTTAGAGAGGGCTTCAGCCATCATTCCCACTTCGTCTTTCTGATCAATATCGAGCTGCTTCGAAAAATTGCCAGCACCAATCAATTCTGCAAATTCGACTGCTTTTTTTAAGGGAATAGTGATGCTTCGTGTAATAAAAAACGCTAAGATCAACGCCACGATAACTGCTATGACCATAATAATAACTGTTATTGTCCAAGTTGATGAGGCAGTCATGTCAAATTCCTCATCGGCTTCCGTTTGTTCATTTTGTAATGATTGAATGATCTGCTGTATTGGAACAACAGCTTTATCTCTAAGTATATCAATTTTCCCATCCAACTCCTTAATTTTACTCAAATCGGAATCAGTTAATTCCTCTTTTTCAAGTATGGGCAGTAACTCCTTTTCGAAAACAGCTATGTATTCCCCGATTATCGTTTCGTATTGCTTTACCAGCTCTTTTTCTTTTGCGGTATCAACTAACTGATTGAGAGTTGTAAGCTCTTCTGATGTTTCACTTTTGATAGTTGCAAGATTGTTTTTGGTTTCGCCCAGATTGCGATTGATAATAGCATCAGCAACAATCGTGTAGATCTCACCGGTATGCTCTCTCAAAGCCGTAACTGTAATGGCATCCTCAGCACGTTTTGCTCCGGCATCCTGCAGTTCGCTTAAGTTTGAAATAGAATTGAGTTGGAAAATAGAAACGGCCACAAAGATTGCAACGACAAGATTAAATCCTGCAGTCAGTTTTATCCCAATCTTCAAATTCTTTAGTCCCATAATTTTCTCCGTTGGTCAGTTAACGTTTTATCTTGACGCTGAAAGAAAGAAATACTCAAAATCCAAGTTAGCATTTACTATAGCATAATAATAAGTTTTTTGATAACAATAATGATTTTCCAGAAAGCCCAAACAAGGAAACAAGGGGTCATGAACAAGGGGTCAAGTCTTCTTTTGACTTACCTTTTTAGTTTTATTCTCCAGACTGTTGCCGCAAGAGCAAAATCCTGCCTGGTCAAAAAAGTATTTTAACTGCTGATCCCTGAATGGCCTGGTCCGATAAGGATTGTTGCCTCATAAATCCGTCCACTTTATCATGAGCCTTACGATAGTAATAGTGTAATACGCATCCCAGACGGGATTAGCAATCAATAGCATTTTCTTTATTGTTGGGAGAAAACCTTTTAGATGGAAACAATAAGCAATTAATCTTGCCTTTTGGATTTAAGAATTCTGTTTTCTGTTGCTAGGTATTCGTTTCTGACCAACAGTTCTTGTTCAACTCTTCCATTTACCAATGCCAATGCTTCAATTGTTTCCCTTTTTTCTCCTCCCTGGTTCTTCCAGTCGTTTGAAATGACGAATATTCTGCTTCAAGGAAGATCAACAGGACTGTGAAGGAAGCTCAATTGGTAAAACGGATGGGATTTTTATGAGTGTTTCTTTCTATCATCCGGAGAACATGTTCATCACATGGAATTTACTTTTTTGACCACACGGGATAGCATTCGCAAGACAACAACCGAAATCATCGCTGTTGACCATGAGATTAAGAGGATCTGTCAATCGTTTCCAGAATACGACTAAGTGATGTCAATTCCGGGATTTGGGGCAACCATCACAGCTGTGACGATTGCAGTCATTGGCGATCCCTTGCGGTTCAATAACAGCCGGCAACCGCTAAAGATGGCAGGTCTTGATCTGTCCGCCAATAAAAGTGGTAAAAAATCGGATGGGTAAACACCCCGAATCTTCAAAAAGGGAAAATCGGAACTGCGTTATTGCCTCTATCAAGCGGCGATGATCGCTTCCTCAAAAAACCTGAATTTCATAGCCTATTTCACCGAGTTGATAAAAGACAGACTCCAGGAAAAGGGCATTAAAACGCGCATGAGAGTGAAACTGGCAGCAAAGACGTTAATCATAGCTTGGACATTGATGAAGAAACAAATCCATTTTGATCCCTCATATTTGAGGTCTAAGAAGAATTAAGACAAAACACAGATAACAGCTTTAGTTGGCGAGAGAGCTCGATCAACAACGTAGATGATCTTGGATACATCGTGGCGGGACAATACAGAGCCTCTCATAAAACCGTGCAATTTGGATAAGGAATGATGACTGTGGACAGGAATCGGGGTCGGTCGGACCCTTAAAAAAAATAAAAAATGATTAAAGAGATTCAGTAAGCTTTGAAGAAAGCTAATGGCGGCGAGAATTGAACAACAGGCGTCCCAAAGATAGGAACAACAGCTTTCTACAAGTTTAGTCAGTTTCTTTTATCTCGCCTGGGCTGTTTTGTATACTGACAAGCTCAAGTCAAGCTGCCCAATTAAATTTCTCCCCTTCATAAATGGGGTATACTGTTCTATGGTTGTCATTTTAGATCAGATCAGTATTCGGCAGTTGTTCTATCCGAAGCAGATCAAATCAAGGTCATGTAGATAGTTCTATCAATTTACAATTAATTCTTATCCAACATCATTCCAGTCTACTTTCGTTCTCTTTTTGAAATCTTTGGGGAAGAGGATATGAAAGGTTGACCCCTTTCCCGGTTCACTCTGCACTTTAATTTGGCTCTGGTGAGCTTTTAGCACTGCTTTGACCAGACTGAGACCAAGTCCCAGACCTTTTGTTGAGCGGCTTTTATCCGCCCGGTAAAGTCTTTCGAAAATACGAGCCTGGTCATCGGAAGAGATCCCGACACCGCTGTCTTTCATACTTAACAGGACTGACTGGTTGTGATCCTGGGTTATGATCTCAACATTTCCGCCTTCCGGGGTGAACTTGATGGCGTTATCAAGCAGGTTGTTTACCACCTGCTGAATACGGCTTGGATCTGCAACGATGGTGACGTTATCTGCCAACTGAAGGCGGAGATCTATATTTTTGTCCTCCAACAGGTAATCGTATTGTTTTGCCGATTGCCGAACGACGTCATTCACATCTGTCTCTTCGATGTAGAGGTTTAAGGTTTCAGCTTCTGCTTCGGAGATGTTCATCAGGGTTTTCAGGAGTCGCTCCAGCTTCTCTGCCTCCTCAGCACAATCAAACAAAGCTTCCTTCAGGGATTCGTTGTCGTCTTTCTGTACCGCTTCTTCAATGGACAGACGCATACGTGAAAGGGGTGTTCGTAGATCATGGGCTACATTGTCCAGGGATTCTTTCATGCGAACCACCAGGGTTTCGGTTTTGTCCAGCATGCCATTGAACATTTCTGCCATCTGCATAATATCGGATTTATGCTTCTGCTGGTTCAGCGGTACCCTAGCAGTCATATCACCGCGTGAGATTTTATCGATTGTTTTTGAAATTCTTCTGAGCGGTCTCAAGGCATATAGGATGAAAACCACGCTACAAAGGAAAATGACTACCGTAAAAAAAAGATTCACATATCTGAACAACTCGGCGACGTTTCCCACCATGAATTCTACCCTCTGGAAGGTATGCCCCACCTCCAGGGTCAGATCTTTATCCAGCCTTGTCTTTTTTAGCATGATGATGTGGTCGTATTCTTTCTGACCAAACAAGAAAGACATCATGTCTTGATAAATGGTTGCCGGCAGGTGAATTTTGATCCAGCCATCTTCTGTTGTTGTATCGGCGTCTAGCTCCCCTTTCATGAGGGCTTCAATGGTTTTATTGGGGTAAACGCCGCATAGCACATCACCGTGATTGTTAACGATGCGGATAGAAACCCCCAGCATCCTTGCTTCCTTTTCATAGTTGCGTATAATCTGCACCAAGCTGTTGTAACCGAAATATTGATAGCGGGTGCGATACTCATCCAATTTATAATCGGAATAATCCTTGTTCTTTTTCAATAAAGAGGATTTAATGACTGGCTGAACCGTATGATTAAAGATAAACATGCAGATCATCAGTGTTACTGCTATTGATGCGCTCAGTCGCAGTGCAGTACTCTCCCTGATTTGTTTAATCGGATTTAAGGACATAGCCGACGCCTCTTAAGGTGTGGATTAGTTTCTTGTCGAAATCTTTATCGATCTTGCTCCTGAGTCGGTGTACCAGAACATCAACCACATTGGTTGCCGGATCGAAATTATAGTCCCAGACATGTTCCAGAATCATGGTTTTGGAGAGAACTTTGCCACAGTTGCGAATCAGGTATTCCAACAGCGAGAACTCTCTGGGTTGAAGATCGATAACCTGACCGTTTCGCTGCACCTCCCTTTTCATAACGTCTAATGTTAAATTCCCAACTTCGAATGTTTGACGCTCCACCTTGACCGTGGTTGATCTGCGTAGAAGGGCCTGGACGCGGGAGTTGAGTTCAGCAAAAGAAAAAGGTTTCACCAGGTAATCGTCACTGCCGGTGTCCAGTCCTTTAATACGGTCCTCTACGGAATGCTTTGCACTTAGGATGATGATGGGAAGCGTCAATTCCTGTCGCCGGACTTCCTCAATGATCTCAAGACCGTTTTTTCCCGGAAGCATCACATCAACAATGGCAATATCATAATCCTCTTTAAGCGCCATATAAAGTCCGTCATCACCGTTATGCATAACGTCTACGGCAAATCCACCCTGTCTGAATCCGTTGGCAATGAAGGAAGCGATTTTTAGATCGTCTTCAATTAAAAGGAGTCTCATTATATTTCCTTTGGCAATTGTCAAGGCTATAATTAAATGATTTTATAGGGTCCAAACTAACATTTGTTCGCTAAGTCAACCAGGTTTTATTACGAACCTTTCAAAAATGTAATGTTTTGACCGGAAATTGGGAAGATTTTAGCTCATTTAAACGTTTTTTCCGATTTTTGGCTGTTTTCCACAATTTATTAATCATTCTAAAGCAAGCTATTACCGATCTGTATCGCTCTCTTAATCCTACCTTACCAAAAATTAATGTTAATGAAATCTGCCTGTAATCCTCATCTGTTATTCTGAAACTCAATTGGTCAGAAAAGATTGGTTCCCATAAGCCAAACACAAAGACGTAAAGGAAAATCATGAAAGCAAGTATTCGCAGCATTCTAAACCAGGATTCAGCGGAAAAGCTCCTGGTTGAACTAATCCTGGCGATTGAACATATCGGATTGGATTATATGGAAATCGTAGAAAATTATCGTAGCGCGATTAAAAAGCCATTGGAAGAAAACATTGAAATACAGGATTGATAGTAATGAAGGTAATGATTAACAGTCAATCGATTCAAAAGGTTATTGTGTTCATGAGGATCATGTTGGTATCGCTGGTCATCAGTGTACCTTGCATGGGAATGGACAACGTGGAAGGTATCCAGATGGATCAGTTGGAATTCATTGAGAAAGATGGAAGAAAGCTGGTGAAAATCCCACTGAAACTGGTTTTGCAACTTCTAGTGGATCGAAGTAGTACGATCCGTTCAGGTCTGCTGGACCGAGCAATTACGGAAAGCAACCTTGTTTCTGCCCAGGAGAGCAGACAACCGGAACTGACGACTTCAGTCTCCAGTTCGCAATCCAATTACATCAGCGACAGTGATTTGAATGAGGATGATGCCACATCGCCTTACCTGACTTACTACGAGACGGATAGTCAAACCCTGTCGTCATCGGTTACCAAAACCGATTTTAATGGAATTCGTTATTCCATGACCCTCAGAAATACGACCAGCCAGTCCACCCTGTACAGCATTGAGGATGAAGGGAGCGAATCGGAGGATCTGGGGACAACGGATGATCCGGTTAATTCCACATCGGTTACATTTGGTGTGGAAGTGCCCATTTTTCAAGATTGGGGAGAGGTTAATGAAATTGAGATCCATAAGCAGCAGATTCAGGCTGAATTGTCGAATATCACCCTCAAATCCACCCGACTTCAGTTGATTGAACAGGCAGCAAAGCAATACTGGGAAATTGTTGGTCTTTGGCAAAACAAGGCTTCTCTGACCAAAGCGGTTGAAGTGGCTGAAAGCCTTTTAGAGGAGAACCAAGAAAAGGTGGAACTGGGACTGATGACGCCGGTTGACGCCAAGGAAAGCAGGATTCAGTTGCTTAGAAACCGCCAAAGATGGCTTGCGAACAACAAACAGATTCTCCAGGCGGAAGACAACCTAAAAGTTCTTTTGGATCTGGAAGCCTTTCCATATGGGTTTTATCCCGGCGACGGCCCTTGCGTAAAGGAGGTTATGCAGTCGGATCAGGTTCTGTTGGAGAAGTTTTATGAGAATTCGCTTGATCTATCCGCAATCAAGAAAAGCCAGGAAAGCAATCAATGGGATATTAAACAAGCTCAGAACAAGGAGAAAACAGACCTGGACCTGTCCATTTCCTATACCTTGGCCGGTGGCGGAAAAAGTGTTGCGTCATCAACCAGTGGATTAGGTGACCAGAATCTGAGCGGGTACGATGTCGCCCTTACCTGGCGTGTTCCGTTGTTTGACAGGCAAGCTGAGGAGGAACTGAACCGGCGCAGGCTTGAGCGGGAAAAACTCCAGATTCAACTGAATGATGAGAAAGCAAGTCTGAAAACTGATCTGAAAACCATTCACAGGGATCTGTCATATCATCGGGAGAATATTCTTTCCAAACAGGCACAATACGATCTTTCGGTTGAAGTGCTGGATGAAGAGATCAAAAAACTTCATCTGGGCAGAGGGCGTGTCTACAACGTTTCCGAGGCGCAACAAAATATGATCGAAGCCATGGAGAGCCTGATTGATGCAACCATCGACTATGAAGTCACTTATCTCTCTCTGCTGATTAAAACCGGCGAGGTTTATAAAGCCTATCAATTGGATCGCGAGCCAACTAATCCATAACAGGAGCAATCATGAATATAAAATCTCTGTCTCAAAAGGTATCGGCACTGGGTTTTTGCCTGCTGACTCTTTCACAAGCCGTTATCGCGGCTACCCTTGAAACCAGTGTTAAGGTGATTGAATTGACCCCTCAGAAACTTGAAGTTGTCAAGGAGTACATCGGGCATCTTGATCCGCTGGAGCGGGTCACAATTCGTTCAGAAGCCTCTGGTGCTATCGAGAAGATCAATTTTGAAAAAGGGCAGCTGGTGAAGAAAGGGCAGGAACTGGTTCATATCTCCACCGAGCGACTCGCTTTAAATGTCGAGAAATCCAAATCCAATTATAACCTTGCCAAAACCAATTACAATACCCAGAAAGCTCTGGCCGCAAAAAATATTTCGCTGCGAAAAGCAGAGCTGAATCTGGCACAGTCAAAAACCGACCTGTTATTGGCGGAGACTGAATACGCCAAAGAACAAAAGCTCATGGAGAAGAAATATACAACTGAATCCAATCTGGATACCAAGAAAAACGCGCTGGAAACCCGAAAGATCTCTCTGGATAAAGCTAAAATCGAACTGGATCAGGTCAGGATTCAGACCGATCAGATTACACTTCAGTCCTACCTGAACAATATGGAGGTCGAAAAAGTCAATCTGGATCTCGCTATTCTCGATTTCGACAAGTCCAAGGTCAAAGCACCGTTCTCGGGTATCATCAAAAGCAAGTCAGTCCAGATCGGCGGTTATGTCAGCGCTGGAGAGTCCCTGCTGGAAATGATGGATATTTCTAAAGTCCTGGCTACCGTAAACATTCCGGAGAAGGATGTGCGATTTGTTAAAGTCGGGCAAAAGGCTAAGGTTGTACTGGATGCATTCCCGGGAAAAATATTTACCGGAACTGTAAAAACCTTGGGCCTGGAAGCTGATACCAGCAGCCGCAGCTTTCCGGTGGAAGTCGTCATAGACAACAAAGAGGGAAGCCTGCTGCCGGGAATGATGTCGCGCGCTGCTTTGCAGACCATTTCTGTGGACAATCAGATCCTGATACCGGCCCATGCAGTGCTCGAAAAAAACGATGGTAAAGTGGTTTTTGTGGAACAGGGTGGAAAAGCAATTGAGAAAAAAGTGGTCGTAGGTGTCACCGTCGAAAACTCAGTCCAGGTGATGGATGGGCTGAATCCCGGCGACAAACTGATCATCTCCGGACATCAGTTCCTGAGTGACAATCAAAAAATCAATGTAATTGGAACGTCCAAACAGTATGTTGTCACAACCTGCGGCAAAGAGTGCCTTTTCACTGAGATATAAATTTTGGCCAGCTTCCAAGCGTTTTTTAAAGACAGTAAAACATTCTAAAAAGCACCTGCCATTCCTGGCTTAACCCGGAATCCAAGCGGACTTTAATAGTGCAACGACCTGGATTTCGGCTCGGGGGTGGGAAAATAAGTGAGTAAAGCCTAATATTACAAGCCTAAAAAGGACATGATGAATTTTCCATTAAGCAAGCTGGCAGTAAACAAGCCGACCGCCATTTACATTCTGCTGGTGCTGGTCGCAATAATCGGGTTTACCTCCTATAATACCATGCCGCGGGAGGATATGCCGGATATTAGCCTTAATCATCTTTTTATCACCATTTATTATCCGGGCGCAGCTTCGGTTGAGGTGGAAAGCAAAATCACCAACAAGGTTGAGGAGGAACTGCAGGATGTGGATAATCTGGTTGAGTTGAGCTCTACAACACAAAATGGGTATGTGGTTTTTGATCTGGAGTATCCCCAGGATGTGGATATCGAACTTGCAAAATCCGATTTGAGGGATGCACTGGAAGTGGTGCAACCCGACCTTCCGAAGGATGGAGATGAGTGGACAATCCTCGATTTTGATTCTTCAGATTTTCCGATTATGACAATTAACATCTCCGGTGATATCGGTCTTTTTGAACTGAAAGAAGCAGCGGAAGATGTTAAAAGCCGTTTGAAAAAAATATCAGGCATTTCAGAAATAAACCGAATTGGCGGACTGGAAAAGGAGGTGAAGGTTCAGGTTAATCCCCAAATGCTTCAGTATTATAAAATCAGTCTTAATCAGATATCGCAGGCAATTTCATACGGAAATGAGGATGTCCCTGGGGGAAGCGTTGAAATTGGTCCTATAGCGTATCAAATTCGTATTCTGGGAGAAGTCCAGGATGCATCGGAAATCGGCGATATTGTTGTCAGCAGAACAGCCAACGGACCGATCTATGTAAAGGATCTGGCACGGGTTGAATTCACCTTTAAAGATATTGAAAGCCGGGCCCGATTGAATGGCGTTGAGTCGGTCTCTTTGACTATCAAAAAGAACAACGGAGCCGATTTAGGGGCGATTTCAAAGAAGGTCAGGGCCATTATCGAACAAGAGCAAAAGAAGTATGGAGACCGCATACATCTTGATGTTCTTGGAGATAACGCCATTGACGTTAATAATGCTGTTAAAAGTCTTGAAAACAATATTTTTACTGGAATTCTGTTTGTCTTCCTGGTGTTGCTGGTTGTACTGGGCTTTCGAAATGCCTTTTTTGTGGGGATGGCGATTCCGCTATCCATGCTGATGAGCTTTGGTGTACTCTCCTTCATGGGGGTGACGCTTAACAGAATCGTTTTGTTTGCGCTGATTGTTTCACTGGGAATGCTTGTTGATAATGCGATTGTTATTGTCGAGAACGTTTATCGACATATCAATACCGGAAAAAGCAGAAAGGATGCAACGATTGTCGGCGTCAGTGAAGTCGCAGCGCCGGTTATTACATCAACATTGACAACTCTGCTTGCTTTTATTCCCATTATCTACATGCCAAATATTATTGGCGATATTTTCAGTTATCTTCCCATCACCCTGTTGGTGACGTTGACAAGTTCCCTGATTGTGGGTTTGGTCTTTAATCCGGTGCTTTGCTCTACCCTGATGCCCATGCCCAAAAAGGTCGAAAGTGAGGACGAAATCGAGGGGGTCAAACGCTCCAAATTTCTTAGGAAATATCGCAAGGTTCTCGAATTTGTGCTGGTTCATCCGATCATTATTTTGCTTCTCATCGCTTTTTTTTGGATGGGATCAGCGTTCTACTATATTCGTATCAGCAACCCTACGTTAAAAACTGAGTTCTTCCCAAAAATGGAACCCTACTCAGCCGTTATCACGATTTCAACACCGGAAGGATCAACACTGGAAACTGTAAATGCTCTGGTGAAAGAGGTTGAAGCCAGTGTTCAACCCTTCGCTCGGCATTCTGATTCAATCGTCAGCAGCGTTGAAACGCCTGAAGCCACGGTTACACTCAATTTCCCCTCCTGGGAGGAGTGGAAAGAGTTGAGACCCCTGGAAATCATTGACGAACTGCAGAAGATTATTCCGAAATTCTCAGGAGCGGAATTCAAAATTGAGGGCTCGGGTGGCGGTCCCCCAACCGGAAAGGATGTGCAGATCGAATTGCTGGGAAACGATCTTGACGAACTAAAAGCTGTATCCGGTCAGATAGAAAACCTGATTCGACCGATAGATGGATTGGTAAACCTCGACAATGAACTTGTCTCCAGCCGGGCAGAGATCCAGGTGTCGATCGACCGCGATAAGGTTTCCAAACATGGGTTGAGTATCTATGAGGTGGCTTCTGTGATCAATATTGCCTTCCAGGGCTCGGATGTTTCCGAATATCGTGTCGGGCTGGATGACTATGATGTCTCACTGCAGTTGGACAAACAATTCCGGCAGTCGATGGATGACATTAAATCTTTGTATGTCACATCAAGTACAGGCGTTCAGGTTCCATTAAGTGAAATTGCCCAGATTGAGAAAAAACCAGCCGTGGGCACGATTCAGCATCTTGATCTCGAACGTATGGCAAAGATTACTGCAGATTCGTCCAAACATCGGTCGGGGGCGGAAGTCTTAAAAGATGTGCAAAATGCTATTGCAACGATTCTCCCGGAGATTGAAGCCAAAGGGATGACGGTTCAGTATGGTGGCGCCAATGAACTGCAGCAGGAAGCGCAGAGCTATTTGATTCAATCCTTTATCATTGCCATTTTTCTGATCTTTATGGTTCTGGTCGCTCAATTTGATTCTTTGATTACACCTTTCATTATTCTGGCATCGGTTGTGGCTTCATTCAGCGGTGTTTTTATCGGCTTTAGTGTTCATGGCCTTCTATTGAGTGTTATGGTCGGCGGTATTGGAATGATCGCTCTAGCCGGTGTTGTGGTAAACAACGCAATCGTTCTGGTGGACTATACAGGCAATCTGCGAAAGCGCGGCTTTGAGTTGAAAGAAGCAGTTATTTTGGCAGGGATGAGCCGTTTGCGCCCTGTTTTGTTAACGGCAATCACTACCATGCTGGGGATGCTTCCCAACACCATCGGTATGGAGATCAATTTCTACCAGTGGCCGTTTATCATCCTCGGTTCTGAAAGCGGAACCATGTGGAAACCATTGAACGTGGCAGTTCTCTACGGAATCGGTGTCGCTACGTTTCTGACCCTGTTTATGGTGCCGACGCTCTATTACATAAGCGAACGATCAAAGCAAAAGATGAAATCGCTCTTTGTGAGAAAATCAACTATCGAAGCAATACCAAACTAATCCCGGATGCTGTTGTTGCACATTATTACACTTTATTAAGGAATAGTGAGGATACTTCCGGTTTGGCGCTGTAACTTATCTGCTGTGATGTTTTCTTAGTTATAAAATGAAGTTCTTACATCAATTGATATAAGCAGAAAGGGATGTGGAAGTGTTTTTTGGTGGTTTAAGTTCCAACTTAATGGTTAAAAGCCTCTCCCATTGCAATTTTGACATGCGATATCGGAGCAATCATGAACTCATCGAACACGTGGAAATAAAATCGCGTGATATTCAATTCCTGTGTAATACCATAACTCTGATTAAGGGAGCTCATGGTAATCAGCCCGGAAATAAAAATGAAATATAGGGTAACCCATTCACAGTCACATCCCTGACAAACCCCCAGCCGAAGGCTATTGGGAACAGAAATGGAGAAAGGGAAGACGCCAGCACCTGCTTTTTCGCTTTCTTGCTGAGATAAGACCGATATCAATCAACGTGGTAAGGAGTATCTGGAGTATAAATGGCAGAAAGCCGAGCTGTTGCTGGATGAAGTGGAGAAATCAAGACCGGGATTCCATCGTCACATAGAATCGTTTTGCACATCCACGCCGCTTATCTACAGAGGCTATACCGGAACCAAGGATGGTTCCATTTACGGTGTCTGCCGGGATTGCAACGATCCGATTCGTTCCTATATTCTAACTCGAACCAAGATTACCAATCTTTTCTTTACAGGTCAGAACATCAGTATGCACGGTCTACTGGGAGTGGCAATCGGAACCATCCAGACCTGTTCCGAGTTTCTGAGCATGGAATACCTGGTCAGGAAAATCAAAATGCGATTGAAACAATGCTGAAAACCAAACGACTTGTTCTCAAAAAACTGGGTTTAGAAAAAGTCCCGGCCATGTTCACCTTCCGATCCCATCCCGATGTTTGCCGGTTTCAGTTCTGGGAGCCTGCGTCAGAAGAAGATATGGAGACCTTTATAAGAAAATCAAAAGAACCCCACCTCCTTTCCTCAACTGTTATCAGTGAGCTTCAGGTCTTGATTTTTTCCTTCTTTTTCGATTCCACTTGAGCATATACCGTTTTCGGACTGTCCAGGAAAGCTGATTCTTGCTTTAGCAGATACTTGTTGAAAAACTCCAATACGCAGGTATTTACAATTTCATTCATCACATTCCCGTCAATTCTGCCGAGAACGCCAAACCATTTTAGACATGGAGCAATAATCGCCAGATCACTAAAATTGATGTGGGTACTATGCTTTACCAGGATTGAATAAATATCTCCCCTTGCCCGCTTGTAAACAAAATCGTTCATCTGGTGTTTAATGGGCCGGTCAAACTGAACTCCTTTGGTCTTTCTTTCATTTTCTTCAGGATCTGAATACATTATCATGAAGGGCTGGTAAATCTGAATATCCATGGAATTGTCATAGAAAAGGCCATCCAGGTTAATCCCGGCTTTGCACCGTCCATCGATTGAAGCGAATTTACCGGCTGCCGATCCCCCGAGAGACATGCCAAACACACCCAGTTGTTCAAGATTCATTTTACCAGTGAATCTCCCGGCCGGATGAATTTCATCAACTTTTTCCAATTCGTCAACAAAAAACCTGGTATCATCTACCCAACGGTCACAAGCCTCTGAAAACATTTTCGATGACTCTATATATCGCAGCATTTGCTGTTCAAACTCAAGGTCATCATCAGCCATTAGAGCATCAAACAGGAATTTTAATGTCTCGTCATCCTTCTCTGATTTACCGGTCTGTTTTTCATCAGGCTCTGGAACTCCGTACAAAACCCTCGATTCAGAATACCGAATGGCTGCAGTATCATAGGGATGAGTCAGGCTGAATGCAATATAACCGTGACTGGCAAGATGCTCCATCAGAAGGCTGTTCTGACTGGCATATGACATATATCCGTGAGAAAAGATCAATACCGGGTATTGACTTTCGTTGTTCGATAACTCTGCATCCAAATATGAATGGCTGTTTATCAATCCCAAATGATTGAATATAAAGCCTGGTAGACCGATGGATTTCGCAACAGCCGAGCCGATAACCCTGGCAAACCTGAAAAAGGGCTCAGGCTGGGTGTTCCCGACATGGCCTGCAGGATACCATGCGGTTACCATCATTTCCCTCGGTACCTCAGGATTCTCACTCCGTGGCTCCCTGCCGGATTTGTCCTGCAAATGGAATTCACAAATACCGGCAAGGTATTTACCAGCCGGAACAGGCGGCTCAAACAACGGAAAAAGAAAAACAGAGAGAACGGACAAAAGAAACAGAATCAAAGAGATGAAATGGATCACCGTCGGCACCAGGCCCATTACCTGTGGCTCCCACCCGGATAAGAGAAGAATGATATAGAGCAGGGTTTCGAGAACGATGGCAATGAATATCGGCACCCATTGCCATCGATAGTTCCTTCGAATCACCAGGGATATCGCCAGTATCAGCGCTCCGGCAACCCAAAAAAAACCAAATGGTTCATCTGCTGCCTGATCAGACAATAATCCCATGAGGATTAAGACTGATATCAAAACAAAAACACATCGTTCAACATATCTCATACTGTCACTCCTGCTTGAACCTCCCTGAAGCCATTGTCTGGTGCCACTGATGATCTATCCTTGTTTGATGTTTCTGATCGCTTCAACCACACCAGTTCAAATAAATGTCTTACATTCTCCGTTTTTTTTTAAAGAGTCGGCTAGAACCAACCTTTGTCAAAGAAGATTTCTGTGAATGGGTATGTATTCCGGGTTGCCGGATTAGTAAAGGCAGCCCGGAAATTAAACTTCTATCGACTCGGAGATTCTTTTCTCAGTCACCAAAGCTCGTTTGAATGGAAATTCCTATGGAGGTTGTGGAGGTCGTTTTATTGATCTCCAGAATTGCCGGGATTTCATTCAGCAGATCAGCTTCAGCTGAGGAGATATACCCCAGAGACTCAGCCTGGCTGACATAAGCCATATTGTTTGTTGCCGTTTCGATATCTTCTCTTAACAACTCATCTTCTCTCGTGCCGAAATGGTAGTAGAAAAGCGAGATTTTTGCATCTTTTGTAATCGGGTATTCCCAAGCCACCTGCATATTGTTGGCAAATTCAACTACCGCATCGGGGGTACCACTTTCACCCCATTCTCCGGTATCAACCTGACTGTAGGCAGCGATCATATTCCTAATTCGGATTCTCTTCTGCCAAACGGATGATATGTTGTTCAAGTTCTGAATTCATTTCGGGTCTACCGTGTGATTTTCTGTTAAGAGAACCGTCTAATGTCTTTGCTGCCAGACGAGAAAGCTATCTGAGAATGGTCTCTGGTTTCACGATGCAGGATATTTCTTTTAAAGCTTGGAGGCCAACTTGTTTGCCATTTTAGCAGGTTGGATTCACTCACTGTTATAGAAACGGACTGGTTTTTTGAAATTGGACTTCAAGATTCTGTTTTCCGCTGCGAGGTATTCATTCCTAACAAGCCATTCTTGTTCAACTCGTCCACTAACCAATGCCAACGCTTCCATGGTTTCCATCATCAACCTCCTGGTTTTTTTATATTACTGTGAATTCAGATACTCTGCTTCAAGGAAGACTAACAGGGATGTTAGAGAAGCTCAATTGGCGAAATGGATGGGATTTTAGAGCTTTTTTTCTGTCTTATCCGCTGCAAATAAAGGCATTATGAGAATTTTATTTCTTTGACCAGACGGGGTTAATCCGGAATTTACACATGATAGTTAGACAACCTTTTTTACTGGATCAAAATAGGTCACAGATGTGTTCTTATTAAATCAAAAATTTGAAGCCATGAGTGTCGATAAAACGGGGGTTTTCTTTATTTGACATGCTCTAATTTTATGGTAAAAACAGGCCACAGAAGGTTATTTCCATAGCTTTAAAATACTGACAAAATTAATCATTGTAAGTGGATTCGATTCCCGCCATCTCCACTAAAAATCCTTCTGTTTTCTCCGTATCTAATACAGCATTGGTTGTAACTCTATCGAATCATGCCTATTTCTTTGTTTCATAAGAATTTTGTCTGAAGATTAGTGTGTCCCGGGAGGTCCATTGAGTTGTTTTAATGTCACTAGAGAATGGGCTAAACCAGGCTGGGATTTGGGCTTAAAACTTTTAACCGATGATTAATCGAGGACACACAGATTATCGGTTTGTGTTTTAAATCCCACCTGATCAAATTTTTACCTGCCATCTGGAAGCAAATTAGCTTATAAAATCCAACTGCTCTTGATATTACAGATTTCTGAATGTACAACTTGAGTTTTTTATTGTTATCATTAGGGCGAGAGTTGGACAAAATCTGCATTGGACTGTTTTGTAAATTCATATTTTGTTGAAACATTCTGGAAGAGGACAGGAATGTAAGAAAACCGTACGATTTCCTATAAAATCGGTATCGCCTTTTCAGTTCCAGTGATTTTGATTGTCCTGATGAATTTATTAATCAACAAATCCCGGTGTTTATTCATGAATAGTGACAAAAGAAGATCAACCTTTTTAATGCTGATAGTGTTGATCTGGTTTGTGGCTGTTTTTGTGCCGATAAAAAACCTGAGGGCAGAACGTCCTTTTACGATCAGCACATCGTATAATAACCTTTTGTCCAATCCAAATAAAGATGGATTGTTGGATAAGTTGATGATTGAACTATTCAAAAGAATCAATATTGATATGGAACTGGTTTTCACCACTACCGAAAAATCACTTGTTGATACTAACGCCGGTTATTTTGACGGGGAAATAAACAGAATTGAAGGAATGGAAAAGGTTTTCCCGAATCTGATCAGAATTCCTGAAGCCAATATGACCATGCACTTTGTGGCGTTTTCAAAAAAGAGCTTTGATATCAATGGTTGGAACAGTATCAAACCGCTGTATGTTGGCATGGTTAGAGGCTGGAAAATTCTGGAGCAGAACACGAAAGGCTTTCCTAATGTCATCAGCACACCTACCGAAAAAGAGCTATTCACAATGCTCCATAAAGACAGACTGGATATTGCCTTATACTCAAAACTGACAGGGTATGCCGTTTTGGAACATTACAGGTTTAATGAAATTAGTCATCTGGAACCGCCCTTGGCAAGTCGGCCAATGTATCTGTATGTTCATAAATCGCATGAAATCCTGGTAAAAAGGATCGCTGAAACATTAAAGGAACTCAAGCGTGATGGTTCGTATTCGAGAATAATGAACGAATAGTTTTTCCTGTCGATTTTCCTATGAGACCAAATTTTAACAATTCCATTGCATTTCGTTTTCCGGTACTGCTGTTTGTCATATCCCTGGGAATAGCGACTATCGCGTCATGTATTGAGATGTATACGATATTTCGGGAAAATGAAGCATTAGCCAAAAAATCCATCCAGCAGGTCACTGAAAGCCATATACCGTCTTTAATATCCAGTTTATGGCTAACCAATGCAAAACTGCTTCAAGACCAGGTGGACGCGATAGAACGATTTAAATATATTGCTTCTGTTGAACTGATAGATAGTGATAACAACCGTTTTTCTGCTGGTGAGGCTTTTAACCAAAATAACAGGTTGATAACAAGAGAGTTATTTTATGAGTTTAGGGGGAAAAAAACACGTATCGGCAAGCTAAACCTTTATATCAACGACTACCAAATCCAAAAGGATACTCTAAATAAAGAAATCCCTAGATTTTTTCTCCATTTCTTTCAGTCGTTAATAGTGGCTATCATGATTGGTTTTTTGTTTCGAAGGATCGTTGGGCGACATCTGGAAGCGTTTTCTCAGTATTTAATCGAGAGCAGAAATGATCCGACAGTCACACGATTCAGGTTCAACCGAAAACGAGCGCATAACGACGAGCTTAAGTCTATGCTGAACTCCTTTGATATCCTCATGACAGCAAAAACGAAAGCTGAGGCGGAACAGGAGAAGTTGATCACGGATCTTCAAAATGCATTAAACGAAGTAAAAACCCTCAAAGGTTTCATCCCGATATGCGCCAAATGTAAGAAAATAAGAGACGATAAAGGCTACTGGAATCAGATTGAGTCGTATATTGAACAACATTCAGATGCACAGTTTAGCCATGGACTATGCACAGAATGCTCAGACGAGATTTATGGTGACCAGGAATGGTATAAAAAGGGTAAGAAAGAAGGAAGATACAGCTCATAGATCGATTTTCCTTGTTAATGCAAGTGTCCGAACATCGTCTTGTTGGGTCAAAAGGCTATTTCTTCCGTATAGTCAGGGGTAGAGCGGCTTAACAAAGAATTTTGTCCAAAAAGCCCCCCTGTTCTAATCAGGCTGCTGATCTATAGTAATATTTCAGCATCGCATTCAGCCGTTTCCGACATTGGATCTTTCCCCGACTGAATATCAGTTTTGGATCAGAGAATAAAAGCAGATTATCCTTTCCTTGGTGATTTCGCTCCTGGTGATAATGGCTCAAATGCTCTTTTTGCAGAAATCATTGCCGGCAGGTTTTTTAATATATGCCAGAGACTTCTGCGATGTTGCCAAATTCGACTTTTGAACTTCCGCCGCCATTCCGTATCGTTATAAAACCTTTTGACGTGTTGATTGTAATACTGATCCAGTTTTTCTTTTGATTCAATTCCTTTGGGTACAAACACAAAATTCAGGCAGTTCATCAATCGCCAGTTGTTTTCAAAGCTTCCTTCCTTTTCGATGATCGACCATAAAGGGGCTCCGGGGAAAGGCGTGAACTTTGTCATATTCTGGTCATCCAGTCCTAAAGATATAATGAAATCACTGGTCTTTTTAATGGAATCCAGTGTTTCCCCTGGTAATCCCATCATAAATAGCCCTTTCGCTCGAAGACCTGCTGCCTGGATTCTTCTGACCGTCTCCTTGACCGCCTCCAAATTGACGCCGGATTTGTGACGCTCCAGCATAGCTTCATCGGCAGATTCTATTCCCAAAGATACCATCAAACAACCTGACGCTTTTAGCATCCTTAACAGATCATCATCTGTGCCTTCCATTCGCACAGCGCAGTTAAACTGGATACCCAAAGGTTTCGCCTGAAGCAACTCACACAGTTCCGTTATTCGTTTTCGATTTGCGGTAAACAGATCGTCGTAGATGTTGATGTGTTTGATTCCGAAGTGTTTCTGCAAATAGCTCATGTGCTCATAAACATAAGCAGAAGAATTGTAACGGTACCCTTTTTTGAAGACAGAGCGATCACAATAGGAACACTGATAAGGACAGCCGCTACTGGTAATCATTGTCGCGCCGGGAGTCTGGACATAACTGAAAAGCGGTAAATTGTACCCCTTGGGAAATCCCCTCAGTTTTTCATAAGCCGGGAAAGGCAGCGTATCAATGTCTTTTATCAGGGGGCGTGGGGGATTTGTTACTATTTCATTGCCGCTTCTCCAAATCAAACCTTTAACGGCGGATGGATCATGTCCCGATACCAGCTCTGACAATGTCTCTTCGCCTTCACCGGGACAAAGATAATCAAAACTTGAAAACTCAGCCAATAGATTAGCTCCCAGGGCAGATACATGAACACCGCCACATACGGTTATTAATGTGGGATCATGTCCTTTAAGTTTACCGGCCATCTCGACTGCATCCAAGAAGCTTGAAGTGGTAGTAGAGAAACCTACCAGATCGGGTGACATTGATAGTATTGCGTTAACATGGTCATCGATCGGCTTGATAGTGCCTGGGCCAAGACAGTCATAAACAAAAACCTCGTGCCCTTCTCGTTCTGCGAAGGCCGCAATCGATAGTAATCAAATGGGCACCACTCTGTTGGCTGCCGGTGTAACATCTTTTCTGCCGGGCATCCAGTTGTATCCCGTAGGATGAACAAGTACAACACGCATCTCTATTCCTTTTTAGGAGAGTAAAGAGTGATTCAGGAGAATCACCAAAAAAATGATGTGGTTAAAAAAGTAAAACTTCTTCAAAACCCAAGTACAGGATTTTTACTTGGGCTCAATGCAATTACTTTTGTTGATACCCCTCAGACAGAAGATCAATGCCATGAATAAGAAATGGTACTATAAGCGGGAAGCTTCATTATTTCTTAATTACAGCAAAAAAGAGCTGGAAAAAACATCCGGGAAATTAGATTAAAATCCTATAAATTATTTGAAATCTTAAACCAGATGGTTATATCAAGTTTTAATTCCGTGCATAAAGGAATCGGAGAAAAAAAGCAAATTATTCTTGTTACGTACAATCCAAATCTCGCCGTTGTTTGTGACGCAGAACGAATCATTCATGCCGCTATGGATATGGATAAGATGCAAAACAACAAGGTTACATATTGTACTGGATGAATTGAAAATACTTCAAAAAAAAATAATTGAAGTTCTTGATGGAACCAAACCGGTTTTCACTATTCGAGAGTCAAAATATCAGTTTACAAGGAATATTGCCAGATTTGATCAACAAAGTTCGTGAATTAATATGTGAAACTTGTAGCTCCTCTAAATACTTTCGGGACAGAAAGTAACACACGTTAATCATAATTCTCGACATACAGTTCAGATATTCTGGTTAAGTTTTGGATGAAAAGGTGATTTTCATTGAAGATCACAACATGATTAAATAAGCCGGTTCGTACACTAAGTACGAACCGCTCTGCGATACCGTTTTGCCAGGGGCTCTTGTAGGAGGTAACCTTAGGTTCAGCTCCAATTTGACGGCAGTTAAGAAAATCAGAATTAATTATGGATGGAAGAGGAATTTATCCAGAAACCAAGGATGAAAAACCTGATTTTGGGCGTACTACTTCTGTTTAAATCCTGATTCCAGACTCTAATTTTGTCGAACTCAAGCGGCTTTTTTGATTCTATATGCAGTGACTCTTGTTTCTTTAAATCTCTTAACTTCCAAATCAGAAGGGACATCTTTCGCAGTTTTCGGAACAACAGGAACTGTTTTATGTGTGAAGGCAAAAGTCTAAAAGGGGTCAAGTCTTCTTTTGACTTACCTTTTTGGTTTTATTCTTTGAAAAGCGGGAATTGAAAAGGGGTCAAGTCTTCTTTTGACTTACCTTTTTGGTTTTATTCTCCAGACTGTTGCCGCAAGGGCAAAATCCTGCCTGGTCAAAAAAGTATTTTAACTGCTGATCCCTGAATGGCCTGGTCCGATAAGGATTTTTGCCTCATAAATCCGTCCACTTTGTCATGAGCCTTACGATAGTAATAGTGTAATACGCTTCTCAGAGGGGATTAGCAGTCAATAGCATTTTATTCTTGCCCTTTGGATTTAAGAATTCTGTTTACTGTTGCTAGGTATTCGTTTCTGACCAACAGTTCTTGTTCAACTCTTCCATTTACCAATGCCAATGCTTCAATTGTTTCCCTTTTTTCTCCTCCCTGGTTCTTCCAGTCGTTTGAAATGGCGAATATTCTGCTTCAAGGGGTATTAACAGGGCTGTGAAGGAATCTCAATTGGTAAAACGGATGGGATTTTAATGAGTGTTTCTCTCTATCATCCGGAGAACATGTTCTCCACATGGAATTTACTTTTTTAACCACACAGGTTACATTGTTGACGAAGAACTCGTTCAAGAATATGAAAAAATGAACAGGGACGCAATTGCTACCAAATCACATGAGTCGTATACACAAGCATTGAGAGTTTACCCTGATAGTTTTGACAACAACCAAGATGAAGTTGTTGACCATCTACGTTTAAGTTTTAAAAAAGCATCACCTGATTGCCCACAATTCGCAGCCTTTTTTCCGGTTTATTCGGATGGTCGTCTGGAACCCGATAATGAGGGGACACGTATCGAGCACATGACTCCTTATTATCTCCACATGTGTTGTAACCAAAAATTGTACTTTGATCTGGGACATATACAGGTTACATTTTCCCAGTTAAAGCGGTCTAAGAGCAATTCAGTCATCCACTCCATAACGGGCTGCGAATTGTGGATAACCAGGTTTTTTTTATGAAACAATTTGCAGCAGGTGTAGAGGAGAATCGTATCAGTTGCGTCAGCGGTATTGTTACCAGGGAGTAGGTTACTGTCAATTACTTCGACTCAGCCGTTTTAATCGGAAATCAAGTCTGCCGGTTGTTAGAAAAATTCTCATCAATCATTTATGAATCTCTTGACAATCAAGTCACAAAAATATGGCAATTGACGCTGAGCTAAATAAGATGATTAATCAGGAATTGAATCAGAATCAGGGATAATCCGGTTTAACATAATAGCGGAGATACAAATTATGGCAAAAAATTTTCAAATTACAGAGGAGATGAAATCGCAGATCGGATGGACGTCCAAGCCCTGGACATATGAGGTTTCCAGGAGCAGTGTCAGAGCGTTCGCGCGGGGTGTCGGTTACACCGACCTGGTCTATTTTGATGTGAATACAGCCAAAAAGGCCGGATACCGGGACTTGCCGGCACCACCAACCTACTTGGGTACGGCGATCTTTATCCCCGGGAAAAGCGATGACAATCTTCCCAGGGATCCTGAAACCTCTCCGAAAATCGATCACGGCCTGAAAGGGATGCTGGATGGAAGTACCGAGACAGAATACCTGGAGCAGATCTGTGCCGGGGATACTCTCACCTGCATAACCACCTTGACTGACATGACAACCAAGGGAAGCATAGTGTTGGGTACTACGCTGGTTATATCGACGGAATCGACATTTTCCAATCAGGACGGAAAAGTCATGGCGATTCAACGCAAACAGATCATTTTTTATTGAAAAGGAGAATCTGAAATGTCAATTACATGGGACAGTATCAAAGAAGGTGATAACTTACCCGAATTAAAAAAGAAGCCCGGGGTTACACAGCTGGTGAAATATGCAGCCGGATCCGGTGATTTTAATCCATTGCATCATGACTACCAGTTCCCCCAATCAAAAGCCATCGGTTCCATTATCGTTCACGGTCGTTTCAAGTACGCAACCATCGGTGAATGCGTATCCAACTGGCTGGGACATTCCGGCCGCATCCGCAAAATCTCCTGTCAGTATCGCGGTATGGATTTCCCCGACAAGGAGATGACCTGCAAAGGAACCATCACCCGCAGATGGGAAGAGAATGGTGAGAAACTGGCAGAACTGTCTGTCTGGACCGAAAACGATAAGGGCAAAATTATGACCCCCGGTACCGTGATTGTTGTATTTTAATCCGGCTGTGACAAATCATCCGAATATCAAAATTTGATTTTCATATTTTTTAAATAAGATGGAGAATCGATATGGCAACTTAACCTTGACACAGGAAAAGCAAGTTCTTATCATCTCAAGGGAAATTCAATGAGCGAACAGTGCTTTAAAATCCAAACGGTAAATGGGAATAAAGTGTTGAAAGTTCGTATATGAAGCGAGAACAACTTTGAAAAATCAGAATAAAGGAGAGAGAAAAAATGAAAACAAAATTTAATAAACAAAAAACCTTTCTGTTACTTATCTTATTGCTATTGACATTCTGCATATATTCTCCGGCAAATGCAGAAACCGTCAACCTAAAACTTGCCCACTTTGTTCCAACCATGCATGTGCAGCATAGGGAAGCATTTGTACCTTTTGTAGAAAATGTAGAGAGACTATCAAACGGATCGGTGCAGATAAAAATCTATCCTGGCGGACAGTTAGGGAATCCCAAGAACATGGTGAATAACATCAAAAAAGGGATTACCGATATCGGATTTGTCATTCCATCCTATGTTCCTGGTATATTTAGCCGTAGCGGTGTTTTTGAAATGCCTTTTGTTTTTAACGATCCGGAGCACGTCACCCGCGTTATGTACGATCTTTTTGAAGATTACTTCGCCGCAGATTATGAAGACTTTAAGGTTTTATGGTTTTTCTCAAGCCCTTTGAGCCAGGTACATACAGTCAAAAAGCCCATCAAAGCCATTGGAGACTTTGCGGGCATGCCTATCCGAGCCGGCGGGGCTACTGAAACAACCGCCTTTCGTTTATTAGGTGCAAATACAGTAGGTATGGATATTAAAGAGATGTCCATTTCACTGCAGAAAGGCGTAGTTGACGGCGTCATCACGCCCTATGCGGCTCTTAAAAGCCATAAAATATTCGACACTGTTAAACACATCACCGAAGTAAATTTCAGTGGGACGTTAATGGTGATTTTGATGAACAAGAATAAATGGAATCAATTACCTTCTTCAGCAAAAAAAGTAATAGACCAAGCCGCTGGAATGCAAATGGGATTGATAGCTTCAAAAGCATTTTTGAATGAAGATATTGAAAATAAAAATGCTGCTATAGAGCAAGGCATTCAAATCCATAAACTGACCCCTGCGGAAATGGATCAAATACGCTCAAAAATGAGCGGCATTTATTCAAGCTGGGTAGAAAGCGCCAATAAAAACGGCTTGCAGGGACAAAAGATTCTGGATGCTTTTCTGGCTTCTGCAGAGGCAAATAGATAGGTTTTAAGGAGTAAAATCCCGTTTGGATCTTTCAAAGAACCTTTTCGGGATTCTTTCCTTAAATTCGAATGGAGAATCATGCTCAAAAGGTTAATCGAAGCACTATCAAAAATTATCAATCCTATCTCATCAAATTTAGACAAGATATCCTGGCTGGTGTTGTTCTGTATGATGATTTATACAGTAGTTGATGTTTTAGCTTTGAAGGTTGTCAGCTATTCGCTGTTGGGAACTGTAGAGATGACAGCCCTGATGATGGTCATTTGCGTTTTTTGTTCTTTCTCACAAACAGAGCTGGAGGATGGTCACATAAGGGTTGATTTTATTTACAACAAGTTGAATAAGCGATTGCAGGCATTGTGTGATGTCATCACCCAGCTGACTTGTACCATCCTTTTCGGATTTATAGGGTGGTCTTCTTTTTTGAATGCAATTGAAAAGTGGGAGACGTCTGAGGTGACCATGGATCTGTTGCTTCCACTGTTTCCTTTCGCATTTATCGTATCAGTCGGCTGTGTACTGACTTGTATCACATTGCTGGTTAAGACATTGAAGGCTTTAGACAGGATGGTTTCACCATGAGTACGATTGTTATTGGGCTGATTGGTATCCTGATTCTATTTGTTTTACTGGCTTTGCGGATGCAGATCGGCTTTTCCATGGCTTTAGTAGGATTTGTTGGATTTATAATCCTGAACGATTTTGAATCCGCTTTAGGCCTGATCGGCGCTGAGCCATTTGATTCCAGCAATGCCTACCTTTTGAGCGTAATTCCTCTATTTATCCTTATGGGTCAATTTGCCACCCATTCGGGTATGGGCAAAGACGTCTACCGGATGGCTTATCGCTGGCTTGGGTTTTTGCCGGGTGGACTGGCAATGGCCACAGTGGGCGCCTGCGCTTGTTTTGCCGCCATTTCAGGATCATCCCTCGCAACGGTTGCCACCTTCGGAATGGTCTCATTGCCTGAAATGAAGAAATTCAACTATTCCGATGCCCTGGCTACAGGATGTATCGCTGCGGGAGGAACCCTGGGCATATTAATTCCACCCAGCACGGTGTTGATTATTTATGGCATTCTCACAGAACAATCCATCAGTAACCTGTTTATCGCAGGGATTATACCGGGCCTATTGTTAAGTTTCCTCTTTATTTTTACCATCTATGTGATGTGTGTTATCAATCCCCGCTTGGGAGCAAAAGGACCTAGCTTCACTCTCAGGGAAAAGCTGGTTTCCCTGAAAGACACCTGGAGTATACTGACTCTTTTCATCCTGGTGATGGGCGGATTGTACACGGGCTGGTTCACTCCTACAGCGGCTGCAGGGGTAGGTGCCTTTGGAGCCTTAGTCATTATGATTGTTAAGGGAAGACTTTCCAGACAAAGCACATTGGCATCATTAAAAGACAGTTGCAAAACGACAGCTATGATTTTTGGAATTATCATTGGTGCAACGATTTTCCAATACTTCATGACGATCAGCCTGCTCCCGGATTTTTTGGCCAATTTGGTGATCGAAATGCAGGTTCACCGGCATGTTATCATGTCTTTGATCATCTTTTTGTTCATAATCATGGGATGTTTCATGGAAGGACTGTCGATTATGTTTCTAGCGGTACCTATTGTTTTCCCGATAGTCGAAGGGATGGGATATGATCCCATCTGGTTTGGAATCATCATTACCCTGGTGATGGAAATGAGCCTGATTACCCCTCCGGTTGGTGTCAATGTATTTGTTTTGAACGGGGTTGCTGAAGATGTTCCCATGGAAACGATTTTCAAAGGGGTGTTTCCCTTTTGGATAGCGATGCTGGTTTGTATTATTTTGCTGATGGTTTTTCCGGACATTGTTCTTTTCCTACCTGAAACCATGGGTTATAGTGCTGGCAGTTTTTAACCGGTATTATCTAAAGTGTTACTCGTCTGGTACAAAACTTGTTTTCTTCCTAAATCCCCTGTTTAAAGCCTTTTCCCCTAAATCCACCATCAACTTTGTTCCCGCCGCATTAATTTGGGGACACGTAACGAAGTTCATGTCCCCAAATTAATGCTAGATTTGGCTTGATAAGCTTTTTAGCTTCGGTATGATGACAAAACTTGATGGTGGATTTTAGTTCCTGTCATCATTTGACCGTTTCAGCATCCAAGCTTTATTTTTTTGGTTTTTGGATTAAGAAGATCATCAAACCAAACAGAATTACCAATCTCAAAACGGAAATGGAAAAGTTGATTTCAGGTTACGCCTGGGTGAAAGGTTGAAACATTATTACGGAAGGGCTGTTTGAAGACAGCGGATGGAATAAAAACGGAAAATCGGGTGTAAACTCACTGGAATAAGCGATTTACATTGAAAATAACATTTAGACCGGACGGGAATAATCCGCTTTCATTATTGGCTGCAATTGACAAGACAGTTGAGAATTTTACCAATAGTCCATCCATGAAACACAAGACAAAGGAACGGCAAATACGTGGTTGACACAGTAAGCAGCGTTTCATAGATTGAAACACCAATGTAAAGCTATTCCAATGGAATTAAGAATAAAGAGGAGCATGAAAAAAAGAGTTGTTATAACCGGGTTGGGAACGGTTAATTCCATAGCTCAAAACATACCGGATTTTGTCCAGGCATTAAAAAAAGGTATCTGCGGGATTGGACCGGTCAATGTGTTTGATACGACAGGGTTTCGAACAAAAACCGGTGGAGAAGTAAGAAATTTTCGTCCCAGGGCAATGATCCCCAGGAGTTTTTCACTGAAACGAATGTCTCGTTCTGATCGAATGGCTCTGGCAGCTAGCCTGGAAGCCTTGAGAGATGCAAAGTTGTTTCCAATCCCAACGGAATATTTGCCCGAAGTCGGCGTGATTATCGGTGGTGGAGCCGGCGGGATGCTGGAAGGAGAAGCTGTATATCAGGCTCATCTTAACAATGAACCCAAGCAGCTACGATTTTCCGCCTATTCATCCTTTTGTTGCGCTTCCTCAGCGGATCATATTTCTGCAAAGCTTGGTATCCTGGGACCCAAGACTACTATTATGACGGCTTGTTCGTCCGGCGCAACGGCCTTGGGATATGCAAAGGACCTTATCCAGGATGGTGCTGCAAAAATAATAATTACTGGAGGCACCGAACCACTTTCGAGAATTACCTATGGAGCCTTTAATGCCCTTAAGGCCGTAGATCCGGAATACTGTAAGCCTTTTGCCGCGAATCGACAGGGAATGTCACTGGGAGAAGGTTCCGGAATCATGATCCTGGAAGATCTTGAGTTTGCGAAACAAAGAAATGCGCCTATCTATGGTGAGATTTTAGGCTATGGTATCAGTTGTGACTCGCATCATATGACGGCTCCGGATCCGCAAGCTTCCGGTGCAGTGCGTTGTATGCAAGCCGCCTTAAAAGATGCCAATGTCGACCGTGCAGAAATTGATTATATCAATGCCCATGGTACGGCTACTCCGGCAAATGATGTTACGGAAACAAAAGCCATTAAAGCGGTATTCGGAGATAGAGCCTACAAAATACCGGTGAGTTCAACAAAATCAATGACCGGTCATACCCTGGGGGCTGCTGGTGCAATAGAGGCCGTAGCTTGTATTACGGCAATCACGGAAAGCTTCATTCCTCCAACTATACACCATTCAGAGCCGGATCCGGATTGTGACCTGGATTATGTGAGCAGCGGTTCAAGAGATCAAGAATTACAAATTGTTATGTCCAACTCTTTCGCATTCGGCGGTAATAACACTTCACTTGTTTTAGGGAAGTTCACAAAATAGGGGTGTCAGTAAATGAATAGTGTCTTGTCATCTCAGGAAAGAATTGTTGTATCCGGAATTGGGATGATTACTCCTTTTGGTTCGGATAAGAACACGTTTTTTGAAAAGCTTTGTGAGGGTGAATCCGGTATCGCGCCAATCTCTGAGTTTGATACTTCCAGGTTTTCATCCCATCTGGCTGCGGAAGTCAAAGATTTTAACCCCAGAGATTTTCTAAATGTGCGAAATATAAGACGCATGGACAAACTCTCCATGATGGTTGCTGCTTCAGCACGGCTTGCCAAGGATGACACCGGTTTGGAAATAGATGAAACCAACCGGGATCGGGTGGGAATCATTCTGGGAACTAGTTATGGTGGTACCGATATAGCTGCGCTATTTGGCAAATCCTTATTTGCCGATGGTCCCCAATATGCAAATCCGTTTTTAGTCCCGAATACGGTGATGAATGCACCTGCCGGGCATACGTCCATTGAGCTGAAGTTCAGAGGGGTCAATTCAACCATAAACCATCGGGAAGCTTCGGCTGAAACCGCTATTGCTTATGCTGCTTCAGAATTGAAACGCGGAAGAGCGGACATCCTGTTTTGCGGCGGCGCAGATATCTTATCGCCCTTCTTCTTTGAAATTCTGAGTAATTTCAAAGCACTTTCACCCGTTGACGGACAAACAGAAAAGAGTAAACCCTTTGATGCGATGCGGAATGGGCCGGTGGCAGGAGAAGGCGCCGGGATTTTGTGTATGGAAACCCTGGCACATGCTGAATCCAGGGGAGCCAATCCATATTGTGAAATTGTTGGTTGGGGCATGAGTTCATCGCCGGCTCCTCCCAATGATTGGCCTGAAGATCCTCAAGGACCAATATTGGCCATCAGAAGAGCCCTTGAATCCGCCGGGATTGAACCAGGCGAGATTGATTACATTAGTGCTTCAGCAAATGGAGGTCGGAAACTGGATGCTCTTGAAGGTCAAGCGATCTCAGAAGTATTTGGAAACGCGGAAAAGAGTCCTTTTGTATCCACCATAAAAGGTGCTGTGGGAGAGAGTTTTTCATCCGGAGGCATCCGCTCGGCATGCATGGCACAGTCTATTCAAACCGGATGTATCCCACCCATCCTGGGTTTGGAAAAACCAATGCTACCTTTAAAGTTTGTTAAAACGAAAGCTGATGTTTCAATCAAATATGGATTGATAAATGGCTTCTCTTCGGGAGGGACTTTTACAACACTGATTTTCAAGAAGATATAAAGTTGATCGGGAGTAATTATGATGATTGTTGGCGATTGGGTGTATAAGCGAGCCAAATCTTATCCTGAACGCCCCTTTGTAAAACAGGCGAATATTCAATACAACAATAAACAATTTAATGAGCGTGTTAACAAAACTGCCCACGCATTAATGGATCTCGGCCTTAGACAAGGTGATCGCGCCAGCGTTCTCATGGTCAATTCCAGCGAGTTTATCGAGGTTTTCTTTGCCTGTGCAAAAACAGGTATCATAATGGTGCCGCTCAATATCAATCTGGCGCTGCCTGAATTGAACTTTATCTTAAATGACTGCCAACCGCAGGTTTTTATCTATTCTTCCGGCCTCCGTGATAAAGTAAATGAACTGCCGTTTAAAGAAATTGGTATTAAGCATCTTTTGACCGATAGGGGGGATTCTTCCTCGCTACAGGAAGTGATAGCTGCTTGCCCTGTCAGTGAGCCGCCGACGGAAAAAGAACTACTTCCGGATTCACCATTATTAATAATGTATACTTCAGGAACCGCCGGAGATCCAAAAGGTGCCGTGCTTACGCACATGAATTTCCTTTTTGGGGCGATTCATTCTTTAATAGGATATAATATTGGCTATACCTGTAAATCATTAGTGGTTGCGCCTTTATATCATATTGGGGCGTTGGCTGCTTCGGTTACTCCGGTTATTTACGCCGGAGGTTCCATTATTATCCAGAGTTTTGATAATCCCTCAAAAATTGTACAGATTATCGAAACCGAAAAAGTAAACTATATGTTTGCAGTTCCGGTTATGTTTGAGTTGATGGCTCAATCAAGCGCCTGGCAAAAAGCAGACTTCTCGCATATCCATTGTTTCATTAGCGGCGGAGCGCCTATACCGGTACCCTTACTGAAAAAATACCAGGAAGAAAAAGGCATAAGATTCACGCAAGGCTATGGTATGACCGAAACGTTGCGGTTGACTTCACTGGATCTTGAGGATGCTATTAGAAAGCCGGGTTCTGTGGGGAAAGAAGAATTTCACACAGAACTGCGAATCGTAGATGATCACAGCGCTGATGTTGCTGTCGGAGAAACCGGAGAAGTTGTTGTTAAGGGGCCGACTGTATTCAAGGAATACTGGAACAAACCAGCCGAAACAAGGAGATCTTTCAAGGAAGGATGGTTTTATACCGGAGACCTGGCGCGCAGAGACGATGAGGGTTATGTCTATATAGTCGGCAGAAAAATCGATTTAATTATTTCCTCAGGAAAAAACATCTATCCTCAAGAAGTGGAGCGAGCAATTCTCTCGTATCCGAAAATAAAAACCGTTGCTGTAGTAGGGATGCCTGATCCCAAAAGAGGAGAAGTCGTGGCTGCATTTATTGTCCTGAAACCGGATGAGACTATCGGCGAGGGTGATCTATTTCATTTCCTGCAAGGCAAAATCGCCACATATAAAATTCCTAAGCATGCAATTCTTGTAAATAAACTTCCGCAAAATGGTGCCGGAAAAATATTAAAACGCGAACTCAGAAAACAATTAGGATCGTAAAATGCCAAGTCCCGATTTAAAAAAAGAGACTAAAGCTTATGCCCTTCAGCAAGGTGTAGACCTGATCGGATTTGTTTCCGCAGAGCACTTAAATGAGGTAACCCCCACCAGATATAAACCGTCGCGTTTATGGCCGGAAGCCAAAACAGTCATTTCCATCGGAAAACGTTTGCTGATGGGAGCCGTTGCAGTCGGAACAGGAGAAATGGTGCAAAATGCCCGCTGGGTAGCCTGGCGAACGAATGAATACCTAAACAGCAGAGCCATGGAAATAGCCCATTTTCTAGAACGACAAGGTGCTAGAGCATTTCCCATGTCAAATGGAACAATGGTCGATCCGGATTTTACAAATTTGGGTATTTACGGTGAGCTTTCTCACAGGCATGTGGCTGCGGAAGCAGGTCTTGGAACAATCGGTGTGCCCACCTATATTGTGACGCCACAATTTGGTCCACGCATTTATTTTAATACGATTTTAACAGACGCGGAACTGGAACCTGATCCCAAACTCGATTTTGATCCCTGCGGGGATGGCTGCAACAAGTGTGTTAAGGCATGTCCAAACGGTGCCATTAGTAGGGGGCGAAAGCTCATCAAGAAACGCCTATGCATCCCATCAGCCATGCCTCATGGTGTCAGAGTCCTGCAAGAGTATATTCGAAAAATAATGGAAGAGAAAGATCCGGAAGAGCGAATAAAACTACTGGAAGATTTTGATTTTGCGAGATTGCATCGCGCCACAGTACAGGGAGTAGGAACCATCGCCGGTTGTTTTCATTGTTTGGCGGCCTGTCCCATCGGAAGGAATCAGGTTACATAATGGAAGGAAAAAGTCATGAAAAATAGCTCAATCACCATCTCTGACCGAGATGTTCAATTGGAAGAACTAATCCAAGTAGCTCTGGAAGGAGTCCCGGTTGATCTATCCTCCGATAAAGAGTGGAATGAAAAACTGACCCTCGGTCGCAAGTGCTTAGAGCAATCGTTAACTTCGGGAGAAAAAATCTACGGTGTATCAACCGGTGTTGGACATGATGCAAAAAGAGCAATTGACTCCGATCACACAACCGAATTTGCTTATCAGATAATCAGACAACATGGTTGTGGAGTGGGGGAACCGTTTTCTGAACAAGAGGGGCGTGCCATCGTTTTTACCCGCCTGGTAAGTCTTGCCAAAGGTTACTCGGCTGTTCGCAAAGAATTACTGAAGGCTCTTTGCGATTTGTTAAACGAAAATGTAATTCCAGTCATACCGTCGATAGGCTCAGTTGGCGCTTCCGGAGATCTCACACCCCTATCCTACATTGCGGCTGTTTTGCTGGGAGAAAGAGAAGTTTACTATAAAGGTAAAATTGTGGATGCCAAAGAAGCTCTGCAAAACGTTGGTTTACCTCTGCATTGCTTTGTACCAAAAGAGTCATTGGCTATTATGAATGGAACTGCAGTAATGACAGCCATTGGGGCTTTAACTGCAAACCGTTTTGAGTCAACGCTGATTACCTGTGAAAAAGCTACCGCCCTTTTTGCTGAAATCATGTATAGCCGGTCGCTGGCCTTTCATCCCACGGCCCACCGGCTAAAGCATCATCCTGGTCAAATTGCCTCGGCAGAAGCAATTCGAACAGCTTTGGATGGAAGTCAATTGATTGATAGTGGAAAAGAAACAGTTGGAATTATACAGGACCCCTACTCTATCCGCTGTGCACCCCATGTAATCGGCGCTGCCCGTGATGCTCTTACCTGGGCAGCACAACTCCTTCAAAGGGAATTAAACAGCGTAAACGATAATCCGATTATTGACCCATACGAAGGAAAGACCATTTATGCCGGGAATTTTTATGGGGGACATGTAGCTTTGGCAATGGATTTATTAAAAACAGCAGCAGCTTCTGTCGCT
>JAHJTV010000040.1 GCA_018829445.1 bacterium
CAGTGGTAATTATTTAACGGAAAGCTGGTCAGTGTTTAGCGGTTTAGTGGTAGGTATTTACCGGTCAAGGTGGTCAGTAATTAGCGGTTTGCCTGGTCAGTATTTGTCGGTTCGCTGGTAAGTATTTACCGGAATATGCATGCGTATTTAAAAATGGCGAATTTAATACATTCAGAGCAACGATCTATTTATAAAATTACACAAGACGGTTTAGCATTGTTGCAAAAAAAGCCTGAGTCGATTAGTGTCAAGCTACTCAAATCCATTCCTGGATTTCGAGAGAAGGTCAGTCCAAATAAAAAACAAGAACCAATCCTTGAAGACGACACAATTGAGAGCAATACTCCTGTTGAACTGATTGAAATAGGTTACAACAAAATCAGGGAAGAATTAATCAATCAGTTATTAGACATGATCAAAGCAAATTCCCCATCATTTTTCGAGAATCTCGTAATCGATCTGTTAATCAAAGTCGGTTACGGAGGAAACAAAATCGAGTACGGGGAAGTAGTCGGTAAATCCGGTGATGAGGGAATAGATGGTATAATCAAGGAAGATAAATTAGGACTTGATAAGATTTATATTCAGGCTAAAAAATGGGAAAACACGGTTGGCCGTCCAGAAATTCAAAAATTTGTTGGGGCATTACAGGGCAAAAGGGCAAAGAAAGGGATCTTTATTACAACATCAACATTTTCCAAGGAAGCCCTTGATTATTCCACCAATATTGACACAAACATCGTACTAATTGACGGAGAGCAGCTAGCAGAACTAATGCTTGATCATGAGCTTGGTGTTTCTGTCAAAGACACGTATAAAATCTGTAGGATAGATACGGATTATTTCGAGGAATAACAAACACATTCTCCCGACCACCCTGCCGCTCGTTCCTCGCTATGGGCTGGCGGGTGATGTCAGTGTTCGGCTATAGCAATTGCATTTGCAGAGAAAGGTCTTTACAATCAAATTAATTGATTACTAAAAATACTCGCAAAGGGATAAAACATAATGAAAACCAAAGACTTAATCAGCGAAGCTCTTTCCCTTCCAGTGGAAGCAAGAGCTCAAATTGCGGATTCAATCCTTAAAAGTATGAATCCACCTGAGGCTGAAATTGACAAAAAATGGATTCAAACTGCAAAACAAAGATTATCAGAGCTTCGTTCAGGTAAAATTAATAGTGTTCCAGGAGATGAGGTTTTCAATAATATCTGGAAACGATATTCATGAAGAACTATTCATTTCATCCGGATGCAGTTGCTGAGTTTAATCATTCAATCGAATACTACGACAATTGTGCTGAGGCACTCGGATTAGATTTTGCGACAGAAGTGCATTCATCCATTGAAAGAATCCTTGCTCATCCTCTTTCCTGGACAGAAATTGACCATGGAATTCGGAGATGTCTTGTTTCAAGATTTCCTTAAGGTGTTTTATATTCAATTGAAGCAGATCAAATCTACATTCTTGCAATCATGAATCTTCATAAAGATCCTGATTACTGGAAATATCGCGTATAAAATCAAGCCGAACAAATGTTTACACCGGACTGCATATCGCCGATGCAGGTCTCAAGTGAAGTGGTCTTGGAAAAATCATCATCAATCAACCATTGGTGTGGCAGCCGGTGAAACTGGTGTTAGCGTGCGACACGAAGTCGCATAGTTGAGTGTATTCAGTTAGATAGTTTAACTGGAATACCTGGTATGTTCCTACCAGTCCCTACCTGGGCATGCTTGCCACGCGCTGTTGTGGAGGGTGTGAAGCCCCAGGGATAATGTGTACCGAATCGGGTTTGAACGGCGACGGGAGAACCCCTCCGGAAATCCTCTCCGGTTAAGGGCTAGGGACGGATGATAGGGTGAAGATATCTGAATATCGTTAAGCGTCGTCAGCAGTTCCCAACCTACCGAGGATTAACAGGTTGAAGGCATGTTTCCTCGTGTTTACATGCGTGGGTCAGGTTGCAGGTCTACTAACTGCCTGTAACGGAACCGTAGTACTACCGGCGTATTAGATGCACCTAAGTCATCCATAGAGATCAGCTATGTGGAACGTGGAAACCCAGTTCCGTCGCCCTTTGGGCAGGCTAACCGTGAGGCATGCTGTTGGCGGGCTGGAATAGGATGTCGAAAGAAGCGAAGGCCTGTCTGTAATGGACAGGATACCGGGTGTGACATTCCCGGCTCAGTAATGAAGCTGACGTTCGACGGGTCTTTGGTCATGTGAAATTTGGCCGAACTGGGTGAAAGCGGGGAAAGCAAATGACGGGGACCGGAATGTTTTATTTATTCCGTAACTGGTGCGCCCTGCATACCTTCGGGTTACTCCGGCAGTCATTGTGTAACATGAAGTGAGTTTTTTTTTAATCACGGGAATCCCCACAAGGGAGACCTTCTCAGAGGCTTGAGCTGTATGAGGTGAAAGTCTCACGTTCAGTTCTTAGGGGAGGAGGCTTCGGCAACGTCGCCTCCTTACCCAACGTGTTTAGTCATTCATATAATGTCACAATATGTTTATATGTATAATATCTGAATAAATTTTCATTTCTGCAACAAGGAGTGCATGAACACAATTACCATTTTAATTTTTGCCTTGGTCACACTTTCTATTTTTCTATATGTTTTTATACTAAATGGGACTTGGCCCAAATCTTCCAATTTTACATTGGATTTTAACAAAATTAGAGAATTAGCGGATGCTTCAAAAGATGAATTACCTACGCATATTAATCATTTAATTATTGCCACAGGTGAATTGCCAAGTTGGGGGGTTGTTGCAGGAGACTTTGGAAATAATTATCCAATTGAATTTCCAAGCTTTCAACTTGTCTATCAAGATAAAACTGCAATCATCGAAGTACCTTTCAATAATAAATTATTCAATAAATTCCCATACGGAAAATCATTTTCACAAGATGCGTATGAAATGATGCAAAAAGCTCTACTTCAAGCTGAATTCATTATTCCAACTCATGAACATTGGGACCACCTTGGGGGAATTGCTCAATCAGATAATATACAGAAACTCCTTCCAAAACTGGTACTTACAGAGAAGCAAAAAAACGGACCAACAATCAAGGATGCTGAATTTCCAGAACATAGCCTTGATCGCTTCCAAGCTATATCTTATGAAAAATATTATCGAGTAGCACCTGGTTTAGTTCTTATTGATGCTCCTGGTCATAGCGAAGGACATCAGCTTATCTTTATCAAGCTTCAAAACGGACAAGAGATTCTGTTTACTGGTGATATTTTATGGGTAACCAGCAATTTAAAGAAACAGAAAGCTCGGCCTTTAATTGCCAATATGAAGCGTCATGAAAATCGAAAACTCATTTCACATCAGATGAAATGGATATATGATGAGTTTTATTCGAATAAAGATCAAAAAATTTTGATGCTCACAACGCATGATCCTGACCAACACATGGAATATAAAGAAAAGGGAATACTACATAGTGAGTTTCAATTGACCAACGATTCGCAACACTAACGAATGTTTCCACCGGACTGCATATCGCCGCTGCAGGTCTAAAGTTATGTGACTTTGGTGAAATCATCATTAATCAACTATCGGCGTAGCAGCCGGTGAAACTGGTGTTAAATGGAAAAAATGATAGAAATTAAGGAAATCTCTCCAGACCTGGTTCCTCAAAAACTGTTACTAGAAGCGGATCCATCAATTGAACGAGTGAATCAATATTTGGAAGGCTCATTATGTTATGTGGCTGTAATCCGGAAAGAAATTGTTGGAGTCTGTGTTTTAAAGCTCATAGAAAAAAACAGAATTGAGTTATTCAATATTGCTGTCTTACCGGAAAACCAGAAATCAGGTATTGGGTCACAATTACTCCAATTTGTTCTGGACAATCTTAGAGAGAAAAATTTTGAATCAGTGGAATTAGGAACTGGTACGTTTGGTTATCAATTGACATTTTATCAACGTTTTGGATTTCGAGTGGACTCAATACTCAAAGACTATTTCATCAACAATTATGATGAACCAATTTTTGAAAATGGAATCCAACTTAAAGACATGTTACGGTTTATTCTAAAGCTGTGATAAAAACCATTGAACAGATGCATTAACACAGAAGTTTTTCGCGCGGTTCTGTTCGCTTCGCTCTCTACACTCTGTAAAACGCCAGTTATGCTGATGTGTTATGAAGGTTTAACACTGATTAATAAAGCCATCTATGGGTGCTCAAGACGATAAAATGTACGGTTTTGAATTCCTCGTTGGAGATTGGAATTTAGATTATAGGTTTCCAATTAGCGAATTGAGTAATAGGGCTGGTACAGGAAATGGATCAGGTACAATCCGTAGAATTCTCAGAGACAAATATGTGTGCTTTGATTATTTCTACTCCTTATCCACAGGGCAAAAAACTGCCTAAAAATGTTAGTTGACTGCCGGATAAGAACACCCGGGAGCTATGGTTAGTACCACGCCCACTTATAGTTGCGTTATACTACTAAAATTCACTATATCGCTTGCCACAGTCTCTCCTTTTTTTTTATGCAGTAAGTTGTATATCGAACATTATAATCGGGAGTATTTGAGTATTATTACAATTGCCGAAATACGTAAACGTCTGACAAGTTTTTTTAGTTAAAATCGAATTTTCATCACCCACTCCGTTTAATTCTACGCGTTATTAGTGCCAAAACCGGAGAAAACATTGGAAATAAGAAGATCAATAGATTCGGATACAGTTGATATTAAAAAGTTACATATTCAAGCCTTTGGAGAAAAACAGGGACCGGAAGTAGCTGCTCTGGTTGTTGATCTTCTTGGAGATCAAACGGCAAAACCATTTCTTTCGCTTGTTGCTGTAAAAACAAAAGAATCATTGGGCACATACTTTTTACAAAAGCTAAAATCACCAAAACCGAGGAAGTTATTTCGACTCGAATACTTGCGCCGCTTGCAGTACTCCCGGAAGTTCAAAGACAAGGCATAGGTAACCAGCTCATAAAAGAGGGTTTGAATCAATTGAAAGAATCGGGTGTGCAGTTGGTATTTGTATTAGGCCATCCGGATTATTATCCTCGTTCCGGTTTTAAACCCGCAGGCGTTCTTGGTTACGAAGCCCCATACCCTATTCCAGCGGAAAATGCAGATGCATGGATGGTCCAGGAGCTTTTCTCTGGAATCATTGGACGGGTGAGAGGAACAGTGAAGTGTTCGGATGCAATGAACCAACCGGAACATTGGCGTGAATAGGAAAAATCTCCAACATTTTGAGGCAAGAAGTTATGTTTTGATTTTACAGATAAACAAGTGTTGTCTATATGAAAAACGTTAAAGAACTATTGAATGCCACAGGGATGGGCACAACTTCTTCTTGCCAAAATTTCAATGTTTTTAAAAAAACCACTTTTCTCGGATTCGCGTTAGCAACCGTTTTTTCCGGATGCGGTCGCCTGGCGACTATTCCGTACTTACCCGAAACAACTCCAGAGCAATGGCTCAATACCCACCCGCATATAAATATTTCGGTGGGGTCTTTAAATTTTGTGTTCATGGAACCAACCTCGACATTCCTTGTTTACCTCTTGGGACTAATCGCCTTTGTCATTGGCGTCCATTTTATTTGCATCCGTGAAAATCAGAAGTCTCGCAGCTGGTGGGGAATTGCCCTTATTTTATGGGGGATAGGAGCGATACTCGGCGGGACAGATTACCAATCCCTAAGTTATGAACTCAAATGCAGGGGAAAAGAGGTCTGCTCATACCTCAGTTGGGTTGAGATTTTTTATTATCTTGCAAGTATTTCCAGCATAAACGCAATGGTCATGGCTGTCACTCATTCATCCGCCGGAAGCCTGATGAAAAGAGTCCTGCCCGTTTACGCGCTGGCAAATAATCTGATCTATTCCGCTCTCTGCATTGCTGGCGCGCTGGTACCGAACAGGTTTCTAGTCTCCTTTGAGTTGATAGTTTTATTTACCACACCGAACTATCTGATCCTGTTTGCGGTTAATACAATCAGGTACAGAAAGCATAGGGAAAAATTGGACCTGGCTCTTATGTTCACCTGGCTCTTCCTAGGTGTGGTCATGGCTGCCTACTACTCCTATCTCGGCCTCGGCCTGTCAAAAACACTATGGAACAAGGGGATCTGGTTTAATGAGAACGATGTGCTCCACATCGGGTTGATTTTTTGGATGTTTTATATCTGCTTTGTTGTTGCAAAAAAAGTGAGGGACTCATCAGTAAGGACTGATTAAAACAACAGTTGATACAGCATTCAAACATAATAAAAATGTGTAAGGGAATCAGTCTTGACTCATCTGATGAAGCAAGCGATAGTATACCTGATAAAAATTGAACTTATTTTCCGAAATTTCCAATTTAAATTGGTTTTTTCTGACAACTACTTCAAAAAGGTTATAAATGGCGCTAATTGATTGGAATAGTAATCTAAGTGTAAATGTAATTGAGATCGATTTACAGCATCAAAAGCTCATTACCTTGATAAATGAATTGAATGACGCAATGACTCAAGGTAAAAGCAAGGCGATTTTAGGGAAAATAGTGGATGGGCTGGTCATTTACACCACTGTTCATTTCAAAACCGAAGAGAAATATTTTGCTAAGTTTGGATATCCCGATGCAAATAGTCATGAAAAAGAACATTCTGCCTTTATCCAAAAAGTTACCGATGTTAAAGATAGATTTGAGAAAGGTGAAATATCACTGTCTATTGAAATAATGAACTTTTTAAGAGATTGGCTCAGAAAGCATATTAAGGGGACAGATAAACAATATTCCCAATTCTTTAATGAGAGAGGATTAAAATAATCCTCTCCAGATTTAGCTTACAAAAACGAGAGGATCGAGATGGGTGATTGTCTGTAAATAAGATCTTTTGCAGCTTCTCATGTCGACATAAATTTGAAAAAGAGGATGCTTTGAAGATACTGCTCATTTCGGAGAACAGACACAAAGCGCCACTCTTGCCTTATCCTCTTGGTGTTGCCTATCTGGCAGGGAATATCGATAAGAAAAAGCATAGGGTGGAAGTGCTGGATCTGATGTTCAAAGAAGATTTCCAGCAATGCGTTGAGACAACCGTCAAGGATTTCAACCCTGAGATCATCGGCCTTTCCGTACGAAATCTGGACCCGAACGGGATATCCATATTACCCGATGTGATTGAAATCATCCGGATTTGTCGAATTGCTGAAATGACTAAAAGGGAGGGATTTATTTCAAATGATCTGAATCTGTATGATCTTTATAATCCTGTCAAATACATTGATAATCGGGTTCAAGGGTGGATATCCGACCGTATTTCACGAGCTGCTCAGGAAAGGGAGGGATTTATCTATTAAGAAGTGTCTGCTGTTGACTCACCTGATAAACGAAAAACTGACTGTCAATGAACAAAATACCAATTATTAAATCATAAGAGATATGAAACAATCTATTGTTCACATTGCTTTAGTGGTCAAAGACTACGATGAAGCCATCGACTTCTACACCCAAAAGCTCAATTTTGAATTGATCGAGGATACATATCAACCCGAGCAAGACAAACGATGGGTTGTCGTAGCTCCTCCTGGCTCAAAAGGAGCAACTCTGCTTTTGGCCAGGGCATCGAAACCGGAACAGGAGCCATTTGTCGGCAATCAATCCGGGGGCCGTGTCTTCCTTTTTCTCAATAGCGATGATTTTTGGCGTGATTATGAAGCCATGAAATCCAAAGGAATAAGGTTTGTCAGAGAACCAAAGAAACAGGAATACGGCATGGTGGCAGTATTCGAAGATTTATATGGCAATCTTTGGGATCTTCTGGAACTAAATAAGGATCATCCGGTTGCAATGCGTAGCATTTGACGTCATGCAAACGATAAGTCGCTTAATATAGGACAGCAAAGCCGTTATATTGTGATACTATCTGCTCAACCTGACGAAAACAGTGTATACACTTTTATGAAAATAATCAGGGCTGCGAAGAATCAGATTAAGGATGTCGTGTTTTTGAACTCTTTCGTTCAGGCATTGCATAACTGAACGTATTTACATTGAGGCACATAAAAAACCATCGTTTTAGTCCTAAAATCCAAATAGTAGATTATTTCATCCTGCTTCCGACTGAATTACTAGATTTTTTTTTAGGATTGCTGATTATTTAAAGACTTAGTACATATTCATAATGTGGATTACCAAATAGTTTTAAACCTGGTTTTCACTTTATTGCATAGCGATAAGTTGGAACCTGTCTTCATATAAGAGTTATGTTTGAAAAATTATGAATCGAATTTTGATCACGGTTTTATTGCTTTGCTGTAGCAATGTCTTTATGACATTTGCATGGTACGGGCATTTACGGAATCTCTCCCATAAGCCTTGGATTGTTGCTGCATTGGTAAGCTGGGGAATTGCTTTGTTTGAATATCTGCTTCAGGTCCCGGCAAATCGCCTGGGTCATGAAGTCATATCTGTAGGGCAATTGAAAATCCTGCAGGAAGTGATTACTTTATTTATTTTTGTTCCCTTTTCCATCTTCTTTATGAAAGAGAAAATCTCTTTGGATTACCTTTGGGCAGGATTCTGTTTGCTTGGTGCAGTATTCTTTTTATTTAGGAGCAGAATATTTGGCGCTTAACCTATAGATTGAATCGGTGGTGATGGCAGCCGATCATCATACTAACCAAGGAATAATCATGAAAGTTGTCGATTTAACTCCTGAACATGAAGCTCTTTATTTCGAGTGCCTTGAAGATTGGTCGGATGAAATCAAAGAAGCGGGCGATCATAAAGCCTGTTGGTATCGTAAATATAAGGATAGAGGTTTACGGATCAAGCTTGCTCTTGATGACGACGGGAAAGTCGGTGGTATGATTCAATATTTACCAATCGAAGAGTCGTCCATCCAAGGCAATAACCTGTTCTTCATCCTATGCATTTGGATTCATGGCTATAAGAAAGGCAGGGGTAATTTTCAAAAGAAAGGTATGGGAAAAGCACTTCTGAAAGCTGCTGAAGACGACGCGAAAGAGAAAGGCGCAAAAGGAATGGCCGCATGGGGAGTTTGGTTACCTTTTTGGATGAAAGCATCCTGGTTCAAAAAACATGGTTATAAGAAAGCTGATCGGGATGGAATGGCTCTATTGGTTTGGAAGCCTTTCACAGACGACACACAGCCTCCCCGTTGGATAAAACAGAAAAAACAAATCCCTTCCAGCTCTGGCAAAGTAAATGTGACCGCCTTCCTAAACGGTTGGTGTCCTGCTCAGAATATGGTGTATGAGAGAACCAGGAGAGCAAGTGCCGTATTCGGAGACAAGGTGGTTTTCCAGACAATTGATACCACAGATCGTGAGTCATTTTTAGAATGGGGCATTGCGGATGGCATATTTGTCAATGGGAAAAAATTAAGTAGCGGCCCCCCGCCATCCTATGAGAAAATCAGAAGAATTATCGCCAAACACGTGAAAAAGACAAAGACCGCTTAGCTTTTGAGAATGGAGAATCGCTACAAGATATGAAAGTGCGAAGCTGTCAGGCGTGAGTTAAGGCATACCTGCATATTTGGATGCCCCATGTACAATAGCGCAAGCCTGACGCTGGCATTATATATGGTGGCTGGCCCCGAAATTAACAAATAAACCAAAAATCCTTTTCTAAAAGGGTGTATTTGAGTTACTTTTGGTTCAAAAAGACGAAAAAACATCTCATAGATCCTCTATTCCTATTTTTAAGGAGGAATAGAGGATCTATGAGATGTTTTTATTGGTGAACTATTTTTTATTTAAGACTGCTATCTTATAACAGTCTTAAATATCAAAAACCGGGCAAAACGTTTAAATACTAGTCATTGAATATGATCTATTAATTTTTCACTGTGCCGGGCTTACTCCAACATATACATTAAGTGGGCTTTGCAGATTTAATATTCGTTCTTCAATAGATTATGAATGAGATTCTGGTTGGACCCTATTGACACAGCTAAACAAGCCCGATTCCGACTTTCTATCACAAAAATCGATTCAAGCAACAGATGTATCTTCAATATAAAAACATTATTATACGAGGAGAAATGTGATAAGAATCCTATCCATAGGACTTGTGTTATTTTTTTGTTTTGCCAGCACCCTGTCACTTGCTTTTAACGATACGCAAAAACCGGTTGAGATTCCAACTGGAAACGAAACGCCTGTCAGTAGTTATGGCAACCCAATCCTGATTGCTTCAAACAGTCCTTCACAACTCGATCAGGAGCTTTGGGATATGGTAAAAACATCTGAGGACATTCGAGATTTTGAGGATTATCTCAAAGAATTTCCCGATGGATTTTATAAGAAGATTGCAAAATTCCGCATCAGACAGTTAAAAAGGTCTGACAGCCAGACAACCCAAAGTGAACCAAAACCTCAACAGGCCGCAGAAACAAAAGAAATAGTGGAATCCTTTAATGTTGTAAGGGATGAATCTACCGGTTTAATGTGGCAGAAAAGGGAAGCTGAAGAAAAAGTCTGGTGGCTAGCTGACAGGTATTGTGCCGACCTCGAACTCGACGGATACGATGATTGGAAGCTGCCGAACAAGAGGGATCTGGTCACATCCTTTAATATAAAGGACCGATTTCCCGGATATGTATCCTCCACAAAAAGCTATTATTGGTCCTCTTCGACAAATAATTACGACTCTGACTATGCTTATGGGATGTTTGCCGAAAATGGAGAGTTGTTTGATGATGGAGATAAAACGTTAGCTTATCTTGTTCGTTGCGTCAGAATTACTGACGCCGTGAACAAAAGGAATGCCGGTCGTTTCAAAAAAGCAGCCCGTTTTTTGGACCACCGCTCATATAACCGGACTACCTCAAAGGAAATAGAACAAGGGAAAAAGGCTATTTCTTATTATAAGAACCTTCTGGCAGGAAAAGGGATTGAGTTGACAAAATTCTATGTGTCAACGGATGCAGGCGAAGGTTTGGATTATGATCCGGATATCACAAAAAAAACCTGGATAAAAGAAAGTGCTTTCAGCGGCTTTCAGACTAATGATGCCTTTATCTTCAGCAAAGGCAAACAGTTGGGATTAGATGTTGTCATAACTTATGATGTAAAATGGAGAAAAAACAGGGGAACATATCAAGTCTATCTTTTTGATATCGAATCAGATCGGAAATATAGCCGAACGAAAAAAACATACAGTTCAGATTCCGGAGACAATTGGGAGGAAGTTATGACTGAAATATTAAATGATTACATCAACGACAGCGGCCATATTTGATTTTGGCTCTTCATCTAAAGATGATTTAATGATTAGGCTTAGTCTTTAAATTACTGGCCTTGCTGTTCGGTTCCGGAGGGAAAACGCTTTACAAGGAGAATAGTAAAGACCTTTAATAACTTCTAAGACAGCTTCACCACAATAAAACAGCCATCAGCCGAAATCAAAAAGAAGCTGGTTATTCTTATTCCTCTTTGCAGTCATAGGCAGATTCTTTCATCTCATTCACCACCGCTCTCAAATAAAAAGAGTGCGGATAATCAGTCAACCACGGTTCTTTTTTGAGTTTGAATATCAATGCACCGAGAAATTGGAGACTATATAATCCGCGACTGGCAAATGGAGGATGCGCCTGCATTAGCCGACCATGCGAACAATAAAAATATCTGGTTGAATTTGCGTGATGTGTTCCCGTATCCATATGGAATTCATGACGCAGAATCCTTTATAGTTCACGTCATTGCAGCAAAACCGGCAACTGTTTTTGCCATTGCCACTCAATCAGAAGCCATTGGCAGCATCGGGCTTGTTCCCGGCGAAGATGTGCATCGCTATACGGCGGAACTTGGATATTGGCTTGCAGAACCGTTTTGGGGAAAGGGAATAACGACTCAAGCCGTAAATTGCCTGACCGCGTACGCGATTCAAGACCTGAAGCTACACAGGGTTTTTGCCGAACCATTTACCACCAATCAAGCTTCTGCCCGGGTTCTTGAAAAAGCCGGATTCACTTGTGAGGGAATACTACGATCGAGTGCCTTTAAAGATAACAAAATACGGGATCAATTCATCTACAGTTATATCGGGAAGAGTATCAGGGCATGATTTTACTGTTTCCAATCTGAATATCTGCGTTGTACCATTCCTTTTGGGAATGAAAAAAAGGGGATCATTTGACGTGATCAAATTCTGTCCATCTTCACAGCAGGCTCGTTATGATTAAGGTATTTATTCAAAGCGAAGGCGGTTCCTACGAGAAGCACAAATATAACGAGAAAACCCTTGAATACCTGACAACGGTCCGATTGCCCCTGGCATATCCTTATCCATATGGCTTCATTTTGGACACAACAGCCGCCGACGGCGATAATCTGGATTGCTATGTGATCACCGATGAACCATTGAAAACGGGCACAATCGTGGAATGTCGGCCGTTCGGTCTTTTGGAGCAGATAGAAGACGGTGAGGACGATCATAAGATTCTGGCGTCGCTTCCGGGCATGAAAATCGATTGGGATCAGGATCTGCTGGAGGAATTGCAGGACTTTATTTATGGCGTTTTTTCCCAAGCATCCGAATCGTCCGTCAGAGTTGGTCGGATACTTTCGGAAGAGGTGGCTTTAAAAGTAATTCAACAATCAAAAATCCAAAAAACATGATAGAAGAAACAACACTCAATGGCGGTTGCACTTGCGGCAATATTCGATATCAAATGACAAGTAAACCGATGATTGTTCACTGCTGCCATTGTCGCTGGTGCCAGCGGGAGACCGGCGCGTCATTTGCCCTGAATGCCGTAATTGAGGCTGATCGGGTAATAACAATCAAGGGAACGCCTGAGGCCATCAATACCCCGTCCTTTAGTGGAAAAGGTCAGAAAATATGGCGCTGCCCCGTCTGCCGAATTGCAGTCTGGAGTAATTACTCAGGAGCGGGGGATTCAATTAACTTTGTCAGGGTCGGAACTCTCGATAATCCTGATCTGCTGCCACCGGATATTAATATCTATACCGAATCCAAACAGCCTTGGATCAGTCTTCCTTCCGATATCCCCGTTGTCAGCCAGTATTACGATCTGAAGGAATATTGGCCGAAAGAAAGCCTTGATCGCAGGAAAGCGCATTTTCAGAAAACAGCAAAAGAGTGAATCTGCAACAACAGAAATCCTGGAGCTCAACATTCCAGGCAAGTGCCGCTCATCAATCGCTGATTTCACTGATGAATACCATATTTAAAAGGAATCGACTTCATGCGAATTTGGGACATTCATCCGGGATATCTGAACCGGCAAAGTCTGCTGGGTGAACATCGTGAGCTCCATGGAATTGTCTCCATTCTGGTAAACGGTAAAAAAGGATATTCCCGTCATCCCGAAACAATGCGATGGGTTGATTTTGGTTGGGCTCTCAAGCAGCGTCACCTCTTATTGGCGGCAGAGATGTCATTAAGAGGGTATACGGATAGATCTCCTGCGATCATTGCGGAAACCAACTCGGAAAAATGGCCAAAAATCTACATCGATGAACCTTACACACAATTGCAACTGCTTGAAATCAAGTACCGGAACAAGGAGCAAGGGCGTATACCTCTGCCTAAAAACGCCCAGCAGTTGTGGAGCCATCATAAATATTCAGTGCTTGCAAGAGATGTCAATCTTTACCGGGAGCTGGGAAGGGGAGTATCCTATTCAGACCCTCGACCCGGCTTTGAGGAATTGACAAAGGTGGTGACAGAGGTGTTAAGACAACCCCCCTCAACGGGTGGTTTGAGAAACGCGTTACAGCACATGTGGGGGTATGTTTCCGAATACCCTCCAATTGCTAAAGGGGAAACGGAATCCTGGTCCTTACACAAATTGCTTAAAGAGATACAGCTCCGTTCTTCAGCTTGTGACGAGCGTTACCTGATCTCTTCAACTGCATTAAGCGACTTAAAACCATGGGTTGTGACCGTGCAGTAGAACAATGCTGCACCGCTATGTAATCCGCGGGTTGCCACGCATTGAGATGAACACCGGAAAAGTGCTGCAAAGATATTAAGTTTGTAAAAATAGTGCTTCTTACGGCATATTGATGATAAAGCAACACCGACAATAACAGATGCCAAACTGATTTATTAAGGTATAAATTGATAATCCCTGGCTGGTTAAGTAAATAAACCATTATAAAGGATCCGTTTATGAAAAATATTTTCGATTACCTGATTACCAAAGAAAACACTCTCAATGAAGAGGTGTTTGAATCATTCGCTGACTGGATTTTCGAAGGAGGTGTTTCATCCAATGAATTGCCAAGAACTTTTTTACGTTGGTCGGTGCTATACATTATGAAAGATTCCGGGGACAGGCACCCCGATAATTCCGATTTTTTTAAGTTTTTTCAGCAATTCGATCGCACCGATTTTGACTCCTTTCTGAATCACATATTGAAATATGAAGACATTGCCCAACAGGTAGAAATAGAATTAGGAAACGATCAAGCAACCCGGTATTCCGGGGACAATCAATCCACCTATTGGTATTTCTTTGGTACGATAAAAAAACATATTGAAGAGAACACTCTTTTTCCGGAACAACCCGAAACCAAAAAAACCATTCTTAGTTTTGACAAAAACAGGAAACCCGCAGAGACGCCCGAAAAAACAAACAATATACCTGATCTACAGGAAGATCCTCTCTCGGATAAGGAGTTGAAGAGCGTAACCAACGTTTTTGCCGTGCTTTTGGCTATCCTGGTGGTTGGATTCCTTTTCTTCAATCTGTTTATTAAAGGATAGTAGACAGGTTGTTGTTGCTTAAATCTGATTTAACGGGGTAATTATGCTGTTTTCCAGAATAAAACGGTTGATAACGGTTAATATTCAAGACAAAGGAGGTTGGCTTTCCTTCTTAAGGGAACTGGTCTCTTCACCAAAAAAAATCATAATAATCGGAGCCGTTGTGCTTTTTCTTTATGGCGGAGTATCCATTTTTACCGCTGAGGATCAGATTTCAAATAAAAAACCTTTTGTTCCGGAATTGATAGCAAGAAACCAGGAGAAGGTGGACATCGAAAAAGTGATCGACGGGGACACATTGATCATATCCGGCAAACAATACAAATCCGAGAAGTTGCGCTTAATTGGTGTTGATACACCGGAAGTACACGATCAATATAAAATGCAGCGTGATGCCAAAAGGCTTGGCATGACACTATCTGAAGTCCGGGAAAAAGGATTGGAGGCAAGCCGTTTTGTGGAGAATCTGATTACGTTGAAAGATCCGCGTCGATTTTTCCGTCTGGAACTGGATACAGAAGAGCGTGATAAATATGGGAGATTACTGGGCTACATCTGGCTGGCAGATACCATGCTGAACGAAGAGATCATAAAGGCTGGATACGGCACGGCAATGATGATTCCACCCAACTCCAAATATTATAAAAGATTTCAAAAACTGGAAAAAAAAGCCAAAGCAGATAAAGTTGGCATATGGAAATAAAACAATTACGGGGATATAATACTTAACTCTTGAGTTAAGTATTATATCCCCGTAATTCCGAAGGGAATGAGAGGCCTATTCCTCAGTCATGTATGGATACTTAAAATCGGTGGGGGGCACAAAAGTTTCCTTGATAGCTCTCGGACTAACCCATCTTAACAGATTCAGAATACTGCCGGCTTTATCATTGGTCCCGCTGGCTCTTGCTCCGCCAAAAGGCTGCTGACCTACCACGGCGCCGGTCGGTTTGTCATTGATGTAAAAATTCCCCGCGGCATTCTCCAATCTGTCGGATGCTTTCTGCAGCAACCCCCTGTCTTTTCCAAAAATCGCACCTGTCAAAGCATAAGGACTGGTTTCATCCAACAAATCCATGGTGGCATCGACCTCGTTATCATCATAGACATACACCGTCAGGACAGGACCGAAGATCTCCTCTTCCATGGATTTGAATTTTGGATTGGTGGTCAGGATGATTGTCGGATGAACAAAGTACCCTTTGGAATCGTCATACTCTCCGCCAATGATCACCTCAGCATCATCAGCCTGTTTTGCGTAATCAATGTAACTTGCAATATTATCAAAGGAGTTCTTATCGATGACAGCGGCCATAAAGGTTCTGAAATCACAAACATCCCCCACCGTAATCTCGGCAATCATCTCCTTTAAATACTGCAGAACTTGTGGCCAGATTGATGCCGGAATATAGGCTCGACTGGCTGCGGAACACTTTTGTCCCTGATATTCAAAAGCCCCTCTCACCAAGGCAACGGCCAAAGCTTTCACTTCAGAATCAGGCATGGCAAAGACAAAGTCTTTACCACCAGTCTCACCGACAATTCTGGGATAGGTCTTATAAAGTCCGTTGCTCAGGTTTTCTCCCACGGTTTTCCACATGGAATTAAAGGTTACAGTTGAGCCGGTGAAGTGAATTCCCGCGAAATGGGGGCTTTTTAGTACAGGATCACCGACAGAGCGACCTTTCCCCGGTACAAAATTGATTACACCATCGGGCAGACCAGCCTGCTTGAGAATCTTCATCAGATAGTAATTGCTTAAGACGGCGGTGCTTGACGGTTTCCATACACAAACGTTCCCCATCATCGCCGGAGCCGTTGGCAGATTACCGCCAATCGCGGTGAAATTGAAAGGAGTGATGGCAAAAACAAATCCTTCCAGGGGCCTATAGGTAACCCGGTTCCACATGCCTGCCGGACTGACCGGAGGTTGACCTTTATAAACGTCCATCATATAGGCGACATTAAATCTCCAGAAATCAGCCAATTCACAAGCCGCTTCAATCTCCGACTGAAAAACGTTTTTGCTCTGTCCCAGCATGGTGGCAGCATTTATCACATCCCGCCACGGTCCGGTCAGCAGATCGGCCGCTTTGAGAAAAACAGCCGCTCTTTCCTCCACCGGTGTTTTACTCCAGCTTTTCCTGGCTTCCAATGCAGATTCAATCGCATGATTGACCTCCCTTTCACCTGCCTGATGGAATTTCCCCAGGTTTAAGGACAGATCATGGGGAGCTTTAATATCTACGGTGCTTCCGGTCTTAATTTCCTCATCGCCAATGATCACTGGCACCTCAACCGGATTGCTTTTTTGCTTTTCAAGTTCCTTTTTTAGTGTCATTTTTTCAACTGATCCGGGGAGATAGGATCGAACCGCTTCGTTTTTCGGTTCAGGAATATTAAAAATCCCTAGGGTCATAATCTGCCTCCTTTTAGAATGGTTAAACAATTACAAAAAAGATGTCGCGAATTCAATACAAAAATCTGCCGTGATTTATCACGCTGAATTTTAAGGCTTTAGAATGCGCTGAAATACCTGAAGCATTCCCGATTATGCCGGGTTAGCATCCATAAGCACTTAAACAAGCACATATTGCTAAAAACAAGGATTATGGTAGGGCGGGGTTACATCCCCGCCAGAACCAACTCAAAGGCGGCCATGTAAAGCCGCCCTACCGTTCTGATAAAATAAATATTGATGCCCAAAATACTCTAGAATGAGCATGTACGTGATTTATCCCAGCATTTATTTGGTCCAATATGCTGCAACCATTACTAGTCAGTCTTCAACACCGGGATGATAAATGAATTTAATCCCGTTCTTTTACGAGTATTTTGAAAACATACTTTTCAGAAAACAAATATGTTAACTTTCTGGTAGCATTTAGCAATTAATATATCATTATCAGATAGTCGCCCCCAAGTATAATTTAAAAAATTCATACAAGGTATGATTTTTTTTCATAGGGAATTTTACAGCATGGATTTAAACCAGCTCAAAACCTTTTATACCCTTGCCCAGACAAAAAACTACTCGAATTGTGCCAAACGGTTATTTGTCACTCAATCTGCGGTCAGTCATTCCATTAAGAAGCTGGAAACCAGCATTGGTCATAAACTGGTGGAAAAAAGCGGCAGTGAATTCAGGTTAACGAAAAAGGGAGAGATTCTGTTTTTCAGTTGCCAGAAGATCTTTTCCGAACTGGAAGCGACTGAAGATCTGATTAACAGCGAAAAGACGTCGATTGAGTTCATACGATTAGGATCACCCATAGAGTTCGGGGTTAGTATTCTCATCAAAAACATGAGTGAATTTTTACGCTTACACCCAAGGATTCATCTTGATTTCCAATTGGGCAATTTTCTGTTCCCGGATCTCTTAAATGATAAGCTTGATATTCTTATCGACTGTAAAACGCACCAACACCCTGATGTCAGGACCATTACTCTTTTCCGGGAAGAATATGTAGTGATTGTTTCCCCTCAATATTTGAAGCGGCAAAATATCACAGAGGTTGTCAATCTTGAAAACTGCAACATTATTTCGATGGATAAGGAACTGACATGGTGGGACAATTTTATTCATGCCTTGCCGCTGGAGTTGAATCTTCGGTTAACAAGGATTACGCGCATCAATCATGTCAGGGGAATGATAAACGCTGTGATCAACTCAATGGGAGTTGGTTTTGTTCCAAAATATACGGTATTAAAAGAGCTGGCAGAAGGGTCACTGGTATCGTTGTTTCCAGAGATACAATTACTGGAGGATCATTTTCGGATTTACCTGAAAAGTCATAAAAGCAGTTCGCGAAAGTATTCATCTTTGATTCAGTTTATCAAGCAGTTAAATCTTACCTGAATGAATCATGACTCAAAATGAATCACATTTTCGTTACAAGGTTTTAGCCCGGGATATCGAAAAGAAGATAAAAAACGGGGTATACAAACCGGGGGAAAAGCTGCCATCCACGCGTGAGCTTCACAAAAAACTGAATCTCAGTATCAGCACTGTTTATAAAGCCTATATTGAGTTGGAGAAAAAAGGATTAATCGAAGCCAGACCGAAATCGGGTTACTATGTTAAGTTGTTTACGGTTGAAAATCTGACAGCCTTTAAAACAGATGCTGATCCGCCGGAAGGACTCTCCTTTTCCATGCTAAAACAGGAGTCAGATACGCCTCACAGGGTTGCGGTCCCCTCCTTCGTTAACCAGGCTTTGAAAGCGGTGAATCATCCCGATTACCTTCATATGGGAACGGCCATGATCTCGCCAAAATTCCTGCCGTTTCAGGAGTTGCGCAAGGTATTAAAGGATCTCACCGATCGGGAAATGGAATCGATTCTGGGATACAGCCTGCCACAAGGTGACCCGGAATTGCGTCGTCAACTATCCTTGCGATCATTGGGTATTGTGGATGGGATCAACGCCAAAGACTATATCATAACCAACGGTTGCACCGAAGCTGTTTCCCTGGCTCTGAAAGCGATTACCAAGCCCGGTGATATTGTTGCCATCGAGTCACCAACCTTTTACGGCTTTTTACCTTTGCTGGAAGACCTGGACCTGATGGCCGTCGAGATTCCAACAGATCCGGTTACCGGGGTTAAAATTGATGCCTTAAAGGATGCCGTCCGCAAATATCCTGTTAAAACCTGTCTGTTAGTGCCAAATTTCCATAACCCGTTGGGATCTCTTATGCCCGATGATAATAAAAGGAGTCTGGTTGAATTCCTCAATAGGAAGGAGATCCCGATTATTGAAGACAATATCAACGCCGAACTGTATTACGGAAAACAACGGCCGATTCCTCTAAAGGCATTTGACAGGAAAGACCTGGTAATTTTCTGCTCATCCTTTTCCAAGACTCTGGCACCAGGACTCAGAATTGGTTGGACGCTTCCCGGAAAGCGTTTTTTTAACAAGGTTCTGAAACTAAAAGCAGGGTTTTCTGTTTCCAGCTCATCTCTTGAACAACATCTGTTTTCGGTCTTCATGGTTCGCGGAAATTATGAACGCTATTTAAGATCTTTGAGAATACAGATTAAACAACAGGTTTATCAATTCGCAGATGCTATCAACCGTTTATTCCCCAAACAGGTGAGAATCTACAAACCAAAGGGGGGGATCCTGCTGTGGATAGAACTGCCTGAGGGAGTAAATGGCATAAATATCTACCAGAGGGCCCTGGAAAAAAGGATATCCATACTTCCCGGAACTGTTTTTTCAACCTCCGGCAGATTTGACAATTTTATCCGCATCGGTTGTGGATTCCCCTTTAATGATGAAACGGAAAAAGGCCTTGCTATTCTGAGTTCAATTATTGAAGATAATATCAAGTAATCAGGTATTGGCGCCCAAGGCAGCAACCCGGAGATTCAACGGTAAACTTGATATTCCGGAACTGAACTTCTTCAACCTGAGTATTCTGTAAAATAAAGATTTCTCCTCACCGTCAGGTTATTATCAATGACACGATTCTCTATTTTTATCCTGTACCTGCTCCTGTTGATTTTCGCACTTCCTTCACAACCTGGAGCGATAACCTTTCCAAAACGTCCCGTTGCAGAAAAAGGAATACTGGATTTAAGAAATTGGGATCTGGCCGAAAAGGGAACCATTCGCCTGGATGGAGAATGGCAGCTTTTTCATAATCAATTGATATCATCGGCCGATATTTGGAATCAAAACCTGTCTAGTCAGGAGTATATCCGTCTACCGGGAATCTGGACCAAGCATGAAATCAACGGAAAACGCCTGTCCGGCCAAGGGAATCATACTTTTCGATTGACTGTTTTGCTGGGAAACCAGGAAAAATCACTGGCCTTCAAGCTCATGGATATCAATTCCGCATATAAACTATATGTAGGTAATGATTTGGCTGGTTCCAGTGGAGTTATCGGCACTTCAAAGGGAACCAGCCACCCGCGCATATTACCCCAGGTTGTTCCATTTTTACCCAAATCGGATCAACTGGAGATTGTCCTTCAGGTTGGAAATTTCCATAGTAAAGATGGGGGTATGCGATTTCCAATTCTTTTGGGCGTTGAGGAAGATATTCGGGAGTTACGGGAACAATCCACCAATTTTGAATTCTTCCTTTTTGGCAGTATTCTTATTATGGGTCTGTACCACCTGGGAATATTTTTGTTTCGTCGTGTTGAACACTCTTCTCTCTACTTTGCCCTTTTCTGCCTGGCAATGGCGCTACGCACTCTTCTTACCGGAGAGCGATACCTGGCACATTCTTTTCCTGCCTGGAACTGGTCATTTTTGATCAAAATTGAGCAACTGACTTTTTTTCTGGTGGTACCACTCTTCGCCATGTTCACACAATCGGTGTTTTCCACACTGTTTTCTTCCAGGTTCACCCGGTTGCTGCAGATTGCAAGTGCAGCGGCTTCGGTTTCCCTGGTTTTTGTTACAGTTGAAACAAGCAGTTTGATTATTCCCTATTTTGAACTCCTGACCCTGATTCTCCTTTTCTATGTGATCTTTATTATTATAAGAGCTCTCAGGCAGGGTCGGGAAGGTACAGTTGTTTTTCTGCTGGGATTCATTATCTTGTTTGCAACAGCCATCAATGACATTCTATTTGATCGGCAGATTATTTTTACGGGATTCTGGGTTCCCTTTGGCGTATTCGGAATGATCTGCTCCCAGGCTTTTTTTCTCTCGGGAAAGTTTTCGCTGGCGTTTTCCCGTCAAGAGTTTTTGTCCAAAGAACTGGCTAAAAAATCGGAGCAACTGTCACAAAAGAATATCGAACTGAAACATCATGAAAACATCCTGAAACAGAAGGTAACGGAACGAACAGAATCCATTAAACAATTGCTGGATAATACGGGGCAAGGTTTTTTAACTTTTAACTCCCAATACCTGATTGAACCGGTTTACTCCAAAACCTGCACCTCTCTTTTTAATTCTGCTATCGAAAACCGGAATATTTTTGATCTGCTTTTTAGTCAACTTGAAAAAAAGCAACATTCACTGCTGCGCGATGTACTGGATCTGGTTTTCAAGGGGACAACCGACCTGCAGGATCTAGAGGAGATACTTCCATCGGAGGTGGAGCTTAATGACAGACATCTGAAAATCGAATTTCGCTTAATTGATGCTCTGGTAAAAAGTGAGCAAAATAGAATCATGGTGATTCTGACAGATGTCACCCTGGAAAAAACGCTGAAAAAGCAGCTGGAGCTGGATGAAGAAAGAAAGGATAAGATTTACAAAATCGCTGCCGATAAAAATGAATTCATTAGTTTTATTAAAAGTCTAAAAAGAGATTTCCAGGCTCTGTATCAGCTAATAAGCTCCAACGCGAGTGAAACTGAGTTCACAAAACTCCTGATGACACTCCATACCGTTAAAGGAAACAGCAATACCTATCATCTAAATGCCATCGCTCTTGAATCCCACAGGTTGGAATCCCTCATTGAAGAAATTCAAAAGGAAAATCGGAATTTAAACAACACTGAAAAAGAAATAATCAAAAATGGAATAATCAATCTTGAAACCTGCCTGAATAAGAGTTTGAACGAACTGGCTGAGATTATCCCTCCGGAAGAATTATTATCGGATGAACGCTATTTTAGAATCGCTGAAACAAAGATAAAGACACTCAAAGAAGAGTTAAAACAAGTTATTAAGCAAGACCATGATGCCGATTTTGAAGAGATATTCAACCGTTTCAGAAAACAACCCATCTCAAATGCATTCAGAACTTTGGCTACTGCGGCTAACAAGTTGGCCAAGCAACTCTCCAAAGTGGTTGCTATAGAATTCAATGGATTACTGGTTGAGATCTCTTATGATCGTTATCGGCAGCTCTTTGAGGAGCTGGTTCATGTCATGCAGAACAGCATTGACCATGGCATTGAAAGCCCCGATATCCGAGTCAAAAAAGGAAAGCCCGATTTTGGCAGACTATTTTTTTCTGCTTCCATAAAAAACGGAATTTTTACTATTTCAATGGCGGACGACGGGTGTGGCATTGACATTAAAGCTTTAAAATCTAAAATCCTTGAGAAAAAGCTGGCAACTGAACAAGATCTGGAAGTACTTTCCAATGAAAAAATTATGCAGTTCATCTTTAAACCGGGATTTTCGACCAAAGATGATACAACACAGATTTCTGGTAGAGGTTATGGGCTTGCTGCGGTGCAGGAAGCTGTTAACCAATTGGGGGGGAATATTCATGTATATTCCGAACCGGAAAAAGGTACAGTGTTTGAGATTACCACACCCGACTTGGAATCACCCGAATAAGGAGATCTAAATTACAAGTGCTCCTGCAAACACCTGTTTTAACTGGATAAGAAGACTCTCTATTGCCAGTGCTTTCCCTGCATTCAAGCGAACAGCCATTTCCGTCTCTATGGTTAGATTAAACGCCCACAACAGCTGTTCTTTGGTATAGTTTAAATTCATCGCTTTCAATTCCCCCATTAAGTCTCTATTGGTGACCAATTCAAGCTGCTGATCCTTAAAATAGCAAAAATCCTTAATCCAATGGGCGCAGAATTCGAAGAAGTAATTGTGCAACTCTTTCTTAATCCAATGATCCACGAGGTTAAAATGGGTCGCCATGCTTTCATCGCTTAAACCGGTCAGTATTTTAAAAACCTGGATCCGCATGGTATACAGCACTGCTGAATTTGCTATAAAGTCTTTACGTACTATCCCTTTCGAATAATTAAGAACCAACTCAATCTCTTCTTCATTGATCGAATAATCTTTATCCAGGATTCTCTTCAGATTATTTTTTGTTAGAGGTGCGAATTGAATTTTTTGACATCTTGAGAGGATGGTTTCCAAAAGCAGGGTTTCATCCAGGGTCATCAGAATAATCAGGGTATTAAGGGGGGGTTCTTCCAGGATTTTCAGAAAACTGTTGGCGGCTTCCTGATTCAGCCTGTTTGCATCCTTTACCAGGATAATCCGTTTTTTTGCATAGGCGGGTTTCAAGCTTAGCAAATTGATCAAATCATGAACCTGGGAGATTTTGATAAACTGACCATCCGGTTTCACGATCTTAAAATCCGGATGAGAACCCGAATCATAAAGCCGACAATTAGGGCATTGACGACAATAGTCGTTCGTTTCGCAATTAATCAGCTGCGCAAACGCTTTAACCAGTGTACTTTTTCCGATACCGTTTTCGCCAATAAACAGGTAAGCCGAAGGAATCCTGTCTTTTTGATAGGCGGACAACAGCCGTTCTTTTGCATTTTCATGTCCGAATACACCGGGAAAATTAATCATAATTCCCCTTCAATTTTGATAAAACCTGGGATTCGACCTCTTTTTGTATTGCAGCAATGGAATTCTCTGCGGAAATTACAATAAACCGATCCGGTTCCTCTTTGGCAATCTTCTGGTAAACCTTGCGAATTCGATCAAAAAACTCCCGGTCTTCTCTCTCCAGTCGGCAGTTTTCAGTGTTTAAGGCTTTGTTGCGGATATTTAATCTTCTTTGGGATTCTTCAACTGAAATATCAAACCATAATGTTAAATCGGGAGTTAACAGAAGGTTCATCTTCAGGGGTTCCAGCCAGGAAAGATCAAGTTGCCGGCCTCCACCTTGATAAGCCACGGTTGCATCATGATAACGATCACACAAAACGATTTTTTTTGCCTTGAGGGATGGTTTAATCACCTGATTGATATGCTGAATCCTGTCTGCCATATACAGCAATACTTCGGTCTCAGGGACCATCTCGGAATGTTCAGGATTTAGCAGGATTTCACGAATTTTTAAGCCGATATCCGTTCCGCCGGGTTGGCGGGTATTGATAAAATCAAATCCTTTTGCTTTTAAGGTCTCCCCTAAAAGGTTCATCTGGGTGGTTTTGCCACTGGCATCGATTCCTTCAAAAGTAATAAGCATGCTTAGTTTTGTTTCCAATATTGAATTTCACGGATTATTGTAAGATTTCCTTGTTTAAGTGCTTGAATTAGTAAGCCTGCAGCAAAAGATAACACTCTGGTATCCCAAAACCGTTCGAAGTGAGGGCTCAAAGCTAACTGCTTTTCTATACCCTCCGAATATCCGCTCCCAGAGCAATCAATCGATCATCAATCCGGGCATAACCTCGATCGATCTGCTGGATATTTTGAATTTCACTGGTTCCTTCCGCACAAAGAGAGGCGATCAGCAATGCCATCCCAGCCCGGATATCCGGACTGGAAAGGATACATCCGCGAAGTCTTGATGGTCCTACCACCACAGCCCGATGCGGGTCACAGAGAATGATCTTTGCACCCATCCGGATTAATCCATCCACCCAGAACAATCGACTCTCAAACATTTTTTCGAAAATAAGAACGGTTCCCCGGCATTGGGTGGCGACAACCGTCATGATACTGGTCAAATCAGCCGGGAATCCCGGCCAGGGAGCATCATCGATTTTGGGAATCGATTGGTCGATATCGTTTTTGATTTCCAATTCCTGATCAGCAGGTACCAATAGATCTTCACCGACGGTTTTGGTATGGACTCCCAATATTTTGAAGTACGGCAGTATCAATCCCAGGTTATCGATATCCGGTTTCTCAATTGTAATTTCACTTCTGGTTGAAACAGCCAGCCCGATTAATGACCCCACCTCGGTATGATCCGGTTTGATCCTGTGATCGCATCCTGCCAGTGAGTCAACTCCTTCAATTATAAGCCGGTTACTGCCAATGCCTTCAATATGGGCTCCCATGGCAGTTAACATATTACACAATCCCTGCACATGTGGCTCACAAGCGGCATTGTACACTGTCGTTCTACCCTCTGCCAGCACAGCCGCCATGATAATGTTCTCAGTTGCCATAACACTGGCTTCATCGAGTAGAATGTCACATCCCTTTAAGCGATTTGCCTTGGCGATAAACGAACCCGATTCCCGGGTGATCTCGGCTCCAAGGCGTTCCAACGCTATGATATGAGTATCCAGTCTTCTTCTTCCGATTGAATCACCACCCGGAATATAAATTCTGGCTTTCTTGAAGCGGTACAATAGGGGAGATATCAGCAGAAACGATCCCCGAATAGACTCCGAAAGTTTTTGATCCGGAGAGGAGGAAATCAATTGAGAAGCGTCAAAATCGTAGGAGTTCTCTCCCTGATGACTGATTGAAACGCCAAGACCTTCCAAAATAGACATCATGCTGTTGATATCACCAATATTCGGAATGTTATGGATAGTAACCGGTCTCTCGCTCATTAAAACAGCTGCCAACACCGGTAAGGCTTCGTTTTTGTTGCCTGAGGGAACAATGCTCCCCTTAAGTTTGTTTCCGCCATTGACAATGAACTGCCCCATAAACACTCCCTAGTGAATTTTCCAATAATCTAACATGATTTGATACTACTCTCCAACGGCAAGGCTGTCGCCCGGAGAGAGCCCCTTGAGGATTCTAAACTGCAGGTATCATATCCGGATTGGTTTTCGTTTTGACCCCCATTTTCCCCGGGTTTCCCCAAACCAGCCATCGACCTTTGTATCACAATAGATGCAGCAGCCGGTTTCAGTTAAACGATAATTTGAAATTTGATACCAATCTCTTTCAATTAAAGCTTTCCCGCAGCTTTTGCAATACGTTGTATCACCGGGAGAGTAATATACATTCCCCGTGAAAACATAAAAAAGTCCCTGATCCTGGGCAATCTGCCGGGCTCTGACCAACGTTTCCAGAGGTGTTGCCGGGATATCCCTCATTTTAAAATCCGGGTGAAATGCTGAAAAATGGATGGGGGTTTCTGCTCCCAATTCATTCAATACCCAGGCTGATAGTTTCTTCAGTTCCTGATCTCCATCATTTTCTCCCGGAATGATTAGAGTTGTAATTTCAACCCAGACATTTGTCTTCTTTTTGAGGTATTTTAATGTTTCCAGCACCGTTTCCAGATCGCCACCCGTCAAACGTTTGTAAAAGTCATCCGAAAAACTTTTCAAATCGATATTGGCTGCGTCAATAAACGAGAAAAAATCTTTCCGTGCTTCTTTCCAGATATAACCATTGGTGACTGCCACCACCTTGATTCCGTTTTCATGACAAGCCTGCGCCACATCTCTACCGTACTCCAGGAAGATGACCGGATCATTATAGGTTAAAGCAACACTCTGACATCCATGCAGCCTTGCAGCCCGGGCGATTTCACCGGGAGATGCATTTTCATTCAAGCGGTCAAACTCGTGTGATCTACTGATGTCCCAATTCTGACAAAACTTACATGACAGATTGCACCCCGCCGTACCAAAAGACAAAATGGGAGTTCCCGGGAAAAAATGATTCAGCGGCTTTTTCTCGACGGGATCTATGCAGAACCCGCTACTTCTTCCGTAAGTAGTTAAGATTAAACCATTACTCTGCCGCTGCCTCACAAAACACTTTCCCCTTTGCCCCTCCTTTAGCTTACAAGCTCTTGGACAAAGATCACATTCTATTTTACCATCAGATCTTAGATGCCAATATTCAGCAGGAAAATTATCCATGGGATTCCCCGTTAAATGCGGTTTATTGTATTGGCTGGTGAGTCATTGTCCGTTTATCATAAAACGCCTGGAACCCCTATGGCAATCCAAAGAAAAACAGCATCAGATCAACAGAAAACGCATAATAATAAATGTAATTGTAATGTTTCTGCAGAGCCCGACTGTTCCCTGAATGTATCGCCACATTTCTTCAGGACTTTTCGGGACAGCAGAACGCAACGTTAGTATTCTTGGAGCTGTGATGACTTATGTGACAGACCTGGGATTCAATATTTATCAAATCGAGCTGATTGACGGAAATTCTCCCTACCGAACTACGGTTTATGTCATCAAAGGTCAAAAGACTGTTTTAATTGAAACGGGAGCTTCACCTTCCAATAAGATTATTCAGAAAGCCCTGGAGGAATTGGAACTCGACCCCAGTGATATCGACATAATTGCAGTAACCCATATTCACCTGGATCACGCCGGAGGGGCTGGTTTACTGATGAACCAGTGTCCTAACGCCAAACTCCTGGTTCATAAAAAGGGGAAAAAACATCTGGTTGATCCCGAAAAGCTGATTGCAGGAGCTCGACAGGTTTATGGTAAAAAATTCGATTCCATGTTTGATCCCATTTTACCCATAGATCCGACCAGAATTGATGTTATGGAAGACGGAGACGAATTGGACTTAGGGAATAACCGCTCTCTTCGTTTCCTTGATACTCCAGGGCACGCATTCCATCATCTGGCTATCCTTGATTCGCTGAGTCATGGAATCTTTTCCGGCGACAGCGTCGGCATCTATTATAAAAAGCTTAATGACCAGCTTGGAATCCCATTTTGTCTTCCAGTGTCAGCACCTACTCAATTCGTCCCTGAAATTATGGTACAAACGCTTGACAGGTTAATCGATCTGTCTCCCGAACGTATCTACTTCACTCATGTGGGCATGTCCGAGTCTGCAATGGTATTGCTTCAACAGGCAAAACAATGGACAAGGTTTTTCGGGGATGAGTGTGTTGAATATTATAAGAAAGAGCATTCCCCAGATGGGTTGTTCCTTCTGATGCAAAATGAGATCAACAAAAAACTGGGCGCGTTGGGAGTTCCGGGTAATTTTACCGGAACCGGGCATTTTAGAGCAGACATTGCTCTCAACGTTCAAGGGATTATAGTCTATACTGACAGGCTTGGGCAAAAATCAGGTGAATGATGCCATCCGATTCCTCCATGGTTTCTCCTGATGATAATGAGTATACCGGGCAGATTTTGGATTTTAAACCCGGTTCATTCCCGGGTACTTTTTTAATTGATGATTTTATATCAAAATACTACGATCCATGTCATAGGATTTAGGGGGACTATATATCAAAACAGACAATTACCATTGAACATAATTGTCAGAATGGGATGGATAATGCACCCAAATCCATTGCTATCCTCGGTAATTTAGGTCCCCTTACCATTTCGAGACCCTAAGAGAAGAAGGTGACTTAAAATATCCCGTTTTAGATGTACTCATTCCATTCAGATTTGACAAAAGGAATTTAACCTGCGATCCCTTGATTTGCAAAGAAATCAAAGAGGGAACCTTGTTGGCCATAATCATATTGTAAACCATCTTTAGCTAAATAAAATGCTGTCAATTTTGGTGGCGCATGCCAAGACGGAAATCTCTCAGGAGATCAAACACTACCTGTCAAAAGATTTTTATGTAAAAACCACAACATCATTTGAAACTTGTCTTCGGCTCTTTGAACAGCAAAGGTTCGAATTTACGTTTATCGATTTGGACTTGTTTGCCAATCAGATAACAAAGTCCAGCATAAAAGATTATCAAACCGTTCTAAAGCAATTCTGGAAGATTTTCCCGATGGCCCAGTTGATCATGATTTCAACCCAGGACAGAATCAGGGAAACGGTTAATATCGTAAAAGCGGGCGCAAACAATTATATTACAACACCAATCAACAGCGCAGAATTACAGCATGTCCTGGAAAGCACCGACGAATCTTCTCGAATCCAACACGAACTGGATTATTTACGAGACCGCTTTTGGCAGGATGATTCGTTGGACGTGGTCCGTACCAACAGTGAACAGATGAAAAAAACCTTCGACAAGGTAAGATATGTGGCTGAAACCAAAACAACCGTTTTACTGACAGGCGAAACGGGTGTTGGCAAAGGCGTTATTGCAAAACTGATCCATCGTCACAGCGATCGTCGCAATCAACCCTTCATTCATGTTCATTGTGGAGCGATTGCTGACAGCCTGGTGGAAAGTGAACTGTTTGGTCACGAAAAAGGGTCTTTTACAGGAGCAATCAAGAGAAAGTTTGGGAGATTTGAAATTGCCACCAACGGTACCATTTTTTTGGATGAAATTGGAACCGTCACTTCGTCGACTCAAATCAAATTATTACAGGTTCTCCAGGATAAAATCTTTCAACGGGTTGGGGGCGAGGAGGATATTGAGTCCAATGCTCGTGTTATTGCGGCTTCCAACTACGACTTGAAAAAACTGGTTGAAAATGGCGAGTATCGAAGCGATCTTTACTATCGATTAAGTGTTTTTCCAATCGAAATTCCTCCGTTAAGAGAACGAAAAGAGGACGTTCCCCTGTTGGCCTCCTTTTTTGTAAACAGGCTAAACTCCATCTATCTTAAAGATATTACCGAAATTCACCCCCTGGTTATTGAAGCCTTACAGGAGTATCCATGGCCGGGTAATATCAGGGAATTTGAAAACCTTATCGAGCGGGCTTACATACTGGAACACTCATCCGTTTTAACCCCGGAGAGTTTCCCTCAGGAGTTGTTCGATCTGGATAAAACAGAAGCCAAGGTGTTGCTGGATACGACTCAAACCCTGGCAGAGACTCGAAAACAAACTATCGACCAGGTTGAACGCCAGTATTTGAAAGAGTTATTGTCCGTCCATCGCGGGCGAATCAATAAAACAGCCCAAGCCGCCGGAATAACGCCTCGGCAGCTTCACAAACTCTTAGCCAAATACCAGATACACAAAGAGGAATTTCGATCTGCCCTTTAGACAGAATAATTCGGAATCACCTATTCCGAATTATTCTGTCCATATGAACTGTCTGTTCTGATTATGACTTTTTAGTATACCTCATAGGCCTGGTGCTCTCTGAAGAGATCATTCAACTCCACAGTTTCATTCCTGTTTTACCTCCCAATCGAAACAGCCTCTAATAAATAAGAATCAAAAGTTCTGATATCACCAATCCTATTTCTGTGTTCTTCCACTATATCAACTGCATACTGGTTGGCTTACCCATTGCAATATCTGCTTCAGCTCCCATTAGGCTGCTTCACCTGAACCCGCACACTTTGAGGAGGATGCCAGAAAAATATGCTTGTATGTTTTTTTATATCTCACATTTACCGATTCAATAATTCTGAAATAACAAGGAATAAAAATGAAAACAGTCATAAAGAAATCGCTCCTTTTTGTATTTTTGGTCTTTTCTCTGTTTTGTGTTGCGCAAACCGGTGTCAGTGGAGATATGGCTTCGATTGTTGGCACCATTAATGATAATTTTCAAATTGTCACTGACGAAGGAGATGTGTATTTCATTGGTGATACTGAAAAAGGAGCTGAGGTGGAAAATTTGAGTGGTGCGCAAATTGAAGCTACAGGCGAAATAGTAGAAATGGATGGGGATGTCTTTATTCTGATTAACAGCTACCTGATTACTGAAAACCCAGCCGGTTAACACCAATAAAAATAGCCGGGTCATACATAAAACATTTTAAACACCTGGTAATAATGGAACAGTACTTGTTTTTAGCGATTTAGCTACTGGTAAGAAACCACAAGCTTTTTTCCCGACAGTTCGCCGGGTAGCTGGAAAGTAAATATTGCTCCTCCATTTGGGTTATTTTCGGCCCAGATTTTACCATCGTGATCTGCAATTATTTTCCGGCAAATTGATAAACCAAGACCGGTTCCACCGGCTCCGGTTTTGGTTTTACTGCTTTGCACGAATTTATCGAAAACAAGTTCCAGCTCATCCTCGGGTATACCAATGCCACTATCAATAACAGACAGATTAACGAAATTGTTTTCATTATCTACCCTGATGAAGATCTCATCATCCTTTTTGGAAAATTTGATGGCATTTGATAACAGATTGCGAATAACCTGGATGATTTTTCTGGCATCAATTTTAACAAAATCGTCTGTTAAGCAGTCATCAAAATTGACCTTCACCTGTCTTTCCCTGGATATCGTTTCCAATTCAGTGATAACAATCGGAACCAGTGATGACAATCTCTCATTCTTAAAACTGTAAGTCTCCTTCCGCATCTCCAATTTGGATAGATCCAACAGATCATTCAGTAAAACCAGGAGTCTCTCACCATTGTCGCTGATGATCTGAAAGAAAGACCTTATCTTTTCGACATTATTTTTTCCCGTTTTTTGGGCTCCTAGCTTGGCAAACCCCAGAATTCCATGCATAGGGGTTCGCAGTTCATGACTCATATTTGCCAGAAATTCAGTTTTTGATTCATTTGCCAGTTCAGCAGCTTTTTTAGCTTCCTCCAGTACCTTAAGGGCTGAGGACAGTTCCTGGGTTCTTTCATCAACAATAGCTTCCAAATGTGTATTTAAAAACTTCAGCTCTTTTATTTTCTTTCTGATTGCGTCCCTCATTTCATGAAAGCTTCTGGCCAATGTTCCCAGTTCATCCCTTCTTGACAGATTAATCTCTATTTCAAGATTCCCGTCGGCAAGCGCAATTGCTTTTTCTTTCAAGTAATTAACCGGGCGATTGATAAATCGTTCACCAAAATAACTAATGATAAATCCCAAAATTAATATAATAACCAGTGTTATTGCTGCCATAACAAAGGAGGTTTTTTTTACTGCAGCAATAGCACGTTCGTTTGAGGATATAACATGAACAACGCCGATTAATTCTCCAAAATAATTTACATTGGCTGTCATGTATTGAAAATCTTTCCAGCTCTTTAGTTTTTCAAATGTTAGCTCCTGGTATTTTGGGCGTTTTATCTGACTTAACACTTGATCTGATTCGTCTGTGATCATTAAACCCACCACATTTTCATTTAACATGATGGAGTTGCTAATACCATCAATAGAAAATTGATTAAGGGTCCAGATGGGGCCAACCAGACTAAGTTGAGCCAGATCCAATGTATTTGAGACTTCCTTTTTTAGATTGACCATGGCCCGCTGATAATCCTGATAAACACTTATTCCCGCTAAAATCATGATAAACATCGCAGTGGCTGGCAGAATGACGATATGCAGCTGCCGGATTAAACTTCTGGCTAAAAAATCTCGCATTGCTTTTTTTCTATTTAAATTGGGGAAGTTTCCAATTGCTGCTGATCATTCTGCAATCATTCCTTCAAATACCCCTTCGTTTTCAAGTTTCATGTATGCACCTTCCATGCGATCCAAGAGACTCTGGGCGTTGGGCGTTTTTCTTGAAATCACGAAATAACCATCTGCAATGTACAGAGGATCACTATAGGTTACATCAATCAGGAAATCTTCAGGGAAGATCTTCAGGGTTTCAAGTGCCGGTCTCTCAAAGGCAAGCAAGTAATTGGCTCTTCCTTTCTTCAGCATTTTAAAACCGTTAACCTGGGAATCAGCCGTATGAACTGACATGGCATTGTTGGGATCATTAACATAATTAATGAATCCACCATAACCATATCCTCTGAAAACTATAATACTTTTTCCTACAAGATCTTCTTTTTTTGAAATGCCAGGAGTGGAGGTCAAATGGAACACGCGTAGGGTTATTTTGCTGATAGTATTTTTACTATGAAGAATATAGTCAGGCGAAACCACATTTGGCGGCACCCTGATTCCATAAAATATGTGGGTGGTTCCTTTTACCATATTGGCATAGAGCCTTTTTGCCGGATAATATTTCAATACATATTCCTCTCCGATACTGTCCAGGACTTTGGTAACAATGTTTACATTGATTCCGGAAATTCGAGTAACCTTGTCACCCTCCTTTTCAATGTTGTAAAACGGAGGGAACCAGATTGTCCCTATCACCAGAGGCTTTGATAGAGCTGTTTGACATAAACCCGATACAGCAAAAAAAACGAAAATAATCGCACAATTGCGCAAGTATTTTTGCGGAATGGAGTCGATTGATTTCATTGTAAGTCTCATATTAGTCAATCCTGTCGCAGTCGATACAAAATGCTTCAATATCCTTAAATTACCAAACTTGGTTAGCCGTATTATTAACCTAAAAGGGTAGATTTGTCATTTTTTAAACTCAATATGCGATTCTAATTTATCAATTTAAGAGAGAAGGGGGCTGGAAAGGTTTTTTAATCACAAGAAGATGTGGTAAATACTTACCATTAGGAGCTAAGTTTGTATGTATCTCAAATGAGGATGCTTGATGCCGACAATGCCATTAAAGCCCATAACAACTCTACGGAACAAACGGTAGGGCGGCCTTACATGGCCGCCTGAACTTATCCTTAGGCGGCCATGTAAGGCCGCCCTACCATAATCCTCCAAAACTGTTTTTGAATTGAAGGAGATGTCCTTTTGGTTTTCTTTAGTTTTCAGACAGAGTGCAATCCAGAAACCACCCATCAAATACGGCTCCCACAATCATCCTGTTATTGCGAACGGCAGCCACACTTGATGCCGAGAGCTCTTCACCAGCGTTGAGGTATATCTCCTCAAACTTCGGATTTCCCTTTAGGTTGGAAAAAACACGGAATAGCTGAGATGGTGATATCTTATTGGGGTTCCCGGCGTGAGAAACAAATGTAAGCAGCTTCGGATGAGCCCCAATCCAGAGATTACCTTCTTCATCCAACTCAATATTATCCAGACCTGAATCCAGATTCAAAACAGTTCTTTCCTTGAGTTTTCCAGATTCTTTGTCCCTGTCAAATATATGAAGAGATTGACCGATGGTTGTGGTCATGTAAAGTGTCATCCCATCAGGACTGACGTTGATACCATTGGCATATTGAAAGCCCGATGCAACTTCGGAGAAGTCATTTCCATCAAAATAAACAATCCCGGCATAAGACAGTTTCAAATAGTCCTCCAAGGTTCGCTTTATCCCGGGAGATAAACCATGATCATTGGTCAGGTAGAATTGTTGCGGGCCAACAGCCACGATGTCATTCGGAGAGATCAGCAGATCATCCCGGTAGGTCGCCAGGTGCTCCAATTTGTCCGAATGAATTGCGAATACTTCGATACTGTGCTGATTTTGGGAGTGATTGATGACAAACAGCCGATCATCACCGGTTGGTGAGATGTAGAGACTTATCCCGTGAGGCATGAAATCATCGCCGGGTCCTGTAGTCAGCAGAACCGGTTTGCCATTTTCAATAGTGGTATCATAGGCATAAATCCCTCTTTCAGTCGACCTGCCTTCCAACACCGCTCTCCTGTCAAAGGCAGAAATATAGGCAATCCCAGTTTGGGGATGAATGGTTATATCCTCAGGACCTGCCACACCTGATACCTGTCTGCATTTTCCTTCGAAGTGCGGACTTATCTTCTTGAATTCCCCGGCATCCCAGACAAGTTTAAAAACCCAACCTGCAACAATAAGGATTATAATTAAAAGTCCCAGAAAAGCTTTTTTCATAATGGTTACCCGGAAAATGGTTAGTTGATCTCTTCAGCTTAAACATCTGATAGCAAAACTAATCAGATAACCGAGCAGATCATAGATTTTTTCAAATCTTGTGACCTTCAAAAAAATATAATCAATGACCTAATTTTAGTTGGAAAGTAGTATCTGCCTAAATTATGGTTTATCTCTGGAAAATGCAACAACCAAACTAACTGCTGTCAATCTGGAAAAACAGAGTTACTCAAGAAAGAAATGTTGAAAAGCGATGCTTCGTTTATATGAAAAAGGTCGATGATTGTCTAATGATTTGGACTTGTGGTTTTCACGGCAGCAATATTTTCAGGTGATGAAATATGCAATGGCTTGAATAAGGCTTTTATGGATTCAGAACTCCTGATCCGGAGGATTTCAGTTTGATACCAATTCGAAATTCACTTTGAAATCCGTCCCAGGATAACTCGTCTCTGTCCTGTTCAACTGATCGCACAGTATCGATACCGCTTGGTTCGCCTGACGGTTTGTCATTCGATGCAATCTTATTGAAAGCGCTTTCGCATCATCATCCGGAACGAGATCAATATCCGCTTTGTATAAGGGAATCTATATCGAAGTTCTCCATCATGTACTTAAAGAAATTCTCCTGAAACCATCTGGAAAACATATGGACTGCAACGGATCTAAAATGAGAACCGTCTTGTTCTCCATTTGCTCATAGAAACATCACCTTTTTCAAATTGTTTAAAATAGGGATTCATTAATAATTCGATAAGATTTGATAATTTCATCTGAAAGATCTATATAAAATTCTGCAAATGTTTTTGATAATGCATATCTTTCAGCGGCATAGTAATCAAAAAGGGTTCCAAATAATCCATTTGTATTGCATAATTTGAATGTTTTTTGAGGATAACACCGGCATCACCCGCCAGCCCCAAAGCGAGGAACGATCCGCGGAGATGGCCGGGTGCATGTGTTTGTCATAACGACGCATCCTATGTTGTTGGAGAACTATACTTCGCAAGGATCTCAGCTTCAGTCATGTTAAGTGTGTCGTTTGAAAAACTGTAGAATTCAGGCTTTTTATCAATAAACAATTGTTCTTTAAAGATAACGCCTTTGCAGTGTTCAAATAGACTAACTGGAATATGATACTCTTGATTACCCTTTAATCTATAGAACAATCCACTGCCACAATTATTACAAAATCCTCTTTCAGCCCACTGAGACGAATCAAAAACTTTGATGTTTTCCTCACCTGTAAACCTCACATCAGTCCCGCAGAAAACAGACATGAGCAGTCCACCAGTCCACTTTCTGCACATTTTACAATGACAAACAATAATATCTGGATTCATGGTTTTTGCCAGAAATTTAACAGCTCCACATAGACAGCTTCCTTTTGCAACCTGGGTTTTAGACAAAATCCCTCCTAAAATTGGAATTCATAGGTTTTTTAGAATTATAACGCCTTCCATAAGCAGCCGCTGCACTGGTTTTGAGTTAACGAAGTATTTGCCATGAAAGCTGTACTTGCCCCAACAGGTGACGGTCTGTCTTAATGGTTTTGTTATAAGCTTTTTATCATCAGAATGTTTTCATTATATTCAGCGATCCCAAATTCTTTTTCTTGCTCTTCTTTTGTTAAAGTTTTTATGATCTCAAACCCTGTTTTCATGTATGCAGCAATAGCCCTTTTATTATTAGTCGAGGGACTTATGACAAAATTAGTGATGTTGTAAGTTTTGTTTATATATTTGCACAAAGTATCAAGTGATTCACTTCCATAACCTTTGCCACAATATTCTTCTGATTTCATCCATATATCCAATACAACCCTATTTTTGATTTTATCAAGTAGGTCATATCCAATAGTACCTATTTCCATATCGTTTAGAAGAATAATGTAATTCCTCCCTTTTCCATCTCCAGATGTACTAAAAAAATCTGAAGTATAGTCTGTACAAAACTCCTCCCAAGACGGGATTGGATGATCGGGATAATTAGGTTCTCCTAACATTGAAGAGGTTAGATCAGATTGAGTGAGCCAAGAAAATATTTTTTCTCGATCTGCTTCTTTTGCTGGTACCAATTCTATCTTTTTCCCAATAATTTTCATCTCTATATTTACTTATAACACCAGTTTCACCGGCCGCTGCACCGATGGTTGATTAATGATTAATTTGCCAAGACCTCCTCACATGAGTCCTGCAGCGGCGTTATGCGGTACGGTGCAAACACCCGTTATGCCGCTTGAATTAGCTGTTTGCTACGATTTTAATTTCAAGATGACAGTCTAGTGCATCAGCGTATTTTTTTATAGTTGCAATGGATGGAGAGTGTTTTCCGCTGCTGAGCGAGGATTCAAGCCTTGTGACTGCAGGTGCTTTAGTACCCATTCGCTTGGCAATTTCGGCTTGACTCAGTCCTGCCCGTTGTCTTGCTTTTAATAATTCACGGAGCAACTTAAATTCAGGCTCTAATGCTTCGTACTCAAATTTTACCTTTTTTCTTTTTAAGGCTTTTTCTTTTAATTCAGAATGTTCCATTTTGTGTCACCTCTTTCATTCGTGTTTTAGCAATCTTGATCTCTTTTTTTGGTGTCTTTTGAGATTTTTTGATGAATGAATGAAGCATTATGATTTTCTTGCCAATTTTGGTACAAAAGAAAACCCTTGCTATTCCTTCTTTACTTTTTACCCTGAGCTCAAATAAACCACTGTCAATAGGCTTTGTATGGGGCAAACCAAGATTTGCTCCAAATTCGAGCATCAAGTCTGTTAGTCGGAGATATCGAGCTAACAAGCCATCAGGCAATTTTAAAATCTCTTCTTCTAGATTCCTACTGTAATATTTGATTTTCCAAGCCATGAAGTTATAGTAACAAATTTGTTATGATACAACAAGGTGAATTTTGGAAGGCATAACGCTGTTTTGAGTTGCGGCTAAGACGATTTTTGATTAACGGTAATGTTGCCATGAAACTTGGAAATTTGAAACCACCGAGGGCGATAACCGTCGGTTCTAAACTATTGATATATTTGGTAATTTAATGGTTTTAGGATGCTTGGTTTGTAAAGGTATACTCCAAATACCAAAAATAGCATCATGTTGATAAAGCCCAAAGCGTAATTGGTCGAGTAAATAGCAAACGATATCGCATATATAAGCGAAAGTATTGATACAATATGCCGAGAAAGGTTGTTAACTGGATATTTTATTCTGATTTCCTTCTTCCACAGATTATGAAGTACAAAAAGACAAATTGTAAAATATATCGCAGTAAAAAAAGCAACCATACCTAGTGCAACATAGGCCACTTTTGGCTTATCTACGGTCTCCAGGCTGGTTGGTAATGCAATTAATTCGTTTATAACTTGGAGTAAGAGTGAATGCCCCCAAATTGTGAAGCTAAAAAGACCCCAAACCCAAAACCACTTTAATTGTAGGATCATTGCTATGGAAGCTACTAAATAACAAATTGCTAGTCCTGTTCTGATCGGATATTCCAATGGATTTGTTAAGATGTACGTCTCTCCCCTCACAATTAAGATAGTAACAATCAATAGTACTATTCCAGATATTCTAAGTTTCATAATGTATAAGTTAACGCCCCACTAACCCTCCGCTACACCGGACTTTGGGTCAAAGGTTTATTTGCTATGATCATAGAACTTTATTCTACCGAGCGCGATATGCGGTCGGGTTTAGTGACTTGTTAAGTTTTAAATTCATCTATCTCGACTAAATGTAAAAAGTTTTTAAAGGAAGGGCTGTTTTCTCTAGCAGTTGCTAAGCAAAGCACGCTGAATAGCTGTGGGCCATGCACTGTCTCACTATAGGAGTACTTTTTTTCCATGAGTTTTTTTAATTCGTTTTTACCATGAGTACCTTCGTAATTTTTTTGTTTTAAGTCGTTTTTCAAAAATTTCTTCTTCTTCGATAAATTCTTAATATCGGCAAGATACCAATTTTCAATCATAATATTGGGCACAGCAATTTCAACTTCGACTCCAAACTCTGATTTCCTGAAAGCATTCTCAAGGTCTTTTAAAAAAGAAAAGTATTTAACATTTCGTTTTTCTAGGTCCAAAACCACAACGACCTTCTTACATTTAAACGCTTTGAGGATAGATATTTGTTTTCTAGATCTCGAAGCGATATCATCTGGTTTTGCTGTATGACCTCTGGGGCCATCGGTTTTTACAATCTTACATGTTTCTTTAAAACGCCTATTTAGTGATGCATAGTCACCGGAACCATCAACGATTACACCAATTTTTTCATTCATCTGCAGGTACTCCCCCTATTGCACCGCTGACCCAAAGATCACCTAGTTGAAAATCTGATTGTGATAGAATTTGTGATAATTCCTCTTCACTTTCTATGTTGGTTAATTGTGTACCAGAACTGTCTTGTTTTACTACTAGTACTTCACTTGGATAAGCAGCATTTAAAATAGTGGAAGAATGAGAAGACAGAAGGAATATCGTATCATTTTTTTCAGATTGCTCCCTCATAATGTCTATTAGTCTTTGCTGCATCCAAGGATGTAAAAAATTTTCCGGCTCTTCCAACAAATAAACTTTTGAAAATGGAACAAACAGGCTAACTAAAATGCATAACCATTTTACGGTACCGTCAGATACCTCTTCTGGGTAAAAAGTATTGTCTTCGGATTTAAAAACTACAAATCTTTTACCACTTGTCGGGTCTATAGCAACACTTATACTGCTTATTGGTTTAACGGCAGCCGATAACTCTCGATTAATATTGTCAAGTGCAGCATCAATTTCTGATCCTTTTCCTCTATGTCTGTAGTATCTATGTCGAAACATATACCTTGGATAAGGGTAACTAGATCTTAAGAAATAGGGGATTCTATGGTAATCTTCCATATAAGCGTAATCAGCTTCTTCGAGCTTGCCAAAATGTTTATTTTCTAATGCATGGATTACTTCACTAACAGAGCCCCCATTTGGAGTCATTTGAGAATATGGTAATTGCTCTGTTGCTGCTCGGGCGATATCAGGAAGGATGTTGTATTCGTTTAAAAACAAAAAGTGATTATATACACCTGTAATTTTCCTATCAAGATTTACAATTTCAGAGAAAAACGATTTGTCTGGACTATTAGTTGCGGTATCTAGAATATGTTTAAGAATTTCATTCTTAAAAGCCTCAACAATTTGGGTCTTATTTCGTTTCTTAAAATAGACATCCCAAACTGAAAAAAGGTCTCTTCCAAATAATGAATGGTCACACAGTTCCATTTTTGTCTTTCCTTTTATCGATTTTGATCTGTCGATTTCAAGTAAAAACATTTGTTTTTCTGAATTTGCAACATTGCATTTAATAACAAATGATTCCTTCACGACTGTAGCGATTTTTTCTTCCCCAGCTTGTGCAATTTGAATTTCCCAATAAAACTTACATGGGTGAGGTTTTCTTCTATACACCCGCTTTCCGTAGTCATCAGACATCGAGAAGACCATTTTTGATGCATTTCTTCTGTAAACTCTTTTGGCGCCGCCGCTCCTTGCCAAAGCTTGAGCAGAACCAAATCTAAAAACATCACGTACGAATTGTAGTGATGATAAAACGCATGTTTTTCCACTTCCATTTGGTCCAATCAATATATTTACACCTTTGCGAAGTATCAATTCTGTGTTTTTTATTGATTTAAAATTTTTAATAACAAACTTTAATTTCATTTTTCTTTGTTTTGAATTAAATGTATAAAGTAACTGTCACAGTAGGAACACCGGTTACCCAATATCCCCTGCACAGATCCCTGCGAGCGGTATTCCCGCACAGGGCTCCTCAGTTATACTCACATTTGCAGCAAGATGAGTGTTCTTGCTTTCTGCCCTACCCAATTCCAATTACTTACCCTGGTTCGGTGTAGGAAAGGCATATATTGCCAATACTCGCTTAAGACTTTCCCAGGTTAAACCGCGCCTTTGACTTCTTCGATTGAGCCACTTGTGAAGCAGACCTACCACCTCTTTATAGAACGTCCATAATGATGAATTGCCGACCGCCCGGAAATAGTTATAATGGCCCCGAACCTTACGGATCATCGTTGGCATTAGTTCTTTAAGTGGTTTGTGACGATTGGATTTTAACCAATCCTTACTAGCCTTGATTCCTGCTTGTAGTTTCTTCCTGGCTGTCCTCCGCCAAACACGAGAAGTCCCCTTTGTATCCGGCTCCCAATAGAATTCGAAACCTAAAAAGGTAAACCGTGTTTTGCGAGAAGGGTGAAAACGACTGAAGCGGTGAATACAAGTCTTTTCCGGCGCAACAGCAAGCCCAAATTTAGCCAACCGTTTAGGGAGAGTCCTGTAGAATCGTTCCGCTTCATCTTTATACTGGAAAGCGCAGACAAAATCATCCGCAAATCGGATGATATGTGCCTGGCCTCTGCATTGTGACTTGATCGACCTTTCAAACCAAAGGTCTACACCATAATGAAGATAGATATTGGCCAGAATAGGCGATATCACGCCTCCTTGCGGTGTCCCCGTATGGGGATGAATTACTGTACCGTCACGCTCCAATATCCCCGCTTTCAACCAGCAATCGATAAGAGATAGAAACGCTTTGTCATCGACCCGCTATTCTAACATCCTCAGTAGCCAGTCATGTTTAATATTGTCGAAAAAGCCCTTAATGTCGGCTTCGACGACATAACCATATCTGCCAAATTGAAGTTCGAAAGTCAGATCTTTGACCGCCCGCTGTGCTCCAACCTCTGGCCGATAGCCATAGCTGCATCTCTGAAAATCCTGTTCGTAAATGGATTCCAGCAGCAGACGAGCCGCTCCCTGTAGTAACCGATCTTCTACCACCGGTATGCCAAGGGGCCGCTCCTTACCGTTTCCCTTGGGAATATATTTTCGTCGGATTAATCGACTCCGATAATCATCCCTTTTAAGACGCTCCACTAACCGTCTGATATTCTCACCGAGATGTTCTCCATACTGGGCGATAGTCACTTTATCGACTCCTGGGGCCCCCTTTTTGTTCAGGCGACGCCAAGCTTCAAATAGAAGTGATTCGTTCAGACTGCCGTAAAGATTTTGGAATCGGTGGGTTTTTGCAGTTCCCGCCTTGATAGATAATGCCTGCAAGAAGGTTGGCTTGATGTTCTCCGGCCCGACATTGTCCGGTTCAAGTTGCCTTTGCCGACTACGCATAACTGTCACCCCCTTCCCCATGTGATCGGCCCTACCGTCTCGGAGTACTATGAGGTGATCCGACTCCCCAAAGGTCTTCGGCTGCTGTTCCTTTTGTTGAGGTCCAGTACTCCTACCTGCTTCGAAGGGTTCAACCACCGGTAGACGACTGCCTAGATCTGTTTCCTGGTTTCCCATTTGTGCCTCAATATCAGTATGTCATGAATGATTTCCCTGCTCGAACAGGAACCAAAAGGGTCTCCCGCGTTCACGATGCGTCTCTTGTTACATGCCATAGCTTGAGAACTCCGCCGACTCTCTCCTGGCTCACCAATGCGCCAGGTTCATTTAGGTTTCGTGCGCGTTACGACACTCACCAATTCGGAACAGCATTTCGAAGCGATACCAACTCTAAGGGGCTGCAACCCCAAACGGCCTATAACATTCCCTGTGTACGCTTCACCTCTTTTGTTCTCGTATGTCCGCAGTCTTAACCGCAAGCATCGCTCCGCCAGAGGCGCAACACTCGGTAATGGTGGGTGGTTAACCCCTTACCACGTCGGGACTTGCACCCGACCAGACGCACCGCGCTTTGCGCGGCGCTCAAACACCAGCATAACCAGCTTTTATCGCGTTGTGCAGTGAGCGCAGCGAACGGAACGGCGCGATAAAAGTCTGCGTTTATGCACTTGTTAGTTTTAATGTGATAATACTTTTTTTAAGTAGTCAGGTAAAAGAGATTTCAGCTTTTCAGAGCCTTCTTCCCATATTGTTATTGCACCTAAAGCTGCAATATAGGGTTCACCTAAATGTGAACCCATATGCGTAAATGCCATGTATTCAATCAAGTCGAGCTCATATTTTTTCTTTTCACTTTTCCCATCAGTGTAGCGGACCAAATTATTGCTGGAATCTAACCATATGGTCTCATGAGCGATTGCATTTCTTATTTTTGGTTGTGCCAACCTGAAGATTATGTAGAAAGCTCCGTTTTCTCCACCTGTCAATTGTTCAAATTGGTTTAGCTTCGAGCCATATGTCAAACTAAATACATTTGTATTGATCTTTCTGTTTTGAGAACATCTCCATGTAATTATAAGAAAATTTAATAAACCACTTAAAAACTCGTTGTATGCTTGGAACAGTTTTGTAGATTGTTGCCAGATTAGCAACCTGTTTTGTAAATGGCCAACTTCTCGAAATGCTATACAAGCTTGAGCAAGAGACGACCATTTTGTAATTAAAGAAGACTCAGGGATATCTGGGTAGTCCTTAATCAGGCTGTACAAGAGCGATTGTGCGATTTCTGGGTTCACCTTTTTACATTCCCTATATGCAACTATAATAAGTTGGAAGAATAAACTTCTAATTTCAGCAACCTCTTTTTCTGCAATTTTATTATTTTCGTGATAGTCTGCAACGCACTTCACGAAAACTGCAAGACCAGGAGGAAGTTGGTCATACTCATGTATTGCCTTTTTTACAGACTCTCCTAATTTACCTTCAGTTGCGAACGTTGAAACTTGATCTAGAAGTCTTTTGTGTTCTTCTCTCATAGTTGTCTCAAACTAACGCCTGAATAACCAGGCGCTGCGCTGGTTTTTGCTTCAAGTTGAATTATCTAAAAAACGCTGAACTACCCCCCACCGAAGGGCTATGCGCTCTGGTTGATTCTGTTGTTAGCTGCCCTGCAGTATTGAGCATTTGATATACAGGAGTAAAGAAAAAATTCTTTTATGACCAAAATTACTTCTTAGTTTTCATATTTTTTATTTTATTCATCAAAGATTGTTTCTGCCTTTCTTCAATTCTAGTGCGAATTGCTTTTTGATTGACTGACTCATTAGCCAATCCCAATCTGCCGTAGATAAATAATATTACTAAGAAAAAAACAGCTATAAGATTGATTGAAAGAAAAGTTATGCTAGGGTCCAAACCTGTTTGGATTAAAAATCCAGGCTTTGCATATTCAAGTTTTCCTATTCTGTATATGTTTAAATTGACACTTTGGGAACTCATAAAATTGAAATACCCGCACCATATACCTGAATAAAAATAGAAAAAGCCTTTTAGCTGAAAAGATATTGATTGCATCATTTGATTTGCAAAACTCAAGTATAGTCCATATTTTTTTTTCTTTATTAAGCCGTAACCGCTAAATAAATTCAATACTAGAGCTAATCCCCGAAACAAGGTATCAGTAACTTGATTGTCAGTGATCTCAGTGCTGTTCAAAGGATAAAAATCATAAAACTCTAATATTATCAAAACCAGGAAAGAGATAAACTGAGTAATAGCATAAACGTAGATAATTGCTTTAATCGATTCTCCTAGTTTGTACTCTTCCTCTTCGTTGTGTTCTGCTACCCTTTCTTTCCGTTTCTCTAGTTCTTTTAGTAAGTTAGTATAGCTTTCTTGAGCTTTGTCTTTATCAATATTGTTTTTTACATCCAACAGCTCCGATATTGAATACTTTGAATAATCGATCATTGTGCGCAATGTTTTTAAAGCTAACACCAGAATCACCGGGCGTTGCGGTGATTTTTGCTTCAAGTTAATGTTTTGATAAGAGTTGAACTTGCATCCATCGAAGGGCCTATGCGCTCCGGTGAATTCATTTGTTACATTATACGGGAGCACAAGCTCTACTAGTCTACCCATTTCATTGTTTCGAGATCTTCAAATGTTCCACCGCATTCACAACTCCGGACTCCATCTTCTTTTTTTACGTTCTCACAGCTTGGGCAGATTAGTGATTTTTTTTCGAATATAGAAGCATCTTTTTTAAAATACCAATAAACAACAGCAATAATAAGAGAAATGCAAAAGATGATAGGGAGATGTTCAAAAAATTCATTCCAGGGAATTGGATCGATAGAAACGAAAGTCTTACTGTATCCAATTTTATCAACAATTGAAAAAAGCAAAAAAGAAATCAATCCCCAAAGTAGGGATTCGATACAAACATCATTCTTGTTATCTTTTTCTAATCCTTTTAGTTCTTCTGAATTCTTTTTTATCCACATTTCTAACTTAATGTAACACCAAACTGAGCTGCGGCCACGGCGAACGTGGCGTAACCGAGTATGATGCCATGTACGATGAACTTGAGGTTATCGAGGGCGACATGCCGTCAGCTCTAGTTATTTGTTATAACTTATCAATTAATCCTAGACTTATAGCCCACAAAAACAGAATGTAAGGAATAAAATAACCTGAAAGACTAGGACGTCTAAAAAATACATAAACTGTACAGACAAGTATCATGAGTAGGTCACTTAAAGAATCGACTTCTTTGTTTTCAATTTTCTGGGAATCTGATTCATCCTTGTAAGCATAACTAAATGTGATTTTTGTTCCATGATTGGAATTTAACATTAAAAAGTGTCTATTAGGATAATACGACCTTGAATAATCCTTATTTAGTCCAAATTTCTTAGTTAAGCGCCAATCAAATAAGAGTAAGCGCTAAATTAACCCCATCTTCCGGGAGGGTTGAAAATCTGCCATAACATGCTCAGTGCCGCAAGTTTTGTCGGCAACATTGAATAAATTATCTACAGGAGCATGTCAATGAACAGTGAAACTCAAGCTACAAAA
>JAHJTV010000041.1 GCA_018829445.1 bacterium
TCATGCCGGACTTGATCCGGCATCCAGATTTTTGAAATAATTATGGATTCCGTGTCAAGCACGGAATGACAACATGTCAGCTTTCTATGGCCTATAATTTCAATAATTTAGGCAATAACTCAAAACTGTTCAGATAATAATTAATTGTCAATGAAACTTCTTTCCATTTGCTCTTAAGTAAGCGCTTAAAGGATGTAACCTCGCCCTACCGTAATCTTTGCTCTGATAAAAAATTACCCCGTGGGCAACAAGTTACCCATCCTGCATTGTTTGCATGTACTAACAAAAACGGTAGGGTTGCCATTGTAGTCCTTGCTTCATTTATTTTACTTTGTATTACTAATTCAACTGAGCAAATGAAATATTCCAGAGTATGTATTGAGTCTGTCGGCTACGAGCTGGCTCCGATCGTTATCACTTCAACGGAGCTGGAAAGTCGACTGCAATCAATGTACGAAACCTTGCACATTTCGCCTGGACAATTGGAAGCGTTGACCGGAATCAGAGAACGTCGATGGTGGAAGCCAAATACACCGATTTCCTACGGAGCTATTGCGGCAGCAAAAAAGTGTCTCCAAGAGCGTAACATAGCCATTGAAGAGATAGGAGCCGTTATCTATGCCGGAGTCTGCCGTGAGCATTTCGAGCCGGCAACTGCCTGTCAGGTTGCCGCAGCCCTCGGAATTCAAGGAGAGGTGGCAGTTTTCGACACTTCGAACGCCTGCCTTGGTGTTTTAAACGGAGTTCTCGATCTAGCCAACAGAATTGAGTTGGGACAAATTCGAGCCGGATTGGTGGTGGCTTGCGAAAGCGCACGCGAGATTAATGACATCATGATTCGAGAGATGTTGAACAAGCCTTCAATGGAACTTTTCAGGACATCGCTGGCAACCTTAACCGGCGGTTCAGGAGCTGTCGCTATTCTATTAACGGACGGATCATTTTCGCCGTCCAGGAAACCGAAATTGTTGGGTGGAGTTAACCTCGCTGATCCGCAATATCATCAACTGTGCCGCTGGGGAATCAGATCTGAATCCATTGAAAGTCATATCCCCTATACTGAAACCGATGCCGTAGCTGTCTTAAAACATGGCGTTGAACTTGGAAAACGAACCTGGGATGTCTTTTCCAGGGAACTTGTAATATCCTCGGACCAAATTGATAAAGTGATTTGTCACCAGGTGGGAGAGTCCCATCAGAAGCTGATCCTACAGAAGCTCGGTATTGATCCGGTAAAGGATTTCACCACATATGAGTTTCTAGGTAACATGGGAACCGTTTCTCTACCGATTACTGCAGCGATTGCTAAGGAACGTGATCAATTGTGCGCGGGTGATCTGGTTGGTTTTCTTGGAATTGGAAGTGGCCTCAATTGCCTGATGTTGGCAGTTCAATGGTAAAGGTTTCCTCCGAATTCAAGCCTGTAGGCTGTCTATAGAAAATCAAACTTGAATAAAGGCAATGGATGCGATCTGTGCAATAGTTGATTTTTATAACCCATTCCTCTTAAGTGCAAATTGCCTGACATGCTTTTTAAAAGCTGTTTTTATTTCCGCATGTTCTTCCCTTGCAAAATAACGTTCATAAGACCCTTTTACTTCCGGTTTGGAATAAACAGTTTCATCGGCATGGTACAGATTATTTACTATCATCTGGGCGGAAGCAGCAATAAAAGCGTCAATAACTCTTTCTCTGAATGACATTTTCCCGCTTTTCGTCGGGTACTTGAAAGCCTTTTTAAAAACAAAAAAAGCATTTTTCATGACATTATAGTGTGATCCAACCTGTTTAACTGCTTCATAGGTCATGTGTAAGACAACCAGCATACTCTCAAAGAGGCTCTCAGGCGGTTTCCTGTTACATTCAGAAAGGTCTGAAACACATAAGGAAAGAAAGTAGCCCATTGTCCCCTGCTTCCCATAGACATAGGTATTATTCTTCTGGGCAAGCTGAAAATTCTTAGACCCGGGAAGGTCTGTCAATGGACAGCCTTGAACACCGATATGATGTTCCTTACAGAAATCAGCGATTTCCTTGCCTGTATGGTTTTTGACGGAGTCGAAGTTGTCAAACGGCATGCCGAAAATAAAAGCCCCGTGTATGGAAATACCATAGCTTTGAATTATTTTTATCATCTCGGAGTAATACTGCCGAACCGTTTTTCCACTTTTTTCAATGTCAGAGACAATATTTTTGCCGATAAACTTCAGGTTATCAATGTTCAGTGATTCAAACCCGATAAAAAAATGGGTCGCACCCGATTTCCGCAGCTTTTCCAGAAGGTGGGGTTTGTGGGCAACTTCAATTGAAATCTGTGCCGCATAATTGATGACAAGATCGCTCTCGATAATCAGATCGAGCATCTCCTCAAGCCTGTCACCGCCCAATAACAGATTATCCGGAAGGAAGAAAAAAATGCGGTTATCCAATCCAACTCCGCCTCTTTGTATATATTTTATTTCAGCAACAAAGTCCTCAGCACTTCTGGCTACAAGTCTGCGCTGTTTTACAGGGATGGTTGAAATAGAGCAGAAATTGCATGAAAAAGGGCATCCAAGATATGGGGCGATCGGGTTTATTCTTATCAGTTTTTTGATAAAACGCCCAATGACCGGGAGCTTTTCAAGGAAAACAAGATCCATTGGTTCCATGGTTTCAATATTCTCAGCGCCCCATATGCCGTCTTCTATCATTTCAGTGCCGACATATTCATCTTCCAGTTTGCTTTCCCGAAGGCCTTTTAGTATTTGTATAAAAACTTTTGAGTCGCCTGGTCCGGTTACCTGGGTGACAAGTTCCGGGAAGGGTACAACCTTTTTTATGAAAACATCCAGATCATCTTTTGAAGACGAAACATGAACTCCACCGATAATTACGGGAATCTTAGCATGATTTAAAACGATTGAGGTCAGCGCTGCGGTCGGGAAATTGGCACTCATGGAGGTAATAAATACTGCAGCCGGTTTCCCCCGTTCATTTATAATTTCTTCAATACTGCGTCTGCTGCTGTCAGCCAGAATAATCCTTGAAACCGGATCGATTTTTGAAATCTGATTAGCAACATAGTCCGCAGCCTTGCTTTCAAGGGCAAGGGTATCCACCATGCCTCTTTTCTGTCGGTTCAGGTTTAATTTCAGGTAGTTGGTATAATTCTGATTGTTGATCTGCGAATAATCAAGTCCCGTAAGATCCGATATCACTTCAGTAACATCGCCACATATATCAAGGAGATGCATCAGATCAAGTGTCAGCGGGTTATAGACTATATAATACTTTTCCATGTAACTAATCCTTTATCTGTTCCTGCCTGAGCAGTCCTGTCAAATTTTTCAAAGCGTCTCCCAATCGGTTATTATGAGTGAAGTGAGCTCAATCCCCTACCTGTTTATGAACCTCTTTATATAATTTTCGAACTGCTTTCTAATTGCCTCATCCTTTTCCATATCATAAAGCCTTTCGAACGAGCCCCTGATATCGGAAAAAGATGATACCACTTTTTCAGCATGATCTTTATAAAGACTTACAAGAAGTGGAACAGCAAAGCCGACAAAAGAGTCATTCAGCCTTTCCAAGAAGGATCTTCTTCCATTGGCTGTGGGGTATAAAAAACTTTTCCCCATCATCACAAAGGCACTTTTAAATGCATTCCTCGTCTTTCCTACCCTGTTAATGGCTTCATAGGCCATATGGAGAACTACCAAAGGACTGTTCTTTAATGATTCCAGAGGAATTCTGTTGCCCTCCGTCAGATCACAGACAACGAGGGCAATCAGATATTCCATGGTGCCGTCTTTTCCGAAAAGGTAGGTACCGTTTTTCTGGGTTTCAATAAAATCTCTTGATCCTGGAAGATCTGAAAGTGGTGTTGCCTGAATACCGATATTGTGTTCGACGCAGAACTTCCCGTAATCATGACCAGAGTGGTCATTGATGGAATTGAAATAATCGTAGGGTAATCCGACTATAAAAGAACCGTGAATCGTCATACCGTATCGCTGAATCTTTCTTATTTTTTCAGAATAGAACTCAACAACACTTTTGCCACTTTTCTCAATATCCTTCACAACTTTTTTACCAATGATCCTCAGGTTTCTGATATCCAGCGACTCAAATCCGATAAAAAGATGTGAAGCTCCGGATAGGCGTAATTTTTTCAGCAGATTGTCATCATCCGCCACCTCAATGGATATCTGCACCATATAGTTGATTCTTACCTTTCGCGCTATAAGAACATCAAGAATCTCTTCAAGTCTGCGACCGCCAAGAATAATATTATCCGGCAGGAAGAAAAAGAGTCTCGATTGAAGATTAACTCCCTCCTGTTGAACATTCTCTATCTCATTTACAAAATCCTGTGGCGACCGCATTGTAAATCGACGGATATCCTTTGGCAGACTCGATATTGAGCAGAAACTGCATGAGTGCGGACAGCCCAGGTACGGGGCAGTTGGATTCACCCTTATTTTCTCTGCCAGTATATTTCCGATAAACGGCAGGCGTCTTAAAAAATTGAGCTGCATTGGTTTCATATGCTCGATATTTTGTTGCCCCCATACCCCGTCCTCAACCATGTTATACCCGGTATATTCAGGTTTCATGTTCCCGTTTTTCATGTCCTTAATAAGACGCCCCATAACATCGGAATCGGCACCTCCTCGGACATATGAAATCAAACCTGGTGCCGGAACATGGTTTCTAAGAAACAGGTCAACATCATGCCCGCTGGTTGAAACATGAATGCCGCCGATTACAACCGGGATCTTCCCATGATTAAGAGCAATGGAGGTACAGACCGTTGTCGGAAAATTAGAGCTCATGGATGAAATGAAAACACCGGCAGGTTTCCCGTTTTCAGTTATGATATCTTTTAGCCTGTTTCTAATGCCGTCTGAGAGTATAATCCTTGCATCCGGCTTATATTTTGCGACCTGATTCGCCACATAAATGATGGCATAACTCTCAATGGCAAAAGTTTCCACCATCCCCTTTTTTTCTTTTCCGGAATCGAATTCAAGATAATCCAGGTAATTATCCTTATTGATTTTAAAAGCATCTCTGTTCGAAATGTAAGTAAGGAGTTCAACGGGTGACTTGCATTTACCGATACAGTCCATCAGGTTGTATGTAACAGGATTATAAACGATATAGTATTCTCTCCCCATGAACTATGCCTTTGCATTAAATATCAAATAATGACGTCGAAAATCTTGAGTCAGGTCCGTATGATCCAACCATACTTCTGTGACTAGAGTTATGAACCCTTTGAATTGACAGATTGTAAACTTCAGACTATCAATTTTAGATTCATAGTTCGGCGTAATCTTTCAGTATGGAAAAAGGCCTGATCCCATGAGTAGACCTTATGTAATTATGTACAACCCGTTGACGTTTGAGCTGATGGATCTTATCGGCAAGGGTTTTTCCGTCAACAATCTCCTTTCTTATCTTTCCGGAAAGAATGCCGAAAGTATCTGCGAGAAGAACTATCTGGAATACCTCGATTTTGATCCTGACAAAGAAAGGATCGGACTAACCGAACTGATAGGGGTTGAAAATTATTCAACCTATTATATTGCCAATCAGATTGCCGGTATTGACTCAAGGTTATCGATAATAATAGCAGATGGCAAACGTCGAAAGATTGATAATGTTATCAGAGATATGGGGAAGAAACCGGAAGCGGTTTTTATCACATCGATGAGCTCAACATTTCCGACAGCTGTTGCCGTCTCAATAGCGCTGAATCATGGTGGGATTCCGGTGGTCATCGGTGGAATTCATGTTTCCACCAGCCATGATGATGTAAGTACTTTTATCAAAAAGAATATTCCAAATCCTGAACTGATCGCAGAAGTCAGAGGTCCGGGTGACCGCAAGACAATTGCTCGTGTCATGAAGGATTTAAAAAACGGAGACCTGCAAGCGGAATATATCGGTTCAAAACCCATTGAAGACGGGGTTTGGGGGAGCAACAATGTGGAAACACTGCCGGATGTCAATCTTGATTTTCTAAAAAAACTGCCCCTGTTTGGAAATTACCTCTCCAGAGTGGTAAGGATTCAGGTTGCGACGCCGTATCTTGGTTGTCCGTTTTCGTGCAGCTTCTGCTCAATTTCAGCACTCACTGGGAGCCAGAAACGATTTACCCTCAGATCCCCCGAAGATTTTGTCAGGGAAATCGAATCCCATCAGCAAACAGGACATGTTCTGAAAAGCCGATTTTATATTTTTCTGCCCGATAATCTGCTCCTTGGTGGGAAAAAGCTGGAAGAACTTCTTGATTATATGATCGAAAAAAGGGTGAAAGTCAATTACGGGGTTCAGATCTCAATAGATATTGCAGACAAACCAGTGATCCTCAATAAACTGCGCTTATCCGGGGCATCATTTTTGTTCATCGGACTAGAATCGCTTGATCTTAGAGATCTTGAAGATATTGATAAAAACTCTGCAAAATCAATCAGAAAAAGTGGTCTTACGGTTGAGGAATATTATACGGCGAAAATAAAAGTCATTCAAAGTCATGGTCTGGTAGTTAATGGCGCCTTTATATTCGGGCTTCCTCACAACTATTTCAAGTCACTCCAGGATAACTCCGGGACACAAATTGCTGATTTTTGTAACAGAAATAAGATAGGGATTCAGGCCACCTGTTTGAACGATCTGCCGGGCTCCCGGAATTTCAGGGACAGCCAGGCGACAGGCACCTGCATCTATGGCAGACAGGGGTCAATTGACTACCTTCTAGCATTATGCAATACCGATCTGATTGAAACCAATAGACCCATGCCAGATTCTTTATACAGGAGCCCCCTTGTTGCAACATATATGGCTTATGCCGCAACCCAACAGGTTGGCGATTACATGAAAATCATAAAGGCTGCCATTTTTAGTGCTATTAAGGCATGGAAAACACCAAGCATCAACGGCAGGGAAAGTTTGAAACAAAGGCTGTTGGATGTGCTTTGTGCAGTGGGCCCGCAACTAACGGCAAGTGTCTATAAAACTCAGATTGAAGGTGTTGTCTATTCCAGAAACGGACGAAGAGGTCTATTTGAACGGCTCTATGAACGCGAAAAAGACCCTTTCGTACTGAAAACCTTTCAGTCTTTTTTGCAGGGATTGGAAAAAAGCAACAGAAATTAGGGGGCGATGAAACCATCCACTAATCCGGTTTCATCGCCCTCTAATTTGAAACCTGGTTTGTTTTGCTTTATTGAAAAGCCTTACGCAGGATCTCAAATCCTTCGTCCATACTGATTTTGGGTCTATATCCAAGCTCATTTTGGGATCTTGAAGCGTCATACCAATGTGCTTTGGATAGCTGACTAACGGTGAAACGGGTAAGACGCGGCTCTCCAGAGAGATGAAAAACTCTGTAAAAAACTTCAAGTATGCTCCCTGCAACATACGCGAGTGGCACCGGTATGTGTCTGTTATTTACAGGCAGGTTTGCTGCTTCCAATATACGGTTAATAATTTTTTTGATGGGCCATGGTTCCTGGTTTGTGACAAAATATGCCTTGCCGGATATTAAACTTCCGATTTCCAGTCTATCCAAAGCTGCAAGGTGCGCCATAGCGGCATTATCGATAAATACAGCATCTATCAAATTGAGTGCTTTTCCAATAAATCTGAGCTTACCCTCTTTTCTCATTTTTAAAATACGTGGAATAAGATGGGGGTCTCCCGGTCCCCATATGAGATGAGGACGAAGCGATACGGTTGCAAGTTTGTTGTCATTGGCTTCGAGTATGTATTTTTCGGCTTCGGCTTTGGTTGATTGATAGTGGGTCATGAAGAACTCTGGATGAGGAGCCCTTTCGTCAATTCCCTCCTGATCCTTTCCATCAAATATAACGCTGGGTGAGCTGGTGTAAATCAGTTTTGGTATTCCATGGGTTCGGCAGGCTTCAATGATGTTAAGCGTCCCTTGAACATTTGCTTCAAAAAACTCTTTATATGCTCCCTGGAATCCGACTCTCCCCGCAACATGAAAAACGGCATCACAGTTTTCACACGCTTTTTTCACACTATTTAGGTCATTTAGGTCGCCGCGAATTAATTCAACACCTAGCTTTTGAAGCGCCGGATAGGTTCCCCGAGAAAAACTTCTTACCTGGTTTCCCCGTTCAAGGAGTTGAAGGATTATTTTTTTTCCTAAAAAACCGCCTCCGCCAGTTACCAATGCTTTCATAAAAGTCTCTTTTCAGCCCAAATGCTGAGAGTTTCTCTGGAGATCTTAGCGTTGTGTCTAATGTCAACAGGGAAGTTAGTGTGGAAGAGAATTGTATTGATACTTCTTGTTAGCTCGTTCTTTGAAGCGAGGTCAAGAAGCTCACCACGAAGTTCGTTCAATTGTCTTGTCCCCAGCTTTTTTTCAGTTTCAACAATTAAAACCGGTTTTTGTAGCTTTCTGTCGGGGATGCCCACCAGAGCAGACCGGCTGACATCTTCGTGAATATTGAATATTGCCTCAACCTGAATCGTAAACAGGGTTCCGGTTTCTGTTTTTACACGGTGTGATTTGCGTCCGCAAAACCAAATTCTCCCATCCTGGTCTTTGTATCCAACATCACCCATCCTGTGATGGATCTTGTTGGTTTTTGGATCTTTGATCTTATTCAGTCGATTGGAATTATTCCGGTTTATATACTGTGTTGTTACCTGCGGTCCTTCCACTGTTATCTCCCCTATCTGACCGTCTTTTACCAGGAGGTCATCGGTCCACTCTTCAATCGGATCATCCGTGATTTTTATGATTGACGCATTGATGCTGTCCAAGGGGCGTCCAATACAGATTCCTTTTCCTTCATCTGTTGCCCCGGCTGTTTCGCTTAAGATCTCGTGGCTTCCAATTGAAGAAACCGGGAGCGCCTCGGTGGCTCCATAAGGGGTGAAGATCTGGGTGTCCTCAGCCAGCATTTTGCTGAATTCGCGTAGAGTTTTTGCCGGAACAGGCGCTCCAGCCGATATAACGCGCCTGAGCGTCGGAAGTTTTTTTCCTGCCTTTGAAACCCTACGAATCAAGGCAGGAGAGCCAAACAGGTTTGTTACACCAAAACTTTCGATGATATCAAAGATATGTGCCGGATCAACCTTGGCTGGGCGAGTGAAGTCCATTTTGGGTATAATGGCAACCATGTTCATAGCTGGGGCAAAAAGAGCGAATAGAGGGAAGGTGCAAAGATCGATATCACCCTCTCCAATGTTATATTCTCTTTTCAAGGCTTCGACTTGAGCCTGAAAGTTTGAATGCATATAAACCGCTCCCTTCGGAGTTCCCGTACTTCCGCTTGTAAACAGTATCGCTGCAATATCGGAAGGTTTGGTATCGGAAAAAGGTTTTATTTTTGAATTCTTCCCAATTACTTTAATCTCCTCCAATGTCGTTCCGCCACAAAAGCTTTTTTCTCCCACTGTTATGAGATTTTTAATTTTCCCCCGCTCCCATCCAAGAACAATCCTAGCTATATGTGCCTTGGGTGATCCGATAAAGGCATCCGGAGTTGCCTCTTTTAGGCATTGTTTCATGTTTTTAAGCCCCATACCCGGGTCAATAAGAACCGGAACAGCTCCAATCTTAAACAGGGCAAATGTAAGAGCGAAAAACTCCAGTGATGGAGTAACCATCAAAACCGTTTTTGAATCCTTTGATATATTATAGGCTTCTAGCCCTCTGGCGATTATATTGCTTTCATCCTCCAGTTTTTTATAGGTGTAGTGAATGTAGGAATAACAGCCTTCGGAATCCTTTTTGAAGGGTTCATAGAGTGCAATTTTATAAGGTTTTTCTGCAGCCAAGCGTGTAAGATGAGATGCTATGTTGTGTTCTGATAACATGGTCTTTCTATAAGGTGTTTATATGGGATTTCGCTCTAAAAAATTCCTGACCAGAGGGATAACCTCTTCATGTGCGTCTTCAAGCAGGTAATGCCCCGCATCACTGAAACGATGGACAGTTGCATCAGGGAGAAACTCCTTCCATTTCGCGAGAAAGTGATCGTCAAAAATAAAGTCCTTAGCCCCCCACAAAATAAGCGTGGGAACCTTCATGAACTGTTTAAGGTTCCTTTGGGTTTCCGTCACAATATGATAACTGGGATCGGATTCCTTCAACGGGATATCTTTTATGAACTTTAAAAGTGCAAGGCGATTGTGTCGGTTGTTGTAGGGAGACAGGTATTCCTTTCTAACTTCACTTGCCATTGGTTTGCGAGTGCAACAGAATTTTGCGGCTCCCCTAGCAAATGCATTGAGTCTTAGCACCAAAAATGAACTCAAACTGAAATCCCGGCAAAGCTTTAATACCAGGGGAAATGGTTTGTTTTTCGGTAGATGAAAAGCTGCCGTATTGGATATTACAAGACGACTGATTTTTTCAGGATTCCTTGCAGCATATGCCATTCCAATCATTCCCCCCCAATCGTGGAGAATGAGAGTTATTTTTTCTTTGAATCCAAGATGATTAATAAGCTGTTCAAGATCTTCGATTCTCCGTTCCAATGTGAAGCTGTATTTCTCTTCGTCCGGTTTGTCGGACAGACCACACCCTATGTGATCAGGAACAATGATGTGATATTCTGTCCGGAGTGCTTTTGCCAGATTTCGATAATAGAATGACCAGGTTGGGTTGCCATGAAGCATTATTACAGGCTCACCTGTACCTTCATCAATATAATGATAGCGAAATCCTTTAACATCAATAAAGTGACTTTTAAACGGATAAAGGGATCTGTTCACCATTTGACTTCCTAAATAAGACAATTTAGATCAATGGATTAATGACTATACCTCTTCACTACATTCACAAAATGCAGGGATTATAGTAGGGTGGGGTTACATCCTCGCCGTTACATATCCAAAAGCGACCATGTCAGGCTGTTAAGTTGGCTAAGGTTAGGATATTTTTTGAGAATCTGTAAAGGATAAGAAACAAAGTTGGATTATAAGATTCCTGTTTCTGGGAGTTAAATGATAAATCTCCCTTTTGTTCAGGACGAGTGTTGGATGAAAATGGTAGGAGATAACGATTATAGTTAAATAGATGTCCTTGACTGAACAACCCCGTCGCAAGTGGCGGGGCACCTGAATTTTTATGTTGAGTTTCCTGTTTATCCTATTCTAGCTCGGTCCAACGCGAGTCTCAACGAATCGCAAATGGTCTATTAGTCCAGATCTACAGAAATTTTATGTTGATTGCAGCGTTTTGCTCCACGAAAAAGAACATTCCCATCCATATAGGGATAAACTGGAGATTTATGAGATTAAGGAGGAGATTCTGGAGGAACTTCTGAAGACCACCAGGGAGGTTGAGATCAGTTTCTTTTTGGGTATATACTTATACCTGTTCTTTGTGAATCCAAGATCGATAAACTAAAGGAGAGAATGCCATCGCCCTCACCTTATGGAGCTAAAAGCAAGAAAGGATGAAAACCTAAAGACTTTCAATAAGGGCGATTAAAAAAATATGATTTTTTCGTTGGGGATCTAAAAAGAAGTAGTCGCAAAAATTGCAATGACAATTCCGATTGTCCAGATAGCGCTCCAGATGGATAATCCGATGAAAGTAGTACTGGGTACTGCTTTCTTTATTCTATTGTTCTTGTGGGTATTCATAACCTGATATTTTCAAGGATTGTTTAGAATAAAACTTATTTTCAGTTTTCTTTCTTACCCTGCCATTTTAGCAAATTTAGGCTTCCTTTATTCATTGCTCTCAATCAGTCTTTCAACTCACTCTCCCGGCTTTTCCGCATCTTATTGACAGCCATCACTATCATATCCGTCATTCCTTTAGTTGAAAATTCTTCTCCGATGAACTCAGGTATCGAGTTGAGGTAGATCGGTCTGGAATAAAAAATTGGAAATTGCATTGACATTCTTGATGAATCCTTGAAAACTTGAGCCACTAAAAAGTGCCAGTCCATTTCTTACTTTGGTTCATTTACATCTTTAACTATCAGCAATTCTAAGTGTTATTACTCTTACTGGTTCTAGGTTGTACTAATAATTGTTTTCTGGTGGATCATGAAAAATACAATAAAGATAAGGAGAGTGAACAAAAAAAGTTTTATAACCATCCGCGTTAATTTTAGATAGTTTCCTTAGATGGTTGCTTTTTCTCGTAGAACCAGATTCGGACTTGTAATTTAACATAACGATTAATTAGTCCGATTTAGTCCAAATTAGGATTCAAGATTGGGCAAATTTTTTTCAAGTATGATTCCGATAATTGATTTCAGATTTGCTCCAGTTCATTCGACCGAGCTTTTCTGTCATCTTGGATAAGTCCAGTAGCTAATCAACGTTTTAAGACGATGAATGGTTGGGCAAAAATACTTTGCCATGAGGGAAAATTTGTTGATAAAGGAGTACATATGCCCTCCTTTTTTCTGTTTTCGATTTCCGCTTTGGATTTGTTATGGCATTCCTCCGTGTTTATCATCCAAGAGAGCCGAAAAAGTCCTCTTTGTGGCAGATTTTGGATAAGCACTATGAAGCGTTTGAACGATCATACGAGGAAAAATTTGAAAGAAAGTATGGTTTTTTCAGGCCGGTGATTGGAGATGTCGTCCGTTCCTACCTGAAATGCGGAGATCTGAAAGAGGGATTCGCCAGGGTTCGCTGTCCCAACTGTGCTCACGAATTTCTCCTTCAATTCTCCTGCAAAGTCTGCTGTTTTTGTCCTTCCTGCCAGGCCAAACGGGTAATCGTATTTGGTCATCACCTAAAGGAGAATGTCTTTTATCCGGTTCCCCATCGCGACAGTATGTGTTTAGCATCCCGATCATGCTCAGGGTCTATTTTAAGCACAACCGTTCTTTGCTGATCGGATTGTGTCAATATGCACACAAAAGCCTGTTGTCCTTTCTACGAAAAACGGTTCGGCTGAAAGATGGGATTCCCGGTGTCGTCATGTCGATTCATACCTTTATGCAAATATCTTAACTGCAACGGAAACACAAGTGGTAAACCTGAACGTAATGATTTTTTGTTTATTGAGATATTCCTCTTAATTTTCAGCTTAATGGCTATTTAGGTAGAACTTTTTACTCCTAGCCCCCTCCTCCAGCCTGAAAAAACCGTTTGGAATCACACTACTTGCCCAGGTGCCGGAAAGACACCTGTAAAAGAAAAGATAGAGCCATAATCAGCATTTCGAATCACTTCAAATCCCCATCTCCCCACCCCAAAATCCTTCAGGGCGCAAATTTGAATCCGACCGGATTTTTTATTGACAATCCTCTGCAATCCGCTAAATTAGCTTCGTTCGGCTTTAAATTGTGTTCGAATATCGAACTTTGTTATGTTATGCAAAGCCTGATGATATTCACCTGTTAAGAATCGAAATAAACCATTCCATTAAATCCAACAGTATTTCTGAATTGAGACTATTGAAGGTTGGACAATTGACTGGAACCTAGACATTAATTTTAGCGAGATGAAAAAGAAGACTGCCCAACGAAGGGAAGGCGAACGGCAAAAACGCAAGACGCAAATCATTCGTGCTGCCCGAAAGGTCTTTTTAAAGAAAGGATACCAGGGGGCTACCATTCGCGATATTGCCAGGGAATCGTCTTTATCAACCGGTTCGCTTTATTTTTATTTTAAGGGAAAGGACGAAATCTATGGTCAGATCTGTGAAAACATCATGGAGTTAACCCATCAGGAGCTTTTAAAGGGGGTTAATGTTGAGGGTACTTTTCTGGAAAAGTTATCTGCCCTGGCCAAAGCTTATGTTGGATTTTATGTTAAATTCAGGGAAGATTTTGACCTGCTTGAATCAGCTTACAAGCAAGTGATTTTACCGCAAGAGGTCAACCAGCGGATTGAACAGCTGGTCTATCAGAGTTTGGCTTTGCTAAACAAAGTGTTTGTTGAGGCCGTTCAGTCCAGGATTATCTCACAGAATACAGATACCTGGGAATTGACCCTGGCTCTCTGGTCCGATATTGAGGGTGCCATCTATTTACATAAAAGGGATTTCCTGGGTGGGCTAAAAATCAATCTGTTCGAGTTTGTTGAAAATAAAACCCGAATATTTGAACGAGGTATCAGATAGGGGAGAGAATACTATGAATACCCAACCTTCAGATAAAAAAAAGGATCTTCTGAAACGGTATGGCTATCGCTTCGGTCAGATGCGATTGCGTACCATGAGTCATCTTGGACTGGATGTATTTGAGACTGAGCGATTCGGATGCTATTCGAAGGATATGGATGGAAAATTGTTCCTGGATGCTCTTTCAGTACAGGGAGTATTCAACCTGGGTCGTCGCCATCCGGTTATCGTAGAGGCCATGAAAAAAGGGCTTGAATCTCTTGATATGGGAAACAATTTTTTCATGTCCGAAGAACGGTTGCAACTGGCTGACAAACTGGCAGAAACAACACCCGGTGATATCAACTGCTTTTTCTTCAGTTCAACCGGTTCAGAAGCTGTGGATCTGGCCATCAAGGTTGCCCGAGGCTACACGAGCCGACCGGGAATTATTTCTGCCACAGAATGTTATCACGGCATCACCGGTTTTGCTCTTTCCACGAACAGCAATCCCGATTATGTTGAACCATTCGGACCGCTAGTCCCGGAATTCAGCCATGTTCCATTCGGTGATCTTTCTGCCCTGAAAAATGAGATGACAGAAAAAACAGCCGCCGTTATTTTCGAACCCATGATCAGTGAGGCGGGCCTGCTCATTCCACCCGATGACTATTTTTCCGGGGTTCGTGAGCTCTGTGACGCCCATGAAAGCCTTCTGATCATTGATGAGGTTGTTTCGGGCCTGGGTCGGACCGGGAAAATCTGGGGCATTGAGCATTTCGAAGGGGTCGTTCCTGACATCATGGTATCGGGAAAAGGGCTGTCAGCAGGAATGTATCCCATGGCAGCGACTATGTTCAGGGAAGAGGTTGCGGATTTTTTTCTTACCTATCCTTTCTGTCATTATTCGAGTACAAGCGGTTCAGACCTGGGTTGTGTTGCTGCCAGCGCCATGATTGACATTATCAACCAGCCTGAATTCCTTTCGGAGGTCAACCGGAAAGGAGCCAGGCTTGCCGATGGATACCGGGAACTCCTGAAGCGATTTCCCGATCTACTGGAAAGCTACGGGCAGCTTGGGTTGCATACGGCTTTGCGACTGGCGGATTCTTCCGGGGGGTTTCGAATGAATCATTATCTTGCCGAAGAAGGTGTCTTTGCATTGCTGGCTACAAATGATACCTCCGCGATTCGAATTCAGCCACCATTGATTATCACTGATGATGAAATAGACAAAATTCTGGATGCCCTGGGCAGGGCTTTAAAAAAAATGAACTGAATGGAAAGGAGATACAGATGTTATCGATTGAAGAGGTACTGAAAGGGGCAAAGGATTTTCGAGAGAAGGTCAATGACAATAAAAAGGTTCGAAAACTCCTGAAACGCTGGAATCCTGTAATTTATTTCGAGACAAAAGACAGCGATATTCGGATAACCCTTGACATGAGCGGCGGACAGATTTCCGCGGTTGAAGAGGGTCATGTGGGGGAACCCGATCTGGTGGTTCTTTTTCCCACAACCGAGAATCTTTCCGACATGTTTTACGGTAGGCTGGATCCTACCCCCATGTATCTCAGTGGAGATATCCTGGTGAAAGGACATCAGGCGGATGTCATCAAACTGGATGCGATCACCATGATCATCTGGCCGGAAGAGGAGGATTAATCATGAGCGGAATGAAGCGTGTCCTCAGTGCCCGATCCGTCGCGGCGGCAGGTGCCGGTTTTGCATTTGCCACCTTATCCATCGTGGCTGATGTTCAGGTAGCCGATTTAATGCCGGGAAACACGGGCTGGATTGCTGTCCTGGCCGCGGCACTGGTTTGCATTGTCGCCTCGGCCTGTTTTGGAGAACTATCCGCCATGTTTCCAACTTCAGCAGGCGTCAGGGTTTATATTCAAAAAGCCTTTAATGAAAAATTGGCTGTCCCGCTTTCAGCCGCCTATATATTTACCGTCGTTGCTGCCTCCGGAGCAGAAGCCTATGTATTCGGAAGCGTATTTGAAATCCTGATCCCTTCCGGCCCCTCTCTCTGGTTTTACATATTCCTGGGCTTCATCATCGTGGGTACCATCAACTACTTCGGTATTGAGATTACATCCGGCGTGCAGAACCTCTTGTCATTGACCATGTTTCTGTTTCTGGTTTCCATCAGCCTGGCAGCAATCATAAAATTCGATATCCGCTTTGATAACTGGTACAACCCCCTGGGAGAAGGATCAAGCCTGGAAGGTTTTATAGCCGCCATTGCCCTGGCGATTTTTCTTTTTGCCGGTTTTGAATGGGTAACAGCCCTTTCGGAAGAGACGCGTGAGCAGAGCGTTATCTCCAGGGGCATGATCGGTGCCATCCTGATTCTCTGTATAGTCTATGCCTTACTTAATTTTGCCCTGGTCAGTGCTGTTCCCAAGGAAGTATTGACCGGGAAACAGGTCTGGACGGACGGAATTAATTATGGGGCAAGACCCCATGTGGTGTTTGTCAAAGTGATCTTCGGCTCTTATGAAATCATTGGTCTGATTGGCGTAGGCCTGTTAAGTTTTCTGGCCTCCATGACCTCATTCAATGCGGGTATCCTTACCACCTCTCGCTTTCTTTATGCCATGAGCCGGGATAAAACCATGCCACGTTATTTGAGCAAGCTTCACTCCGAGTACTTTACGCCTTATGCCGCAATAATAACCCTGTGTGCAGTGGCTGTTACAAGTTCAGTGTTGATGGGTCTTTTGGGAGGATTTGATTCCTTCACCTATGCCGTAGCTGGAAGTGAAGTAATGATGTATTTTCTGGCTGCCCTGTGTGTTATCAAGTTGAGAAGAAAAGCTCCAACGCTGGAAAGGCCCTACCAGGTGCCGGGAAACCCGTTTTCAACAATTCTGATGGTACTTTTCTTCGGGCTGTTGTTTGTCATGGTATACGCCACTCCAGAAAAGGAAGCCCGCTTAGGATTGGCCATTCTGATCGCAATTGTCCTGATAATGATTGGACACACGGTTCTTATCATCCCACGATTGAGGTCGAAAAGAAAAAAGAAGTCCCTCTGACCAACAAATTAAAGAGGGCAACTCGTATAATCCGGGGACATGATCCCTATTTCTCGGATTTAATTTCTGTTTAACTTAACTTAACTTAATAGCTTGAGAGTTTAGGTTTCTCTGTCATGCCGGACTTGATCCGGCATCCAGCGTTTTGAAATAATTATGGATTCCGTATCGAGCACGGAATGACAACATATCAGCTTTCTATAGTCTTAAATTTCAATAAATTATATAAGAA
>JAHJTV010000042.1 GCA_018829445.1 bacterium
AAAGCTCCTCAAACATCTCCCCGCGACAAGGATTGAATTCAATTCAGAACAACCCTCCTCCAATGCGGACATAACACCAAGGAGGAAATTTCTCTCAACCGTCATTCCCGTGAAAACGGGAATCCAGACAAAAACACTAGCGAATGCGGCCGCATTAGCTAGTGTCATGAAATAATGTAGACCACTTAACGAAAAAACATCAAAAATTCAATGGGACAAAAAATGTCCCATTAACTCTTTAGTCTATATTTCACATCTTTTCCCGCTTGACCGATCTGTTCCACTAAACCCTGCTTCTCAAGCAAATCCATATCCCGTATCGCTTGACGGCGGGTAATTCCCACTATCTCCCGATACTGCTCGTTGGTAATTTCTTGGTTCTTTTTCAAATACTCCAACGCCTGCTTCAACCGCGCCTCTTGCTTTGAAATCAAATTAAACGAATTCGGCTTTTTCTTAAAATACAAAAACGCCCCAACCCCCAATACCGCAACAAAACCTCCGATAAATAAAATCCACCAATACATATCAATCAATAATTTTTGTCAAACCAACAGCAAGATATTTGGGTTTTGGATTATCTTGGTTTCGACACTAACTTAAGATCCCACCGAAGACCCAATGCATTAGCGATCCTCTCCATATTTCTGTAGGAAGGTTTACCTTGCATATTTTCCAAACGTGAAATCACCGGCTGTTTAGTACCAGCTTTCTTGGCTAATTCTCCTTGAGTCATCCCTCTATCTTGACGGGCTTTTATGACTGATCTAGCAATTTGATATTCTGGCTCTAATGCATTATAAGCACGCCGAAACTTGGGATTTTTCATCCATCTCTTTTTGAGTTCAATAGAGGTATAAAATTTTTTACTACTCATCTCAACCCCCTTAGGCGTTTATTGGCTAAGGTTATTTCTTTTTTAGGTGTTCTTTGACTCGTTTTTAAAAATGCGTGTACTGCCCATATGTAACTTTTTGCCTTACCCACAAGAATTCTGATGTTTTTAGGACGCAATTCCCAAATATTCCTATCAATTTTCTTAAGATCAGTCTTTGATAACGAAAATCCAAATTCTTCAAAAAGCTCTATGTGTCGTAAACACTTCGCTTGTAATTCTTCAGGTAAACCCCCTAAAAAATCAGTAACATATTCTAGTATTTTGAGTTCTACTCTCATGATATAACAAATTTGTTATATTGTCAATATTATATCCAAGCAATAACACCAATCAAAACAATTCCAAGAAAGTAATACATAGTATTATTTTACCACCCCCCAATACTAAAAAGGCAGTTGGGGTCAGTCGATTCCAACTGCCTTTTAAAAATAACATTTTTAAAGAAAATATGTCTCGTCCTCATGGGGTAGTACTACTTCATGGGCGACGAGTTTGGGTTTTTTCTTCGACTTTTTCTTTGGCTTATACGCCAAAATCTTCTTGCTGACCTTCATCAGCTCGTTGTGGAGCTTCTGCCGCTTCTTCAGATGTTCTTCAGTTTTTTTGTTTGGATCCGGCATGGGAAGAAATATTACCTCCCAATCCTGTTTTTCATTTTTGTCACTCATAGTGCCCTCCCTTTTTCTGCCTTTAGTTCCTCCAACCAAGCCAAATTAAAAATATAAGTATCATCCACCAGAAAAAAGGCCCTCTTCTTCTCTAACAAGTTCCACGCCTCTTGAAAGTTTAGACCCATCACTTTCATCGTCTGTGCCAAACCTTGGCACATCTGCACTGGCACACTATATCCCTTACCCTTCATCTCCTCGTACCACTCACTCACGGTTTCGTAGCTTTTCATAGCTCCTCCAAAAACACTCTCCCATAGGAAGAGCGTATTACTAATATATCGTTCCCTAATGGGCTGGCTTTGGCACCTTGCCTCTTGGTAGGTTGCCGGTGGATCATCGGGCCAGAACCCTCACCACACTCTCGATATTCCTAATTGTCATCTACATTATACACCAAAAATTAAACTAATAAGCTTTCATACAATTGGCAAATTCCTCCGGCACAGAATTGTAATCAAAATTGTAAACTGAATATTTAATCAACCCACTGAACGGATTAGAACGATCCAAATTACTTTCTGTAAGATTATTATAAATATTATTAAATTCACTTGAGCGATATTGTGGAAGTTGTTTATAGCAAGCGATAAACGATTTCTCGAACCGATCTTGTTTATTTTTAACATACTGGGAGTTCATATCACCAATGGTTTGCACTGCAAAAGTGACAACAAAATAACCCCCAATTAACACAGCTACAATAATCAAGTATTTGTCCAACTGAGGAAAAACTATTTTTGTGGTGGATGACTTTTTCTTTTTCATATTTAAATTATACCCAAAAAATAAATCATGAAAAATTGAGTAAGGGTTAGTAATTAATTATCTCAAACTTCAATGTGTTATTTTTTAGTTCGTACTCAACATACTTAAGTGGGAACCAATTACCATTTACCCTATTAAAGTCTTTAATTGCCCTTACCAATCCCTTGTAAGAAGCACTCGTTTTTTTCACATTTTTTTTAGCAACCAACACTGGTTGGATGTCGCTATCTCGATTGGGAATGTAGTACTGCTCAAGCCAATCAATGTATCTTTGAATTTGAACAATGTTCTTAGAATCAGCTGTTACAGCTTTAAGTTCCAAAGGGACGATAACTCTTTGATCATCTTGAACTAGAGATAGTGCGACATCAATTCTTTGCATACCAACACCGCAAGATACTTCATTCCCTATCCATTCAATGTTGAATCCGTTATTGATTAAAGAATCATCCAAACTTTTGTTAGTGCCGCGACCTACATTCTGAACAATGTAAGCCTGTAAATGTGACTCAAACGCCAATCCTCTGTCATATTTACTTATCAATCTTGGCAGCACATCGATGTCTGTTTTGTGGCCAGTATATGAGTGACTAGCAGTATCTTTTTTAATCTCCTGTACCCCGGCATCGTATGTAAATTTCTGGCCACCTAGTGTTCCCCTTTGATTTTTATTGCTCAATAATCTGACTAATCGTTCACTTTCGTAGATTGTTATCATTGTGTTCCCCCTGTTGCCTTTCAGCTTTCTGTATATCAAACTCCACAACATCTGATTTGGAGATTTGATATATCTAATTTCGTCGAGAGCCTCCCACTCAGTAACACCTTGCGCATAAACCTTATACGGTTCAACGATGGCTCGAAAAGTTAATGACTTGTTTAGTTTATCCCGCAAAAATTGGTCCCGAGTGTTGTTATCCAAAAATGATAAATCATCTCCGACCTTGAATATGCCATAAAATTTACCGTCATAAACGCCCTGTGATATGTTCTGTTGCAAATAAAAAATGACGAAGTCACCTTCCCGCACCCTTTGTGAATCTGCGATCATACTAACCAGGTTATTTTCCGTTTGAGCTGGTAGACGGGAAGCACTATTAGCATTGAAATCTATGACAGCATCTTTGGCACCAGTTCCAACAAACAAATACTCTAAGTGGTACTTAAATGTTGTTGTGTCAACTATAAATATATGGGTTGTGGCCATCTTTATTTCTTTTGGAAAAGTAATATATATTCGTGGCGGAAAACATAGAAACCACCAGCTAAGGCACGGTAACGCCACAGCTGTTCTTGATTTCTCTTAGCTCTGTTATTGACCATATTTTTTACTACTACACTCTTTAACCTTAGACTGGGTCGCTTCATCACTTCCTGCATAACATATGAACTCAATGGAACCCATTCAGATTCCGAATACTTGTCGCCGATTACTACAGCTAAGTGGCGCTTGGGTTCAAGCAAATCAACAAAGTTATCAACAACTTCACCAAACATTTTGCAAAAAGATTCCACGGATTCGGCGTTGCTTAAATCACCAGCATCTTTGCTAAATTTGATGATGTCGTGATAGGGCGGATGCATTATGATCATTTGCACAGCTTCTTTGCCAATTGCCGCAAGCGACTTATTCACCACTGTCCGCGTAGATAATTTTGTGCTATCACCGACCACAATACTTTGTGATGTTTTTTTGTCAAAAAATGAGCCCTGACTTAAATTGTCCTGTGCAATATTGGCCACATCTTTCAACAGTTCCACTCCAATACCATTCCTTCCCAACTGCCGAGCCTCGATGAGTGTAGTGCCACTACCCAAAAATGTATCCAAAACCACATCGTCCCTTTTGGTAAATCGACGAATTAACTGATTGGGGATTTGTGGCACAAAATTACCATGATAACTGTTGGAATGACCTCCAGACCTGTCGCGAGAACCAATAATCCAAAGACTATCAGTCCAAATGTCCTGATACTTTTTCCACTCCTTTAGATTGAGATCGTTTATTTTTGTTGCTTGAGCCATGCGTTAATTATACCCCAAATCAAAAACCAGCTTTTGGAGCCACATTTGAGGTAGGCGAATTATTCGAATATCGGCATTAATTCTCTAAAATAACTTTCAAAATCACTTTGGCTTATCTCTTTAGCTACATGATGAGCTAGTTTGTATTTACGCTCTCCCCTTTCTGGATATTCAACATCGTCAAGCCATTTACCAACATCACCCCCTTGCAATTTATTGCGACTAAAGCTGGTCACATAAGTGCCGGGATACTTTCTCTCGAGATTACCCTTGGAAAGCATCAGAAATCTTTTACTACCCAACCTACCTTTTATAGCCTTAATATTTTTATCCCTTAGCGGAATCTGGCGATCTACGACTACAAAATATTCATCACTATAAAAAGGGGTACACTTCAATATCACATCATGATTTATAATTTTACGATAGACTTCTTCCTTATTGGGTACGTCATTGTAACCGACTGCTGCAATAAAGACTAAATTCTTTTTATAGAACCTCTTATTAACATTTTCCAGAAAATCTTGCATCGACGCTTCTTCCAAAATAACAAAATTATGGGGAGCACCAATGTCTCTTGGATGACTACCCAAAGCCATAGATATGGCCACTGGAGTACTTGCAGTAGTATCCTGCACAATTTTGCCACGTTCTATAATAAAAATTCTATTATTATCTGATGCGGACACGAGAAATGGTGACTGGGTCGAAATAATAATTTGCTTATCTAATTCAGTCGCCAACTTACCTAACAATCGACCGAGTTCCTTTTGCATACCCGGATGGAGATGAAGCTCGGGTTCGTCAATAAGTATAAGGGGGTAGTCTTTTGCATAGACTAACGCAGCGACAATATAAACAACGTTCTGTGCCCCGCTGCCCAGAAGGTATAGATTTCTTAATTTTGCTCCTTCCTTATACTGGAATACTATTTGATTCTGATCGTTAACTTCCGGTCTAGCCAAGCTGATTCCAAAATGTTTCCTTACTGTTCTCTTCAGCAATTTAAACTCTCTACTTTCCTGACTCGTCCATCCCGTTCCCAGCTGTTTACGCTCCGCATGATAAATCCAACTGGCAACATTACCTACAGGCAAAATACCTGTTGTCTGAATAGTAGACTGCAAGCTTGCCCAAGCCATATTTCCCAAAGAATCCCGTATAGTAATATTTACTGAACACGGAATGTATAACACTTTGGGAATACTCCCTTGTGCCTTGGATCTTACAAAACTTTCTCCATTCCAACTGACCAATACGTCATCAAATCGAGCCTCTATTGGATCATCCAAAAGCTCATTATGGAAATATTCTTTTTGTTGTGCAAACTGGTCTGGTATGCCGCCACTGGCCGGTTGCTCTTTAACCATATCAGGACCGAGTGACGACAACAAAACGGCCTCCAAAACAGAGCTCTTGCCTGCATTGTTTTCCCCAACCAAATAATTAACTCTGGAGAGATTGGTGAGCTCCACCGGAGATCTACCGATTTTTTTATATCTGCTTATTGATATTTCGGAAATCATCGTCGTACCCTAATTATACCCTGAACCGGAACGGAACACGGTACAGGGCGCCGCCTCACCTGAAGCCACTTTCTTGCCCGAAACACTGCCTGCCCGAAGTGCTACGACATTGCAGGCGGGCAAAGCTATGGGCGGGTTTAATGGGACAAAAAATGTCCCATTGGGTTTTTATGTCTATTACAGAGAGACCCTGAAATGACCGACTTCCTCCTTCGCTAAAGCTACGGAAGGACCACGGTCGCCCAAGAGCTACGACAGGCCAAGGGCTACGGGCGGGCGGGCAAGCAAATGGGTAGCGAAAAAATGTTTTGTTTTCTTTCTGGATTCCGGATCAAGTCCGGAATAACCCACCGTCGCCCTACGAGCTAGGGTGGGCTTCGCAAGAATAAAGGTAGCCCTTCGACTTCGCTCAGGGAATACAGAGGAGTAGGGGAAATTGCTTTACATAAAACTACAAAACAACTATCCTGGTGTTTGTAAAGAAAAAACCATGCCAATCATTAAATCAGCCAAGAAAAGAGTCAGAAGCTCAGCGCGACGGCGCAGCCGTAATTTGGTGACTAAATCTACGTACCGGACAGCCGTCAAAAAAGCCGCCACTGACAAATCACCAGAAAGTTTGAAGGTAGCTTATAAGGC
>JAHJTV010000043.1 GCA_018829445.1 bacterium
TTGATGGGCAACGAGTAGCCCATCCTACTTTTTCTAAACAAATAATAGCTAAAGTTAAAGTAATGGCGTCTTTGTACATTCCATTATTTTGAAAGCCGTTTCTCGTTATTGTTGCAATAACCTAACCGGACATTGCTGAATACACATACAACTCGTTGAATTCCTATCAAATATCGATCGGGACTATTGATACCTTTAGAGAGCCAACTTCCAACAGGAGGAAAGGGTGGATAATCAAATCACAGAAAATAAAAGAGATAGTGTTGGATCTGTAATGATGGAGACAATGAAGGGATATTTTCTTGAACTGGATAAAGCTGCAAAAAGTAGATTTAGGAAGATCGCATGGTGTACCAGTATCGGACCAGCAGAACTTCTCCACAGTATGGGTTTTTTGGTTTATTTTCCCGAAAACCATGGTCCGCTGTTGGGATTATCTCGAACAAGCGGCGATCTGATGCTGAATTACACAGCAGAAGGTTTTTCCCGTGATGTTCGCGTGCTCCCGGCCTCGGACAGCAGGCCTTATTTTTCCGGGAAAATACCATCTCGACAGACATACGGTCTGGAAATCCCCCTACCTGATGTGTTGGTTTACAACAGCAACCAGAATCGAGATGTTAAGGACTGGTTTACCTGGTATGCCCAAAAACTGAAAAAACCGATATTGGAAGTGATAACTCCATCCAATATCGGTGACATAAAAGATGATGAGCTAAGTGGCATCTCGCAGCAGTTAAGGGATATGATTCCAACATTGGAAAAAGTATCCGGAAACAAGTTTGATGAAGATCGTTTAAAAGAGACGGTTGCTCTCAGCCGCCAATCCTCGGAATTGTGGGAAGCCTGTCTTCAGACATCGGCGTTCTTGCCGTCACCATGGAGCTTCTTCGATCAAATACTACACATGGGGCCGGCAATAGTATTAAGGGGAACAAACGAGGCTGTGGACTATTATAATCTTTTGTTAAAGGATCTTCAAAAAAAGATCAAAGTTGGGTTTTCGGCAGTTGAACATGAGGCATTAAGAATCTATTGGGATGGAATGCCAATCTGGGGCAAACTGAGGGGTTTGGAGAAGCTTTTTCGGTCAATGAACAGTTGTGTCGTTGCCTCAACCTACTGCAATAGCTGGGTTTATAACCAATTTGATGAAGATGACCCATTTAAAGGCATGGCTCGAGCTTTTAGCGAGTTTATAATGGTCAGAGATGATGACTACAAGGAATTTTACATCAAAAACATGTTTCGCAATTTCCGGGTCAATGGGATGATTCATTTTGACGCAAAAACCTGCCCCAACAAGAACAGTAATCGCTTCTGTATGCCGGAAGGGTTTTCAAAAAAACTGGGCATATCCACTCTGACTCTTACCGGGGATCTGCATGAGTTGTATTTTTACAATGAGAAACAGACCGTTACCAAGATAGAGGCATTTATTGAGCAGCTCATGAAATGGAACTAAAGAGAAAATCCCTAAACAAGAATTAACGCAGATCGAGGCGAAGAGAGCCAAACCTCTCCATGAAGTTATATCGCAGGAATAGTCTTCTTAAACGATAATAGACTTCAATTCACAACCTTATCTATCCCGAATCATTATTACCAATACTTTTGACACTCTATTTGTGGATAGAATCGAATTTTTATGTTCACATTGGGGTATAAAACACTAATGATTTCCATTTCTGCTGATATTGAATCTTAATGATCACCTGGGAAGAAAATCGGCTTATCAGCTTCCCGCAACAGGAGATAACAAATGTACCTGAATGGTAATTTCCCCGTATTGACGGCTGAAGAAGCCGCATCATTCATTCATCACAATGACCTGGTTGCTTTCAGCGGTTTTTCCCCTGCCGGTGCTGCCAAGGTTGTTCCATCAGCTATTGCATCAAGGGCAAAAGAGTTACATCAAAAGGGAGAGGCTTTCAAGATACGAGTCTTGACAGGAGCGTCCAGCAGTAATGCCATTGACAAGGATCTGGTTGAAGCGGATGCAGTTTCATGGCGTGCACCCTATCAGGGAGTAAGTGCTATTCGACAACGGATCAACGCTCAGGACGTCGAGTACATTGACATGCACCTCTCAGCCGTTCCTCAGACTGTTGATGCGGGTTTCTTTGGCAAGGTAAATGTCGCTGTTATTGAAGCCACTGAAATAACAGCAGATGGACGAGTTTATCTGACAACTTCCATCGGTGCATCGCCAACCTTTCTGAAGTGTGCCGATAAGGTAATTATTGAGATCAATAGCTATCACTCGCCTCGATTAAGAGAAATGGCGGACATCTCCATTATGCCACCACCACCTCGACGAAACCCCATTCCTATTTTTGAAACCATGACTCGTATCGGCTGGCCTTATGCAACAGTCGACCCTTCCAAGGTACTGGGTGTTGTCTTAACTGATAAGCCTGATGAGGTTATGGATTTTAATCTGCCCGATGATGTCAGTAAAAAAATCGCCGGTCATGTGGTAGATTTTCTGGTAAAGGAGCTGAGATTAAGGAGTAAGACTCAGAGGCTGTACCCATTTCAGGCAGGAGTAGGCAATGTGGCTAATGCTGTTTTGTCGGCCTTGGGAGAAAACGAAGCCATTCCTCCCTTTTATATGTACACGGAGGTGATGCAGGATGCCATGGTTGACCTGATGCTTGAAGGAAAACTTCTGGGAGCCAGTGCCTGTAGTCTGACCGTTACCGCTGAAAAGCTGAAACAGATTGTTAGTCACATGGATCTGTTTGGATCACATGTGGTGTTGCGTCCCCAGGAGTTTTCAAATCATCCCGGCATTATTCGTCGTTTAGGCGTTATTGCCCTGAATACAGCATTGGAGGTGGATATTTACGGCAATGCCAATTCTTCCCACATCTATGGAACGGACGTGTTAAATGGAATTGGTGGTAGTGGTGAGTTTACAAGGAATGCTTATCTTTCGGTTTTAATGACGCCTTCCACCGCCAAAAATGATAAAATCTCTGCTATCGTCCCCATGTGTCCTCATGTGGATAACAACGAACATTCGGTACAAGTGATAGTCACAGAGCAGGGACTGGCTGATCTCAGAGGTCTTGGACCAGCACACCGGGCTGAAGTGTTAATCGAAACCTGTGCTCATCCAAAATACAGGGATTATCTTTATCAATACGTTAAGGATTCAAGAAAAGGTCATATCCGTCATAATCTGGAGAAATGCTTTGAACTGCATCGAAACCTGATGCATACCGGACAGATGTTGCCTTAATGGATGATTAGTCTTTTCCTGACAGTCGTTTTCAAAATGATACCCCCTATTTTATCAGCAGATATTTTCTCTGCCGCTGACTCAATAAGGGTGTGACTCCTAAAATTAGCGGCCTTCTACAACGCGGGCGGATTCAGGTTTTCAAAGGAAATGGTCAGGTGATACTCGCCGGGTTCCAGTTTTGCCTGAACGGATCCATAACGCTCGAAAACCTTCATCATCGATTTATTGGATGTCAACACATCAGCAACGAATCCCTGAAGTCCTCTCTCCTTGGCTAACCGAATCAACTGACGGTAGAGATAACTGGCGATACCTTGATTCTGGTATTTTTCATCCACAAAAAAAGCGATATCCGCAAAAGGAGTTTTATCCAGCTTAACATAGCGAGCCTCCGCGATGATCTTCCCCTGACCAACCTCCCCTAGCAAGCCCACAATGGAAAGGGTTTGTCTGTAGTCAACATTCACATATTGCTGCATCTTGGCATGCGGCATGGATTTAATATGAGTAAAATAACGATAATAAACCGCTTCCTTGGAAAACCGGTAAAATAAGCGTCTCATCTGCTCTTCGTCCGACGGTCTAATGGCACGGAAACGAACCTCCAGATTGTCTTTGAACCTGTTTTTAAAATTGATTTCAGAAGGATAAAGTGCTGTCGATTCAGACAGAAATATCTGATCCTTAAAGAGAATATTTGCCTGTTTGGCTTCTTCCACCAACTGCAAGCGATCCTCGGGGTGCGCCACTTCAATCATGGCCTGGGCTCTTTCCCTGACGGTACGTCCTTTCAAATAAGCAACACCATAGTCGGTAATGACCATATCCACAGATCCCCGAGAATTGAACTGATAGGGATAATTGGCTATGGAGAGATGGATATTGGACTCTTTTTTCAGGTTTCTGCTGGGAAGAGCAAAAACACTCATTCCCCCTTTTGAGAGTCTTGATGCCATAACAAAATTGATAATTTCCCCCGGGGTTATAGCAACATTGCTTTTCCCCGCATGAATGGCAATTCCTCCTGACAGATCCACTTTGCGACACGGAGTAATAGCCACAAATCCCGGATTCTGGCCGATCGATAAGGGATTCATAACCTTTTCAGTGGACTGAAATTCCACCAGGGGGTTGCTATCCAACCAACTCATCAGGTCTGCGCTGCCTAATGCATATGAAGTCAGTGATTTTCCTTTAAAGATGCCTTTGTAACGGTTGGAAACAGCACCACTCTCTTGGAGATCCATGAGTGCGTCAGTAAAAAACGGGGTATGAATACCAAGGTTCCGCTTTTGTTTTAGTTCTTCGGTGAGAGCTTCGAAAAGTGGCCCGATGGAAAAGGCGACACAGCTGCAATCATCGATCACGGATGCCACATTGGCAGCCAAATGTCTAAAGGTATCATCAATCGGCCAACGATCAAAGTAGATTGGCGGTTTCGTTGAGTTTACCATTAGATCGAATTCGGATTGGTGTACAAAGGTATCTCCAAAGGTAACCGGAATTTGATGATTGATTTCACCAACAACCAGATTTGCTTTTTGCATGGCCTGCCTGGCACAATCCATGGCAACACCCAGGCTGCAATATCCTAAACGATTGGGAGGTGTAACCTGGATAAAAGCCACATCGATATTAACAAGACCCGATTCAATCAAATGGGGAATCTGGGAAAAATAGCCCGGAATCAAATCTACACGCCCTTTTTTAATTGCATCATTGGCGACCCATCCCTGAAAAAAGGTTTTGAGCCGATATTTATTGGAATTTAATGTATCATGGGCAATGACATCTCCCAGACTGAATACCTGGATCAATTCCAGATCCGTAAGATTATAATTTCCTGAAGATATGAGACCCGAAACCAATGTGCGAGGTTCCGCCACTCCTGTACTCAAGAAAATACTCATTCCCGGTTTCAGACGGTCAAGCACTTCTTCTAACTGAACGGTTGGAGGAACTTTACTATTTAGGGTTTGTGCAGCCATGGCTCCCATCCTGTTTTTAGATTGTTAATCGGAACTTTTGAACGAATATGGAAAAAGCATTTAAAATTGTGCCGGGTTGGTTTATAACGGTGGCTTATATACAGTTACCTTGCTGCAACAGCCATACCATCTGTATAGCATATGGTTTAGCGCTATACGGCTAACATTCTTCGCTTTATTATGGTGATAAAGAATAGAATACAGAATAAAAAAGAGTTGTGTTACTTCATTTTACATTTTGAAAAAGAAACTGACATTATTTAGAGGAATAGTTCTTTAACACGTGAATAGATGAATGGAATACCAATAAATTAAAGGTATTAGCGCAAATACTATTTTTAGACTAATGGTACAACTCATGCACTTGGTATTCTTAGGGCCGGTCATGCCAAGGCCTGCTATTTTTTTCAATTTTACAGACTAATCCTGGGCCCACCGGAAAATCGATAACTCAGGGGGCTCAAAAAGAAGGAGGCTAATATGTATACTGATCTATACAAACCTTATCGACAAAAAGGGTCAATTATAAATGAGATGGAAAACCTGCTTCAGAAACACTTTGGTGGATTCATTAACACCGGACCGTTAGCTGGTGAATGGCTGTTACCTGAAAATATCGAGGAAACAAAAGACAGTCTGATTGTAACCGTTGACTTGCCTGGGTTGTCACCAGAAAACATTGATTTGATAATTACCGGTGACACCCTGACAATCAGAGGAGAAAGGAAAGAAAACAGTGGACAAGTGGCTTTTCAACACCTTTTAGGTGAGAAATATTACGGTTCTTTTCATCGCTCGATTAAGCTTCCTATTAGCGTACAATCAGATAAAATTGATGCCATGTTTTATAATGAGAGATTGAAAATAGTGTTGCCAAAAATGGAAGAGGGCGCAAGTAGTAAAAAGATTGAGATTAAAAGTATTTAACCCATTAGGCTAATAGTCAAAATGGAATATGTTTCCATTATCGATGGTATTAATCCACCTAAAAAAGAGCCAAACCCGCCAGAATCACCAGTTCCAGATTCTGGCACTCACACCATTCTCCAGCAAATAGTCGGGTCTCACTTCAATTGTTCTTACCTCCTTTTACAAAGTGTAAAACAAATCGACAACCAGGCCGAATCACTCCATGCCCGATTTTATTCTGATATGCACTAAAAGTGTTTATAAAACAATCAGTTAAAGATGTTTTGAGTTCAAAAATCCAAAGGGCATACAATTTGCGATTAACTGTCAAAGCAAGATGATATTAACCGAATAAGGACTCTAACAAAGGAGAATCTACATGGCACTAGCAAGGGATAAGGTAATGAGCGCCAAAGAGGCCATCCACAGGTTTGTGAACAGCGGTGATCATCTGATTATCGGTAACTACACCCTGTGTGCATGCGCTGAACTGGTTTATGAAGTTGTTAGGCAGGAGAAAAAAGGACTGACCCTGTATTCTCAATCCGGTGTTTTTGATGTGGAGGTAATGGTAGCAGCCGGATTGGTGGATCGTTTGGTTACTACTTATGTTTTACGATCTGGAGGAAAATCAGGTGGATCTGCAGTTGAAAGGGCCTTGAAAGCAGGAACCCTGGAACTGGAGGATTATACCAACTATAACTACAATGCCGGTCTAGTGGCCGGCATGCATGGCTTTTCTTTTATACAGGTATTCGAAGGGCTGATAGTGACAGATCTCTTCAAAAAAAGAAGCTTTATGAAAGAGAACAAATATCGAATTATCAAATGCCCTTATTCCGGAAAAGATATCCTGACGGTTCCGGCCATGAATCCGGATGTCTGTATTGTCCACGTCCAAAGAGCGGATAAATTCGGGAATGCACAGTATTGGGGAGCGCTGGGTAGTGTGGCAGCTGCTGCTTTGGCCAGCAAAAGAATTATCGTTTCCTGTGAAGAAATTGTTGAACATGATGTGATTCAATCCAGCCCTCATCATACCATCATTCCGGCTTATAGAGTGGATGCCGTAGTTGAGGTTCCCTGGGGAGCTCATCCGACAGAAGTCGTGGGGTATTATAACCTTGATCGACTGGCCTATGGTTTGTTTCAAGCTGCAGCCGCAACCAAAGATGGTTTAAAAGCCTGGCTGGATGAGTGGGTATATGGCTGTAAAGACCGGAATGCCTATATTGATCATTTTATAACAAAGATGGGAAATCAGGCGTTAAACCGCTTAAAGGCAAAAGCTTACTATTCGGCCCCGGCCAATTATGGTGCTGCTTTTACATCCCCTTGGGACTCGAATAATAAAGAGATATACATGGGTGTCACCTTGGAGGAAATGGAGAAAATTATGACAGAAAGGAGGTTGTTCCATGAATAAAAACTATACGCTAAACGAGCTGCTAATCATTGTGGCAGCCAGAGAGATACACGATTATGAAAATGTCATACTGGGTGTAGGCCTTCCCACCACTGCTGGGGCTTTAGCAAAAGCATTGCATGCTCCTTATGCCAATCTGATGATGGAGTCGGGTATAATCGATTTCCAGCCACTGGTGCAACCCAATCACATCGCGGATGCCATGTGTTGCCGGGGTTTTTCCTATGCCACCGATCTTTTTTCTGCCTTTACCATGACCTATCGTGGATTTGTGGATGTTTGTTTTCTTGGTGTGGCGCAGATCGATAAATATGGGAATCTGAATACCACAGTCATTGGGGATTATTATAAACCGGATCTTAGGTTGCCCGGGGCCGGTGGAGCTGCAGACTTCATTTCCTATGCTAAGAGAACTGTACTAACAATGCGGGGAGGAGAGTTTGTGGAAGAACTGGACTACTTTACTTCACCTGGCTATCTAACTGGTGGCTCCAGTAGGGAAGATTCCGGTCTTTTCCCAAAAGATTCCGGACCTTGCATGGTTATTACCAACCAGGGGGTATTCCGGTTTGATTCCGTAACCAAGGAGATGTATCTGGCGCAACTATATCCAGGCATTTGTGTCGATGATATTAAAAAGGCGATCCCCTGGGATCTCAAAATTGCAGATGATTTATCGGAGACAGAGCCACCCAGTCAAGAGGAGATCGATTTTATTCGGAAATTTGCGCCGGCTGAATCGATGGGAAGACCATTGACCATGGAACTGACGATCAGAAATTTTTTTAAACAACTGGAAGCAAGACAGAAAAACTGAGCACGAAATCAGCTTCGAAAAAGGAAAAAGTATCAGTAAAATGGTTTTGATAAAAACCTACCAATGGAAGACTAACAGGAGCCATAATATGGATATGCGGGAATTGTTAAAGCAAGCTAAGATAGCTGGTCATGGAGCATTGAATGAAAAGGATGCGAAAGAGTTGTTGAAGTTTTATGGGGTGCCGGTGATCAGAGAGGTAACTTCCAGTGATGTCGACACAGCAGTGGCGGCTGCCGAAGATATCGGTTTTCCGGTTGTATTAAAAGGACTAGGAACAACATTGCTCCATAAAACCGAACGTGGACTGGTTCATTTAAACCTCTGCGATATCGAAGCCGTCAAGGAAGCTGCAACATCAATCATAATATCTGCAGGTGAAGAACTGGAAGGAATACTGGTTCAACCTTATCTGAAGGGCCGCAGGGAGTTTGTAGCCGGTTTGCTCCGGGACGATTTGTTTGGACCGGTTGTGATGTTTGGCTTGGGAGGAGTATTCACAGAAACTTTAAACGATGTATCTTTCCGTCTGGCGCCATTAACCACTGTTGATGTTGAGGAGATGCTAAGTGAGATAAGAGCACAGGCCATGTTGGGTGATTTTAGAGGTGAAGCGGCGCTTGATCGGGACTCAATCAAACGTGTACTGCTGGGACTTTCTCAGCTTGCCCTGGATCATCCGGATATTAAGGAAATTGATATCAATCCGCTGATCACTACCGCCACCGGACATATCTGCGCAGTGGATGCATTGGTATGTTTTGGAGAAGAGAAAAAAAAAGTTGGGGAAACCCAACCTGTGGACTACCACTTGATCAACAATTTTTTTTATCCTGAGTCCATTGCCTTTATTGGTGCCTCACCAAAATTTCAGAAATGGGGATATCTGCTTCCTTTGAGCACCCTATCATGGGATTTTAAGGGGAAAATCCATTTGGTTAATCCCAATGGGGGAAACATTCACGGTCAAAAATGCTATCAAAAGATTGCAGATATTCCGGGAAAGGTTGACCTGGCTGTGGTTACCATACCGGCCTCCGGAGTACTGGATCTGATTCCCCAACTCAAGGCAAAGGGAACCAGGAATATGTTGATAATTACTTCGGGATTTAGGGAAATTGGGGAGTCGGGAGAAAATCTGGAAAAGACCTTGATGAAAGAGGCTGCCAAAGCGGGGATTTTGATCATCGGTCCCAATACCATGGGGATCTGCAATCCGCACATCAGCCTGACCTGCCTTCCTTTTCCCGTTACACCCAGGGCCGGTTCTACTTCGTTGGTTTGCCAATCGGGAAATATGGGGTTGCAATTCCTTGCCTTTGCCGAGCAACAGTGCATTGGCATCCGTGGTTTCGCCGGATCAGGGAATGAAGCTATGGTGACCATTCCCGACTACCTGGATGCTTTTGAAGTGGATCCCCTGACCCGGATTGTAATGCTTTATATTGAAAGCATCAGGGATGGTCGTCGATTTTTCGAATCAGCCAGACGGGTCAGTCGTAAAAAACCTGTGGTGCTATTAAAGGGTGGACAAAGTCGTGCCGGAAAAAAGGCTGCTTCCAGTCATACCGGTGCTATCGCATCAGATACCAATGTATTCAATGCTGCCTGTCGACAAGCCGGTGTTGTTCAAGTAACAAAATCAAGAACCCTGCTGGATGTGGTTGCGGCTTTTGCTTCGCAACCTATTCCCAAGGGCAATCGAGTGGCCATCATGACATTGGGCGGTGGATGGGGAGTCCTGACTGCAGATCTTTGTACAAACCTGGGGCTGGAAATACCCGATTTAACCTCCGAAATAATAGGGAGGATAGACCAAGTGCTGCCGGATTTCTGGAGTCGGGCTAACCCGGTCGATATCGTTGCAACTTTTGGCTTGGAAGCCCCAACCATGATATTGGAGGAGCTACTCAAGTGGGATGGATGTGATGCTGTTATCAACCTGGGGATACTGGGGAAAAAGTTCTTCTTTAAACGGGTAATATCGGCTGCCACTTTAAACGGCAACATTTCTGCAGGAGATAACAAAAGCCTGCTGGAAAGTGCAGAGAAATCGGAAGAAAAATATGTGGAAGACCTGGTGACTCTGATTGAAAAATACCAAAAACCGATATTTGGCGTTACCCTTTATGATGAGAAAAAAGATCGCACTATATATCCGGTGGGAGACAGTATCTATAAGGGGCTTTTTTATCCAACACCGGCACGAGCGGTAGAAGCTTTATCAAAAATGGTGGAATACGGGAGATTCCTGAGTCAACAGCAGGAATCCAAGATTCAGAAAGAACAGACCATATTTGGAACAAAAAACTGACACACCAACGGTTGTGGTCTTTTTTATAACTTGGGAGTTTAGGTTTCTCTGTCATGCCGAACTTGATCCGGCATCCAGCTTTTTAAAATAGTAAGGAATTCCGTGTCAAGCACGGAATGACAACATATCGGCTTTCTATAGTTTTTAATTTTAATAAATTATACAAGAACTTAAAACTGCTCAGTTTATAAGTATCATTAGTTTCCCGGTTTTGTATCAAAAACCACTCAATGGAGAATTATCATGAAAAAAATCGAGAAAATATTATTCCCGGTTGACTTGTCTGAGTCGTCAGATAAGATTGTATCCTGCGTAGTCGAATTTGCGGAGAGGTTTGAAGCGGAAGTTCATCTGTTGTTTGTGGCCCGTGTATTTGGATATTTTTCAACCATTTATGTAAATTCAGCAATGATTTCGTCAATGGAGGAGGCAATTTGTGAAGGTGCGAGAAAGAGCCTGTTGGAGTTCAAAACCAGATATTTTATTACTCTTCCTAACGTTTTGTCCAAGGTGGTTCCCGGCTATCCGTCCGAAGAAATCATTAGATATAGCGAAGAAGAGGGCATGGACCTTATTATCATGGGGACTCACGGCAGAAGTGGCCTGGGAAAGGTCGTCTTCGGTTCAGTGGCAGATCAGGTGGTTAAAACATCAAAAATTCCTGTGACAGTGGTAAATCCTTTTCGTAAAAGTAATCTAAGTTGAACGATGTGATGAAGTGTTTTTCCGGCTTTGCGTGTTCTTTTATCTAACCGGGTATTCTGGCCTGAAATAATGGTGGGTAAAAACAAGTTCATTCTTTCAAGTGCAACCCGGTTATTCTTCAAAAAACACTAATCAAAGGAGGAGCTATGCTTGTATTAAATTGGATGAGCAGAAATGTAATTACCATTGATGTAGATGATTCATTACATACAGCCATTAAACTGCTCAAAAAGTATAAAATAAGATCGTTACCCGTAATGAAGGATCGTAAACTTGTAGGGATAGTTTCAAATGGCGATATAAAAAGAGCTTCGGCTTCCGATGCTACATCCCTGGATATTCATGAAATTTTGTACTTGATCGATAAAATAAAGATCAGTGATATCATGACAAAAAAACCTGTTACGGTTTTGTCATCTCTTACTGTCGATGAAGTGGCAGAAATTCTTTTGGAAAAAAATATATCCTCCGCCCCGGTCATTGATGAAAATAATGATGTGATTGGAATCATTACCAGGAGTGATATTTTAAAAGTTTTGATTCATCTGACAGGGGTTGAAAGAAGAGGGGTCGATTTCGGTCTTAAGGTCAAAGATGAACCAGGCTCGATCAAAGGTCTTACTGATATAATACGTGCCCATAATGGAAGAATAGCCAGTATTCTGATTTCCTATGAGCAAGTGGTGGTGGGATATCGAAATGTTTTCATCCGGGTTTATCAAACGGATCGGAAGACATTGGATCATTTAAAAAGTGAGCTTTTCCGAAACTCCCATATGTTATATATCATCGATCATCTGGAACAGAAGAGAGAGATATTTAATTGAATCTAATGATCGAATACCTGTCGACAGACCGCAAGTTATTGAACTTGTCTGCGACTGCACAGATTCAAAATCCATCCCTGGGAGAAGTTTGATTACCGGGAAGTTATACAATAGCATTGGACGCGAACCATACTCCTCCCAGGGCGGTAAATTCACGTTAATCAGATGCGGAATCAACCTCTGTTTTTAGAGAAAGCTGGTACTTCTCTATTTTGGAATGCAGTGTCGGACGAGAGAGTCCCAGCAATTTAGCCGCTTTGGACCGATTGCCACCCGTTAAATTAAGTGTTTCCGTTATCAGTATCTTGCAGAAGTGGTCCACATATTCATTGAATGTCTTTGTTTGACCCCCATTTGTTAACTCCTGGTGCACCCATTGCCACAGTGTTTCGTTGCCTTTCTCATGATGGAGTCTTTCCTCGGAGAGCTTTTCGCCAATTGCTTTTTGAATGTCCTCTTCACCTATGGGAGCACCCTGATTAAAAATCAGGATCTGTTGCAGGGTGTTGGAGAGTTCTCTGACATTTCCAGGCCAGGGGTGATTAACCAGTGATTTTAATGCGTCGTTGGAAATACCGGGATTAACAATGCCCATTTCCCTTGATTTACGTCCCAGTATATATTCGACCAGAGCCGGTATATCCTCTTTTCTTTCTCTTAGAGGCGGCAGCCAGATTGTGACCACTTTCAAACGATAATAGATATCTTCGCGGAAACTCTTTTCTTCGATAGCTTCTTCCAGATTGCGATTGGTGGCGGCAATGAGTCTTACGTCAACCGGGATAGTTTCTCTGCCACCCAGGCGTTCAATACTTTTTTCCTGGAGGAGTCTTAGTATTTTTCCCTGAATACTTATGGGCATATCACCGATCTCATCCAGAAATACGGTTCCGTTCTGAGCCTGTTCAATTTTGCCAATCCTGCGGAACGCAGCGCCCGTAAAAGCTCCCTTTTCATATCCGAACAGTTCGCTTTCCAGGAGTGTTTCCGGTATCGCCACGCAGTTTATTACCTGAAACGGCTTATTGGTGCGAAGACTATACTGATAGATCGCCCTGGCAACAAGCTCCTTACCGGTTCCCGACTCGCCACGAATCAGAACGGTGGCATTGGTCGATGAAACACGTCCGATTGATTTGTATACTTCACGCATGGAAGGGCTTTGACCAATGATGGTTTCTGCCGCGTCATTTTCAGTATTAACATTTAAACAAACCGGAGTACGGATAAAACGGCTGGTATCCAATGCTCGTTCAATAACTGACAACATTTCAGGGATATCAAACGGTTTGATAATATACTCAAAAGCTCCCAGTTTGGTAGCCTCAATTGCGGTATCGGTCGTTCCAAAAGCTGTCATAATAATAACTTGAAGATGATTGTCGATCTTCTGGATAGCTTTTAGCGTATCGATTCCATTCATACCCGGTAGTTTAACATCCAGGATCACCAGATCGGGGATTTCCTTTTTTAAGGATTCAAGACCTGCTTCTCCTGATGCCGCGAGGTTGACCAAATAACCCTCCTCCTTCAGAAGTTTCTCAAAACTCTTTCTCAACTGGTCATCATCGTCAACAATTAGTATCTTTTTCAAAACCATCTCCATTTATGACAAAATTGATAGTGAAAAGGGTTCCTTTTCCCACCTCTGAAGAACATTCCAAGTATCCGTTATGTTCCTCAATGATCCTGGACGCAATACTCAGTCCCAGCCCCGTGCCTTCATCTTTTGTGGTAAAAAAAGGCTGAAATATCTTTTCCAATATGGTGCTCTGGATACCCGGTCCGTTATCCTGTAGTTTGAGCATTAGCACTCGCCCCCTGTCATCACTTAACCGGTCTTCCTCCTCTATCCTGATCGTGCCTCCTCCGTTCATAGCCTCACAGGCATTAATAATCAGATTGGCGATGACCTCTTTTAACTGTTCCGGATCACCATCAATTTCAGGTAGCTGCTGATGTCGATCAACCGTTACTTCGACGTTATAGGATTTTAGCCGATGCTCAAGCAATTGGAGAGCAAGATCAACCACAACAGAGGGGCTGACCCTCTGAAATTTGAGTTTGGGAGGACGGGAAAACTCCAGAAAATTTTGAACTAATGTGTCTATATGTTGAATCTCTTCTGTTATTACCTGGAAATCTTCCCGCTGGTTTTCGGTAAATTCAACTGTTCTATTCAGCGAGAAAAGTCGCATTTTAACGGAAGTCAGCGGATTTCTTATGCTATGGGCCATCCCTGCAGCCAGCTTCCCAACCAGGGCCATTTTTTCGCTCTGCTTCAAGTGTTGACGGCTCTCTTCCAGTTTGGAGCTTTTTTGGCCAACATCGTGAAGCAACCCCTTTATATTTTGATCCAGGGTTTTTACTTCATCCCTTGGTGGAGAATCGGATGTTGCCCAATTGGAGTCCAGCATCATTCGACGTAAAGGATCAAGTATCCGCCTGGCTAAAATCATCACTAACAGCAGACTAAGTGAGGAGATACTTAGAACCAGAACACCTGCAATAATTCGGAGCCTTCTGGCTTCTATATAGGAGCTCAAACTGGCTTGTTTCATTTTTAAGGTGTTTATGGTTTTATAACGTTCACATTCTTCTAATATGGTGGAGAACATATTTCTTACTGTTTTATGGAGTTGTAGCCCTTGCTCTCTTTCTCCGCTTTTATAAAAATCAATAACCTGATCTTTTAACGTTACATACTGCCAGTACTGCTGATTTATTGCCGCCAGTATCTCTTTTTCTTCACGTGATTGCGACAAGAGTTCGGCGTCTTTCAGCCTTTCCCTGAAGATCTGCCGGTGTTCTCCCAACTGTTTGAGCCAACCCGGATCACCATCCAGGAAATAATAGGTAACAAACCCCTTTTGATTAACCATGGCTGTTTCCAGGTTCGCCGCAATCTGGTATGCTACCAGGTCTTCTTCTATTATAGAATAGAGAAGTCTTTCAATCTTGTAGTTGTGCCAGACAATCACCAGGCAACTCATGAACGTTATCAGAACCAGTCCTGATAAGATCAAGTATATCTGGTTTCTTAAAGACAGTTGTTTCTCCATGACGTTTTTCTCAAAGTCCGACAGTATCACTCCCTTTCGGATAAAATTATTTTATCTGACACATCGATTCACTACCCGGACAATTCACCACATTCACTGGGTTGGAAGTGACCATTGTTGTTTGGGATGATGTGCGTCTTATTTTAAACCTGGAAATAAAGTTCTTCTGTTTATCAGCAATCTCCTTACCAAGAAGGAAGAAAATTGCAATCGACCTTAAACGGTACTGAATCCATTAATTTATTCTCTGCTCGTTTTAGCCATATTAAACCCCTGTTGGAATCTGTGGCAATTATAAAAAATCGTCAGGTGATTCAAATACAAAGATTTCTTGACGCAAGAGGATTGATGAAGGATATGAAACAGGTAGCACCTGTAAATTGAGAAAGCCCGTGAAGAATGGATATGGAACAGGTCAAATACAAGCGGAGTTGCATGTTTTCTGTTTCCAGTCCAATTCTTCACACCGGGCTTTCTGGGGAATTAATCCAAGATCTAGTCAGATTCAATCAAGGTAAGCAGACTTGCTTATGCAAGCTGCTTCACTTTTGATCAGGCAGCTTTCTTTTCTTTTAATCCGTCAGATTCCCTTTGCTTTCGGTTATCCGAGTTTACAGTCTGCTCTTTGCTTTCGACAGATCCGAAACGGCTTCTTACAAGAATGATTATGGCAGCAACAAATATCGAAAGTGGAAAAGCAAAGTAAAAAGCCAATCTGGGAAGTATATCAAACGGTCGTGCCAAAACGTCTGATAAAAAAGGGACTACCAACACAGTTAGGCTAATTATATAGCTGATTATAAAGGTTTTCATATATTCTCCTGTTAAACATTGTTTATTGAAGCAGTCATCGAATCAATCTTATAAGGAAGCATTTAAGATTGATTCGATGACTTGTTGATTATTCATTTTGCATCAGGTGTACCAAATGGAAAAAACTTCTTTAAAACGCTAATATATAAGTATTTTATAGTTGCTTATCAGACAATGTTTCCTGAAAATGCTTTCATCAATTTGTCAGCTAATTTTACAGACTGTAAGAAATGATTGAAGGTTAATCGGATTTTATATGGTGATAGTTATTCTTTAGCTGATTTTTGTGGGGTTCCAGCAATAAACAATGCCTGTGTTACAAACACTCGCTAAATTGGGATTTTATAATTGAGTCCACTCCGAAAAGTTGTTTTTCTTGCCATTCCCTCGACACTGCGAGCCCCGTGCCTCACCAAGCCGGAATCCGGGTTTTTAGATTTTTGATTAAATCTTATGGATGCCGGATCAAGTCCGGCATGACAGCGATTCAGAATTTCTATGGTTTTTCGATTATTGAGTTAGCAGCCTTAAATTGAATATTGCAATACTTTTCGGAGAGGATTCAGTATTCAAATTTGGGGGGGAGTTTGGCCGTTTCGATCTTATTTGGTTTACAGTCTGTAAAAAAAATTGACAACCTGTCTGCTAGCTAAACTTCGATGCCGATCGCAATTAACCATAATAACAATGGACTTAATGCTAAGCTCCCATCGGGGTGGGTAATGGTATGCTTGTTGCTGAATAAAAATACCGAATACTAATATTCACCATTCAATATGAGTTAATAAAGTGAAAGAAAATTATAACATTATTGTTGCTGACCGGGATCGTCGGGTCAGGGAGTTTTTAAACCGGGAGATGAAACTGGCTGGTTATAGAGTCTGGTTGGCGAAAAACGGTTTTGAATTGATAAATCAATTAAGCGGAATAGAACCAATGGATCTTTTGATTCTTGATCCTGATTTTCCGGATGCCGAAGAGGATTTGCTGATTAGGGAGGTTACCGAAAAATTCCCCTTGCTGCCAATTATTGTGCATACCTACAGCTTTGATAAACAGAGGATTCCTGCTTCCTGTAACACCATTGTATTTGTAGAGAAGCGGGGAAGCAGTATTGACCTCCTGATTAAAAACGTAACAAACATTTTACGGACTAATCGAGTGGAAGAGACTATCTCATCGGGATAATCCATCTCGATTACATGTTGATTTAACCTCTCTTTTCATACATTTTATATCTATTCTCGCCAATAACCAGATAGAATTCCGGAAATTCAATTTTTCAGGACAACTTTATATCCAGGGGTAATCGAATTACGAATTTCGTACCGATACCGGGTTCCGACTCAACTTCTATCATGCCATTGTGGTACCTGGAGATTATCATATAAGAAATGGCCAGACCTAAACCTGTGCCGGTTCCAGCCGGTTTTGTCGTAAAAAACGGTTCAAAGACTCGTTTACAGACTGTGGCTTCCATTCCGGTACCGTTATCTTCTATCTCAAGACGGATCATCTTCTGTTCGGCTGCAATCCGGATCGTGATACGGGGAGACTTCTCCGCAGAAGCAATCCTTAAGGCGTGAGCAGCATTCTTGAACAGATTTAAAAGCACCTGGGCGATTTCGATTTTGTTGCAGGGGACTAATGGCAGGGCTGTTTCAAACTGTTTGATAATCTCAATTGACTGAAAATCATATCTCTTTTTCAAATCCCAATCACTGCCAGCAATATCGATTGCCGAGTTCACGATCTCAACCATGTCTGACAGGTTTTTTGTGGAGTCGCTCTTGCGGGCGAATTGAAGCATGTTTGTAATAATATCAGCCGCTCTTACCGCTGAATCCCTGATCCCATCAACAATGCGGAGTATTTTTCTTTCCTGAAGGTATCCCTGTAGTTTGGTTAAATCGACATCATATTTACGGGCAATGCTGATATTTTTATCAAAATCAGGTAGCAGACGTCTTTGCAGATTCTGGGAACCATTGAGAATACCCCCCAATGGATTATTGATCTCGTGAGCCATGCCGGCCACTAATCCACCCAGGGATATCATCTTCTCCGACTGGATCATAATCTCTTCCATCCGCATCTGTTCTGTGATGTCATCTATCCTTAAAACAGCCCCCTTGAAGTCTTTGGAAAACAGAGGGTATACCATTACATTCAAATGCCGGATTTGATCTGCATCTCTCCATTCCACGTTTCTGATAATTTTTTGCAGTAAACCTAATACAACATGTTTTATTCTATCATGATCAAAGGAAAGATGGGGATAGACCTGCGTTATTGCTTTTCCACATTCCAGGCCATCAGAACCATTGAGGAATTTTAATGCATTTTGATTCCACTTCGTTATTCGTAATTCCTCGTCAATACTCAGTAATGCCGATGGCGTGGAATCAAAGATTGTACTCGTCAGATTTTGGAGTCGCATCACTTCCTTCTGAGCCTGTTTTCGACTGGTTATATTGCGGGTCGTTCCTCTCACTCCATTAAAGCCTTTTTTGTGATCATTAATCGCAACACAATTGGTTTCCAGGAATACCGGTTCGCCGTTTTTGTGATGTATTATGTTTTCCAGCCCGATAATGGGTTCACCTGTTTCTCTTATTATCAGGTACGCATCAGCCAGTCTGTTGACTTCATCCGGTGGCAGAAGATCGTGCAAAGAATAACCTGTAATCTCCGCGGGTTGATATCCCAGATGATCCATAATCCTGGGGCTCATATAAGTAAAAACACCTTTTGCATCCATTTCCCAGATTAGGTCACTGGATGTTTCCACCAAAGATCGAAATCGTTGTTCACTTTGTTTTAAGCTGTTTTCAGCCTCAATTCTTTTGGTTTCTTCAGTTTTGCTACGCCAGATAATATAAATGGAAAGAATTGCGACAACCATAAAAATCCCAATATGGGCATAAATCAGTTTGCGCACAACCAAATCGATCTTTTTGTTTATATCATCCATATAGATACCGGTACCGATAATCCAGTTCCAAGCCTGGAATTCTTTTACATATGCCAGTTTGGGTGATGTATTGTTGCGGCTTTCGTATTTTTGCCAGTTGTATTGTATATAACCACTGTTATTGCTCTTAACCATCTCTGTTGATCTATCCATGATATCTTGGATGCTGTTATATCCTAGTTCTTCAATGGTTCGCCCTTCCAGCTCCGGGCGATAGGGATGCATGATCATCCTCGAACCGGCATCCAAAATCCAAAAATAATCTTTGCCTTCCCCGCCATACGACATGGAGCGAATCCGTGCTTTTGCCCTGGACTGGGCTTCTTCGATGGATAACTCCCCGGATTGCACCCGATGGTCATAATTGGACAATAACATCCAGACGGCATTGGTCAATTCCTTGATCATCTCCTTTTTTGAAGTTATCAGGCTCTCTTTGTGCGCCGGCAGCGCAATGGACAGAAAACTCCCGATAAACAGGGCAGCCATAAATCCTGAAGGGATGAAAAGCAAAATGATGTTCAAAAACAAACTTTTTCTTCCATTTCGAAAAAGATTTCCGAGGCGTGTGACTGCACCCAGTGCTGCTAATTTATTTAGTAAATAGTATTTCATGGTTCCGAACAAGTTTTTTACTACACACTCATTACTGAAGAAATGGGAAATAATTAATTTCTGGCAAGCAAAGGAGAGTGTTTTAATCTATCAGCGCATTCAATAAAACCATTACAACTCTACAGATTTGAGGTTAGGCTGCCTTAAGTCCCCGTCAAATGCTTAATTCGGGAAACTCCACCTACTAGTTGTAAATACTCTTCTCCTCTTATTTCCTTGACTACCTTTGTACATCGAGAGGAAAAACTGTGAATCTCTTCTGTTACAATTGCAAATCCTTTACCATATCTATCTTCTCAAGCTGAATTCTCCACAGTATTTAGTGCAAACAGATTTATCTGAAGAGCTGCTTGCCTATTACTTTTTTGATTTTAGAGACGTGTTTGTTGTTTTCATCAATATTGCCCATGTTAGCCTACATTTTATCCAATTTTGAATACCCTCGTTCAGCTTTTTATCGGACTTTATTGATCAACATATCAGTTTAATCAGTATTGCTCGCTACTTGCTTAATCTGATTAGAAATCTTCCCAAGGAGCTTACTTGCCAGTTTCCCCTTTGGAGGATTAACTGTAAACCGTTTCACTGAATCGGGATCGGAGCACTGGTGGTTATGACTTTAACAAGGAGTTTTCACTCATCATTGAATGGAGCAGATAGAATTTCATATACGAGACTCTTCAAAATGAATTGGTCGAGGCAGGGAAAGAATTATCAGAAAATGGTCTTTCAGGTTTTAGACGGTTATGCTCTCCCGATTCACTGGATTTCATCTTGGATCAACCGGATCACTTTGCCTTTTTTACTGAATTGATTTGATTCTCAAAGAAACATTCAGTGTTAACTATCTGTAATATCGTAACTATCCGTGTTTTTATATTGATAAATTGGACTGCATTTGAATTATGTGATACGGCTGAAACTTCGAGGAAAAAAAGAGGGCAAGATTTGTACACAAAAAAATGTTTGATTATCAAGAAACGTCCAAATTAAAGGTGGTTTGCTTTGGGGGATATACAATCATTTTATTCGAAGGAGCGCAATATGAGGAGTAAAAGTGTCAGAGCAATAGTGTTGTTTGCCGGTCTGATTTTGTTACAAACAATATTTTTCACGGTTGGGGCAAAGCATTTAAAACTAGCTGTCGGTTTGGCCCTTCCACCGTACTTTATTTCCGAAACAAGCTCCGGCATGGAATTTGAGATAATTGAAGAAGCTCTTAAAATGAAAGGGCATTCCATCATTCCGGTCTTTTTACCATTTTCGAGAGTCACATCTGTCATGGCAGAAGGAAAGGTCGATTGTGCCAGCCCAATCAACGAGGACTCCGGTGTCAAAGCATTTTATTCGGATAGCCATATCTCTTATCAAAATTTTGCAATCTCCTTGGCTGAAAATAATCTTAAAATAGAAACAATCAATGATTTGGCTGACAAAACCATCGTGGGTTTTCAAAATGCCACCTTGTATCTGGGGCCGGAGTTCAAAGCGATGGCTGAACACAACTCCGGGTATAAAGAAAAATATAATCAAAAAACACAAACCACGGATCTGTATAAGAAACGGGTTCAAATTATTGTGATGGATGTGAATATTTTTAAATATTTCAGGAAAAGAGGTGCAGGTTTTTCCACCGCTACACAGCCAATTGTTTATCATGAATTATTTCCGCAAACAAACTACAAAGTTGCTTTTAGAGATAAGGAAATCAGGGATGATTTTAATGAAGGTTTGAAAGGGATAAGGGAGAATAGTGTTTATGATCAGGTAATTAAAAATTATACCCGTTAGGACTCGCTCCATAACTCCTCGGATTATTCAACTCAAAGGTTGGCGGTTGATGTAGGACACCGCCAACAGTCATCCGAAAAAGGTGAGGTCTAGCGGTGATATTCCGGTAGAACCCTTTCTATGTAGTTTTTACCGGTGATGGCATCGACGCATAAAAGGGCTGAATAGACCGCAGCATCCATTCCGCTTCCCCAGGTAGAGGAACCGTACCCATCTCCTGCGAAAAAAAGGCCTTCAATACCGGGCTGGGTAGTATCGGGACGAGGCTGTCCCGGGGGTGGCCAATCGCCAAAACCTTTGTCCGAACAGGTCCAGAGTTCCCAATCAGTATCGGCTTTCAATTGCGGGAAAATTTCATTGAATTTATTTTTGGTTGCTTCTATCACTCGATCCACTTTTGTTTTATCCCTCAGTTCCCTGTCCGTTAAAGCTATGGAATAACCGAAACTGTATTTCCCCTCGGGTGCCAAAGTTGGTGAGAAATTGCTTGGCATGATGGATATAATATCCACATCACCGATGAATCCCTCTTCGGCCTTGATCAGGGAGGGAAGCAGCAACCAGCTTTTAGGATTAATCCCGGCATCAGCAAACAGATTACTCTTAACTCCTATGTACCCGGTAAGCATCCCCACGCTGAAAAAATCTTGTTTGACTGTTTTGACAAAGTCACCCTCAAATCGTTGCTCAGGCAGAAATGGCCAGATTTTTTTTATGGGAACAGTGCAGATAATGTTTTCTGCAAGGACGGTTTGCTCCCCGGAGTCTGAAACGAAACGAACTCCTGTCGCCTTGGATCCATCGAAAATAATTTCCGAAACGCAGGCATTGTTTAAAATTGTACCGTTGTTTTTATGGATGGTCTCGGCAATGCGTTCGGTAATGCGGACAAATCCCGGCTTGGGAACAATACCCGTTGAACCCGAAACCAGGTTCATTCCTATTCTGGCGGCGGTATGCATGAAACGGATAAAATCTCCCGCCGGAATCATGTCGGGCTCCCCCATTACCATGTGAATAGACGCTATAGCAGCCAGGAATTCATATACCTTGCGGTCGTCGGTGCGATCGTTAAGCCATTGACCGAATGAGATGCGATCCCACTCCTTAAGTCGGTCGTCTGAGGCCATGACCATCTCTCTCAGCAACGTTTTGGCTGTCCGATTGGAGTCTTCGCTCATCCATCCGTAATTCCCTCCTTTTTCAATGGAATGGAGTTCATTCTTTTCAGGATCAACAACAGCAAACCCTTCATTTCCCGGCAGGTCAACGGGCGTTTTCAGATACTCCAGCAGATAACCGATGCGGCCCCTGTTCCCCCAGAACGTTGCATGACCCCCGGCTTCAAAGCTATAGCCATCCAGCAACCGGTTCTTAAAGATGGTATCCAGATCCGGTTCGGATCTGGATACCCAGGTATAGACCGATGACAATACCTTCTTAAATTCGGGCACATCGAGTTCCCGGTCATGCAAGACTAACCGGTCTTCCTTACCGGTGAAACTGACGATTCGACCCCCGAGATAGGATTCTCGTTCCAGGATCAAAACTTTCTTGTTTTCAAAGCCTGACAGCAGGGCTCCGGCTGTCAATCCGCCCAATCCGGCACCGATAATTATTATGTCATATTCCGTATTCGTCATGAATCTCTCCTTGAGATCTGAATGCTTTAAAAGGGTGTGCTCTGCATGTACAGGGACCTGCTCCTTTTGTCCCAATACTCTTCTTACCTATCCCAAGACTCTTTTGCCATAAGGGATCTTCCTGAAAACAAAGTGGCTGATCAGAAAGCAAAGTGGAATACAAACCAGGGCGACGATAAAAAACTTTAGAATGCTTGGCAGGGCTATGCCGAGTAAAAACACCATGACTACTCCCACAACAGGTTGATGAATGATATAGACCGTATAGGCGTTGGGGGACATAGACCTGGCCCATCCTTCCTGGGTGTTGATCCTTGACTTGAATATATAAAGCAGCCAGATGGAAATACTCAAACAGGAGACAGATTCCCAGGTGGCTGTGACAAAGGACAACCAGGAGCCTCCACCCAGGCAGTCTTCAATCGTATAACCGGCAGCCATTATAAGCACAAAAAACAGCGGTAAAACAATCGTTGCAACAATGGCAGTTTTTTTCCAGAGATTGGAATTTTCACGAGTTAAGTGATCTAGCCACTTCCCCCGATAGGACAGTATTCCAAGCCAGAAACAAAATATATAATGGACATAATGCCCAACCTGAAAGTGATAGACTTGAACACCCACCGGAAACCAGATTCTGACAATGTAGGTACCAAACGCTATAGCAGCAATGCTGATGCTGATTGAACGTACAGAAGGAAAGGAGTTATTAAAAGGGCTCGGTATCTGCTTTTTTAAAAACCGGTCAGCAAATAGTCGACAACTCATGTAGACAAAAGTAAAGAGCAACAATGCCTCCAAAAACCACAGGGGACCTGTATTAAAGGACGGGTGTTTGAACTGATAGGAAAATACCTGGTAGAACGTAACTACCCTTCCCCGGGTATAATTCAATATAAGATAATCAACAAATTTGGAGATTATAAAAGCAAAAACCAATATCGGGATTCCCAGCCGAATCAGGCGATCTTTTATAAAGATTGGCACCCCTTTTTTGTCCAAGGCACCCGGCACAAAAAAGCCGGACAACAGAAAAAAGAGGGACATGAAAAAACTCTGGTTCAAAGCGTTAAACAGGGTTAAAAAAACAGGGCTGATGCTGTCCGTCGGGCGTTCAATAATAATCCAATCCCCGGACCCGCCATACCCGATGGCAGTGTGATGAAGTACCACCAGGATGGTTAAAAAAATGCGGATATTGTCAATATAGAATAATCGCTTTTTCCCGCCATGCACCGATACGGTTTCTGTTTGCATGAAAATAATCTCCATTTTAGTGGCTTCAATTCTGCGGGAACTAGTAACGACCCACTCATATTGATGACAGATGAGATAATAGAAACTTGCTTTTTGTGTGTCAAGATATTCATAAGGTTTTTGGAGAAAATGAATTGGAGGCCTGAATCGGGGTTTGGAAAAATTATTCTATTTGATTCTTTTTTCCCTAACGGTCTATTGAAGTATTATTATCAAAGGGCTGTGTGAAGATTATATGGAAAGCTCGAAAACCGAAAGAGAATGACCTCTGATAAAGTTTCCTTCCGTTTTGCCTTTAGTCAGTACCTCCAAAACAGATGTAGACAAAAGAAACCGTTGAATATCGCCTGGCTGATGCCGTTACACTTCATCCCCAAGATAATCAAAAATTTGTTACTGGCATATCCATGCTTTTTCAATTTAATCCCAATTTTTGTATTGACAAGAGTATGAAAAAAACCAAAATATAGAATATACTAGTTCAAAAGTACAAAAGTTTAATATTCTAAACTCAACCTGGAAATCAGATGAAACCACAAAAAAGAAAACAGATTCTGGATATTGCAGAAAAGCTCTTTAACCGGTTTGGAATCAAACGAACCGGCGTGGACGAAATAGCACAGTTGTCCAATGTGGCCAAGGGTACCATCTACAATTATTTTGGTAGCAAAGACGGAATTTTCAAGGAATTGATGAATGACAAGCTGCAGATGTTTGAAGATTTTTTAGGAAAAACCATTGTTTCGATTAATGATCCTGTTGGCAAGCTTAGAATTGCCCTGCTGAGTCATTTAAAGATTGTTATAGAGAACCCGTTTTTGTCGGATAAAATGTTATATGGAAACTATGATGAAAAGATTCGCCTGTTTCTGGAAAAGTTGGATGAATCCTCCAGAAAGATCATCAGTAGAATCATACAAAATAATTATACCAAAAAGCTTTTACCAAAAGAGCAGCAGGCAATTGTTAATACGTTATTGTTCACCTTGAAAGGGATGAAGGAAACGATCAGGGGGCAGCTGGAATCGATTTCCATCAAAAAGTTTGAACAGGATATAGAGTATTTAATCAATGCTCTTCTGCCCCAAAAAATTTCCAATCAAAACGGGAGTTAAGATGTTTCTCAACTATATCATCCAGAATGGGCTGGTTTTTCTCAAGGTTCTGGAAAATGCGTACAGCTTGAATCAATTATTTTTTCTGTTTTTCCTTTTTTCTTATCTCGGTTGGATACTTGAATTTGTTTATCGTTCGATCTGTCAGGTTAAATTGGTCAACCCCGGTTTTCTTAAAGGACCTATTGTTCCACTATATGGGTTTGCCGGGATTTTTATTCAAATCACCCTGTTATTTACAGCTGCTCAACCAATCCTACTGAGATTGATTATCTATTTTACCGTTATAACCCTTATGGAGTTTATCACGGGTGAATTGTTGCTCAGACTGTTTAAAAAGCGTTTCTGGGATTATTCCAAAGACTGGTTAAATTTTCGGGGACATATCTGCCTGAGGTTTTCGATTGCCTGGACAGTACTTTCTCTTGTTTTTGAGAAAACTCTCTATCCGTTGTCTTTAAAAAGTCTCAATCATTTAAATGATAACACCCTCTTACTGATCAATGTGTTTGTAATTTTTGTTCTGCAACTGGATTTCATTTATTCATCCGGAATGATAGGCAGGCTGAAGGAGGTTGCCGAAAAACGGTTTATTATTCATCAAAAGGAGAGGTTTCTTAAAGGGGTTAACTTCTGCGGTGGTATTATTCACTCACAGAATCTGGCAATAAAAGTCAGTCAGTTACCAATTATTATTATCAAAAAACGTAGAAGGTTTAAGTGGAATAATAAACATGATTAACAAGTATAAGCTGGCCGACTACCCTCAGATCAAAATCGTTCTGAACCACGATCTTTTTTTATCCCTGGAGTGTTTCCGGCATCATGCGAAAATCTCCTGTTTGCAGCATACGTTGGAGGTGGCTGAATTGACGTTCAAGATAACAAGAAGATTGGGATTGGATTATGTATCAGCCACCCGCGGGGCATTATTGCATGATTTTTATCTTTATGATTGGCACAAAGACAGCCCGGGTCTTCATGGATTCAAGCATCCGGCTATCGCTCTCAGGAACGCAAAGCAGGTTTTTGACCTTAATCCGGTTGAAGAAAACGCCATTCTCAGACATATGTGGCCCCTCACCCCACTTCCTCCCAGGTATCCTGAGTCCGTCATAGTATCATTGGCCGATAAGACTGTATCTATTCGGGATTATGGTTATATTTTTCTAAAACACCCGGCTTTTTCCATGTCATAAAAAAAACAGTAATTGTGAAGCCTTATATTTAATTTAAGCTGAGAAACAATATTGTTAATCATTCGAGATTAGAAAGGGCCACCTTGACACTGATCAGACAAGGGCCTATCATTATTCTTTGATGATAGTGCTGAAATGGATGTCAGTAAACATACAACATGGAGTTAAGGTGTGATTGAAGAAATATTGCCAAATATATACCGTATAGAAGTTCCCCTACCTGCAAATCCTCTAAAATCGGTGAATTCCTACTTATTGACCTCGGAAACAAGAAACCTTGTTATTGATACCGCTTTCAATCAACCTGAGTGTCTGGAAGTGTTATCACAGGCATATGAAGAAATGCAAATTGATCTGGATAAAACAGATTTTTTCTCCAGCCATCTTCACGCGGATCACCAGGGATTGATTGCTACTTTTGCCAGGCCCGGCGCCAAAACTTACATGGGAAAAGTGGATGCCCTGCGAGTTGAAGATCAAAGCGGTTGGAAAAAAATGTTGAAATATGCCTCCATGTCCGGATTCTCACGTGAAGCTCTGCAATCAGCAGTCAAAAATCATCCCGGACATAAGCACGGACCGGAACGATCAGTTGAATGGGATCATGTCGGGGAAGGGGATATAATAACAATCGGCGACTATACGCTAAAATGTCTGGAAACACCCGGACATACCTGGGGGCACATCTGCCTCTATGAACCCCATCAAAAGATTGTCTTCTCGGGAGATCATATTTTAGGCGATATTACGCCCAATATCCAGGTTTGGAGTCTGGACGATGATCCCTTGAAAAGTTATATGGAAAGTCTTACAAAGATTGCTGCCCTGGATGTCAAGCTTGTTCTGCCGGGCCACCGAAGCCTGATCCATGATTGCCGAAAAAGAGTAGACGAGTTAATGACTCACCATCTGCATCGTTGTAACGAAGTACTGGATATCCTGAAATCAGGAAGTCAGCACGCAGTTCAAACGGCATCCCGGATGACATGGGATATTAAAGCCGAATCCTGGGACCATTTTCCGTTGATGCAGCAATGGTTTGCCACAGGTGAAGCGCTTGCACACTTAAGGTTTCTTGAAAACAAGGGTTTTGTTTCCCAAGAGATCTCATCAGATGATGTCCTACTCTATTCACTGGTTACCGGCCAGGGGATACTCCACTCAATGAACTAACCAGCAGCGAGAATAGTCAGGGGAATATTACTTCCCCCTTGTCACGCAGTCGGTTTATCCGAAATACTTTGTTACAGGCTATCTTAACTTGACCAACTCAAACCGATTATTACTGTACCGGTTTCCTCTTCGTTTTCATGATGGCAGCATGGGCTTTCAAGCGAATGGCGTTGGTCTTGATAAAACCTGCGGAATCCTGCTGGTCAAAGCCTCCTTCAATATGCATACTGGAAAGTTTTTCATCATAGAGAGAGGTTGAGGATTCTCGAGCGGTGACATAAGCATTTCCTTTGTAGAGCTTCAAATATACTTTCCCGTCAATTACTTCCTGGCTTTTGTCAATTGCCGCCATTAGAAACTCCATTTCGGGGCTGAACCAGTATCCGTAGTAAATAATCTCCGAAATCTTGGCTGTCAGCATGTTGCGCAGTCTCATCACTTCCCTGTCCATGGCAATTCCTTCAATATCCATATGAGCGACATGAAGAATGGTTCCACCAGGTGTTTCATAAATACCGCGGGATTTGATTCCCACATATCTATTTTCCACCATATCCATCCTACCAATACCATTTTCCATACCTACCTTATTAAGATAGGTAAACAACTCCAACGGTTTGGTTTCGACGATGCCGTCATCCAGATTTTCCACACAAACAGGGATACCGTCCTTAAACTCCAGCATGATTTTTGTTGCCGTATCCGGAGCGTTTTCGGGAGAAACCGTTTTGGAGTAGACATCCTCTTCAGCTTCATAAAGCGGATCTTCCAGTATTCCCGCTTCATGGCTGATGTGGAAAAGATTGTCATCTTCGCTGTAAGGCTTAGATTTTGTGGCCTTAACTTCAATATTATATTTTTTGGCATAGGCGATCATCTCATCCCGTCCTTTAAACTCGTCCAGGAACTCTTTCATCTTCCAGGGAGCAAGAACCTTGATTTCAGGGTTGAGAGCGTAGTACGCCAGTTCAAAACGAACCTGGTCGTTTCCTTTACCCGTTGCACCGTGGGAGACATATTCGGCGTTTTCCATGGCGGCAATCTCAATTTGCCGTTTTGAGATAAGTGGTCTGGCCAAAGCAGTTCCCAGCAAATATCGTCCTTCATAGAGTGCATTGGCTTTGATTGAGGGAAAAATGAAATCCGTAACAAACTCATTCCGAAGGTCTTCGATGTAAACCTTGGATGCGCCTGTTTTTAGAGCTTTCTCTCTGACTTTTTCAAAATCTTCTTTTTGCCCCAGGTCTGCTACGTACGCGATGACATCAAACCCATTGTTGGCAAGCCATTTCAATATGACGGAAGTATCTAATCCACCACTGTATGCGAGTACTACTTTCTTCATGTCTGTTTATCCTGTTTTACGGTAGCTCGTTAATTTTTTTTATCCGGTGATAGGAGGGGTAATTCCCAGAAACGCTAATTTAAGCAAATATACTGTTGGAGCAAGGATAACGGTAGGGCAGGGTTACATCCCCGCCAACACTTTTCAAAAGGCGGCCATGTAACCCCGCCCTACCGTTTTTAAAATCCGTTTTTTGCACAAAAATGCCCCTAGCAAGGTGCTTATGGGTCTAACTCCCCGTCGAATCGGGAATCTTACATTGATTCATAGCTGGTTGATATTATTATGATGTGGCAATACCAATCACATAAGCCTCTATTCAGACTTTCTGCATCTAAAATAGGTAAAACAACTTCCTGTTGTAAATGATAAAAATCCTGAATTATCTATTTTTTTTTTGATTCCACAGCAGGACATTTTTAATTCACGCCAGTTTATCTGGCAATAGATAAAATAGGGCAAATGAGTCATCCGCTAAAACCGCAATGCCTGGTGCAGATTCGGAGTTGTATAAGATGGTTGAATCTGTTAACGTTCCCCACGTACCGTCAATGAGTGGTTTTAAACGAAAAAGACATAAAAAATAATGGCAAAATCCAAGATTCCAAATATTTATCAATTACCCCAGGATATTATTGAAAGGATCGAAACAACATTAGCGGTATATTATGACAAAACTCGAATTCACTCAATAGTTCTTGATAATCAAGGAGAGGTGGTGAGTGATTCTGGAACTCTTTGGATTTGTGATGGTTTCTACTGCAAACACACCGTCAAATGTAAGGAAGAGCATCGTCTGGTTCTCAGGGAATCGTATCGCTTGGGCGGACCGTTTGTGCATCTGTGTCATAAGGATTTTGTAATCTGGGGAGTTTCTATCACCCGGGATAACACTATCCTTGGAGGCGTTTTATCGGGATTTGTTCTTTTCGAGCAGCATCAGAATCTTCTGCAGGAGTATTTGTTTGAATTTCCGGGAATAAACAGGAAAGGAATGTTGATATCATCACAGACGGTTAATAGTGCATCCCAGATGTTGTTTACACTTTTCAAAAAAAACAATCTGTTTGATATTGATCTGTTTAAAAAACTCGAAAACCGTGCGCATATTCAAAGAGAGATTGCAGAGAAGATAATCGAGAAAAAGAGCAAGGAGGAATACAGCCGTCATGTTATCTATCAAAAACAGAACAATTTAATCCAGGCCTTGCAGTTTCTGGAGGTGGAAAAAATCAGAAGTGGACTGAACGACGTATTAAGCGAGATTTTTCTGGAAGGGATAAACAATATCAGCCTATTGAAATTTCGTATGCTGGAATTGTTTGTCCTGATTTCCAGAACCATGTTGGAGATCGGTGGAAATATTGAAGAGTATTATCATTTAACCAGCCAATATACAAAAAATACTGAGGATCTAGATGATATTTACTCATTTTCCCTGTGGTTGACAGCAATCTTAAACGATTTCATTGCAACAGTTACGACGACTCGCAAGAAGCTGGGAACTATCAATCGTGCCATCGATTATATTAAGAATAACCTGGACAAAAAACTGGTGTTGTCAGAAGTTGCACTGCTGGCTGCCATGTCAGAATCACGATTTTCTATTGCCTTCAAAATGGAGACTGGGCTCTCCTTTTCCGAATTTGTGAATATTACCAGGGTTGAGAACGCCAAGAAACTGATTCTGGAAAAGAAACTGACCTTTGTGGAGATAACAACCAAACTCGGTTTTTTCGATCAAAGTTACTTTACCAAGATTTTTAAAAAATATACCGGCAAGACTCCCCGACAATTTAGTACCTTATAAGTTATGTTCTGCATTTTTTGGCAGTTAATACTTAAAAGTATTTATTCACTCTGTCTGGGCTGCAAATTGAAAGATTATTACCAAAATAAAAAGGTATAGTCCTATAATCCCCTGTTTTCGGCTTCTATAATTCCTACCAACAGCCAAGCTAAATAATTTTCAGGTAGAAGCGGTTTTGCCGTTTTTGAAGAGATTGACTTATTGGGCAGAAACTGCGAGCTGTCAATCTATAACTATTGACAGACACTTAATTTCATTTTTTTAGAGGTGTATTATGGCATTACTACAAGAAATTTCGGAATATATCCAACAGGGTGATATGAATGAGGTCAGCAAACTCACCTCAATGGCCCTGCAACAGAATTTCAACCCCCAGGAAATCATAGATAATGGTCTTATCGTTGGAATGTCTGCTATTGGAGAGCGTTTTAAAAGAAATGAGGTCTTTGTTCCTGAGATGCTGATTGCCGCCAGAGCCATGAACAAAGCCCTCGAAATCCTTGAACCCAAAATGGTAAATGCCAAGATTAAAAAAACTGGAACTCTGGTAATCGGCACAGTTGAGGGCGATCTTCATGATATTGGAAAAAATCTGATTGGAATAATGTTCAAGGGCGCCGGTTTTAATGTTATCGACCTGGGGATTGATGTCTCTGCTGAACGTTTTCTGGAATCTGCCGTGGATCATAAAGCTGATTTTGTCGGAATTTCTGCGCTGCTCACTACTACCATGGTCAACATGGAGAAAACCATAAAGGAGCTGCGGGCTAACAACATAACAACCAAGGTCCTGGTAGGTGGTGCTCCCCTGACCGAGAAATTCGCTCATGAGATCGGAGCTGATGGCTACGCCCCGGATGCCGCTTCGGCAGTAGGTGTCGCCAAATCCTTGATGAATTCCCGTTAAACAAGTGTCATGGTTATTAGGCTTTTATTTTGACCCGGAAAGGGTGGTGGGTTGATCATCTGCTCTTCAAATTCGCTTCATCCCGGAGTAAACCCGGAAAACTGTATTGCCATGTTTGAAGCGACCAAGAAATACGGTCTGTATAACCATAATCACTAACCTCTACCTGGAGATCCATGCAAAAAGATCCTGAGAACTCGAAACGATACGCTTATTATGTTTTTGGCCTGCTATTCCTGCTGTATATGTTTGATTACATCGACCGATTGGTGGTTGTTTCCCTCTTTCCCTATATTAAAGAGGATTGGGGGTTAACAGATGCCCAATGCGGCATGTTTGTTTCAACCGTTTACTGGTCCATTTTAATCCTGTCGCTTCCCGCCTCTATCCTGGTGGATCGGTGGAGTCGTAGAAAAAGCATTGGAATCATGTCAGTGCTTTGGAGTGTTGCCGCGGTTTCCTGTGCGTTTACCAACAATTTCAAACAATTGTTCATTGCCAGAACAGCTATCGGTGTCGGTGAAGCCGGATACGCTCCCGGTGGTACCGCTTTGATTTCGACCCTGTTTCCTGAAAAGAATCGTGCCAGAATGCTGGGGTTGTGGAATGCCTCCATTCCCTTGGGTAGCGCCCTGGGAATCGGGTTGGGAGCGTTTATTGCGGAACGATACGGCTGGCGTCATGCGTTTGGTATTATTGCATTGCCCGGTTTACTGGTAGCAATCCTGTTCTTTTTTATCAAAGATTATAAAACCATAGAACTCACTAGAAAGGCTGTGGATATAGGGAGCGATCAAACGGTAAAAATGAATGTGCCCGATATCGCCAGACATTTTTTAACAAACAAGACACTAATCTTTAACAACCTTGCATTTGCTGCCAGTGTATTTTTAACGACGGCGATGATGACCTGGTTACCGACCTATTTTCACAGGGTAAACAATGTACCCATGACGGAAGCGGGCATCAAAGGTGGCGCCGTGATGTTATTGGCAATCGTGGGAGCGCCTTTAGGAGGATACCTGGCTGACAAGTGGTATGTCCGAAGGAAAACCGCCCGTCTTATCTTCCCTGCGCTGACCTCATTCTCATCTGCAATTTTCCTTTTTATCGCCTTCACTTTTTTTAAGGGCAATCTGCAATTCACCATCCTGATTTTAAATGGTATTTTAATTGTCGGGTTCGTTCCGGCTGCTGTCGCTGTCACTCAAGACGTTGTTCATCCGGGATTGAGAGCTGTTTCCCTAAGTCTGAATGTGATTATTCAACATATTCTGGGGAGTTCCACCGCGCCGATCGTAATTGGAGCGTTATCAGATGCCTATGGCATCGAAACCGCCATGATATTCCTGCCCATCGCCCCCGTAATAGCAGGAACTCTCTATTTAATTGCTTCCCGGTTTTACCTGGCAGATCTGAACAGGGTGCAAAATGAGATCAGCCATTTGGCCAATTAATAACAAGTTCACTTATATTCTACAAATAAGGCATGGAAGGAAAAGAACTGATAAAAGCGGCAATTGCTCTTAAGAAAACCGAGCGTGTTCCCTGGGTACCTTTTGTAGGATGTCATGGCGGATCACTGATTGGAGTTAACGCCACCGATTATCTAAAGTCGGAAAAACATATTATTCAGGGCACAGAAGAAGCAATTAAACGTTACCAACCGGATGGAATTCCCATCGTTTTTGATCTGCAAATTGAAGCTGAGATCTTGGGGTGTGACTTGCTCTGGGCGGATGAAAATCCTCCGGCGGTATCCAGTCATCCCCTGGCCAATGGGAAGCTTTTGGCAGATCTAAAGATCCCTCAGTCTTCAGATGGTCGCTTGCCGATAGTTCTTAATGCAACCCGGGTTTTAAGGAAGCGCTACCCGGATTTGGCGCTTTATGGATTGATCACGGGGCCTTTCACTCTGGCACTTCATTTGTGCGGGTCCGATATATTTATGCAGTTGTATCAGGATGAACAGGGAGTAAAAGAGGTCCTTGAATTCTGCAAACAGGTCTGCCTCGCCATGTCGGAATACTACATAGATGCTGGATGCGACATCATTGCCGTTGTGGACCCCATGACCAGTCAAATCGGTCCAAAACACTTTAAGCAATTCATTACCGATCCGATGAAAGAGATTTTCGCATTTATAAAAGAGAAACAAACGCTGAGTTCTTTTTTTGTCTGTGGCCATGCACAGCAAAACATTGAAGCCATGTGTGATTGCAATCCAGATAATATTTCGGTGGACGAGAATATACCCCTGGAATATGTCCGGGACATCTGTCTTGCAAGAAACATCAGTTTTGGGGGTAACCTGCAGTTAACCATGGTACTTCTCCTGGGAAACGAAAACGATGCCATGCTAAATGCCCAGGACTGTGTCAATTCCAGCGGCGGTAAAGGATTTATCCTTGCTCCCGGTTGTGACTTACCCTACTCTACTCCCCCGAAAAATATTCAGGCTGTTACTGAGTATCTTCGTGATCCCTACCAGCGGGAGGTTGCTCTCACAATTCAGGATCATGAAAAAGCTTCGGATAGCCTTGACATGAGCGAATATGGGAAAACGGATAAGATCATCATTGATATTATCACCCTGGATTCCGAATCTTGTGCGCCTTGTCAATACATGGTCGAATCGGTACAACGGGTAATTCCTCAATTCAAACACATTGTTGAGTGGCGGGAACATAAAATAAAATATCGTGAATCCCTTAAATTCATGGCTTCGTTAATGGTGAAGAATATACCAACCATCTGTATTGACGGAAAAATTACGTTTGTCTCCCGTATCCCTCCCCAAGATGAACTCATTGCCGCCATTCAAAAACGGATATTTGAGAAATTAAATTATAAAATTAAGCTTAAAAAAGGCTCCTTACTGGTTTTCGGCAAAGATGCCAGTGAGTGTGAGAAAATCACGCCCAATGTAGAGCAGGCCATTAACGAATTAGGAGCCGATGTTAGTATCCAATATATAACGGATGAGAAAGAGATTCTGTCATACGGCATAGCTGTCACTCCAGCTGTTATGACGGCCAGATACAAGGTCAAATCCGAAGGAATCGTGCCTTCCATAACTGTTATCAAAGAATGGATCAAAGAAATTCACTAAACAGTATCCCTTTCGTCTTGGTTACGGGATTCCTGGGAAGCGGGAAAACAACTCTTCTGAAGCGTTTTCTGAATGCCCATGCGGATGAATGGAAAATAGCCGTCATTCAAAATGAGTTTGCCAACGCCAATGTTGATGGCCAGGAATTAAAAGAATCCGGGAAAACCTTTAAAATAGTAGAAATAAACAAAGGCTCGGTGTTTTGTGTCTGCCTGCTATCCAGCTTTGTTCACTCCCTGGCTGATCTGATAGAATCATACCAACCGGATGTTATCATATTGGAAGCCACAGGTTTGGCCGATCCCATTGCAATCGGCCAACTTCTTTCAGCAAAAGAACTTAATGAAAAACTATACCTGGCCCATGTCTGGTGTGTTGTCGATTCAACCTCCTTCCTCGACTTGGAGCCCCGGGTTCAACGGATGACACATCAAGTACGAATCGCCGACACAATTATTCTTAATAAAACAGACGTTGTATCACAGGAACATGTGACCAGAGTGGAAAAAAGAGTAGTCGAGGTAAACTCTCACGCCAATATAATTCGAGCACGTTTTTGTGAACTGCCTCATGGTATCTTAAATGAAGCGTTCATTCAAAGACCAGATGACAATAAAAATCGATCAAACACACAGGACATTAAACCCCATGGTCCGCTATCGGTCTGTTCTGCCGTATTACGAACAACTGAGACTATTTCAAGGAGAAACCTGCAAAACTTTCTGCAACTGTATGAAAAAACCGCATATCGTATCAAGGGATATGTCAATTTGACAGATCAAACAATAGTATCTGTACAATCCTGTTTTGGCCAAACTACCCTCCAAACCATCTTGAAAGAACCGGGTCCCACCGAATTGATCGCCTTGGGACCTCTGATTGACCCTCATGAATTCACAAGAGAGTTTAAAAAGATGACCAGATAAAATTTATACTCGACTACAACTCTGAACTCCCTTCTTAATTCTGATAAAGTCATTTGATGACTCCCGGGAGGGATATTCCTGCCAAAACAAACTTTCCTTTTGGATACGCATAAGTTAATATTTTGAAGCACAAGAACAAGTGAATAAGAACAAGGTAAGTTTACTCAGCTTTTCTTAATATGAGCTGCTAAAAATATAGCAACTGCATATGTCTGGATATTGGGCTTGAACCCGGCACAGGTATTATTCAATTTTTTTTGTAGACTGAAGAAGCTTATGATTCTTTCAACCCGTTTTCAGCGCATCAAAAACGAACTGCTTTCATACCCCATTCACCTCTGTATTGAAAGGGCTCGGTTGGTTACAGAGTATTTCAAACAGTTCGATAATGCCAACGAACCTATGGTGATAAGGAAAGCCAAAGCATTCCGTCATTTAATGCGAAAGAAGTCGATCAAAATCTATCCGGACGAGCTCATAGTCGGTAATATTGGCAAATACAGGAAATCAGCCATCATGCAACCGGAGTTGTCCGGTGTATTTTCCTGTCAGGAGCTGCTTTGGATCGATAAACGCAAAACCACACCATTTAAAATCTCCTGGGGAGATCGCCTGAAATTGCTCAAAGGGGTCATTCCCTACTGGCTTCCCCGTAATATGATCATCCGCGCTTTCTGGCCCGATCTGAAACACTTAAGTCAATACATTGTCGATCAACTAAATCCCAATTATTACCTGATAAACGAGGTTGCCGGAATCGGACATTTTATCCCCCATTATGAAAAGGCAATAAAAATAGGGCTTAAAGGTTATCTTGAACAACTGAAAAATGGTAAAACCGATCTATTCCGGGCAATGGCGATTACAGCCGAAGCGGTTATCGACTATTCCAATCGTATGTCCTGCGAAATAGAACGATTGGTACAATTGGAAACCGACAAAAAGCGATCACAGGAACTGGTTTCCCTGGCAGAGATCTGCAAAAAGGTGCCCGAAAATCCGGCTGAAACCTTCCATGAAGCCCTGCAGGCACTTTGGATCTGCCACATGGCAGTCTGCCTGGAAGGGGTAAACTCAGCAGTTTCCTTCGGTCGACTGGATCAAATCCTATACCCCTATTACAAAAAAGATCTGGAAACAGGCAGAATAACACCGCAACAGGCAAAGAAACTGCTGCTCTGCTTTTCCGCAAAAACAACCGAGCATGTATTCCTGATCTCCGAAAAAATGAGTAAATACCACGGAGGTTTCCTGGTTGCCCAGGCTGCCATTGTCGGGGGAATAGACAGTAGGGGAGAAAATGCCGTTAATGACCTCTCCTGGATCTTGCTTGACGTGATGGAAGAGTCGGGATTGAGAGATCCCAACTATCAGGTCAGGATTCACAAGAACACCCCCAGTGAATTTATACGACGGGCATTGGATGTTGCCAGGAAGGGAACAGGGTCGCCTGCCTTCTTTTGTGACGAGGCAACCGTCTCCTCTTTAACAGCACACGGGTATAGTGAAGAGGAAGCGAATACCTATGGCATTGTCGGCTGTGTTGAACCCACCATACCCAGCAGAAGTTTTTGCTCCACTGATGCGGCACTGGTTAATCTGCCGGTTTGTCTTGAACTGGCTTTAAACCAGGGAAAACGGATTAACGGCAGAAAACAGATTGGTATAAACACCAGAAATCCTGGGTTGTTTCATGACATGGAAGATGTAATCACCGCTTTCGAAAAACAGGTTAGCCACTTGGTAAAAAGGCTGATAAGAGATATCCAGGTGATCGAAAAGGGCAATCGAAACTATCATCCCACTCCGTTCTCCTCCATGCTGGTAGATGGCTGTATTGAGAACAATAAAGATATTACTGCCGGCGGTGCCCAGTATAACTCAAGTGGGATACAGGGAGTTGGAGTGGCTGATGTCTCGGATTCGCTGGCGGCCATTGAGGAAGTAGTGTTTCAAAATAAGCGGTTTTCCCTCAAAGAGATTATCGATGCCTTGAAAACAAACTTTGATCAGAACGAGCCCCTCCGGTCTTACCTGGTCAAAGCCACCAAATTCGGAAACGATCACGGTTCTGTAGACAGATTTGCAGAAAGGACAATGTGCATATTTCATGCGGCACTGGGAAACCATCAAAACTCCAGAGGAGGCCCTTATATTCCCGGGTTTTATTCGTCAACTTGTCATGTGGGATTCGGTGAACAGACAGCGGCGCTACCCAGCGGAAGGAAAGCCGGCCAGCCTTTTGCTGCCAGTATGAGCGCCGGCAATGGAATGGATCGTTCCGGTCCAACCGCTGTTTTGAATTCTGTGGCGTCAACCGACCCCAGATTATCACCCAACGGGTACGCCCTTAATTTGAGTTTCGATCCCCATACTCTCAAAGGGGAGAAGGGAGTGATGATTCTGGATTCCCTGCTTCGCGGATATTTTGAAAAAGGAGGCATGGAACTTCAACTGAATGTACTGGATCATCAGGTTCTCGAAGACGCCTTGAATAATCCCGGTAAACACCCCGGGATCGTGGTGCGGGTGGCAGGCTATTGCGCCTTTTTTGACGACCTACCCCACGAAGTAAAAAAAGAGGTTATCAACCGCAACAGAACCTAAGGGGTCAAGTCTCGTTTTGTTGCAACTTAGAGAGTTGCAACAAAACGAGACTTGACCCCTTAGCTTAGCATAAGGATATTTATGGCGGCATTCGAACCGGTTTATCTGGAAACCAAAAGGAAGGGTTTATTGAGGGAAAAAATAAACAAAGCTCGGGCTTTGTTAAAATCGTGCACAATCTGTCCGCGGGAGTGTGAAGTAGACCGTCTTGCGGGAGAGGTGGGAGAATGTAATACAGGGGAGGATGCGTGGTTATCCAGTTTTAATTCCCACTTTGGGGAGGAACCTCCCCTGGTGGGAATGTTCGGTTCGGGTACCATCTTTTTTACTCATTGCAATCTAAAATGTAATTTCTGCCAAAACTACGACATAAGCCATGATGGAAATGGAGCAGAGGTAGGCATGGCCCAGCTGGCAACTACGATGATGATTCTTCAGAACAACGGTTGTCACAACATCAATTTTGTCACTCCCACCCATGTGGTTCCACAGATATTGGCAGCCCTGGACATGGCAATTGAGATTGGTCTATGCGTTCCTCTAGTATACAACTCCAGTGGTTATGACAAAGTGGAAACCCTTCAGCTGTTGGATGGTGTCATTGATATCTACATGCCGGATTTTAAATTCTGGGATGCCGGAATTGCCGAATTGACCTGTCATGCTCCTGATTACCCGGAAGTAGCTCGAAACGCCCTTGTTGAGATGCATCGGCAGGTCGGGGATCTTCAGTTTGATGAAAACGGAATAGCCCAAAAAGGGTTGCTGGTGCGTCACTTGGTGATGCCATCCGGGGCTGCGGGAACCAAGGACGTTATGAAATTTATTGCAGAGAAAATTTCGCCCAACACCTATGTCAATGTTATGGATCAATATCGACCCTGTGGTAAAGCCTATCATGTGGAGCAACTGTCGAGTTCTCTTTCAAGACAGGAGTTTAAACAGGCAGTCAAGGAGGCAAAACAAGCCGGTATCTCTCGGTTTGCTGTGCCCTTGTAAAAACGTATAATATTAAAAGGATCTAAATGAAGATATCCCCTTTCAAACTGGAACGATATTTTGCAAAATACGAATTCAACGCTCCCCACCTACTCTGTTGTTCGGACTGTGAATCGATGTCCATCGGCGACCTGCTGAAACTGGGTCAGGTATCGGAAGCAACTCTGAGTAATGTCTGGTTAGGATATACCGAATCACAAGGTGATCCCGCTTTGCGTGAAGAGATAGCCCAGCTGTACAGTGGGGTGAATCCGGAACAGGTTCTGGTTCATTCCGGTGCTGAGGAACCAATTTTTAATTTCATGAACGCTATTTTGGAACCAGGCGATCATGTAATTGTGCTCTATCCCTGTTACCAATCATTAACCGAAATTGCAGAATCGATTGGTTGTGAAGTTACTTATTGGAAACTGGAGAATTGTCCGGACTGGAAGGTGGATTTTGATATTTTCAAGGATCAGATCAGGCCAAATACCAAGCTGGTTATTGTGAATACACCCCATAACCCCACGGGATTCCAGTTTACAAAAGAGGAGTTTAAAACTCTTTCCGATCTTTCCAATGAGCATGGTTTTTTTATCTTTTCCGATGAGGTCTACCGCTATCTGGAGTATGATGAAAATGACCGGTTGCCTTCAATCTGCGATATTAATGAAAACGGGCTGGCCCTGGGAGTTATGTCCAAGACCTTTGGATTGGCCGGATTGAGAATCGGGTGGATTGCAACGCAAAACAAAGAGATCTACCATAAGCTGGCAGCTTACAAGGATTATACGACCATCTGCAACAGTGCCCCCAGTGAATTTCTGTCGACCCTTGCCCTTAAAAACAAAGAGAAACTCATCAAAAGAAACCTCGGCATTGTTAACAACAACCTCAGTTTGTTAAATCAGTTTTTTGATCAATACCAAGACCTGTTCAGGTGGAGCATGCCAAAAGCCGGGCCAATCGCATTCCCGGAACTCAGGCGGGGAGAAATCACCAAGTTCTGTCATGATCTGGTAACTAAAGCGGGGGTTCTTCTTTTGCCGGGAACCTTGTATGACAAGTCCAGCAACAACTTTAGAATCGGATTCGGCAGAACAACCATGGAGCAGTCTTTGAACAGGCTTGAGGAGTATTTGTCTGCAACCCTTTAAACAAAAGGGGCCAAGATGACTTGTCCCCCTTTTTCTGTATATTACTGTTTCAATATATCAGTGTTTATACCGCAGTTTATTTTAGCATCACTCAATGCGATCAGGTATATGCATGGCATCGGTTGCGGTTGCCGGAAATACCGACAGTGCCGTAGTAGTTGGCCCATCAGTGAAGTACAACAAAAAGTTAGCCAGGTCTGTTTGCTCAGCTGCTGTTAGGTCCAGATATGTGGCAACGTCAGCAGCACTGGTCCAGGTTGCGGTTTCAGCGGAGCAGTTGGCAGCATCCGCTTCCAACCGGGTTGCGTTATTGATGCAGATTCCACTGGGTGTTGCATTTGACTTTGCAAAATAATAACCGGATTCAAAGACACCTGCTGTGCTTATCCCCCCTTGTCCGGCAGCCATTACATAGTTAGAACCGGTGCCATGGAAGCGAACCAGGAATTTGCGATTTGAGAGGTTCACTATCAATACGGTGCGAAACGTACTGTCATCAGCAGCGGTATCATTGATATTGGTGGTGTTAAAAGCAAGTACATGATCATTGCTGGCATCGGTTTTGGACAAATACGCCTGATAAATATCGGATTGATCCCAACCTGCAGTGGCCGTATCGTGTTTTCTGGTAACAATCATGACATTTTTGGCAGAGGTATCGGTTTGAGTGGCAAAATACTGGGTTTGTGAACTGTAAGTTGAAGATCCGATGCAGTTCAACTGGCTGAAATAGTCAATCAGGTAGGTACTCGTATCACCACTGGAATCGTCAGTCTTAAAGGAACTTGCGTTCACAGTAGCTGCCGTGCAACTTGAGGCGAAATAGTTCAGAACATTTTCCATGTACATTTCAGCATGGTAGATAACACCGATAAGGGTTGTTACCGTGTATTTATTGGTATTAATTTCAGGCGTAACTCCTGTAGGACAGTTATTATCGCTATCAGGCATATAACACTCCAGCTTGAAGAAATTGCTGATAACCTGATCGCTAATAACATCCCCAGCAGTAAGAGAAGGGGCGCTGCTTGAGGATGAACCTTCAATCGCAGGCAAGGCCCTGGCCGCAGAATTAGCAAAATCCAGACTGTTGGAGCTTGCGGTCGTACTTGTTGTCGATTCATCATCATCGTCACTCGTCGCACATCCTACTACGAAAAACAAGGATGCAATCATTGAGAGTGTTATTATGCCAAACCATAAGATTCTGTTCTTTTTCATATCAACTCCATTAATACTAAAAAGTGTATTATCCCTTGAATTAGAGAATGTGCCCATTGTATCACTCCTTCAGAACAGATGTCAAAATATTGTTTTTTTGTTTCCCTGCAGGTACTTAACAAACGATAAAGGGGAAAAGAGACTATCTCCTTTAAGCCATTGATTTCTATAGGGTAAGATCAGACACTAGTGAGGCATTAGTTGGAAAATAACAACATGGATTTGAGGTACAGGGGCGTTTAGGAATAATGATAATTTAATTCTGTCTGATTGATTTGATTGTGCTATTGCTTCTTCAATAAATCATATAAGCTTGGCGAGTTGAAGAAAAAGGGCTCAAGTTTGATATTTATGTATTCTATGTGAGGGTAAAAACTCATGGAGAGATTTGATCCCCTTCCCAAGACCTATTCGAAATTGGCAGTCCCGATGTTGTTATTGGTATTAAGCTGAATGGTTCCGCATTTACCGATTTTACAAAAATTACTCATGTCGCTGGAGATAGTATTATTTTCGATTGAATTATTTTGAAAACTCAGTTTTCCGAAATTGGCGAGTCCGCCTACCGAATTATGACTGATATTGCTGTTGTACATCTCCAGTTCTCCCATGACAGAGATTCCGCCACCCTCTTTCGTACTTTTATTATGGGTGATGTTTGAGTTTTTAATGATTGCCTTGGTATCGCAAGATATAAACAGTCCACCTCCCCGGGAATCCGAGGTATTGTAACTGATTTCACTGTTTTCAATCACCAAAACGCCACCCTTCTCATTTTGAATACCACCACCGGCCCCGCATGCTTTCCCGATTGGACCGGCCCTCTCAGCGTAATTTCTACTGATCTTGCTGTTGAGAATGGTCAGCGTGCCCTTATTCCAGATCCCTCCCCCGGAAGTTCTTGCCAGATTTTCGATTACCAGGACATTTATGAGGGTCAAGCTTCCCAGGTTGCTGATTCCTCCCCCGGAACTCGGGTAACCTTTGGGTTTCCCGTGTCTGATGGTTAAATTTTCAAGAGTGACTTCAGCTCTCTCTTGAATCTGAAACACCCTGTCACCAGCCTTACCTGGTTGAGTGTGGGCCTGTACAATCGTACCTGGTATCGTGTCGCCTATAATCTTTATACTCTTTCCCAGTGTTATTCCACCTTCGGTGTGAATGGTGTCCTTAATGAGGATTGTATCACCTGCTCGGGTACGCTCATCATCATTTGCCGCTTGAATAGTTGTGAATTGACAACCTGCCTTACAGACCGTTAACTCCTGCATCACTTTTAATGCGCTGTTATCTGCGTACAAGGCTGCGGACCACAATCCCAGCAGCATCAATAAACCTGGTTTGAATTTATTAATTGGCATTATCTGGTTTTGATAATAGGTTAGTTTATTTAAAATCGGACTTTTGAATTTTAGTCACAGTCACTTCATACACAGTCTTCAAGGGTATCCCTTTTTGTTCAGCCAGTCTTTTACAGTCCTCATATTCCGGTGAAATCTTTAAGATTTTTCCGTTTTGAAGGGCAGCTTTCGCTTTGACAGGTCCGAACTCTGTTTCGATCGCCATGATTTTTCTTTCAAGGCAAGCGCGATCCACAGGAATTCTTCTGATTCCCAGGGTTGAGGTTTCATTAAAAATGATGGCTTCAAGTTTTTGAAAATCCTGTTGATCACTGAGTACATTCAATAAAACCCCGGGCCGACCTTTTTTCATGATAATATTGGTCATAAAAACATCCAGTGCCCCCTGTTCAAATAATAGTGGCAACAGATAGGAGTATATTTCCGGGTTCATATCATCAATGTTGGTTTCCAGCATGATCAGCTTATCAACAGCTATGGTATTTTCTTCAGATTCCTCACCCCAGAATACACGCAGCAGGTTCGGGATACTGAATTCCTTTTTACCGGTTCCATATCCTGTTTTTTGGATGATCATGGCAGGGAGGGAGCCAAATTTTTTAGCAATGGTTTTTATAATAGCAGCCCCTGTCGGCGTTACCAACTCTCCGACCACATCGGTTGAATAGATGGGAACGTTTTTGAGGATGTCTGCTGTTGCAGGGGCTGGAACCGGTAACAGTCCATGAGCGCATTTAACCGTTCCGGAACCTACGTGCAAAGCAGATGAATAGATTTTATCGGGTTTTAAAATAGAAAGGCAGATTGCCGTCCCTACAATATCAACAATCGAATCGACGGCACCGACTTCATGAAAATGGATCTCGTCGATTGACTTTCCATGGACTTTCGCTTCCGCCTTTGCAATAGTATTAAAAATCTGTTTGCTTAGGTTTTTTGCATCATTATCGATATTACTTTTGTCAATAATTCCTTCAATTATCTTCAGGTTTCTGTGTGGATGGTGGTGATTTTGGTGATGCGAATGTTCTTCGAGAATCACATCAAAATCGGTTCCCGAAATCCCGTTTTTCACCTTTTGAGTGACCTTAAGCTCATATCCAGGTAGATTAAGGGATTTTAATTGAGCAATCAGTTCTTCCTTTTTTACACCCAAATCGATGAGGGCGCCTATAGTCATATCTCCGCTAATCCCTGCGAAGCAGTCAAAATATAAGATCTTATCCATGATTTCTTAAGATTTTATCGCTTTTTCAGCGATCTGATTAATAACAGATGCGGAGAAACCCGCACCAAAACCATTATCGATATTAACGACGGTTACACCGTTGGCGCAGCTGTTAAGCATGGTCAGCAGAGCTGCCAAACCACCAAAACTGGCTCCATAACCGACGCTGGTTGGCACTGCGATTACCGGTTTGTCGGTCAATCCAGCCACTACACTGGGAAGGGCTCCATCCATCCCGGCGACAACCACCAGAACACTGGCATCATCGATTTTACTTTTGTTGGACAGTAATCGATGAATTCCCGCCACACCAACATCAAACAACCTGGCGACCGTATTCCCCATCATCTCTGCGGTGATGGCTGCTTCTTCGGCAACCGGAATATCAGATGTTCCTGCAGTGATAATCAGAATTTTGCTAATCGTTTTCTCAACCTCCCGGTTACGGATGATTACAATTCTGGCCAGTTCGTGATAAACGGCTTTTTCGCTGAGAGATTTCAGAGCCTGATAAATCTCTTTATTTGCTCGGGTTGCCATGATATTGACATTTTTATCCAGCATATTGGCCGCAATGCTTGTGATCTGTTCAATGGTTTTGCCCTGGCTGAAAATGGTCTCCGGGTATCCGGTCCGTATCTGACGATGGTGGTCTACCATAGCAAAACCAAGGTCTTCGAAAGGAAGATTCTTAAACTGGTCCAGAGCCGATTCAACGCTGAGACTATTCTCTTTAATCTGCTGTAATAACACTCGTATTTTATCTTCGTGCATGTTGTCTCGTTACCTGCTGATTATTAATTCAGATTACCGGTTTTATACCCTTCAAGATCAAAGGTAACATATTTGAAACCGTAGGATTTAAGAGTCCCATTTACACGGTCCATCATTTCCGGGTCAAAGAAAAACTGACGTTGAGAAACATCTACCTCTATTCTGGCTATATCCTGATGATACCTGACACGAACCTGGATCAAGCCAAGAGATCTCAGGTAATCTTCTGATTTTTCAATCTGTAGCAGGGCTTCTTTCGTAATTTTCTGATGATAAGGAATCCTTGAAGCCAAACATGCCAGGGATGGTTTGTTCCAGGTCGGAAGACCCAGTTCTTTTGACGCCAGACGTATTTCTGCCTTGCTGAAATCACATTCAATCAACGGGCTGACAATGCTTAATTCCTTTAATGCTCTCATTCCCGGTCTGTAATCGGACAGATCATCGATGTTGGATCCGTCAAGAAGTATTTCGATTTTCTCTTTGTGCATCTGTTTTAATAATAGACCAAAGATATTGGTTTTACACAGATAACAGCGCTCTCTTTTATTATTAAGCACATCGTCATCAAGCTGATCAATGGTTATAATCTCATGCCGAACTCCTATCTCTTTGGCTATCTCCCGTGACTGTCTGAGTTCTTCCCGTGGAAAAAAGATGCTGTCAACAGTCAGCGCCAGACTATTCTCTCCCAGAACCTGAAAAGCAATTTTTGTGAGGAAGGTGCTGTCAACTCCTCCGGAAAAAGCTATGGCAACACTTCCGTAAGACTTAATCAGACTCTTAAGATTATATATTTTTTTTTCAAGACCCATCACAAAAAACAAGCTGAAGTTTTAACTTGAGAAACCGGTTCTGAGTATCTGTCGTAATAGCAAAACAATATCAATGCGGGGTGTCATTAGCAAATGGTATTGTGATTCTTTTCGATTTGTGCTTCGCTGGTAAAGAAAAACGAATGATAGCAAGCTAATCGTTATATAGAGACAACCGAATGTTTAAAACTTCAACCTCAAAACTTAACGGCACCCTAGCCCTGGTAAAAACCGATATGTCCGATGTAGCCGTAATAAAGTGTGAAAGTTATGATTACAACCTGGTGAGACAGGCTGTTAAAAAAGGAATTGACCTGCTGGGAGGAACCGGCAGTTTTGTGAAACCGGGTGAAAAAATACTGCTAAAACCAAACTTACTGGTCGCCGAAGTCCCTGAAAAGTGTGTTACAACGCATCCGGCAGTCTTTCAAGCAGTTTGTGAGCTCTTTGGCAAAGAGGAGGTTGAGCTTTCCTTTGGTGATTCGCCGGCATTCGGGAGCATGCAGAGAGCAGCCAGGAAAGCGGGGCTTCTGGAAATTGCGGAACAGCTTGGAGTAAAACCGGCGGATTTTAAAAACGGGGAATCGGTTTTTTTCGAAAAAGGGATTCAAAACAAGAAATTTATAATCGCCAAGGGGGTTTTGGAAGCTGATGGTCTTATCAGCCTGCCGAAATTAAAAACACACGGACTGGAAAGAATGACCGGCTGTATCAAAAACCAGTTCGGTTGTATTCCGGGAGTGCTGAAAGGAGAATTTCATGTCAAATTGCCTGGAGCTCACGATTTCGGGAAGATGCTGGTGGATCTCAATAACTTTGTTAATCCCCGGTTGTATATAATGGACGGAATTCAGGCGATGGAAGGCAACGGTCCGCGGGGCGGAAAACCTAAACAGATGAATGTATTGCTGTTTTCCAGAGATCCTGTGGCACTTGACGCTACCGTTTGTCGGCTCGTTGATCTTGATCCCCAATATGTGCCAACTATCCAGTATGGTAGTGAAACAGGGGCCGGAGTTTACCTGGCAGATGAGATAACAATCCTGGGCGACAGCATTGAAGATCTGAAGACAACGTCATTTGATGTTAAAAAGCGACCGATAAAATCTTTTGATAAACAAGCGCGGGGATTTTCTGGGTTCATAAACAACCGCCTGGTTCCTAAACCCTTCATCAATAAGGATATCTGCACTCAATGCGGAACCTGCGTTTCCATGTGTCCTGTTGATCCGAAAGCGGTGGACTGGTTGGACGGTAACAAAGATCTGCCTCCCGTCTATCATTATGATGAATGCATCAGATGCTATTGCTGCCAGGAGCTTTGTCCTGATGCTGCCATTGAGCTGAAAACGCCCCTGTTACGACGAATTATGGGGCTTATTCGTTGATAGAACGGATTTCAAGTACCTTTATAGCGGAGTCTTCTATCTCTGCATGGGCATAATATCCCTGGTAGACAGGACTCGGATTGATAATCCTGGTTTTGCCAATGGAGTCGATCCCCCTGCCTTCATGAATGTGCCCGGTAAAGCAGAGCATCGGTTGATGGGTCTTTATAAAACTCCTGACACTGTGGGAACCCACATGCAGATCGTCGTTAACAGCATCGGCGGTGGTATTGTATGGAGGTTGGTGGGATACCAGTATTTTTGGATACGCAGGATCCAATTCGTTTATTGCATTTTCAAGTTTTTGTTCGAGATAGGTCTCGGAAACTTCAAATGGTGTTCCTTTGAAAGGAGTCGCCAGAGAGGCTCCCAAGCCTAAAAAAGCCAGATTGTTAATGATTTTGTGTCTACCGTTCAAGTTCACATCCATGGCATCCAGAACTTCTTCTGTTTCCGCATGGTCACAATTCCCGGGAACCGCCAGGCAATGGGCATTGATCTCCTTTACCCAGGAAACGATGGATTCCATTTCCGGTTTATGCCCAAAATTAGTGATATCCCCCAACAACAGAACCAGATCAGCTACAGCTATCTGATTGGTAAGCTTATTAAGTTTCTTCCAGCTACCATGAATATCAGGCAATCCGAGAATGATCATCGTTTATCTCCCTTTTTTGGATATCCCCCAAATATCAAAACATCATTATCAGTTCTTTGAGTGACTTGATTTGGATGTCGGTCAGATTCTTCCAATCGTTGTTATTAAAGTAATCGACATGGATGGTTGAGGTTCCGGCAGCTTTTCCTGCCTGTAGATCAAACAGGTAATCTCCAACCATTACTGCTTCAATTGGTTTAACCCCCCATATTGACAGCAGATGTCTGATTCCCGTCGGATCGGGTTTAGGTGGCGCATCTTCACGTCCCAGGATGCAATTTTCCTTAAAGCTGGATAAAATGCCGATTTTTTCCAGTGATACTTTGGCGTTTTCTTTTGTATTTCTGGTTATTACCCCCAAGGCTACCTTATTCTTGTTCAGGGTAGATATCAATTCCATTGTACCTTCTGCAGGCTTGGACTGGTCGGCAAGCTTGACTTCAATTGAGTTGAGTGTCTCCAGTAGTTCCTTTTTCTTTTTTTCGGTTTGTTGAGAAACATGGTCGAGGATATCCATACCGTCCGGAACTCCCAGCTGTTTTCTTATCCCGGGAAAATCGTGCACCGGTATGGTCAGAGTACCATCCAGATCAAAAATCCAGAATTTTTTATTTAGAATTGATCGAATTAGATTTGTTGGAGATAGCATGTATTAAGCCGGTAAATGAAGTGTTTTGACTTCTCTTATATAAAAAAAGTCAAAGTATGACAATTCAAATAATATATTTGAGAAATCTTGCGCAAATTGAAAGACAAAGCAGTAAATTATTGATCGGACAGCAGGTGTTTTATCCGGTCTTGTTTGCTTTTTAAAACAAAATCAGGGAAACTTAAGCCTTATTAGGAATAGTACAGCTTTTCTTCTCATTCTGGATAAACAGTGATCCTAACTTTTTATCTTTTATTCTGATTTGGCTGTAAACAGCGATAATTATAGAACTGAAAATGGAAAAAAGAATATTCAGATCATCCGCCACAAAGGCTGTCCATGCGGGTGAAACCAAAGAAAAATACGCAGACTCACTTACGACTCCCATATTTCAAACCTCAACCTATACCTTTAAAGACAGCAAGGAAATAGAAGCCTATACCAAGCATAAAAAAGAGAGATTTGAATATGGCAGATACGGAAATCCAACGGAAAAAATTGCTGAACATAGACTGGCTGCGTTGGAAAACGCGGAGGATTGTGTACTGTTTGCTTCAGGAATGATGGCAATCACAACCACGATTTTTGCTATTGTTCAAAGTGGTGATCATATTGTGATTACAGATGATTGTTATAAAAAGACCCTGGAATTTTGTGAATCCTATCTGAAAAGATTTGGAATCGAGTGCACCATAGTCCCTTTTGGTGATTACGACTTGATGGATAAATCCGTAAAAAAGAATACCCGGTTTATCTTTTCGGAATCTCCAACCAATCCCTATCTAAATGTTTTTGATCTTAAAAAATTCAGGGAAATTGGAAAAAAGCACAATGTGATAACCTTTATCGATAGTACTTTTGCTACTCCGGTTAATCAGAAACCCCTGGAGTATGGAATAGATCTTGTTATGCACAGTGCCACCAAATATTTCGCCGGTCATAATGATATTTTAGCAGGTGCTGTATTGGGAAATTCAGACCTGATTGCAAAAATTCGCAGCCTGCACAAAGCCCTGGGTGGAGTAATCGATGCGAATTGTGCCTATCTTTTAATTAGGGGAATAAAAACATTCCCTTTGAGAGTAAAAAAACAAAACGAATCTACACTGGAAATCGCTCGCTTCCTGGAAAATCATCCCAAGGTTGAAAAAGTGTATTACCCGTTTTTGGAAAGCCACCGTCATTATCAAATAGCAAAAGAGCAGATGAAAGGCGGGGGTGGTGTTGTTTCATTCAATGTTAAAGGTGATCTTGAATCGGCCAAACGGTTTATGGACTCCCTTGAGATGATTTACATAGCTCCAAGTCTGGGAGGTGTGGAGACCCTGATAACCCACCCTGCATTAGTAAGCTACTATGATTATACAAAGGAGCGACGACTTGACCTTGGAATTACCGATACCCTCTTCAGACTGGCGGTGGGAATAGAAGAGGTCCATGATATTATTGAGGATCTGGAAAGAGGATTCGCCAATATTTAGCTGAATTTATTTCACCATTTCCATCTCGTATACTTTGTAGTGTGCGTCTTTCATGCCCAGGGATTCATACGTTCTTTGGGCAACCGAATTGTTTTGTTCCACATATAACCGAATTCCACAGACGTCACCCTGCTGTTTTGCCAGATCGCTGACTGTCTGATAGAGAAGACTGAAAACTCCCTGTCTGCGGAATTCCGACCTGACATATACGCTTTGAATCCACCAGAAATTGCCGTCTCGCCAATCGCTCCATTCAGTCGTAATCATCAATGCTGCCATTATTTCTCCCTGTTTTTCAGCAACCAGGTAGAATCCGTATTCAGGATTTTTTACCAGATTAAGAGCCCCAGCCAGCACTCTTTTCTCATCCAATAATTTATTCTCTGTTTCTTTGGCCATTCTCTTATTAAATTCGGTAATGACCGCAACATCCTGCAGAGTTCCTTTTCTGATGATTACTTGTTTTGTCATAAGAAGTTTTTTGTGAGCAAGAGGGTTTAAGCAAGCGGAGTCTGAATCGTTTCCCAAAAGCTCCACTCTATGCCAGTACCGGCATTAAATAAATGAGGCTAGTCAGAATAGACTCATTTATTGACTACAATTCTATTTTGGCTACTCTAATCAAGAAGGAAACGGCAATTCCAATGGCAAAAGCAATACTCATATTTGTTGAAACAATGGCGACAGAAGCGATCAGGACGACCACAAAAAGATCATTTCTTTCCTTGATATCCTTAATCAGGGTGGCCAGTTCCAGACCGGCAAAAATAAGCAGTATGCCGAATATGGCATTGGGCAGAGACGTCAACAGGGTGATACCTATTGAACCAAACAGGATGGCAATAACCAGAAAAATCAGCCCAATCATAATATTTGATCCACCTGTTCTGGCGCCAAATCTGTAATGAGCAGCCAGTCCCCCAGCTCCATGACACATGGGAACGCCACCAGTAATACCGGTAAGCAGGTTGGCAAGTCCCATGCTTATCGAAAGGTTCCGGTTGGTCACTCTTTTTGTTGCTGAACCTTTACCAAAAAGAGATTGGCTGGTATCTTTGGTGCCGATAATTGCATTGCCGATGGTTAAGGGGATCTGTGGTATGACCAGCAGGGTTATGGCAATAAAAAAATCATTGGAGGATGGAATGTAAAACTCGATGGGAGTTGGACCAAGCGAAATGGGTATATCACCGATTGTTCCAAAGACAAATCCCAATACAAAACCGATGGATATGATTAACAATGCAGCTGGAACTTTTTTATTTGTAATCAGTACCAAGGTTATTGCACACCCGGCGATTCCTAGTATGAGATTAGCGGAGATCCCCCACAACTGGTACGCGTCTGCACCGGAATTACTGAAAAGATTGGGATCAAGAATAAATCCCATTCCCTTTTTTACCAATATAAATCCCAGACCAAGCTGGATTCCTCTTACAATTGGCTTTGAAAACAGTTTAGCAATCCAGTCGATTAAACCGGTTAATCCTAAAAACAAGGTAATCAATCCGAATACCATGGCTGTTGCGGCAAGCACTGACGGAGTCACCTGGGTTGGAATGGCTATGGCAATTGCTGAGACAACTTTCAAGGGTTGAACAGGCATAGGGAGTCGAAAAAATATCCCGCTGATGATATAGTAGGCTCCAGCCAGCAGAAGAACAGTTGTTATACTTAGTTTGCAGAGTACAATCAAAGCAACAAATAAAGGGATTAACGTTCCTAAATCACCCAATGATCCGGCCAGCTCCATTCTATCGAACTTAAAACGGTTTAATTTCATAAGATTTCAGGTTTGAATGAATCATGATCAAGCGAAAAATCAAGCTTTTAAAAGGCTTTTACTATTCATTTTTGTATGCTACTGGATTTTTTATCTTCATTCAAACTGGAAATTGAGTATCATCCCGTTTTTCAATATTGAAGAACGATTTCAATATTGGAAAAACAGCTTCTCAATAGAGGGTAGTTTCAAATTTTTCCCTTTTTGTTAATTGGGATTTATGTTCTGGATCAATACCAAGATCTAAAATTATCCCATTCCCTAAAACGAATCAGTATGGCTTTAAATTCATAAAGCTAGTTTTTAATCAGAGATAAACTGATCAGATCTTTTTCCTAAAATCGTTGACCAATTGTCTCGAATTAATCTGCTTATGAAGCAACGCCAAGGTTTGATTCAACGGACTGATTGATCAACCATGGTTGACGTTAATTATAAACACTACTAATATATAGTTTAAGATGGGAATATGAGGTTAAGATTTATCACGCTATAAAGAATACTTTAGACCGTAGCTCCAGGGAAGATTCTTATAAACGAAAGCGATTGGTGGTCTAAAGTATTCCGGAAGAATGTGGTTAGACAAAATGGAGTTTTAAGTCTGTTTCGGAAACAGTTTTTGTGAAATGGCTAAGAGGTAACAGGGAGTTGCATCTTTCTAACAATTGAGAAATGAATGAGCGATAAATCGGGAAAGATTCCAAAAAAGAAAAAAATGAAGACCAAAGCGGTAAAACAATCCAGTCCAATCAGAGAGATTGAGTATTACTTGAGTCAGAATGGAAACGACACAAGAATAATTCGCAATATCGCTTTGTCATCGTTAATTCCGAAAGCTGAATCGGATAAAGTGAATACCGCCAATTTTGAAGGAAATTTACTCGGGATTCCGTTTATCTTCAATCTTGAAGATGAATTTACTGGCCACAAAGGATTCAATCCATTTTGGTCCTTCACCATGATGATCAAAGAAAGCGGCGACCATAAATTATTGTTCTCATCCGCTGATGAGGCGGAAGAGTTATATACTGAAATTTTAAAGGAGTGGTAATCCATCAATCCTAACCTTCCTGATATCATGGCAAAGCAGGAAGGTTTATCCTCAAATTAGCCATAAAATCAAACCAGCTTCAATCGAGATTCAGAAGCTGTTTTTTTTTGTAATCCGCCCTTTCTTCTTCATGCAATTTTCAGTACGATTTATACGGCAACGCAAAAAAGTTTAAACCAGTAAGGCAATGAACTATTATTGGATAGCATCCCCAATAGATGCCGACGTTGCTTGCTCAATTGAACATCGTTGCTTAATGATTCATAACCTGATAAAGATCTGTTTATGGGAAATAAAAATCAATTTGCTTGTTATTGAGTTGGAAATATGGGGTAATTTAAACCGATTAATTAAAAAGATCAGTAGCTTAATTAAAAATATTGCCAAGGTGTCAATGGGTTAATAATGAGTCTTGGCCAAGATTGAAGAAAAAATTATCCGGCAAAACAATATGGATGACAAAAGAAGACACGGCCGTTTCAAGATGTATCAGATGATTCAATTGTCCATCGGCAAAGAGAAATTTATTGCATGCGAGGGTATAAATATTAGTAAATCCGGAATGTTATGCAAGACAAACGCTGAAGTTCATTCTTCAGCCAGATTTTATTTAATGTTTGAAGTTCCTTTAAAAACAGGAAAATATGAAATAAAATGTGAAGGTCTTGCGGCACATGTAAATCCTGTCGAAGATGGTTTTGAAGTTGGTGTCTCGTTTTGTGATCTGTGGGAAGAGGATGCCAAGATTCTGGAAATGTATATTGCAGAGTTGGCAGAAGAAGACAATTAACAAGGATTCATCTTTTGGTGCAAAATGTGTGGTCGATTTACACTTACGATGGACATTGAAGATCTGCAGGATGCTTTTCCCGGCGTTGATTTCGGAATGTATCTAAAACCGAATTACAATATTGCCCCATCACAAAACATTCTCGCCATTCCTGACTTTGACAAAGCAAAAGCCTCTTTGTTTCATTGGGGGTTGATACCGTCCTGGTCAAAAGACAAAGACATCAGTTATAAGATGATTAATGCCAGATCCGAAACCCTGGCAGAAAAGCCCTCTTTTAAGAAACCATTTAAAAACCAGAGATGTTTGATATTGTCTGATGGGTTTTACGAATGGAAGAGGGATAAGGAGAAAAAAATCCCAACCCATATCAGGCTTAAGTCCGGAAAACCTTTCGCGTTTGCAGGTCTTTGGGAAAAGTGGATACAGGGAGGACAACTCCCTGTTTTTTCTTGCACTATCATAACTACTAGTGCCAATAGTCTTTTGCAGCCAGTTCATCCTCGAATGCCGGTTATTCTCAAACGGGAAGATTACAACTTATGGCTGGATTCGGATGAAAAATCGCCCGAGATATTGCAGAAACTGCTGGTACCCTTCGAACCGGATGAAATGGAATATCATCCGGTTTCCTCTTTTGTTAACAACCCGAACAACAACAGTCCGGAATGCATCAAGGCTATATCTGCCTGATTCACATTAATCGTCAAAATCTCCTGCCCGCCCTTTATCCGAACTGATCAGGGCTCCCTTTTCCTTGATTTTACTGACAGTCCATTGTTTTGGATCTTCAATTCTTTTTGCTTTAAATCCGAGATTGTAGGAGTTTGCTTTTAGAATCGCTTCGATTCCCAAGTCAGCAGAATCTTTTGCGTTAAAGACATTTACCAGCATGTCATAAACGAACTTCTCTACCCGTTGTATCATTCTCTCACGGATTTCAGCGGGTTGGGCTAAAATCCTGTTTTCAAATGGCAGATTCAGTTTTTTATAATCCCCCTTTTTCCAGCCTTTTTTATCAGCGTAAGCTGTCATATCAGCCCAGAGTTCTTCGGTTACGCCTTCGCCCTTAACCTTATTAAATCTACCCTGATCATCAATTATGGCATTACCATAGTCATTAACTTCCAATCCCCAGGATATCATCTGTAGAGCCGTTGCCACATTGGCTTTGGTCGTTCTGGTTTCTTTCGCTATTTTTTTTAGCCGTTCGGTACTATTGCCCGAAGTTCCATGTTGAGCTCCCGACACATGATATGGTTCAATTGCGTCATGAATACTGGCTGTTAATGGCACTTGAATTCCCTGATCGCTTGCTTCGATGCCGTGAGTGGTTCCATTATTGAGTGCGATCCAATCCGGAAAAACTTCATGCGCATTCAGGCCTTTGATCAAAAAAAGCGCTTCTTCCACTGTTGATAAGCCTTCCTTTCCTTTAATTTCGCCGACTTCTGTTTCAAGTCCTGCCCAGGGAGGAACAAATGGATTAAGTTTTAGACTGGCTAGCAGATTTTGATCATCTGGCATGTGAGATGCGTCAATGGCAATGGAGGTGATGCCGGCTTCAAATATGCTGGGTATCTCAATCTGGGCAGTAGTGATATCCTCCTCATTTTTAATGCCATAATGATCAGCATGGACCGCAACCGGAACGGTGATCTTGAGTTCATTACATGCCGCGTCCACCTGACGAGCCAAATTCCAGAAACTGCATGCACAATATGCATTGGCTCCTCCTTCCGATTTGGCTATTTCAATTATCAGAACCGAGTTAGCTTTTTGAGCAGCCTTTAATGCCCCAAAGATAACAACGTTGCTTCTTCCATTTGCTGCCATGGCAATAGCATTGCCCCTTGCAAGCATGGCTCTATCAATAACTTTTCCACTTACAATCAAAGCTTTTGAATTTGGAAATAGTTTTACGATATTGGGAGGACGCCCGATTTCCAAAGCTTTGATAAAATCCTTTGAGTATCTGTTTTGATTCTTTTCCATACTAAATCCATTGGTTATAGATTATTTCTGATCTCAAAAGGGTTAAAATGTTTTCCAATTGTAAGATCTCTTTTGATACGATTTTTCTAATTGGCTAATAGTCACAAAACTATCAGAATTTCAAATGTTTTGTAAATAAAAACGTCGGGAAAGAAACAAGAGGATGGATTTTTTGAGCTTAAATCGATAAATGTTAATCCAAAATACCCGATTCTTTCCCAAAGCTTTGTTCAATATTTTTTTCAATCACCGTCAGTTTACCACTATTACTAGTGGACTTCACAAGTCAGCTTTGATATCTCATACATTAGTGGAATTGAAGGAATATCTGCGTTCAACTGGATTTGTAAGTTTAAATACCAAGAGCAATCATTTAACCCCCGTTATATATTTCGCAAGGGTCAAACAATAGGCATTATTTATGGCAATCAGATTGGATAGTCTGGAATCACGATCAAACTGCTATGGTTTACCGAATATAAAAGTAATCGGTATCGGCGGTGGCGGCGGAAATGTCGTCAATCGTATGATCAAAGATAATGTTAGAGGAGTGGAGTACATAGCTATGAATACGGATGCCATGGCATTGAACTCCAATAAGGCAAGTATTATTGTCCCTTTAGGGAATGATATTACCAGGGGGCTGGGAGCCGGAATGAAGCCCGATATCGGTCGGGTTGCTGCCGAAGCCGAAATAGATGTGATCGAAAATGTTCTGGAGAATGCTGATATGGTTTTTCTGGCAGCAGGTATGGGAGGCGGGACCGGAACCGGGGCGATACCAATTGTTGCCGAAGTTGCAAAAAATATGAATATCCTGACAGTCGCGGTTGTGACAACTCCTTTCAGCTTTGAAGGCAGACGACGTGCCCAAATAGCCGAAGGGGGACTTGCAGAGTTGAGGAGACATATTGACACACTGGTTGTCATACCTAACACCAAGTTATTGCATCTGGCCACAGAAAAAACGACCATGACCGAAGCGTTCTCCATGGCAGATGACGTGTTAAAACAGGCTATTGCAGGCATCACCAACCTGATCAACTTGGAAGGAGTGATTAATCTCGATTTTGCGGACCTAAGAACTGTTATGGAGGATAAGGGAAGCGCCTTAATGGGAACCGGCAGTGGTTTTGGTGAAAATCGTGGATTGGAGGCTGTTAAAAAAGCGATTAACAGTCCGTTAATCAGCCAACCAATTGGTGGGGCAACCGGTATTATCATCAATATTGTGGCAGATAATGATTTCCCATTATTGGATGCTGAAGCAGCAGCAACGTATGTTCAGGAAAAAGCTCACGAAAACGCCGACGTTATTTTCGGTTTGGTGCATGACGGAACGTTGAAGAATGAAGTTTTCGTTACCGTAATTGCTACCGGTTACGAAAAATCTCTTAAAGAAAAGAGTACCGGAAACTACAGGCGGTCACCTTTACGTGTTACCGATAGTCTTAAATACCAGGTCAAAAAGCAACAACCGGAAGTAAAATTTCAGCTTCCTAATCCAAAACCGGTAAAAGCAGCTGAAGAGATTGAGGTTCCCCATTTTATGAAACACAGGAATCAACAATAATCCTATTTCCTTTTACAAAAGCATGAAAAAAACCGATATTCTGATTGTGGGAACCGGGGCTGTAGGAAGCTATTTCGGCGGGAAACTTTTTCAAGAGGAAACCCGAGTTTCTGCTTTCTGTCGTTCCGATTATGATGTGATTAAAGAGAAGGGAATCATTGTACGCAGCTACAAGGGGGATTTTGTTGTTGAGCCTTTTGAGGTGGTTAATGACATCAAAAACCTGTCCATGAAGCCGGATTATATTATTGTTTGCCTCAAAGTATTACCGGAAATCAACCTTCCCGACATCATCCGGCCGGCTGTGGGTGAGGATACCACCATTGTCCTCATACAAAATGGAATTGCCATTGAAAATGAGGTGGCCAGTGCTTTCCCTGAAAACGAAATTATCAGTGGCATTGCTTTTATTGCCATCAGCCGGATTGAATTGGGTGTTGCCCGTCATACCGGGTCCGGGAAAATTGTACTGGGGAGTTATCCCAACGGGATAAGCGAAAAATGCAAAAAGCTGGCGGATCTGTTTAAAAAAGCTGAGGTTCCCTGCAGTTCCTCTTCTGAAATCACAAGGGAGCGATGGAAAAAAATGGTTTGGAACGCCTCTTTCAATCCAATTTCAGTTCTTGGCGGAAATGCCGATTCAAAACAGATGGTTGAGGTACCTGAATCGGAAGAATTGGTGCGAAACGTAATGAACGAGGTATTGGCGGTTGCAAAATCAGATGGTTATGAGCTGAAGAATGATATCATCGAAGACGCAATAAGTGGTAACCGCAAGATGCGACCTTTTAAGACCAGCATGCTGGTTGATTTCGAACAAAACCGCACAATGGAAATTGATGCTATTTTGGGCAATACCATTACCATCGCCAGAAATAACGGTGTCCCAACCCCTTATCTGCAATCCCTGTATTGTTTGCTGAAATTGCAAATTACGACCAGCATTAGACCGACTATCGAAGAATCCTGATTTTTATTTTCCTATGCAGGTATAGCCAATTAGCAGCCCGGGAAATTTAATCTACTTTTGTCTTAGCTGGATTGGATAGAATCTGCAGACTTGCCCAGCAGTCACTAAACTCGGCAAATTAAACACCAGTTCCTAAGAGAGGGTTCTTTGACTTAATCCGTGATTATTGTGTATCCGGTTCGCTGCAAGGGATAAAAAAACGGAAAATAGCACCGCCATTGGGATTCTGTTCTGCCCAGATTTCGCCTTTATGATGAGAAACAATCTGTTTACAGATTGCCAGTCCTAAACCGGTACCCCCTGCTCCGGTTTTTGTTGTTGAGCTTTGAGAGAATTTATCAAAAACCAGTTTCAATTCTTCCTCCTTGATTCCAATACCATTATCAATTACAGAAAAGATTAAATCTTTGTTATCATTTATTATATTTATCTTTATTAACCCATTCTCTTTTGAAAATTTTATAGCATTGGAGAGCAAATTACGAATTACCTGCATCATTTTATTCGCGTCCATGATTGCGATATCATCAACATCCGGCTTCTCAAAGTCGATGGTGAGGCCCCTTTGATTGCTGAAAGCTTCATATTCCCGGATAACATTGCCCACCAGAATGGAAAGTGAAACCTCTGCAAAATCGTAGTTCATTTTGCCTGATTCCAATTTGGAAAGATCAAGGAGATCATTTAACAGGGCTAATAATCTTTCGCCTGAGTAATTGATCTCTTCCAGATACCCCTTCAGTTTTTCCGGAGTAATCCGATCCATCTTGGCGATGCCCATCTTTGTAAATCCCAAAATACCATGCATAGGGGTTCGAAGTTCATGGCTGATATTGGCCAGGAATTCTGATTTTGCACTATTAGCCTGGTCCGCTTTGACCTTGGCTATTTCCAGCTTGATATTTTTCTGATTTAGTTCTTCAGTTCGAAGTTTGACTTTTTCTTCAAGGGTTCGATTATATTCGTCAAGTTGTTTGTATAAACCTGCGTTTTCGATTGAGATTGCAGCTTGTGCAGCAAGAAGATGGAGCAATTCAATCCGATCCGGTGTAAAAGCATGAGTAGTCTGGTTGTTTTCCAGATAAAGGATACCGGTCAGGTTTCCTTGGTAATGAATTGGTATACAAAGTAATGACTTGGGCTTTTTTCGGATAATGTAATTATCATCTAAAAACTGGCGATCATTGAATGCATCATTTAGCACGATGTTCTTTGATGTTCTGATAACATAGTTAACAACTGTTTTTGCTAAATCATCGGAAAGATCGATTTTGACAGGTTGAAAAACCTGCTGTTTGTTATCCACGGACATTCCGGACGTGACTAAAAAGTCCTCCCCTTCTTTTAGTATTAGCAAACCTTTTTGGGCACCGGCATTCTCAATTACTATTTTCAGCAAGTTTTCCAGCAATTTATCAAAAACTATCTCTTTTGAAATCGCCTGAGACGCTTTGGCAACAGAGGTCAAATCCAATTGATCCACCTGCCTGTCAGCGGCGGAAGAAAGATTTGCCGGGACAGTTCCAAAAAAGCTCTCCGATGATCTCCCGGTTGTAGGAGAGTCCGGATATTTTTTCTGCAAATCGTCCAGTTTTGTCTGAGCACCCCATTTTTGATAAAGATAGCGGGCTTTTAATAAACTTGCGTTTGAAATCTCCTTGATTCCCAGCTTCCGGTAAAAACTGGCAGTCAACTCACAAATGATCGCCTGGTTTTGAACATATCCACTTGCTGTGGCGGATTTCAAAGCCTGATCGTACAACCTGATCGTTTTTTCCGTATCACCGGTAATACGGGCTATTTCAGCTTTGATAAGCAGATATTTATGGAGATGATTATCGGGACAGTTTTCAGAAAGTTTTTTAAAGCGCCGTCTTATTAAGAGCAATTCGAAGCGAATCTTCAGCTTTCTTAATACAGACGATTTTGGATAAAGAGCCGTCAAAATAAGGCCATGATAAAAGTATAATTCTGCATTTTCAGGTAATCCCAGGATCGAATTTATACTTTTTTGTGCTTTACGGGTATATTTTAGCCCTTTTTCATACTCCTCATATAAATAACAGTTTTGAGCCTTATAAATATAATAAACTGTAAATCCCGACTTAAAGTCGCTTTTTACCATACGCTGAAGAGTGTTTTCTTCGTCAAAGCCAGCTGTGTTCCAGCAAGTGGCAGATTTGGTTAATCCCAGGAAACTCAGATAGGCATGGTACAAAAACTGGGCATTGTCTATCATATTCTGATCCCTGGTAAGCCGAATGAAATCAAGATAGAAATCGGCCTCTTTAACAACCTCGCTGATAGGATCACCAATTATAAATCGGGCTGCCGGAATGCGAATCCCATTGAAACATGCCCAAATCAGGTTTCCCGAGTCAAGACAGTCCTGGTACGACTGTCTGGCAATGGGAATACACTCTCGTAGATGCACCTTCCAGTGGTTAATAATGCATTGAACATGAAACAGAACCACAGCCCGTGTTTCAGGATTTTCATACTTCCGGGTCAACTCAATGGCAAGTTTTCCAAATTCGTATCCCTCTGCATATCGCTTAAAAATGGCTGATAAAAAAGATCCATATAGACTGTACACTACTGGTGAAAATTCAGTATTGCCGACCTTCAATAAATGATTTAATGCCTTCAATCCCATGGTCAGGAGCAACAGGTCTTTGCCAGATAGATAGGAAGGCATTACAAGATTTTCCAGAAATTTAAGAATCCAGATATTCTCCGGGTCTGTTGCATTGGGCAGTTCCTCCAATTCGGCAGGTATTCGCCCGTATAATATCCATTTGGTCCTTATAATTAGGGATAGAATGGTAATGGGATTGGGATATATTGAGGATTTAAACCCAAAGAGTCTCAGTCCCTCGATACCAGCTTTGATCGACTCATCGAATTTTCCAATGGCGGTATACAGTTTCAGGCGAATTCTATAGATGTCTGCTTTATCCAGTTTTGATTTGGCTTTATGCAACAGTAGTCTGAAGGTTTTTTCAGCATCTTCAAAATGCCCCATCAGGTAGTTGCATTCAGCCAGCTCTTTGTTAATGTCAAATGTCAATTGAAAATCGGTTTCCCAACTTTCACGATCCAACTGGCGGGTGGCAATTTTAAGATATTCCAGAGCCATATCATAGGCAGAAGAGGTTTTCGCTTTTCTCCCTGCCCCCAGGTTCATCCCGGCCAATTCAATCTTCCTTGACTTTTCAACAAAAAGTGACAACCCCAGGTTTAATTGGTTAACAATATCAAATGGCTGCTCTTCCCGTTCACTCTCGGTAGCATTCTCATATAGCAGATAACCAATCTTATAATGGGTTTCCTGTTTCTTCTCTTCGCTGATAAAAGAATAGGCGGCTTGTTGAATCCGGTCATGAAGAAACCTGTAAGTGACAGTTTTAGACAGTTCAGATAGATTCGCACTTGAAATACTCTCTTCTTCATTGTCGTGGTCATGGATCTGTTTGTAGGCATTTCCAACTGGCTGGATGAGTCCCTCCCGGATAGCGACTAACAGATCAGAGGCTGTTTTAAATGGGGATTTTTCCGAAATAACCGAAAGGGTTTTCAGACTGAACTGGTTGCCAATACAGGCGGATAGTTTTAAATGGTTTTGTATGTGCGGTTCCAGGTTGTTTATCTTTTCAATCATCAAGTCAACAACATTCTCCGTGGTCTCAAGTTTCCTGATCTCTTCTGTATCCCATTGCCACATTTCTGATGAAGGGTTGAACACAACCAACTCTTTTTTAAATAACGATTTTAAGAATTCATTAACAAAAAACGGATTTCCCCCGGTTTTTTCAAAGACCAATTGGCTTAATCCATAAGCCTTTGAAGCTTCGCAAAATAGCGTATCACAAATGAGTTGCTGAACAGATTCAGGTTCGAGAGGGTTGAGATAGATCCGTTCAATCGATACGTTGCTCGCGGAAAGCTCATCAAGTGTTATCATCAACGGGCTGGACTTGGAAACTTCAGTATCCCTGTATGCTCCTATGATTAAAAGATAATTTGCTTGTTGACCAGTCAGAAAAAGTTTCATCATATTCAACGAGCCGGAATCCGCCCATTGAAGGTCGTCCAGAAAGATTACAAGAGGATGCTCTTTGCAGGTAAAAACGCGAACAAAGTTTAGAAATGTCAGGTTGAATCGGTTCAGGGATTCAGCTGGAGAAAGGCCCGGGACGGGTTTTTGCTTCCCGATAATCAAACCTAATTCCGGAATTATATCAACAACTATCTGCCCATTTTGTCCCAACGCTTCTAACAACCGCTGTTTCCAGTTGGAAATCTGAGCCTCGTTTTCTGTAAGAATCTGCTGTATAAGATCCCTGAACGACCTGATCAAAGCTATGTAGGGTACATTGCCCTGGAACTGATCGAACTTTCCGGAAATAAAATATCCCCTCTGCCTGACTATCGGTTTATGGATCTCATTTATAATGGCCGACTTCCCGATACCGGGAGCTCCTGAGACAAGCATCAATTTAATATCACCCGTACAGGTTTGATCGAAAGTGGACATCAGAATCTCAATCTCTTTTTCTCGACCATACAAGGTTTCGGGAATTAAAAACCGACTCAAAACATCTTTCTTTCCCAGCGGAAAGCTTTCAATTTTGGCAGATGTTCTCCACTGCTCAAGGCATTTTTCCAGATCCTGTTTTAAACCAAAGGCACTTTGATACCTGTCTTCAGGCATTTTGGACATCAACTTGATAACGATGTCGGATAACACTTGTGGAATATCAGGATTACGACTAATTGGGGGATCTGGCATTCTGGCGATATGACAATGAATGAGCTCCATGGGATCTGCAACCTGATAAGGCAGACTGAAAGTCAGCATCTCATACAGCGTTACCCCAAAGGAATAAAAGTCGGTGCGATAATCTATCCCCCTGTTCATACGCGCCGTTTGTTCCGGCGACATATAGGACAGTGTGCCTTCAAGAACCTGTGGACTGGTCACAGTTTGATTTTCATGAGAAAGCTGTGTAGAGATTCCAAAATCGGTAAGCTTAACTGTATAGTTATGCCGATTGACAATCAGGTTTTGAGGTTTTATATCCTTATGAATGATCTTTGAATTATGTACCTTCTCAATAGCCACTACAATTTGAACCGCCACTTCTAATGCTTCTTTGATCCCCAGTTTTTCGGTTTGCATGAGTTGATAGAGAGATATTCCATCAAAATCATCAAGAATTAAAGCGACAGTGTTCTCATCTTGCTCAAATGAACGAACGGAAACGACCTCGTCAAATGTCAGCGACTTGGTGATGTTATATTCATGCCTGAGGCGGGCCTTTGCTGCGGGAAGAATGTGCTCCGGTTTAAGGGCTTTTAATATTACTCTTTCACCATTCTCAATTGTTACAGCACTATATACGAGGGTTAGGGGCCCCTCGTGTAGCAGCTCATTGATCGTATATCCGGGGATCATCTATATCCGTCCCTTAAGATTGAAATGTAGAGCAGAAACCGTTTATCTGACTGCTTCATATAACTCCTGAAATCCTTTCTTGGAAAAAACAAACTGCCATAGATGGTTGGCTTTGGATTTAGCCATTCCCATTCCTCCCAACAGATAAAAACTCCAGATTCTGTCAAACCTGGTATCAAATTTAACCGGGTCAAACATCCGAATGGTATCCCAATTTTTTTTATAGTTATTATACCACTCCTTCAGAGTATTGAAATAATATTTCCCAAAATTCTGCAGATCTTCAGCGACAAAATGACCTTCGATGGCATCCCCAACCTGTTTAATGGAAGGCAAAACAGAGTTTGGAAAGATGTATTTATGCGTGAAGGGTTCACAGGTGCTGAGTGAAATATCGCTGCCGATGGTGTGCAATAAAAACAAACCGTCATCCTTTAACTGCCTATCGACAACGTCAAACAGATTCCGGTAGTTCTTGGGACCAACATGTTCGGCCATTCCGATGCTGACAGCTTTATCGAAACGGATATGATCCGGATTATAAACTGAATGGTTCCGATAATCACAATGGAAAACCGAAACAGGAAGTCCTTTGCAGAATTCCTTGGCGTATTTTACCTGTTCACTCGAAATATTAACTGACACCATTTTGCAGCCGTATTTCTCCGCTGCATATTTAGCAAACCCTCCCCAACCGCATCCCAGTTCAAGAACGGTTTCTCCCTCTTTTAATTGGACTTTGCGACAGACCAGGTCGTATTTGTTATACTGAGCTTCATCCAGATTTGCTGCGTTTTTCCAGTAAGCAGCGGTGTAAGCCATGGTTTTGCCCAGCATCAGTTCATAGAACTGATTTGATAAGTTATAATGAACATGGGCAACCTGACTTGACCGAGACAAAACCTGAAGGTTGAATAGTCGAGACTTAAGAATGTGAAAAAGGAGTCCCCAGTTTTTTTTTAGTTTATTTTTGATATCTCCCCGTAATAACCTTGCTATCAGGTCATCCATCTGCTCACAGACTATCCAGCCCGAAATGTATGATTCCGCAAACCCCAGCACACCTTCTGTTAAAACCCTTTTATAGAATCGCTGGTCTTTTACCTTGAGATCCCAGGGGTTGTGTCCATTGATTTCTATCTCTGCGACAGCAAACAATTCTCTTACCACTCTTTCATTACGAGTCATATCAATTTATTCCGGGTTGATTACGAAACTTGGGTTTAATGCCCCGCCGATTGCGTCTTCGTGTCATCCCGGACTCGATCCGGGATCCACCGCCCTTTTGCGCTGAAAATAGTATGGATTCCGGCTCAAGGCCGGAATGACATATGAATTTCCCCGCTGCTTGCGGCGAGGTAATTCATTTTTCTTCAAGGATTTTTTTCAGGTTAGTCAAAGCTTCTTTCCAATATTTGGAAAGGAACTTGTTCATCCAAAATAGCCCCAGGAGCTTCATCATAAATGCTTTTTCCGAATAGATCACCTCTCGTTTGACATCTGTTTTTGAGGGATCATCCTGGTTAGGGCTCAGAATGTAGTCAATGAAGGAAACAACTCCCCCCAGTTCATTTGATTTGCCCATCATACAAAAGTGAGATTCTCCATTGCTTTCCACTCCGATCCAATGAACCTTTTGGGTTAACGGACCCACACTGACGGTTTCCAATACAATTCCGTTTTTCTGAAGCGGTTTATTAATATCCGTGTTTTTATCCGGTTTTGGAAGTGGAAAACGTTCCGGCCAAAAGTCCTGATTTAGCCAGAAATCCGGATCGGGATCTTTTTCCGCAGCATCGGAGATCGGATGATACACAGGCCAGAAAGCAGGAGTTGTCATATAGTCAAACACTTTTTTCATGGAGCAGTCGATGGTTATGTAGTTGATATACGCAACCATTTCGATAATTCGATTTACTTTTTGATATTGCGTTTTCGCCATGGTTTTCTCCTTTTTTAAATTTTGCCTGCAAAATCTTACCCAACGACTACGCGGTATTTATATAATTCAACAGGGTATCTTCAGTTTCTGAGATCAGGGAAATTATATTCAGTTCTCTTCATCGGGGGCTGGTAGGTTTTCTCCCCGAGGCCACACACTCTGCGTGTAATCAATTTTAACGATTCCAGACAGGCTAAACCGAGAATGGCAATCGATTTTGCCCGGTCCACCGGTCCAGGTTTGCCAAAAGTCCGGTCATAAAGCGTTTTTGTCTGAAGACACTTGTTTTTAACAACTTTGTTAGGAGCAAATTGCAGTATCGTTAACATCAGCGGTCGATATTTCAACGCCGATTTTTCCAACTGCTTGATTCTCTCTAGCATAAAAGGGTCGGAAAAGGAAACATTGCTTTTCTCATACTCCCGTTTTTGACTATTCCAGGTATATCCGGTTTTCAGTCGGGTTTCGTGTTCTCTTTTCACCTTTAGATAACCAACAAGAGAAGTATGGGCAATGTTGAGAATACTCAGGCCGTTTTTTTTTATGAACTTTTGATATGCTTCTTTTACATAACCCCCTGTCTCCGAGGGTTCAAAATAAGGGTGTTTAAAGTAAATGGGACCCAGACCTGTTTGTTTATGATAGGGAAAATCGGAATCAAGGCGATTCTCTGTCACCATTTTGCTAAAAAGATCTGTCCCGGGACAAGGAGCAAGTCCGAGGGCTTGAAGCATGTCTGTCTCAAGATCCACTGCCCAGTCAATATCCTCGGCAATATTCTTTTTATTGTGATGGTCCTGGAAAAGGATGGCAGATCCCAGTACCTTAATTCCATTTGACCGGAGATTGCTTATCATACCTTTGAGATCTATGTCTTTAAGTTTTCGGAAATTTGTTGCTTTGGATTCGATTCCAATCCAAACTGTATCCAAACCCAGCCTGACCATGAAATCAACCCCAAGATCCATGATTGTCTCTGCTGATGCGAAACAAAAAAATGAATACGCCTTTTGGTGACGTTCCATCTCTTCTAACAGATCAATTACCAATCGTTTATGAATCAGAAAATTCTCATCCTCCACGGTAAAATCAGTCACCCCGTGTTCTTTTTCCTCCCTGTTCAGAATCCGAAACATTTCAGATCCGGATCTGATTAAGGGAATATACTTCTTCCCAAATTTGTGAGTGGTTGCACAAAAATCGCAGCCATTCGGACAACCAAGCCCCGGGAAAACGGACGTCGAAGTGAAAGTGGTTTTATAGCCATAAAGATAATAACTCTGTTTTCCGGAAAAAACGCAGCCCTTTAACGACTTGTCAGGGCTTTCTCCAAAATAATGAAGCATCCAGGAGACACCCTCCCCGGTGCAAAGTTCATCGTGGGGTACAAGGCTATTCAGATCGGGAATTCCTGCCCCGGCTCCACCCAGAATGATCTTTGTTTCCGGATAATGATCCCGGATATGGTGAGCCATCCGTCCTGCTTTTAATACATTCTGACAGATAAAGGTGATCCCGACATGAGAGTAATTTTTCTTGAGCTCAGCCGTGAATTGATTCCAGGTGGGAAAATCAAGTACAACCGTAGGAACAGATATGTTTTCCGCAATCAAGTACAAACCGTAGCTGCGGGTTCCTTTTTTTCGTGGAGAGTGAATACCTTGCCCCCTGGTGATCTGGTTGTTTAACAGCTCCATCTGCATACCATCCCCCTCCTCATAAGAGGTTTTGATGCCATAAGGAGCAAAAACCGAAACAAGTAGCAATTTCTGATGATTCATAGAGGGGTCATGTCTGTTATTGACTCAATCAACATTCAATCTGCCTTTTACAGTCGGCAAATAAACCGGATGTAAGCCACCGTATAATAAATCCGCGAATGACAAGCCTGGGAAACTTTGATCGCACTTGAAAGAGTTATGTTACAATGCGAACACTACATTGGATTGAAATACTTGTCAAAAGGTTTGCTTCGACTGTTATTTAAGAGATTGGTGAATCGGTTGGGGTGATGTTGCGTTCGGGCTGAATTGTTGAGCTCCTTTTCTGCAAGAAGTTCAACAATTCTAAGATCTTCCTGAAATTACCAGAAGTTCAGGCGAGGGAAATAGCGTCTTAATTGGTAGAGAATATTACGAGTTTGTTGGTGCCTGTTCATGGTATAGAAATGGAAATGGTTAATTCCTCCTTTTAGAAGTTCTGTAACTTGTCGCACTGCGAAATCGGTTCCGAACTTCTCCATATCTTCAGGTGAGTCACAGTATTTTTCGATCCCCTTTCTCAGTTCCTGTGGTATGGTTGCACCTGAGAGTTCAGTGATTCTACTGATCTGGCTACCACTCGATATGGGGAAGATCCCTGCAATCAGCGGGATTTCCACTCCGGCTTGTCTCAAGCGCTTATCAAAATCGAAGAGACAATGGTTGTCAAAAAAAAGTTGAGTGATGATACCGTTGGCTCCTGCATTGATTTTTTCAAGCAGGTGTCCAAAATCGTCTTTCTTGTCCGGGTTGTCCTTGTGACCTTCCGGATAACCGGCTACCAGTATTCCCATATTGGAGTTTTCCCGGATAAACCGCACCAGTTCACTGGCATATGCAAACCCGTTCTCCGGTTTGATGAACTCGGTTTGCCCCTGGGGAGGATCGCCCCTCAGGGCTAAAACGTTGGAGATGCCGTGAAACTCAAGGGACTGTAACAGGTTTTTAACCTCATCACGATTCATTCCCACACAGGTAATATGAGCTACGCAAGTTACCTGGGCAAGATTGGTTAGTGCCGACGCGATTTCCAGTGACCGTTCTGCTGTTGTTCCGCCTGCCCCATAGGTAACACTGAAAAAATCGGGATTCATATTTTTCAATCTGGCGATGGACTGATAGATTTGCTTTCTTCCCTGATTTGTCTTAGGGGGGAAAAACTCGAAGGAGACGTGGGTGTCATATTTAAAAAGGTCGTAGATGTGTTTGTTCACAGGTAATCCTTCTTTAGGTAAATAATTAGTGATAAGAACCGTATCTTAATTGTTACCTTGTTGCAGGAAATTCTTCAACATGGTTTTTCCATCTGCAGTCAATATCGATTCCGGATGAAACTGGATTCCGGTTATTGGAAACCGGTTATGCTGGATTGCCATAATGAGATCATCTTCTGTCCAGGCTGTAATGCTGAAACAATCAGGCAGGGTTTCTCTTTCCACAATAAGGGAGTGGTACCTACCGACTTCGATGGTTTGAGGCAATCCGGCAAAAATACCTGATCCGGTGTGATTAATGGTAGAGGTTTTGCCATGAAACAGTTCCGGAGCATGAATCACCTTGCCACCAAAGGCTTCCCCGATTCCCTGGAATCCAAGACAGATCCCCAGAATCGGAATTCTTGCAGCAAACCTTTTTATCAGGTCGATCATAATACCCGCTTGTGCCGGCCTACCGGGTCCAGGAGAGAGTACTATCTGCTTGGGAGTCATCTCTTCAATCTCGTCCAGGGTGATTTTATCATTCCTGAAAACGACGATTTCTTCTCCAAGTTCTCCCAGGTATTGGTAAAGATTGTAGGTAAATGAGTCATAATTATCGAGTAGCAGAATCATTCTATTGTCTCCTGACATATTGGATCGCTTTTAAAACAGCTTTCGCCTTATTGAGGCATTCATCATACTCACTTTCGGGATTCGAGTCCGCAACAATTCCTGCACCAGCCTGGACATAAGCTACCTTATCCTTCATCAGCACGGATCTTATTCCAATACAGGAATCAAAATTACCGGCAAAATCGATATTGGCCACCGTTCCACCATAAAAACCTCTTTTGGATACCTCCAGCTCTTCAATGATCTCCATTGCTCTTACCTTTGGTGCCCCGGTAAGGGTCCCGGCCGGGAATGTTGCTTTTATAAGATCGCTGTTGGATTTTCCTTTTTGAATGGTTCCTTCCAGATTAGTAACGATATGCATAACGTGGGAGTAGTTTTCTATATATTTGAATTGTGTCGGTTTCACTGACCCGAATTCAGAGATGCGCCCCAAATCATTTCTTCCCAGATCAACCAGCATCATGTGCTCCGCCAACTCTTTGGGATCATTCAGCAACTCTTCAGCCAGCCTGAGGTCCTCATGCTGATCATGCCCCCGTCTCCTGGTTCCGGCAATCGGTCTCAAAGTCAGGGAATCCTGGCTTCTTTTCACAAGGATCTCCGGGGAAGATCCGGCTACCTGGAAATCCGGATAGTTCAGATAAAACAGGTAGGGACTGGGATTTACCCTGCGCAACGAGCGGTAGACCTCAAAGGGATCATCATTGTAGTCAACGGAGAATCTTTGGGATAACACAACCTGGAAAATATCACCTTCGACAATATAGCGTTTAGCTTTTTTAACGGCTTCAATATACTCCTCTTTAGTCATGTTTGAGGAGAAATCCGGCTCCTCCTTTGATTCCCCGGGTAGAAGATTCAAGAGCTGTTTCTGCCCGGAGACAGTAATTAGTTCCATCAGTTCATGAAGCTTTACTTTTCCATTTTCATGATAATTTTTTTCACCCGATTTAACGAGGGTGATAATGGTAACAGATTGATAAAGGTGATCGAAAACAAAAACTGTTTTGGGTATAAAAAACACCGAATCGGGAAGAGACAGCAGATCCGGATTGGAATCGGGGATCTCTTCTATATGCCTGATGTTATCATAACCGAAATACCCTACCACTCCTCCCTGATAAGGATGCAACTCGTCCAGCAATGCAGGGCGGTAAGCTTCCATTGTTTTGAAAAGTTCGTCCAGCGGGTTTCCGCTGAAATCGGTTTTCCCGTCACCATCGGTAACCGAGATATTGCTGCCATGACATTCAAAAATCATCAAAGGATCCAGACCAATCCAGGAAAAACGACCGAGTTTTTCGTTCTGCTGGACTGATTCCAGAAGATAGGAATAGGGCGAAAGTTTGCGAATCGCCTGATAGACCTGTACCGGTGTTAAGGTATCTCCCATCAATTGTACATAGAGAGGGACATAGTCATAATCCCTGGACAAGGAGAGATAGTTGTCTAAAGTCGGTTTCATCATATTCAGTTTTGAATGTGAAGGAAGTTGATTGAGTGTGTTTCTATTTATAGAAACACCTTATCCAATAAAAAGTATTCTGCCAACCTTCGATTCCGGATTATAAAAAAACTTTTATTACAAAGAAGTTTGAGAGATTTCATCCAATTGTTTTTCAGCCCATTGTTGTCCTTTTTGATCTCCCAGTTGTTGATAAACCCTGGAGAGCTCTAACCAGCCGTCTGTAAAGGCTCGATTTTGTGACAAAGACTTAAGAAAGCAGCGTCTGGCTGAATCAAGATCATTCCGTTGAACATAGAGTTTTCCGGCTGAATACCAGGAGCCCGAAAGAGACTTGTCCAGCTTTGAGGCTGTCAAATAGGAATTCAGTGCCTCTCCAGGCTGGTCAAGGATTTCAAGTGTTTTTCCTCTCAGATTCCAGATAACAGGATCACCTCTGTAGAGATCCAGGGATCTTTCCAAAGACTCCAATGCTTTTTCCATGTTTCCATGTTTGATCAGCAGAAGTGCTTTGATGTACCAGGTTTTATGGAAATCCTGTCTCAACGATAATGCCTCGGTCAGCAGAGACTCAGCATTTTCGATATCGCCCTGTTTTAAAGCTATCTCAGCAGCCAGAGCCCTTAGTTTGCTGTCTTCAGGAAAGATCTCAAATTGTTGGGCCAGTAAAGTCTGCGCCTCATTTAAACGATCCGTACGATAGTATATCTCGGCAAGTTTAAGCGCAATGTCCTTATTCTGATTACCGGAAGTCATGAGTTGATCAAGATACTGTTCAGCCGATTCGGGGAGATCGAATTGTATGAAGAGATCGGCGAATACGACCTTGTAACGGTCAGCCAGCCGACAATCCATCAATTTTTTGATAAGAGCTCCGGCAAAGAGATTTAGTTTGTCATGAGTTCTGAACAGTTTAAAAACCTTCCGCCAGATTTCGGGAGCGAATGAGGCGATTGTCAAGAGTTTGAAACAGCTTTGATATGCCAGGTTGAATTCATTTGCCTTGGCAAGATGTTCAGCAGTTATCAACCAGGTAACATGATCATTTTCCAACAGAGAGGAAGCTTTTTCGAGATATTGATAAGCATTGTTTTCCAATCCGTTTTGCAGGGCGATCATACCAAGTCGGAGCCAGGCATGCTCGTTTCCCGGATTTGCTTTGATGGTTCTACTGAGACAGTTAAATTCCTCTTCCAGTTTGTTTTGTAGTCTGAACGCCTGGGAAAGCGTAAACCAGAGGTCGTGTTCCTTATCAAAAAGTGAAGGACTGTCTTTCAAAAAAGAATAGGCCAGATCCAGTCTTCCCTGGAACAGTGACAGTTTGGATAATTTCAGATTATTTTCTGAGTTCAGGGGTTGGCTTGATGCAATTCTCAGCCGGGTTTTGGCTTCAAGCTCCCGATTTCCCAGTTTCTCATATACAGTAGCCAGAAGTCCCATGTATTGAGGTTGCTCTCCCCGAATACCGATCAGTTTATGTAGATTTGGAAGCGCTTCCCCGGGAGCCAGACTGCACTGAAGATCCACCAGGTACTCCAATGCTTCAACGTCGGTTTCGGTTTTTTCAACAACGCGTTTGAAACAACTGTACGCTTCCTTGGGAGAATTGTGACGGTAGTATAATTCTCCCAGGTTAAACCAGTAGTCGCTGTTGTCAGGATTCTGATCAATGGCTTTTTGATATGCCTTTTCAGCCTCATTAAAATTCCGGTTCAGAAGATAAGCATTCCCCAGGTTATTCCAGGTCAGATCACAATCATCAGAAAGCTCTATTGCTTTGAGAAAGGCCTCAATGCTCTCTTCTGGCTGTTTTAGAGAATAATAGGAAAGCCCAAGTTGTCTCCAGCAGATTGGATTGGATTCGTCTATTTCCAGTGCTTTTTTTAAAGAAACAATCGATCCCTGGGAATCAGCAGCAATATATTGCGTGTTGGCAAGGCTTAACCATGTTTGAAAACTGCCGGGATTTATCTCGACAGCCTGCTGATAGAGGTTAATGGCACGATCAAAATCACTGCGTTCAAAGAACAACGCTGCCAGATTGGCCCAGGCTTGATCATCTTTGGGATTAATCTTGAGAGCTGCTTCGTATGCGTTGATGGCATTATCAATAAAACCGATCTGCTGATAGCACAATCCAAGGTTAAAATGCGATCGTTCATGCCCCGGATCAATCTGAATTGCCTGTTTGAAATGACCGATGGCAATCTGAAAATCTCCGGACTGAATCATGACCACGCCAAGATCACAATGCAGTTCCGGCGAGTTGGGTCGTTCCAGTATAGCTCTTCTGAGCATGAAAATTTTTTCCAACGAGTGCTCAGCAAAACTCTTTTTCCCGCTTTTTTCTTTGTGCATATTTGCCAACGATACACTAAAATATTAACACAGGGGTCAAAGGCCGACTTGCCCCCTGAACTTGATCATTCTCTGGAAATAAGCCGATCAAGCCTTAGTCTGTCCCGATCATCGAACAGACGGTTTGATGCTATCCATAAAGCAGTAATGATACCGAATCCTGTTCCGGATGCAATCATGAACATGATAAGTATTTGGTATTTAACCGCTTCAATTGGGGGGCTGCCAGCCAGTATTTGCCCTGTCATCATGCCGGGCAGGCTGACAATACCAGCTGTTGACATTGAGTTTATTAAAGGGATCAGGCCGGCGCGAGTACTTTCTTTTTTTATGAGCAGGATTGCAGCTTTTTTATCGAACCCCAGTAGCAAACGTTGCTCGATCATTTCCCTCTGATCCCAAGCGGTTCTAGTCAGGTTGTCCAGGGCAATGGAGATTCCGTTCATGGTATTTCCCAGGATCATTCCCAGGAGCGGAATGAGGTATTGCGGTGCATACCAGGGATGAACATTAATGACGACAATCAGCGTAAACAAGGTCACCGTAAAGGATGAAATAAACATTGACGAGGTTCCGATTCCAAATCCCCAAACTCCTCTAAAAGTTTTTTTCTGCCGGGCAAAGATCTCTCTTCCACCGACCAACAGCATGAATACAGTCATGGCTAGAATTAGCAGTGGATTTGACAAGTCAAACAGGATTTTCAGAACAAAGCCGAGCAACAGCAACTGAACGGTTGTCCGCAAGGCTGCAAACAAGATCTGGCGGTGTAGACCGACACCAATAAACCAAGCGATCAATGCCAGAATTAGAATCAGGCTGGCGGCTATAGTGAGGTCAACAGGAGATAGTAAAATCATGGTTTCAGGGGGGAAATTCGGTTAATTGTTTCCGGTTAAGAATAAAGTGCCTGTCCGCCACTCGTTTCACTTGATCCAGATCATGACTTACCCACAATACCGGGGCCTTCTCCAATATCGAATAGGATTTGATAAGGTTTTCTGCCAGGGAGACATTTTCCGCATCAAGACTGGCGGTTGGTTCATCCAGCAACAGCGCTTTCGGTTTGATTGCCAAAAGTCTGATGATGGCCAGTCGCTGGCGTTCTCCCGTGGAGAGCCTTCTTATCTCCCAATTCAAAACATCGGATTCAAATCCCAATTGATTTAAATGAGGGTGATTGACAGTTGTGAAATGATCATCAACTCGATCTGCCCACCATTTGCTTTCTGCCGGAAGCATTCCTACTTGTCTGCGCCAGATAAAAGCTTTCATCTCTCTTGACTCAACCTCATCCAGGCAAACCTCTCCTTGGTGTGGGTCCAGATCAGCAATACTCCGTAACATCAGCGTTTTTCCTGATCCGGAGACGCCCGTTATGCAAATGCATTGGCCAGAGCCAATGGTGAGGTTGTAAGGCCCCCTGTCCAGGAACTGTAATGATTTTACTTGCAGTGTGCTCAATTGTTTCCCCGCTATTGGTCAAAGGGATCTCATCAGGTTGGGTCTTGTTTTTTTGAATCTATTCAGCTTGATAAAGCAGGCCTGTCAAAGGCAGAGATAGATCTTGTATCGTCGAACAAAGCATTGTCCGACCTACGCAAAGCGCGCAGTATCCGTAGGGTGGGCAGAGCTTTGTCCACGCTGAATCTGAACAGTTACATTGTTTTTATTAATGACTCTAATCTTCTTCTAACACCCAGCCTTCAAGAGATGGTGTGAACACAAAAATCGATAAACAATTAGATAAAGCTTAGATCTTACTTTTTCTGACGTCAAACAGAATTACCTGCCTTCGACAATGAGAGAGTATTGGTTATACTTATTCTTTAATCAAACGGTTATCATCAGACCGTATTTTCATGTCAGGTTTCAATCAGTTGAAGAGACAAGACTTTACAAGATCAGGGGTCAAAATAGGTTGGACAAATTGGCTAGAAAATGAAATGTTCAAACCTACGAATGTTAAATAGGGTCAGTATTCGGAATAGTTCCCTGACATATAAGGGTGAATATTTTTTCCACTGGTTGGAATTCTCAACCCTAAATAGGATAACGCTGGTATTACAAAGTTTCAATTCTTGTCATAGAACCCTGCATTAGTGCGACATTTGATTATTTCAGCTGGGATAAAATGGATAACAATTACCAACAGATACTCCGAATTGCTTCAGACGCTCTTTCCTTAAAATACTCCTTAAACTTCTCAGCCTTGTATTGGCAAAATGATCAGAACACCCTGGAGACCAAAGCTACTATCTCCATCAAAGAAGGAGCAAGTGGCGGCGATCAATTTTCGCTTAGTCCGTCAATGATGGGTGCTATTCTTAAGCCTCTGATCATTGTGAAGCCCAAAGATGGCATTCGGCAACTGCAGATTTTGATTCCGCTGGTCAGGGAGAAACAGAAGGTCGGGATACTGGCATTTTGGGGGAGAGCTGAAGCCGATTATGTTGTTGATGATGATAAGCGGTTTCTGGATATGATAGGGCTGATGGTGGCAAAAATTATCCTGGCTCTCCAAAGTGAGAAGTTGCGCTCAGGTAGCAATAATGAATTGGAAGCCGGGCCTGCAGCAGATATCCGCGAGCAGATTCCTGCAGATAAAACAGAGATCGATTCAGCATTTGTTAGAGACAGTAACAGGGAGAGCAGCGATTTTATCTCGGTTGAGTTCTCCGAAGGGATTGACGAGGTGAAGGGGATCGATGACGGATCTGCAGTCAAAGAGGTGGATGCGAAGCCTGAACAGATTGAGAATATTTATAAGGAATTACCGGATTTATTTCTGCGGGTATCGGGTCTTAATTTCTTAGCTTTTAACAGGGATTGTGTCATTCAACACGATCACGTTCTAACCAATTCCAAGGTTTTCGGCGGTTCACTTAAGGAAAAATCCGCACTGGATATTCTTTTTAAATGGGGCATTCCTACTAATAAAGACTCTGCAAGTTTTGAAAAAGATCCTGACTTTGATATGATCAGGGATCTCATGCAGACCGTTTTTGCGCGCATCACTGATATCGACGTCTTAAAAGAGATGCTGCCTGCTGAGATTGCCGTCAAGGATGTGACCTACGGACTGGATTATCACTATTTCAAGTCTTCGGACTCAGTAGAAGATGACAAAATCCTGATTGTCTTTGAAGATGTTACCCATGAGAAAACACTGGAATTTAAATATAATAATGAGATAGACCGGGCTAACATGATCGTCAAGGTGGCTCTTGATATCGATGGGTATTATCAGTATAGAAGGAGCACTGAAAAAACCTTTGAGCTGATAACAGCCGAACTTGAGAAGCCTCTTTCGGAATTAAATCTTAAGTCCGTTTTACATCATATCCAGGCAATCCAGGGAGGAGCTGAGATTTATGAGATCAATGAGATCACCCAATTGACAGAATCGATTCTGTCAATCCTGGAAAACCTGTTACGTAGCGATTATTCGGCGACACAGGAAGACGTAGACAGTGTAAACAGGCATGTTGGGCTCTTACAAGACAGGTTTCAGTTATTACAAACACAATATCTGGATAACCTGGTATCCGATGAACAAATTCTCGATAAAACTGTCTACAGGATTACAAAATCAAAAATATATCAGATCCGGGATGAGATATCGGAAAATATTATTAATAAGCGAATGAGCGAACTGGAGCTCGTATTCGAGAAAAATTTCAAACCGTTCACTCATCTCAAGAGTCTGGAGGAGATCACGCAAAAAAGGTTGGAACGAATCAAACTCTATCTTTGGAATCATATTGCCAAACCGAGTGTCAAAGATATTGCCAGACTGATGGCCGGTTTGAGACGGCAGCCAATCGGGTTAATGTTTAAAAGATACGCTATCATTGCTGTGAATCTGGGGGAAAGACAGAAGAAGAGAGTGGAGGTGGAAATAAAGGGAGCTGAAATTGAGGTTCCATTTCACACTTTGGAGCATCTTTTCACCGGGTTAACGTTTGCCATTCGAAATTGTGTAGAGCACGGACTGGAAACCATGGAGGAGCGCATCGACCTGGATAAATCATTGGAAGGGAATATCAGCATTGAAGCTTCTGAGGAAGAAAACAGGTTGAAAATAGTCATTTCTGACGATGGACGAGGTATAGATGTTAAGAAAATTAAAGCAGCCGCAATCAGAAACAGGATTATGACAGAAAAAGAAGCGGCAGAAAGCTCTGATGAAGATATATTAAGAATCATGTTTACCAAAGGATTTTCCACAAAGAAGGATTCAAGCGGTATCTTTGGGAGAGGGGTCGGATTAAGCGCTGTTGGATCAGCTATTGAAGACCTCAATGGAACAGTTTCTATTCAAACTGAATTGAAGAAAGGTACGACACTACAGGTTGAGGTACCTCTTCAACAAGAGTACTAGTATTCACTTGTTTTATTTAAGAATCACAGGGAACACTTAAAATCATTCGGGAGTAGTATGGAAAAGGAAATTACAGTCATAGAAGCAAGAGATTTAATACAGGCAGAAAAGGATCTGCAATTGATCGACGTCAGAAGTCAAGAGGCATTTGAAGCGGAAGCGCTTCAAGGATTCATCAATATTCCCTTAAGCAAACTCAGTCAGGAGATACCAAACCTGGACAGTAGAAGGAGAACACTTATTATTTGTTCGGATGGCGACCTCAGCTTCCAGGCGCTCAAGCTTCTTGAATCCTGTGGAATCAATGGCCAGGTGATTCGTGGTGGTTACAGTGATTGGAAAAAAATCATAAATCGTTAGGTAAATACTCCGGGAAACCGGTGTACCAAGTCTTTAAAAAATGGAGCTTGAGGTGGAAGACAATAACTATATGATCAATGGCATTTCTCTGCAAAATATCCGCAATCGTTTTGAAGTTATTGTCATCAAATTAATGGAAAAAAACTTCCCCCAGTTTGCCGAATTTGACAACTGTCCCATCTGCACGGAAGATGTCTATGCACTTTCATTGAGCAGAATTCCTTCGGTTTATGTGAAAGATGTGAGTCAGGTATTTGATGATGATGAACTGATGACCGAGAATGTGGAAGAGATAGTGAAATACGCGATTTTCCAGGTCATGAGTAATCCAAAGCACAAACATAAAAAAGGGAAGTCTAAAGAAACTTAATAAGGAATTAAAAACCTCAATATTGCCCGCTTATCACTAATTTCTACCCAAATCCTTCCCTTACGGTTCGTGAAGCTCGTGACCCCGTTTGCTTTTTAATGATAATCCGCGTCCTGATGAAAGCAGATGATGGCGGCAGTGGTTCCGGTTGGACTGAACTCAAAACCATCGGTTAACTTAATACCCAACTGATTTGTTGCATCCAAAAGATCCGCAATTGTTTTATTGTTAGCGATCTCAGTCATGGCTGGATAACCGGGCGAATAACGGGTGCTGGAAGCTTCCGGATTATTATATACCATAGTGTTAACAATCTGATTGGTATATTCCGCCATATCTTCCGCTACTCTGTCGGATAATCCCTGGAGAAGCAGTGCCCCTTCTCTGTCATTTTCTTTCAACCGGTTTATGGCTTCCGTAACATTGGGACCGCCAGTACTCACCTGCAATCCGATGATATCATCTTTATCCGGATTGAAAAACCGGGCAACATTGAAGATATCTTTTTTACCCTGTCCGATGACATCGTTAAAGGTCAATGTCGCAATAGGTTTTCCCGAGATCGGATCTTTAATGGTTACTGAATCTTCGCCTCCTCGGCAGGGGAGCACGGAAAAAACTGCTTGCGGTTGAACCCATTGGTTTTCACCGGATCTTTGCACCCACTCCTCCGCTTTTTCAACCAGATATTCGTAAGAGATCCCTTTTTTCTCCCAGCTCTTCTTTCCACCGTATTTCCAGTTAAGCGTAAAAAGAAGCAAAAGATTCAGATTGTCTTTAAAATCGACAATGGTACGCTCTATTTTCTCTATTTGACCTAATTTGCCATCATAGGAATTGGGTTTGTCAAATCCAACCTTTCTTTTGGGCAGGGTCGCCAACAGGTTACCCCTTTCCTTGTCCAGCCTTAATCCGGATCGATAAGCCTTGATCAACCCGGGTTTGTTTCTTAAGAGCAATTGTTTATTCTGCTCACTGTCCAGCAGCTGATTCAAGATATTTACTCCATCCATGCCGGATCTGCAATAGAACACATTCTCTCTCATCGTTTCTTCATCATCACGTCCGGCCAATGCCACAAATGAAGCATGTCGTTCATTAACCGGAGCTCCGCCGATGAGGAGGGAAACCTCCTGCATACCTTCCTCTTCCAATAAGGCGGAGACGGTAATCATATGATTTGAGGTCTGAACGAGCAGGGCGGACATTCCGATTGCCATGGCATTGTGCTTTTTAGCCGTTTCGATAAAATCCCGAACAGGTACCTGCACCCCCAGATCAATGACCCTGAAGCCATAATTCTCCATCAGGGTTTTGGTCAGATCTTTTCCAATACTATGGACATCCTGATAGACCGTGCCGAGTACTATTGTCCCTTTTGATCCGGATGCGTCATTGGGGTCAACTCCTGAAACCTGTTTAAGGTAAAGCTCCAGAAATCCCATGACCTGTTTCATTACGTCTGCCGATTTCAGAAGGTGCGGCAGGGAAACCGTGCCGGAGGCAAATTCGGCCCCCAACTCTTCCATGGACGGCATTAAGTGATTATTGATCAATTCAAGGGGTTCCATCTCCTCAATTATCTTGGCTGCCTGGACTACGATTTTATCCTCATAGGGAAACTCATGTTTTCCGAAAACAACTGATCCCTGAGATCGTTCCTTATAACCGTCTTTTATTTTTGTACATACCGCTGTTATCAGATCCAGATCGTCGTAGCTGATCTTCTTTTTGACAGTAACTCCCTTTTTGTGGATGGCGATCTCCTCTAATTCGGCAAAGGCATCCAGATCTCTTTCCAGAATTATTTTGAGGCCCAGATCATAGTCCGATTTGGGAAGACTGTCCACCGGAACAAAATGGTTCGGATTAACAATTGCAGCATCCAATCCCTTTTTTTTCCCTTCATCAAGAAAAATGGAAGTTAACACCTTTCTCATGTACGGCTTTTTGGCCAGACCGTTGGTCAGATTGCCAACACCTATAACAATTTTCAGATCCGGATGGATTTTCTTGATTTGAGGGATTGCGTTTAAGGATTCCAAGGCAAAATTGACAGTATCTTCCGATTCGGACCCAATGGGAAATGCATTGATATCAATGAAAATCTGGTCCGGTGTCACCTGGTGAACCGCTGCTTTTTCCACGATTTTTCCGGCGAGTTCCACTTTCTTTTCAGCAGTGATCGCTGGCCCCTTCATGTCTGTTGTCAGAGCGATGTATACTGGAGCATGCTCTTTGGTTACTTCCAGAACGGCATCCAGCTTGTTGACTCCCGGCGAATACTCTTCCAAAGAGATGGAGTTAACGATCGGCCGACCCGGGTAGACTTTGATCGCTTCTTCCAATACCTTAACATCAAAGGAGTCGATGGACATGGCACCGGAAAAATCCATGGTCTGGGACTTTATGACTTCAACCATTGTTTGCCGGGTATCAACCGTATTGGAATCCATACAGACATCAATGATTTCAATCCCCAGATCCCTTGTCTGTTCGGAAACAACCTCTTCCAGGGCATCATGATTGATGGGGTAAACCTCTTCAACCGCTTCCCTTACTTTTTTTGATCCCCTGACATTCAGTCGTTCTCCAATTCGGATGATGGCGCTACTGCTGTCCAGTTTAACAGCCTGTTGCGGGCCGGATATGTAAAACGATTTTTCAACTTTTCGTTCTTTCGGTTTCCGGAATCCAATCGCCTCCCTGATTTTTCTGATATGCTCGGGTGTTGTTCCACAGCAACCGCCAATAATGTTAACACCATACTCTTCGACAAACAGTTTCATAAATTCGGGCATTTTCCCCGGTGTCATATTGAAGACGGTTTTTCCTCCGATCGATTCAGGCAGTCCTGCGTTAGGTACCACAGAGATGGGAATCTCTGAATATTGGCTGAGTTTTTTTACTGCCGGCAGCATCTGGTCAGGACCAAGCCCGCAGTTTATCCCAAAAGCATGAATACCAATATGCCGCAAGGTTGTATAAGCTGCCAGGATATCGGTGTTAAAAATCTGCATTCTGGCATTCTGATCAACGGTAACCTGGGCAATGATCGGAATATCGACATTCTTCTCCTTAAGAGCCGATTTTGCCCCCAGAATGGCAGCTTTTAGTTCCAGAATATCCTGCTGAGTTTCAAACAATAAAGCATCCACACCCCCATCAACCAGCCCCAGAACCTGGTGATAAAAATTCTCTCTGATCTGATCAAAGGTGCCTTTTTTCAGGTTAGCCCGGGTGCTGGATAAAACCCAGTTTGAAGGTCCAATGGAACCAAGCACCAGCAGGGACCGTTGATCATAGGAGGAGTCTCTTCGATAATCTTCCCTGGCGGTGCAAGCAATTTCAGCCGCCTGTTTGTTCAGAAGGTAGGAGATTTCCGTAATGGATAGATCTGAAAGAACTTTACCCCCCGAAAAAGAGGGAAACTCGGAAATATCAATTCTTGAAAAATCATGCTCCTCCAATCTTAATGGCGACGAACACAGGGTATTGGTTTCGACTGCGGAAGCCCCGGATTTAAAATACTCAAGGTGAATATTGCGAATAGCATCGGGTCTGGATAAAACCAGAATATCCGACAACATCTGAAAATCCGCTCCGCCATAAATTTTGGCATTAAAACCAAGGTTTTGTGTCATGGTGCCCATGGCCCCATCGATTAATAACACTTGTTCTTTAAGTAATGTGTCAAACTCTTGCGGTGTCATTATCTTGCTGTCCAATTGCTTAGGGTTTCATTAATCTGAAAAAGAGGAACCGATTATCGGTGACTCAGCCAAATAAAATCTACTGGATGATTTTTATAAACACGTAAACTTAAAAATAACATGGCAACTTTTAATCTGGATAGTAATTTTTCGGAAGAGAAATCATCCATTACCTGCAGCTTCGTTACCTGTTGAAACCTTTTTAAGTCTGGGTGTCTGAAGTGGTTTTTGCAATAAATCCGGTGATCTTCTCTTTAAGCTCGTCATAATTCATGGTGACGGGAATGGCCGGAAACTGTTCGGCAATTTCAAGAGGCGGGCAATAAAAAATCCCACAATCAGCCTCTTCAAGCATGCTGATATCATTAAATGAATCACCTGCAGCAATTGTTTTAAAATTGAGTTGCTTCAGCGCTTGAACCGCTTTTTTCTTGGCGTCTTCAATGCGTAAATGATAGGAGGTTATAATATTGTTTTCATTGACACCCAGTGAGTGACAGAATATGGTCGGCATTTTTAACATTTTCATGATAGGTTCTGCGAATTCCCCAAAGGTATCCGACAGGATAATCACTTGTCCCACACCTCTTAACCAGTCCAGAAATTCAACGGCACCATCAAACGGTTTCATGGTGGCAATGGTATCCTGAATAGTTTTTAGCGTCAGGTTTTTTTCTTCAATGATTTTAAGTCGATATTGCATCAGCTGGTTGTAGTCCGATATATCACGAGTAGTAAACCTTAACTCCTCTATACCGGTTTTTTCTGCGACATTTATCCATACTTCGGGAAACAGGACACCTTCCAGATCAAGGCATGTGACAATCATTAAAACCTCCTTAACATGTAGAATTTTCTATTGTTTTTTCAAGTAGCGTTTACTCACATGGTCAGCGTGATATTACGGGGGATAAAACTGTGGTTGTTCGCAGAACGATTAGCTGCGTCAAAATGCAATCATATTTTTTTGGGCTTATAACCCCGGTTGGATATCGTTAAACCTAGCCCAGATAAACTGGATTAGTACCTTATAAGTTATTTTCTGCAAAAAAAACGCTGAATATAACTTATAAGGTACTAAATTGAGATTGAACCATAAAACTATCTTAATTCCCTCGGTTAAACAACCCATATGTTCCAAGATACCCCTGGTTGAACAAACCCAACAATAAAAAACCGACCTCAGAGAGGCCGGTTTTGATTACCCCTATATAAGGGGATAGACTTTTAAACCGTGAACGTGATCGTGATCGTATTCGTGCACGATTATTTTTTACAGAACTCAAAACTTTCATTGAACCGTGCTATGTTCCAAAGTCAAATATCCTGTGTTTAAAATGAGTTTTTGTTTTTCCGAGTACGTTTACGTTTACGAGCACGTCCACAAGCACGGTTAACAGATAATGGCAAAACCTTTGAACTTAACATGGCTCAGAGGACCAGGTTTTTTGGGTTTTTAGCCACCCCCAGACAAAGTAACGCTGAAGGCGTTCCATTAGATCAATACAAACCATTCAGATTCGTCCCAAGAGCCAAACCAGTCAATGTTTTGTAACGTTGAACAAATTAGCCCTGCTTTAGCACGACTCTGACCTTGCGAATTAGCATACTGGTGTGATAAAGCAGGGCTATCAAACTGAAGATGCTTTAATATTACATTCAATGCAAACCAAAAACAGGAGCGAATATGAAACTGGAACTGATAGAAAAAAAACCGGACTCTATAGCCCATAAAACTCCGATACTGTTTGTTCATGGAATGTGGCATGGAGCCTGGTGCTGGGATGAATTTTTCCTGCCCTATCTGGTTTCCCGAGGATTTCATGTATTTGCTTTAAGTTTGCGGGGGCATGGGAAAAGTGAGGGTCGTGAAAAACTGCGATGGAATTCAATCAATAACTATGTGGAAGATGTTCACCAGGTTGTGGAGCAGATCAGGGATTCTCCTGTTCTGGTAGGGCATTCCATGGGCGGATTCATAGTCCAGAAGTACTTGGAGCAATACTCAGTTCCATCGGCGGTTTTATTAGCACCTGCACCTGCCAAAGGCGTCCTGGCTGCCACAATGAGGGTTCTGTCCAAACATCCCCTGGCTTTTTTAAAAGCTAATCTCACCTTGAGTATGTACCCGATTATTTCGACCACCGCTCTCTGCAAAGAGTTCTTTTTCTCCAGTGAGATGCCTGACCGGGATATTGCGCGGTATCATTCACAGATGCAGGATGAGGCATACAGGGCTTATCTTGATATGATGATTCTTAACCTGCCCAAAGTCTCCCGAATCAAGACACGAATGCTGGTTCTGGGTGGAGAGGCGGATAATATCATCTCCCCGACAGAAATGAAATCAACGGCTGAATCCTATGGTGCGGAACTGGAAATGTTTAAAGGAATGGCCCACGATATGATGTTGGAAAAAGAGTGGCAGAAGGTTGCAGATCGTATCATAAACTGGATGAACAACCATAATTAGACGGAAGTCAAAATCCGGGAATCATGCCTGCTTTTAACGATAGGGCGCTCTTAAATGCCCACCGAACAAACGTGAAAGATGTAAAAACCGCTGCATGATTTCTTTAACACAATTTTCCGCAAAATGGCGACCTCGTTTGGTCGCCCCACTGTTTTGGAATCATGCAGTAACACCAAATATCAATTTCGATCTATTGATTTTCTAAAAAATCAGGTCCTATAATTTATTATAAGATTTTTAAAAAATCCAAAAAGTATCATTTATTCAATCCATCTCCATGACAATTGAAGAGAAATTAGAAAACCTGCCGGATCAACCCGGAATCTATCGCTTTTTTTCCAAATCCGGAAAGATTATCTACATCGGAAAAGCAAAAAACCTGAAGAACAGGATTCGGAGTTATTTTCTTGAGTCCAATCGATTGGAGTACAGAATCAGGTTTTTGGTGCCTCAAATCGAGGATGTCGAATGGATAGTTACCCATTCGGAAGCCGAAGCTCTTATTCTGGAAGATCAACTGATTAAAACCCATCGTCCCAAATTTAATATCCGACTTAAGGATGATAAGTCTTATCCCTATTTTAAACTATCGGTTAACGAGTTGTATCCCAGACTGACACTGGTGCGAGAATTAAAGAAGGATGGGGCGCTTTATTTCGGACCCTACGTTGCAGCAGGCAAAGCCAGGGAAACTTCCAGGGTCATCAAGAGATATTTTCCGTTGAGACAAAGCTCCATGCCTCTTGATGGCAAAAAAACATATCGACCCTGTCTGAACTACCAGATGAAACAGTGTTTGGCTCCCTGCGCGGGGCTGATATCACCGGAAGAGTATGGCAAAATTGTTCAGCATGTTATTCAACTCCTTAAAGGAAACTATCAGGAGTTGATTTCCAGCCTGAAAACAGATATGGAGGCAAAATCCGTCAATCTTCAGTTTGAGGAGGCCGCTGACATCAGGGATCAGATTCAAGCGGTAACAAGCACACTTCAAAAACAGCAGGTTGTCTCCCAACTTAGAATTGATCGTGATATTTTTGCCATTGTGCGTTCGGGCGGTTTCGCGGGGGTGCAGGTTCTGTTTGTTCGCAATGGAATGCTGCTTAGCGATGATTTTGTCTTTATTCAGCAGGCAGAACTCTATGATGATGCCGAAATTCTACGCTCGGTATTGTCCAGGTTTTATGTCTCCGGAGGCAAAGTCATCCCCAGGGAGATCATCCTGCCGTTTGAATATGACGATGCCACCATGTTGGAGGCTTATTGCAGCAATCGCAGAAACAGCAATGTCAAAGTGCTGTTTCCCAAGAAAGGAGAAAAAAAAGTCCTATTGGAAATGGCGGAAAAAAACGGAGAGCACAATATCGCAGTGGAGATGAGATCTCTCCAGGCTGACGAATTGGTATTACAGGAGGTGAAACACTATTTAAAACTGCAAAACCTGCCCAATCGCGTTGAATGCTTTGACATCTCCAATATTTCCGGAGTGAATATGGTGGCTTCCATGGTGGTCTGGGAAGGCAATCACTCAAAAAAGGCGGATTATCGCAAATTCAGGATAAAAACGGTGGAGGGAATCAATGACTATGCTGCAATGGAGGAGGTGCTGCAAAGACATTATAAAAGAGTACAGGAAAACAACCTACCACTGCCGGACCTTATACTGGTTGATGGCGGAAAAGGTCAACTGGCCATCGCCGAGAGAATCTTAACCGAACAGGGAGTCGACTTGACATTGGTTGATCTGATCGGATTAGCCAAAGGCAGATCGGAAAAAAAAGTGGGAATGGAAAAAGAGGAAGAAGACTATGAATATGTTGTCAAACCCCGTCTTAAAAATATTATCAGGCTAAAAAAGAACTCCTCAACACTCTTTTTTCTGCAGAGAATCCGAGATGAAGCCCATCGGTTTGCCATCAGCTACTATCGAAAACTTCACGGTAAAAAGACGATCGAATCCGAACTGGAGCTGATACCCGGAATCGGCCCTAAAAAAAGGAAAATTTTGCTCCAAAAATTCAATAGTTTAAAAAATATCCGGAACGCAAAACTCAATATCCTTGAATCAATCACAGGGATTTCCGGAAAAGATGCCGCTGTAATCCACCAGTTTTTTAATTCCGAAAAACCACAATCTTGAGATTAAAAAACATAATCTGTAAAAAATCAGTTAATTAAAACGAAAAGTAGCGCAAATTACCCTTATTTCCGGCTCACCCCCGATCATAATGAGTTGGATTCTAACCCTGTTGAACATAAAGGTAATTGACATTTAGCCTGATGTTTATTTAGATTGTTCTTTGCAAGAGCCTACATCTTTCGACTCATCAAGTGTGATCGAATGAGTTATATCAAAATTGGAGAACAGAAGAGCGTCAAACAGGAAACATAAGGAGTATTAAGTTAATCAAAAACAAACAGTTAAATATACTGTCAGACTTGCCAAATGAAACACTGATTCTTCCAATAGTCCATTTTGAGACGTATCACAGCTTATACTCAAACTGGTCAGCCAACAAAAACAGGAGACTAGAGTATGAATTTCCAAAGGTTTTTCCTTAATTTGATTGAATGGTTTATCCCGGATCATGCAAAGAAGGATATTGATAAACGGATTAAGGCGCAACTGACCACTACCATGTTAATAATCGTTATTCCGTTCCATATCGGTCCGATTATTAAGTTCCTGGCTTTAAATTCCCCGGCTGTGTATGTAAATTTCGCTCATATTATCGTCTGTATTATTCTGTTGATCTTAATGAAATTGACCGGGAGGACCTCCCTGTTGGCATCGCTTTTGATAATCACACTTTTTCTGCAGGAAGCCACCTCGGTCTATTTTACCGGCGGACTAACATCTAATGTTATGGGATTGATTCTGGTAATCCCAATGGGAGGTATTATATTAATCGGGTATCGCTCAGGGATTTTTTTCCTGTTGCTGCTGATAGGGTTTATCTGGATGCAGAATTATCTGATCCAGATAGGGCATGTTTTTCCAGCCTATAACGTTACTACCAGCGCACTTTTTAAGGAAAAATACTACTACGCGATTGCGGTATTAATCGCATATTCTTTGATCGCAATGGTATTTCAGGTGATCAAAAACAATTCCGTCCGATCCCAAAGGGAGGTTCAAGAGAGATCCCAGTTATTGGCCTCGGATATCCAGGGAATAATCAATGAGATCGGGATTAATTCTTCAGCTTTGGCTTCATCTTCCGAAGAGTTATCCAAAACATCGGTTGAAATGCAGAAAAATGCGGAGCAGATATCAACCAGCGAGTCCCAATCCGCTGCTTCCACCAATCAAAGTGCCGGCACTATTCAAGAGTTATCCGCTTCACTGAGAGAAATATCGAAGAGAATGAACGAACTCCGCAGAACAGCGAATACGGCCACCGATGAAGGAGAATATGGTTCTGAAATTATTGCAGAATCAAATAAAATGATGACTCAGATTGAAACCAGCAGTCAGCAAATCGAAAAGATTACCCTGATTATTACGGATATTGCGGAACAGACCAACCTGTTGTCTCTTAATGCAGCGATCGAAGCCGATAAGGCAGGAGATTACGGAAAGGGTTTTGCGGTTGTGGCGGAAGAGGTGGGTGAATTGGCTGAAAGGAGTAATGACGCCGCCCAGAAAATCAGTGATCTTATCAAAACGAATGATATCAATGTCCAGGAAGGAAAAGAGGTTATCAGCAAAACAGGGCTTATGCTGGAGGAAATCATCGGCCATATTCGAACCATCGCCAATCAGGTGAATGAGCTGGTTATCGCCATCTCTGAGCAAGACATTGGAACTCGGGAAGTTGCAAAGGGAGCGGAGGAGATTTCGTCCAAGAATGACAGGAACCTGGAACTGATTACCCAACTGGTCGGACTGATCAATGAAAGTAATAAATCCATATCCAACATCAGTCAGATTGCAGATCAGTTGGATAGCCATGTGACACTCTACAGAGCATAAGACTACCTTCGGCAATTTGTATCACAACGGTTAATTGAATATTAATGTTTTAGACAGTGGAGAGAGTCTATGAATATCGCCGATATACTCAACAGGATAATCGATTGGTTTGTACCGCAAGCATTCTTCGAGGATCAGGATAAATTACTCCGAAGCAGAATGATTGTAATGATATCTGTTATAGTGGCTGTAGTCTGGATTCCATTTGTGTTTCGCTATGGTCCGTTATCGATTACCCTTGGATTTGTATTAGCGGCATTTGTGCTGTTGATGCCGTTTTTTCAGAGATGGACCTCATCCCTGTTTCTGGCTGGACACGGATTGGTGCTGGTGATTGCTTTAACCAGTTACTACAGGGCATATTGGAACGGAGGTTTTGAATCTTCAGTATTGTGGTGGTATGTGATCAGTCCCGTTGTTGCAGTGCTTCTGCTTGGAAACAGGAGCGCTTTTTTCTGGCTGGTGGTCAATGCCGTTGGTATTTTCAGTTTTTCCTATTTCGAATCCAACCGGATTGAGATTCCGGGCTCAGACAGACTGGGCAATGATGAAATAATGTTTAATATCATTTCTTTGGTTGTTATTCTCACGATTGTATGTCTGTATTTGGAAAGAAGTAAAAATAGCGCCATGAAAATTCGTCTGGAGGAAGCAAATCGTTCCAAACGGCTGGCAGATGACATGCAGAATATCGGGCTTGAGATCAAACGAAACTCGAAGACGGTCTATTCCACCTCAAATGAATTGACCAATTCAATGCAACGAATGAAATCCGGGGCACAGGAGATCGCCAGAATCGAGGAGGAGGGTGCTACTGCCATCAATCAGAGCACACAAACCATCCAGGAATTAGCCGCTTCTTTGGATGAAACCGTTAAGAAAATGAAGGAGTTGGAAAAACTGGCAGTTTCCATTGAAACCACCGGAACAGAAGGATCTGTCACGCTCAATCAGTCAGCAAAGGCAATTGCAAAAATCAACGAGGGACGACAGGAGTACAATATCATTTTACAGGCCATTACTGATATTGCAGACTCCGCGCATTTGTTATCGCTAAATGCAGCTATTGAAGCGGCTAAGGCAGGGGAGTTCGGAAAAGGCTTTTTTGTTGTTGTTGAGGAGATTCGAGATCTGGCCAAACGGAGTAATGATGCCGTGGTCGACATTCGCCGGGTAATGAAACAGGGTGGATATGTCATTATCAGAGGAAAAAGCGTTATATCATCTCTTTCTGAAATCTTTGATATTGTTGGCCAATTGGTCAGCAGTTTGACCAGGCAGATTAAAGCCATCACCATTGCCATTGAGGAGCAGAATATCGGAATTAGGGAAATTGCCCAGGGGACTGATGAAATAGCACATTCCAGTGAAGAAAATATTACCTTAATTCAAAATCTAAACCGATCAATTGAGGATAATGCCAATACAATCGAGAACCTGCACCAGATCGCCGAACAGCTTGAGAAACGGATTGTAAGAATAGACTCTGACAATTAACCGATTAATGTCATATTTTACCATGCAAAAAACCCTTCTGTTCATCTTTCTGTTCTGGTTTTTTTTTCACCCGCAACTCCATGCGTATAGCCCTGGGGATCTTACCGATCTGTTTAAAACAAATTCATGCAAACAGTGTGATCTGACGAACGCTGATCTTGATTATGCCTCCTTGAGAGGTTCGATCTTGAAGGGATCTCGTTTGAGTAGATCCAGCTTGCGGTGGGCAAATTTCTGGTCGGCTGATTTCAGCAAGGCGGTTTTAATTGAAGCGGATCTGAGCTGGTCAATCTTCACTCATTCCAACCTGTCAGGAGCTACCCTGAACTCCGCCATCATCCTGCAAACCGATCTGGAAAGGGCCAATTTAGAGGGGGCGTTTTTGGAAAATGCGGATCTTAAGAGAAGCAATTTTAAACATACCAATCTGAGAGGGACAAGCTTTCAAGATTCAGACCTCAGCTGGGTGGATCTTTCCTATGCCGACCTCACCCGTACAAATTTGAAAAATACCCGGTTGGAAAAAGCAAATCTCACCGGGGCCAATATGGATAAAGCATATATGGAAGGGACTTTGTTTGATGGAGCTATATGGATTGACGGAAGCATTTGCCAAAAAGGATCTGTGGGGCAGTGCAAACGGTAGTATGATTCTTGATTCCATTTTTATTGGATACAGACTATGAATCCCGACTCTTTCTTTTTGTTTCCATACATCTGCAAGGTTTTTAACCCTAATTTAAAAACCATATAGAATTTCCATTTCACAGGAAAAGCTGAAGAAAGAGTTCATCATGCCTTTCCAGGGAATTTTGCAGTATATCCATTTCCCCCAGAATCTTCCCTTAGAACATCCCTGGCTTTTTTCTCTCCGGGTTGGTTTCTACCATCTATTAAGATATCCATTTATTCATTGGGTTCTATAAAGAAATAGTCACAATTTATTCCTTTATGATTGACGTCTTTTTGTGTAAGTTGGCAAAAGAAAAAAGCCCACGGTAAAATCGGTCTTAAATTAAATCAATTCATATGTTATCAATCTCAAAATGATTCTAAACTGGTAAACACAGATACAGTAGCCGAAATGACTGAAAAGAAAAAACCAAACAAGAAAAATACCAAGACAGTGATTAATTCCGTTAAAACTAAAAAGGTAATGTCAAAAAAAGCTTCCAAGACCAAAGCATCTATGAAAACAGATTTTCCCGTGGTCGGATTGGGTGCATCCGCTGGCGGTTTGGAAGCATTGGAAATCTTCTTCTCCAATATGCCGTCAAACACCAATATGGCGTTTATCGTCATCCAGCATTTGAGTCCGAAACATAAAAGCATCATGGGAAGCCTGTTATCCAAAACAAGTAATATGGAGTTTGTAACAATAGAAAATGGGGTGGAAATTGAGCCAAACCGTGTCTATCTCAACCCTCCCAACAAAAATGTAGTCATTCAAAATGGTAAACTTAAGCTAATATCGCCTGTCAAAACCAGCAGCAGCATCAACCTGCCCATTGACTGTTTTTTCAGATCAATGGCATCTGAGCTTGCTGAGAAAGCCATTTGCATCATTCTTTCCGGAACAGCAACCGATGGGACCCTGGGATTAAAAGCAATTAAGGGCAGTGGCGGGATTGCCATGGTTCAAGACCCGGATTCGGCCAAATACGATGGCATGCCCAAAAGTGCTATTGCCACCGGAATGGTTGATTTTATTCTGTCGGCAGACAAATTGCCGGGAGAAGTAATCAAATACATCAAAGCACCTTACATATCAACCGTCAGGCATGTAAAGGCTGGACAGAATCATCACACCCAGTATCTGGAGAATATCTTTGCCTTAATTCAAAAATCAACAGGACACGATTTGTCTCACTATAAGCAGACGACAATCAGTAGAAGGATTGAGCGACGTATGGCCGTTCATCAGATCAGCAAGGTCTCGACCTATATCAAACACCTGGAAAACAATCCTGCCGAAGTTAATTTTCTTTTTAAGGATTTACTCATAGGTGTAACCAGTTTTTTTAGAGACGACGAAGTTTTTAAGGTGCTTAAGGAACAAGTACTGCCCCAGTTGCTAAAAAACAGACCGCCCGATTCAATAATTCGTATCTGGATTGTCGGTTGTTCAACAGGTGAAGAAGCCTATTCGCTGGCTATTCTAATGTTGGAAGTTATGGAAATGACCGGTCATTTTTACAATATTCAGGTTTTCGCCAGCGACATCGATGCCGATGCTGTTGAAAAGGCTCGCTTGGGGATCTTTCCTGACAGTATTGCAGCTGATGTGTCAGAGCAGAGGCTGAGAAAATATTTTGTAAAAGAAGAGAACACCTATCGGGTTAATAGGCAAATTCGGGAAACAGTAGTGTTTGCGGTACATAATGTGATTAAGGACCCGCCTTTTTCAAAAATAGATCTGTTAAGTTGCCGCAATCTGTTGATCTATATAGATGCTCCTCTGCAAAAGAAGATACTACCCTTATTCCATTACACGCTAAAACATGACGGTGTTTTATTATTGGGAACTTCCGAAAGTATTAGAGAGTTCAATGAGCTTTTCAACCCCATAAGTGGCAAATGGAAGATATTTAAAAAACTGGCAGGATCTGCTGAAAAGGCAATTGATTATCCCATTATTCCCTTTTATAACCCTCGAACCCATACTATCTCAAGTGACAAAGTAAACCTGGGTCTTGAAATCCAAAATGTAGCCGAAAGAGTTATTCTCAACGAATATGCCCCCCCAGGGGTTCTGGTTAATGAGCATTATGAGATTGTCCATTTTTTAGGAAAAACAGACAATTTTCTGGAGATCCCTGTGGGAAAAGCCAGCTTTGATATTTTATCCATGGCTCGTGAAGGTCTGCGTTTTAAACTGAGTAACACGCTCAACAAAGCCATCCAGCAAAAAAAGCTCACTACTTCCAAGGCTATTCAAGTCATAAACAATGGCAATATTCGTATAATCGACTTAACCGTTAGACCTCTTTTGGAAGCCGGGACTCCTTCGGGATTTTATCTGGTGATGTTTGAAGAAAAAATGCCAGTCACAAAACCGGCCAGGAAAAAAGGACCAAAGGAAAAAAAGGGGAGAGTTGATCCGGCCATAGAAGCTCTTGAATTGGAGTTAAATGCCACCAAAGAGCATCTGCAGATTACCATTGAAGAACTGGAAACCTCAAACGAAGAACAGAAGTCCACCAACGAAGAGTTACAATCGGTCAATGAGGAATTGCAGAGTACAAACGAGGAACTGGAAACCTCAAAGGAAGAGTTACAATCAACCAATGAGGAATTGGTAACAGTCAACACAGAACTTCAAAAAAAAGTTGATGAACTGTCTAAAGCGAATAATGATATCAATAATTTGCTGGCAAGTACCGAGATCGGCACCCTCTTTTTGGATACCAATCTAAAAATTAAACGATTCACCCCTGCAGCCACCAGAATCTTCAACCTGATTGCCACGGATGTCGGCCGATCCATTGGCGATATTACATCTACCGTTTCCTTTGAAGATCTTCAAAATAGTATGCAGCATGTTCTGAGAACACTGCAAAAAATAACATTGAAGATAGTATCCAGGGATAATCAATGGTACTCAGTACAGATAATTCCCTATCGAACCTTAGACAATATTATCGATGGTGTAGTGCTAACATTCTCCGATATCTCAGAGGTGATCCTGTCCGAAGAAAAACTTCGCCGGTTAGCAACAGTCGTAATGGATTCAAATGATGCAATCACCGTGCAGGACTTTGAAGGCAACATTATAGAGTGGAATAAGGCTGCTGAAACAGTCTATGGTTATAGTGAGACTGAGGCTTTAAAAATGAAGGTTTTTGATATCATTCCGGAAAATGGACAAAAACAGATGTCGGACCTCATCAGAAATCTGAAACGCGAAGGAATCGCAGAGTCATTCAAAACCCAGCGTATCACAAAAAACGGTAAGATTATTGATGTGTGGCTTACAGCCACCAAATTGGTGGACGAGAACGGAAAACCGAATGCAATTGCCACCACTGAACGAAATATCTCCGGCATTGGGGCATTTTCGGAATAAGAATTCAGGTTTTACAGAAATTTGTTTCAAGATGAATGTTATATAAATATAGAGATAATAAGTCAGGAGAAAGTATCTTGACGTAGGTTGTCAACCGGAGATGGATTAAAAGAGGTCGATAAACCAATGAAAAAAGAAAGCAAATCATCAAATAAATTTAATGAACTGAGAAAAAATGCTGAACTGCTCTACAAACGCAATCCAGTTATTGCTGGAGAGATGCCTTCCGAAGAGGTTCATCGATTAATTGAGGAGTTGCATGTTCATCAAATCGAACTGGAGATGCAGAATGAAGAATTGCGTTTGGCTCAGTCCGAATTGGTATCTGCCCGGAACAGATATGAAGATCTATACGACTTCGCCCCGGTGGGTTATTTGACCACAGGAAAGGAAAGTCTGATTCTGAAAGCGAATTTGACGTTCTGCCGTCTTTTGAATTTGGATAGAAGTGCTGTAATCAACACTCGATTTACCGACTTTATCCTCAGAGATGATCAGGATAAATATTACTTTCATAATCAGAAGGTCTTGGATAGCGATCAGAAAGAAACCTGTGAACTTGAGCTAAAAAAACCAGACGGTACTCTTTTTAATGCCCGCCTGGAAAGTATCATTGACAAAAGTTCAGAGGCCGATCGCAACCATATCAGAACGGTTGTAACCGATATAACCAGACTGAGACAATTGGAAACACAATTACGTCATTCACATAAAATGGAAGCGTTGGGAACTCTTGCGGGAGGAGTGGCTCATGAGTTCAACAATATTCTTCATATTCTTCTTCTAAACCTGAATTTACTGGAACAAAAAACATCCGATTCAGATCCGGCCAGGAAATATATTGAATCCTGTCAGAAAACCGGCAAACGAGCTGCAGAAATGATTCGTCAGATTTTAAGTTATACACACAAGGAGGAAAAGCAATCTGATGCCATCAACGTGATTCCTGTTATTGAAGAAGCCGTAAAACTGGTACGGTCAACCTTGCCTGCCATGATCCGGGTTCGTCTTGAAAAAAAGGTGGAAATGGCAATGGTGCAGCTGAAGGGAAGTCAGATTCATCAGATCATTTATAATCTTTGCAGTAATGCCGGATATGCAATGCGGGGGGAAAAAGGGACTATTACTCTAACAATCGATAAAGTCACCCTGGATGCCGATTTCGCCTCTTCTCACCAGATAAAAAAAGGAGAATACCTTCAACTCTCTGTTGTAGATAACGGTTCCGGCATAGAAAAAATGGACCTTGAACGCATCTTTGATCCCTTCTTCACAACCAAACCGGTGGGTGAGGGTACAGGAATGGGACTCTCCGTAATCCAGGGGATTGTGAAAAACATCGGGGGTACTATTACAGCTTTCAGTGAAATCGGAAAAGGCAGTAGATTTAATGTTTTTATGCCCGAATCCGAGGAGATTGGCAAAATTGAAATTGATTCCGGTAAATCACCGCAAAAAGGAAGTGGCCATGTGCTTCTGGTTGATGATGAAGAGATGATCATCGAGATGCATGCAGAAATACTAGAGGATTTTGGTTATGAAGTAACAGCCGTTACCAGCAGCATAAAAGCCCTGGAATTGTTCAAAAAACAGCCCCACCTGTTCGACGTTGTGCTGACGGACCATGGAATTCCCGAAATGACGGGCCTGCAGTTAGCCGAAGAACTACTGAACCTGCGAAAAAACTTTCCGGTCATTATCTTGACCGGATACGACGATCAGATGATAGAAACGGAAGCAAAACAGATAGGTGTTGACCAGGTCATCATGAAACCACTTGATCAGGACACCCTTGGAATATTACTCCAGGAAACTCTGAACAGAAAAAAACCAAGTTAGGAAAGAGAAAGAAAAGGGGGTCAGGCTTGCGTTATTGCGTTTAATTAAGGCCGGACTGTTCTAGGCGTAAAGTTTTTGATTGCAGGTAATAAATAGAATAGTTCCCGTGATGATAATCCATCTTGTGAAGGCCCAACAATAGCAAAATAAAGTCTTTTTTTACAGTTCTAAATACTTGACCCAAGAACAAAATGAAAAAAAATTGACCTTTAATTAACCTACTAATAAAATAAACCGACACCTTGGACAGAAACGATAATCATTAACCATCAGCAGTATTGAATCATTAATTGCTATCAAAAAACTCTCTCTTTTGGTCCCGCATGAAAAACAGTTATCTCGGCGTTTACTTTTTATGCTTGATTGTTGGGCTTTTGACAGTAAAACAGGTGGTGGCCGAGGATACGGTAAGACTTACAAGTGGAGAGTGGGCTCCCTTCTTGTCGGAGCAAATTGCGGATTATGGAATTGCATCCAGAATAGTAACCGAAGCCTTTTCAGCGGTAAATATTAAGGTGGTTTATGGTTTTTTCCCCTGGAAACGATCTTATCGTTACGCATTGCTGGGAGAAGATGAGGAGGGAAAACAATGGCACGGCACACCCGGGTGGATTCTTACCGAAAAAAGAGTCGAGGACTTTTTTATCAGTGGTGTTATTTTCCAGGCAGATGCCGTTTTCTTTCATCTGAAAACCTTTCCGTTTGTCTGGAATGATTTGCAGGATCTAAGAGGACTAACTATCGGATTACCGGATTCTGCAACCTATCCGACGCTGGAAAATGCAGAACGAAGGGGCATTGTCAGTGTTGAAAGAGGAGGAAGCTACAGATCCGTTTTCAAAAAACTGCTCTATTCCGATATCAACCTGGTCCCGCAGATTCGTGAAGTGGGCTACTATTACCTGAATAATCACTTTCCTGAAAACGAACGCGAACGGATCACCTCGTTTAAAAAGGTAATCCAAAGCCGACTATACCATTTATTGCTCTCAAAACGTCACCCTGAAAACGAAAAGAGGATTGAAGCCTTTAACAACGGAATGAAGATAATTATTAACAACGGACTCTATGAAACCATCTATCAGGATTTGAAGCAATATGAGAACTGAGGTGGTAAGGCGTTCAAGCCATCCTTTGTATTTGGTCTTTTACCAATGATCTGGTGTTCTGTGAGAATAGTAGATGTTCCGTTTTGAAGGGCTGAGCAATCGAAAGCCGTTTCACTATAACAGCACCTTGTTGTCTCCTGAATAGGGAGAAAAGGATCTGATCGTATACCATTGAAACGACCAGGTTCCTTTCCATGGACGACTTTTGGAAACGAAATGCGTCGTAACACATGAAACACAACGGGTTCCACCATGAGATTTCATTTGTCTGATCCGATTAAATATCGACTATCCTTTAAACTGCTCTTATACATTCTTGGCTGCAGTATCATTTTGGCGTTATTGGCAACTGCCGTCCAGCTTCATAATGAATACGGGATTGAAATGGATGAGGTGCACCGAACCCGGCAACTCATCGAGAAAAGTTATGTAGAGGCCATAGCCATTAGCCTCTACAATTTTAATGAGGATTTGCTCCAAATTCAATTGGAAGGTTTGCTCATTTTACCCCATGTTAAGTATGTGCAAGTTTCATCAGCGGGTCAGGCTGATTCGTTTAAGGTAACACTCGGAGAGAAATTTAACCGGCGAGTGCTGGTTTGGGAGTTTGACCTGACCATTGCAACTAAAACCAAACCAGCATTCCATTTTGGAAATTTGGAGGTCAGGATAGATCTCAACAGTCTGTACGGACATCTATTTCGACGGTTATTCGTTATTCTGCTCACATTAGCAACGAAAATTATCGTCGCAGGCCTTTTCTTTTATCTAATCATCTATTATTTGATAACCCATCATTTGGAGGTTATCGCCAAAAATCTTGGTAACCCTGATCTAACTGAAGGTTATAATCCCATCCAATTAAGCCGCAAACGATTTCATGCTAAAAATCATGATGAATTGGATTTGGTTTTAAATGCTATTAATGGGTTGTTGCTCAGAGTGAACAAAGAAAAACAGGAGAGAGAAGACGCCATAGAAGCGCTGAGAGAAAGTGAGTACAATTATAGCCAGGTTCTTCAGAATGCCAATGAATCCATTCTTGTGATTGAGCGTCAACAGATCAGCTATTCTAATCCGAAAACTGAGGAGCTCACCGGCTATTCGAATGATATCATATTAAACCAGCCGGTGACGATCGCCTACCAGCTTTGTGATGGTTGTAACTGGGATATCATCTTGAATTCTGTCAGGGATCAAGATGGCAATCCCATCCAAGACATCTATGAACGACGATTCCAAACCCAAAAAGGCGAAATCAAATGGATTGAAATCAAGTCTGTCGGAATTGTCTGGAAAGGAGAAGAGGCAGCGCTGTGTTTTATTTCAGAGATAACAAAACGAAAAAAGGCCCAGGAAGAGTTGCAGGCGTCATTAAACGAAATGGAGGCTCAGGTAGAAAAGCGGACAATCCAGCTTTCAAACACAAACGAAGCACTCAAACGGGAAATAGCAGAACATCGCCAAACAGAGGAAAAATTACGCTATACAACCCAAGTCGCCGAATCTGCAAATCAAGCAAAATCGGAATTTCTAGCCAATATCTCCCATGAGCTGCGAAACCCGATGCACCATATTCTGAGCTATTCAAAATATGGTGTCGAAAAACTCGATTTCACAGAAAAATCAAAACTCAAGCACTACTTTTCTCAAATCAGAGCATCCGCCGAACGGCTGATGAGACTCCTCAACAATCTGCTCGATTTGTCCAAACTGGAAGCACAAAAAATGGATTTCAGTTTTGACGCGAGTGACGTGAAAACAATCGTGACCGAAGTCACTAAAGAGTTTGAACCCCTTTTGAATGAAAAAGAGATTAGCGTGAACATTATAGAGCCCGATTTGGATCTTGAAACAACTGTCAAATGTGACTCTTTTAGATTAGGACAGGTCTTTCGAAATCTACTTTCCAACGCTGTGAAATTCTCGCCTCAGCAAAGCAATATCAAAATTAACTTTCAAAACTTACTCGGACCTAAACGGGAAGAATCACAACTCATCGTCTCAGTTTCCGATCAGGGTATGGGAATTCCACCCAAGGAAAAGACAGTTATTTTTGACAAGTTTGTTCAGAGTAGCAAAACAGACAAAGGCCAAGGAGGAACAGGACTCGGGCTGGCCATTTGTAAGGAAATCATAAAGCACCACCATGGGAAGATTTGGGCAGAAAACAATCAGCAAGGAGGTGCGACTTTTTTCCTGCAGTTGCCAATCAAAATCTCAGCTTGAAGCTTTAATCCAATCTTTACTCTTGGATTAAAATGAACTATAATTTTGGATAGAAATGGTTCACTTTTCTCACTATTTTTGGAGAATATTATGAAATCAATCACTATTCATGGTCTCAGTGAAGAATTAGACGAGATGATTCGCAAGAAAGCCGAAAGGCAAAACACCAGCCTGAACAAAACAATAAAAGCGTTACTGGAAGAGGCTTTAGGATTGAATAAAAAGGGGAGACCTGATCGGTCAAAAGACTTCGATGATCTATTTGGAATCTGGACAAAACAAGACGCAGAGGAATTCAAAAATGCAATAGCTCAATTTGAGGAAATTGATCAACAGGATTGGAAATGAAAAAAGTTCTGATGGATACAAATGCTTACTCAGCTTATTTAACTGGTGATAAGAGTGTGTTTCGAGCCATTACGGAAGCAGATAATGTTTTTTTGTCTGTCATTGTCCTCGGTGAATTATATGCAGGTTTCCGGGGTGGAACCAAGTATGTGTATAATATTGAGATTTTAAATCGCTTCATCTCAAAGCCTACTGTAAGTGTTTTGTCTGTTACAGAAGAAACCTCATTGATTTTTGGCCAAATAAAGAATAGTTTAAAGCAAGCCGGAACCCCTATTCCGATTAATGATGTCTGGATATCCTCGCAAGCAATGGAAACAGGATCGGTGTTAATTACCTTTGATGATCATTTTAATTATGTCGCAGGTCTAAGATTATTGGACATATGATTTTGAATTTGTATTAGTGATAAAATCCTCAAGTCCAAAAATTCACAATCCTTTCCAATTTCAGAGTGTGTTTTTGCTACTGATCTGCCACTGCCTACCAGCTATCCCTTTAAAATCAAATATGGGGTTACTCTCCAAAGGTGTGAATCGCCATCACACCGGGAATCCCATCGTTCAGTAGCACCGCTTTCTGCAAAAAGGTCATCAAGCTTTTATAAGCACATTGACATAAACCTGTTAGCAGGGGCCGATTGTGTTTGAAACAAACTCTGAGCATGATCGGGATGCTGAACACGTATTGCCGATCTGGAACCGGGTAGTAGACATTCTCCTTTGGGTGATGACCAAATACTATTACCCGTTTGGATTGACAGGAGGGACAAAAACAGCGGACTTTGCAGAAAATTGAAGCAAAAACTCATGCGCACAGTTGGGACAACAAACCAGAGCGAAACCTTCCTTCAGACAGATTGTGTATAACCTGTGCAGTAATGCAGGCTATGCCAGGCATGAAAAAAGATGAAGAGATGATCATTTAGATGCAAACAGAAATACCGGAGGATTTCGGTAACAAAAATCACTCTTCCACTCTTCGATTCCAGTTTCTGAAATCTTTCTTAAATCGATAAATTAATACATAAGTTTTACATATCTTCTTATTAGGTGAAAAGTTAACTATTATATGGCTTTGCAGATGATTAAACTTAATGGTTGAGAGAATTATTTATTTACAAGAATAAACGATTCGTACTAATTACATACCTTAAATTCAAGGTTTTTAAGCCTTCAGTTCGATTTAAAAGTGAGTTTAATAATCTGTTGACACCGGATTTTTAACAAACACAGCGGCACAAAAGAGTTAGCATTCATACATGGCCTTAAATATGGAAGATAACATTAAAAATCAAAAACTCTTGGATGAGTTTGCTGTTCCGACCTATGAGCAGTGGTTGGAATTAGTGGAGAAGCAGCTCAAAGGAGCCTCTTTTGAAAAAAAGCTGGTTAAAAAGATGGTTGATGGCTTTTCAAAACTACCCATCTATTGTAACTCAGATAGTGATGAACTCAAACAATCTATCCCGGGTAAATATCCATTTAGACGAGGAACGACAACCATCGGCCACGTTAAGGCGGGTTGGGGTATTTCACAACACTATCTATCTCCTGATGCCTCCGAGTTTAACCAGGCTGTACGCTATGACCTGGAAAGAGGGTTAACGGCTATCTCAACAAGGTTGGATTTAGCGGGTGCCAACGGATTGGACCCCGATGAAGCCGAATCGGGAGCTGTCGGATGTGATGGCATCTCACTCTTTTGCTTGGAAGATGTTGCAAAAGCCTTGGAAAACATAGATTTAACTAAAGTATCCCTGGTAATTCGACCCGGTATTTCTTTTTTACCGCTTTATTGTTTCCTGCTTAACGTTCTAAACTCAAGAAATATCAGCTATACAGACCTGAAAGGACATCTGGTTGTTGATCCGATCTCCCTATTGACTACCAACGGGGGACTAAGCGTTTCCTTGGAAGCCTGTTACAATAACATGGCAGCCTGTGTGGAATGGTCAAGTCAAAACACCCCGAACTTCGGAGTAATAGGGATAGATACTTGCCCTTATAGCGAAAGCGGGGCCAGTAATTCACAGGAACTGGCCATCGCACTGGCAACCGGGGTAGAGTATTTGAGAGAGATGTTGTCCCGGGGAGTTGATGTTGAGAAAACAGCACTTAGCATCGGTTTTCACATGGCAGTCGGTTCAGATTTCTTTTTGAATATTGCCAAACTGAGAGCCTTACGCATATTGTGGGCGAAAATAGTCTCTGCCAGCGGAGGTAGCGAACAGGCGCAAAAAACCAGGCTTCATGTGAGTACGGTGAGATACAATAAAACAAAGCATGATCCCCATGTTAACTTGCTGAGAGCCACAACAGAAGCCTATTCGGCCATTCTTGGGGGGTGCGATTCCCTGGCTGTCGAATCATTCGACAGTGTTTTCGGTTTACCGAGTGAATTGTCCAGAAGAGTATCACGGAATATCCAAGTGATTCTGAAAGAGGAATGTTACGGCGACAAAGTTATCGATCCTGCTGGTGGAGCCTGGTATGTTGAAGCTCTGACAGATCAATTGGCCGAAAAAGCCTGGTGCGAATTTCAGGAGATTGAGAAACTGGGTGGAACTTCAAATGCTTTAAAACAGGGTTATATTCAAAAGCAGATATTGAATGTAACCGCGGAAACAAAGAACGAAACAGCCTACCGGAAAAAAATCATCGTTGGAACCAATATGTACCCTAATCTTGATGAGCCCTTCATGCCTATCAGAATGCCCAACTTTGAGAAAATCCATCTGAATCGAGCTGACGAAGCCAAGCTATATAAGTCCAAACGGGATTTTAGTAATGCCTTAACCGGTTTAAGCGGCCGTGAAGAAAAACTCAACCTGGAAGCCTGTCTCAAATTGACGGCACAAGGAGTGACTCTCGGTGAACTCAATTCCGCCCTGGTCAATAAAGAAAACAGTCCAATTTCAATTGAGCCGCTTAAGATGCGGAGGGTTTCCGAGGATTACGAGGAGTTGCGCACAAAAGCGCAAGATTACAAAGATAAGAAGGGATTTTGGCCCCAGGTCTTCCTGGCCAATATGGGTCCGCTCAAACAGCACAAAGCCCGGGCTGATTTTTCCACCGGGTTTCTTCAACCCGGTGGCTTTTCAGTGATTTCACCGGAAGGTTTTAAAACGGTTGAAGAAGCTGTTAAAGCTACACTGTCTTCTACCGCCAAGATTGTTGTAATATGTTCGACGGATGATACCTATCCTGACCTGGTACCTGACTTTGCGAAACAGATCAAAAAAGAGAGACCGGAAATAACTGTGGTTGTAGCCGGTTATCCGAAAGACCATATTGATCAGTTTCGAGAGGTTGGTGTTGACGAGTTTATACATTTGAAGGCGAATAACCTCCAATTATTGCAACAATTCCAGGATAAGGCAGGAGTGTAACCATGAAACAGATACCCGATTTTACAACCATCAGTTTTGAGCAGGAAGCAACCAATTATGACGGTGCTACCTGGCAAGAGAATGTTAAAAAGGAAACCGGCAGTTCCTGTACGGATCTATCCAGGATTTCGCTGGAACAGATTCCCATTAAGCCACTGTATACTAAAGATGACCTGAAAGAATGCGAACATCTTGATTTTCTTCCGGGAATACCGCCCTATCTTCGCGGACCCTACCCTACCATGTATGTCACCAGACCTTGGACCGTAAGACAATATGCAGGTTTCTCCACCGCCGAGGAAAGCAACGCCTTTTACAGAAGAAATCTGGCTGCTGGCCAAAAGGGCTTATCTGTTGCCTTTGATCTGGCAACTCATCGTGGCTATGATTCGGACCATCCAAGAGTAGAGGGAGATATTGGAAAAGCCGGAGTTGCCATCGATTCGATTCTGGACATGAAAATCCTGTTTGATGAAATCCCGCTGGATAAAATGTCGGTTTCAATGACCATGAATGGTGCCGTTCTTCCGGTGTTGGCTTTTTATATTGTTGCGGCTGAAGAGCAGGGGGTTAGCCATGAACAACTGACCGGTACGATTCAAAATGATATTTTGAAAGAGTACATGGTACGTAATACCTATATTTACCCTCCTGAGCCCTCCATGAAGATTATCGCCGATATCTTCGAATTTACCTCCCAGCATATGCCGAAATATAACAGTATCAGTATCTCTGGCTATCACATGCTGGAAGCGGGAGCATCCGCCGATCTGGAAATGGGGTATACCCTGGCGGACGGTCTCCAGTATGTGAAAACCGGGATTGATGCCGGAATCAAAATCGATGATTTTGCTCCCCGTTTATCATTCTTCTGGGGAGCTGGAACTAATTTCTTCATGGAAATTGCCAAAATGAGGGCTGCCAGGTTGCTCTGGGCAAAAATGATAAAAGGATTTAATCCTCAAAATATCAAATCGATGGCATTAAGAACCCATACCCAGACTTCGGGGTGGAGTTTGACAGAGCAGGATCCTTTCAATAATGTGGCTAGAACGTGTATTGAGGCAATGGCCGCAGCATTAGGTCATACCCAGTCTCTTCATACCAACTCGCTGGATGAAGCGATCGCCTTGCCCACCGACTTTTCAGCAAGAATCGCCAGAAATACCCAGTTATATCTGCAACATGAAACAGGGATTTGCGATGTCGTTGATCCCTGGGCCGGTTCCTATTATCTTGAATCATTAACCCATCAGATCATGCATAAGGCTTGGGAGCATATTCAGGAGGTGGAATCATTAGGCGGTATGGCCAAAGCAATTGAAACCGGGCTGCCGAAAATGCGGATCGAGGAAGCAGCTGCCAGAAGACAGGCTTTGATCGATTCGGGAAAAGAGATTATTGTCGGAGTTAATAAATACAGACTTGATAAAGAAGCCCCCATTGAAATTCTGGAGGTTGATAACACAGCTGTTCGTGAATCACAGATCAAGCGCCTCAAGAAGTTGAAAGCGGAAAGGGATGAAAGCAGGGTTCAGGCGATCCTTAATCGACTGACCGAATGTGCAGATAAAAAAGATGGCAATCTGCTGGCGCTATCCATTGAAGCTGCCAGGGCAAGAGCTACCCTGGGTGAGATTTCCTTTGCATTGGAGAAGGTTTATGGAAGACACAAGGCTATTATCCGCTCAATTTCCGGTATTTATAGCAATGCTTTTGGAGAAAAGGACGCTGTGAAAAATGTAATCAAACTGGCGGATCAATTTGCAGAGAAAGAGGGAAGGCGACCACGGATTATGGTAGCAAAACTCGGTCAGGATGGACATGACAGAGGAGCAAAAGTAATCTCGACCGCTTTTGCCGATCTGGGATTTGATGTGGATATTGGCCCCCTGTTTCAAACACCGGAAGAAGTCGCAAAACAGGCTGTTGAAAATGACGTTCACGTCATCGGTATGAGTTCCCTGGCCGGAGGGCATAAGACCCTGTTGCCACAACTGGTGGCAGAACTTAAAAAACTCGGACGCGAAGATATTGCGGTTGTCGTTGGAGGAGTTATTCCTGCACAGGATTATGATTTCTTAAAAGAAAATGGCGCCATTGCTATTTTCGGACCGGGAACCGTTATTCCGGTTGCAGCTGAGAAAGTGCTGACAGAACTCTTAAAGCGAATAGATGTCGATTAAACAAACCGTGAAAACCAAAAAGAAAAAACCCGCCTGGACACCAAAAGAAGATAATGAATCCTTTGCCTCATCAGTAATGGAAGGCGTGGAGGGGGGACATGACGGGATGGAAACAAGCGGTCGGAATCAAACAGAAAAACCGGCAATAAAACGCAGAAACTTGACGATTCAAGATTATGTTGATGGTGTTTTGCGGGATGATCGTATGATTCTTGCGCGAACCATTACCTTAGTCGAAAGCAGTGCGAAACGTCACCTTGAAACAGCTCAGCAAGTGCTACGAAAGATTTTGCCTTCCACCGGCAAGGCAATTCGTGTTGGCATTACCGGAGTCCCCGGTGCCGGAAAAAGCACGTTTATCAATGTCTTGGGTTCCGAACTGTGCCGTAAAGGACATCGGGTTGCTGTCCTGGCCGTTGATCCCAGCAGCTCACTGAGTCGGGGGAGTATCCTGGGTGATAAAACCCGGATGGAGAATTTGAGCCAGGAACCCAATTGTTTCATCAGACCTTCCCCTTCAAGTGGTACGCTTGGCGGAGTTAACAGGAAAACGAGGGAGACCATTCTGGTTTGCGAAGCCGCCGGATTCGATGTGATTCTGGTTGAAACCGTGGGTGTGGGGCAGAGTGAAGCCATGGTCAGCACAATGGTGGACTTCTTTCTACTCTTGACACTGACAGGAGCTGGCGACGAACTGCAAAATATTAAAAAAGGGGTTATCGAAATGGCGGATGCCGTTTTGATTAACAAAGCGGATGGTGACAACAAAATTCCTGCCCAGAGAACCAGACAAGAGTTCAACCAAGCCTTGCATCTCCTAAAACCGGTAAAAGAGGGATGGCAAACACAAGCTTATTGTTGCTCTGCGCTTACCGGGGAAGGCATTGAAGAGATCTGGCATGTTATTCTGGAGTTTAAAGAAAGGATGCAGACATCCGGAGATTTTTTTGCCAGACGTCGGGAGCAGTCCCTGAACTGGATGCATGAAATGATTGTCGAACGAATTAAAAGATCATTTTTCGAAAACTCAGATATCAAAAAGGAGTTGCCAGAACTGGAGAAGATGGTATCTGAAGGCCGCTTACCAGTAACATCAGCGGTTGAAAAGATTATGTCTCGATTTCGAGATTTACGGGAAGAGGAGAATCAATTATAGTCAACAATACAGTAAAACAAGAATAGGAATTGAATATGTTAACTAAAGTAGATCATATTGGAATCGCAGTTAATTCCATTGACGAAGCAGTTCCATTTTATGAGAACGTACTTGGATTAAAATGTGAAAACATCGAAGAGGTGCCTTCCCAGAAGGTAAAAACAGCATTTTTCGCTTTGGGAGAAGTCCATCTTGAACTGTTGGAGCCAACATCTCCGGATAGTCCGATCGCCAAATTTCTCGAAAAAAAAGGACCGGGTGTGCATCATATCGCTTATCGTAGCAATGACGTCCAGAAACAACTGGAGACCGCAACAGCTGCAGGATGCAAGTTGATCAATGAGACTCCCATTGAGGGTGCTGGGGGGAAAAAAGTTGCATTCCTCCATCCAAAATCCACCTTTGGAGTACTCAGCGAGTTTTGCTCTGAAAAACAATAGTCACAACTGATTCGGTTAATCGTTTCAAGTGTACTGTAATACAGTCTTAAGGGATTTACTTTTTTGTTCAAGGACGTCTAATAAAACAATCAGTGTATGAGATCATGGTGAAAGCCATGATGATAGCATAGTGCTGAAACAGGAGAAATAGTGATGAATAACCATGAAAAGGTTAAGGAACTTGTAAAGCTTCGTGAAAAAGCTAAGGAAGGGGGTGGGGCTGAGCGAATCAAACGGCATCATGACAATGGACGAAAAACTGCTCGTGAAAGAATAGCGCTTCTTTTAGATGAAGGTAGCTTTGAAGAATTTGATATGTTCAAAGCCCACCGCTGTGTCCATTTTGGGATGGAACAAACCGAATACCTGGGTGATGGTGTTGTAACAGGATATGGAACGATTCAAGGACGACTGGTCTATGTCTTTTCACAAGATTTTACTATTTTTGGAGGAGCTTTATCGGAAACATTTGCCGAAAAAATCTGTAAAATTATGGATCTGGCTGTTAAAAACGGCGCCCCGGTTATCGGTCTCAATGATTCGGGCGGAGCCAGGATTCAGGAAGGGATTGAGAGTCTGGCAGGCTACACTGACATTTTCCTCAGAAACGTGATGTCGTCCGGTGTGGTCCCACAATTATCCGGGATATTTGGTCCTTGTGCCGGGGGAGCCGTTTACTCTCCTGCGCTGACGGATTTCACCGTCATGGTCAAAAAAAACAGCTATATGTTTCTCACCGGACCGAAGGTGGTTAAAACGGTAACTCATGAGGAGGTTGATACTGATTCTTTAGGTGGGGCTGAAGTGCACACAACAAAAAGTGGCGTAGCTCATCTGGCTGCCGAGAGCGAAGAGCAGGCTATCGAGTATTTGAGAACAATCTTCTCCTTTGTTCCCCAGAATAACATGGAAAACCCACCTTTTGTTCCTACCAATGACCCCGATAACCGAACCGATGAAGTTCTGGATCATATCATTCCGGAAAACCCGAATGAAGCTTATGATATCAAAGAAGTCATCTATCGAACCATCGATGATGCCAATTTTATGGAGATTCAGCCGAATTTTGCTGCCAATCTGGTGATCGGTTTTGCCAGGTATGGTGGAATGTCCGTCGGCATTGTCGCCAACCAGCCCAAATATCTGGCCGGCGTTCTGGATATCGATTCATCCATCAAGGGAGCACGGTTTGTACGCTTCTGTGATGCCTTTAATATACCGGTGGTTACCTTTGTTGATGTACCAGGGTTCTTGCCCGGGACGATTCAGGAACATGGCGGTGTCATTCGAAACGGCGCCAAGATGTTGTATGCTTATGCAGAGGCCACTGTGCCCAAGGTGACGGTTATTACCAGAAAAGCCTACGGTGGAGCCTATTGTGTCATGAGTTCAAAGCACCTGCGGGGAGACATCAACTATGCCTGGCCAACTGCTGAAATAGCTGTAATGGGAGCAAAAGGAGCAGCAGAAATTCTTTATGCCAGGGAAGCAAATGCCTATGAAGGAGACAGAGCAGAGTTTTTGAAAGTGAAGGAAGTGGAATACGCTGAGAACTTTGCCAACCCTTATATAGCGGCCAAGAGAGGATACGTTGATGATATTATTCTTCCCAACCGGACTCGGTTCAGAATTATCAGAGCCCTGATCATGCTAAAAGACAAGCAAGATTCCAATCCTCCTAAAAAACATGGAAATATTCCGTTATAAAACAACTGCTCCGGCAATATCAAAATTGATTGGAATTGCCTTCATTCCATAAAAACAGTTTAATAGGAAGAATTTCATGAATTCGTTCAATATACAGAATATTATTGATGGGCAAGCCATAAACATCAGCCTGACCGGAATGTCTATTGTTTTCGCAGGACTGGTATTGATAAGCAGCTACATCGCCCTTTTGCCTGTTATTCTACAGTTTTTCAGTGAACGCAAAAGCAGGAAAACAGAAGAATCCAAAGCTTTGACGGAATCAGCAGCACAGAAGAAAGAAGAGCAGGCGGAAAATACACGTAATCAGTTAAAATCCGCTGAAGATGAATCCAATGATATCGCCAGTGTTATTGGATTAGTACTTCAACTGGAGCAAGAACGACTCGCCAGGATCGAAAACGAACAGATCACCCTTTCAAGAAATAGTCAGCAATCGTCCATGTGGGGCAACGCTGGTAGAATGAGGAAAATGCCTCAGAGGAGGACTAATGCGTAAATATGAAGTGGAAATCAATAGCAAGCAGTATTCTGTGGTTGTTAAAAACTATACGGGACAGAATGCTGAGATGGAAATTAACGGTAAACCATATTTTGTCAAACTTGACACACCAATTGTTTCGAGTTCCCCCGTATATTCTCAACCTCAAGCCTATCCCATGCAATCTGCACAACCTGTTCAGCCTGCACCGGTTACACAAACTCAACCTGTAACCCGCCCGGCTAACAATACTCCAACGCCAACTTCTGCAGGGGCAGAAGTTATCAAGGCTCCTATTCCAGGTTCAATTTTGGAAGTTTTAGTGAACGTGGGAGATACAGTTGCAGACGGACAAACTGTATTTAAAATGGAAGCCATGAAAATGGAAAACGATATCAATACCACCACTCCCGGTGTTGTTAAAGCCATTAACGTAAAAGTTGGAGATGCTGTTAACCAGGGTCAGGACTTAATGGTTATTGAGTAAATCAAACCATTAAGATTTTGATGCTTTAATTTTTTGGAGGAGCTGAATGGAAACATTGATAAGTTTTGCGGATGCATCTGGCTTAATGTTGATGACACCCGGTTATGCCATCATGATTGTCATTGGCATTATCTTTATAACCCTGGCAATCGTAAAAGATTATGAACCGTTGTTGTTATTGCCAATCGGTTTTGGAATTATTGTTGGAAATATCCCGCATATCTCCAGCATGGCCCTGGGAGTTTACGATGAGGGAAGCGTTTTATATTACTTGTATTTTGGGGTTAAACAGGGGATTTTTCCTCCCTTGATTTTTTTGGGAATCGGGGCTATGACCGATTTTTCCACAATGTTATCGAATCCAAAGCTGATTTTACTGGGCGCCGCAGCCCAGATCGGCATTTTTGTCACACTGATCGGTGCCATGTATCTTGGTTTTACTCCGAGTGAAGCGGGCGCAATCGGGATTATTGGTGGTGCTGATGGGCCAACGGCGATTTTCCTGTCTGCCAAGCTGGCCCCGCACCTTCTTGGCGCTATTGCAATTGCTGCCTACTCTTATATGGCATTGGTTCCTGTGATTCAACCTCCCATTATGAAGCTTTTGACGACAAAAAAAGAGCGGTTGATGAAGATGAAACCCCCCAGAACCGTACCAACAAGAGAAAAAATCATTTTCCCCATCGCAGCCTTTTTAATCTGTGGCATGATTGCCCCCGGGTCTCTGCCTCTGGTTGGAATGTTAATGTTTGGAAACCTGTTGAAGGAGAGTGGGGTTACTGAGCGGTTGGCAAATACGGCTCGTAATTCTTTGATCGATATCGTAACCATTCTATTGGGCTTTTCTGTTGGTGCCAGCACACAAGCCAGTCACTTTTTAACCCCTGATTCCATTCTGATTTTCGGACTGGGTGCGGCATCATTCTGTGTTGCAACTGCTGGTGGTGTTTTATTTGCAAAACTTATGAATCTGTTTGTCAAAGAGGAGAACAAAATCAATCCGCTGGTTGGTGCAGCAGGTGTCTCGGCGGTGCCCGATTCTGCCCGGGTTGTTCAGATGGTTGGACAGAAAGAAGATCCTACCAACTTCCTGCTGATGCATGCAATGGCTCCCAACGTTGCCGGTGTTATTGGATCAGCAATAGCGGCTGGTGTATTGTGGACGGTAATGGTTGGATAACTGACGAATCTTTTCTGACCGGTTCCTAAGTGCGATTAATTACACCAATCTTAGCGATTAGGTTGTATCACAATTCAATTCAAGAATGAGTGAGTTATCTTAGAATATAAACCTATTGTCATTCCGGCCCCGGGCCGGAATCCATGCTGAGTTCAGAGAAGAGGATAAGGGGTCAAGTCTCATTTTGTGGCTTATTTTAAGAACTTGTATTGAAAAACGCCGATGTCTACATTTCTGGCTTTGTAAAAAACCTTCTCCTGCAATTATTTTGAATATATCGTCTTCAATCCTTCGATTGCTACTGGCAACTGTCATGTGCTTTTGCAATATCTCTTTAATTTTCGTCGTATTGTTTGGAAATTCGGAGAACTTGCCATAAAACAAGACTTGACCCCTTTCCAAGACTTGACCCCTTTCTTCCCTTCTCACTCCACCGGGGTGAAGAAAAACATTAAAACATTATATGGATCAGATTTGAGGAGGGTTGGGTAAGGTTATCACAAACTGAGCTCCTTCAGTGTAATCATTATCGTAACTGATTGTTCCGTTATGTCCTTCTATGAGCTTTTGCACCATGAACAAACCAATCCCTTTTCCTTCTCCGTCATCAATATCTGCGCGATTATAAAGATCAAAAATCTGGTCACTTTTCTCTCTGGCTATGCCCTTGCCGTTATCAGCTATTTTGATAAAGGTTTTGCTGGAGTCTTGTGATATGGACAGGTCAATTTTTAGTTGATCGCCGGATTTGCCGGAGTATTTGGCAGCGTTGTTAATCAGGTTTTGAGCGACATCATATAGAGCTGCTTTGTCTCCAAATATGGGAATATCAATTCCGGTGACATCAAGCCGAATCTTCTCCGGTTCATTGTAGGGGGTCAAATTAAGAAGTCCAACCACATCATTAATATATAAGAAATCTTTTTCTATTTTGTTTTCACTCAGGGTAACGACAAGATCCATAAATACTTTACATTTCGCTTCCAAAGAGGGAAGCAACTGCTCGACGATCTCCGCCTCTCCTAAATCGATCAGAGAGAGAGTGCTAAGAATCGAAGACATAAGGGATCTTAAATCGTGCGCCAGTTTATCGCGCGTGAAGAGAAGGTCTTCGTTTTTTCGTGAAAGCTCCTTATTCTGGTCATTCAGCTTTTTGATTAGGTATGATCTTTTCTTTCGACTCTGGACAAGTGTATCCAGTGCGGTTTTTAGTTCATCGATGGTTTTTGTGTCAAATTCGTGTAGATCCTCATGGTCATCAAGGGAGTCTATTAAAAGCTCAATCCGTTTTTGCTTGGTATCGATTATCCGATTACGGATCTTTTGTTCCTCCAACTGTTCTTGAATGGCGATCTTTTTTTTGGTCTTCTGGGCTGCCAGCAGGGCGTCCTGTTTTTTGCCCAGTGCCTTATCATTTTCCAGTTGATTAATCTTCGCGACCAACTGCGCATTTTGTCGTTTTATGTCTTCCAGTTGCCTGTTTTTCCGTTTTTCTTCTTCAAGCCTTGCGTACAGTTCCTGAACTTTGGGGTCAAGCTTTAAAGTTGTGCCTTCTTTACTCGCTTCCATTATTTGATTTGCTATAATTAAGAGAATTTATGACTTTTTTGATATTACATTCAGTTTCAAAAAATCACAAGATATATACGTTGATAAAACAGGGTAAATTTGTTCTACTTAGCAAACTATTGACCGGTTTTCATTCATGGAGCAAATCTGATCTTCTGTTAAGCCCAATGTTATATGAGGCAAGCTTTTATCCTATTGAACACCTTCAGCGTTCCTTTGGCTGGGGGAGATTGAATACCCAGGGTGGCGTTCGCAAGCTCCCTGACCCTGGGCTATTGATCTGTATCCCCTTCCGGGAATGCTGTCCTGATATGTCCAGAGAAAGCGCCCCAACGGGTTTAAATATTCACAGCCTGGGGTCGCGAACTTGTGAATGCTAATCTGTGAAGGGGACTGAATAGGGTTCCATTTATCATCCCGTATGTTATTGTAACGCTATACGAAGTTCTTTTGTCCTCAATAAAATTGTACATATGAGTATCCCGATACACCTGTTTTCAGAAGATCAAAAAAGCTGGTACGCACGTTTTATCGTCGCCGCAATATTGGCTGATAACGAGATCAGTATTCCTGAAGTAGAGTATATCAGGTATGTCATGAATATTGTATCTGATCCCATGGAGCGGTCGTATCTCATTGAATCAATCAGAAATAGAAGCATCCCGGAATTGGAACGCCCCAAAAGTCTGCAAACAGGGCAGTTAGTTATTGTTTTTATAGAACTGATACTCATTATGATCTCTGATTTTGAGCTGTTGGATCTGGAAAGAAAGTTCCTGGAAACCGTTTCCAAGCTCTTCGGTTTTCCGGATTCATTATACCAGAAGATGATAAATTGGGGGGAGGAGGGGTTAAAATGGAAAAACTTTCGCAGATTTATGGTAACAGAGAAGGAGGCCGACCCATACCTTAAGGTTCCCTTGGATAAATTTAGTGAGGAACAAAAATTCTGGTATGCCAAGGCTCTTATTTCAGCAATCATCTGCGACGGGAATGTTGATGAAAACGAAATCAGATTCGTTAATAAAGCGGTTTCCATTGTTGAGGATGCTGACAGGCAGAAACAACTCATGGGCTATGTCAGTAACAAAATGGTACCGACTATTGATCACCCCCCTGAAATTCCCCATGTTGTGCTTGTTCTGATTTTTATGGAGATGCTTCTGATTGTATCCGCTGATGAATCCTTGTCTGTCATAGAGATGAGCTATCTAAGAAGGTTTGCTGAAACCTGCGGTTTTTCTGAAGAGCAATATTCAAAAATGATGACCTGGTGTCAGCAGGGTATTCAATGGAAAAATAGTAAATCCAAGTTCATCAAATCTGGGTTTCAATTAGAGGCAGACTCCGATTCACCTGTTAAAGCCAAAAAGAAACGTTGCACCCTTAACAGTAACCACTTAGGAGTATTGCATCACCGTTGCTTCATTTGCGAGCATGAATCCCTTGTTTCAATATACAAATTAAAAAAAGGTGTGGAAGAATCCGGCAGGAATATTTTTGAGATCCCTTATTATGAACAGACATCTTTCGTTAAACTGGCGGATTATAACCTATATAGAGTTGCGATTTGTCCGTCCTGCTATTTTGCCAGTAGTAATCAGGACTTGTTCATGAATGATTCATCTCGGGTTTTGCCTCAACCATTCAAAGATAAGGAATCTCGGAAAAAATGGATCAACCGATCCATAGAAACCAAATCGAGAATAAAAAGCGAAGTGGATCTAAGCGATTTTGCAGAAAGGAGTGTAAATGGTGCTTTAATGATCTATCGGCAAGCTATTGAATCGGCGCAGTTCTTTGGAGAAAAAGACCGGGGGCATGAGCAAAATGAAGAGATTATTTCGTTAAGACTTCACATGGCTGAAATCCTGATGAAAGATGGAAGGAGAGAGGATGCGGAGAAGCAGTTGATGCAGGCGGCCGGGCTTGCTAATGATGAGTTTTGCCGTTTAAAACACAGGCTTGGCGTTTCCTCTTTTAAGTCTGCGAAGCTATTGTTTTTAATTGCCCTATACTTTGAAGAAAAAGAAAAAGCCACCGGTTACTACAACTTCTTTATAGATGCTTTGAAAACAGCTGAAGAAAATAATGGGAATGGGGCGCATGCAAACCTCTACGAAATTACCCGGCGCATTGAACTCATTTTCGAGCAGAAGGAGAATTATTTCAAAACCAATCTTAACGGCTTTCATAAAAGAGGAACCACTGAGGATCAGTTATCCTAGATCGATCTTATTTTAGGTTGTTTAATTTTGAGAATTCGGTATAAGATCGATTTAAATTGTAGATTTATTCTTAAACCCAGAGGTTGGCCTAATTTCAAACGTTGAAAAAAAACCAAAGTGTAAATGGGGATCTCCATGTCTAATAATTCTGGTGGTAAAGCCGGCGATTCAAAACCGGCCGTTTTGATTGCAGAGGATAATGCTCAAACCAGGGCTCTGTTAAAGCGTTTTTTTGAGAAGGCTAATGAACGGGGCGATTTAATCTGTGATATAATTGAAGCTGCGGATGGTGAAGAAGCCATACAAATGCTGGATATTGCTCAACCAGAGCTGATTCTCTGCGACATTGGCATGCCCAAAAAGGATGGATTTGAAGTACTCCAGCATTTTAATGAGTTCAGCAGGTTTAACAACCTTTTCTGCTTTTTTGCTTTTTTATCTGCATCAAGAGAGGAAAAAAAACGGGCATTTGCAGCAGGAGCCATGGGCTTTCTGGCTAAGGAAGACATCAACTATTTTATTGTTACCCCCCTGCTAAAATCCTGGTTAAGATTGGCAAAGCTTGAAAGGGAGTTGGCCAAATATAAAATTGCGGATTAATTAGCAGAATCCTTTTAAAACTCTTTCAGTTTTTTAAGAAGAGCCGGAGCGGTTAATTCTTTTGTAAACAACAAGAGGTTTTTCCTCAGTTTTTTCTCCAGTTGGGCAAATTTTTCTTTTTTCCCTTTCACCGCAAAAACGTAGTTGTCCGGTAATTCTACCGCAACCTTTTTTAACCATTGAATTTTCGCATCGGAGACATATTGAATCCACTCTACCATTATCAATTGGTTAATATCCTCTTGATTTCTAATAATCAGATCAGGAATTAAAAACCGATTGTTACGCAGAGGGATCAATTGATTTTCGATATTGGCATCATATTGGTCTGGATATTTATCATTAAATCGCCGCACGAGTTGTTCGATTTTCTCATTCTTCCAGACCCCTCTTTCCCGGTAAAATGTTCGATAAGGATTTCCATCTGTTAATTCCAGGGTGAACCGTCGATGACGACCTGGGATTTTCAGAGTGGCTGACAAGGTCCATGGTATGGTCAGGAGCAAGATTGCAGGGAAGAAATTCGCAATCTCCAGTCCGTAGGATCGTGCGTTTTCCAGAATTGAGGCGGGACCATCGATTCTAATGGTCAGCCATTCTTTCTCTGCATCTCTCACTTCATACATTAACTGAAAAAACTTCAGCATTTGGAAAACCTGACGAAATGCAGCGTCATGATTTGTCTTGATCTTGAATTCCAGTGATTGGGCATGGAGTAGTAGTCCTTGAACCTGTTCGATGTTGAACCTGTGAACAAGATCTTCTGCTGAGATCTCCCGGAATTCTACTACTTTCTGATTGCTTAACACATCGCCGAATAGCCAGACCTCTGTTTCCTCTGCTGCGGATCGGCTTTTTATATTTGCTTTTTGAAGGATTGATATTTTGTGCCGGTCAATTGAAATCCCCGGACTAGCGCTGTCTTTCCAATAAGAGGCTGATACGGAAAAAATCTTTTCCCGGTTTAAAACCGGGTCGCTATCGTTCGCATGAGAAAATTCACAGCGGTTAAACAGAATCCTGGCAAATCCCTGCACAATTTTAGGATTCACCTTTTCTATGTAAAAAGCCTTTATTTCTTCTTCTATTTCAAACCGTTTTCTGTTAACTGAATTCGCAAATAACTCAACGAGGCTGGAGGATATATTCAGGTTTTTGGTATCCGGTTTTAAGACCTGAGGATAGGCAAAGCCATTTCGGAATCGGGATAGATTAAGGTTTCCGCTTAACATAACAGATTAAGTGTTTCCGGTACGGGTGAGTTTAATGACAATCTGGAAAGCAATAACGGCAAAAGCATTGGCAACGTTAATCGAGTTTTTTCTTCCAAACATCGGCAGGTGGATAAAATCATCACAAACCTTTAACACCTCTTGTGATAATCCATATTCTTCATTTCCCATCACGACAATACCTTTTCCTGGCCAGGGGTATTCGAGATAAGATTCTGAATTTTCGACGGTCTCAACTCCAATAACACGATAATTATTTTTTTTATCAGTCAGTAAAAGAGACGGCAAATCATCGAGTTTTTCCTCCGGTATCCAATCCGTACTTCCCATTGAGGTATTTATTACCTGTTGGCTTTCTTTGCCGGGGGTTTTTCCTCCTGTGATCACGGAACCGAAACCGGTGGCATCCGCCAATCTGAAAATCGACCCCACATTAAATGCACTCCTCAGGTTATCCAAAGCAACTTTATAATCAATGATCGGACGCCAGGGGGATTGATCTATGATATCCCCGGTTTTAACCGTTGGCAGGAAATTGTGTTCAGCAATCCCAATCCCACTTTTTTGTTTGTGATAGTGATAACGGTCAGCTACATATTCAATCCATCGTCTTTCGTCAATGTCCGTTAGTGATCCTGACTTCTCTTCATCAATCCATTCAAGGATTGATAAATAATTTTTTTTAATAAATTCAAGTTTGTCAGTTTTTATATCACTGTCGAGAGCCATCAGATAGATCTCTTTTAACCAGTCGGATATAATTCTATGTCTTCTGGCTTGAGGTTGCTGTAACAGTTTTTTCTTAGTGAAGGGGAAACTGTCCATTATTAAATCAATTTAAACAGGTGATGTATCTCTTGCGATTCGGCCTTTTCCCGAAGGTTATCCAATAACATTTTGTATTCACCAGCTGAGGATGCATTGAATTTAAATTCAATTTCATCCGCTTCAAAAAAGGGATCAATGGTGATGGTGATCTGTTTTGGCAGTTTAAGTTTTTTAATGGTAATTGCCCAGTCTTTTTTTAGCGCAGTAAGAGTCGGCCATCTCAATGATGAGAGAATAATCTTTAATTGTTTATACCGTTGATGCAGGGGAGTGGCTTCTAGAATAGCGGTTATCTCTGCATTGTTGAGCAAATCCTTAATGGACAGATTATATCCCTTTGAAAGGTCATCTACCATCTGTATGATGCTATTCAGTTTGTTTCCCTTGATATTTAATTCGCCGAACAGGCAGCTCAAACTCTGCAGGTCTTCCTTTTTTCTACTTGATAGGTCGGTGATATCCTTGTAGTTTAGTGAATATAAATCAGCAAATGAGCAATTCTGCTTGATTTTATTCAGATCTTTCTTCAAGGGAATGAGCTTAATATGTTTCTCTGTAATACCTAGTTCTTGAGTCAAAATCAAAAACTCCGAAGGTACGGTTTCAATATTCAAGTATTCCAGAATGTTGATTAATCCTTCTAAAAAAGCCAGCACAGAAAGATTCTGCTCATTGAGCCTTTTGAGTCCTCGTTTTTGCCATATTTCAACAAGGGATGCATCTTTATTAAAGATGAGTGCGGGTACACTGATATTGTGATTAAATTCTCTTATGGCGTTTGCTATTATGAACCCATCTATAATGCGAAATTTTTCAGGTGAAATTTCCTGCAACCAAACAGGGTTGAATACTTGGGAATCTTGATCCCAATGAATGCCCGCATGTTGGTTGGCCAAAAAAAATAGATGATCATCAAAGTCGATCTGGCTTATTACGATGTTCTTATAAATCATTTATGGAATCCATGATTGGAAAAAACGCAATTATTTATGGTGCAACAGGTGGTTTAGGGCACTCCCTCTGCCAAGAATTCATCAATAGAGGTGTAAATGTCTTTTTGATTGCTAGATCCGGGACTAAACTCAGAGAACTTGCTGCAGAGTTTAAACTTAAACCGTTTCAGATATTTAACACCAAGACTATTACTACCGATCAAGATTATTTGAAAACCCTTAATTGGCTGAAAACTCGAAAGAAAGTATTCAGTTATGCGGTGCATGCTGCCGGACAGGGATTGATGAAAAATGCCTTCACGCTAAGTCTGAACGACTGGACTGAAATAATCGATATCAACCTGACCTCGTCTTTTGCCTTTTTTAAACTGATTTGGGAGGTCAGGGAAAAGAATGACATGGAGCTTGTTTATTTCAGTTCCGCTTCGTTGAGCAAGGCGTGGCCGAAAAACGGACTCTATGGAGCCAGCAAAGCAGGGCTCGAAGCTTTTGCCCAGTCTCTTCATCAGGATATCAAATCACAAGGTGGGAGAGTCTGGCTTTATCGGTTGGGAAGTGTTGATACACCTTTTTTTGACAATGTTCCCAATCATGTGCCCCGGGAGAAAATGCTCTCTCCCAGAGAGATTGCGAAAATAGTGGTTACCAATGTTTCCATGCCCAAGAATACTTATTTTCCAGTGATCCCTATTGTTTCCGACTAACGGTCAAAAACCGGAAAGAGGCGCTCCCACCTGTGCCTCACCCGTATCCCAGTAGCACCTCAGTAAATAGTAAAAAGACTTAAACCCGCCCGTTTCCCCCTGGATGAATCCCACTTTGTCGGTAATTCTTAAAAATACCTTATGGGGCGGATTCTCTTTAAACGTATACTGGAATCTCAGTCTGTTTTGTGATCCGGTCAGATTGTAGTTGTTGATAAAGGCAAACTCCTGATCATAAAGTCGCAATTGAGGGGAAAGGGTGGTTTTTCCAACCCTGATCCATTCAACTACCAGTTTTGAGCTATTCACGGATCTCTTCAGCTGGTAAACATCTTCATCAGCCCTTGAAGAGATATACCCAAGTACAAGGGATGCGGGAGGCATATTATTCAGGTTTCTACTGCTATTGTTAGGCTCAGTTTCGATCCACTCCGGGATATAGTTCTCATTATCCGGCGCCTGATTAAAAAGGCTATCAGCAGTTGATTGATTGGGATCGATTTCATTCTCAGCCTGAGAATCCCGAATCAGATTCAGAACGCTTTCATCCCTCTCCCATTCTGTTAATTCACTTACTTCATCATTAAATCTATAAAAGGTTTCGATGATCAGGTTACTGGTATCACCTTTTTCCGTGATAAAGTAAAAATCCGGATTCTTTTTTCTAAAAAAGTCTTCAAGCTCCTTGATACTGTAGCTCGACTGGATTTCGTATGTGGCAATCTCATGAGAGATTGTGGTCAATATGTATGACTTTATCGCCCGGTTGGCGGTTAACACATTATTTTCAAACATGTAGCGGATATAAGAGTCACTTAGCCCCTCAACGCTGATTGTAAGATTGGATTCGCTTCCTTCATCGTACAGACCAGCAACAACGGATTGAATGGTAAACAACTTGATAAAATTATCGATGTTGTTTTCAGTCAGTTTCTCTTTGGCAACAGGTGAGGCCAGGTTTAACTGGAATGAGTTGATCTGCTTTAAGTCTGACATCCTGTATATCTGAGCTCTGAGCGCAGTTACCTGGCTTTTGTCTTCACCGGGAATTGTATCTACCAGGTAAATGATTTTACTGTCGGGAAACAGATGTAATAACGCTTCAATAAATTCTTTTTTTTCCCGAACCTGCCAGTCAAAATTTTCCAGGTTCGCGAAGTTAAACTCTCTTAATCTAATGTGAAACAATGATAGGCGGTCTTTTAGACGATCCTGAGGGATGGCAAGGTTGGATTCCACCAGAATGGTGACCGGATGCCAAGGGTCGTCTTTCAGAATAAGATTCAAATTGCGTAAAGCATCTGACAGGGAGGATATCTCAATTTTCCCTTCTAGTTTCATGTAAAAATTGCTTGTTTCATTTCTTTCAGCCAATACTTTGGCTGAAACTAGAAATTCCGAAGGGCTGAGAGATTTGTTTCTCGATATATCGAATCGGTATTCCTCAAATAGGGAGGGACCAACCAAATCCTGGATGGCTGCTGACAATAAAAGGTTCTGTAGAGTCTGGAAAGCTCTGTTTCGGGCGTGTACAATATCCTTTTCCTGAATGGGAACCGTGATTTCTCCCTGGTATGCCTTTAACTCCCTTGAGAAAGCTTTTTGAACAAAAACAGGGCAAAGGAGTATTACAATAAACGTGAGTATTAGTTTCTGGAACTTCATTGGACCATTGGGGGTAATTTCAAAAAGAGATGGTTGTGTCTACTAGCTCTTATGTACCGGTAAATCAGGATCGAAATTCTTTGGGTAATAGGTTTTCAGCCACTGATCAATATCGATAGAATCGATCTGACTTTTACTCAGGTACTTTCTTGCATATTTTTTATATAAGTCCGATTTGAGGAATATTTTTACCACTTCTGCGTCCAAAAGGTGCTCTTGCACCATGTGCCCCATAATGGCCATTGCTTTGGAAAGCTTCATGGGGGATTTGTAGGGTCGGTCGTTAGCGGTTAGGGCTTCGAAAATATCAGCTATCGCGATGATTCTTGATTGGATCGGAAGTTGATTCGCTTTTAATTTATTTGGGTATCCTTCACCTATCAGGGTTTCATGATGAGCGCCAGCGTACAATGGCAGTTTCATCTTTTTTTTCGGAAAGGGCAGCTTCATCAGCCATCTCCACGAGCGATCGGCATGGTCATTAATTATTTGCCGCTCTTTGTCAGAAAGGGTCCCTTTGGTAATGGCAAGATAATCTCGCTCTTCATCGTTTACGAGTGGCTCTTTGATCTTTCTTTTTGCCAATCCGACATCGATGATCCGGTTTTCACCATTTATCTTTTTTGTCTTAACCCGGATATTCTGGTCGGATGTCTCAGTATTCTTGGAGAAGATCAATTCCTTGTCTTTTTTCTCCAAAAACTCTCCACCTATGTTGGATTTATTTAGCATCTGCAGATCTGAAATAAGCGTGTTAACCTTTTCCTCTTTATCTTTTTTCAAAGTGACGAAATAATCTTTACCTTTTTTGGATTTTAATCCAGCCACTTCTTTTTTTAAGTACTCAATTTCAAGATCTTTGATTTTGGAGTTAAAGCGTTGGACTATAAGTTCAAAACGATCCACCAGGGTTTGCAGCTTAATAGGCTTTGAAACAACATGTTCAGGTGAGGTGAGCTTTCCAATATCATGCATCCATCCAGCGAGGTGGAGCTCTTCCATTTGTGATTTATTAAAGGCAATGGATTTATAAGTACCTTTTTTATAATTGCTGATGGTTTCAGCTAGAGAGCAGGAAAGATCGGCAACACGATTAATATGCCCAAACGTGTAAGGAGATTTTTCCCCCAGTCCCTCAGCCAAAACCCTGACAAATGCATCAAACAGATCGATCTGCTCTCTTAACAACTTTTGGGTTGTCAGGGAGATGGCAGCTTGATAGGACATCGCCTGAACAATTGTCTGATCGTTTTTAGAAAAAGGAATAACCTTTCCATCCAATGTTTGCCGGTTTAACAATTGCAGCACACCGTTTATCTGGTTTTCATGGTCTCTTAAGGGGATGACCAGCATGGATTTGGAACGATAATTTGTTTTCTTGTCATATTCTTTTGGACCACTAAAATCAAATCCCTTGGCATGATAAACATCGGGAATATTAACGATATTGCCCGTGTTGCCGCAGTAGGCGGAAACATGTGAATTGTTTGGCTTACCGTTGATCTCCATGGGAACCGGGGGTAATCCGGAAGGTTTGGTGACGAAAAATCCTTTTGATTCGGTATGCATTACTTCGAATACCAATGAAATTGATTTTAATTCACCGGGATTAAAGGGGTCATCATAGTATTCTTCCTTGACACTGTATACAGTTCCTGCGTCTGCATTTGTTAAATCACGGGCAGTGTATAGAATAAGCTCCAAAGCGGAGCTTTGTTCCTGCTCTTTACTGAGCTCAGCGCCTGCGATTGAGAGTATCTTAAGTTGTCTTTCATGTTCGGCTATATCATTCTTCAGTAAACTGAAAAACCGAGTGACTTTTTTGTCTTTGGTTGTGAGTGAATCGATTAACAATTGAAGTTTTTCTAATTTTTCAGGGATGCTCATAGGGTCAATCCGGCCTGTCGTTTTACAATAAAAACAGAAAAATAACTCTATTTCAGGTGATAAGGACAATATTTGTGATTGCCATCATTTGTATTCCATTATCATTATGGATGCTGAGCTTTTTCTATCTGCTCTTCTTTCTCTTTGCAGTCGATGCACAAGGTTGTGACAGGTCGTGCATCAAGTCTTTCCTTACGAATGATTTCATCACATTCTTCACAAATATTGTACTCTTTATCTTCAAGACGTTGCAAGGCTTCCTGAATCTTCTTCAATAGTTTTCTCTCTCTATCACGAATGCGCAATGTTGTAATTGATTCAGCTTCCAGGTGAGCTCGGTCACTGGGATCGGGAAAGCCTTTATTGCTAGTCTTCATTTGCTGTACTGTTTCCCCCGAATCGTCATAAATCTTTTGTTGCATCTCTTCGAGTTTTTTCCTGAAGTATTCAACCTCTTCCGGGGTGAGTTCTGGAGAGTCTACAAATTCCATTCTTTCTCCTGTTTGAAATAATTAAAAATTATGAGAAATAACCTGAAGATGACGTCAATTAATAACGATGGTTTCTTTTTGATTATTACTCAGAGTGTATTGAAGTGTATTCCTGTCTATCCAGATCAATTTGAGTTTGGATTTGAAATCACTAACTGTCTCCGGTAAATGTATGATCTTGTCATCTCCATCTTTAACGACATGAATTCTAAAAGTATATTGAAATTTGGGGCCTTCATCTTCAGTCTCGATTGTCTCTCCTTTTGTTATGTGGAAGAAAGCCGCTTTATTCTCACCGTTGTATACCAATCCTGAAGCAGTATTTGAGTTTGGTAAGACGTTTTGAATCTCATTTTGTGGATTCAAACGGAATATTCTTTTTAATCCGGATTCTGTCTGTAATTGGTAAAATCCACCTTCCAAAGGAACAAACTGAACCTTAGTATTGCCTACAAAACCCAGCACAGGTTCATTCAGCTCATTCGTACCATAGTATATGTGACCTTCAGGCGCTTCGACTATATCATGTAATACAAGGTCATCTCTGGAAATAAGCTTGTTCTTGTCCTTATATAAGGTATTTCCCAGCTTACCTTCCGGGAACACCTGAAATCCGTTTTTTAACTCTTTTATTCCTCCAACTGTGTTATTTTTACTCTTTTCAATCGTTTGCGCAAGTAATGGCGTAATTAGCAGAAAGGAAAGCACAAAGGATAGCAGTACAACTATTTTAAACTGTTTTTGCATATCATCTTCCTTGTTCGTCCAAATATTAAGTTTTATGAAATAACTGAGATTCTACAGAAAATTAAGCTAGTAAACAATAGTCAATTGCCAATACCTTGGATTACCTCCATATCTTCGGTTACGATAAATTCAAAATCGGATACATTGAGGGTTGGATCCTGTTTAACGTCTTCGAATGTAACTCTTCTATAACTGGAATTATGGTCGATGATAACAAATTGCCTGATTTCCGATTTTGCTGGATCAAATACAATTTGCAGTTCAGCCAGAGATGGATTGGGCTGAACAGGTTTTAGAAACATCGCGTACTGGCCTTCTGATACTTCAACCAGGATTGCCTGCGGAGTTGTGGTAATAAAATGCTGACTGATATTTTCATCTTTTGATAAAAACCGCATTGATTTAATTCCGGATATTTTGTCAAGCTCTTGAATAGTAACATTTTCCATGATAGGATCATACAACCAGGCGAACTCTTTTCCGACGACGAACAGCATCTCCTCAGGTTCCTGGTAACTCCAAGCCATCAAACCAGGTTGCATAAACTTAAGTAACCCTTTGGATTGTATGGTTTTACCCTGGAAAGCATCAAAGTATTCCTGGGAAAAAGTTGTGGAAAAAGGTTCTATTTTTTTTATTATATTTTCCAATTGATCGAGCTGGTCATCAGCTGGCACCTGAACTGCAAATAAGACAGCTGCTAAAAAAATGATAAAAAATGGAATATGGTATTTTAAGGTCATAAACAAGGAGATTAAAAGAATGTTTAAATTGAATGATTCAAAAGGATTATAAGTATTTTGGGTTTTATTTCTGACAAATCCATAATTGTATAAAAGAAAATTGTATCACATACAAACACACTGAGAGTTGCATTGGTTGAAACGTATTAAAAGCTGAATGATATTAATCATCAAACTTAGAGATTAATCACTATTTGATGGAAACTCAATTCGTAAATGATTTTTTCTTGGTTTATTTTTATCTTTTCATGAAGAGAAATCTGGTGATTATTAAATATTGTTGTAAATCCAAATACTACAAACGCTTGGTTGACAGGAGAATATTGATTCAACATAATGTTGAATCCTCAATAGGTTTACGCTATGGGTGATTAACCGTTAATTGTTTGCCTATTTAAGGAAACAGCCAATTATTAGTAATGACAAAAAAGTGTAATATTTTGTCATTATAGCTGATACGCATCTTTACCATTAATGGGAAGTAAATGTTTTTTTTTGTCAGATAGTAAATTTAATAAAATATTATATCAACTGACCTTATGATTAAAGTTATAACGTTCGATCTCTGGGATACTGTTTTTATAGATGATTCAGATGAGCCCAAACGAAAAAAAATGGGATTGGATCCCAAACCTGTCGAGAGACGGAACATTGTCCAAAATATCCTTGAAAAATCAACTTCCATCTCCCGAGAACACATCAACGTTGCTTATAATGTTACGGATACTGCTTTTCGACATGTTTGGTATCAACAGAATACAACCTGGACAGTTGCAGAGAGACTTGATGTGTTGTTAAAAGGACTGGGACAAAAAATACCGGAAGAGGATTTTAAGGAGATGGTCAGGCTGCATGAAGAGATGGAACTGGACATCATGCCTGATCTGGCACCGAATATTACCGAAGCCATACAAGAATTAAGTAAAAAATATAAACTTGCCGTCATTTCAGATGCTATTTTTTCCCCTGGAAGGGTACTTCGCGGCATTTTGGAAAACTATGGCCTCTTACAATATTTTGAGTCTTTTGTGTTTTCTGATGAAGTCGGCTGCGCCAAACCAAATCCCGAAGTATTTAATATTATTGCGAAACATTTTAAGGTTAAACCATCAGAAATTGCGCATATTGGTGATCGGGAGGAAAAAGATATAGACGGACCACATGCTGTAAACGCTAAAGCAATCTTGACGACCGTTGTATTAGACAGGGGGAGTAAAAGCAGTAAAGCGGATGTTATCTGCAACAATTACAATAATCTACTTGATTGTGTTTCTACACTTTAACCATAACCGGAAAAAAAGATGACAGGAAAATTACAGTTCTTAATTATCGACGGATATTCAAAGAAGAGTCGTGAGGATCTGGAAAAAGCAGGAATGCAGATGGCTTGGAAGCTCTATGCCAATATGTTGCTGCAGTTTTTTCCCAATGCCGAATATGAAGTGCTATTACCCAGTGATGAAGGCGTTTCCATGCCGACTGATGATAATCTAAAAAAGTATAACGGTATCATCTGGACCGGATGTAATCTTTGCATTAACGATACGGACAATCCAAGTGTTAAAAACCAGATAGAATTGGCGAAACGTTTGTTTGAAATAGGAATTCCAAGTTGGGGAAGTTGTTGGGGGGTTCAAATTGCAGTAGTTGCGGCTGGCGGAGAAGTTATTGAGAACCCGAAAGGACGAGAGATGGGATTTGCCAGAAAAATCGGACTTACACCTGAAGCTTACAATCATCCAATGTATGAAGGAAAACCCAGAATATTTGAAGCGTTTATCAGCCATGATGACATGATATCCAAGATTCCGGAAGGGGCAACTCTTCTTGCCAGCAACGATTTTACTCATGTGCAGGCTATGGAAGTTAAGCATAAAAACGGAACCTTCTGGGCTACTCAATATCACCCTGAATATAACCTCAATGAAATGGCCAGTCTGATGATAGCAAGAGAGGCAAAGCTTACGGAAATAGGCTATTTCAAAGGGCATGATGATTTTGTAAACTATGTCAGCAGATTGCAGGAATTGCATAAAGAACCGAATCGAAAGGATTTAAGATGGCAGCTGGCAGTTGACAATGATGTATTGGACAAAAAAATCAGACAGTGTGAGTTTGAAAACTGGATTAATAAACTGGTGATTCCGTCAGCCAAATAAGGTCTATATATACGTTTCGGTATGATAATCAGGATGTTATAATGGGAAGAGGGAATGATTAAATGGGATGGTCATAGCCATTCCATGTTTTGCAGGCATGGTAGTGGTGAAGATACCGGTAAAATGATCGAGAAAGCAATAGAACTCAAATTTGAGCGGTACTCCATCACGGAACACGCTCCCTTACCTCTTGAAATTTTTGATGATCCTGAATTAGCTGCAGATTTCGCCTTATCAATGGATGAACTGCCGGATTATTTTAGTCATATTAAAGATTTAAAAAAGATCTATTCAGATCGAATCGAAATATTGTCCGGATTGGAATTGGATTATATAATCGATTATGATTCTTTTTTTGATGACTTTCTTGACCAGTATCTGCCTTATCTGGATGATCTGATCATCTCTCTGCATATGATTAAAGGGAAGAATGGCATCAGTCCCATTGATTATCTTCCGGAATCCTTTGACTCGGAACTTATTCAATTCTATGGTTCAGTTGAAGAGGTGCACAAAGCCTATTGGAATGACGTCAAAAGATTATTGGATAAGCCGATTAAGACAAAACACAATAATAAAAGAATCGGGCACCTTGGTCTGATTAACAAGTATCAGAAAATGTATCCTGCAAATTTTGAAGAAGCACATTATCAATCTTTTTATAAAGAGTTGTTTTTTCAAATAAAAGAAAAAGGTTGGGATCTTGATTTTAACGTAGCCGGATTAAGAAAAGAGATGTGTGGTGAGGTATACATCAATGATTCGATGCTGAAATGGTGTAAACATTTCGGAATAAAGCTGATCTATGGTTCCGATGCCCATGAGGTTGATTCAATCGGCCGGAATTATGACTTATACTTAAAGAAAGTCAATGACTAACGTTATCGAAGTTTAATGAACTCACATAAAGAGAACTCGATTATCCATCATATTGTTGCCAGAAACAGAATATCCAAGATCGCAGTATTCAAAGCCGTGATTGGTATTTTGATTTTGCTGGCTTTGATAAGTTTCAATCCGGCAGATCCCGGTCCTTTCAATCTCCTTTTCCCCATTGGGGGTATTCAAAATATTCTTGGGCTTTCGGGCGCTTTATTGGCGGGATTTTTGATTGAGATGTTCGGATTCCTGGGGTTTAGTATACCTTTAATTATTGTTTTTTCAGGGCGGAAACAGGAGTCTCTTAATTTCAGGCTGTTGCTTCCAGAAATTCTTGAACTGTTGTCACTGGTTACACTGGTTGCACTGTTGATTCCCAATGATCAAACCAGCAGGATTCAGATCGTTGGACTCTGGGGGCATCTGTCAAGTTTTTATCTGACAGACTTTCCCGGTAAACTGATCAGCCTGGGAGTCTTAGGCGCATACCAGCTTGTCTACTTTAAAGAGAACAGGCTTGACCTATCCTTTATTAGCTTGATCAATCTGCTGCTATTCTTAACGTATAGGTTTTTTCGGTATCTGCTAAAACTCATAAATCAAAACATCGATAAATCATCAAAATACTATGTCGTCAACTGGATTACACCCCTGAAATATTCTCTCTTGCGGCAGTTCGAAACCATGCATGAAAAAGTTAAACAGAGGTTGGATAACACAAGGCTGACTCTTGCTGACATTGATCTTCCCAGCGTTATCATACAGTCGGTGGGATCTATTCTTTTTAGGAAAAAAATAGAAAAGCAGTTGGGGGTTGATTTGGATTGTAATAATGATACCGATCCTCCGGCGATCGATAGAGAGCTATTGATGGAAGAAATATTTTATAAATACAGCGATTTATACTTCAAGTTGGATCAGGCAGCTTTTCAGATACATGAAGAGGAGATACTCATTTAATCTTGTAGTATATTGTAAAATAAGGGTTGACTTTTGAAATAGGTTGGATATAACTTAAACATGATGATAACAAACGCAACACGCCTCAGATCGCTGCAAGATTAGTAATTCTTCCAATAATCAAAAGCTACAAGTCGCAGCTATCCTTTCAAAAGTGATAAATCATTGAAATTGAGAAATCTTTTTATTTGAGAAATCTTACTACTCACTCCATCGGATTTTACACAAAACCTTCAAAACTTAAAACAACAGTGCAACGTTTAAAACCAGAAAATTCTTCAAATAAGCATCCTGCCAAGAGAGAAACTCACGTAGGACGCAGGAAAATCAGCAATTCTTCTAGTGTCCAGGTCGATGAAAGTGTTAAATCGTTAATCCTATCCGAAGTTAAAGGAATGGATATTAAAGAGCTGGAAGAAATGGCCAGATCTTTTAACGTTGAAAATGCCAATAATATGCTCCGTCAGGAGCTTATTTTTGCCCTATTAAACGCACAGACCGCAAGGGGTGGTGCTATATTCAGCCAAGGTGTGCTGGAAACGCTTCCAGATGGATTTGGTTTCTTAAGATCACATGACTTCAGCTATATTCCCGGACCGGATGACATTTACGTGTCACCCTCTCAGATTCGCCGTTTTAACCTGAGAACTGGCGATACCATTGAAGGTCAGGTGAGACCTCCGAAAGAGAGTGAGCGATATTATGCATTGTTAAAAGTCGAGAAGCTTAATTTTGAAGATCCGGAAAAAGCAAAGGATAAAACACTGTTTGAAAATCTGACGCCGTTGCATCCTGATGAAATAATGAAACTGGAACGAAGAGACGGGGATAAAACCACCCGAATCATTGACCTGTTTTGCCCGATTGGAAAAGGCCAAAGAGGATTAATTGTTGCTCCTCCTTTCACTGGAAAAACAATGATTCTTCAAAGTATTGCCAACAGCATTACCGAAAATCATCCCGATGTTACCCTGATTGTATTGCTGATTGATGAACGACCTGAAGAGGTGACGGATATGAAGCGTTCGGTAAGGGGAGAGGTTATCAGCTCAACTTTTGACGAGCCCGCATCACGACACGTTCAGGTTGCTGAGATGGTGATCGAAAAAGCAAAACGATTGGTAGAACACAAACAGGATGTTGTTATTCTATTGGATTCAGTTACTCGACTCGCCAGGGCTTATAATACTGTTATACCTGCCAGCGGCAAGATACTTTCCGGTGGGGTGGATGCCAATGCTCTACATAAACCGAAACGGTTTTTTGGAGCTGCCAGAAATATTGAGGGAGGCGGGTCGTTAACCATTTTGGCTACTGCACTTATTGAAACAGGCAGTAGAATGGATGAGGTGATCTTCGAGGAGTTTAAAGGAACCGGTAATATGGAATTAACACTGGACCGCAGACTGTCGGAGAAAAGAACATTTCCTGCAATGGATATTGATAGGTCAAGTACGCGAAAAGAGGAGCTTCTGCTTAAGAATACCACTGAGATCTGGAAATTGAGACGAATCCTTTCAGCTTCAAATTCCCAGGAAGCAATGGAATTTCTGCTGGATAAACTGGATAAATTTCCAACTAATGCGGAATTATTGAGTATGGTAAACAAGTGATATTAAATGAGTATAAAAATAATTGGTTGTCATATTAAAATTTTCGTTTAATAATACAAGATTATATTCAAATTGAATATCTGGCTGAAGAAAGCGTTATCGCAGTTAAAATCGCATTTCACTGCAAAATAGATTAACAACAAATTTAACCTGAAAATCGACATGAAAGAGGGGATTCATCCAAAATACGAGCAGGCAACCTATAAATGCGCTTGCGGTGCTTCATTTGAAATCGGTTCCACAATGAGTGGTGACGTAAAGATTGAAATCTGTTCTCAATGCCACCCTTTATATACGGGCAAGGAAAAGCTTGTAGATACCGAAGGAAGGATCGAAAGATTTAAAAAGAAATACCAGAAAATTGGCAAATAGAGATTTCACCAACAATAAACCCTACTTTCAGAAGAGTTTGTTCGTGATGAAAAACTCTTCTGAAAAACTACAGTTACTTCCTCACTTAATCGCTGTTTTTCAACAATTCAATTCTAAAGAAGTATCTAATGCTCGGTAAACTTGCTAAAATATCAGATAGATACGAAGAGATCACGGCTTTGTTGAATCAGCCTGAAGCTATTGGAGATTCCAGTAAACTCCAAGAGTTATCAAAGGAACAAGCCAAATTGGTTCCGATTGTTGAGGTTTTCCTACTGCTTTCAAAAAAACAGCAGGAGCTGGAAGAAAACACTAAAATAGCCAATGATCCCAATGAGGATCATGAGATGAGGGATTTGGCAAAAGAGGAAGTTATTTCACTGAAGAGTGAGGTAGCCGAGCTGAAGCAAAAGGCTCAATTATTACTATTGCCCAAAGATCCCGATGACGAAAAGAACATAATTCTTGAAATCAGAGCCGGTACTGGCGGAGATGAAGCTGCATTGTTTGTGGCAGATCTGTTCAAAATGTACACTAAATTTGCTGAATACAATAAGTGGAGAATTGATGTTGTTGACAGTAATCCTACTGGAATTGGGGGATTTAAAGAGATTGTCGCATCAATTGAAGGCAAGAATGTATACAGTCGTTTGAAATATGAAGCTGGCACGCACCGTGTCCAGAGAGTTCCAGTGACAGAAACACAGGGTCGAGTCCATACTTCGGCGGTTACGGTAGCCATTCTTCCGGAAGCTGAAGATATTGATATCGAAATCAAACAAGCCGATTTACGAATCGATACCTATAGATCTCAGGGAGCAGGTGGCCAGCATGTCAATACCACCGATTCGGCTATTCGAATTATTCACAATCCTACCGGAATAGTGGTAACCTGCCAGGAAGAGCGCTCGCAGTTGAAAAACCGCAATAAAGCCATGAAATATCTCAAGGCGAAACTTTATGAAAAAGAGGTGAGAGAAGCAGCTGATACAGAGGCAAAGCTACGCAAGAGTATGGTTGGCAGTGGTGACAGAAGTGAACGAATCAGAACATACAACTTTCCACAAGGCAGGATAACCGATCATCGCATTAATTTGTCCCTGTACAAATTGGAAGAAATATTGAACAGCGGTGATATTAACGGGATTGTTGATGCACTTGCAGCCAATTATCAAGCCGATCTTCTCAAAGCACATTCTTAATTTCCAGTCTTTATCAGTTCTTGTGAATATTCACTTGCCGGGGTTTGTTATCTTAGGGACGCTTGAAGTCGGTTTATCGACTTGAAAGTTGGGAGGTTCTCAGGGTTACTCACTGATGTATGATTTCATGTAGGATCGTAACATGGCAATTGCTTTGGTTCTCATTTGGGACACCCTTGATTCTGAAACATCCAATATCGCCCCAATTTCCTTTAAGTTCATATCTTCAACAAAATAGAGTGAAAGCACCAGCTTTTCTTTCTCGGGGAGTTTTGTTAAGGCTTCCATAACCAATTCTTTTGCCTCGCTTCCCAATAATTTTTCGGCCGGACTCTCCTCTTCAGGATCAGATATTGTATCCAGAATATCGAGTTGAGAATATGAATCGCCTTGTTTTCCCAGGTTTTCCAATGATAAAAGCGGAATAGGTTTCGATTTATTGAGAAAATCGGGAAGCTCTTTCGGTTTGATGTCCAGTTGTTTGGCCAATTGTTTATCAGTTGGATGATCGATATTTTGTGCCCTAAGTTCAGTATAAGCCCCTTCCAGTTTTGTACAGTTTTCCCTGACAGATCTTGGAATCCAATCCCTGTCTCGGAGTTCATCGAGCATTGCTCCTCTAACCCGGATTTCCGCAAAGGTCTTAAATTTTACCCCTTTTTTGGGATCAAAGCGATCAATAGACTCCAGCAATCCAATCATTCCGGCTTGAATTAAATCATCCAATTCGATGTTGGACGGCAGACGAGCGGATAGTTTGAGAGCGATATGCTTTACAACGGGAGCATATTCAATTGCTATCTCTTCAGTTGATTTGCTGGATTGGTTTACATACGGGTTAAGCATGGTCGTATCAGTCAAAAATAGAGTTCACAAAAAGTGAGCTATTCAATTACATTATCCGTAATTCCATGATAATGACTATCCATGCAAAGCAAATGGTGTGCCTATATTAATTCAATTGACAATTGTCTCTCAAAGATCGCTATTTCTGTTCCAGTTTCCCAAACGATTCCAGAACGATCCTTTCATATCGGTATCGATTGATTTTCCCGGATGTATGTCAATCTGCCTTGCGAGATCGGTGAAGGATTTAACAGTGGGTGATTTCGGAGCCAACAGAGACAATGGAGTTTGTCGTTTTACTGCTTTGACAAAATTAATGTCTCTGGGAATAAAACCAATCAGTTCAAGGTTTACTGTCAGAAATTTGTTTAATACCGTCACTAGCCTGGAAAAGACTGATTTTGCCTGTTGAAGATTGGATTCGTTTACAATTAGATTGAAAGTGTTCACGTGGTATTTGGATGACATGATCTTCATTAATGCATAAGCATCAGTGATAGATGTAGGTTCGGTATTGGTTATGACACAGACTTCATCCACAGCTGCATTAAAGCGAAGGACATTGGCAGCAATACCAGCTCCAGTGTCTATCAAGATGTAATCATATTGTGTTTTCAGGCAACTTAATTCTTTTAGCATTGACATTTGTTGCTCTGCCGTCAGTGACTGCATCTCGCTGATACCGGAAGAGGCAGGAAGGACATGGACTCCAAGCGGGCCTTCCATGATGATATCGTTGATGTTTTTTGTACCTGCCAGTACATCCTCGATTGTGAATTGAGGAGCCAGGTTTAGCATGATGTCGATGTTTGCAAGACCGAGATCCGCATCGATAAGAAAGACTTTTTTCCCCATCTGGGCTAATTGAATAGCCAGATTAACCACAATATTTGTTTTCCCTACTCCACCTTTACCGCTTGTAAAACTTAACGAACGTACTGAATTGGTTTTTGTACGATTGTTCAGATTGTTGGAATCGGAGAACTTTTTACGTAGCATTGAAGCCTGGTCGTTAATCATATTACAGAGCCGGTATTATGGGAATGTGAATGGTTTTGATGACTAATAATACTCAATTTTAATAGAATTAGTCTTTAAGGAAATAGATCAAAAAATCTAGTTTTCTATGGTTGAAATATTAAGCAATAAATCGATAAGTCTTTCTCTTGAAGCATTTTCTATATCATCCGGGACATTCTGTCCTGTTGTTAAATATGTAAGAGGCAGTTTGAAGCGAATGGAATGATTAAAGATGGAACCATAACTTGTTGATTCATCCAATTTAGTAAATATAATGCCGTTGAGAGGGACCGTACTAAAACGTTTAGTTATTTCAATAAGATCATTGTCCTTAGTAGTGGCACTTAAAACCAAATGGTTGGAAAAGTCGGGAAAAGTTCTTAGAATTTCCCTAAGTTGGGACATCTGCATCTCATCCCTCTGAGATCTTCCTGCGGTATCAATCAGGATCAGGTCTTTTTTACTGAACTCCTTAAGGGCATTTTCCATCTGACCTGTATCACTGACAACACGAATCGGGACTTTAATAATCCTGGCGTATTCCTGCAATTGTTGAACTGCAGCTATTCTGAAAGTATCCAGGGTGATCAGCCCGATTTTTTTATTGGGATAGTTTATTTTTTCCGATCCGGCGATTTTGGCAAGTGTTGTGGTCTTTCCTACTCCTGTCGGACCCAGAAATGTTAGGATTTTTGGTTTTCCGGGATTCCGTTTCGCGGTTGGCGCTGCGTTAATTTTCAGAACTTGCATGAACATTCTGGCGACGTATATTTTAACATAGGAGAAGTTATCAATTTCCTTGCGGGGAATTTTTTTATTAATCTCCTCTATTAACCGTCGAGCGAATCTATCTTCCACTCCATTAAAGCATAGTTGTTGAAAAAGTGTGATCAGGTTTTCATGCATGTCTCCCGATCTCAATTCTCCGGATTGGGTCACCAGAGATTTTACTATGTTCTTTAATTCGGACAGCTCATATCGCAGGTAGGTAATACTGGCATCGTCGTTTACTTGTCGACGGTAACCTTTCCGCATATCCTGAACCAGGTCTTTTAGCTCTGTAATATCGGATTGAAGATCATCAAGTTGAAAACTCCCCCCACCGTTGTTTGTATGACGAGGTTGGCTGGGAGCATTATATTTTATCTCCTTCTGATACTCGGAGCTTGGCGTCTGTTTTTGGAGCAATCCGTCATAATTTTTTGGTTGAGTAGCATGAACGCTCTCATCTCTGGCAGCGGTTACTTCCAATGCATTTTTGCCAAACATTCCGAATGCACCGCTTCCTGTACGGACTTTTCTGGTAGAAACAATAATTGCTCTGGGTCCTAAATCCTCCTTAATCATCTTTATTGCTTCCTGCATGTTTAAAGCGGTATACTTTTTTACTTGCATATTAATGATTCTCTGATTCGAATTATTTTTAAGGAGTAAGAACTATATATGGTTAAGGCAGAAAAGGAAAAATCGTGCCAATGAGATAGATTAGTGCAAAATAATGAATGAAATTTATGCTAAAAGGGTTGATATATCGCTCTAAAATACTGTTCCGGACATTCACCAAAAGTTTCAAAAATTTTATTCGAGATCTATTCGGTACCTGTTTGATCCTTTGTTTATTGGAATCGTCTTGATCACTCTTCCAGATCCATTAATCTCCAGATTTAGATCTTTAAAATTAGCAAATGCAAGTGCCTCTCTGAGTGTCATTCCCTGTAAACAGGCTGGTATGGATTTTTGTGCCTGTTCCCAGTTTTCATATGTTTCCCTGGTGAAAAACAGATTTTGGTCTTCGGTAACGCTGTTATCAAATGATGGCTGAGTTTCGGCAGTATCCTCATAAAAACGCATTGCGTGTTGTGCAATTTTTCTAAAAACCGGAGCAGCTCCTTTCGAATGCAAATATTCTTTCTGAGGTTCATCTATGACTACCAAAATGGAAAAAACCGGATTCTCGGCAGGAAAAAAGCCGACAAAAGAAGTAATATGATCGGTATTTGAATATTCGCGTTTTCTGATATCAAATTTCCGTGATGTCCCGGTTTTGCCAGCTATGGATACGCCATTAATCCTTGCCAAATACCCTGTACCGCCTTTTTGGGTAACGCTAACCATGAAACCTTTGATGATTTCTGCCGTTTCAGGTTTTAATATCTGCTTACGCCATGATTCAGATTCATTGGAAAGAATTTCATTGTTCGCAGAGACAGCTGACTTGACGATCTTTGGTTTTACAAGAATGCCACCTGTTGCAATGGCATTAATGGCCATAAGAACCTGAATCGGAGTGGCTGAGATAGTATGACCAAAAGATATGGTTGCTACATCCGTGTCGGACCAGCTTTGATAACTGTGAACCTTGCCGCTTACTTCTCCTGGTAAGGTTATACCTGTTTTTGATCCAAATCCGAATTCCCGTATCATTTTGTAGAATATAGGTTTTGGAATTCGTTGTCCAATTTTGGCAGCGCAGATATTGGATGATTTCTGAATAATATTTTTGATAGGAAGCCAGCCAAATTGAGAAACGTCATGAATAACCCTGTCCTGTATTTGGTATTCGCCCTCTTCACAAAAGAAAATGCTGTCCTTATCGATGACCTTGTTATCCATGGCAGCAGCCATGGTTATGATTTTGAACGTTGAACCGGGTTCATAAGTGGCGCTCACAGCCCTGTTAAAATATCTGGAGGGTGGATATTGATCAAAATTATTCGGGTCATAGTCGGGAATATTGGCCATCGATAGGATTTCACCGGTTTGAGATTTCATGATGATGGCAACCCCGTTTTTTGCATTCATCGTCTGAACAGCTTTGCGCAGTTCTTTTTCGGTCATGTACTGCAACTTGGAACGAATAGTCAGATTAAGTGATCCTCCTGACAAGGAACTCAATTTTGGGCTTTCATACAGATAATCCCATACAGCCGTATGACCGGAATTATCCATAAGATGCTCATTGTATTGATATTCTATTCCTTCAAGACCCTGCGAATCTATACCGGAAAACCCAAGTAATTGTGCTGCATGGTCTTTCATAGGGTAAAACCGTTGGTACTCCTTTAAAAAATGAATCCCCTTTAGATCCATCTCCTTTAATTTTTCGCTCTCTGCGGGAGTAATATTGCGTTCAATCCAGACAAACGATACATTAGCGTCCAATTTTTTTTGAATCTGGGTTGCAGGAACCTGTATAACTGAAGCCAGGTCTTTTGCTGTTTGACTGGAGTTACTCAGTTCTCCGGGAATTGCAAATACGGAATTCAGCGGCAGGGAAACTGCCAACAGATTACCGTCAGTATCATATATCGGTCCCCGCCTGAGGTTGACCGAGATAGAATGGTTCCACTGATTATCTGCTTGTTTTTGCAGATTCGATCTATCAATAATCTGCAGATAAAAAGCTCTCAGAATAATAATCAATACTATCAGCAAAAAAAACGACTTAATCCAAACTGTCCGTTGAGAGAAGCCTCTGGATAATAATCTTTTAGTAAATGGTATCAATTCTGACCTGTAATATTATCATGTTTTTTGTCAGTATATTCCAGCAACTAATCCTCTTGTTTTTTATCATTAACAATAATTGAGATCGTCTGGACTTTCCTTGGAATCTGCAGATTGAGTTTCTCTTCTGCAATTTTTTCAATTCTATCGTATTGTGTCAGGTAGCGTTCCTCCAGCTTTAATGGCAAAATGGAAAGTTGCATTCTGTCTTTTTCCCGAATTAACTCGGTCACCTGTTTTTCAATTCGGATAAAGCTTATTCTTTGCTGAACAAAAGCCAAGGCTACCAGAATCATGATGATCCAGGTTATGGCAAGTTTGAAAGAGGATTTTTTGGCAGCAACGGTCTTTTTGCGAATAAGACTCTGAGATTTTTTATTCTTGACTATGGGATATTCTTTCATGATTTTTCAAATACTCTCAATCTTGCACTGCGAGACCGGTTATTGATTTCGATCTCTCTGTCAGTAGCTTTTACAGCTTTACGTGTAATCAACCTGCCCTGCGATTTTAGATTACAAATGCATAACGGTATATTTTTTGGGCAGGTGCAGGGATCCTGCCATCTTTTAAAAGCCTGTTTTACCGGCCTGTCTTCCAATGAATGAAAAGTGATAATCGCTATTCGTCCTTTTGGTTTTAGGAGATCAATGGAGTTTTTTATCAGAATTCCCAACTCTGCTATCTCTTCATTGACTTTAATTCGCAATGCCTGAAATGTTTTTGTCGCAGCGTGGGTTTTTTTAAACTGGAATTTTTTGGGAATTGACTGAAGAATACAATCCGACAATTCTTTAGTTGTTGTAAATGGCTTTTTGTCTCTGGAGGTAATGATATTCCTTGCTATCCGTTGCGAGAATTGCTCCTCACCAAATGTTCTGATGATTCCATTTATCTCCTGCTCTGAAAAAGTGTTAACGATATCAGCAGCTGAAAATGGATCATCGCTATTCATTCTCATGTCAAGGGGACCATTTTGTCTGAAAGAAAATCCTCGTTTTTCTGATAATAATTGATGGGAGGAAGCCCCCAGGTCAGCCAGGATAAAATCGGCTTTAATACCTTGTGCTATCAGTGTGTTACTTGCCTGTGAAAAGGATTCCTGTCTTAACTCCAGGCGGTCTTTATAGGCAGCTAATCTGGTTCTTGATGCTTCTATTGCATCCTGATCCCGGTCAATCCCATATAAATACGCATTTCCGAACTTCTCAAGTATTGCTTGTGAATGATTAGCTCCTCCCAAGGTAAAATCGATTATTATCTCAGCGGATTCAGGAATAAATGAGATTATTTCATCAAGTAAAACAGGCGTATGTTGAAATGACACTTTAAGTAATATCCAGGTTTTGGTAACAAATGTTTATCTAAATTCAAAGATGATCAGTTTGATCTTCGGTTTTTTCCATACCCTCAAATTACTTAAAAACCATAGGGATTGAAAGAGAATTTTAACGTGATTTTGATGAAGGTTTTTTCATTGTTAACATTGGGTTAATAATTTAGAATCAAGACCTTTTATGCAGGGTTAATTGGCAGTCATTCTGCGATCAGATCCGAACCCCTTCCTCATAAAAATCTGTTTTTCACTTAACAGTCAGGCAATCAGCTTTAATTATCAAATAATGAGAATGTAAATGAAAATTGTATTGCAAAGGGTTTGTCAAGCCAGTGTTGAGATTGACAACGAGGTAGTTAGCGAAATAAACGAGGGATATCTTTTATTGATCGGCTTTGAAAGAGGAGATGACTCCCGTTTTATTAATCCGATGATTGATAAAATTTTAAAAATAAAACTTTTTCCTGATAGTGAAGGCCGATTTGCCTATTCGCTTGAAGAAAGGAAGGGAGAACTTCTGGCCATTTCCCAATTTACCCTTTTTGCCGATCTCAAAAAGGGGAAAAAGCCCAGTCTTTCCAAAGCTCTTGACCCGGAAAAAGCTAACACTCTGTACAATGAATTTTTTGATGCTTGTATCCAAAGGAATATTTCCATAAAAGGCGGTGTTTTCGGCGCTTATATGCAGGTGCATTTGCAGAATGACGGTCCGGTGACAATAATTCTTGATTCAAAAGAATTATTGTCTTCACTTTATTAAGGGGTTTTCGGTAACCTGAACCTACGCTATGTGATGCAAATACCTACACCGTCACAAGATTTGAGATAATCAGAAGGATTGAATTGGATTTGAAAGTTACAAACAGCATCCTTGAGTTATATGAAAAAGACCTTTGGAAGGATGCAAGAAAACTGAAGTTAATCTCCTATAATGGAAAAACAGCTATTTCCAGGTATTCAGATCAACAGGGATCAATTGAGGATGAAGTCCGATTCCTGAAAGAGATAAAAGATAAAGTCTCGTTTAAGATCCCCAAGATATTGAACCACACAAATTCTTACATCACTTTCGAATACATTAAAGGAACAAGGGCTTTCAATTTATTAGCAGACTTATCAGAACTGTACGCATCTGATCCTAAAGGCATCTACTTTGTCATTGCAGAAAAGCTCATTGATATCCTCTCCGGTGATTTAAAAGAATTTCAGGAGGTCTATCGGGATCAAAAGACAAGGGTTTCAACTACAAAACCTTATCCCGTGCAGGCGAAACTCCGAAATCTATACGGTCTATTAAGTTCATTGTTATCCATCAAACTTGATATTGCCGATTTAGATGCAATCGCTGCTGAATATCAAATCAAATCAACGATACCGTTTAGAGATGCCACTCCAAAAAATGTAATCCTGGATATTCCTGTTCTTTATCAAAAGAGTTTTCAAAACAGGGAGGCTAGACTGCACGCAGTACAAAAGCTGGTAAAAAGCGGTGAATTGGAAAAAAAGATTGACGAAGAAAATATCTATCATATCGATTTTTCCGGTTGCTTCTTTTTATGTCCGGAATTAGACGACTGGATTGCTTTGAAAAAGCACCAGTCCTCTTCCTGGCTTCAAAATCAGCAACCATTCGATGGTGATCAATGGACAACGTCTGATCTATGCACGCATTTTGTCAGATTCAGTCGGTTTGCAGGCAGAAAGCTAGCCTACAGGTTGCTGAATGGTATTGGTCATAAAATACGATTTGCCTTGGATAAGGAAAGTTACTATTTCAATCTCCTGGAAAAAATCTGTAACAGATTGTACGATCATAATTTAATTAAAGATCGCGCTCTGTCACATTTCATGGTCTCTCTTCGGGAAGCAACCCATTATCAACCAAAGGAAGATTTCTTTCATCAATGGAAGCAAAAAACCTCTGATTCCATTTACTATTCCGACATCTTTCCCAATTAATCCCTTTTCATCCGTAAGAAAACCGGTTTCAATCCGGGACTTCGGAAATTTGCTACTAAAAGTTATTCATTATAATATCTTTTGGTAGCAGGGGAGTATTTTTTATTCTTTCCGGAAGTTTTATCAGCGTTGATCCGAACGGCAGCACCAGTTCTTCATAGAAGGAACCGGAGTTATTCAGGTAAGTTTTGGAAAGATGCATTGGTAACAAAAAACCAGGTCTGATTGCAGAAGAGAGGGTATTGAGGTCACTTGTACAGAGATGAAAAGATTCTCTTGCTTTTTGTTTGTGGGATTTCAAGAAAGTGCATTCACAAAGAAAAAGGGTTGTTTTTTCCATGAGATCAAGAATGGTTTTAATATTCGATTGTGTGAAACCGACATCGGTAACATACCCTATGCTCAGGCATCTGCTCTCATTTTTTATTAAATCATATAATTGTATTGGGTTGTCAAAGGTAAGGACTTCGGAATCATCGGTTTCTAGCCTTATGTCCAGTTGACCCGGGGATTGTTTTTTATAAAACCACTTTTTCAGTTGCTCCAGCCAGGGGCCTGTTTTAAATCCCATTGCCGAGATTTTTTTGTCATCAACATGAAATGAGGGCTTTTCTGTGAACTTGAAGATTAAGACCGGAATTTTGTGATCACAAACCGCTGCTTCTGCAAGATAATGATCATTTTCATATACAGTGAAACTTGTTCGTTTTATGGTCTCTTTTTCCGTAAAAGAGAATTGTTCGGAACCTTTAAGACAGAAGTTCCTAATTGAATGATCCGAAATTTCATAAACTTCAAAATCACAAAAATACTCCTCAACCAGATTCCAATTATATGCCATTATTTTTGAATGGAGTCTCCTGGCAATCGATTCTGGTCCATAGATTCGGATTGTTCTGTTGGAAACAATGTTGTTTCTGATAAAAGAATCCATTCCAATGAAGTGATCCATATGAGTATGAGTGATAAAAACGGCATCAACAGATTTGAGGGTTCTTTTGGCAATGTGGTCGATTTGTCCGCAATCTACCAAAATGCTGGTATTAAGCGGTTTGATGCCAATGACCAGGAGTGGGTCATCCAACAAACCGGAAAAAAAAGTAGGTTGGAAAAAGCTGAAGGAATATGGAGATTTCATCTTTTATCTATCAAGTTAATGACCAAAGTGGTGTTATAAGGTCAAAAAAAAAAGCTTTCTTTCCTTCACAAACAGTCAATTTTGTATTATGTCCTTAAAGACAACGACCAAAAAAGGAAAAGGATGCCATATTTGGTATTATAACTGAGAAAGAGACGAAGAACACCTTCTGGGATTACGCAAGCTGAGTATTCAGAAACAAAGCTTGTCAATTCACGTATCTGCAGAACTTCTTTCCGCTCTATTCAAGGCAAATTGCAATCCAGATTCATTGTCAACAAACGGTTTTAGGAGGTTCGATGCATAATAGTCATTTGGGTCAAAATATTCATAACATTGCATTCGTTGGTAAAGATGGTGTAGGCAAAACCACTTTAGCTGACAACCTGGTAAAAATAAACACAAAACAAAAATCCCTGGACTATGTGATTCAGCCAGAAGAAGAATCACGGGGGTTTACAATCTACAACCGTATGTTTCATTTTGATGATGGAGAGAATACTTTTAATATTTTGGATACACCTGGCAATACTGATTTTCTAGCCAGCATTAAATCTGCACTTTTTGCCAGCACAGGCGCTGTTTTTGTTGCATCGGCGCTAAGCGGCGTTGGGTCGGCATTGAGAGTATGGGAGAGTGTTGTTGAGAGTAATACTCCCAGGGCGATTTTTATCAACATGGTTGATCATCCCGAAGCCAATCTGGACAATACGCTTCAGTCCCTCGAATCCAGTTTTTCAATTCGACCTGTTGTGCTGTATATTCCCTATTTTGAGGGCGATACATTGGTTGGCATCATTGATGTTATCAATCAAAAGGTTATCTCCGGAGAGCCGGGAAAATTGAAAGAAGTCGATCTGCCGGATGAAGCCAAAGAAAGCGTGGAACAGTACAGAAGCTCCACATACGAAAGACTGGCCGAAATGAATGATGAACTGATGGAGTTCTATATCGAGGAAAAACCGGCTCCGGATGATTTGCTGATCAAAGTTATGACGGAAGGTGTAAAATCATGTGAAATCACCCCTGTCATGGTCGGATCTGCAGAACTAAATATTGGTCTGGAAACACTTTATACCTATATAAAAACAAACTTTCCCTCCCATGCAAAAGGTAAAACCTGGGTAGGAAAAGCCTCGAAGGAGGTTGAAGCCGAGGTGGTTGAGCGGAAACCTGATGCATCCGAACCTTTCTCCGGATTTGTTTTTAGAACAACGTTTGATCGTTATGTAGGAAAACTTAGCTTCATCAAGGTTCTTTCAGGAACTCTGAAAAAAGGTGTAAAATTTCTCAATATTGATAATTCGGAGAAAATAACAACCGGCAGGATTTCAATTGTCAATGGTGATAAAAGTGATGAGATTGAAGAAGCTTATCCTGGAGATATCGTTATTATTGAAAAGGAGGATGATCTTGCTTCAAACCAAACCATCTGTGATGTTAACAGCCCTATCCGCTACGAAAAAATCAAGTTTCTGGAACCAAGATGCACCTATAAACTGGAATTGACCAACAGCAGTAAAGATGGCCGCATCATAGATGCTTTGAACAAGCTGATTGCTCAGGATCCATCGATGACAATGCGGGTTGATCCGGATACCAAAGAAGTGTTGTTTTCCGGTAAGGGAACGGTGCACCTTGAAGTCGCTCAAGAGCATTTAAAGAACGTCTATGAAGTCGAGATTAATCTGGCTCCTTACCAGATCAGCTACCGTGAGGCTATAGTAGGCAAAGCAACGGTTCAGGGGAAGTATAAAAAACAATCCGGTGGACACGGGCAATATGGTGATGTTCATATCACCATTGAACCGACACCCAGAGGAACCGGTTTTGAATTTGTAGATAAGATTGTAGGAGGCGCAATTCCAAGAAACTACATTCCAAGTGTTGAAAAGGGAGTAAGGGAGGCTTTGCTTACAGGTTGTTTGGCAGGCTGCCCTGTTGATGATGTCAGGGTTATCCTGTTTGATGGGACTTTCCATGCTGTCGATTCATCTGACTTTGCATTTCAGCGTGCAGGAGTAATGGCAATCAATAAGGCATTGCCACTGGCAAAACCGGTGATTCTTGAACCGGTTATGGAAATAGCAATTGACGTATTGGAAGCAGATGTCGGTAAAGTCACAAAAGATCTTTCCGGAAGAAGAGGCAAGGTCAGCAGCTACTCTTACAAAGGTTTGACGACAATCGTTCATGCAGAAGCCCCCTTGGCAGAGTTGACCGATTATGCTCAGACGCTGAGAGGCATGACATCAGGACTGGGTTTGTTCTCAATGAAATTAAAGAGTTATGAAGTACTTGCCCCTGTTTTTGCAGAAAAGGTAATTGCCAGTAGAAAATCAGCTGAGGAAGGAGAGTAGAATGGATTGATCGGAGAATTTTGATCCGGTACAATCCATTCTAATCCATCAATAAGCCCCGTAGGGTCCTTTGGGATTTTACGGGGTTTTTTATTGCTGTCGTGGAAAACAGAGTGTAAATTTGGTGCCTTTCCCGGGAATTGTTTTCATAGATATCGATCCATTGGCTTCGACAGTGGATCTTTGGACAACATCCAAGCCAACGCCTCTTCCGGAAAGCTCGGTTATCTTTTCTGATGTGCTGAAACCTGGCAGGTAAAGGATAGCCAACAATCTGTTTTCTCTTATTAGTTGTTCAATTGTTTGGCCTAATGATGGGTCATTTTGACTTACTTGTTTGGCTTTACGAAGAATCTCGTCCCGACTGATTCCTCTCCCATTGTCCTGAATATGTATTGAGTACAGATCATCTGATAGGTCCGCGCTAAAGGTTATCAGACCAACCGAAGGTTTTCCGCTGCGTTTTCTCTCTTCTATAGTTTCGATGCCATGTTCCGCACAATTCCTTAATAAATGAATAAGAGGGGCTTTCATGGTGTCATAGATATTTCCCGGTAAAGGAATTGATTCTCCCATCACCCTGAATATGATTTTTTTGGACAAGTTTTGACAGATACGTTCCAGTTCCTCTTTCCAGCCTTCAACCAGTTTATGCGATGGAATTTTCTTTGCTTTTAACAGAATTTCCATTGCCGGGCTGTTTTTATCAAGGACTTTTTCAAGGTTTTCCGTTTCTTCCTTTGACATTACCAACTCAGCGGTTAACCGTTTTCTGGTTTGTTCGCTCATCCCAAGAAGAATATCATTGATATACTCGATTTGTTTATTCAGATTCGAAGTTCCTTCCTCAAAGAAATTGCGAAGCTCATTATAATCCTGGTTTCCCTCATTGAATCGTGTATAAACGTTTTCCATTTGATGAGCGGCTGATCCCAACTCATCCAGTCTTAAAAAATGGCTGGTTCCCTTAAGGGAATGCATATGTCCAAACCAGATTCTTGTGTCTTCCTTGGAAAGATTTTGTGAGGATACAGCCTCATTTGCAAGTTGCAGGTCACGATTTATATCTTCCAGTAACATCAACAGGGTTCGAAATGTCTCCGGTTTTGTGTAGATCTCCTTAATAATGCTTTTTTCTTTTTCCAGCTCTTCACTTTTTTGTGCCAGTTCCCTCACTCTTGTTACATCTTCCAGACCGATATCCATACCGATCACCTTTTTTTGATACGTACATAAATCGTAACTGATTTTAAAGATTCTTTCTCCATTGACGGGGTGTTGAAACGTACATTCCGTTGGTAACAGATTTAAAATCAATTCGGCTTGTTGTGGGTTTGACATGATGGCCAGGGAAAAATTATCTTTCCACTTTTTATTTGCATTATCACAGTCTGAAAATACAAGTTTGAGGAATGAATTCCCATGGATTTCACTAGCTTCACCACCAATCAGACGCACGAAGCCCATTGAAAATTTCCCCGTTATAATCCCCTTAGTATCCACTTGAACCATCCCTTGTTTGAGATGCTTCATTACCTCGGTCATTCTGTGGTTCGTTTGTTCAAGTCGTGATGCTAGTACATTTACAAACTGCGGCCATAAATTGAACTCTTTCACCAGTTGCAGGAAATCATCGCGAGCAATGTACAGGAAGCGGCTGGACATGGTGGTCAAAATGGTAGCCGAAGCTTTCATCTCGCCCCGAAGTGTTGACATCTCTCCAAAGCATTCACCCTTATAACCGTGGGTGATCAGTTCTTCCTGCCCGGTTTGTTCATTTGAAACCAACACCTGTATTTCTCCGGATTGAAGGAAATAAACACCATCAACGGGTTGATCCTGAGTCAACACCTGTATTCCGGGTGGAAAAGACTTTGCTAGAAGATGTTTGACTATTTCCGTGAGTTTGGTCGTGTCAAGCTGTTTAAAAAATGAAATCTCTTTGAGCAAAGCAACCCGGGCATCAATTTCTGAGGATCCGGATTGTTCCTGAAAATATGATGAAGTTGAATTTGTCATTTGAAGGCAGATCTACGGTTCAAGGTAAAAAAAGATTTAATTGGAAAAATGCCAATGATATTTAGTGTCTTAACATGATTGATTCAATAATTAAACAAGCAAGTGCAGACTATAATATAAGAGAAACTTGTTTTTTTTGGGGGAACACGGGAAATAGCCTGTAAAAACAAAGGATTTAAACCTGCTATGCTTCTGTGTTCAAAGAATATAAGCTGGCACCGAATATATCAAGCTAAATCTATATTCATTATTTGCGGATTGAACGTTTGATCGGCATATCTTTTGTATACTCTATTTCGATTGACAGCTGGTAACCTGAAACTTCTTTAAGATCATGTTCAAATTTTCATTGCAGACAGCTTTGGATGTTCGCTCTCGTCAGGAGAAGATCAAGATGAAAAATCTGGCAGTAGCTTTAGCATTTGAACAGAGTATTCAAAAGGAGATAGAAAGGATACACGAGAACACCAACCAGGCAGATTTGGATCTAAATGAGAAAAAGAAATCCAATATCACCTCCATCGATCAGATGATGTTTTTAAGCCGATTTAAAGCTCGAATGAAAATCGTATTGGCAAAAACAAGAAAGAGACTCAAAGACGCACAGGGAGTTGTCGCAGAGAAACAAAAAGAGCTGATTGAGGCAAGTAAAGCGAGAAAAACGTTGGAAATACTCAAAGAGAAGGAGATAAAGCGTTTTCAGGAAAAAATTGCCAGAATTGAACAAAAAAGTATGGATGAAATTGCCGGAAATCTTTTCATTAGAAATAGTGTAAACAATCGTGTTTGAAATTAGTAATAGCTAAGGCATTGAAAATGAAACACCAGGTGTTTTTTATTATTTGTTTGCTGATGTTCGGTACAACATGTGAAGTATATTCCATGACACGGGTCAAGGGCTGGATTAATGCAATCAAGCCTGGAACTTTTGAGCAAAAAGATGCGACAGGTGACACGGAGACTTCCGGCCAAAAGCTATTCACGGAGGCTGAAATGCAAGTCTTGACTGCTCTGAAAAAGAGAGAAGAGGAGCTTAAGGTAAAAGAGGCGTTGCATGAACAAAGGGCAAAAGAACTAAAATCACTTTCCCAGCAGATTGAGCAGAAGCTGGATCAGATGAGACGGTTACAGGCTGAAATTGAAACCAGACAATCCGATCGTAAAGAACTGGATGAAAAGGATATTTCCCGTATGGTGAAATATTATGAAACCATGGATCCGGAAAGAACAGCCGTTTTTTTCAATCAAATGGATAGGGTGACGGCGACACATCTAATCATGAGGATGAATCCAAGGAAAGCATCAGCAGTGTTGGAATTGCTGGATCCAAAAGTTGCCGTTGATATCACCGAACGTGTCACGCAATTTAAACAAGGACGAGCCGAGGCAATGTCGGTTCAGTAATGATACATAAATCAAATTCGTTAGTTTTCAAGGAAGAAAACTCTTAATTTTCCAGGTAGGAGAGAATATGTATATACCTCAGGTAAATCAACATCACCATGCCTCCCCATCTAGTGACTTAAAGCAACCCGAAAAAGGGATCAATGCTTTGGAGTGTTTTGAAGGTCAGTTAGTCTTCGCCGAACAATGTACCGATCTTTTTGACAGTGTTCGCTTGAATCCTGAAAATAGACGTGAGTCAGAAGAAGCTGTTGAAGAGAAAAGAAGAGATGAAGACCTTGAAAAAACTATCGAAGTTAAATACTGGAATGATCAAAAGTTACAAAACAAAATGGAAGATGATTTTCTAGCCAGGAGTTTTGGTCTGGAGGTCAAAGATCAAGAGATGAGGGGGAAAACATCTGCCAATCAAAATGCCGCTGACGGGGCGACGCATAAGAAAGAAGCAAATACTGAATTCTCCCAGGAACGAATACTCAACAAAAAGCCGCATCTGTTAAATCCCATTGTCCAACAGAATTTGCAGCAAGGTCAGGAAAAAGAGGATTTTCTGGAGTTGTTGAAAACCAATAGCGAATCTGTCAATAAAGCCCTGGTATCAAACTTTAATCTCCCTGAAAGTAGCGAAAATTCTAAAGAAACAGAGCTACCCAAGAATTTACCCTTTCAGTTTGGAGTCAAATTAAACAGGCAGAATAGCTCATTGAAGATTGCACCCGAGAACGGGAGTGATATTAAAATCAACAACAGTGATCAATTATCCGGCAAGACAGATCAATCAGCCCAGTTCAGCCTGAAGAAGGATAGTTCCTTGTTAAAAAATCAAACCGAGAAGAATCCGGCTTCCATCAATAAAAAATTTGTGAATGATTTAAGCCTGGCTTCAAGGGAGAATCAGAAACTGGAGGGAAATCAAGCCACAAAAGAGACTGCCTCGCAAGTATCGAAACAATCAAACATTCAAGAGGTTATCGATAATGTAAAGATTCTACTGTCAACCGGCAAGGATACAATCATTATCAGATTGGCACCGGAGCACCTGGGAAAACTGGAGATCAAACTAAAAAAATCCAATGGTGTTTTGTCAGGGGAATTGAGAGTTGAAAATCAAGAGGCTAAAGACTTGCTTCAATCCGAATTTGTTCAACTTCAAAAGGATCTGGAAACCCAGGGAATTAAACTGGAAAATTTCTCCATATATGTAAAAGGTGAGGATTTTGCCAATTCTGAAGTGTCTAAAACACAGAAGAATCAACGATTTGCTAAGGATTCGGAAAAAACGGGGGCAAAGAAGGATCCGGTTAGATCGGTAGCCCAAATTAAAACACCTTCAACTTCAGCGAATAACAATTCAGGTTTGAATATTTTAGCATGATAATTCCAGGAGGGATTCAATGAACATAGATCCTCAATCAGTTGTTTCCAGTTTAGAAACATCACTGAGAGCAAAAGCAACAACTCCTACAAATAAATCAGATGAGTTGGAAAAACAGGACTTCATGAATCTTTTTATGACTCAAATGAGTCATCAAGATCCACTAAAACCTATGGATAGTGGAGCCATGATGACACAGCTCGCCCAGTTGGGAAGCATGGAGCAACTGCAGCATATCAACGGTCAACTCAAAGAGATGAATGGTACTCAAAAAGAGATATCAAGGTTTCAAGCAGTTAATTTTCTCGATAAGGATGTCATGCTGGATACCCAGCAAGTTGAGCTGTCAAAAGGAAGTGGTCGACCGGTTTATTATTCGCTGGATAACGATGTCGATAATGTAAAACTGACAATTGAAGATAAGGATGGATCACCTGTGTTTTCCAAGGATCTAGGGATGGTTACAGCCGGGCGCCATCAATATGCCTGGGACGGCAAAAACGATGAGGGCGTTCTGATGGGCGATGGAAATTACAATATAAGACTGAGAAAAACCACTTCAGACGGGACCTCAGCAGAGCTGGATCTGTATAAATCGGGAAGAATCTCACAGGTAGAATACAGAAAAGGTCAGCCATGGGTTAGAATCAATGATACCATGCTGCCACTTTCCAAAGTTTCCACTATTGATAATCTTTCAAAACGACTATTTGGTGGAGCTTCACCTTTACCACCGATGCAGGAGTTGGCTCCTAAACCTTTCGCCCAGCTCAATATTGAAAAACCAAAAGCATATTAACACCAAACAACCCGAAATCATCACAAGGATGTGAATCCGGGTTGCAGTACTTTTTATAAAGAATAATTGTCGTTCACCGGTTTTTAAGAGAAAACTTGTAGGGTATACCAAGGAAACAAGGAGGTAATTGCATGATAAGTTCGTTATATTCCGGTGCCAGTGGAGTTCAAACACAATCTGACTCAATGACCGTAACCGGTAGTAATATAGCAAATGTTAATACCACCGGTTACAAATACAACCGGGTTAACTTCCAGGATCTTCTGGCAACCTCCATGGGGGGAAATTCCAAAATAGCAAAGGGAGTTAAGATAGGTAACATCCAAAACATACAAACCCAGGGAGCATTTCAAGTCACAGAAATGGAAACTGATGTTGCGATCGACGGGAAAGGTTTTTTCTCTGTTAAGGATGCAAACGGACAAGTCCTTTATACCAGAGCCGGGCAGTTCACGTATGATAAAGAAGGATTTCTGACAACACAGGAAGGGCACTATTTACAAGTTAAGGATGTTGATCCCGATACCAAGGAAACAGTTGGAGATCTAAAAAATATCAATATACTAAATCAGCTTGATCCACCGACTCCCACGGGTGATGGTGTCAAAGAGGGAACAGGTGTGGTCTTGAAAGCAAATCTTGACTCAAACTCAGAAGTTCCCAAAATAGCTGTAGACTATGACAATGTTCGTTCGGAGATGTATAACTACTCAACATCCGTAACGGTATATGACAATAAAGGAAACGAGCGTAATATTCAAATAGCCTTTAGGAAAATTCCGGATCGACCGCCACAAGTCGATCCGGCTACAAATCAACCTATTCCCAACACAGAAATAAAAAATAATTGGCAGTGGTTGGTATTAGCACAAGGGGAAGTGTTGGAAGGCGGTCTTCCCGGTGTACAAAAAGTTGTTGGTGGGGGATTTGTTGAGTTTACAGATGATGGTCGTTTAGTGCAAAACCAATCGGGACAGGTTGCTCAACCCCAATTACCTCCTGGTGCTCCTCCAGGTACCCCGTTACCTCCAAAAACCATGAACCGTCTGCCGTTAACACCTGGTGTCCCGAACCAGGTGGAGATTCCTTTTATTGGAACAGGATCACTCCAAACCATCGGAATTGCCATGGGTTTGGGTAAAAATCCTGATGATCCTCAAGATCAAAGAACAGGTATGGATGGTATAACCCAATTTGCATCGGATTTTAAAGTCCATAGTGTAGGTGCTGATGGAATGAAGTCGGGTGCAATTGAAAGTATTTATATCAGGGATGACGGGATCATCGACGGAGCCTTTGACTCAGGGAAAGTGAAATCACTGGGAAGAATTATAATCGCCGATTTTAAAGCCCCGGAAAAATTGCAGATCAGGGGTGAAAATTTCTATAAAGAATCTTACCTGTCCGGCCAGCCAATCCAAAATGATCCCGGTACTGCAGGGCTTGGGTCCATACATTCAAAAAGCCTTGAGAATTCAAATGTCGAGTTGTCTACTGAATTTGTGAAGATGATTGAGGGACAGCGCGCCTTCCAGGCAAATGCGAAGACAGTTACAACAAGCGACGAGATCCTGGCGGATTTGATACAAATGAAGCGGTAGGTTTTCCATACCTGATGCTTTCCAGCATCAGGTAAGACAGGAAAAATAACTGAGTTATTGAGAGCCGGATCCAAACAGAACACTGATGGAATCGCCGTTATGAATTCTTTGAATGGCTTTGGCGAAAAGTGGGGCAACTGAAAGAACTGTTATTTTCTTGCACTGTTCCAGTTTATCTCCCAGTGGAATTGTGTTGGTGACAATTAGCTCATCCAGGGAGCTGGTATTAATCTTATCCAGCGCATTTCCACTTAGTACCGGATGAACCACTGCAGCTCTTACGGAATTGGCTCCTTTCTCCTTCAAAAAGTCTGCTGCCTTACAAAGAGTCCCTCCCGAAGCAATCTCATCGTCTATTAATAGACAGTTCATACCGGTCACGTCCCCTATCAGATGCGTGGGCACAACGGTATCTGTATTGCCTATTCGTCTTTTATCGATGATAGCCATTGGTAGATTCAGCCTGTTGGCATAACGTCCCAGGTGTTTCGCTTCTCCGACGTCGGCTGCCACAATGATATGGTTATCCAGATCCTGTTTTCGCAGGTAATCGCAGAAAACATCAACCGCCAGTAATTGGTCAACAGGTACATGGAAAAATCCTTGTATCTGATGGGAGTGCAGCTCCATTAACAGAAACTTATCCGCTCCGGCAACCTGGAACATATTGGCCATCATTTTTGCAGCAATGGAAATACGAGGTTGGTCTTTTTTGTCGGATCTTACGTACGGGAAATAGGGGATAACAGCAGTAACTCTCGCCGCTGATGAATGCTTGAGTGCATCCAGCAGCAGACATGTTTCTATGATACCATCACTGACTGGGGGACAAGAGGTTTGAATGACGAAAATATCAGTTTCCCTAACATTGTCCAATATTCTTACCAGCAGATTTTCATTGCTAAATCGAACGGTTTCAATTTCAGATAATTCAACCGCCATATGATTGCAAATCTCTTCTGCAAACTCCTTATGAGAACTTCCTGATATAATTTTTAGAGACCCTAGCATAATATTCCCGTTTCTAAAGCGTTTTATTTGATTTATGGAACTGGTGTAACAGATTTTTGGGTTAAACCCTGGTTTGTTTAACAGTATTGTGTTCCCGATTCAGGTAAAAATCTTCACTGAATCATTTATTTGATAATCTTGCATCATCGAAAAGAACAACTCTCACAGCCCGGTCCCTGGCCAGTGATATTCTGATCTCATCTCCCAATACCGTTTGAATAACATCGGATTTGGAATCAAATGAAATGATATAATTATCTCTTTGGGGGATCATGATTAAGTCGTGTCTACTGGATACTATCCCCGAGGAAAACTTTGTTGGAATCTTCAAGTTGGGAAAAAGAACTCGAAATCCGAAGGCGTCTAATTCGTTGCTGAAGGGGCTGCCTCCGGCGTTATAGTGCCATGCATGGCTGCCCATACCTGTGCAGCATAGGATTCCCGAACAATTAAAATCCTGTTCTATCCCGGACTGATAAACTGTAATATCAGCTGTTTTATAAGCGATGTTATGACCGAAATAGATGTCATTGACAGCATACTGATCGATGACCTTGCCATTCACTTTCACCTGTAATCGGCTCCAATAGTCGATCTGATATTTCCCTTCAAGCAGTTTTATTAAATGACGTTTGAGATTGGTTCTATTGGTGGTTGTCAGAGCCCCAAAGCTGCCATAACCGGCCTTAAGATTATAATCGGAATTCATGCCCAGCAGAATGGAATCCTGATATTTTTGTGCACAGGACAAAAACGTACCATCCCCTCCGCAGCTGATAACTAAATCATCAGCTTGCGGCAGAATCCGATCCATTTCATTTTCCTGGATATATTCGATTTGCAGGTCTAATTTTTCGGTCTCTGTTTTTAAATCCGAGATAAATCTTGATTGATTCTCGTGGCTGGCCTTTAACTTATCCTGGTTAATCCGATTCACGCGGTTGTACATTGCCACACGCGAATTATTGGACTGGTAGTAATCCCATTCTGAACGCTTGATGATACAGTAAATATTCTTGAAATCAGGCATGAATCATTAAATAGGTGTCAGAATATTCATTTTTGTATGAAGGTCGAGAACAGTTTAACAAGTTTTGCAATTTTTGAAAGGTTTGTACAGGCAGAATAAACTCGATTTCCTGTTTAACATTGATCATATCAGAAAATCCCTGATTTTTTCCATAAATGACTTTTTCATGGGGGTGCAGTCTTCTCCCGATATTGAAGCAAATTCCTCCAATAACTCTTTCTGTTTCTTATTAAGATTCGTGGGAACCTCAACGACAATTCTCACATACAAATCACCTTTTCCGGTTCTTTGGAGGCGGGGGATTCCTTTCAACTTAAGTCGGAAAATACGATCATTTTGAGTTCCTGCAGGCACGTTTATTCGTGCTTTTCCTTCAAGGGTAGGAACCTCGAGGTCGGTACCCAAAGTTGCCTGTGTTATACTGATTGGAACCCTGCAGAAAACATCATATCCATCTCTTTCAAAGATTGGGTGTTCAAGAACATTTATGATCAAATAGAGATTTCCCCGGCGACCGCCATCGGAACCGGCCTCTCCCTCTCCCGTCAGTTTTACTCTTGCGCCAGTGTCAATTCCTGCGGGTATATTCACCTTGAGTTTCTTTTTGACGTTAGTACGGCCACGACCGCTACAACGCGGGCAGGGATTTCTTATAATTTTTCCATTTCCCCGACACTGACTACAGGTGGTTGAGACGCTAAAGAATCCCTGCTGAATACGTTGCTGGCCTGAGCCATTACAAACCGGACATACTTCAATATCTTTAGAGGATTTGGCACCCGACCCACCGCATGCATCGCACAACTCCATACGTGGAATAACCAATTCTGTGGAGTAACCAAAAGCCGCCTGCTCGAATGTCAGATCCATGTTATAGGTCAGATCTGCGCCGGGTTGTCCCCTGGAACCGGATTGACGGGAAGAACCGCCAAAGAATTCGGAAAAGACGTCGCCAAAAATATCGCCAAATCCTGTTCCCTGGAAGGGATTTCCTGAACCACCACCGAAACTGTTGGATACATGACCAAACTGATCATATTGGGCTTTTTTCTGGGGATCTGACAGGATCTCATAGGCTTCCGATGCCTCCTTAAAGGATTCCTCGGCCTTTTGATCGCCCGGGTTTCGATCCGGATGGTATTTTAATGCAAGTTTTCGATAGGCTTTTTTAAGTTCAGCTGTATCAGCTGAACGGGGTACACCAAGAATTTCGTAGTAGTCACGTTTTGCCAAGATGGCTCCTTATACTGATTATTACTTGCGCTATTATTTAGTACTTTGACTTGATTTGTCCTGGTACGGATTGTTAACTTTAAAATTCACTCTGTCTCGAACGATGTAAACGTATTGTGTTTGATCAGCGTTTTTACTGAAGACATCTGAAATGTTAGACAGGTGAAAAAAAGCGGCCGAAGGCTGGTTATCGATTAAAGAAATTTTTACTGTTTTCACACTTTCAGCCCCAAATAAATCAAAGTTGGAAGACTATTCTTAATTACTGAATTATTTTCGGGAGTAAGACTTGACAAGCCATCTCCCTTGGGTTTTTCGAAATCAGAAAAAAAGCCCTTTCGCTGAAATTCCAGCGAAAGGGCTTATGGAAGCGGTATTATTCTTTAATTTCTTCGAAATCGGCATCTACCACGTCATCCGGATTATCCTTTGACTTCTCTGCACCTGAATCCTGCTGATTTTGAGATGATCCCTCATTTTGAGCTGCATCAGCTTGTTGTTCCTCAGTAGCTTTATATAAAGTTTCCGAAGCTTTATGGAATGCTTTGGTCAGTTTTTCGATACCGGCTTTAAGTGCTTCAATATCATCACCTTCAAGGGATGTTTTCAACTCACTGATTGCCTGTTCAATGGCACTTTTATCTTCATCTGTAAGCTTGTCTCCACTTTCCTTGAGGATCTTTTCACACTGATAGATCAAATTGTCTGCCTGATTTTTCTGGTCTATCATTTCACGTCGGTTTTTATCCGTTTCCGCATGTACTTCCGCTTCTTGAACCATTCTTTCAATATCCTCCTTGGAGAGTCCACTGGAGGTTGTAATCTGGATTTTCTGTTCTTTACCGGTTCCAAGATCTTTTGCAGATACATGCACAATACCGTTCGCATCAATGTCAAAGGTCACTTCAATCTGGGGTATTCCTCTTGGTGCCGGAGGGATTCCCACTAATTCAAAACGACCCAGTGTTTTATTATCGGCAGCCATTTCCCTCTCACCCTGTACAACGTGAATACTAACTGCCGGTTGACTATCAGTTGCTGTGGAGAATATCTGGCTCTTCTTGGTTGGTATTGTAGTATTTCTTTCAATTAAACGCGTTGCAATTCCACCAAGGGTCTCAATCCCCAATGAAAGGGGGGTTACATCAAGCAATAGAACATCCTTAACGTCGCCTGTCAATACACCGCCTTGAATAGCTGCACCGATGGCCACTACTTCGTCCGGATTTACTCCCTTATGGGGGGCTTTTCCAAAAAACTCTTTAACGATCTCAGTGACTTTTGGCATCCTTGTCATCCCGCCAACTAAAATCACGTCACTGATATCACTCGTTGTTACGCCGGCATCTTTCATCGCCGCTTTCATTGGTTCTAAACATGATTGAATAAGATCATCTACAAGTTGTTCCAGTTTAGAGCGGGTTAGTTTAATATTTAAATGTTTTGGTCCCGAAGCATCTGCAGTGATAAAAGGCAGGTTAATCTCGGTTTCAACAGAAGAGGACAATTCATGTTTAGCTTTCTCAGCTCCCTCTTTTAACCTCTGCAGAGCCATTTTGTCTCCGCGTAGATCAATTCCATAGTCCTTCTTAAATTCATCGGCTAAAAAGTCTATGATTCTCTGATCAAAGTCCTCTCCTCCCAAGTGAGTGTCACCATTGGTGGATTTTACTTCAAAAACCCCGTCCCCGATTTCAAGAATAGAAACATCAAATGTACCGCCACCAAGGTCAAAGATTGCAATCAGTTGCTCTTTTTTCTTGTCAAGACCGTATGCCAGCGCGGCAGCAGTTGGTTCGTTAATGACACGCAACACGTTTAAACCGGCAACTTTTCCGGCATCCTTTGTCGCCTGTCTTTGAGCATCGTTAAAATAGGCTGGACAGGTAATAACGGCATCCTTTACCTCTTCTCCCAGGTAATCTTCAGCCGTTTGCTTCATTTTTTGCAGAACAAAAGCAGATATCTCTGCGGGTGAATATCTTTTTTCACCAACATTGATCTGGACCAATCCATTAGGCGCTTTGGATATTTGGTAGCTTAAGGTGTTCATATCCTCTTTTACCGTTGCTGAATCAAATTGCCGACCGATCAATCTTTTCGCTGCGTAGATAGTTCTTTCCGGATTGGTTATAGCTTGACGTCTGGCAACCTGACCGACCAATCTCTCATTAGAATCAGTAAATGCAACAACCGAAGGAGTTGTTCTTGCCCCTTCGGAATTGGTAATCACTTTTGGATCTCCACCTTCCATAATGGCAACACAGGAATTAGTGGTTCCCAAATCAATACCGATAACTTTTCCCATAGGTTTCTCCAATTAATTAGTTAAAATTGATAGGGTAAATTCTACTTTGTAATCACTTAAAATAATCTGTTATTTCTTTTTTGCGACCTGTACCATAGCTGGACGTATTACTCTGTCATGCAGGAAGTATCCGGCTTGAAAGACCTCTGCGATATGATCGGGTTCAACCTCTTCAGTCTCAATAACACCCATTGCCTCATGTTTGTTTGGATCGAACAGCTCTCCCTTAGGATAGACGCGTTCAATATTATTTTGCTTTAATGCATCATGAAGCTGTTGCTGAACCATTTTAATACCTAGAACAAATTCCTGCAGTTGACTGTTATCTTCCTCTTCACTTGCCTGTATCAAAGCCCTTTCCAGATTATCCAATCCGGTTATGATGTTTAAAGCCAATTGCTGATTTGCAAACTTAAAACGGTTTTGCATCTCTTGATTTGTCCGTTTTTTGAAATTCTCGAATTCAGCCGCAAGACGAATATACTTGTCTCCCATTTCAGCAAGTTCAGTTTTATATCGTTCTTCTAATTGTTCCATCGTTTCGGGCAAATCAGTTATGCTGTTTTCCTCCTCCTTGGATTCCTCTTCGTCTTCCGCAAGCTGAGTCTTCTCAGATTCCTCTGCATCAGTAGAAACCGCAGCTTCCTTTGCTTCAGTTGTGTCAACCGATTGTATTACCTCTTCCGATTCTACTTTTTGTTCAGTAGACTCTTCACCCATTGTTTCCTCCACTTATTCTACAATATGATAGTATTGATACTCTTTATTACAAAGTCGATTGTATATATTTTACTGCAAAATCTCAGTTTTACAATTCATTGGGGATAATTCAATGAAAAACGGAATATCTGCTGACTGACGAATGAATGTTTGATTCGTTCGCCAGCCTAATTCCTAACTGTTTTCCAAAAAACGGCTTAACGAAAAAGATAGTTTTTGTGTGGAATAATGAATCGCAGATATAACCTTGGGATAGTTCAATCGTGTCGGACCAACAATCCCCATACTCCCAAGTAAATAGCCCTTGCTTCCGTAGGTTCCCGCAATGATACTGCACGTATCCAGGCCCTGATGATGGTTTTCGGTTCCTATATTGATTTTGATTCCTTCGTTGTCCATGGCTCTGATCATAATATCCGTTAAGGCTGTTTTCTCTTCAAATGCCTTGTAGACGGCTTTAAGCTTGTCCTGATTGCTAAATTCCGGAAATGAGCACATTTTGGATCGGCAGGTGATATACAGTTCACCCGGAGTTTCAATGTCGAAGGCTTTTTTCCCAAGACGAATAGTCTGGACAATCAATTTGTTTTCTTCATCACTGATTTTTGTGAGTCTTTTTACCAGACTCTCTCGAATTTCTGCAATCGGTTCTCTCTCAAACAGGTCTACAATAATGGCTGACATTTTATTCAGGTCGTCTTGAGAAGGGCACGACCTAACGTGGATGACTTTGTTATGCACCATGCCAATCTGGGTTATAATCACCACCAAAATCTGTTTGGTACTCAGCTTGATCAGCTGAAGTTGTTTAAGCCTTGATGTCGATAAATTAGGAGAGATTACCACTCCGGTACAGTTGGTCATGGAAGATAACTCAGCAGTGGCATCAAGTAGAATATCTTCAAGCCTTGAATGCTGATTCCCCTCAAAATTAATGATCTTGATCTGGTAAGGAACCCTTGTATATCGCTTTTTACTGTTTAAAAGCTTGTTGATGTAATATCGATATCCAAGATCAGTCGGTAATCTTCCGGCTGACGTATGGGGCTGTTCAATAAACCCCATATCGGTTAAATCGGACATTACATTCCTAATCGTTGCCGGGGAAAGACTTTGATCTATAATCTTTGAAAGCACTCTCGAACCGATAGGTTCTGCATTCTCTATGTAATGAACTATGATCTTTTCAAGAATATCTTCTGTACGCTGATCCATATTATCCAAAAGGAATTAATTCTTTAAAATAAGAAACATAAGAACGAATACTTACTTTTTATAAATCACTGTTCGGTCTTAGCACTCACCCTGCTTGAGTGCTAATATTTACCACTATTTTGATAGCATGTCAATCCTCAATCCCCTGCTAAACCTTATTCAGAGGTAGTTGTCAAAGGGCTATCAGAACAAAAATTAAAGAGTGTTGAAAGCCAGTTTAATTAGGGGTCTAAAAAAAAATAGGTGCACTTTTCTCTTTTTTTCAGCGAAAAGTGATGAACCTGTCCAAAGCATTTTTAGCTTTGGGGTTTATAAGATTCAGACAATTGCAATCTGAATGGCATCCGGAATTGTCATGGATTCAATGGTTTGTTTCAGATTGTATGCAGGTGGAAGGATTATTTTTCTCCTATAGAAGATTTCAGATGACACAGATTCGATTTTTAATGGAACGATACTGATGGGGAACAGGTTATGTTGTGAGAGATTTTTTAAGAATAGACTGAAAAATGCTTCCAACTGTTCCTGATCATTGGCAGACATCTTTAATGACAGGTTCCTGTTTTTGTCAGCAATCTTGTTTTCTCCAATATCAGGTAGCGAAACTTGGAGAATGGATGGAATTCTAAACTTGTTTTTTCCTACCTTTTCTGTGGTGCTCAGGTCAATCAGCATGCCGGCTGACAGATCCTCTATCGGTTGTTTCGATCTCAGAAGAATCAAATTATTTTCTATAGTAAGAACCTTAATAAAGCCATCTTTTTCCTCTCTTTGAGGCAATTGGATTATAACTCCCAGTGTCAGATTATTGGATTTAAGTCTTTTGATCTGTTTGGAGGAGTCAATTTGGATCTCGGTTCCTCCCCAGGAGATAGCGGAAAATTTATCTTCAGGATTCCAGATTGATGACCCTTTTATTGAGAAGCATTGATGTCTTTTCCAGGATGATTCGGCATATTCAATCACAATCCCATTATGATCCGATTCGGTTTTATACAGAAACGCCAAGTGATTGCAGTTGTTGCAGTAAAATGGTAGTAAAACGGATTTTTGATACATTTTAAGGTAAGACGGTTGTCATTTTATGGTTTCGCGAACAAACATTGTAATCGCTACTCTTTACAAGAATCTTGGATTTTTTTGGACGACCTATTTTCTTAATTTATCCCCAATTGTTTTCTTTTACAATCACAATTGATAATAACAAATCAAAAATGTACGTTAGATCAAATAGTTCGTAAAATACCAAGACAAAAAATTATGAATAGACTAAGATATAGTGAAAAATAACTAATGAAATTATAACTTTCTACCAGCTCAGATGAAAGAAAGAGCATCAGTTGTTGTTGAAGAGTATTTGCAGGTTATCTACTCGTTACTTTCCGAAGAAAAACCGATCAAAGCCGTTAACCTTACCAAGCGGCTCAAGAGCAGTCCCTCAACTGTTCATGCCACCTTATCCCGATTGCAGCGAGATCGTATGGTGAAGATCGATGATAAAAAGGAGATTACCTTAACGGCACAGGGCTTAGCAAAAGCTGAGAAGCTCACCCGTCGCCATCGATTGGTGGAATCCTTTTTATGCAACACCCTGGGTATATCCTGGCATGAGGTTCATCACCATGCCCACATTCTTGAACATGGTTTAACACCATTGGTTGAAGAAAAACTTGCCGAGTTTCTGGGATTTCCCGATGCGTGCCCGCATGGAACCCCAATGCCTGGTGAACACAACCGCCTACCTGAAAATACAAACAGTCTGGATGGATTTATTGTTGGAGACGAAATTGAAATAATCAATATCGGGGAAGTCCTTGAAGAATCAATTGAACTGCTCAAATTCCTTCAGGAAAAACACATAAAACCGGGCAAACGTCATCATATCAGGGAAAAGACCGAAGTGACCAAGACCATTGTTCTCGGATCAAAGCACGGCACCGCTACCTTACCGTATGATATTGCCAGTAAAATCGGTGCCATCAAATGTTGAAAACCGGATTAAAACGCTATTGTTACTGCACTGTTTTTATTCGGTTCAAATCTAACCCATATAAGCTGGATAAGTACCTTAAAAAATAACTTCCTGCCAAAAAACGCAGAAAATAATATATAAGGTACTAAAGATACCTACCAATAATAATATTCAAATCTTCTTTTACTTGGACAGGGATCAGATCAAGCGAAGTAAGAATAGCGCCTTGCAGAGAGTTCTGATCCTGACACACCGGGGTTTTTGGTTGGAATTTTCCTACCAGATTTTTAAGAATATTCTTTGTGTTTTCTACATTTTTTCGCATGACTTCTAAAATAGCGTCGACAGTAACTTCCTCTTCCGATTCATGCCAGCAGTCATAATCGGTGGCTAAAGCAATAGTAGAAAAACAGAGTTCAGCCTCTCTTGCCAGTTTAGCTTCCTGCAGATTTGTCATACCAATAACCGAAGCTCCAAAACTTCGATACATTTCCGATTCAGCTCGCGTTGAAAACATGGGGCCCTCCATGCAGACATATGTTCCACTTTCGTGACAGGTAATTCCGATACTCCTTGTAATTTCGGCAATGGCGGAAGACAGATGATTGCAGGTAGGGTTTCCGAATTGCAGATGCGCCACTAAGCCATTTCCAAAAAAAGTAGATGGTCTGTCCTTGGTACGGTCAATGAACTGATCCGGAAGAACGATATCACCCGGTTCGATCTTCTTTTTTAAACTGCCGACAGCACTGACTGCAATCAAGTGGGTCACTCCCAGCGATTTCATTCCCCAGATATTAGCCCGGTAGTTTATTTCTGATGGAAGATATTTGTGACCTCTCCCGTGTCTGGGCAGGAAAACAACCTCCTTTCCTTCTAATCTTCCTGATACATACTCGTCGGAAGGTTCGCCAAAAGGGGTTGATATTTTTGTGTTTTCTATATCTGTAAGTCCTTCGATTTCATATAAACCACTGCCACCAATAATTCCAAATTTCATTGTTGAGTCCTTTGATAAATAAGTTTAGTTAACGACAACCACTATCAGGTCTATTTTCTCCATGCTGTGAAACCAATTAAACATCTAACGGGACATTTTGTAAACATTAGCATTTGCATTACAGATGGCTTGTTTTTTTTATGTTTTTCTGTTTTATTGTAATTGATTGAATTAATGAAATTTATTGAGGTCTCCATGTCTGAATCATAGTTTTGACAAAATTGTCTGGTTGAGTTTTTATGTTGAGCTGTACACTTGTGGGATGAAAACAATTTAGATATGCTAAGTGCCAGTATTCAATTGTGTTAAAGGCACACCCCTTTCCCCAGCCACTTGCGAGTGGATTGTACAATGTTGTTACTATAGTCTGAAGCGTATGAAATTATTTGATGAATTACAAAAACGCGGTTTCATTGACCGTATGACTCATGAAGAATTACCGGAAAAACTGAACAACGGCGGATTAACCTTTTATGTGGGATTCGATCCAACCGCCGATAGTATTCATGTTGGACATTTTGCCATGTTTAATCTGATGAGGATTCTGCAAAAGCACGGGCATATGCCGATTGGATTGATGGGCGGAGGAACCGGCATGATCGGAGATCCAGGCGGGAAAAGCGCTGAGCGAAACCTTTTATCACAGAAAGAGATTGAAGCGAATATCGCAGGAATCAAGGGACAATTGGCAAGATTTCTTGATTTTGAAAAAGGAAACAAAGCAATCCTGGTAAATAATTATGATTGGTTGGGGAAGTTTAACCTGATCGATTTCCTAAGGGATATCGGGAAACATTTTTCCGTCAATGCGATGATCACACGCGAATCCGTTAAAAACAGGTTAAATAGAGAGGGTGAAGGGATTTCATATACGGAATTCAGTTACATGCTACTTCAAGCATATGATTTTTATCAACTTAATGAAAAATACGACTGTGTTCTACAACTGGGGGGATCTGATCAATGGGGGAATATTGTCTCCGGAATAGACCTTACCAGGAGAATGGCAAATCGCCAGACGTACGGGATTACTATTCCACTCATTACAAAAGCGGATGGTAAAAAGTTCGGAAAATCTGAGCTGGGTACAGTCTGGTTGTCGGCAGAAAAGACATCACCTTATGAATTCTACCAGTTTTTTTTGAATCAGGCCGATGAGGATGTCATACGATTTCTGAAAGTATTTACTGAACTCGATTTGGATGAGATAGAAGAACTTGAGGAGTCTGTCAGAACAGAACCCCACAAGAGACTGGCTCAGAAGAGACTGGCTGAAGAGGCAACCCGGGTAGCCCATGGGGAGGAAGCTCTGGAGAAAGCAATAAAGGCATCCCGTGCACTATTTGGAGAGAAAATAGAAAACCTGGATGATGAACTGATTTCTCAAATCTTCAAAGATGTGCCCTCCATCCGGATCGATAAATCCCGATTAAAGGAGGGATTAAGTTTAATTGATGCTTTTGTGGAAAGCGACATCAGTAAGTCCAAAGGACAGGCCAGGAAATTGATACAATCGGGCGGAGCATATGTAAACAATATTTCCCAAAAGGATGTTGACTATATATTGACCGAAAATGATCTGTCTTCCCCTTCTTTCTTAATTATCAGGTCGGGGAAGAAAAACTATCGTCTTTTGAGCTTTGGTTAAGGTCCTTGTGTTAGAAGCCGGCTTCCGGCAATTTAAAATCATTTATAATTGGTATCAATGGTTGTCTCAAAATTGAAAATCAAATGTCATTACCCCGGAATGCCGGTACCCGTGAAAGCTCATTCCGATGATAGTGGGTTGGATTTAACCCTGATCAAGGTTATCGAAAAACGTGATAACCTGTTTTTCTTTGATACCGGAGTATCAGTTGAACCTCCGCCGGGGTATTACACGGAACTGTTTCCACGTTCCAGTATTTACAAAACAGATTTTATGATGACCAATAGCGTTGGTGTGATAGATGCCGGGTATCGGGGAATTTTATACCTGCCAATGAGATATCTCGGCAAAGGAGATGGATTATCCGAAGCCGAGAATCTGATCGGAACGAGGGTCGCCCAGCTTATCCTGAAAAAACTGGAACCGTTTGAAATCGAAATCGTGGGTGATCTTTCAAACTCTGAAAGGGGGGAAAAGGGATTTGGCAGCAGCGGGCATTAAACAGGGGAACTATACAATAGATGATCTAAAAGATCTTAAAGTGGCCCTGGTTCATTACTGGCTGGTAACCTGGAGAGGAGGTGAAAAGGTACTGGCGTCTTTATTAAAGATTTTTCCAAAGGCTGATATTTACACCCTTTTTTATGATGAAAAAACCTGCCGACCTTATCTGGGGAACCATGCTGTACATGCCTCCTGTCTGAACCTGCCCAAACTGAGATTCCAGTACCAGAAAATATTTCCTCTCTATCCCCTCGGCATTCGATCCCTTAAACTGAAAAAAAAATATGACCTGATCTTCTCTTCCGAGTCGGGGCCTGCAAAGGGGATAGCCAATCCCGACAGAATTCCCCACATCTGTTATGTACACTCACCAATGCGGTATTGTTGGGGATTTACTGATATGTACCTGGAGGCGCTTCCCAAGTGGAGCCGGTCTATTGCAGCCTGGCAATTCAGGAAGTTGAAAGAATGGGATCTGACAACCATTGATAATGTAGATTTTTACCTGGCAAATTCGGACAATGTCAAAGACCGCATCAAGCAATATTATGGCAAGGATGCAACAACCTGCTATCCTCCCATCGCCATGGATCTTTTTGCAGGTAACTCTAAACGCAGGATAGGAGATTACTATCTAAGTTTTGGCGCATTGACACCCTATAAGGGGATTCGACTTCTGGTGGAAACATTCAACAAATTGAACAAGAAACTGATTGTGATAGGTGATGGGAGTGAAAAGAAAAAACTCCAGGCGATGGCAAACGACAATATTGAGTTTTTGGGCAGTCTCCCCTACGATACTGTAGTGGAGTATATACAAAATACCAGGGCACTTCTGTTTCCAGGAGAAGAGGATTTTGGTTTGATCCCACTTGAGGTGATGTCACAGGGAGTGCCGGTTATTGCATATAAGAAAGGCGGTGCTTTGGAAACCGTTGTCGAAAATAGGAATGACATTAGTCGGTCTTCCGGCATATTCTTTGAACAACAGATAATAGACTCCTTACAAGAAGGACTGGAATATTTTGAATCAGTTGAAAGTGAATTTGATCCTGACTGGATAAGAAATCACGCAAGAGCTTTTGGTGAAGACCGATTTATAGAAAAGATCTCGAGTCACATCTGTGATTTTTTAAATAATAGAATTTCGAAGTAACAGGTTCTTAATGCTTAAGAAAAAAGCCCAGGTAATTATAACCTTTTTGTTTCTGGCAGATATCTTTATTGTCGGATTTTGTTGGAACATCGCCTATTATGTCCGGTTTTACTGGTTAAATATACCGATTCCACTGTTGGGGATTGAAATTCCCTATGTAAATCCCGAAGAAATTCCCAGGTACAAAGAATATTTTAATGCAACCGGAGTTGTGGTAATTGCTGCGGCAATCTGCTTTGTGTATGGGAAAATGTATAATCCAAAGCGGATCTCTCAGTATAAAGGAGAGCTGAGAGCGGTCTTGAAGTCCAACATCTTTCTTTTTATCGTTTTGCTGGGGCTAACATTCTATTATCGCAGATTTTCCTATTCAAGAATCCAGTCTCTCTATTTTTTCCTTCTGACAGTAGGGTGCATCGGATCACTGAGAATAAGCGTCCGTTTGTTTTTGAGTTATTTAAGACGCACGGGGAAAAACCTCAGGAGAATCCTGATAATTGGGTCCGGTAAAACTGCGGTCACGTTTATTAAAAAAGTCCATGATAATAAAAGACTGGGGTTTGATGTGATTGGGTTTTCATATGTGGATGATGGCAATTGTCAGGTTTCTCTGCCGTTTCTTGGCAATTTCGAGGAGCTTCCCCATATCCTTGAGAAAAAAGCGATTGATCAGGTTTTTATCTGCCTTGACTCGAACCAACAGTCACATCTGGAGGAGATCAACCACCAATTGGCGGAACAGGTGGTGGATATTCACATTGTTCCGGATATTTACCACACCCTGAATATTAATCCGGAAGTTCTAGATCTGGACGGCATGCCGGTAATAGCTCTCAGGCAAAGCACAATAGAGGGTTGGAATATGATCTTCAAACGGGCTTTTGATCTTGTGGGGGCAACCATCGCCATTATTGTTTTGCTCCCTGTCTGGATTATCCTGCCTATCCTGATCAAGTTGACCTCCCCGGGACCTGTTTTTTACCTTCAAGAACGGATGGGGCTTGATGGAAAATCATTTAATATGATTAAATTCAGATCAATGAGAATTGACGCAGAGGAGGAAACAGGTGCAGTCTGGGCAAGAAAAGATGATGACAGAAAAACCCTGATTGGTGCTTTTATTAGAAAAACAAGCCTTGATGAGATTCCGCAGTTTTTAAACGTAATGCGGGGATCCATGAGTCTGGTGGGGCCTCGACCGGAAAGACCCGTGTTTATAAAAGAATTTAAGAAGCAGATCCCCAATTATATGCTCAGGCATAAAATGAAAGCGGGAATTACCGGCTGGGCTCAGGTAAACGGATGGAGGGGAAATACATCCCTGGAAAAACGCATAGAATACGATATTTATTACCTGACTCATTGGTCGATTTTGTTTGATATAAAAATATGTTTCATGACACTCTTTACTGGGATGATTAATCAAAACGCCTACTAAACGGAGTGTGTAAGGAGATAATACTCTTTTTATGCGGAAGAGATTTCATCAAAAGGAGCAGATTCAATAAACAAGCTCGGGTGATTCTCGTTGGCTTCAATTGGGATTTTAATATGAAAGAAAAAAAAACAAGCAAGAACAGAAGAGTTAAACCGATTAAAAGGACTCCAACTCAATTTACAGTTGACCTGGATATTAAGGGGATCATTCTGTTTATTGGTCTGGGGCTACTTACAGCCCTGGTCATCTTTTATCTTGGAATGATATTCGGAAAGGCTTCAAGAAATCCTAATGCTCACGTTACCTCAAGTAAAGGCCAGTCTGAATTGAAAACCGTGACGGAAGAGGAGATCTCTACCAAAGACCTTGAAGTTTTTGATATCAGGTCCGATGGTGAGAAAGTGAAGAACCTTCAAAGTGATACAAAAAGTGCGCTAATCGAAGCTGATCGCATTATAAGTGAATCAAAGAATCAACTCACCACTCAAAAGACAGAAGAACCGGCACTGACCAAGACGAAAAGCCAGGAAGCTGCTGATCCTGTTGCAGAAGTCGCCCCAAAGAAACAATGGCCTGAACAGCAAGCAACCAGCAAAAGCCAACAAGAATCATATACCGTTCAAGTTTTTGCCACCAAGGATAAGGATAAAGCCGATCGAATAGTCAGACTCTTAAGGCAGAAGGAGTTTGATGCTTATCTTGCGGAAGCTACAATCGAAAATCAAAAGATATATCGAGTCAGAGTCGGGAGAAAATCAAAAGCTGAGATTGCCCAGTTGAATGAGAAATTAAAAAGTGTAATTGGGGGAATGGGAATGAAGTCGAGGATTATTCAAATCAATTAGATATATTATCAAATTGAATTCATATAGTTTCTCCAGTTAATCAGTTTTGCATTCTGCTGCTGCACGAACAGGGCTTCGATCTGCCAGTCACCGTTCTTCACTATACTCTTTAATCGATCCAGTTTGTTTTTATTGAGATAGCGATTGAAAACCGACGGCGTTATCCCATCCTTATCATTCTGCACAATATACATCAGTGCTTTTAATAGGGAGGAATCCTTAATTCGTTTTTGCACTTTGGACAAAAAGACAATTCGTTCAATCTCCGGATTGGTGTCAATCCACCTCATAATGATTTTAAAATTCTGGTATTTAAAGTATTTTTGACTGATATTTCTAAAAAATACATCCAGTCTGGTTGAATCATTCCTGCAACTGATTTCATGTTCTGTAATCTTTTTAGCAAGAATATAAACAATTTCAGGCTTTTCCTTTACTTTTTCCCGGAAAACGGCGAAAAACTTATCGCTTAGAATTCGCGTCAGGGACATGGTCAACCGTTTCTCCAGATCCTTTCCTGTGATATCATAATTCCTGCAGATCCTGTTAGCCAGGTATTGCAGGAATCGCCCCTGGATCATATTGGCCAGAAACTGGCTATTGGTGTCATCTAATGTTGGAGTTCCCTCACAACCTTCAAACTGCTGGAGACAGTTCAGCATGGCTTTGGTGTAAGGGTTCAGTTGCGCAACTTCCATAACTGCTATGCTCATATTAGCCGGTAGTGCTGTGCCAGTTTTGCGAAGAACGGCAACGATCTTTCAATCATATCCGTATCGAAACAGTAAGCGATTCTGAAAAATCCCGGAGTACCAAAACCGGATCTCGGTACCAGCAGAAGATTAAACTCCTGGGCAGTCCTTACGAATACCTTATCATCATCAATTGGACATTTAGGGAAGAGATAAAATCCACCTTCGGGCTTTATACAATCAAAACCGCATTTCGTCAGATGCCCATGTAGTATATCCCTGTTTTTCCTGTAGGGAGCTAAATCTACTTTGGCTGAGTCAACCATGGGGATGACATGTTGCCAAATCGCCTGAGCATTGGCGAATCTTAATATACGTAATGCAATTACCGATCCCAAAATTATTGGTTGGTCTGTCAATCATTTCAATAGCTTTAGTCATGGAATAGCGAGGTATGCACCTTTGTTACGTGTCCCCTTTTTCCATAACTAAAACTGCACAGGAATGACGTTTTAAAACCTTACCATATCCCCAAGTCTTAACGAAAAACAATACCCTAATCCCAAAACTACAGGAGGTATTCCTTTGTTAGGGTATCTTTTAAGTATTCAAAAGCTTCATCAACATCGTCGAATATCTTGAAAAGGTTAAGATCCGTCTCACCGATGACACCCCATTTTACCAGGTGATCAAAATTGATGAACCCCTCCCAGAACTCCTTACCAAACAGAATGATTGGGACGACTTTGTGAATCTTTTTAGTTTGTATGAGCGTCAATACTTCAAACAGCTCGTCCATCGTGCCAAAACCGCCGGGAAAGACGACCAGCCCTTTTGCCAGATAAGCAAACCAGAATTTTCTGATAAAAAAGTAATGGAAGACAAACGAGATGTCCGGAGATTGAAAGGGGTTGGGACTCTGCTCAAAAGGGAGACTGATATTTAATCCTACTGAACGTCCATTGGCGTTGGCCGCCCCCCTGTTTGAGGCCTCCATCATCCCTGGACCTCCACCGGAGCATACATAAAATCTGTTTTCTTTTTGGGGAATATTCAAAGACCATCGGGTCAGTTTTTCTGCCAGACTAACTGATGCTTCATAGTACTCAGAGAGCTTGACCTGCATTTTTGCTTTCTCATATTCTTCCTTTAGGTCATCTGTCTTTGATTCTTCCAGGTCCGATTTTATTGCTGCCAATTTTTTTTGGGCTTCCTCCATCGAGACAGATCTCGCTGATCCAAAAAAAACGACTGTGTTTTCTATCTGTTGCTCTTCAAAGCGTTGTTTAGGCGCAGTTAATTCGCATAAAATCCGAATATGCCTCGCTTCCGGACTATTTAGAAAATCTTGATTTTTATAGGTTTTTTCGTTGATAAAATTTGAAATATGCTTTGATTTGTTATTTTTTATCATATCAATCAATTGGAGAAAGAAAATCAGAGGTTTGTAATTTTATTGGAATGAACATATTATGGCATTAATAAAACGTTATCTCCTTTAAAATCTGAATTCAATCCATATGCCGGATGATTGTGTTGACGATCATGAAAACCGTGATATTTATCAGTATCCTTGGGAGACAAGTGTCATGCCACGATTGTTTGTAGCAATTGAGTTGCCAGAGTCGATAAAAGAGGGACTAAATGGCTTATGTTCTTACGGTATACAAGGTGTAAACTGGGTTAATCCTAACCAGTTTCATCTGTCACTTCGATTTATTGGAGAAGTAGACCAGGGAACATTTGACAATATCGCAGACACCCTAATAAAAATTAAGGGAAAACCGTTTATGTTGAGCCTCACGGGCGTCGGCACTTTCCCGCAAGGAAAAAGCCCGAAGGTGATTTGGGCAGGTGTTACCAAAAACGAACAGCTGATACACCTGCAGAAAAAAGTGGAAACCAGATTAAATCAAATCGGTATCCAGAAGGAGAAAAAACGATTTTCTCCACACATAACATTAGCAAGGGTTAAAGGTAAACTGCCGGGAAGAATCGGTGACTTTCTGGGATATCACAGTCTTTATCATTCCGGGGAATTTGAGGTGGATTCATTTCATCTGTTTTCCAGTGTGCTGAATCCAAAAGGTGCAATTTACAGGAAAGAACGGGAATACCCATTAATATAGGATTAAGCTTTAAACGAACTATGGCAATAAAGAGCGTTGTTAGAAACCGAAAAGCATGGCATGAGTATGAAATCCTGGAGAAGTTTGAAGCCGGGATAGCTTTGGTTGGAACAGAAGTAAAAAGCATCAGGGAAGGAAAGGTAAAAATCACGGAAGCATACTGCAATATTGATGATCAACTACAGATAGACCTACTGGAAATGGAGATCAGCCAATATACATTCGGTAATATTCACAACCACCAACCTAGAAGAAAACGAAAACTGCTGATGCATAAACGGGAAATTATCCGGCTGTTTTCAAAGGTGAAAGAAAAAGGATTGACGCTTGTCCCCTTAAGCATGTATTTTAAAGATGGTACCGTAAAAGTTGAAATAGCACTTTGTCGAGGGAAAAAGCTGCATGATAAACGAGCTTCTTTAAAAGACAAAGATGCAAAAATGGAAATTGATCGAGCAATGAAGAACCAATGATCGATTTTCTCAAGTCTCACCTGGGGGTGTCAAGGATTTCGACCTGGATGAGGTATTGATAGTGTCAGCAAGTAGTGGTTGGACGAAGGGCCACTGAAAAAATCGCCCAAATATTTTAATTGCTAAAAATAGCGACTATTCTCTGAATACTGCTGCAATAGCAGCGTAATTCGAGCGTGATGCCTGCGACGCCTGATAAGCAGGAGATCACGTCATTTTATCAGGCTCATCTTTTTCATACCCCATTTATGAAAGGGAGAAGTTTAATTGGGTAGCCTGACTTGAGCTTGTCAGTAAGCAAAACAGCCCAGGCGAGAAAAAAAAAACTGACTAAACTTGTAGAAAGCTATTGGTCCTGTCTTTGGGACGCGGGTTCAATTCCCGCCACCTCCACCACGCCTGCTTTGGAGCCTTAAGCCACGCTGCATAAGGCTTACAGGGCGATTCACTTACCTCAAAAATGCTCATTTTTGCATTTTTAGTCACACTCTAGGTAACACTCTACCAAAACCTCTCAGTTCAATATTGATAGGGCTTACAGGGAGATTTAGGCACTATTTATTGGTGCGTTTTCTTTTCCTTGTCGCAGGTAAAAGCGAAATTAAGAGAGGTTTGTTATGAACCTCCGGCAAACTACCTTTATCGTTAATAATATCAGTATATCAGCCTTTTTTGCTCGAATTGTTATCCGATTTGAAATAGCAAAAAACATTCATAGAATTAGCAACTTACGCAATTTTCAGAAATTAGAAGGAAAAAGTTATAGTGGTGGAGGTGAACCATGAGTGCTCGACAACCTACCTTCATCGTCAGGAATAACACCACTTCAGCCTATTTTTTTCGATCTATCATTCCTTTGGATTTGAGAGAAAAATTCAATGGAATTAGGGAATTACGCATTTCTTTGAAAACCGGTGTCAGATCTGAAGCAAAACGGTTTGCTCAGATACTTAAATATCAGTTGGATAAGGCTTTTGAAGATATTAGATATGGAGATAATTCAACAACTTGTGTAAGTTTAATAAAGCAAGTATTAAAAGAGTATCTTGATGAACAGCTATTGCCTATAAATAGGGGTATTAGTAGAATCAATGGGGTTCAATACCAATTTGAACCACAAAATGGCTATACACCTCCTCAAGATTTGCAGAAAGAGATGAAATTACCTTCCGAATTAAAACTGATGCAGATGGTGGTAAAGAGGCTGAAATATGCTGATATTTTAGAATTTTGCGCTGAGCACGGCATAAAATATAGCGAAGATGCCTTTTCACAAAGACATATACGTCAGGCTAGAAATACGCTATTAAAGCTGATCGAACAGCAAGGGCTGTTGTTTTGTCTGGCTGATGCCCTCGCAAGAGATATCATAGATAACCATTTATCGTCGCTAGATCAAACTAGTTTTAAACAATATATGTCCGAACTTGAAATATCTAACTGGGAGCTGCAAAAGCTTCAAGAAGATAATGAGAATCTGAGTGTTGATGACGTTTTAGAGCTGATTGATGAAACCTATGAGGATTTGATTGATTTTGCGATTGAGATTGGAGTGAATTCATTGTTTGTGTCTGATAATGAGCCGGTTGTAAAAGACACCAAAATGGGTGCAGAAAACGATAATGCCGCTAATAACGTATGGCAAAAACTCAATAATCCAACAGTTAAAGAGGAAGTATCAAATGCTGAAACTCTACTCGAAGATGTTAAAACAAGCAGGTCTTCTGAAGAGAGAGTTGATCATAAACCAAAGCAAAGTCCCAAGATATCGAAGGTGATCGAAGCCTATTTCGAAGAAATGATAGCAGCCAAGGTCTGGAAACCCAAATCATTATTAGAAAAGAAAACAGTGATTGGCAAATTTATTGAGATCGTCGGAGATATTACCGTTGATCAGCTATCGTTTGAAATCGCTAGAAAATACAAGAGCATTTTGATGAAGCTACCGGCTAACATGCGAAAAGACCAACGCTATAGAGATAAAAGCATCAAGGAAATACTAGAACTGGAAGATGTTAAACCAGTGGCGGTGAATACGGTCAATAACAATATTACTGCAGTCGTAGCGTTAATGACTTGGGCTCGAAAAAACGGTTATATCACCGAGAATTACTTCGAAGGCTTGAAAGTCGTCAGCAAAAAGAAACCGCAGGATGAACGCAAGGTGTTTAGCAGCAAAGATATTGTAAAGATATTTAATCCTGATACTTACCTAAAAGAAACTGAAATTAGTTCGGCCAGGTACTGGATACCGCTTCTTGATATGTTTACTGGTGCTAGACTGAACGAATTATGCCAGCTGCATACCAGTGATGTGAAGAAAGAAGACGACTTATGGTGCTTGGATATCAATGAGAAAAGCGATGATCCGGAAAATCCGAAATCACTCAAGAATAGGTCCTCAGATAGAGTTATACCAATTCATCTGCAACTCATCGAACTTGGATTTATCGATTTCGTAAATACACAAAAGAAAGCCGGGCATGTACGTCTATTTCCAGAGTTAACGCTCAGTATAGATGGCTTCTCAAGAAAAATTGGCAGGTGGTTCAATCAGACGTATTTAAGAAAAAAAGCCGGTATCAAAGACCCGGAAAAAAGCTTTCATAGCTTCAGGCATACCGTATCGGATGGTTTGAAGCAGAAAAGGATTCAAGAGACTTTTGTCAGTGAATATCTTGGTCATTCGACGGGAGATTCGGAAACTTATGGTCGATATGGTAAGAAATATCAACCTGAAGCTTTGATGGAAGAGGTTGTTAAATATATTGATTATGAACTGGATTTCAGACTGTTGAGAAAATCGAAGCAATAAAGTAGTTGCAGAGCCGTTTGAAACTGTTCATATCAGCCAGTCACATATTCGCTTTGTTACAAACTGAAGATGAAATTGTCCCCATCAAGTTTTAATTCTAAAAGGTATCAGACCGCTAAACGACTAAAGGTTGATAAGAGTTTTACGCCGTGTATTACTGAAGACAATGATGAGTTGTATCCGAATGGTGTTTTTGTATTCAATATCACCAAAATGATTCAGCATATTGAATCAAACAAAAACGAATTCGAGCTCCTAGAAATAGAAACCATAGATTTTCATATCTACAACTCATCAATCAATGAGTCGCACCTCGATTCGGTTGATGTTTCCAAACCCGCAATTATCGCTGAAATCTCTCCCGGACGTTATAACCTTATCGATGGTCATCACAGGCTGGAAAAAGCCAGAAGAATGAAGATAAGGTCAATACCAGCCTACAAGCTCAATGTTGACCAGCATATTCAGTTTTTAACGGAAATAGAGGCGTATATTGCTTACATCGAATACTGGAACAGTAAAATCAGTGCCGATTGATGGCATTGTAGTTTCTAATTTATTCTTAGCATTGACTCCTCTGCTTTTACAAATCTCGTCATTTTAAAAACCTGCCTCATCGATACCTGCCAATCAAATTTTCACACCTCAAAAAGCCTTTCTTTTTACACCATACAGTGCTTAACGCTCTGAAATAATGGATTATACTTGACATTTCAAGTCATTTTCGCTATTCTTTTAAGTCGTATTCAAAACAGCACCTTTTGCTCAGACTGTATAAGACCTACCTGAAGTATCACCATTCTCACCAGTCAACCTTGGTTAGTCAGTAACTGAGGTCAGCGAATTTTCGTTCTCTAATCACTTTAAAAACCGCCAGGGCATTCGCGCGTGCTGGTTTGAATACTGGTTATTTACTTAATTATTTAATTATATCAGGAGACAACGATATGAAGAGTAAAAAAATTATCAGAATTCGAGCGCTATTTGTGAACGAAGACAAGTCTGCGACAGACGAGTGTATTGTTCTGATCGGTGAGTTAGGGGCAGATGGTAAAATCATCCCCGATAAACAGATGTTTGGATATCACGATGAGTACAACGAGGATGGTGTATTGTTGAAGTGGCCATTTGTCAGCCTGACGGACAAATCAAAAAAGAAAATCATATTGAACTATGGTGATGTGCATGCTGATCCAGATGAATGCAAAGGTGAATCGCCTGACAAAACAATGGGTTGTCAATACGCAGAATTGATTTTTTCGGCAGAAGTAAAACTCAACACGATTATTAAAAGGAAGGTTGGTGAAGATATCGATGACTATCAAATCATTGAGATTCAAGATTACTGATCTCTAATAAAAACAGCGGCGCTAAAGCGGTTCGATGAACTTCTTTGGCGCACATAAACCGCCAAAGCGTTGTGCCACTCTCTTCTTTTTTGTTTTAAATGATTTCAAACTATTTTATTTAAGGCAGCCATGACAGAATTCGAAAAAATGCGTTTGTACTCTGACCTTGATTTGATTAAGCAGATCCTTAACCTATCTGAAAAGGAACTCCATGGCGGTACCGTCAAAGAGATTCTCGATCACCTCTCTAATGACGCTTTTGAGCAAAATAGGGCTTTCATACTCAGAGAGATCGCTGAACGGTATGGTGAGAAAAGATTACAGACGGATGATTCGTTCTCAAATTCAAACCAGGTTTACCAGCATTATCGAGTCCGGTTGAGCAATGCGAAACAAGAAAGTTTTTACATTCTCATTCTAAACAATAAGCACCGAATTATAGGTGAAAGAATGGTCTCGCTGGGGACCATCAATCAGAGTCTGGCTCATCCCCGTGAGATTTTCGCACCGGCAATCGAACTGCGAGCAGCGGCTATTATTGTCGTTCATAATCATCCAACAGGGGACCCAACGCCTTCCGCTCAAGATATCAAGATTACCAAAAGGCTTATTGAAGCCGGTAACCTGTTAGGTGTTAATGTTCTGGACCATGTCATCATCGGTCAAGACATCTATTTTTCATTCGCAGACGAGAATATCATGTCTGCTTAATGCGATAATTGGAGGATCAATATGGCAAAATCTCTATCAGACAGATTTGAAGGCGGATACATTTCTCATAATCCAATGTTTCGGAATTTGACGGCTGATGAAGTCAAAGAATTTCAGGAGCACGCTCGTCAGAATTACACACCAGACTCACCGATCAACGATGTTTGGCATCCGGTGTATCGATCAGAATGCATGAAAATCAATTCAGAATGTCAGGCCAAACAGAAGAAAGTCATGCCGTGATGCGATATCACGGTTGAAAAAACCGCAGTAACTATCACCAGCTGTTTTCTCAACCCGATTTTTTACCAAATCAAATCAATTTTTGGGCAATTAGGCTTAGTATTTCGCCATTCATTCTGGTACCGACGGCAGACGAATGTCATGAAGGGATTGGTCTGTCACCGGTTTGTGGCCTTTTTAACAGATTTCGGAGATCGAAAAATGAAACTTATTACACCTGAATTCAAAGAGTTGCTAAAAGATTATCCGCTCTACTCGCAAGAAAATGAAGAAGATCCCCTTGTGGTTGCGAAGTTTTTTGATCCATGTGGTTCAGCGACCTGGCTAATATTAGAGTACGACCCAAAAGAAGCGATTGCTTTTTGCTATGTGATGGGCTTGAGTCATGACGAATTTGGCTACACCAGCCTTATTGAATTGGAATCCATCAAACGACCATTTGGTCTGACAATAGAGCGTGACCTTTATTTCCAGCCAGCAAGACTCAGCAAATTCAAAAAAGGAGCCTGCGATGAATGAAAAACTGAAGATCGTTCAACAAGAGGCAACCGCTTTAATCGTCGAACAGTTGAAAGAATTTGAACAGTCCGGCGAAATACCGGTTTGGTTAAAACCGTGGGATGCCAAAGGTGGTTTATCATGGCCATGTAATTTGGATGGCCGGTTCTATACCGGTGTTAATACTGTTCATCTGTTGGCGTTGCAACAGAAGTTTGGATTTCCATTTTCAACCTGGGGAACCTATAAATCGTTTTTAGACCGTGAGGGGCAGGTGATGAAGAAAGAACGAGCGATGAGAGTCTTCTTTTACCGGTCAATGACCATCAAAAAAAGAGATAAAACCGGTGTGGTCATTGAAGACGAGGATGGAAATCCGGTATCAATCACGATACCGGTACTTAAATATTATAGTGTCTTTAATATCGCTCAAACTAACTTACAACCATCTAAGCAACCTGCTGTTTCCCCAGATTTTAGAAAACTCTCTGAAGCGATTGAGTCAGCTAACATTGACATTCGTTACGGAGCGGATAGAGCGTACTATGATAGATCTGGTGATTTTATCAGAATGCCTGAATTTGAGCAGTTCTCTGATGAAGCCAGCTTTTTTGGGGTGCTGGCTCATGAAGCGATCCACTGGACGGGGTCACCCGAACGACTCTGCAGAGTCAAAGGTAAGGAGTTTGGTGACAGAGAATACGCCATTGAGGAGTTGACCGCCGAACTTGGCTCAGTGATGTTGCTGGCCAATTTCGGTATAAAACCTGTCTTTCAAAGTTCAGCTTACATCAGTCACTGGATTGATGTTTTGCAAGAAGACCATCGACTTATCTTCAAAATAGCCTCCCAAGCTCAGAAAGCAGCTGAAATGATCTTCACGAAATAGTTACTTTCTAGAAGCCACCAGATTTACCACAACAACCGGCCAAATCAAGCTGACTTAATCAATTTCACATTCAGAAAGCAGGGTCCAGTTAGATCAGCGGTTAGCCAATTTTTTGGTCTGCTTTATAAGAGTACGATAATCTATATTAATGAAACCTTATGAACACCTATTAATAAAAGAGATACAGCGATGAAGACAGATCTCATTTTACCGAACAATTATATTAATCTGGCATACACCTTGGTGAGAGCTTTTTTTCAAGGCAAAAGTGAAGCAACATTGAAAGCATATAAGGCAGATCTTGAGGCTTTTCGAGAGTTCACCGGGGCTAAAAACCTATCTGAATCGGCTAAAAAACTGATTGAATTGCCGCTTGGTGAAGCCAATCTGTTAGCTCTAAACTATAAAACAGAGATGCAAAAACGGAGATTGCGGCCAACGACCATCAATCGCAGACTCTCTGCAATTCGTTCTCTGGTTCGCCTGGCGAATACACTTGGTATGGTTAATTGGCAGCTGGAAGTAAAAAATGATCAGATAGAAGCTTACAGAGATACTTCAGGGCCTGGTGAAAACAGTTTTCAAAAAATGCTGACAGTCTGCCAGAATCAAAAAAACAAAAAGAAAGCGGTTCGTGATTATGTAATTTTAAGACTGCTACATGATCTTGCATTAAGACGAGGTTCTATTGTGAATCTAAATATAGAAGACCTTGAGCTGAACAAACGATTGATATGGGTTTCATTGAAAAAGAGAACCGAGAAGGTACAGAAATACTTACCAGAGGTGACACTCAGAGCGATTGAAAACTGGATCGCAATTCGAGGTGATCAGCCTGGGCCACTGTTTATCAACCTTGATCGAGCAAACAATGGTTCACGCCTCACTGGTACTAGTATTTATCGAATGGTCAGATCAATTGGTGAACAGATCGGAGTCAAAACACGGCCTCATGGTATTCGCCATACTGCCATCACTGAAGCTGTTAAAAGAGCTCAAGAGAACGGTATTGGCATTGAAGAGGTAATGCAATTTTCAGATCACAAAGATATCAAAACGCTTTTGATCTACCGAGATCGAGAGAGAAATACGCAGGGATTGTTATCCAGGTTGATTGTTGACGAATCATAAAGTTAATTGCAGTGCTTTTTGTAAGAGATATACGAATTATATGATTGGACGGAGTGATGATTATCCAGATGGTATGAAGTAAATTGAAAGGTATTTTGGTGAAGATGAGGTCCATTAAGGCGAATTATCAAGGTTTGCTAATTTAATGCTTGATGCTGTACCTATTACCCACAATCTAAATCGAGCACGAGATATGGAAATATATAACAACTTTTCGTTAATGGAGTTTTCATCAGTTATCCAAAGGAAAATAATATTTGATTCCAATCCTTTGAACCTCTTGACAGTTTCTACTAATACCTTTGATGCAGGAGAGAATTCTTTAAATGCCCACCAATGACGATTTTTTGTATTTTCCAATAGCTGTTGTGCTTCGTAAAAATGCCCCATTACGATAATAGCAATATCTTCCGGTTCAATATTTTCGGTATTAACTAGTTGTGATATCCTATTATCAATTTCTTTTGCTTGCGTCTCCAGTGTAGCTTTTTTAATAAGCTGAACAGGTTCTCCTTCTAAATTTGGAGCATCTACTTCAGTTCCTTTATAATATTGGTAGGCAGAATTATGGATATACTTCGTATTACGACAATTATCAAATAAAAACAAAGACTCACAATCGATAGGGAGATCGTTACTATTTGTATAAATTGCCTGATTACTATCCTGAAATATATAGAGCTTTGTATTTTCATTTTGATCTCGCAACATTTCAATAGCTAACCAAAATTCAGGTTTAAAATCCTGCCCTTCATCAATTAAAATAGCGTCGTATTGAATAGGAGCTAATTCGTAGCTGTTAATCAAAGCGTCGGGCATCAATACGTCATACAAATCCTCTCCAGAGTAAATGACTTTGGATTCTTCAATTAAATCACGCTTTGTATCATTTTCAACCTGTCTGATTCTCCAAGAACAAAACTCATGAAAGCTCATGGAATGCAGATTATCAACATGCTGTGATTTTATTTTCAGAGCATTACCCAGCTTTTGGTTATAACAGAGGAATAGAACCTTTAATCCTTGATCTGCAAGCGTCAGAGCTTGATCTAGGGCTAATACTGTCTTGCCAGTTCCTGCTCCTCCCTCAATCACGGCTTCTTTCCTTCTTTTAAGTTGCCGAAGGATATTTTTTTGCTGATTAGTTAGCTCAATTTGTATTTTTATCTCTTCTTCTATAACTGACCGTAGCGAAGGTCTTATGGAAACCTGTTTGCCATAGATTCGTTTCGCAACCTCAATCCCTCTTTTTCCTAAAGCGTCAAAAACGGGTTTATCACCTGCCCAGTATTCAAATATCTTCTTGACCCATTTCTCTAGTTCAATAAGGTTCCTATTAACTCCAATTATATCAATTGGCATATCAGAACTAACTAAAGAAGCTGCGTTTTCAATATCAGGAAACATCACAGCATGAGCTAGAAGTAGTTTTTGGGGGCCAAGTCTTTGTTGAAGATGATTTCTTATTTCATATTTTGCGTCTTTTGCCTGGCGAACAGGGTTCTTTATTCCGTATTTATTATTGTTTCGATCTATCGAATACCACTGATTTATCGATTTATCGTATTCTATACCCCCACCTTTCACCTCAACAACCAAGACACCAAATTGTGGTGAAAAAATCACAAAATCAGCTTCTCGGTCTCCATGACTTTTGAAACTAGATGTTTGTTTTATAAATTCAAGAGAGTGAACGACCAACAAGTCATCAGGTAATTGTTCTACCAGTGATTTGTATACCTTCTGCTCAGCTCTTGAGGGTATTTCTCCAATCTGATCATCAGACAGCATTGGAATAATATTAGCCATCAAAATTTCTCCCATAAAGGATCAAACTTTTTATTCACTTTTTCACCAGTTTGAATATCTTTGAGCCTCACTTTATAAAACTTTCCCATTGATTTTACTTTGGTGACTTCATATGCAGAACCGGATATTTTATATTTATCACCTTTCTTAGGTGATCTTGACTGGTATTTTTGTTTTGTCTCAGCAAGCTGCTTCCAGCTATGGTCAAACATAAAGCGGTTAGCTTGTTGTACAGGATTTTTGAACCTGTACACGGTAGTATTTTCAGTGTTTATATTTTCAACGACAAATAGCCACCAATTGTCATATTCTTGAGCAAATTTTAATTGAAATTCGGTAACACCAACGCCACCTTCTCCCCATCTTCCTGTCAGAGTTTTTACTTCAATGTACCTTACTATCTCTCCATTTGAATCTACTTCTGTAATATCGTATCCCTTATTGTTGGCTGGGGCCTTTTCAAACATATTTGATTTAGAAAAAAGATAATCTGTTGAATGGTCTAAAACGAAAGCTTCACCTCTATTACCAATTTCAGTAGCATGTTCTTTTTGATCCTGCTGGTTGCTAGAATCATTATCTTTCTCTTTGCCAACATAAACAGGTAGTCTGTCATTTGAGCCAGCTTTACCTCTATTTGCTTTTGAACTGGACTTATTATTGCTACTCCCATGTGACTTCGTTCCTTGAGATCCATTAGTACCATTTGATTTTTGTCTTCCTCTATCAGCATTGTAATTCTGCGAATTTCTTTCTCCAAACGAACTATCTTCACCTTTTTTATTAGAAAAGCTTGATTTTTTAGGACTTGTCGGAGGTGGAATTTCTCCACCTGACCGCTCTTTACGTTGCGTTCTACCTATAAAATCAGAGTCATTTTGAGCGTCATTCACTCTTGAGGCTTGATTTTCTTTAGATAAGTCTTGTTCCTCTTCTGAGGAATAGTCATGTGATTTCTCATCATCCTCTACAAGGACTTCTGCCACATTGCTATTTCCATAAAGAGAATTATCCTCATCAATTTCTATTTTCTCTGGTAATGATTTTATGTTTTTCTTATCAAGTAATTTGTGTATTTCTTCAAAAGTATCTAATTGATACCGAAGAATTCTGCTGATCAGGCTAAAACTGTCACGATTTAATCTAGACGTATCACTAATAAACTTGGCAATGCTTTCACACATGTCCTCAGCATCATCCTGATTGAGAAGATAAAGGACGCTTTTTTGAGTATCCTGATATGTCGGAGTACTCATGTCATCATAGATCCAAGTATCATCAATGAAATAATTTACGACCAATGAGTCCATCAGGAGAACTACTGAAGGCAATATCCCATCTATACTCTCTTGATTGATCTCGTCGTCACCAATCTTTCCTTCATGGTAGCTTAAACGTAGAACAGCTGACTTAAAAGGTTCAGCACTTATATACTCATTCCAGCTATTATTAACTTCTTCTGATTCTTCGCTGTTGTCGATATCTAGCACTGGTATAATGTTGTCAGCTAAAGATATAGCTTTTTGATTCTTTGCCAATCTATTAAATTGTTGCTGACAGAAATCTAGTTGATCATTTTTCTTTTCTGAGTTGTCATACGCAGGCAAATCTTTGATATAAAGACTATCACTGGTTATTAATTGATCTGAACGAGATACAATAGGAATCACTCCAATGTCCGTAAGCGCTAAATTAACCCCATCTTCCGGGAGGGTTGAAAATCTGCCATAACATGCTCAGTGCCGCAAGTTTTGTCGGCAACATTGAATAAATTATCTACAGGAGCATGTCAATGAACAGTGAAACTCAAGCTACAAAA
>JAHJTV010000118.1 GCA_018829445.1 bacterium
CCTCGATTTTGTTAACCGCTTTTTTTATTAGAATTTATCTTTTTCAGTATCGCAGTATGCCAGAAGGCGATGGATGTCATTATGTTAGCTTTGCGAAAGACTTTATGCGGGGAGAGTTTTCTACCGTAGGAACTTATTGGTCTATTGGCTGGCCCGGATTAATCGCACTTTTTAGCCTCATCTTTAAAAATGTAGAATTTGTCGGTCGCTTACTTAGTACTTTCGCAGGGGTAGCACTAATAGCCGTCTCACATTTTTTTGTTAAAAAATTATTTAGTAAAAGAATCGCTCATTATGTTGCCTTGCTACTCGCAACAAATTTCAGCTTAATTTCATACTCTACTTTATTATTTACTGAGTCTTTATATTGTTTACTGGTAGTGCTCATCGCATTATTTGGATGGATAAGCCTTGAGAGAAAAAGAATTAGTTATTACTTTTTGTTGGGTCTCATTTTAGGTTTTTCTTACACTGTAAGAAATGAAAGCCTCGCATTCATTGTGCTCTTTTTACCAATGATTATAATCCGCAACTATAAAAAAGCATTTATAAATATTCTATTTTTATTTTTGGGTATCATTATATTTATTTTGCCTATGGTTTTATTTTATCATAATCAATTTGGCTGCTGGACGCTTGGGGCTAAAGGGACTGTAAATTTTTTATATGGAGAGGAGTGCAATGTGTCGTACTCGTACAGGAAGTTAAGCGAACTTACTGAAGATTTCGGCGAACCCATTTATCTTCGGCAACTCAGGTATAAATTCGGCCACACTAACTTTTTTGTGTTTCTTTCCGAAAATAAAATCTTCAGCAGAGTCTTGCTTAATATTAAGAGATTATTTTTATATCTTCCCAACCAATTTTTCAGCATCCCATTTATCGGCAAGCCTATATCATTGTTCTTTTTTATCTTCGGCTCCTTTGCTTGCTTGATTAAGAATAAATTGCGGCTAAAAAGGTATTTTTATCTTTTATTATTTCCAAGTTTAAGCTTTATTCTTGTTTCGCTTTGTTTTATGGAAGAGCGCAAAGTCGTTCCTTTTATCCCATTCTATTTATTTGTAATTTGCGTAGGAATTCATTATTTAGAACGGCTGTCGCACTCAAAGATAATAAAAGGCATATATATTTCAGTACTGATTTCCATATTTATAATATCTGCTGTTACAGCTTTCGATAAGGCAAAAGTTGATGGAATAGGGCTTGAGCATAAATTGATGAAAGAAGCCGGGCTGTGGATGCGGAAAAATCTATCGCAAAGCAAGAAAGTCATAGCACAAGAGCCTTATCTACCCTATTTTTTTTATGAGAATACTCCCAATAATTTTTCCGGGCTGATGTATTTTAATGATTGTGAAACACTAATAAGATATATGAGGGCTCGCGAGGCAGAATACCTTGCAATATTTAGCTGTACGAGTCACATGAATCCTGTTGTTGATTACCTATTTAAAAATAGGCAAGTGAAGGGGTTAGAGCTTCTTAAGTTGATTAAAAAAGACGATCAGGAGATATTGATTTATCAGTTAAAGTAATCAATGAAGGTTAAGATTAGAAAAGTATAAGGCGGATATAATTAGAGGAGATATGAGGATGAAAGTGGTGTTGGCTTGTCTACCTTTTTTTAATCATGTTTTTACTCCTCCTTTGCCGCTCGCATATTTGAAAGCATATCTATGGCAGGATAAGGATATCGAAGTAAAAGCCCTGGATTTAGAGACTTATTATTTCCGTTCTTCTTTAATAAATCAAAATTCTAGTCTTTATTGGGACAAGATATGGAACCGGCATTGCAGCATTAAAGATGAGATACTTGATGAGTTTGTACAAATAATACTATCTGAAGGGCCTTCTATTGTTGGATTTTCATGCGCTCATTCAAATTTTCTGTCTACACGATACGTTTCTAAGCAGATAAAAAAAATAAATCCTGGGATCTACATTATTTATGGGGGAAGATATTTTTGTCTTAGACAGCCTTGGCGCTATCAAGTTGCTGAATGGCACAAAAGCTTTCCCGATGTAGATGCCATTGTTAAAAATGAAGGTGAAGCTACATTAAGAGAGCTTATTGAAACATTAAAGAAAGGGATAAAGCCAACATTTTGCAAAGGGGCTACGATACGCAGGGAAGAGCAGATAATTGACGGCGGCGCTCGGTGTCTTATAGAAAATCTTGATAGTATACCGTTTCCTGATTTTAAGGATTTTTCAAAAGAAAATTATTTAGCGGATCATATCAGAATTCTTTTCTCACGTGGTTGTGTGGGGCAATGTGTTTATTGTGTGGAGAATGATACTATGGGAACTTTCCGTAATCGCAGCGCACAAAATGTCATAGATGAACTAAAACTTCGAGTACGTCAAGGATATAGGAAATTTCAAGTATGCGACCTAACCCTAAATTCACGAATAGATAGGGTAATAGAAATCTGTCGTTTAATTATTAAGGAAAATCTGGATATAGAATTTACTTTTAGTGAATTTCGAAATGCGCCGCATCTTACACGGGATGTATTCGGCTTATTGTATCAAGCTGGTTTCAGAACAATATGTTTTGGGACAGAAAGCGGGTCTCAAGCGATTCTTAATAGGATGACAAAGGGCGTGAAGGTCGAAACAATAGAAAAAAATTTCCACGATGCCCACCAAGAAAAATTAAAAGTTATACTTTATCTTATGGTGGGCTTTCCAGGAGAAACAGAGGAGACGTTCCTAGAGACTATCAATATGGTTAGGCGTAATAAAAATCTCATTAACGGCATTACTGCTATTAATCCCACTGAAATATGTTGGGGTTCGCGTATACATGACAATTTAGATAAATATGATGTAGATAAAACCAGTTTATTAAAATTTCAGGATACATGGAAGTCAAAAGAAGGCAACAATTGTCTTCAATGGCGCAGGAGCCTTGCAGCTCGAATGCAGCAATATTTTGAAAGCCTTGGGATTCCAATGGTTAATTTTGTTTTCGATGGAAATCCCATAGTTCCTGCAAGAGCCGTTCAAAAATTTGATTATCGTAAAAAAGTTAAAAAATATATGGAAAAAAACTTTAGACAAAGAGATAATGAAAAATTCAAATTGATCTTGGAATATGCAGCAAGCCTAACAATACGCGAAAAATATATCGATGCTTCAAACAACAGGGACATTATGTTTCTGCTTGAAATTATGAATATTGCTCAAAAGGAATGGCGACGACTCGATTTTGATAATTGGATTAGAGCAGGTTGCAGGATTTACAATGAACAACAATGTGATAATTTACCCATAACTGAATTAAGGCAAGAATTACCGAAGGATATTAAAAGGGGTGAAAGATTTCAGATTTTGTTCAGAATAGCCGAAGAATCGTTACCCAAGGGAAAATATCAATTAAAATTTGATATGGTAAATGAGCGCCAATTTTGGTTTGAGGATTTAGGATCCATACCTTTGATTGAGCATATTGAATTATAGAAAAATTTTGGTGAACCGTATGAAAAAAATGCACTAGAAAAATACATTACTACCTAAGTAAGCTAAAACAATGTTTTAGGTGAAATGCTGTAAAAGTTTAACAAAGTCGTGGATATAATAAAAAAACATAAAGAAGGATTGGAATATGAAAAAGACTTCTGGCTGAACATTGTCCATCAAGGTAAATTTAGAGCCATGCAGGATAATTGGAGGAAAGCAGCTAATTATTTGGAGCATATAACAAAACAGTATATTACACTAGACAGTACGAGTAAAATTCTTCAGATAGGCGTAGCTGTCCAAGACTCAATAAATTTTTGGAAAATAGGGAAAAGATTCACCGTAGATCCCCTCGCAGTTTTTTATAGAAAGAGCTTTAGCATTTGTGATAAAGATTTATTTTCCATTGCAGGATTGGGAGAAAGTTTGCCTTTCCTTAAAGCATCCGTAGATGTTATTTTGTGTTTGAATGTCCTCGATCATACTAGAGACCCAAAACGAGTAATATCAGAATGTAAAAGAATCATGCGCAGCGGAGGAATTTTCTTTCTAGGGGTGAATGTATATCCAGAAGATTTGATTGATAAGGAAAATGACGATCCAATACATTTTTGGCGATTTACTTCTTCCGATATTCTAGAGTTGCTAAAAAATAATGATTTTATAATTAAAGATAGTACCTTACATGAAGGTTCTGATATGCAAAACACCAAATGGTTCTGGCTTGCTGCCATAAAACCATAACAAGGCTTTTTAAGGAGATTCTTAAGAAAAATAAAACTGGTTTGCTTAAATTGCCGCAAAGAAGTAAATAAAAAAATTATTGTTCCTAAGAAGTTTTATGGGCGGATGGTAGTAGCAGATTTATAGTTTATTCTTTAGAGTAAGTTTGATTATGGATTTGGTTAATCTAAGAATAACATGGGATGAATTTGCAAGAAGAGATGTTCTATGGTCAATTATGTCTTGTCCCGATAAGAAGGACAATAGGTGGGAAATCGATAATTTTTTTAAAACCGGACAGAATGATATAGATTTTATATTACAAGAAGCTGAAAAACGGTATCCTCAATTTCAGAGGAATAAGGCTCTTGATTTTGGATGTGGAGTAGGGAGAATGACGATTCCTTTATCGAAGAGATTCAAGGAAACTGTAGGCGTTGATATTTCTGCTCAGATGATAGGAAAAGCAAAAGTTTTTGCAAAAAATGTTTCAGGATGTTCATTTGTGGTCAACGAAGAAGAGGATCTATGTATTTTCCCTGAGGCATATTTCGATTTTATATTATCGTTGATTGTACTTCAACATATGGAGAGAAGATATATATTGAATTATATAAAGGAGTTTTTAAGACTGCTTAAGCCCGTCGGGTTGTTAGTTTTTCAGCTCCCTTCGCAGATAGAGCTAAAGGCAGGCTATCAAGAGTTTAAGCCTGGGATGAGTCCCGAGGCAGAGATGTATGGGATTTCTAAAGAGAAGATGTTTGACTATATCAAGTTAAATAAGGGGGAAATCGTTGATTGCGTGAAAGATAATGCTTGCGGAAAAGAGATTAATAGTTTACGTTATTTTGTAAAGAAACAAAGATCAAGATCCATTTGAGATCTATTTCTAAAAGCTATTATGAGTTGCGATTGAGCATGTGTGAATTGCTAAAGATTCCCCAAGGCTATAAAATTACAAAGATCAAGGACGATAAAAATAAAGACGAAATACATGCGCATGTAGAACCGTATAAAAGAAAAAAAGGAAGACGGAACTGTTGTAAAATGAACTAAAAAGAGTAAGTCAGGAGAAAAGTTTGAGTCTTTGGTAATCAGGTTTCTTGCAATAACCCTAAAACAAGCGTAAAAACATAAAATCGAAGCGAAAATATTTTTTATACTTTTAAAGAGTTAGCGAAAACAAACGCGGCTTACGGGTTAATTACGGAGAGGATATAAAAAGCTCATTTGCTACAATAGTAGTTGGGGGGGTAATAAGATAATGGGTTTATGAATAAAAAAGGAGGAGAGAGGTATGTTTGGTAAAAGAAAGAGACAGAAGAAGATAATTTTACAAAAAATTAAGGATAGGATTAATGTGGATAAACTTGCGTTTAAGAATATGGATTTAAAAAGGATGAAGTTTCAAGGATTGGATTTATCAGGTATTGATTTTTCGGGAAGTGATCTTAGAGAATGTAAGTTCTCCAAGTGTAACCTAACAGATACTTCTTTTAGAGAAGCAAAATTAGAGTTTGCTGTTTTTGATGGCGGCACTTTGCATAACGCCAATTTAGAATCCGCCAATCTGAATAATGGTAATTTTAATAACTGTAGCATAGAAAAGGCAAATTTAAAAAATTCTCAAGGCAAGCAAGCGACTTTTGTTAATAGTAGTATAAAAGAAACCTCGTTGGAAAATGCAGATTTTTCTTGTTCTACGATTGAGGAGTGTAAATTTGATGGAGTAAGGGCAAAAGGAAGTAGGTTTGATGAGGCGGTAATTTGTAAGACTTTCTTTTTGGATTCTGATTTCTCTCACTCAGATTTTACAGCCGCAACATGGGAGAAAAATCAATTTGAGAATGTTTTATTCACCAATGCAATAGCCAGAAATATAGAAATATATAAGTCGCAATTTGTTAAGGTAAATTTTCTTAATGCTAATTTTAAGAGAGTTTGGGGGTTACCTAAGGATTTGAGAGAAGAGATAGTAAACCAAAAAGGATTGGTTAGTCCTCAATATTTTAAATTGCTCTGGCAGAATATTTATGGCCGTATCGGGGTTATTGTATTGTTAGTCGTTGTTGCTTTTGGCCTGATAGATATTTTTATTAACCCTTTGCATTGGTCTAACGACAAAATAGTTAATAAAGCACAGCAATTAATGAAAGTCGGTCAAGTTCAGAAAGCCGAAATGATTTTGAGGAAAGGGTTAAGAGGGAGAAGAAGTGATAATAACGCAGGACAGCTTAAAATTCTCTTAGGGAATATGTATCATCAGATGGGCAATTTTGATAAAGAAAAAGATATGTACGAAGAGGTGGCTAATTTATCAGGAGGTAGCGGGTATGAGGCGCGTATTTATTTGGCACAGTTGTGTGAGGCAGAAGACAAGCTAGAAGAAGCAATGAGAAGATATCGAGAATTAAGAGAAATCG
>JAHJTV010000044.1 GCA_018829445.1 bacterium
TATTTTTCTATAAATTCGTGAAGGCACATGCCTTCTTGAAATTGAACCTTGTTTTGAGCCATGACGACCTCCTTTGGAATATATTCATAAAGTGAACATACGTACTCCGCAAGAGGCTGTCAATAGTAAATAATCAGATAAGTTAATATTAAAAGCTAACAAATGCATTCAGTTGACCGCAATCGCCCGCGGTAAGCTGAAGTACATTGCTATTGGCAAATTCATCGTTAATCAAACATCGTTGTAGCGGCAACTGATGCAGGCGTTGAACTAAGCCGCTGAGCGGCAGCTATTCCTTGTCAGAGTTGGTTCTGCAGGGAAACAGCACGTGTAGCCGGAAAGTATTTTCAGGATTGTTTGCTTCAAAATTATCACTTCTCCAGTTTCGGTTGACTCTCTTTTTTATCTCTCTCTGATTCCCCTTTTTTAAACGATTTTATGTACTCTTGCTGCAATTTGGATTGATCCGTGAATCTCCTTGCGATTTTGATTTTTTTAAACTTGAGTAAGGAGAATGAAGATGAAACCGCTAAGAGTAAGATTCTATGAGTTCATGCAACTGAGAAACCTGGCACCAAGAACCCGGGAGAGTTATCTACAAGCAGTGGTCAAGCTTTCAAAGCATTACAATCAATCACCGGAACTGATAGGGCAGGAGGAGATTTTTCAATATATCCTCCATCTACAAAATAATGAAGAACAGGCATTTAGTAGCTGTAATGTCGCCCTGAGCGCCTTTAAATGTTTTTACAACCAGTTTTTGAACAATGGCACTATTGTGCTTAAGGTTCCCAGCCGCAAACGCCCTAAAAAACTTCCCGTTGTCTATAGTCAAGAGGAGGTCCAAAAAATTATCCAGTGTACCTCTCATCCTAAATATCGATTGATTTTTATGACCGCCTACGGAACCGGACTGAGACTCTCAGAACTCGTGAATCTGAAAATCAAGAATATCGATAGCCAAAGGATGAACATCTTTGTGGAAAACTCAAAGGGGAAAAAGGACAGATATACGATTTTACCTCCAAAACTCCTGGATGAATTGAGGCAATATTATAAGCTTTTTCACCCTAAAGAGTGGCTTTTCCACGGCTGTAAACCAGGTCAACAACTGTCCATCGATTCCATCGCCAGGACCTTTCGAGCAACCCGAAAAAAAGCCGGAATCACAAAGGAAGGCGGGATTCATACCTTAAGGCACTGTTTTGCGACACATCTATTGGAAGCGGGGACCGATATCAGAACGGTTCAGCATCTGCTCGGACATGCCGATATTGCTACCACCATGGTTTATCTCCATGTCACAAACAAACTCATTTCGAAGGTTGAATCTCCCCTGGAAAAGATTGATACCGATACGATTGATCCTTTTAGCTCTCCCTCAGAGGATGACAAAAAGGAGCAAGACAATGACTAAGACAACAAACAAACCGGGTTTAAAGAAGCCGAAACATGAGGTTGCTGATGTCGTATTGGGATTTGCTCGAAAGCACCAGGAAAAATACGAACCGACCGTCACTCAAAAGCGAATCCTGGAGGATATATTACATTGTCGAACCATCGGTATGGGCGGTCATACCAACCAGTGTGATTTTTGCAGCCATCTGGAAATCTCTTACAACTCCTGCCGGAACCGGCATTGTCCCAAATGCCAGTCCCTGTACAAGGTGAGATGGCTGGAAGATCGCCGGGCAGATCTTTTACCGGTAAATTACCTGCACAGTGTGTTTACCCTTCCCCATGAATTGAATGATCTGATTCTATACAATAAGAAGATACTGCTCAATGCTCTGTTCACTGCTGTCAAGCATACCTTAACCCTGTTCTCCCAAGACCAGAAATATGGATTGGTAGGACAGCTGGGATTTAGCTCTGTTTTGCACACCTGGGATCAGAAGATGAACCTCCATTATCATCTGCACTGTATTATTCCCGCCGGGGTTTATCAGGCAGAAGAGAACACCTGGGTACCGGCCAGGTACAAGTTTTTGTTTCCGGTCAAAGCGCTCTCCAAGGTGTTCAGGGGGAAGTATGTCAGTCTGGTAAGAAAGGCATATAACAATGGAGAGCTGGATCTGTCCGGTAAGGTTGCCCGGTTTAAGGAACCGTCAGTCTTCTCGGCTTTGCTGTCAGCGGTGATGAAGAAAGATTGGGTCGTTTTCTCCAAACCGCCGTTTCAATCTCCGTCTTTTGTTCTGGATTACCTGGGGAGATATACTCACCGGGTGGCGATCAGCAATCATCGGATTACTAAAATTTCCGGTGACAGGGTGGTGTTTGTTTATAAAGAGCGAAAATTTAAAGGGAGCCAATATACCTGTAAAACCGGATTCTGTAATCTGGAGGGGGAGACTTTCATCCAGAGATTCCTACTGCATGAGTTACCCTCCGGTTTTATGCGAATCCGACATTTCGGATTCCTGGGAAATAACTGCAAAAAGGATCGGCTTGGGAAGATTCGATTAGCTGTTGGTGAGTCTTCGATACCAGCTAGACAGTCAAAAGAGAGGTCTACAGCTCAACTCATGTTGGCTGTAACAGGGATCGATATCACCCTCTGTGACAAATGCAAGATAGGCAAACTCAAAAAGATCGATACGTTCGACGGGATTTATCAAAAATATCCTTTTTATCATTGGGGGAAGCAGAGGTTGATAAACTAAAGGTTTAGCCGGATTATTTCATACCGTTTTTCTGTTATGAGAGCATTTTTTTAAATGGATGGAGCGGTATGTCAGAATTTCGATCAACCGAGGAAATTTTACATGATTACACCCTTTTTGCCATGAAATATTCACTCTTTAATCCTCTTAAATACCGCCACTTCCCCGGAAGTTCATTCAGCTTTCCCAAAAAAGCTTTTACAAATGAGTAAAAACGCCTTACTATCCCCATAACAAACAACACAATAAAATCAATACAGTCCCATCCAACAGGGATTAAATGGAATGGCAGGTCGCTGGAGAATTCCAATCCTGGACTGCTGTCTGATTTTTCGCACGGAATAAGTCCGTCGTTTCATCAGCCACTCCATTTAATCCTATACGTTGGGAATAAAACAAAAGGGAAATTATGAAGCATCGTTTTTTCGCAATGAAGATACACTATGACCATAGAAACACCCTTCCTACTCATTTGAAGTATTCTAAATCAGCGACAGCTAAGGAATACAATGAGTATATGTATGCATATGAAAATGATGGGATTGGAGGGGCTGGATTTCATGAATGTATGAATTTTAAATTCAGCAGTAGTAATAAACTGAAGTTTTATATTCCGCCTAGGCACTTCCCTAATTTGAAAAATGTTGAAAATGGTAACTGTTGTATTTTTTCCATTACCTACGGAGACGATCCTCAACTACCTTGGCACATCGTAGGTGTACATGCGAGATGCGAATTGTATCAACGTAACGGCTTAAAAAGACAAGATGTTAAGACACCAGTTGGAATTGGGTGGCCATATGAATATCAAGCCGAAGCTTATTCAGAATACTCTACTTTATTTTGTAGCCCAGTATCATATTCAATAAAGGCAGGAAGGCATACTCCTATTTTGTCTCAATGGGGTAATGGTTTGCGTTATCTCGAGGAAGAACATGCAAAAAACATAGTGAATGATGCTTTTGTAAACGCACAAGCTTTGCAGAAGAACTCCGGAAAAGCGGAAAGCATAGTAATTGAAAGGCAACTTGAGGTACTTCAAAACCTACATGAATATTATTTTAATTCCAAAATCAAATCTCGGCAAAATAAAAGATATAAAGGATCGAATAACCTACCTGATAAAGAGCTAGGGGATATTGGTGAGGAATATGTGTATAACCAAGAACTAATTCAAGCAAAAAAAGATGGTATTAATCCAGTGAAAATTGAATGGGTTTCTAATTCTGATCCACAATCACCATTTGATATTAAAACAGTTCGAAAAATTAAAGGTGTAGAAACTGAGTTTTTGTTAGAAGTAAAATCAACATCCCTGGATGACTATAGCAGCGTTCAAATATCATCAAGACAAATAAGCCTTGCAGAAGATCAGCCAAATAATTTTCTCTTTATCTTTCTCAATTTTGCGAATAGAAAAAAGAGTCCTGTAAAAATCAAAGAGTTTTCGATAAATGATTTAAAATCACAGTTTGACCTTGAACCAGTTAAATATCGTCTTCTAAAACAGTAAAGTACAAACAAGTTCCCAACAAACACATACACCCGACTTTACCCGCCGCTCGTTCCTCGCTCTGGGCAAAGCGGGTGATGTCGGCGTTAAAAAAAAATGAAGAAAGGAATTCAATGGCAATAAAAGAACTAGAAAGTAGAAATATTACCACTCAGTGTCCACATTGCGGGGATACGGTGACTTTGATTCCAACCCACACCCCAATTCAAAGTCATGATCATTTATACTTCGTTGGTCTTTGCCCAAATCACAGTAATAGACACTGTCGCCCCATATTTGCAGTATATGAATTTTTGAATGATAGGATTACCTCCAGATATCCAATACCTTCCTTTGATGCGTCCAATCTTCATGAGTCTATTCCAGAGTCAATTAGACTCGACTATGCTGAAGCAAGGCGTTGCCAATATAGTTCTGCTTTTAAAGGCGTTGTTGTTCTTTGTCGGAGAGTAATTGAAGCAATTGCCTGCAACAAACTTCAAGACAAGTCAAAAGACGAAAAAGAAAGAACTTTCAAGCTATTCAAGCTAATTGATTTACTAAAAGATGAGGGTTACATCACATTAGATTTAAAAGAAACAGCACATGAATTGAGACATTTTGGGAATTATGGTGCTCACATGCAAGATGACGGGCTAGATTCAGTCGAAAGAGATGAGGCAAATGATATTATTGAGATAACTTGGCAATTTCTTTACGCAATATTCGTCGGTCCTTATAAGACAAAAGAATTGAAAAAAAAGCGGCTAGAAAAAAAGTCATAACAGCATAATGAAGGGGTCAGGCTTGCGTTGTTGCGTTTAATTAAAACCAAAATCTTATACACCTGAATACAGGAACACAAGCCTGATCACGATATACAGATAATCTACATATGATCATATACAAGAATTTTCTCTACGTTTAAAGGCTTCAAACCGAAAAATACATAGAAAGTTCTACTCACTAAATTGTTAGCAAAACAACTATCAATAAAAAATATAATGAAAGACTTACCGGAAAAGGATTGGAAGCAACTTAGAAAACTGAAAGATAAGTTAATTCAAAGATTCTGTGACGAGGTTTTGATAAAGGTAAGACCAATCACTGAGAACAAAGGAAATGACAGTTTTAAAGCATATCAAGATCTGTGGGAACTATTGGATAAAGTGGAAGACGAATTATCATTGATGTTTGATGATGTTGTAAGAAGTAATGCATTCTTAAAACTGGCATTGTGGAGAAAGCGTGGTCTTCTTCTTGATGACGAATTTGACAAATTCACACAGGAAACCAGGGATTTGATTATTTCATTTATTTCAAAGAACCCAACAATCGGAAGCTAACATGTCACTTGAGCAGACGTCATAGCGCCTTTGGCTAACGCTAGTTAATCGAATTTGCATCATATTCGTTAATCCACCATCAGCTCAGTCGCTGCTCAGTTCAGAGTTAGCCAAAAAAAAACAACATGGTTCAAGAAAAAAGGCCAAAACGAAAAACAGAGTCCCATATAATTGAGAACTTAGCGATCAACATTATTGAGGAGTCGCTACCTGATCATTGGACTATTAGAAGTTATAAACCAGATTATGGTTTAGACTTGTCGATAGAACTTTTTGAATTCAAAAAAAATGATAGAGGCGATACTGTTTATGATACTCTAGGTGAACACATATATGTTCAAGTTAAGGGTACGAAAGCACCAGATTTATCCAAATATACTATATACGAGAGATCTAATGTTGAAAAAGAAAAAGTTGCTGTATCAAAAAAAGCTGGAGAAATTGACGTTATAAAATTCCAACTAGATACAAATGAAATTTATACCATAGACAGGATGAGTAGTGCCGTACCAGTGTTCTTGTTTGTTGTTGATGTAAACACCAAAGATATCTTTTTTTTGTGCATGAATGATTACATTGACAAAGTACTTGTTCCAAATGACGATCAGTATTTCAGCAAAACTTCTAAAACAATTTACATCCCTTTATCAAATAAGATCACAAGAGATGAGAAGAGTCATTACCCTTTAATGTTTTATGCGAAAAGGGCGAAATACTATTCGTTTTTCAATAAATGCAACTATCAGCACCAAGAAATACAATACCTTGATGAAGAATCGTTGATGTCAATGTATCCTCATTTCTTAGAAATTCTATTAAGGTTTGATATATGGGACCAAAGCCATTTGTGGCCTCTTCTTGAGCATTACCATAGCGAGCTGACCAAGTTAAAAGATAGAGGGAGTGTTGCATTATTGGAAGGTTTTAAGAATATGGACGATTTGGATAAATCAGGATGGGAAACCGATTATTCTGGTGGTAAGACGTATTCAAAAAAGGAAACCCTTCAGTTTATGCAGTTAAGGTCTTTATGGGACAAACTTAGTATACTTGGTACTACGTATGAAGAAACTTGTAGAGAGTGGTTTCTACCCTGTTACTTTTCATACTTAGTGGATCCATAATAGAAGGGCTAACAAATGCATTCAGTTGACGGCAATAGCCCACGGTTAGCGGCAGTACAGTGCTCATGGTAAAAATCATCGTTAATCCAGCATCATTCCAGCCGCAACTGATGCAGGCGTTTGAAAGAGGCTTGCATATTACCGTATACAGTGATATTATCACTTTATGAAATACAAAGTAGAGATAAGCAAAAAAGCAGTAAAAGGGCTGAGAAAGCTTCCTAAAGAAGTCAAACAGCTTTTGTTTTTGCTTATTACAGATCTGCAGATCAAAGGACCAATTCAAAAGAGCTGGCACAATTTTTCTCCGCTTGGAAGAGAGAAATATCACTGCCACTTGAATTATAGATACGTGGCCTGTTGGTCTTGCGAAAAAAACGAAATACTAATTGAGGTTTATTATGTTGGCTCTCGTGAAAAAGCCCCATATTGAATTGTCCATTCAAGGTGAGCATATTGACGAATTAATATCCTGGATACGGGAAAAATATGATGTAACTGTGTTATCAGATACGCAATCAGAAGAAAGCATTCCAATTGAAGAAACCGATTTTTGGAAAGAAATGCAATCAAATCGGGTGGGTAATCTTCTTGCTGCTGCTCGTTTAAAAGCCGGACTAACCCAGAAAGAGCTTGCGAATATTATTGGTATTCGTCAAAGCATGATCAGTGAATATGAACGCGGAAAGCGTAGATTAACTATTGATATGGGTAAGAAGCTCAGTTCTGCTCTCGAAATAGATTCTACTAAGCTCACCTAGAATTCATTTCGAACAAACATCTGGAGCCGACGGTATTCGCCCTTGGGTGAATTCAAGGATAATTGTTTTTGGTTACATTATCTTTAAACAACCACCATCGCAGCCGCGGCTCAGAAACACGTTCGAATGTAAAATTCTTACAGTATATACCGTATGGAAAAATATAATATCTGTTTTTACGGTGATGGCTTTTCAAAAATTCTAGAAATTCTGAATGACAATCCATATGTTCCAAGGCTTCATTTTGAGTTAATGTCAGTATTTTCAGAATTAGACCATGATAATAGAAAGATTGTTGTTCAGGTTGTTCAAAAGTAAGCGCTAATTAAACCGCACCTTGTTTTTCACCAGGCGATGTACCAACCTGATATTGGGGGAGTAGAGCCTTCAACTCTTCGTCTGTTTCAGCTAAAGGAAATTTTTCAAACAGCATTTTAAGATATTCATAAGGA
>JAHJTV010000007.1 GCA_018829445.1 bacterium
AACATGCAGCGCACTAACGGCGCGTGCCATACAACGTTCTTCACCGGATACGGTTTTGTCACGAAGCACTGAAGCACATAATCAGGATAAAGTGAGTATGGGACTACACGCAGCTCAAAACGCGGCGGAGATCGTCACATTAACACAACAAGTATTGGCCACTCTGTTGGTTGCGCTTTCCAACGCAGCAACTCTTCGTGATGAGGATTTACTATCATCAAGCGGAAAAGAACTTCTGCAGCAAATCAGGAGCATTTCACCCATTCTGCAACAGGACCGCAGATTGGATCACGACCTTGAAAAGCTAACCCAAGCTATCCTTTCGTTCTAACGGCGCTTGCCTGTATGAAAACAATATTATTTTCCTTGTGAAGTTTGAACAAACATGGTCTCGCAAGCTATTTTCGGACAAACTTCCATCGAACATAAAATAAGCTAATGATCTGTAAAGATAAATTGAAAATTTTCCAAATTGGAGAACCATTTAGTCTAAATGACTACCAACCCTCCCCCCTAACCCCCGTCAAATAAGGAAAGTCATCTCCTCCACCATTCTTACCCTGTATTCAAGCATTTCAGCCGCTACATCTGAAACTTTATCCTGCAAATTCAAGTATTTCAAAATTCTTTCCGAGAATTGCCTCACTTTTTCTGACTTCCCGTTATTTACTTCTATTTCATTTTATCACCCTACAGTTGGTCCGATTTAGTCCAAATTTAGATTCGGGATTGGACAAGATTTTTTCAAATACGTTTCCGATAGATGATTTCAAGCTTGTTTTTATTTAATCGATCAAGTTTTTCTGCCATCTGGGATAAGTCCAGTCGCTAATCAACGGTGCAAGACGATGAATGGTTGGGCAAAAATACTTTGCAATGAGGATAAATTTGTTGATAAAGGTGAACATATGTATTCTTTTTAGCTGTTTCCGATTCTCTTTCAGAGTTTGTCATGGCATTTCTCCGTGTTTATCATCCCAGAGAACCGAAGAAGTCACCCTTGTGGCAGATTCTTGATAAGCACTATGAACAGTTTGAACGATCATATGAGGAAAAGTTCGAGAAGCAGTATGGTTTTTTTAGGCCTGTGGTTAGGGATGTGGTTCACTCCTATATGAAATGTGGTGATCTGAAAGAAGGTTTCGCTCGGGTTCGTTGCCCTAACTGTGCTCATGAATTTCTGCTTCAGTTTTCCTGCAAAGTCCGTTGTTTTTGTCCCTCCTGTCAGGCCAAACGGGTAATCGTATTTGGACATCACCTAAAAGAGAATGTCTTTTATCCGGTTCCACACCGGCAGTATGTCTTCAGCATTCCGATTATGCTTAGAATTTACTTCAAGCACAACCGCTCATTACTCACAGGTCTGTGTCAGTGCGCTTACAAAAGTCTGCTTACCTTTTTGCGAAAAACGGTTCGACTGAAAGCTGGGATTCCAGGCGTTGTTATGGCTATACATACTTTTGGCGAATACCCGGAAAAGTTTCACCCCCATATTCATGCTATCGTGACTGACGGACTGTTTACAGACACCGGTTTGTTTCATGTGATGAAACGAGTAGATCTGAAACCCCTGGAAGAGTTTTTCTGGGCTGAGGTATTCAAATTTCTGAAAAAGGAGGGAAAGATCAACGATGACCTGGTTAATAAGCTGATGGGTTGGAAACATTCCGGGTTCAGCGTTGATAACGGCGTTCGTAAAAGGGGTCATAAAAGGGGTAAAAGGGGTCAAGTCTTCTTTTGACTTTAGTTGGCAACAAAGGTCAAAAGAAGACTTGACCCCCTTTCCCCCTTATATCACATGCAAAACCCTGTACGATATTACCGGGAAATTAGCCCACAATCATTTCAACTCAGCAAACTGAAAGAATGCTCTTTAAATTGGCCTCAATTCTCTTTTGAATAAGATTGATGCTGGATTGTTCGATGTCTACGTCCTTTGCATATTTCCGCCAGTTGGACACAATCTGGGCTATTTCCTCAATGCTTTGTGTAATCTGTTGTTTACTTAAACCAGATTGAATTCCCAATCGACGAATATGCTCCTGAGTGGGTGACTTGCCTTCGCCATCAACGGTCATGGTGTGCTCACCACCGGGTCCTTCAGAAAATGCAAGATCATATGCCGGGGAAAGTGACCATTCTCCCAGGTGGTTCATCAGGAACGAAAAATTTTTCACGTGATCATCCCGATTATTGGCAAGAATGTTAAAAATCATCTGCTTGAAGCCTCTTATCAAGTCTTGTTGATTTTTTGTCAGGTTGTTCAGGATGCGAAAAAACAACTCGTAGTCGCAGGCAGGTATGCGGAAGTTGGAATGGATAAGATTTCCGAAAGTATGGCAGTGATACCGTTTGTTGTGATCCCTGTCAAATCGTTTGGTGCCAAAAAAACGCAGTCCCTTTTCGCCCGGAAACAGCCTGGTTTCGGGCATGATCAGGTCACAGTCTTTTGCCATCTGAGAATAGGCAAATTCGACAGGTCCTGAATCAACCAGATCTTCATGACCGGAAAACTTGACAATCCAGTGAGAATAGCCTGGTGGCAAATCCCCCTCCCCTGAAATCAATCTGTTTTCAGATACACCGACCAATACTTTTGGCCTCGCACCACCCGGGCTTCCTCCGGCTTTCATTAACTGGGATAATACGATTTGAGTCTCACCGGACACGATCTGTTGGGATTGTCTGTGTAAATCATACAGATCAAATGTTTCTGAATCCTCAAACGACACTCCCATTGACGGCTGGTAAGTTAATGCCCCCATTGTGCTTGAACCAAAAAATGACAGGCGATCCAAAATCGATAATTTTTCAACTGAAAAACCACGGCTCTTTAAAAAACGATCCATCAACATCAATCCCCACCCGTCAGGAAGCGAATCATCGAATAATCCGAAGATTGGACCGAATTCTCTGTCTTTGTGCTCAATTAGATCCGCGCTGTTTGGCAATTTATAAGGTGATAGCCAAAGCGATCGCTTTAAAAAACCCGGATCATATTGGAAATAGATACGATGATCCTTTTCCGCAATCTCGCCGACTGGAAAATCCATGGTCGGGTCCATGTTTAAGGTCACCTTTAGCCGTTTCAAATCGTTCCTCTTTTTGGAATTTTTGAAGTGTCCTGACGTTCCAATTCCTCGATAGATTGTGCAGGTGCCGGTTGAAGTAGCTTTTCAACTTCGTCCAACCTTCCCAAGGCATGAACCAGTTTCAGAAAGTTATCAAATGAAATTTTAGCCCTCTGCTCAAACCTGATGATCGATGCCACTGAAACACCAGATCGATTTGCCAGTGAGGTCCGTTTCCACTTCCTGGAAAGCCGAAGCTTTTTGAGTCGGCCAGCCAGTTGTTCAGCAACCTCCTGGGAGGTCATTAGAGTATAGTCCATTTCTATATGCTAATTGATAAAATTTTATTACTTGTTAGTGTTATTTTATCTTAATAGATAATATATTGTCAATAAGAATGCCAATACTTGATACGTGTCGGGCGTGGGGTAAAAAAGTAATATCAACCTAAGTCTATGAATAGATGGACTTTACAGGATAATTTTTCATAAAATCACGTCCGCTACCTTCAAGCAGCTTTTCTATAGTAGTATTTCAAAACACCTCCAAGCCGTGAACGGCATGTGATATGATCTTTTTTCTTATCAGATTTAAAATCTTGGGTTGGGAAAAGAAGCCGGTTTTCTTTGCCCTGATGATTTCTTTCCTGGAGATAATATGTCACATATTCTTTCAAAGTCCTTCGTAAGCTTTCCTCACCAAAGAATATAAGCCCTGAGATGCATTCAGATTTTACTGATAGCACCCCCATCTTTCTGCGAATGCATTTAAATTTGGACTCCGTGGAGGCAGTTTCAAGGGATATAATCCACCAGACCTTATAATACTGCAGAAGGACTTGCAAAACTTGCAGTCTCGGTCGTGAATCAAATATTGACAATTAGTTAGGAAACCCCAATCTTCCGTAGAAAATCGGGGGTCACCCATTAAAGTTTAGGTCAAGCGAAAAACACACACCTCCCTGCAAAAAAATTAGTGTTTTTCGCGGTACGCTTTCCTTCCTCAGATTTACTCTGGCCTCACTATTCGCGCCCCTTGTTTCTTTGGAAATGGGTTTGTAAGATTTATAAGTTTTTTCTGATACGCTCCAGTCACCCATCGGGATCTAGGCAGTAACTCATTTACCACTATTTAAATCTGATAAACCAGTCGCCCGTTCGTTTTTCAACGTCCAGAAATTCCTGGGTTCCATGCTGTGTCCAATCGTTTTATCACAGATCTATGGTTATTAACCAAACCCATGTTGGTTCACAACATAGGCGAATCAGATTAACCAGCTTTCATCTTCAGTCGGTTGAATCAACCTTGTTTGATCGCTCATGGTGCAATAGATTCCAATCAGGTCGTTTGGTTATAAGCCAACCCCATCACCGGTTCCCTATTGCACCCTTAATTATCTAAACAATAAACTTGGATCAAACGGTATCTGATCCCGCATCACATAATAGGAAGCCCTAGCCAGCTTATGGCTAAGTGCTTTGATTGCGACAACGTTTTTTGTTTTTGCTGCTTTTCGCTGATAGTATCGTTGAGATTTCTCACAATATCGTTTACTAAAATTGGCTGCTTCAACATAAGCCCAAGCCAGATAGCTGTTTCCATTTTTGCTGTTGCCCTTTCCTTTCGACTTGTTGTTCGAAGTGCGATTACTGGCTACGCAACGACAATAGGAAGTGTAGTTTCCAACTTTTTTAAACCGATTAATATCACCCACCTCCAGCATAATAGTTAACCCTAGAATCTTTCCAATTCCTGGTATGGTTAATAGCATCTCAAATTCCTTTTTCAGCCCAATGTTGATCCTCAAATTATCTTGGCAAATAACACCCCATATTCTCAAATTGTATGGACCTGATTTTTGTTTTCGCAGATTAATTGACGGACTGTTCCTTGCTTTTTTCTCACGTTATTTGGTCTTTACTCTTTCAAAGAACTTTTTTTTATGATCATGTTACTTTTTTTCCTGTCAAATCGAACAGCTTGCCAAACTGGGGAAAAAGTATCCCTGGCCAATCCCTCACTGTTGTCCAAAATGTCACGGCCGAATATGGAAACACGGCTTCACAACAGCTTATTTTTATCCTATTGAACAACCTCTTCAGATCCAAAGATTGATCTGTCCCGATTGTAAAACTGTCTTCAGGTTCCGTCCTTCCGGTTACCTGCCCTATTACAACTATCCTCTGGTGGCGATTTTTGTCTGTTTATTTGGCGAGAAGCTGCAACGAGATGAACTCCAGATCAAGGCCGATACTCGTAAATTCTGGATTCAACGACTTAAAAAGCAAATTAAACTCACCTTGATGAAGCTGAAATCCAAAGACTATAAAAACGGGTTTTTGGAATTGCTTGGAAAGGGTTTCGGCCCTGTAAGCTATCCAGCTAATCTGAAGATCCCTCCACTTTTTTCCCACCCCACCGAAGTCCACCTCTTTTCCGGTTAGCTAATTTATGGTTCAGTATTTTTTTAAATCCTGAATCGTTAATCGCAAAAAACAGAGGTAAAAAATGGATGAAAAGCGGAAAAAAGAGATCGCTGTTTTCAGGTACAGTGTTATCAGCGACCTCGTTTACTGGAGACCGGTTGGTCTGCAAAGGCTGTCGGATGCAATCCACCTTAAAGCAAACCAAAAATGGGAAATTCCCTATTCGGATCGCTATACTATCTCGGCAACCACTATTAGAAGGTGGTTAAATATATATCTGGCATCGGAGAAGGATATTGAGTCTCTCTATCCTCTAAATAGAGCAGACAGTGGCGGAACCCGTGTCATTGACGATGAAACGTCAGCCGTTCTGATTCAAGTCAGAAAAGAGTATAGCGATATTCCCATTACCGAGATGATCGATATGATGCATGAAAGGAATCTGTTACCCCCAACAAACTCTCCCAGCCTCTCCACCATTTATCGTTTCTTCAAAAAACATCGTGACCTGATAGCCAAAACTCCCAAAGTTGACAGGAGGCGGTTTGAGGCAGAATTTCCCAATGATATCTGGCAATCCGATGTTATGCATGGTCCTAAATTAAAGATTGAGGGAAAGCTCAGAAAAACCTATCTGATCGCATTTATCGATGATCACTCAAGACTTATTCCCAATGCTGCCTTTTATCTCAAGGAGACTCTCGACAGTTTTTTATCCGCTTTCAAAGGCGCTATCATGAGGCGGGGAGTTCCCAGGAAACTCTATGTGGATAACGGGGCTGCATTCCGGTCCAATCACCTGTCCTATATCGCAGCCGCCCTACAGGTCAATCTGATCCATGCCAAGCCCTATTCTCCCCAGGGGAAAGGGAAAATTGAGCGCTTTTTCTGAACGGTTCGGGATTCATTTTTATACGAGCAACTTATCAAAGAACTGTCCGAAACCAACCACCCGTTAAAGGAGTTCAATGAACGATTCTCTGTCTGGATTATGGATCGCTACCACCAGAAAATACATTCCAGTACCTCCCAATCGCCATTGGAAAGGTTTAAAAACGGTATCGAAATGGTCAGAGCAGCCCCGGATGATCTGGAAAGCTATTTCAGAAAAGCGGCATTACGGACTGTTACCAAAGACCGGGTGGTCTATCTTGAAGGAAAACTCTATGAGGTTCCTGTTGATTTAATCGGTGAGCGCATTGAACTGCTCTACCATAACGAATCCAATCCTGATGTGGAAGCCCGGTTTGGCGGTAAGAGTTATGGAATCTTAAAACCCGTTGATCCAGGAGTTAATGTGAAGGTCAAACGAGCAAAGTATAATGCTGAAATAACTCTGGAGACTACAAAAGATCACGTGAACCTGGAACCGGGAAAACTGTTTAACAAAAAGCGGAGAATATCATGAATAAAACATATAAAAGCTATTTTGGCTTCTCTAAAGAACCTTTCGTCAATGACATCCACTGCAAAGATATCCTGGTTACCCCTGAGTTGGAGGCGGTGGCCGAAAGGATTCAATACGCGGTTCGCCTGGGTGCCGTTGCCCTGATAACTGGGGAAGTGGGATCTGGAAAATCCACTGCTCTCAGATGGTCTTTGGAACAGTTTCACCCTTCGGAATACAAAACTCTTTGGATCACAGCTACATCCGGGTCGATCCTGGAATTTTATCGACAACTGCTTCGTGCCTTGGATAATGATGCCACATCCATGTCCAAAGCGTTTTACACCCGCACAATCCGCAAGGAAGTGCGTGAACTCATAAAAGAAAAGGGGCAAAAACCGGTTGTTATTGTCGATGAGGCTTCTTTATTGAGATTGGAAGTACTGATTGAACTGCATACGATCACGCAATTTGAGGGAGACTCCAAACCCTGGTTACCGATTATCCTGGTGGGGCAAATCAACCTGGAAGATAACTTGAGATACCGTAAGGCACTGCCTCTTGCTTCGCGTGTGGTTGCCCGTGGTTCTTTAGATGCTGTGAAAAAGGATGAAATGGATCAGTATCTGAATCACCATTTAAGCATAGCCGGTATAAACACCCAGCTTTTTACTGACGCCGCATTGACAGCGATTTATCAGGGGTCAGGCGGTATTTACCGTAAAGCCAACAACCTTGCCAGGGGGGCTTTAATTGCCGCTGCTGTTGATAAGGCTTCTCAAGTTATCCCAGAACATGTACAAATAGCATCGTCTGAAATCTTTTAATCTGTCAAGAGCTGATCCCTTGACAGCTCTTGCTTTACACCAAATAATGTGAGAAAAACCAAATAGAGTGAGAATCCAGTTTAAATAATTTGAGAATGGTTTCAAGTAATGTGAGAAAAGTTCAAATAATCTGACAATCATGCTTTCAAATAACGTGAGAATCCTGCCCAAATAATTTGAAAATCAACACGCAAAATTCTGCATTGAATGTGGAAATAAACTTGAATTCTCCTGTCCTGAATGTGACTCAGAGAATCCTCCCGGCAGCAAATTCTGCAATGAATGCGGCACCAAACTCACCAGTTCTAAAACCCCTGATCTTTCACCCCTTGAAGACAAAATAGACAAAATCCAGCGTTACCTACCCGAAGGATTAACAGATAAAATCCTTTCTCAGAAAGATGGCATCGAAGGAGAAAAGAAACAGGTCACCGTGAAAAAGGGGTCAAGTCTTCTTTTGACTTTAGTTGGCAACAAAGGTCAAAAGAAGACTTGACCCCTTTTCTAATATGCCTAACCTTGCCAAGTGGTTTGGTAAAATAGTTGATATTTTGGATCAGCCATTGTTGACAGGCGCTGAGAAAAAGAAAATCAAGAAGCATTTCGGCTGGATTTGGAAACTAGAATGGGAGCAATACATTCGAAAGTTTGCTCATGATGTAACAACAATAAAGGATGTCCAAAAGATATTAAAAAATACCGGAATTAATGAATTCTCGTATAAAAGAGCTTGCTCAAAGCTATCGAGTATTGACAACAGTGAATTTACTGAACCTATAATCAAGGCGTTGTCAGCAGAGCTTGAATATACAAAGCAGATTGGTTTCCCAATGCTATTGACGTCGGATATTATCGAGAGTCTATTTGGAAAGCATAAAGCGATCACTAAACCTCATAGACTTTCAGAGATCAATAAGTCTGTATTGTCGATGCCAGTTATCTGTGAGGATTTAACACCAAGCCTTATCGATAAAGCGTTTTCTAAAGTTACAGGAAAAGAGGTAGACAGGTGGGTTAAAAGAAATATCCCGATGACTATTCTATCCAGAAAAAAGATAGTGATGGGAAGCGAAACCGATAAATCTATAAAAGTGTCGAAACTTGTTGAAAAACTAAAAAATGGATTAACGGTGCCAGATCTGGGCAAATTTGCAGAGGGTTTTTAACTTGTTAAAACATGCAAAATGCGACACCCTAGGCCCGACCTAGGGTGTCGCAAATCCTGATTCTTATCATCTCATCTGATAGTTACTCCAATTGGAAATGTCCGTCCATGAATATTGACCTGGGGAATTTGTTCATATCCCCACTTTTTGTAAGTCAGATCGGGCACTATTTCATCAACAAAGCTTGCTAATTCTGAAGTGGTTATCACCCCATCATTATTGCCAAAGTCTTTATCAGCCCGCTCCAATGCTTTCATTAAAGCGTAAGTAAAGACACCGTGATTTTCAATCCCTTCTAGTGCTACCTGTGAATCAGTTGAGGCTGAAATGGTTGCTCTTCCAGTAGCTCTAATCAATTTATCAATGGCCGTTTTTTCCGCTATTCCCCTTGCGACAGCCTGTGCTTCAACAAATGATCCACTGTTACATGTGTCCAAAAGCACCAAACTTTTACTTGCTTGTATCAAAGACATCCACTTTTGCAGATGATCCTGATTGATTGCTTTCTTGCGAATAGACTCTTCATTTCTATACCTGAAATCAACAGGAAGAAAATGATAACGCCCGTCCATAGTGATACCATGTCCAGCCATGTATAAAATAAATACGTCATTGGTTTTTGCCTGCTTAGCAATAAATTCAAACCCAGATTTTAGTCCCTCCAAAGTAGCTTCAGCATCAAAAATTTGCTTGGTTTGGATTCGATCAAAGACCAATCTACCTGATTTTTCCAGTTGCTTAGTTAGATCTTTAACATCGGGCACAGCATAATTTAACCAAAGTGATTTATCTCGATATTTATTAATTCCAATGGCGAGTATATGTAAAGATGGTTTATCTGAAATATCATCTTTTAAGACAAGCTCCAAAACAGCAGGAAGGGAACTCATTGTGTTGTCTTTGTTGAATACAACAGCTTCGACTATGTTTTTTCCGGGTGATAAGGTCAGTAATCTAGATTGGATAATGGGTTTTGATCTGTTGCTGCTTTCATTTGAGGAAGATGGTGATATGTAAAATCCACGCTCCAGGTTTGCATACCCGATGGTCACGCCATTGATTTTCCATATTAATTTACCAATGCCACCTCCTCGCTCCTGAATCGAAATTTTGAATTCTACATCTCGTTTGGATAGACTACCAGAACTGGGATAGATAAAACTCAACAATGGCGCTTTTTGCTGAACAAGTTGGTCAAGGTCTATTTCCAATTTTTCAGCCGCAAGTTTTTTTAACTCCTTGTTTTTAGTAAAATTAATTCTGGCTTGGACAATATCGGGCCTGTACAACTTATCAAAAAACTGATCTATATTGTAAACATCCATGCCTTTAACGACATTAATATACTTTCCTCCATCTTTTGAACTATTAAAAAAACTGTCAGGTGTGATGGTCAACCATTCGTCATTTATATACGAAATCATTGACACTATTTCTTTTTTTGAAGTTATATCCCACAATTTAGTGGTTGAATCTGTGCTAGCAGAAGCTACAAAACGCCCATCTGGGGAGAAAGCAACTGAATTCACACCGGCCAAATGTCCATTAAAGGTTGTGATTTCTTTTGCTTCTCGAACATCCCATAGCTTTACTGTTTGATCTCTGCTACCTGAAACCAAAAAACGTCCATCAGGTGAAAATGCTACAGAATCAATTTGATCATGATGCGATTTATGAATTTTCGTTAACTTGCCAGCATTATCTGTCATCCCAATTACTTGACCCGAAAGCCCTTCTAAGTATTTAATAACTTTTCCAGTATCAAGATCTATTAATCTTATAATTCCAATCCAATCTCCAGTTGCTACAAAGCGTCCGTTAGGAGAAAAAGCAATCGAAGTGTTACCACCCATTTTCTCATAATTTTTCACTTCACCTCCAGTGCGAATATCCCAAAGCTTAGCACCTTTAAGACAAACTGAAGCTAAATATTTAGAATCAGGAGAGAAGTTTATTGCATTTATTTGGCTCTTGTATCCACTCAACGTATGCAACTCTTTTCCTGATTTTAAATCCCATATTTTGATTGTTTCTTCCCTACCTACTGATGCTAAATAGCTTCCATCAGGGGAAAATGCTGTATCATAAATTTTATCAGAATGACCTTCAAATGATTTAATTTCCCTTCCAGCCTTAATATCCCAAAGCTTTACAGAATAGTCAGTGTCACCAAATGCTAAATAACGAAAATCCCGGGTCAAGCTGATTCGAACTGCAAGTTTTGAGGGTAGTGTGAGTGTACTAATTTTTCGACCTGTTTCAATATCCCAAAAATTTAGACTTGATGGATGTTTATTAGCGTTTTGCAATTTATCGTAATAGATATCGTTATCAGAAGTGGATGCTAGAACTCTACCATCAAAGGAGAATAAAGCAGAGGAAGCACGAAATGAGTACTTCTCAAAAGTTTTAATTTCTCTACCGGAATTTATATCCCAAAGTCTTAATGTCATATCTGAACTAGCAGAAACCAAAAACTGTCCATCTGGAGAGATGTCGATGGACCTGACATCACGCGAATGCCCCTGAAAATCTTTGATTTCTGTTCCTGATTGAACATCCAAAAGTTTCAACGCACTATTTTTACCCCCCGAAGCCAAAAACCGTCCATCTGGAGAGAATGAGATAGAATTAATTCCTTCTATGGATGTTATAATTTTGTTAACAGCTTTCCCCGTCTGGATGTCCAAGATTGTAATACTAGACCAATGCGCAAGAGCTAGAAAGCTTCCATCTGGAGAATAGGCGATTGCGTTTAGACCGTTTTTTACTTTATACAAATCAAGTTCTTTTTCTTTTTGTATATCCCAGATTTTCACAGATTCGTCGGGAAAACCAGAACCAGATACTAGGAAACGACCGTCAGGATTGTACGCAAGATATTTAATGTCAGTAGTATGAGACGTCTCCATTTGAACACTTTTTTTGTTTTCAATATCAAATATGAGAATACTTGATCCGACTCCCATCGCCAAAAAACGCCCTTCCGGAGAAAAAGCTATGCCCAGTTTACCAAAAGAATATCCAATTTTAAAGTTTTTCAATAAGTTTCCGGTCTGAATATCCCAAAGTATTACAGTTTGATCAGTACTTGCAGAAGCTAGAAAACGGCCATCAGGAGAATATGCTACCTTGTCAATATATCCTTGATGCCCTCTAAAGGTTTTGATTTCTCTTCCGGTTTTGATATCCCAGAGTTTTAATAATTTGTCACCACCCCCTGAAGCTAGAAATTGCCCATCTGGGGAATATGCAACAGAACCAATCCAACGAGAATGTCCAATTTGGGTAAAAATCGACGTATTTTGATCAGATTTCAATTCTGTCGCGGCGTATACACTATGATCTAAACACAGAATTAATGGCAAGAAGCTAAAAATAGCTATGAAAACACTGATATAAGCATGTTTGTGCATTTTGTTTCTTGCGGAATGTGTTAATGGATTTGAGACACCAATTAAAAAATGACATGATCATTTACTATTAAAAGCCTGTTCTATGAGTTGGTGCGTGCCTTCGTATTTTGCGAAAATAAGGAATTACCGTAGGAAAAACAATAGATGTCTTGATTGGAACGTTTTGTATTGAAAACAATATTTCCTTGCTTCATGATGATTATGATTTTGAACCCATGGAAACAGTTTTAGGTTTAAAAGCACTTACCTCTGATTCTCTTAAATAATTCCTATTCTTTTTGTTTGATCGGGTAGGTCTGAGGCCTCTCAGACTCATCGCCCCTAAGAACCGTACTGGACATTTTCCCGTCATACGGCTCAAGCATTTCAGAAAGTGCCCTTGTTAAACACTCCGGCCATAGTACCTCTGGTGGCGATATGCAAACGATATTCCCGTGCTGTTAAGCTCGGTAAATATCAAGGAGCCTTGCCTTTCTTTCGTAGCCATATATAACCGGCATACTTCGGATCGTAAGAGTTTGCGTCAGCCTTGATTTTGGTATGCCGTTGAATTCTTAACGACCTTAAACGAATCACCTGATAGATGCAAGGGCTTTTCTTACTCTTGCTCTTGAGGGTGAACATCCAGCGACGATGAGATGAGATGAGATGAGATGATAAGAATTTGCTTTTACTGAGTCAAGTCATTTTTCTGCCAGTTAACAAAATTTAGGGCGTTTTTGGTCACAGAGGGGCAAGAAATGGAACATGAAGAGGATAAGGTTGAGCAACAAACGCGCGAGAACTGTTTTTCGCCTCTTGCCCGATTCGAGTACCAGCCCTAGTAACGGGTCATTTAAAACTTTTTTTGAAATCTGGTGACACCATACCAATTATTTCTCGCCCAATCCAAGGCATGGGAGTTAGGGGATAATAATTCGTATAATAAACGCAAGAAAAGCTGCAAAAAGAGAGAGGAAATATTATGTAAAGAATGTTTAATGATTATGACATGTTAGAAGAATATGATCTCAGCAAAGGTGTTGGAGGGAAATATTCAGAGAGATATCAAGAAGGAACCAATGTTGCTGTAATTTATCCGGATATTGTAGAGTTTTTTCCAGATCATGATTCTGCGAATGAAGCATTACGATCATTAACTAAAATCATGAAAAAGCAAAGCAGAAAACTTGCCAAACAAAATTCTTAAGCCGAGAGCAACAGGCCGGTGGTAAGGTCACTTGCGATGGTTTTTGGGGTAAGCATTGAATGGGAGAACCCTCCACCAGAGTTCTCCTTGTTTTTAGACAGACGCGCTGATCACTTTCTCAAAGATTGCCAGTCCTTCCGCCATCTCTGCTTCAGTGATATTCAAAGCGGGGAACAACCTGACGATTTTCCCTTGGGTAATATTCACAAACAGATGGTTTTTAATACAGTCGTTGTAAATCTCCATGGCCTTTTTTTCCTCAAAGAACTCAATAGCGATCAGCAACCCTTTCCCGCGAATATCCGAGATTTTTTCAGAATGTTTCTGTTTTAACGTCTCCAACCTTTTCATGGTGTAAGCCCCGATCGTTTTGACATTTGATGATATATCGCTGTCGATCAGGTGCCTGACAACCGCGTGGACAACCGCGCATCCAAGTGGGTTTCCACAGTAGGTTCCACCATGGTCACCAATTTCAACTTTTCCCGCTATCTCTCTGAAACAGCGAAAGCTCCGATGGGAAACCCTCCGGCAATTCCTTTGGCCATGGTCATGAAATCTACTTTTATGTCCATGCCGTCAATAGCGAACATGGGGCCCGTCCTGCAAAAACCGGTCTGAACTTCATCGATAAGCAGGTATGATCCGTTTTTTTTCACAAAGATCTGACACTTGTTTCAAGTACTCGCCAAACGAGATATTGACACCGCCTTCACCCTGGATTGGTTCGAGAATGACCGCGGCGGTGTTCTCGTCCATGATCTTGGTGAGCGCGCCAATGTCATTAAAAGGCACAAAACGGTAATTTGGCATGTTGGGATTAAACTTGTCCCTGTGTTTGGCTTGCCCAGTTGCTGAAGCTGTGCTGATGGTACGTCCGTGAAAACTGTTGATTGTCGAGATAACATTCAATCGTCCCGTCACTTTCCTGGCAAGTTTGATGACCGCGTCATTAGCCTCGGCACCGCTGTTTGAGAAGAACACACGGGTCAGACATCCTGGCAGAATTTCAGAAATAACTGACAGCGCCTTGGCCCTGGCAGGCGAATATGTGAGACCGGAACTTGGATTCTGAATTATTTTCTTGCTCTGTTCTGTTATCGCGTTAATGATTATAGGGTTTGCGTGACCAAGGCAGGTAACTCCCCAGCCCGATGTGAAATCGATGTATTTTTCACCATTTTCATCCCAGACATAAATCCCCTTGCCACGTTCAATGGAGATGGGAATTTTTTAATGACAGCCATTGGGGCTTTAACTGCAAATCGTTTTGAGTCAACGCTGATTACCTGTGAAAAAGCTACCGCCCTTTTTGCTGAAATCATGTATGGCCGGTCGCTGGCCTTTCATCCCACGGCCCACCGGCTAAAGCATCATCCTGGTCAAATTGCCTCCGCAGAAGCAATTCGAACAGCTTTGGAGGGAAGTCAATTGATTGATAGTGGAAAAGAAACAGTTGGAATTATACAAGACCCCTATTCTATCCGCTGTGCACCCCATGTAATCGGCGCTGCCCGTGATGCTCTTACCTGGGCATCACAACTGCTTCAAAGGGAATTAAACAGCGTAAACGATAATCCGATTATTGACCCATACGAAGGAAAGACCATTTATGCCGGGAATTTTTATGGGGGACATGTAGCTTTGGCAATGGATTTATTAAAAACAGCAGCAGCTTCTGTCGCT
>JAHJTV010000045.1 GCA_018829445.1 bacterium
ATACCAGTCCGTATCCGGTTGTTCCTAACAATCGGAGGAGCGAGGCGCGGAAATGAACATAACCGAGGAGCCGGATGAGGGAAAACTTCATGTCCGGATCTGTGCGGGGGACGTCGAGCAATCGGCGTTCCTACCGCGACGTTGCTGAAAACTTGAATCGAAGTATGGTCTAAGTTTTTAGAGTCTATCGAACTTTTTCTTTTTTTGTTGGCCTCCTGGCAACATCTCCTTGGGTTCACTTCCCAGCAGAGCCAATACCTGATTTTTGCATAGTTGAACCAATGCAAGGTCATTTACATTGCTCCATTCACCATTTTCGGCATCTCTGTGTTGCAAAAGTCCCAGAAAATCTGTATTCCTGTCAGCATATTTAAACAAGGTTTTTACCTTGGTTATTCAATCAAAAATCGGTGTTGAAAAATTGGTTTACTTGGCCCGGTATTGGCCACAAGTTGGCTCTTGGGTTCTTTTGGTTCTGTAGTCATTCAAAACCTGTGGTCATGGCTTTTTAAGCCAAAGGGTTGCAACTAACAAATCACTTAACCGGACCACAATCGCCCCCGATAGAGTCAAATTACCATGTTCCATGGCACCATCTGTAATAAATCAAAGTCGGTGCAGTGGCCGGTTAGTTCAAGCGTTAAGTGGCTTTTGGCGGGCAATATTAAATTTTCTCAGTTCAATTTGACTAGTCCAATATTTTTAAAATGCAATCATTATTTGATTGCACCTGCTATCGGATATTGATAGCGTATACTTATGAATAAAAAGCATAAAAATACACTGATTGCCATATTTTCAAATCCAGTAAATGGTAATATCGAGTGGAACAAGATCGAATCATTGTTTGTTTCGTTAGGTTGCCGAGTTATTGAAGGCTCTGGTTCAAGTGTCATTTTTGAAAAGGATGGTATTCGGTCATATTTTCACCGTCCTCATCCTGATAAAGCTGCACTAAGATATAGAATAAAAGATGCCCGAGTATTTCTCGAGCTATTAGGAGTTACATTATGAATTCAATGAATTATAAAGGATATTTTGCAAAAGTCGAGTTCGATCCCGAAGATCGGATTTTTGTAGGTCATGTAATCGGCATTCGCGATGTTATAGGTTTCCACGGAGAATCTGTGACAGAACTTGAGAGCGCATTTAGAGAAGCTGTAGATAATTATCTTGAGGCGTGTAAGAAACTCAAACAAAAACCAAATAAGCCCTATTCAGGCAATCTGATGCTTAGAATTCCCGTAGATGTTCATGCAGCAGTTGCTTCCGCAGCCGAAGCAAGCGGCAAGAGTATTAATCAATGGGCAAAAGGCGTATTAGAAACAGCAAGCAATAATCAATCATAATTCATACTTCTCACTAAGTGCGCCACTTAACAAATAACTAGAGCTGACGGCATAGCGCCTCGGTGGATTCACGTTTATCGTTCATGGCACAATCTGTCTTTACACCAGGTTTAGCGTAGCCGCAGCTCAGTTTGGTGTTATCTTCAAAAACCATTACATTGCTAAATACAAGATATGGGCTTTCATTTCGATTTAGCTAATGAATTGGATGTGAAAAAACTGACAAGGATTTCCATAGATGCCTTTCATACCGATTTCATTGTCGCGGGAAGGAAAACAAAAGGTGGTCCACCTGGTTATGATTCCACCGAGTTTCATGAACAAATGATAAAAGACTCATTCAGGTTTTATAAGATATTACTTGATGATTCTACTATTGGAGGTTTTTGGTTTAACAAGGAAAGTTCAGAAAAAGCGTTTCTTTATAGAATTTTTGTAGATCCAAAGTTTCACAATATGGGTGTTGGATCCTTAGTGTTTGATTTCTTATTTCAACATTTTCCAAACTTTAAATCATGGTCGTTAAAAACTCCAATATGGAATACTCGAACTTCAAAATTCTATGTAAAGCTCGGATTTGAGATTACAGAAAAAACAGACAAATTTTTATTCTTCACAAAACGAATGGAGTCGAAATAAAAAGATAACAATTAGATTCAGTGGATGGCCATGCGGAATGTTTAAAGTTCAATAATTTAAAAAGAATTGATCAGTGACAAGGTTCCTCGCAAGCCACCACTGATCTAGGCGTTAGCAACAATTAACAAAATCTATTAAATACAGAATGTAATTCTCATTTGAGGTAAAACATGACAATTATTGATGAAGTTAAAAAGCTTTACAAAGGAAAAGGCACAGTCAATAATCTTTCAACAGAAACTCTCTGGATTATTGAAAGCACAACCAATCATCCAATTGGACCTTCTGTTGCACACAAACTTGCGCCAGGTTATAAAACGCCTTTACATATAGACGCAGATGGCATCAAACGTGTCGATGGTAAACCAATAAAAGGGCATAATGCCTGGTGGAAAATCTACAATTTTTCGGAAGCCGATGTTAAAGGGGCAGGCGATAGATTAAAAATTGATGTTTCAATAATGGAGGCTGTTAGTGATGACCATTTTGATATCCGTGACAAAAATGGAAATGTTATTAAAGAAACAAAATATTATCATAGTGATGGATGGGGAATTCCAATCATCAATATCATAGATGCGAAAAAAGACCACAAGGGAGTTCTCTGCGAGTTTTTGCTTGAAGGGCATGGTTGGATTTCAAAAAGTGAAGCAATAAAAATGACACAAGAAGGAAAAATTCATAACACGGTATATGTAAATCCAAAAAATCATGCACCATATCTTCGTTCTCGACCTGATAAATCGAAAAGCAATAATTTTAAAAACATGGCAAAGAGCTAACTGAAAAACATGGTGGAAAATATGGTAATCAGAAAAGGAAAGATATTGGCTTTAATTTTTCTGCTTTTACTGTTACTTTTTTCGATTTTTTATGATTTAGTTCGATATCGTTATAATATTAATGATATAATTATCAGTAAGGTGATGTTCCCATTTGTCGAAATTAAAACTCTTTGGTCAGAACAATATTCTGAAAACCGATTTCATAAAATAAATAGAGGAATGTCAAAATTGGATGTTACAAACCTAATTGGAAATCCATTATTTAACGAATGTCATATAGACACCTGTATTTGGCAATACACATTGCCAGTTAATGACACAAGCAGCTATCACCGACGTATTGTATTTTTTAATTCGGCTGGCGAAGTCACTAGTACTATTTCTGAGCTATTCTACGATTGATTGTATATAAATTTGCTAACAAATGCATAAACGCAGACTTTTATCGCGCCGCTTCGGTCGCTACGCTCCCTGCGCTCTGCGATAAAAGCTGGTTATGCTGGCGTTAGCAGCGCCAAGCGAAGCTTGGTGCATCTTGCGGGGTGCAAGTCCCCGTCGGGTAAGGACTAGCCATCCACCCGTATCGAGTGTTGAGTCTGTGGCGGACATTTGATTTGGATACGTCTGAATCAGGAATGGAAC
>JAHJTV010000046.1 GCA_018829445.1 bacterium
ATACCAGTCCGTATCCGGTTGTTCCTAACAATCGGAGGAGCGAGGCGCGGAAATGAACATAACCGAGGAGCCGGATGAGGGAAAACTTCATGTCCGGATCTGTGCGGGGGACGTCGAGCAATCGGCGTTCCTACCGCGACGACTCGCTGAAATAACTTATAAAGGGCAAAAATGGAATATCTACTAAAATTCTTTATTTCATATTGGATACCTCTTTCTCTGATCATGAGCTTTATTTGGGGAGTTAGAGTCATTCATATATCTTATCTCGATTTATCCACGCAAGAAACTTCAAAATTGAGTTACTTCTTTTGGTTTTTCTATCAATTTGTATTCAATTTTGTTGGTTCCTTTGCTGGTTGGGTTTGCTTTTATATTCTATTACTAAGGACTCAAAGCAAGCTTCCAAATTTTATAGATTTTAGTTGGAGTGATTTATTATTGTTTATTCTCAGTATATTGGGACTAACTGGCCATTTGCCTCAAACTTTATACGGACTGGTTGTTTCCATTGGAAAATTTGCTGAAGCAGGCGCTGCTAAGGTAACTGGTTCAAAATAAGGTCAACATCAAGAAAAAGTCCAACAAGTGGCTGAAGACCGGCAATTATCGCCGCGAAGCGTCGATAATTGCGGCTTAGCCAGGTGTTATCTTCCGCAGTCTACATATTTTTAATCCTCTAAATTAACTTGACGGAGTGGATAAAAAACCTCAACATGTACGTATGTAAATATGATTATGTACGTATCATCTCTTGGAGGCAAACATGAAAACTGTAAGTCCAACGGAATTGAGGAGCAACATTTATAAACTGCTAGATGACGTGCTTAACAGCGGCGTACCCTTGGAGATCAACAAGGGAGGAAAATTACTTAGAATAGTTCCCGTCGCAAAAAGCAACAAATTAGCAAATTTGAAGTCAAGACCAGATATTATTGTTGGAAATCCCGATGATCTCGTTGATATCAGTTGGGAAAAGGAGGTCAATCTTGATTTACATTGACATTCACATAGTAGTCTGGTTGTATGCAGGACAAGTTGAAAAACTCAACGATCAAGCCAAAGATCTGCTAAACGACAATGAAATCCAAATATCTCCGATTGTTCGTTTAGAACTTCAATATCTCAATGAGATCAAACGAATTACTGTATCTGCCAAAGATATTATTATGGATTTATCAAATTCTATTGGACTTACAGTCTGCAATAAAAACTTCAATACTATCATAAACAGTGCAATGGAGCTTAACTGGACACGTGATCCATTCGACAGAATTATTGTAGCTAATGCAGCTTTAGACGATAATTACTTGGTAACAAAAGATCAAATAATCCTTGAAAACTATAGTAATGCTTTGTATTAATATAGCGAATCAAAAGATAACGAATTTATTAACCGGACCACATATCGCCGCTGCTGTCCTCAAGTTATGTGATCTTGGCAAATTCATCTTAAATCAAAGTCCGGTGCAGTGGCCGGTTATAATGGTGTTATGAGAACAAACTAAACTTAGTTGCATAATACATAATGACATTGAAGCCATACAACGGAAGGGTTCCGGCATGTGGAGTTTTTTGTGGTGGTTGCCCAACATATACAAGGGATAAGAAACCATGTCCTGGTGCTGAAATCAATATTGAACGTTGTAAAAAATGTAATACATTCCACTTATGTTGTGAGGAAAGAGAGATAAGCCATTGCTACCAATGTGACGATTTCCCTTGTGCAAAGTTTAAAAGATTTTCCAAGAGGTGGTTGAAATATGGACAGAACTTTATTGAAAATCAGAAACTGATTCAAGAGGTAGGGGTTGATCAATTCTTAACTCACTATAATTCCAGGATCAAAAACTAAACCTCATAACAAATTGCTAAAGACCGACCGCCATCGCGCCTTTACAGGATTCAAGTTGGTCGATCCTGGCAAGTGACACCTGAGCGCAAAACCCGTGCAGGCGGCGGCTTAGCATGGTGTTATCCGATATTAACGAGTGATTTTGACAAAATAAATGATAAAAAAGTAGGTGATAGCTGATATGAATAATGTTCAAAAGAGTGCATTCAACAAGTTTCTTTCGGAGGTTGGAAAACTCAAGGATGCAGAAAATCTGAAAAGTGGTTTATCCAATGAATTTTCGAATGTAATTTTATTGTCAGGTGAAGTCTTGGGTGAAGACACCTATGGTAGAATCAGAGAAATAGGAAAGAAAAATGGCTTTGAAACCTTAACAGATGGTCTGTCAGTTATGTATCGAAGTCCCAAATCTACATTTCGTGTTGAATAAAAATGACAGTGTATTGGCTTTGTTCAGCTCGTATAACTTGTTTCTGAAGCCGAGGGCAATAGGCCGCCAGTGCCATCAAAAATTGTGATTCACATACAGCCTGTGGTGGCGTCAAGCTCTTGCTAGCCCTGGCTTAGAATAGTGTTAGGGCCAAAAATATGAAAAATAAAAATATGATATTAAGATTGGCTTTATGCTTAGTATTTCTTTTGATTCATTCGGTATTGAGTGCTCATCCTATTAACGAACTCCCTATGTACGGAGGTGTCGAAAAAACACCAGAGCAAAAAAAGCTAGATGATGAGTTCATAAAAACTGTTACCCAGCAGAACGGTACACGTGAAAAAGCAAGCGAGAATGTAGCAAATCTGGGTTGGAAATACCTTCGGAAAGGAGATCAAAAAACAGCAATGAAGCGATTTAATCAGGCTTGGCTTTTAAACAGCAAAAACCCGCATGCTTTTTAGGGATTTGGGGCTGTGCTTAATAGGCAACAGAAATTCGAAGAAGCAATCAAAATGACGAATATGGCACTAACTCTTGATCCAAATAATCCTCGAATAATAAGTGATCTTGCATTTTCTTATGGAAATCTGGGGTGGAAAGAAAAATCACAAAACCGGGAAGCTAGAGAGTATTTTGACAGTGCTTATGCTTTGTACAAGAAAGTTCGGAAGATAGGTCCATTGATGCAAGACCAACTATTCCAATGGTCAATCACACTTTTTTACGATGGCAAGTATAAAGACTCTTTAGAAAAGCTGAACAAAGCTAAGAAATTAGGTTTTAATGCTCCAAAAGGTTTTGTCAAAGCTCTTAATAGCAAATTGGATCAATGAATTAAAAGCCCTAACAAGCACATCAAGTCCGCCTGGCTTCGCCGCTGCGCGTCAAAACCAGCGGCTTATGTGCGGCGTTCTGTGTGAAAGATAGAGGTCATTCTTGACTGGATAGCTTTATAAAGTTTATACTTATATTTATAAACTTTTATCAAATGGAGGATTCTATGCAAGCAACCAGTAAGGACCTTAGATTTCATACGAAAGAAATTCTTGATGCTGCAATGAGAGGGGAAGAGGTAATTATTACATTCCATGGCAAACCTTACGCAAAAATAGTGCCCATTGCTAAATCAAGTCAGGAAAATAAACAAAATGATTTCTGTGGTATGTGGAAAGACCGAACTGATATGGACGATGTCGAAGGATACGTTCGGAATCTCAGGAAAAGGAGATCATTTTGATTATCGATACTGATGTTTTAATTTGGTACTCAAGAGGTTTCCAGAATGCGATTGATACACTCCATAGTCTTGATAGGTTCAGTATCTCTGTAGTGAGTTACATTGAGGTTATTCAGGGAGTCAGAAACAAGAAAGAACTCAATGCATTTAAAAAAGCTTTGGGAATACTAAATGCCCAGATCATTCAGATAGATGAACTAGTCTCAACAAAAGCCATGTTTTATATCGAGCAATATACACTAAGCCATTCAATGGAATTGGCTGATGCATTGATCGGCGCTTCTGCAGTGATAAAGCAATTGCCTCTCTTAACAGGCAATGAAAAACATTACAAGCATTTACCTGAAATAAAAATCCAAAAATTTCAAGTTGAAAGCTGAGTTCATCATCACAGAACAAATGCATTAAGACCGACCGCCATCGCCCCTTTGCAGAGTTCAAGTTAATCGGTCTTGGCAAATATTTCGGATACACAAAGCCAGTACAGGCGGCGGCTTATACTCGTTTTATAAAAAAAATTTCAGAAGAATAAGGATATGATTATTGATCAAATAGAAAGATGGGAACACTACCATTTTGGTTCAGCATGGAAAATTGCTTTTAAGTTTTTACAATCATTAGCGGCGAAATCAGATGATAAAACATACACGTTACGTGGAGACGATATTTTCGCTCAGGTAACAAGTTATGAAACACGTTCCACAGAATCTGCAGCACTTGAGACTCATCGCAAATATATAGATATTCAAACAATTCTTACTGGTGAGGAGAAAATCGAAACAACATCTAGAGATGGGCTAGTAGTTAAAATCC
>JAHJTV010000047.1 GCA_018829445.1 bacterium
GTTTTAACTGCCGGGTAACCGCTTGTTTTTGGCTCATATTCAGCATATCTGCCCCTTTCATTTTTATTTAAACTTTGGGGTAGATTTTACTAATGAGTCAACGATTTAGTTTGGGGAAGATTTTTGGTGAGGCAATTCGGGGGGTTGACAGAGAGAGAAAATGTTTATACCATATCATTAGTAATGGAAAAAAAATCTGTCAGAAATAATCATATTCCTCTTCTTTCTTTCTTCTTCATCTTTCTTTTCATTGGTCTCATGACTTATCAGCTTTCCAAAGTTCCAAAAGAAGTAAAAGCCGTGGCGGGAACACTAAATATTGATACTTCAATCGGCACTGTCTGGACTCCGGGTGGTATCTGGAATTCTTCCGGCAAGGTCGGCATCGGGACGACGGCTCCAGGGGCGGCTTTAGACGTTGTGGGATTAACACAAACAACAACTTTAGGAATTACTAACCTGGCAAGCTCTCAATACTCAAGTGCAACGAGAGTTATATATACTTGTGGATCGTGGGCTTGGTGTTATTCAGGTTGGGTGATTAATTTAGGGGCAATAAGTGCCGGCCAATATTTGATTCATTGGCAAGCTAACATTAGATGGTATTATCCTATGTGGTATTCTTTCGGCCAGCTTTATTTTCTGATTAATGGCGTACAGTATAACTCACCTTACATTTTGGCTGGAGTTTATGGTGGGACATTATGTGGAGAACGGTATCAACAAGAAAGCGGAATGTTTGTTGCAAATGTAACTGCGGATAGCACAATTCAAGTTCAAACAGGGTGGTATGGGGGAGACAACAACCCCATATATTTTTGTGGCAGCGGCGGCCCCCAATATTTTATTTTAGAGACTTACGGGTATAGTCCTGGACAATCAATAAGAGTCACTGCTATTAAATTAAAATAGTGGAGAATTATATGAAAAAATTGATGTTGATTGTTACAATCATTGCTTTCGCGCTCACTATCGTTTTTATCCTATTAATCAGAAAAACAGCCAAAGAAACCAATTACCCTGACTATCTTTTTCTCACCCACCCGGTAATGACATTTACAGGCAAGATTGATTCGGTTGAAGAAAATGCGATTTGGGTCAGTCAAAATTTTACCTTATTCCAAAATTCGACGATGACGCCAGTCGGCAATCTTGGCCAACAAAACTTCCCCCCTTCTCCGTTACCCACCCCAATTAAAAGAACTATCAGATATAAAGTGTTGATTACTGACAATAGTATTATCAGTCAACCAACCACCTCCATCAACCATCTTTTTGCCTCGCCATCCCCACCCAACCAGAAAAAAATCTCTATCAAGGATCTTGCCATTAGGGAAACAGTTACTATTGGTACAAACAGCGATCTTAGGTTACTCTCCACCAACCAGTTTGAAGCAGCCTCCATTCAGTTGCCGCCGATCAGTAATACGGTTTATGGAACGATTACTGATATTAAAGATAATCAAATTTTTGTAAAAGGCAATATGGTGATGCCATTACCAGACGCATTGGAAAAATCGCAAGAAAAACAATATCAGGTAACAATCACCGACACCACTGAAATATCAAGGATGAATAACTGGGGAAAACCAGAAAAACTCGCTTTTTCAGACCTAAAAAAGGATATGCAGGTTAATGTTTATACAGCAGAAGATGTAGTAGAGTCTCAGACACTCACTGCACTGCGCATCGAGCCGATGTTAGTTCTAGCTACCTCCACACCGCCAATCATTCAACCCTAATATGCCAAAAAAAGCCCTTGCCCCTCGAAGCTTTAGCGAAGTGGGGTTTACCATACCACGAGTTTCGCGTTATGCACTTGAATACTTTGGGGGTGTACCCCATATACTAAGAACATATTCTGAGATAAACTAAGAGAGGCTAGGGTGGTACTGATTTAGGGGTGCAGGGCCTTCCTTGACAACTGACTAAAATTCTACTAAAATTAGTAAGTAATATGAATGATATTAAGCAATATTTTGAAAGGGAAGCGGAAATAAAAGTTAAGAAATGGCTTGCCAATGGCTACATTGTTGCTTTGATTGGACCAAGGCA
>JAHJTV010000115.1 GCA_018829445.1 bacterium
AAAGAATCGAATGTTCCAATATCTCTATCCATATCCCATTCAACATTTTGATATAGAATGTATTGATCAGGACGATCCTGTGGATTAAACAAATTTATATAACAGAACGTACTAGGCTCTGTATTCGTATTACAGTTATAAGTTGTTAAGATTATAGATACGCTGAGAAGTATGAAAATAAGAATTGATAAGATATATGGAAGTCGATACTGTCTTCTCAAATCATAATTTTCATTAGCAAGTTTCTCATATGCTTTCTTCTTCTGCTTTAGTTCTTCCTGAATTCTTCCATACTGCTCGGCTAAAAGCGTTGACTCTTCATTACTATAAAAGAGACGGGATATAGATTAGTTTTGCTAATCCTTTAGCTTTCCATATTTCTGAGCAACGGTCAGCCACCCCCCAAGTTGAAGCAAGAGTTTCTTGTATTGCTAAGATCCTCAAAATCGATAAATTCTTCTTCATCATCTTATTCTCTTTCTTTGTTCCGGGAATAAGGGTTTGAACCTTAATTTGCTGATCCACAGTCAGCCGATCTAGCCAATTGATCAATTCCCGGCGCTGGAATTAATAGTCTAGAAGACTAAAATCGCTTCTGAATTCATAAGGAAAACGATCTTGCTGATCTAGAATAGTATCAAAAATCACTTCGTTATCGAAGAGATCATCTTCTACAATCGAGAGATAGTGAGTATCGTTCTTCCAATGAGTGAGAAGTGCTTCTCGTGCTTTTGGCCGCGAGAACTCATCCTTGCAAGATCTGACAGAGAAGTAAACCTTACATTCTCCGTTAGAATTTGGAGTCTTGTGATACATAATTGAAAAGATTCGAGAGTCGTCGATATTAAATCTGAGTCTCCAACCTTGTTCTCTTAGCTGTTTCATCGATTCAGTAATGTATTTCTTCTTACTACTAAACTTTTCCATTTTTAATCCTTTTTCTTCCTTTTTAATTGGAAAGGTAGTCCCGATTTCAACTGGAAGGGTCACTCCAAACGCTTGGGCTAAAAAATCCATTATTCCATAAGTTTTTTCTTTCATAATTGTTTTTTAGTCTTCCCCAATTTCTTTCCATCGAAGGCGACTTATTCGATCGACTGGGATAATGCAAATAACTGATCCGTCAAAATCTCTAAGCGTATAATTAATGAAGTCGTAGTCTACTTTTGCTCCGATTACAGTAGTTCGTTTTCCAGTTCCTTGATACATAGCGTCTCTAAATGTAATCTCGAAAACTTCATTTTCCATTAGTCGTTATACACCATTTGTCTGCACATAAATGGTCCGTAACCTTCGGCAATACATTGATCGTATTGTTCTTCGGCCCTAATAATGCTCCATACCAATGCTATGACGAAGATTGCGATTCCGATGATCCAGAAAATTGGATTATCTCCCATAATTTACTCCTTTGTTAAACTTATCTTTTGAAAATCTTCTTAAGCTTTAATCCTCTATCTTTTGGATAAAGAAGCTTACATTCGAAGCTTTCACATACATCAGTTGGGTCTATATATTTATCGTCGAGATCACATAGAAATTCATCATCATCTGGATATTGATACATATGATGACAGTGATTACAGAGAGGAATACATTCTTCTCCACAGGTTTCCATAAATATTTCCTTTAGTACTATTTGTTTTAATCTTTATGAATACTTTGAAAAAACTCCAAAATAATTTTCAAGAAGATTCGCTTTCCGTATTTGATACGAAGGAAATGTACATCGAGTGTATAGATAATTAAGATGTAGATTATCTAAGAATTTTTGGAATGAACTAAACAGATCGTCTAGAGATAGTTTCGGGGTTTCATGTTCAAAGTTATTTAATATAGGATCTTGGATTGCATATCCAGCAGGATTAAATTCTCTTGTCCCGCCGCTAAGAGTAAAAAAAACAGGGAGTCCACAACACATAGCTTCTGGAATTACTTTCGGGGCGGCATCTCTATAAGAAAGATTAATAAATCCTTTTCCTCGTCGAAGTGAGGAAGCTAATTCTGTTGGATTTTTCATTTCGCCGGTAAAAATTAAATTTTTCTCTGAGATATATTTATTGTTCGGTTTACCAATAAGAATAAATTGAATATCTTGAAATTGCCGAGCAAGAGCTAGGATAAATCTAAACCTTTTCTCTTCTCTTTCCCAAGAAGATGCAGTAGCTATGATATTCGTAACTTCGATTGGTTCTTCACTTGGATAAAAGTAGTCTGTATCTACCCAATTAAGGATTACTTTATTTGGTACGGTTAAAGGATGATATAACTCTTCATACTGACTTTTAGAAAATTCAGAGATAAAGATTACACAATCACTTTTTTCTGCCGCCGCATTTAAAGGAATATTTCTTTCGATATTCTCTTTCTGCCAAAAGACTCCATCCATTCTTTTGATGC
>JAHJTV010000048.1 GCA_018829445.1 bacterium
GGTATTGGGAGAACGCGCCATACCCAGAGATAGTTAAGTCAGTATCTCATGTTGCATTTGAGGTTGAAGACATGGAAACTGCTTTAAAAAACCAAAAGATAATAATCGCTCCAAACTCTCCAAGTGAAGGATTAATAGTCGTACAAACATAGGGTCAAGTCTTTCATTTTGACATTTGCCCCAAGCGGTCTTTCGGCTGCTGAATAGCCTGGGGGGTGCGGGGGGATACAAGTATTATTGTATTCTAGTATTGATGTAATTGGGGCAAGACTGTTTTTAATAGCTTACCTTTGACAAATGCTCATTTTTGACTGTATGATCCCCCTGTTTAACGATAATCAATTGAATTGCCTTATATTTTTCCGCTCTCGATCAAACAACATTTTTATCCTTTAAGCCGAGAAATATAGCCAAATACCAACGCTAAGATGGAATCATATACCGGCATTTAACGACATTTGTTTTCCGTAAATAGGTCTCAAACAACCATTAACAAAGCCACTTACCAAAACCGCTTTCCGATCTATGTTGCCAAATGGCGGTATAATAAAAAGTTAACTGTGAAAATCCAATATTGCTTCCAGCTTCTCTCCAAATTCAAATCTAAACACGTATTGACATTGTAAATACGTTATATTAAAATTGTTTCATGAAAACAGAATTTGAATTTCAGGGTGTTTGTTTCGAGTGGCACGCCAACAAAGCAAAATTAAACATACAAAACATAAAATTAGGTTTGAAGAAGCATGTGAAGTGTTCTTGGATCCTTTTGTTAAATATTTGGGTTCAGAAGTAGTGGAATCGGAAACAAGAGACAAAATCATCGGAATGACAGAAAATTGGCAGGTGTTACTGGTGGTTTATACAGAGCGAGACAGCGATACCTTCAGGTTAATCTCCGCCAGAAGGGCAACTAGCAAGGAAAGGAAACAATATGAAAAACAGTGATATAAAAAAGAGACTTAAAAAAGAAAGAACTATGACATCAATAACCTTAAGAATGCCTGAAGATGTTATTCAAGATCTTAAAAATATAGCGCCTACGTTAGGTTTTTCAGGCTACCAGCCGTTGATTCGCGCATATATTGGTCAAGGACTAAGACAAGATCTTAAAAAACTTGAGTCCTCCGATATTAAACGTTTTGTAGATAGCCTCAAAAAACATGGCGTCAAAGATACGATTATATCCGAGGCAATGGCAGAACTCAGTTAACAAATTTATCAAGCCGACGGCACCTGTCATTTTGTGGCCTGTTGTTGCCCCAATGATTTACTACCTATTACTGCTTCGGCTCCAGTTTAGTGTGTGCCGCGGCTTATAATAGCGTTGGTGCGGTAGATTTTTTGGCAAGCTTCTATTTTTCGGGAGTGTTGCAGATTGGTCTTTTCATCTTTTTTAACAACCACATGGCATCATTGCCTTGAATTCAAGTGCGAGCAGGGCCAATACCTGAGTATTTCTTTTTGTCACTGTACTTCATATTGAAAAACATCCAATAAACCTGTATTCCTAATTCCATATTTTTGATCGATTCAAGCTACAGGGATTATTGGAAAATCCGGAATGGAAAAATTTGGGTCTTCATCCGGTATTGTCCAATAGTTGGTCATTGGGATCTTTTGTTTTTGGGTGGATTCACATTTTCTGATCTTAGCCCATTTAGTCGTAAATTCCGACACCAACAAATATCTGGAGCCGACGGTAAACACCTTGGGTGGGTTCAAGATTTGTCGTTTTCAGCAACATTATCTATAATCAACCTCCGTCGCAACCGCGGCTCAGAACGGTGTTATCTTAAAAAACTCCATCTAAAAAATTGGTTTGCTTTCCAGTAAATTCGAGTATATACTATAAGTATATATAGGAGGTAAGATGGAAACAGCTAAATTGTTTAAAAACGGACAAAGCCAAGCGGTTAGACTTCCCAAAGAGTACCGATTCGAGGGTGAAGAGGTTTATTTAAAGAAGGTAGGAAATACTGTTATACTAATTCCCATTAAAAACTCATGGGCACCTTTAATAAACAGTCTTGATGAGTTTTCAACTGATTTTATGGATGAAAGACAGCAACCTGAAACTCAAAAAAGAGAAGATTTTTGATGTACCTTCTAGATACCAACATTTGCATTTACATAATTAAGAAAAAGCCTATTGAGGTTATTAAACGATTTCAAAAGCTACCTCCCGGCCAAGTAGCGATTTCTGCAATTACTCTTTCAGAACTTCAATTTGGAATCGAAAAAAGCAATTTCCCAGAAAAAAATCGAGATGCTTTGGAGAAATTTCTTATTCCCCTCGAAATCGTAAATTATGATTCTGAAGCTTCAATTGTATATGGAAGAATAAGAAAACACCTAGAATCCAAAGGTACACCAATCGGATCACTCGATACCCTGATTGCCGCACACGCAATTAGTATAAATTCGATTTTAGTTACCAATAATGAGAAAGAGTTTCGCCGAGTACCAGATCTAATTATTGAAAACTGGATAAATTAAAGATAACAAATAACTAGAGCTGACGGCATAGCGCCCTCGGTGAAGTCAAGTTTGTTCTTCCTGGCAATTATGTTATCAGCGCAAAGTCCTTTGAAGCCGCAGCTCAGTTTGGTGTTATCGCGCCGAGGAAAGCTCGGTGTATCTGGCAGGGTGAAAGTCCCTGTAGGGAATAGATGCTGAGAAGCATCTGTGTAAGGGCTAGCCACCCACCCGTATCGAGCCCTGGACTCATGGCGGAGTAATGTCGAGAGATA
>JAHJTV010000121.1 GCA_018829445.1 bacterium
ACTACTTCTTTCCAACTACCGCCGGCATGTCCATCTCTCTCGACCGACTCAACCCCGCCCAGCAGGAGGCAGTACAAACCTCAGCAAAGCATCACCTCATTGTTGCCGGTGCCGGCGCGGGAAAAACAACAGTTCTGCTGTATAAAATAGCATGGGAACTGCAGCAGTCTGGTATTCTTCCTGAACGTCTCCTCGCAGTTTCCTACACCCGTAAAGCGGCGCAGATCATGCAGGAAAGGTTAGTACGCGACTTCGGAATAACAGTTGAGATCCGCACATTTCATAGTTTTGCGTATCATACAGTTAAAGAATGTACCGGGAAGACGCCGAAAGTCATGAACCAGGATGTGCATGAATTTGTACACACAAATTTTTCTGAATTCCTGAAAGACCGGCATTTTTTGAAAGTATTCTACGAACACCTGCTCCGCAGTGATGAAATTCAGGATAATAATAAAAAATCCGCGCTCAAAAAGAATTATTTAACATTATCCGGGAAAGATGTTTCTTCTCTGTCAGAAAAACGATTGGCCGATTTTCTGCTGCTCCATGAAATCCCATATTCGCATCACATAGAAACATACGGCTCAGGAGCGCTTCCGGCGCACTTTCCAATCAACAACCGAAATATTTTTCTTATTCCTGATCCTCCCCGCGAATCACGGTATATTCCTTTTTGGTTCAGTGCTGAAAGAAGAAAGCATCGGAGACTTCAACGTCTGGCAGCTGATAAGGGTGCGGAATGCAGGATAGTGCACAGCGCCGATTTAAACAGTCATGATTTCCCCGAAATAATTTTAAAATTCATTCATGAAATTTACGGGGAGTGCACGGAAAAAAATCCTGATCAATTACATGAACTGATTTATGATTATGCACCGCGTACGGAAGCTTTCAAAGATTTGCTTTGCGCCTTTATTCAAAACGCCCGTTCCTGCGGATTAGGGCCGGATAGTTTTACCGGCATTGAACAAAAATATGGAATCGAAACTGCGGTTTTCACCTCGTGCGCAGTGTCGGCAATGAAGAAATTTATGGAGGAAATGCTTTGCAGAGGAGAAATTGATTTTCCGGGGTTGATCCATCAGGCACTGGATTGTATGCACAAAGATGCAAAGCGTTTTGCTGAAATGTATGATATGGTTCTGGTCGATGAATTTCAGGACATTTCTCAGGAAAAAATTGATTTGTTGAAACTGCTGGTAACACCGGAAAATACCGCGCGTCTTTTTTGCGTCGGTGATGATTGGCAGTCAATATATTCCTTCAGCGGTTCACAGGTTCGTTTTTTTACAAGGTTTGCCGAACATTTTCCGGATCCTCATAACACGTATCTTACCGTAAATTACCGCTGTCCTGTATCAGTGCTCTGCGCCGGCGAAACATTAATGAGTTTTAATATTGAAAAAATTCAAAAAAAAATGAAAGGTATGAGCCGTGTTTCCACTCATCCCCGCCTGCACATTCTTCCGGAAATGCATTTTAAAGCGTACAGAATTTTCATGATTGACTACACGGTAAAGGTAATTACACATTTTATTAATAAACTGCATTTTAAACCTGAAGAAATACTGGTTCTGTGCCGGTATAAATTATTTTTCCCGGAACTCATGGCAAAACTCAGCTCAGCCGGTATTGTCTGTGAACAGGAAAACAAAAAAGGCGTCAGACTATACTCGATTCATAAGGCAAAAGGAGATGAGGCGGATGCGGTCATTCTCCTCCATGCGGCTGAAGGCATGTGGGGATTTCCTGCCGTTTCGGACGGACCGACCCTGCTTCGGCCTGTGCGGCTTCTTGACCATGAAGAATTATTGGAAGAAGAGCGGAGGCTTTGCTATGTCGCATTGACCCGGGCTAAAAAAGAACTGCATATTTTTACCATGAAAGGATCGGAATCGCTGTTTATTACCGAAATAAAAAGACATTGCAGGAAATTTATGAATGCGCATAAAATCAATTGCGTCCCCCGTACTGGCGGCTCTGCCACTGAAGGGGGACTGGAAACCATTGTTGAAAATTCCGTTGTTCTGGATGGCTCCGGGAT
>JAHJTV010000008.1 GCA_018829445.1 bacterium
AAGGGTGTAATTAACTTTCTCCTGAATGATCTGCTGGATGAAGACAGCCGGTTCAAAAGGGTGATGAAGGACTACCTTGCCGCCGTGTACTATCCATGGGATAAATACCGTACCGACTGAAGCCATGTTTACAAGAGGTCCTGCAGTCAGGAAAGTATCACCAGCCTTAAGACCTGTGGCATCCTGGAGTGCGGCCATTCCAATCCAATTGTTGTGACTCAGGGCGCATCCTTTTGGTTTGGCTTCGGTTCCGGAGGTCCAGCAGATGGTGAAGATTTCGTTGGCGTCCATTGCAATGCTATCCAATTTACCGCTAACCGGTCCTTTGGACATTTTTCTGATCTCTTCCAGTTTCAGGATATGCTTTAAGGTTGGATTACTCTTTTGCAGTTCCTTAGCCAATTGCATATGGTTGAATTTGTTGAATTCGTCCAAGGTAATAAAAACCTTGGCCTGGGTTAAGCGGGCAATATGATCAAGTTCCGCCTTTCTCCAGAGAACCGGGGAAGGAGTGATAATGGCTCCGGTTCGGGCGATGGCAAAGTAGAGCATTGCCAATTCCCAGGAATTCGGGAGTTGAACCATTACAATATCGTCCTTCCCGATACCCAAATCCAACAAGGCCTCAGCAGTCGCGTCAATGGCACGATCAAACTCCTTATACGTTAATCGTTCAGGATCAAACCCATTTAAAGCCTTCCTGTTGGGCGGGTCGACAAAACATTCCCGGTCAGGATTGGCCTTCACATGTCCTTTAAGATAACTGATCAGGGTTTTATCACCGTAAATTCCCATATCAGTGTACTTTTTAATGTTCTCAGATGTTGCTAAAATCATAGGGTCTCTCCTCCAGATAGAGTTGGTTTGTCAGGGTCGAATCGAGCTTGGATTGATGATACTAACAAGGCTTGATTTTGCTATTATCTATCGAGATTCATGATAAAGCGGCAAAATGCACACTTGTTGTTGCATACATCAATTCAGTAATCGCAAGTGACGTGCCAATTTGATCATTTTCGGCAAGGACAGAACTAGTGGAAGTCTAGCGGCGCAATGTGTCTTTAGGAAAAGTGTCCGGGAATCCGGATTATGACCTGTTTACAGTACAGGTGTCCTGAATGCAGGACAACTCAACCCGATCTCAGGGTCACTCAAATTGTTTAAGCTTGGCAAGTTTTTCGTAGAACCATGATCGGCTAATCCCAAGCTGACGGGCTGCTGCTGCCTTATTTCCCTTGGATTGCTCCAGGGCCGTTAAGATTTCCTGTTTTTCCAGTTTTTCCCGACTTTCCACCAGACGGCTTTTGTTTGAGGTAAATTGAAGGATGGGTGATGGCTGCGGACTGTGCTCCTTCAAATACAAAGGCAGATCGTCATTTTCTATGCGGGTTCCCCTGGCAAAATTGATTGCTCTTTCGATGACATTTTCCAGTTCCCGCACATTGCCCGGCCAGGAATGATGTTCCAGAATCTTTCGGGCATCATGAGAAAGCTCCGAGATATTTGTGCCAAATATGCGATTGTATTTTTCCAGGAAATAGTGAACCAACAGCTTGATGTCATTTCGTCGTTCTCTTAGTGGCATCAGGTGAAAATTGATGACATTGAGTCGATAAAACAGATCGGAGCGAAACCGTCCCTCTTCAACCAGTTTTTCAAGATCTTGATTGGTTGCTGTTATGATTCTGATGTTCACCTGGATTGTTTTGTTGGAGCCCACCGGTTCAAAAGACTTATCCTGCAAAACCCGCAGGAGTTTGCCTTGCAGACTTAAGGACATATCTCCGATTTCATCAAGGAAAAGGGTGCCACCCTGGGCTGATAGTATCTTCCCGGTTCTACCTTTTTTAGAAGCTCCACTAAAGGCCCCGGGAGCATAACCAAAAAATTCGGATTCCAGCAGGTTTTCGGGGATGGCAGCGCAGTTTACTTTCACCATGGGACCTTTAGCCTGCATGCTGGTTGAATGGATGGCCTGGGCTATCAGTTCTTTTCCGGTTCCACTTTCCCCGGTAATCAGTATATTGGATGATCCCCGTGCCACCAACTGACACTCCTCCTTTATCTTTTCAAATGAAGGGTCTGCAGTTACGATCTGGTCGAAACCAATGGTATCTCGGCTTTTCTCTTTGGAGCGATTACGATAGTAAGCCAGCTGCTGATCGCTATTCTCCAGTTTTTCAGCCAGGTCTTTTACTTCTTCCAGATGCTGAAACAGGATTTTCAAAACCGCACCAATAACGATTCCTTTTCTCATAACCGGCAGGATTGAGATGACATAGGGTGTTCCGGAGATGAATTGCAGCTGGTTGATTTCCGGAAGGCCCGTTTTGATAACCTCCAGAATCCGGGCATTTTTGATAACCTGATCCACGGGTTTTCCCATCATCGCCTGTTCATCCATGCGAAAGAACTTGACAGCCGGCTGGTTTATCATGGAGATGCAACATTTGTCGTCAACAACAATGATACCGTCATAGGCGATATCCATCACGGATTTCAGGGTGCCATAAAGTTTGGTGACACTTTCCAGTTCGGAAATTTTCTTGATCAGATCCGTTAAATCCTGGAAGACGATGACGCCGCCGGTTATAGTGTTCTCGCTTATGATGGGAGTGATGTTCAAAATGAGGCTGAGGTTTTCCCTCCAGTATTCAACTCCTATTCTCGACGTCCCAATAATAAGAACCCGGTCCAGGAATAACCCCGGAAGGACATGATCAATCGGTGTTCCAATGCTATCATCTTCAGTTGTTTTAAGGATGGTTTCGGCTGCCCGGTTAATGCTGGTGATGTTTCGATTGGCATCTATAGTAATCAACCCGTTATGCATGGTTTGCAGAATAGCATTTAACTGAGTACTGAGAAACGCCTCCTTATCCAGCATGGCAGAGATCCAGGAAGCCTTTGTTAATACCCCAACCACTCGCTCATCAGCATCAACAACAATTGCAGACCCCGAGGTCGCAGATTTGACAAGATTGAACATTTCATCATAAGTCTCATCTTGAGACACGGTAACCACATTCCGTTTCAGTAGATCCAGAGCCGGTGTTGATAAGGGTTTCCCGGCAGAGATGGCGTCCAGCAAACTGGCTTTGGTGACAACACCGATCAGCTTGTTTTCAGAATCCAGCACGGGAAGGTCATCAATCCTGGTTTTTCTCATAATACCTGCGGTATGTTGCAGGGTATCATTCAGCCTGATCGCCTGGAACGATCGGGTCATCAACTGTTTGATCTTGATTGGTTTCATGGAAGCGTATTAATTGACCCAGGCTTAGCCTGGGATGTGGTTGATGTTATCCTCAAGTTTTGCATCCTTGTTTTTTTCTTTAAATTCTCTTGTAGCGTTATGAGGTTTTTAAAACTCAAGGTAACGTCAAAAAACTTTCCATAGCCTCCGCCAGTCTGCCTATTTTGGGCTTTTTATCTTCTAACCTCTACCATAGGATATCTGCTGTGTAAACCGGGATCATCCAATTAAAAACGTTTCTTTCCTTATGATTGGTTGAGTTCAAGTACACCTTCCAATATTGTGATTAAACAGAATAATAGAACCTGTCACATTGTACCAATTTTGCTGATTTTAGCCTTTCCTCCCTATAGATTATTTCTATCAGAACAACCCAATTGTATTTGTAAAATCTATTTGACCTCAGCTCATTCCAACCGTACGATAAAAAGTCGAACCCGATATTTGAAAGATGACGTTTAATACGTTTTGCAACATCAAAGCATATGCAGATCAATTCAATTTTTGAAAAGGGAACTGGAGCCATCAACGAAGATTTCTATTGTATTAGCGGAAATCTGTTTGGCGTATTTGACGGCGCCACAAGTCTTACGGATACGGTTTATGAAGATGGTGTTACCGGTGGCTTTTTGGCTTCAAATATTGCTGGTAAAACCTTTGCTAACAACAATGCTTCTCTGGCAAGTCTTGCGGAAAAAGCAAACCAAGCTATAGCTGATGCGATGGCTGAAAGAGAAGTAAATCTATACCAGAGAGAGAACATCTGGTGTACCAGTGCAGCTGTTGTCCGTGTTCACAAAGAGCTCTTCGAGTGGGTGCAAACCGGAGATTGTCTAATCCTGGTAATCTTCGAGGATGGCACTCACGAGGTTTTGATCAAAGGGTTTGATCATGATCTTGAGACGTTTCAACTCTGGAAAAAATTTGCTGACACATCGCACAACCCCATCATGTCTGAAATGGCAGAGCAGATAAAAAGGGTGAGATCACAAATGAATGTGACTTATGGAGTGTTGAATGGCGAACAGTGTGCATTGGATTTTTTAAATCATGGGGGAAAAAGCCTGCAGGGTATAAAAAACATTTTATTGTTTACCGACGGACTTTTTATTCCCCATCGTGATCCCAAAGAAAAAGAAGATTTTAAATTATTTGCACAGCTTTTTCGCAAAGGGGGACTGGCGAATGTTAAAAACTATATCAGAGAAGTTGAAGAAACCGATGGAGAGTGCCGGATTTATCCGCGCTTTAAAGTACATGATGACATTGCGGCAATCGCTTTAACTTTTTAACTAAATAGCTTCAGGAGATAAAAAAGATGTTTAAATCTAAAACTGGTTTAATACTAATCGCATTATGCGTCATCGTTTTGATAGGTTTTGGCGTTTCAAAGATTACAAATCAGGAAGAGGAAAAAAGGGTTGTTGTCTATTCAACCCACGGTGAAACGATGTTGGCACTGGTTGCCGATGAGTTTGAAAAGGAAACTGGCATTAAGGTGGACTACATTAATCTTAAAGGTGAGCTTGCTGATAGAGTACGTGCCGAAAAAGCAAACCCCCAATCGGATGTGATGTATGGAGCCCCATCATCAGTATTTATAGAGTTAAAATCAGAAGATCTGTTTGCCCCCTATTTCACTTCCTGGGCGGATAGCATTAACCCGTTGTTTAAAGATGCCGAGGGGTATTGGATAGGGACGATTCAAACCCCGGTCGTACTGTTTTATAATCGTGATATGATTCCAAAAGATGAAGCACCAACCGATTGGTCAGACCTTGCAGATCCAAAATATCAAGACATGCTCGTCTTTAGAAACGCACTTTCTTCCTCTGCCAGGGCTACCTATTCATCATTGTTGCAGCAATATGAAAAGAAGGGTGAGCTGGAAAAGGGATGGCACTTTTTAAAAGCGGTTGATGCCAACACCAAAAGATACTTTGGTAGTGGTTCATTACAGTTTCAATCGATTGGACGAAAAGAAGCCGCCATTAGTTTCAGCGTCCTGAGTTCAATTGTTGATAACATTAACAAAAATGGACTGCCCTTGGAGATCATCAACGCAAAAAGCGGATCTCCCGTTATTACTGATGGCATTGCTTTGATTAAAGGTGCCAGGCACCCAAAAGCTGCAAAAGCATTCATCGATTTTGCCGGAAGTGTAAGGATTCAATCCTTACTGGCTAATGAATTCAGTCGTCTCCCAACCCACCCTGAGGCAATAGCAAAATCTCCCAAGTGGATGAGTGAGATAGAATTCAACATTATGGATGTGGATTGGGGGGCTTTATCAAAAAGTCAGTCGGGTTGGATGCAGAAATGGGATTCTGAGGTTAAGGATTCCGGTAAGGATAATAAGTAGCGTATGAATCAAAATGCGGGAACAGTTGTTTTAAAAGAGGTGGGAAAAAGCTTCCAAGGTAAAATGGCTTGTTCAGATATCAACCTGTCTATAAGGGAGGGTGAGTTTTTTACCTTCCTGGGACCATCCGGTTGCGGCAAAACAACATTATTGCGTCTGATAGCAGGGTTCATTAAACCGGATAAAGGAAAGATCTTTTTGAATCAAAAGGACATTACACACCTGGAACCGGAAAACCGAAACGTGGGTATGGTCTTTCAGAATTATGCCTTGTTCCCGTTTTTGAATGTCTATGAGAATATTGCTTACGGATTAAAAATCCAAAAACATCCTCAAACAAAAATTAAAACAAAAGTCGTGCAAGTCATCGACATGATTGGATTAAATGGATTCGAAAAGAGGAATGTATCATCCTTGTCCGGAGGAGAGCAGCAACGGGTTGCATTGGCAAGATCGTTAGTGGTTGAGCCTAAGGTCTTGCTTCTTGATGAACCTCTATCCAATCTTGACGCACGACTTCGCGATAAAATGAGATTTGAAATCAAATCACTTCAGAAAGAATTAGGTATTACGACGTTGTTTGTCACCCACGATCAGACCGAAGCGCTGACCATGTCCGACAGAGTTGCTGTGTTTAATCAGGGTCAATGTGTACAGGTGGGGACAGCGGAGGAGATTTATGCCAATCCGAAAAACGCTTTTGTGGCTGGTTTTATTGGGGACACCAACCTTTTTGAAGTGAAGATCAAAAATAAAACGGCAATCATATCTGAAGACCTCACACTATTGCTTGATAATCAAAATCAGGGAAAATATATCTCTATTCGACCACAAGACATAACGATCACAAAAACTGATGAAAACAGCTCAAGGTCGCTAGAAGGAAGAATCGAAGAGGTTATTTTTAATGGAATCTGGATGGATTATTTGGTGAAGGTAAAAGGGAGTGATTTCCGTGTCTCGGTCACTAACACGTTTTTGCATTCTCCAAAACTTCAGGTGAACGATTCGGTCTATCTGTCGATTGATAGCAGGTGTATTAAAGTTATCGATTAAAACGAAGCCGATGAAACATATCCAATTAAAAAAAGAGATCCTGCTCGGATTTGTCGGCGTTCTACTACTACTCTGGTTTTTGGTTGGTAACATCTTATACCCGGCCTTAAAAACTTTCCAGTTGAGTTTAACCGAACAAGGTTCTTTCTCCCTCATTCACTACATAAACATCCTCACGAAAGATACATCCGTAACCGTTATTAAAAATTCCATTGGCATAGGCTTACTAACGGTTATAGTCTGCGGCTTGGTTGGGACGACTCTGGCCTTTTTTGTTCACTATTTTGATTTCCCCTTCAAAAGCACGATCGATAAATTGCTTTTGTTACCCATCATGCTGCCGGGAATTATCATCGTTTTTTCGTTTGTGCAGCTCTATGGAGAGAGTGGTCTGATCACAAAATCACTGGAATGGATTTTTGGGTTAGAAGAAACTCCCTATCACTTCTCCGGATTGACCGGAATACTGTTTGTCCATGCTTATACCCAATATGTCTATTTTTATATTAGTGTCTCCATTGCCATTAAACATATTGACTACTCAACCATTGAATGCGCCAGAAACCTGGGTGCCTCTAAATCAAAGATCTTCACTTCTGTACTTTTTCCCTTTCTGGCACCTGCACTCATTGCTTCAAGTGTGATGACGTTTATGTCGGGAATTGGTTCCTTCACAGCCCCCAGCATCATTGGTGGCCGGTATAAGGTACTAACGACACAAATCCTTCTGTCCAAAGCCAACAATTTTATGCATGTTGCGGCTACTCAAGTGGTGATTCTTGTTTGTATATCGCTGTTTTTCTTTGCAATTTTGTCTGTTTATGAAAAAAAAGCGTTTTTTATTCCCTCTGTCAATAGAGTCCCCATTGAACCTGTGAAAATTGAAAAGAGGGTTCCAAAGATCTTTATGGCCATGATTGGTAGCCTCTTGATCCTTTTGGTACTATTACCCGTTTTTACTATTATACTACTTTCATTCGTGAAATCGGGATCGTGGATGGTGAATGTTTTTCCACAGGAATTCACGCTGGAAAATTATATCGACATTGCCACACGATCCAGGACTTTTTCGCCCTTCTTGGATAGTGTTTACATGTCGTTGCTTGCAGCCGTTTTATCCGTAGTTATAGCAGTTCCCTCTTCATACATCATTGTAAAAACAAAATCGAAGATGAAGTGGATCATCGGCACACTGGTCATGCTTCCCTGGACAATGCCAGCCAGCGCTATCGCGATCAACCTAATCAATGCCTATAATGAGCCGAATTTCTTCTCTTTTAATGCCGTACTCGTGGGCACCTATCTGTTACTCCCCCTGGGTTATTTTATTAAGACGATCCCCATTTTTGTAAAAACGACCAACCTCTCTTTTCAGAATTTAAATGAGTCCTATCTCGAAGCCTCAAAAAGCTTGGGAGCATCTCAAATGCAAACGTTTCAGAGAATTACCTTGTCGATCATATCCCCTGGGGTATTAGCCGGAGTTCTATTGGTTTTTGTCAGAAGTATTGGTGAGTACAACCTGTCTGCGTTTTTGTATACACCTACCAACAGACCGATATCAATTGCCATGGTCAATGCTATTTTTGAGTATAATATCGGTCTGGCTATGGCTTATGGAACGTTGTTAATCACATTGACGGCGGTTCTGAGTCTTTTTATCAGTAAACTGTCCGGGAAGGGCAGCAAACCTTGATAGGTGGGTGTACTGGATGCTTTTTTCAAGATGCAACAAAGTTACTGCCTGTTCATTTGGCTTGCTTCGACCTTGCTCTCGGTTTTTAAGCGTTCGACAGGAAATATGCAGATATCTGGCAAATACTTGCCTGGACATTTTGTAAGGTGGTCTGATTGATTTGATTTCTTCAGTCGCCATTACCAACTCCGCCGGAATATCCACTTTATGGTTTTTTAGTGCTAATTTGCCCTGATTATTACAGACAGGGCTGACGACCATTCAGCAAATAAATCACGTTTGTTTATTTCGCCATGCTTCTATACCCATAATGTTTCAGCCGGACATTATAAAGTGGTTTTAAAGTCACTATAAAATTAAAGGACGCTCATGCAATAATTTTGAGATTTTAATATCAGACCGGCTTCACCAGCCGCAGTATTGATTGTGATTAAACCGAGTAGTACCGGGATATGAGACGCGAAACTTGCAGTGTCGCACCATCCTGCGGCATTTTATTTTGTCAGCTGATTTTAATTCCTTAAAGTATGGATATTGGCTTGGTCATGGTCTCTTTCAGAAACAGGTGCTTTTTTCCAGAGTGATTGAACCAATGGAAAATGGAGATAAAGAGAGGCGCTGAACATGGCTGCACTGATGAGGGCGATAATCCAGGATGTAAAAATCACCCGAGTGATAATACCAACGATAATAAAATAGAGATGGAACCCTAAAGGAACCCACATCACCAGGCTATCCATTTGAGCTGTTTTTAGTTTAGGCTTTTGGGATAGAATCAAGCCAAGACTACACACTATTAGTAGGCTTATGGCTAAATAATCGTAATCCGATGGGATATAAGAAGAAATAATTCGATTTGAGGCAAGAACGCCAAAAACACCTATAGGAATACTACCCAAAGGTGCCAAATATCGACTGATTTTTTCTGGTAATCGATTTAATATCCGAAAAGCAGCTGAAAAAGAGAAAATTACCCAGAACCAACTCCAAAAATTTTCAAATGGTACCCCAAAGTATTCATAGGATAATCCATCTCCCCAGTCCCACATCCCCAGACGAATAGCTATGGCATCCATAGCCAGATCGATGTTCAATGCCACAAGTCCATCGAGAACAGGGCGAGCCCATTCTTTGATCTGACAATGATCGGAAAAAAGCATGGCGCTATATAAGATTACTCCCCATCCCATTCCAATTCCAAGAGGAATATTATCAATCATGAGAAAGAAAGTCCCATACTCATAGTTGTCCAATTGCTTGATAGTTGCCCACTCCAGCATTACCCCAAAAAAAATCCCCGCAAAAAGCCGTAAAACATTTTGTGTCCCTTCTTTCCAAGCATGACGCAAACAGAGAGATACCAATACAATCATCAAGAGTTCAAAAGGGAGAAATTGAGTTGTGTTCATGATATTTTTCGTTTTAAAGTTTAATTACTTGAACTGATAACGGTCTGAATACAGCAGAATAGTTACAACTTGGAACACTTAGAATCATTTGATATATCTATTATTTAGATAGACATGCTGTTACCCGGTTTATTAGCCTCATGAAAAATTCTCATTCAATTTTGAAGCTAACATCGTTCAGAGCCGCGGTTGCGAAGGTGGTTGATTAAAGATAATGTTGCAAAAAAAAAGACGAACTTTGAGCTCACCCAGAGCGATTACCGTTGGTTCCAGATGTTTGTTCGGTTCTTGCTACTCTTTGAGTCCGCCATAAATGGCGTCGCAGTTACACCGCCAGAAACAATCAACCATTGAAAAACCATTTTCACGCAGTCTATCGACGTGCCAAGAAAGGGGAAGTCCATCTTCTGGGCCACCTTCCCGATCCTTGAAAAGATGGTTATGAATCTTATTCACATCAAGTTTCAGTGCTTTTGAATAGCTGGACCAAAATGAATCCCAATCATCACTAGCATTATTATTTTCTATACTACGCAGCTTTTCTCGACATGCTTTCCAGTATTTTTGAATTTTTAAGGATTCGCTTCCAACATGGTCTGCGTTTAAAAAAATACCCCCTGAACATAATAGCTGTCCAATTGTCTGATATAAAGTGTTTAATTGACAAGCATTGAGCCAATGCAAAGCTGTTGCAGAGACAACTGCATCAAATGGTAACGAGAAATTTTTTGCCCAGGAGTTATCACGTAAATCAAGTCGGTATATCTGAATACGGTCTTCAAATTTTGTTTTGAGTGATTCTGTGATCCAAAGCATGGTTGGGTCAATATCAACACAGTGTAGTTCTACATTAGGCAATTCCTTGAGAAGACGTTGTGACAACGAACCAGTGCCGCAGCCAATATCAAGTATCCTTGATGCTTCCGGTTGAGTTGCTTTTATAATCTTGACAATTTGATTGAATCTTTCGGATCTTTCTGCAAGATATCGTTCTTGCATTTGATCCCATCTCTTTGTCCAACTATCCCAATCAATACTTTCAGGACGTGTTATACCTTTCAAATCTTCCATGATTTCCCTATTTTTTAAACTGAACAACACAATATTTATATCAAAGAGTAGAGCTTTCACAGAGTTATTCAGGCTAAGCCTCAGCAACTGAGTGAAAATTTTAAATAGATACTATTTTTGAATTTCAAAAAATCGCTCATGGAAAAAACGCTGTATCTCTTTGATGCATTTATAGTTATCGGAAAATTTCTTGAAGCACAACCCAAAAAGTGGATTATGACAGGTTTCTGATATTTTGGTGTTTTCTTAAAGTGTATATTAAGAAACCTTTCTTGGTTTCAGATTTAAGGCTCTGAATTAAGAACTTGTTTTCCCGGGGATACAAGTATCGGCTTGGTTCTTTACTCACTGTTGGTTTCCTTCTGTGGAAACATTACACGCTGGTTTAAAAAGAGTAACAAAACTTAAATAATTATTATGAAGAAAATCTGAACGAGAAATCAGCCGCCCTGCACACTGGCCTGCGACCACCAATTAAAGCTTTACATCCGATTGAACAGTTCTTAATATGGATTCATCACAGGCTCACCCACTTAGAAGCAGAAATAATCGCAAATTGAAGGAAATCCATGGGTATTCAGTTCAACAAGGCGTCTGGTATTTTTCATATTTTTTCTCAAAAAGTCAGTTACATATTTCAACTGACACCGGAAAAAGATCTGATCCATCTTTTTTGGGGCAGAAAACTGAGAGATACCAATGTTAAACACCTGTATCGCCCCTGTCTCAGAGGTTTTTCACCAAACACACATTCGGAAAATATTGATCTCTCTTATGATACCTTGGCAATGGAGTATTCATTTTACGGGTGTGGAGATTTCAGAAGCCCTTCTTTTCAAATAAAAAACGCAGATGGTTCCAGAGTAACCCGGCTCAAATATGCGGGTCATACAATTGATGCGGGCAAACCCCTTTTGGCTGGCCTTCCTGCTACCTATGCAGAACACGAAAGTGAAGTTGTTACACTCTCTATTCACTTGAAGGATGAGGTCTCCAGGGTCGAAATAATCCTGCTCTATTCCGTTTTTGAGAGTTACGACGCTATTATGCGATCTGTTCATTTTAAAAATGGATCGGACTCAACCGTCATGCTGAACAAAGCCATGAGCTGCAACGTGGATTTCCACCATTCCAGTTTTGAGATGATACAGCTCTCCGGCTCCTGGATCCGAGAGAGACACATTCATACCAGCCGTTTAAGGCCGGGGATGCAATCCATTGAAAGCAAAAGGGGGGTGAGCAGCCACATGCAGAATCCTTTCTTCGCCTTGAGTGGGTTGGAAACCACAGAAAATCAGGGGGATGTCTTTGGCTTTTCACTGGTTTACAGTGGCAATTTCCTGGCGGAAGTGGAAGTTGACCAGTTTTCAATGACAAGGGCTTCCATCGGGATCAACCCCTTCAATTTTGAATGGGAGTTGAAGCCGGGCGATACCTTTCAATCGCCGGAATCTGTGCTTGTTTTTTCAAGCGATGGTCTGAATGGCCTCTCAAACACCTATCATAAACTGTTTAGAGATCGACTCTGCAGAGGCGAATTCAGGGACAGGGAGCGTCCTGTCCTGATCAATAACTGGGAAGCGACTTACTTTGATTTTAATGAAAAAAAGCTGCTGGATATAGCAAGGGCAGCCAAGGATTTGGGAATCGAACTATTTGTCCTCGATGATGGCTGGTTTGGGCAGAGAAATGAAGACACCTGTTCTCTCGGCGACTGGGTGGAGAACAGGAAAAAGCTTCCCAACGGACTGAATGGGTTGGCTGAGACAATTAATAAAATGGGATTATCTTTTGGGTTATGGGTAGAACCAGAGATGATATCTGTGGATAGTGATCTATACAGGTCTCATCCCGACTGGTGTTTGCACATTCCCGGCAGACCCAGGACAGAGTCCAGAAACCAGCTGGTATTGGATCTGTCACGAAAAGAAGTTTGTGACTGGCTGATTGAAACCTTGAAGAGGGTTTTCTCATCCGCTGCAATCTCCTATGTGAAATGGGATATGAACCGGAATCTTACCGAGATCTGGTCCAAGTCCTATCCCCCGAAACAGCAAGGCGAGATTGCTCATCGTTATGTCTTGGGGCTTTACCGGGTGATGGAGGAGTTGGTTCAGGCTTTTCCCGGTATTCTGTTTGAAAGTTGCTCCGGTGGAGGCGGGAGATTTGACCCGGGCATGCTTTATTACATGCCACAAACCTGGACCAGCGATAATACCGATGCTGTCGAACGGTTAAAAATTCAGTATGGGACCAGTCTGGTGTACCCTCCGATCAGCATGGGTGCCCATGTATCGTCGGTTCCAAATCACCAGGTGCAGCGAACCACCGCTTTGTTAACGAGACTGCATACAGCCATGAGCGGTAATCTTGGATTTGAACTGGATTTATCGCTGCTTCAGGAGCAGGAGAAGGAGATTATCAAATCAAATATCAAGACCTATAAACAGATCAGGCCATTGATTCAGTTTGGTAATTTTTATCGAATCTCCAGCCCCTTTGATGGCAATATTACAGCCTGGATGCATGTAGCGGAGGATCAGTCCGAGGCTGCGCTATTTTACTGTCGGGTTTTGGCTGAAGCCCATGCACCATTGGAAACCATCAGGTTAAAAGGCCTGGATATCAATAAAGACTACCGGTTAAAGAACTTCGATCTTTTTTTCCAGGCAATGGGGTATGAAGAGATATACCCGGGAGATGTATTATTGTACGGAGGATTCAGGTTGACACCGCTGATAGGAGATTTCCAAAGCTGTTTATTGATTTTTGAAGCGGTTAATGAATAACAAAAGCAGCCTGTTTGCCCTGGAAAAAGGAACCGGCAAAAATGCTTGTGCGCCCTTACATGGGTGCAAAAAGAGGGCGAGAAACAGAGTACATATTCTACTGTTTCATCCGCTTGAGCATTTCCCGGAACTTCTCACAGGGATCCTCATAACTCGAACGCTGGGTGAACCAGACATATTCATGAGCAGGCAGAAAGACTCTTTCCCCTTCTTTCTCAAGGGAAAAATATTCTTGCAATCCAGAAGGCTTAATGGTGATCTCCATTAAGCCCAGGTTTAACTGCTTGATATCGGGAATATGGTGTTTTACACGATCATAAACCCCCATATTGTGTTCAACATGACCGCTTCCTATAATGACAATGATTGGTTCTTGAGGAAACTCTTTGTGAATGGCTGCAATTGAATGGGCCATTGCATCATTCCTTTCCAGCCAGGTTTGATACATTTTTTCCATCATCTTTGGTTGAGCAAACCCACAATGAGCTTCTTTAAACTTACCGATCATCAAACTCTGATAAGCCTCATCCTCCATATTGGTTGATTTTAACAAGCCTCGTTCCACTGCATTCAACTCGTCCACTCCATTTCTGGTAAGACGGCGAATGATTCCATTTGGTAGGTCGGCCCCAAAGACGGTAAGACCGTTTTCAGAAGCCTGTTTAATCAACCGGAAATAAAACTGCCAGGTCAATTCCGGCCTATCCTGCCATCCGAGATTTTGTCTCAACTGTATTTCGGCTTGTTTTTCGTCTTTACCATGTGGTCCGGAGGATTGTTGAGTGACAAAAGACATCAAATACCCGGTTTGATCAACCGAGAAAAACTCAAACCCGATTCGCGGTCGTTTTCCCTGATCGATAAAATCTTGAACTATCTGCAGTTGATACTGGTGATGGATCTTGTTGTTATGGTTTTCCCCCAGATAAATAACATCCGCTTTTAAACTCTCTTCAAGCAGTACCTGGTATGTAATCTCACTTTGATCCAAACTGGCATAGATTTTTCCGAGTAGGGGATCATTTCTCACTTCTGTCATAGGGCTGCACCCGGATATAAAGACTGCAAATATTATCAGATAAAATGATCGCAAGCCTATTTTTAAGAATCTGATGATGGCCATAATTACATGTAAAAGGAATTGGGAAGGATGTACAGTACCGTTCTTCAATCAAATATAGCTGGCAGTTATTCGCCTCCCTGTTTTGCCAGGGAAGCAAGTATCTGAAAATGAGGGGGACAACACTTGAGTTGAAACCTTAGGAATGTCCCTGTTTGCTTAAACCCAATGAGTCCAACAGCTCATCTATTTTAGTCAGATCGGCAGGAAGAATAATGTTGGTGTCTGCCTTGGCCAACGATCCAATTTGGGATAAATATTTCTGGCTTACCAACATCCTGATGGATTCAATTCCGTTTTCACTGGCTATCTGCTCACCGATCTGCTCGATTGAGGCTGCGGTTGCCTCGGCAATAGCCTTGACAGCTTTGGCTTTTCCCTGGGCTTCATTGATTTGTCGGGTTTTCTCCCCTTCCGATTTGTTAATCATCTCTGTCATGATCCCTTCGGATCTGTTGATTCGGCTCTGTTTAACCCCTTCGGATTTAGCGATTACGGCGCGTTTTTCCCGTTCAGCGGAAACCTGCTTTTCCATGGCTTCCTTAACACTGGTTGGGGGAACTATATTCTGGATCTCATAGCGGAAGATTTTAAGTCCCCAGGTGACTCCGGCCTCCGATAGGGTTTGAACCACCTTTGAGCTGATTATATCTCTTTCTTCAAAGCAACGATCAAGATCCAGAGTTCCCAAAACCGAACGGACTGTTGTCTGAGCAAGTTGAATTGCTGCAAGTTTGTAGCTGGTTATTCCATAACTGGCTTTTTCCGGGTCGATCACAGCCAGGTACATGACGCCGTCCACTTCAACTTTTACGTTATCCTTGGTAAAACACTCCTGGGGGGGGATATCGATGGTTTCCTCTTTAAGATTGTGAATAAAAGCAACCCTGTCAAAAAAAGGCAGTAAAGCATGAAAACCGGCTCCCAGAGTCTTGTGATACTTGCCGAGCCGTTCAACAATAAAAGCCGCCTTGGTGGGGACAATCCGTATGGAACGGAAAAACTTGAATATAACGAAAAAGAAAATAATCGCCCAAATACCAAAGGTGACGAAATCTATGATGTTATCAAAAGACATAATTCCTCTTTGTTGTGTTTGTTATGAAAACAAAAGTAGGGTAAAGGGTACAGATTAATCGTTTTTGATGGTGTCTGTAATTTTCCCTATCCCTTCAAATATACCTTTAATATTAGCAAGTTGAGAAGGAACTACTGTTACTTTTGAAGTGTTTACAATTTTTCCAAACTCCTCTATGAACTGTTCGATCAATTTTATTTTCAACGCCTCTGCGCCACCCGGTTTTGCCAGAGCTTCTGACATCCGCCTGACACTAAATGCAGTTGCTTCCGCCAGGGAAGATATCTCTTCGGCTTTTCCTTCTGCGATATTGATCTGACTTTGTCGTTCTCCTTCGGACAGGTTGATTTTTTCCTGTCGATCGGCAGTGGAAAGATTGATGGTTGCTTCCTTTTCACCGGTTGCCAGAGTAATCTCTGCTCGTTTTTGTCGCTCCGCTTCCATCTGCTTTTCCATGGTTTCGATCATGTGGATCGATGGCGAAATGTTCTTAATTTCATACCTTAATACCTTAATACCCCATGGATCGGATGCCCGATCGATCTCCCTTACAATGTTTTCATTGATGGTATCCCGTTCGGAAAAGGTGGTGTCCAGATCCATTTTTCCTATTTCGGAACGCATGGTGGTTTGAGCAAGGTTAACACTGGCCTGCTGGTAATTGCCAATACCATAACTGGCCTTTTCAACGTCCATTACCTTGAGGTAAACAACACCATCCACTTCAACCTGAATGTTGTCTCTGGTAATACAATTCTGACTGGGGATATCTAGTACCTGCTCCCGAGTATCATGACGGTAAGCAACCCTGTCGAAAATGGGAATCAGAAAATGAAAACCGGGATCAAGATTTTTTTTGTATTTTCCCAGACGTTCCATCACCATCGACTGATGAGCCGGAACAATCAAAAATGTTTTAAGTACAATAAACAGTACCAATAAAAAAACAACGGTCAAATAGAACATTTAACATCTCCTTTAGGTAAATTTAAAAACTGATCCGAAAGACTATTCTTCGGAAGCAGGTTGGATATCGTCAAGCAGGTAATCCTCATAGGGTTCTACGATCCAAACCAGATTGTCACGTGCAACAATCCTGGCTTTTTCACCTGCCGGTATGCGTTTGGCTGTTGTTGTCGCCTGCCAGGTGGTACCACGAAACTTGATTCTGCCGTCATTATTCTCAATTTTTATATCTTCGATCACCTCTACAATACTTCCGTAAGCATCAACATCCTCATCAACATGCTTATAGGTCGATTCTCCAGGCAGCAGCTTTTTTGCCATTTCCCGGATAACAAAGATCGATAGCAAAGAGGTGATAAACCAGGCCGTAAACCCGGAAAGAATACCTTCCAATAGACCGGTTTTATAACCAAAGGCTACCAGAACTGCAGCAATTCCCAAAAAGATCGTGATCATTCCGGGAATAACAATCTCGCTTGCCATGAGAAGGCTTCCGCCAATAATCCAAAGCCAGAACAAGGTTCCTGAATCCATTCCAGTTTCGATTCGATTTGAAGGTTAAAGAAAACGAGAATCAATAAAAAGTAGTTTCCTGAGAATTCTAAGTGAAAATGGATTCAATAGCAATTCATATATTTATGATGTAAGACGGGAATTCGAGGTTTATTAACAGTTCCGCCCTTTGATTGCGGGGCATTGTTTTACCGGGAACCATAAAAACATGTACGGCAGTATTCAAATGCGATTTTTTTTGTTGAACCGACCTTTATTCGGACTGAATCACTTGTCTTCAGAAAAAAGTAGTTACATCTTGAGGAGTTTCAGGGTACGGAGAATTGCTTTTGTATGAGTGAAACCCGTAAAAACAGGGTTTCGCTCTTTGACAAGGCGGGTTTCTATCATTCACAAAGGGCTTTATGTAATACTCTCTGGGCTTCGATAAACTCCTCTCTATGTACAATAAACTGCATATTGGTCTGCCGGGAAGTTTGTGAAACGGCTAGAATATTTATCCCCTTTTTTGCGAGAGCTCTGGCTGCCATTGCCATAATGCCCGGTTTTGCAATGTTCGATCCTATGGCACAGACAATCGCAACCGGTTCGGAGGTCACTCTCTCAAATTTTGCTTTGAGATCTCTCAATAACGCCCTGGAATAATTCTTATCTTTGACGATAATCTCAATTGTATTGGCATTTGTCATTTTGCAGATAAAAGAGACATCATGATTTTTCAGCACTTGCATGATTCTCAAATCAAATCCAACTTCACCGACCATGCGGGTGTCATGGATTATAAGAGTGGTTACTCTGTTTGAGCCCGTAATTATCTCTATTCTCGACTCGGGACAGACATAATTTTTTGTAATCAAAGTTCCTTCGTGTTCCGGCTCAAAAGCGTTTTTCACTCTGATGGCAATCCCGGCATTCTCAAGTGCCTTGGAAGCCTTGGGATGGATGGCTTCCATGTCAACATCCGCCAGCTGATCCGCCACGTCAGAGTTTGTGTTGCAGACCGGTTTTACATTGTCTATGCCTAGAATTTCCGGATCACCGGAGCATAAATGAAACTCTTTATGAATAATTGCTTCCTTTGCTTTCAGCAGCACAGCAATCTTGGAGAAGGTGACTTCGGAATACCCCCGGTCAAATTCACGCATAATTCCTTCTGTGCCCTTCGTATAACCAGTGGCAAAACAGATCGTCTTAGACGGATCAACCGTTTCAAATGCTTCTTTGATTCGCTCATCAATAGAACATTCCCGACCGTTTCCCCAACCGCTGAGATCAATAAAGGTAGCGTCGTAACCAAGATTTATTAATATATTGGTTGAATTATAGGCACTGTGCATCTCTCCCAAAGACGCCAGTAATTCCCGCGCTGACAGCAACAACTCCATTTTGTTGACATAACCTGAAGCCATCACCACTTGCATACTCTCAAGCACTTTAACAGCCTGATCAATTCTATTGCTGATAAACTGGTTGGCATCGTCAAGATCAAGTCCTATCCCGACAAAATACTTGTTGATTCCGAAAAGTTTCTTTTTCAGCTTTTTTATGGCTTGCTGATAATTCTGATGTTCTTCAAACAGTTTGTAGATTCCGGTTGTTTTGGATTTTTTATGCTCCAGCAAATCATTGGTGATGCCTCCATAAGCAGAAACCACATAGATCCGATTAAAAACCTCCCGCTTATTGCAAAGAATAATGTTGTTAACAATTGCGCCAAAATCAGACATCGACGTACCGCCGATTTTTTCAATTCGTAACTTTTTTCTATTCATTACCGGTTATTCATATCTCATTTCTGCCTGTTGCCGTAAAACGGCTCCGGGACTGCAGTATATTATGTTCTCCAACCTTATCTGATAATACAAATTCGTTCAGTAGGTCAATCGCATAACTTTCAAGGGTATGGCTAGGGCATGTTTATTATTGATTTTCATCTTTGTCTCTCCCAATATTTAGCTGTTCTACTTGCCGGTAGCTACTAACTGCTATCGGCAAACTGCTCATGATGAAAGATTGCATTGTTTTTGAAGGAGTTCCAAAAACTAAATATATGTTCACTTTTTGTTCACTTTTATTATTGACAAGCTCCAGAATCTCGATCTATTATACACATATGTTCACTTTTGAGATTTCCCTAATAACATTCTTTTATCTCTGGCTGAAAAAGGTTTGATATGGAAATAGTTAACAAATTCAATATTTATGAATACTTAAATCGGAATGGTGATCCTGTGGAGTTTGTTTGTGATGGTCATATTGATTCAATAGCTTTTCGGGAGAAGTGTTACCAGGACTATTTTGTTAAACCCATGGTCATCCGCCACCAGTGGCGAAAAACAAGAAAAATCGTTGAACGAAATCAAGGGAAGAAATTTGTAAAAAGTTACACCAAAATGATAAGTTGCACCCCCGGAGAGTTGGGGGCTACCCCGGTTACAGTGGGTTTGGTTTAGATCCCGTTCGGTCACCTCCAAAGAGTTGTACGGAATAATATTTGCCCCCCGACTGCAATGTCGGGGGGGTGTTGTTTTTCGGCTCTCTTGCAAAATCGATTCTATTTTTTCCACTCTGCTTCCTTCAAATATCTTATTTATCCTACAACCGTTTTTATCCATTCTGTTTGTTTCACTGCAATAAAAACTCCGAAAAAATCAAAATCTTGACTCTTAAATGAGTGTTGTCATTTTAACTTGAAATCCTTTTTCGATACAGTAACTATAAACAGAATGAGACTTTGTCTGTTACCATCAAAATAAAATCGTGAAGAATTGGATTATTATGACGGAAGAGAAAACGGATTCGACCATATCATGGAAAAATGCGCGATTGGAAATACGAGGAAAACACAATATATATTTTTTTGAAAGAAAACATATTCTCAGGATCATTCTTACTTTCGTTTTATTGATTGTTGCAGGATGTTATTTAAAAGCAGTTTTTTTTAAAGATTCCGCAAAGATCATATGGCAGCAGGGAGATATTTTACTGCTCAATGAACAATCAAACGAGTGGCACGTACTGACTGAATCGAGATTTTCTTCCGAAGCAACGTTGAAGATGGAAGGACAAACCGGTAAAGTATCAACACCCGAAGAAACCAGTCATCTGGAAGTTGAATCCGAACATTTAAGTGGAAAGAAAGCAGTGCTGCGATATGACGCCTCGGTGACTGCAATTTTGACTGAGGGATCGATTATCAAGAGAACCATCTCACCAGAAAAGTTATTCAATTTCGATTTGCAGGGATTGGTTTATCTTACCTGGCAGCCCACTTCCGATAATCAGGTATACAGGATTAGCATCAATGGCCTTTTGTTGGAAACGTCCGGCTCAACTCTTATTCATTTTATTGAAGGTGGCGAATCAAAACTTAGCTTGATCGAAGGTAATCTATGGGTTCTACCTGGGCAACAGAAGTTTGTAAAAGTTTCTGATCATTTAAAAATTATTTCGGGCAAAGTGGCGATAGGGAGCCTGCATGCTATTGTTTATAACGAAAATATGTTCTCCGTAGAGAAACGTTCTGAAGAGACGGATTTAATCCGACGATCATCTTTTTTACCGGGATTTGATGGTGAAGGAAATTACCGGCAGGTGGCAACGGCACATCTTTCTTCAGGCGAATATCATCTGATTCGAAATGGAAAAACCTATCTGGTTAGTGAATTCATTATTCCGATTATGAAAGGTGATAAGATCATCAATTCATCCAATAATCCCTTGTTAATAAAATTTGAATCCGGTGATCTGATGCGTCTCTATCCGGAATCAGAGATATCGGTTCCCGAATCAGATTTTGAACAGGGCAAACCACCTCTGCTAATGGTTGTTCATGGTGATGTTACCAAAAATCAACAAAAAGAATCTTTTATTGTCAATGGAAGGATTCGCATTAAAATCGATAAAAAAAACCTAACCCGGCGCATTGTATTCAGAACTTCCATAGCTATGATCACTGTTAAAGGAACAGACTTTGAAATCAACGCAACAGATGCCAGAGTTGAAACCCTGGTTGCCACAGGAACAGTGTGCTATAGCGACTTAAATGAGAAAAAGATCGTTGAGATTAACAGAGGCTACATGAGTTATATCGACAATGATGGACTTCCTGTTAATCCTGTCATTATACCACCGGAAAGATTTAAGAGTCTTTTGGAAGATTCTTTTGGCAAGGAAAATAAACCGATCCTGATTTCAAAAAACCAGGATTTGAAACGGCTCAGTATAAAAAAAGGAGAAATTCTAAAATTTGAATGGAGTAAACCCATACAAGAATCAAATATTGTCCTTTCCGAAAGTTCATATCCCTTAATTAAAACAGAAGATCCACGTATTGTGATGCTGACGCGTAAAATGCTTAATGGAGTTGTTGCCGGTAAATACTCTGTCAGATTGGAAGCGAAAGATATTAATGAAATATGGGGAGAAGTCGAAGCCCAATTGAGTGTTCTACCGGAACAAAGCCTCAGCTTTCTTTGCGATCCCAAAAAGGCAATCTTTGATCAAAAAGAAACAGAGGCGATTAAAGCGTTCCAACAAGAGACAAATATCCGGGTCGATGGCATTGTCGGTCCGGAGACACGCTCGAAAATTCAGGAGATGTTGAATTGCCAATAATCCGACTTTTGACGCAATGCCCAAAACCAACCAGCCGGATGCTGAAGTATTGAAAAGCAAAACCCCCTTTTTCATATTTTGCGAAAGGCACAAGGTAAAACTGGTTGCGTCTCAGGCAATAAGATACGCTTCAACCGTTTTAAACTGAATCAGATCTACCTACTTCTTCTCAGTATCCTCTATCATCTTAGCTACATCATGAAAGCCATATTGAAATGCATAGTCTAATGCTGTGTTATTCCATGCGTCACGAAGGTGTTTATTAGCCCCAAATTCCAATAAAACTTCCGTAACGTATTTATGGCCGTAAAATGCTGCGAAATGCAGCGGTGTATAACCGTTATATTTTGGCTGTTTTTTGGTACGTGTTTTGGGAAGATCAACATTGGCTCCATTTTCCAATAAGTACCTCGCAATCTGGTGATTGCCGTTATAGGCCGCCCAAGTTAATGGTGTCCATCCCTGGTTTCTTTCATTGGGATCGGAGCCATGTTCAATGTAATACTTAACGTCTATATAGCTTTGTCGACTGGCAGCACGGTTTATGTTATTGGTACATGCCGATAGCAAAAAAGCGATTCCAATAAAGGTCAGAATTTTTCTTCCCATTTTTCCTCTTTTATTAAATTCCAGTTTTGAAAAAACTCACGTTAAAAATCGAACTTTTACGATCATAGGGAATTGTAAATCCAAGGTCAAGGAAATATCTTCGGTCATAAACCGCTATTTTCAGCTTTATAACTCTCAATCTTGAGTTAGAAGATATAGATCTCCGTTTTGAGGTTTTCTATAAAAAAACGTTTACAGGATGAGTGGCTTGGGAATCCGGATTACAATCATTACTTTTTCCACTTCTATTAATTTGACCTTAACCGACATCTGTATAATAATTGGTCTTTGTAAAACGACTAATTTGGGGTTCTGATGTGTAAACATCTGGTTAAATGCCAAAAAAAAATAAAAACGGATTGATTAAAGAGGTATTTTATGGACGATCAGCATCCCTCCGGTTTAAACAATCAAAAAGAGATAGCAGATCAGAGAAGAAAGCTTTCCTATATAGAAGGATGGTTATCGGTCTTTATTAATACTATACTATTCGGATTAAAATACTGGGCCGGTGTAACTTCCGGATCGGTTGCCGTGATGGCAGATGCCTGGCATACGCTCTCGGATTCCATGACATCAATTGTGGTACTGGTCGGAGCTAAAATTTCCGGGAAATCAGCAGATGAGGAACATCCTTTCGGCCATGACAGGGCTGAATTAATAGCATCAATAATTATTGGCGTATTACTGGCTGTTGTTGGACTGAATTTTTTAATAGAGGCTATCAATAGACTGAGACATCATGAAACAGCCGAATATGACTGGTTTGTTGTGTTCGTATTCGTACTCTCGATATTGTTTAAAGAGGGACTGGCCCAGTTCTCAATTCGAGCGGGAAAAAAAACAGGCTCAAGGGCATTAAAAGCTGACGGATGGCATCACAGAAGTGATGCCATTGCTTCCTTCATCATTGTTATTGGTGTATTCGTCGGACACTACTTTTGGTGGGTCGATGGCGTTTTAGGAATCCTGGTTGCACTGTTAATTCTGTATGCAACCTATGAGATTATGCGGGAATCAATTAATCCCTTGATCGGGGAAAAACCAAATGAGCAACTGATCAACCGCTTGCAGAAGCTTACCACAGCGGAAATCGGAAAAGAGTTTGACCTCCACCACATCCATGTCCACAACTATGGTGCGTCTACCGAGCTAACCTTTCATATAAAATTCTTAAAGGAAATAGGTTTTAAACAAGCCCACAAAAGCATTACCAGAATTGAAAAACAGTTGAAAGATGATTTTAACATTGACGCAACCATTCACTTTGAACCTGATGATTAGTTGTTTTTTGACCTCCTCACTTTTGGGACTTTTTTTATAGAGGAGTCCAGATTCTTTTCGAATTTCAATTCACGTAAAAACTTTGGAAACAGCTTTAAAAGAGATCAGTTACTATAAAACAGGTGGTACGGTCGATCAGCTTTATGCTCCCGGATCAGTAAAAGAGCTTGCTGATGTGATGCGAGAAATCCATAATCGAAAATTGCCCTACTTTCTGTTGGGAGCTGGAAGCAATTCACTTATTATGGATGAACATTGGCCTGGAGCCGTCGTTATCTTCAGCAATCTGAATTCAATCACCGTACATGGAACAAAGGTGATTGCAGAAGCCGGTGTTGATAACACGATTTTTGCTGAAAACTGTCTTGAAATGTCGCTTGGTGGAGCAAGTTGGATGTATAATTTACCGGGACAACTTGGCTCAACCATTCGCATGAATGCCAGGTGTTATGGTGGCGAAATAAGTCGGATTGTTCAATCAGTGACTGCTGTTAGCGAGAATGGTAAAATCAGGCAATATCGGGCAGATGAAGTTTTTATTGGTTATAAGAATACTGTTTTTATGTCTAACAAGGAAGTGGTCGCCCTGGCAGAATTTTCACTGTTTCATGATGAGCAGGTCGATATCCTGGAGCTAATGGAACATTGTAAAGTCGATCGCGAGAAAAAGCAGCAGTTTTTATACCCTTCCTGTGGATGCGTTTTTAAGAATAATTACTCAGTCGGTGTTCCCAGTGGGCTTCTCTTGGATAAAGCCGATGTAAGAGAGTTGAGCTCCGATTATGTAGAGATTAGCCCTTATCATGCAAATTTTGTATTTAATAAGGGGGCTTCAGCCCGAGAAATACTGGAAACGACACTGAAAATGCGGGATATTGTTTACAAATTATTCGGGGTCTGGCTGGAGTATGAAATGGAAATTCTGGGAATCATACCGGATGACCTCAAATCAAAAGTGGCGGAATCTAGACTTTCAAAACCCAAAGAGCAGAAACTGAAAGCATTGAGGGAGGAATTTCATGAAAGTTAGCCGTTGAATGCTGTTTACTGGAGACTGTTGATTCCAAAAAACAATTCTTTCAATCTTTTAGCAAAAACCACAAAATAAATGATGAGTTCTCAAGAGGACATTTTTACCTTGGATATCCCTCCCAGTATTGTTTTACTGTTCATCATCATTCTGATTCTTGGTTATTTCATATTCCGCTCGGAAATCAATCCGGTGATACTCTATGGATGGAATAAAATAGGGAGTATGTTTCAGAAATTTCATTTTCCTTTTAAGAGAAGAACCGGTAATAAAAAAACGACAGTAAAACGCAAGCATTTTCACTTTGATGTGAAGGCTCTGGAAAGCCAGATGATATTTATTGAAGGTGGATGTTTTCAGATGGGTGATCTGTTTAATGAGGGCGCTTCAAATGAATATCCCCTTCATGAAGTCTGGCTGAGTGACTATTACCTGAGCGACCGGTTGGTAACACAAGAGCAGTGGATTGGCGTCATGGGAAACAATCTGTCCCGGTTCTCATATCATAAAACTCTACCTGTGGAAAATGTAAGTTATGATGATGCTTTGGAGTTTATCTCACGGATCAATGCTGCCTGTGATGAAAAATACAGACTTCCCACGGAAGCGGAGTGGGAATTTGCTGCGAGAGAACGTGGTAGAGATGTTCGATTTGGCAATGGTAAAAACATTGCCGATCCCTCTGAGATTAACTTCAATGCGGATATTTCGTTCTTGCGTAAATACTCACGCCCGGGAAAATTTTTTAAAGGTCCATCACCGGTTGGCAGTTTTCCGGCAAATGCCCTGGGTTTATTTGATATGAGTGGCAACCTTTTTGAATGGTTGTTGGATTATTATCAGGATTCAGCGTATCTGCATCATACGATACTTGATCCGGTTTGCACACACAAAAACAGTTTTAGAGTAGCGCGGGGAGGGAGCTGGAATAATCATGCTTCGCGAATTCGCTGCAGTTGCCGCAGTTATTTCAACCCCAGTGTCAGAAATTCATTGGTTGGATTTAGGCTGGCAAAATCAAAATAATCCAATTTATTCAGCAGTATCTATCATTGAATGGCTGTGTTGTCTCTTCGTAGGAGATGATGCTCTGCACCAGATTCGTTTTATTGAGAATCTCTTCCAACCGGAATACCAGATCTCCTGTTGTAATTACAGCAAAGCCACTCTACATTGCTTCACCTCGCAATCCCAATAAACGATTAATCCATATTCTCTTGCTAACGACGCCAGCTTCCCCCGTATGAGTAGTCTGCGATACAGGGAAATCCTTTTATCTTCGTAATATGATTGGCTAAATCACGGTTATTTTATTTCAAAACTCGTTAACTTTGATTCATTCAAGGTGGCAGCCAATATTAAGCTACAGGCCATTATAACTGCAAATACGAGAATAAAGGGTGTCATGGCCCCGGATTCCGTTCTGAAAGAATCCATCAAAAATATCCCAACGACACTGAAACCTTGTCCGAACATCCACAAAACCCCCTGTGTCGTAGCTTCAGTAGCTGGCTGGCATACATTTGCAGCGGCTTCCATGATAATCGGTCCCAACCCAAGCTGGAAGAATCCCAGTAAACCGCCAACAATCAGCAGTAAGGGGAAGGTCTCAAAATATGAAAGCCCCACCAGACCCGGAATCATGGCAACTACTCCGATAATAAGGAAAAGTTTTCGTCTTTTGGTCTTATCGGACAATAGCGGTAGTATGATGCAACCCAGAATCCCGCCTAACATCATCATTCCTCCAATTGAACCCGCATCAATGGAATCGAATCCTCTTGGAGCCAGAATCTGTTCAATCCAGGTAGATATGCTGTTGAAAGCGACCATACCGCCACAGAAAATAATCATCAGTAGTACTGAGTCTCGATTTTTGAAGACATGTTTGAGGCCTTCCCTCATCTTCGGCAGTTCCTCAACGACTTCAACCAGTGAAGGTGGTGTCGGCGGATGTTCTCGGTAGACAATCAAAAAAATCACCATCAAAGATGCCGAGAAAATTCCATATGACATCAGCATGGGGACTATTCCAATGGCTGCTGTTAAAATGGGGGTGATCACCATCCCCCCCATTATACCAACCAGTTGGGCAAGCAGAGCCAATCCGGTTGCCGTGGCTCGTTCATCGACCGGAAACCAGCGGGCAGTCATGGTTGTAATGGAGTTGATGATAAATGGTTGGGCGATGGACAGCATGACCGTGCAAATCAAAACCACTGTATAGTGATTCCCGAATAGACCTCGAACCAATCCAAAAGTACCCATCAAAACAACAGCAAACCCAACGCCCTTTTTTACTCCCAGATTGGAAATCACCCATGAGGAGGGAAGACTTACAAAAATATAGACAAACATGAACATCATTGAAAGCATCCCAATTGATAATGGTGTCACGCCATAAAATGTTGCAGCCTCTCCTGTGATGGGTAAGAATGTTGACCATAAGATCTGAATTGACAACTGAATTAGCGCAAATACCACCAACACGACCCAGCGATAACCATATACCTTGATTTCCATTTGCTTCATATTACTCTCCCTTTAATCTGAAATAATTGGATAAATTAAAACATTCGAAGTCTACATGTTTGGTCAGCATTTGCATAGCTCTATTTTTTCCCCATTTCAATTTTTCGTAATTCCTGAAGCAGATTTACGATTTCATCCGGTAACAGGGTTGGCTGTGCCCCTGTTGCCAGAATTCCCTGGTAAATCTGAGCCGTTTTTTCCAACAACTCAACGTTGAGCCACGCCTTTTCCAGGGTTGCCCCCAGGTTTAACACACCATGATTCTGCATCAAGTAACAATGGCACAGGTTATCAAGCTTACTGCTGATGTTGGTGATCAATTCCGGGCTCCCGGACAGGGCATAGGGAATTACTTCAACAGCATGCCCGATATGTAGCGTAACCTCATCAAACAGCGGGGGTATCGGGTGGTTCTGTGCTGCAAACATACTGCCGTATATTTGATGGGTATGAATAACAGCGTTAACATCATCCCGACGTTTGTATACCTCCAGGTGAAATCCCGACTCAACGGAGGGCTTACGCTTACCCTCAATCGGCTTCATCTCAAAATCAACTACACAGATATCATCCGGCGTTAATTCATCATAGGGCAGGGTTGAGGGGGTGACGGCGAATGCTTCAACACCTTCGATTCGCATGGATACGTTACCGCCAGTGCCTCTGAGAGCACCAAAGAATCCATGTTTTGAAAGCCATTGGGTGCAATCGATTATTTTGGTTTTGTACTCATTATATGAAATCATGATCCTTTCTCCTGAAAAGTTCGCTCCTGTTTTTTAAACCACGCCTTCAATATTCTGAAAAATCCGATCAAATCGTCTGAGTGCCTCATCGATAATATCATCCGTGTCTGCTGCTGAGGTGTATAGTCTGCTCCCAGCCAGTGTGACGATACCTTCCGCCATGTAAGCTGCTCCCATCTCTTCCATAACTTTTTTCCTGATTTTTGCCTCTTTCATGACGGTTGGAATTTTCCAGGGTTTGGACCAGTTGATTTCCAACAATACAGTTCCCACCGTTTCCAGATGGCAAATTGATCCCTGGTTAAAGGCAACAAATGGGAGTTTATACTTTTTAATCATCTCCTGTAATCCTTTGGTTATTCGATCCCCGGCATGACCAGCTTTTTCCACAGCATGGGTTTTTTCCATTTCACACAGAGTAAAATATCCGGCAGCGGCACTGAGGGGATTCGCCGCCATGGTGCCTCCAACCAGGGCTTTCTTCGATCCTCCTCCTGCGATCCCGGCTGACAAATACTTCATGTATTTTTCTTTACCTCCAAGTCCGCCTGCTGAAGGATACCCGCCGGCCAGAACTTTGCCTAATACAGTCAGATCCGGTATAACGCCAAAGTAACCCTGTGCCCCGCTTAAACCAATCCTGAATGCGGTGACAACCTCATCGAATATCAACAAAGACCCATATTTATCACATAATTCCCGAACCTGTTGGTTAAAATCCTTGTATAAAGGGCGGGTTCCACTTTCGGGCCCCACCGGTTCAATCAGTACCGCTGCCGTACCGCCGTGCAATCTGTTTCTTCTTAACAGTCTTTCCAATGCTTTGATATCGTTAGGATAGAACTCCTGGGTGTATTTAAAACAGTTGCGTGTGACACCATGTGACTCAAGATGTTTGGTTCCGGGAATACGAATTCCGTATGCCAACTGGTCACTCCAGCCGTGATAAGCGCCTCCCATTTTTATGATATATTTCTTTTTGGTTGCCAACCGGGCTACCCTGACAGCTGCCATATCCGCTTCAGTTCCGCTACCGAGCATTCTCAGCATATCAATCCCCGGAATCAACTGTGCTACTTTCTCAGAGAGTTTCAGCTCGTATTCGTGGAATAAACCGGTGACAGGACCGCAGGTTTCCAGCAACTCAATCACTTTTTTCCTGACAACCTCGGGATTACTTCCAAGAACGGTGCAACCGCCTGCCTGCAGGAAGTCGATATACGTATTCCCGTCGAGGTCATATAGATAAGCTCCATCCGCTTTGGTAAATACCAGTGGAAACGGATGATTGAACGCCAGATTATGTTGGACACCGCCCGGGATATACTTCATGGCTTGATCGATCATCTCTTTGGACTTGCGACATTTTTCCCTGTAATAGAGAAGATATTTATCCATTGCATTCCGTTCCAATGCACGAGGAGGTTGACTTAACAGCTCTTTGAATTGTTGATATATCTTTGCTGTGTCGTGATATTCACTGATAGAGAATCCGTTATAATTGTTGGAATCATCTGACGTTTTATTCATGATATCCTCCTTTGTTTTCTTTAATACGATTTTAGATTATAACTGACTTCAATAAGAGTTTTGAAAAATCGGTTAGCCCCAGGAAGAATTGACAGTTGAACCTCCGTCCACCATGTATACGGCTCCCTGACAATATGATCCCGCCTCACTAGCCAACATCAGAGCCATGGCTGCTATTTCTTCCGGTTCTCCCACCCTGTTAACCAGGTTTTGGAACCCGTGGGCTTCCCGATGTGCCACCAGATCAGCTGCCATTTCTGTTCTTATTAATCCGGGACAGATGGCCACACTTCGAATACCTTCACCTCCCCATTCACAGGCCATCTGTTTGGTCAGCATGATAAGCGCTGATTTGGATGCGCTGTAGGCACCAACGAAAATATCAGGTTTGATGCCGCCGGTGGATGCAATATTGATGATGACCCCCTTCCCCTTCTGTTTCATATCCGGGTAACACAGTTGGGACAGATGTAAAGCCGCCCAGGTATTCAGCTTGATAACATCGTTGAATTGAGTGTATTTCAAATCGGACAACGCCACAAAATAACCTGTTCCCGCGTTATTGACCAGAATATCTACATCGCTGAGCTCCGATTTAACCTGTTCATAAACCTTTTCTATTTCCCCATCGACAGATAAATCAGCGCCAATGGCAAAACATCGTTGTCCTTTGGTTTTAACTTCATATTTAACTTTTTGCAGATCCTCAACACCACGTGCAGTAATGGCAATATCCGCACCAGCATCTGCAAAAGCAAGCGCGATGGCCCGCCCAATTCCTTTGGAGCCTCCGGTAATTAATGCGGTTTTCCCTTTGAGAGAAAATCCTGATTTTAACATGTTGACTCTCCTTTATAAAAACAGATTCCCAAGTACGGTTTGGACGTCTGTATTTTATGATCCAGATAAAATTACCTTGAAAAGAGCAATGATCCCGATTATCTTAGGACAACATTGCAGCAAATAGCAAGAAGCCTCCAGATCTCCCGGCTCAAGATAGTTCAAAGATACTCGAAAAAGTGTTTTAAAGAGATCTTAATTGGTTTTATAAAAAAAACATCACCCGAAAGGGTGATTTTTAGATATATTATGACTTTCCAAATCCTGAAGACCAAACTGGACATTCCACTCAAACAAAGCAACTATTTGTCCAGGAAGCGGCTGATAAAGCTCTTGGACGAAACGTTAAAAGCCAGGGCTACTTTGGTCTGCGCTCCGGCCGGATATGGAAAAACGGTTATTATCAGCGAATGGGCGCAGGCTGTGAAACACAAAGTAGCATGGATCAGCCTTGATGAAAGTGATGATGATCCCCTTCGGTTTTTTGGGTATTTAAAGGAAGCTTTTAAAAGTCTGGGTTCTTCACTGGAAAACATCGACGATTATCTTTCATCCTATCCGAACAAACCTATTAATACCTTGCTGATTCTGATGCTCAATGCCCTGGTTGATTACAGAAGTCCAGTGGTTCTGGTTTTGGATGATTACCACCGTATCAAAGGCCCTGAAGTACACAGCATCCTGGAGTTCTTGATCCAGCGACTGCCTCAGAATATCCACCTGATAATTTCAACTCGTGTGGAGCCGCCCATCGCTTTAGGCCGGTTTCGGATACAAAACGCCCTCAAAGAGATCAGATCGGATCAATTATGCTTTACCGAAGAGGAGATCTCTCTTTTTCTCAATCAAATAAGCGGATTGAGGCTATCAAAACGGGAGGTGACCAACCTGGCGGAAAGGACAGAAGGGTGGATTGCCGGCATCCATATAGCGGCCTTGGTTCTCAAGAATACCGGGTATTCAGATGATTTTTTCGATAAATTTTCCGGGAACCACAGTTATATCATGGATTTCCTGGTAAAAGAAGCCTATTTCAGTCAGCCGGAACAGGTGCGGTTGTTCCTACTCGAAAGCTCCATTCTGGATGATCTTTGTGTTGAGTTGTGCGATGCCGCTACCTTGCGCAATGACAGTGATACGGTTCTGGAAAAGCTGGTTGCGGACAACCTGTTTATTATTCAACTTGACGACCAGAGAAAATGGTATCGCTATCACTCCCTTTTCTCGGATGTGTTACGCAACCTGTTGCAACAGACAATTCCGCATCATATCTGCAAACTGTGTAACCGAGCCTGTGAGTGGTATGAACAGATTGGAGTTTTGGATGAAGCCATTCGTTATGCCTTTAAGGCCGACAATGTGCTAAAAGCGGCAAATCTGATTGAAAAGTACACGATGACGGCCATAAACCAGGGGGAGCGGAACACTGTCCGCAGCTGGTTGGAAAAACTGTCAGAAGAGATGATCTGTTCCCGTCCGGTTTTGTGTCTGTTGCATGCCTGGACTATCATGAACGATAAAACTGCAGCATCCGATAGACTGTTCAACCTGCGTCTTCAAGCTGTTGACAATCTGCTCGCGGAGAAAGGTGAATATCTCCACACCGATCCTAATGGCGGTTCTTTCACCTTTACCGGTCTTTTAAAAACATCTGCTCTTCTCAAAGCTATCTTCACCTTTGAAAGGGGCAATCCTTCTGAAATGTTTCTGGATGTTCTGCAACAATCGCTGGATCGTTCCGCCATCAGCGAAGACGACCTCAGTGGTGCCATTTTATACCTGATGGGGCACATTCAACTGCGCACCATGGATTATCGATCCGCTTTTCGCTCTTTTGATGATGCCACTTCCATAAACAAGGCCAAGGGCAACTTTTTTCTAACGGTATATGCAACCTATTTGAAAGCCTGGATCCTATATCAGGAAGGGAAATATCACCAGGCGTTGCATATTTGTGAGTCAACTCTGAACGAATTTTCGCATCATGAACCGCAAAAAAAACGACGGCTTCCATTGATTGACGCTATAAATATCATCAGGGGCTCGGTTTTTCTGGAATGGAATCGGCTACAGGAAGCGGAAGAGACCCTCAACGCTGCCCTGGACTCACTTCGACCCTCTACGGAAATCGGTATTATTACAAACGGTGTTTTTCGGCTTCTCCAAGTTAAGCTGGCCCTTTCTGAGGATATGGATGAGGTTAAACCTGTCATTACCGAACTTGAGATGATGGGACAATATCATAAAAGTGTAATTCCTTTGGCCAATGCCTTGCAGGCAAAATCGTCAGCTAGTAGGGGTGTTTATTCTCAGGAACTGAGCAGCAGTGAAACACTCCAAAAACTGCTGATAATTGATCCCGGTGAATTTGACGCAGAGCTCACTTATTACCAGGATTACGAGTGGCAGTTAATGCGACGGCTGATCTTGATTCGTTTGCAGCTGCAGCAATTAAAAAAGGTAAACAGGAGACTGGATGACGAGCTAAAATTGGCAGCTTCCATCTATCTGGATTTTCACTTGATGAGAACAGAGAAATCGGGATTGACCCGGTTAAGAATCGAGGTGCTGATTACATCCGCCATGGTGAGTTGTATCCATGGAGAACAGGAAGAAGCGCAGTCTGTCCTTAAAGTGGCAATGGAAACGGCTTCTTTGGAAAATGCTTTAAGACCCTTCAAGGAACAGCGAGAATTACTCCGTCAACCACTGAATCGTCTTTTAAAGCAGGGGGTTTGCAGCGACTATATCGATCAAATTCTATTGGGAAATAGCGGCAACGAGGAACGGATCACATTACCGGAAAATGTAAGCTCAGCAGCAATAGAACCAATAAGCGATCGCGAACGGGAGGTACTGAAGCTGATAGCTGATGGATATTCAAATCGTGAGATTTCATCCGAACTCTTTATTTCTCTAAACACGGTGAAGTCCCATATCACAAGTATTTACAATAAGATGGGAGTTCACAAACGTACACAGGCTGTTTCCAGGGCCAATGAAATGGGTCTGCTCTGAAAAGGGTGGCAATTCAACGAAATTCACCCTCTTTAAATGAGACGGCAATTCATTCAGATGGTGAATTTAAATAGAGAATTTTGTTTCTTCTTTCCCTATCTTTTATTCTTTGATTAAAAGAAATCGGCTTTGCCGAGGCTGAGGAAAAGATTTTCATTATTTATTTTTTTTGCCTTTTGCAAGACTCTTTAATAGAGAGCTGCTTGGATACAGAACTTTGGCCGAAGGAACGTCACCGGCTGCCGGGTCTAAATGAAAATCCTGGTCATCAAAGAAAATATGGGGCTTAAAAGCTTTCAAAAAACGGCTTTTCTGCAACCCGCCGAGAAAGAAGGCCTCATCCACATTCACATTCCAGCTTCTTAAGGTTTTGATGACTCTCATCTCCGCAGGGCTGTTTCTTGCGGTCATAATGGCAAGTTTTACAGGCGATACAACTGCTCGTCCTGATAACCGTTCCTGAATTTTTGATAATTTCATCAGCAGATTTGCATGGGGTCCTTTCTGGAGAGGAACATCCTGCTCTCTGTCTTCGTTTTCATGAAAGGCCGGTAATCCCTTTGTTTGATTGACGATTTCGCTGTCTTCATTAAAAATAACGGCATCGGCATCAAAAGCAAAACGAACCTGATTATTGGCCAGGTGTTTGTTGGATCGCGGGGGGGCTTTTACAATAGCGGTTGCACAAACATTACTGTCTATCACTCGTTGGGCGTCCTCCTCATTGGTCGTTAAGAACAGATCCACATAGAAGGCACCCAGATAATCGACGCTTGACTCTCCTGCTGTGAAAGCGGATCTGGATATGTTAAGACCTCTTCTACGGATTTCACTGAGAACCCTGTACCCTGTTTCAGGGCTATTCCTGGACATTACCACCACTTCAACAATGGGAAGTTCGTTGTCCCTTTGGTGACTGTTCAGGTTCAGCAAAGCCTTGACTAGAGGCATCCCCGTTCCGTCCTTCAACGGTTCCGACTCGTGCTCATGCATGTATTTTCTGTATTCATGAACAGCTGTAACCGGGTCTTCCGCCAACTTTGTTCTGAACACCCTGTCAGCTTCCGACAGATCGAACAACGCTGTTGCAGATATTCCCACAACAAAAGTCTCAGATAGATTAATCGGCATTTTTTTCTCTTATGATATATTTTGTATCTTTTTGACTTTCTTCTGTACCCTCTGCAAAAAACGCACACCAACTTCCGCAGCTACGAAAAACATGAATTAACAGCCATTTTGCCTGTAACAGTAATTTTGAATCTATCGAGGGTGGATATTATTCCTTCCAGTTGTTAAGTGGAAAAATGAAAATGAGATGCTTTTTCAGGTAGACTTGCTTCACTGATTTTCAAAAAAAAGGTGATCTTGATATATCCTATTATATTTGGAACATTCATCAAAGTGTTTTCCAATAAAGACATCGTCTGAATCAAAAGAGGGCATATCCGGAACTTGACCACCCGAGGCACCAATAATGACGTAAGCAACAGTGAGAGCTATTATTGGGATTGCAGTATTACGCCCTACAATCTCAGTAGATTGATTTTCAAAACACTGCTCAATATTCCACACTAGTTTTTTCTGCTTCCAGTCACATTTAGGGCTTTTATCTCCGTAGTGGTTACAATTGTAATTATTTAAATCATTGTCATATAATTGATTTACCAAGCTATAATCCACACCTTGATCCAGTAGTATTATCCTTGCCCAATCACTGCTAGTAACTTCATTTCTCTCAATTGTACTTATTATCTGAATTTCAAATTTCTGACTGTTGAAATCGACTCTTTTAACTTCAAATTTTTTAAAACTTACAGTTTTGTCGATACTAAATTGACCAATAGATACAATATATCTGTCATTTCTAAATTCTAATGTTATCTTGTAACCTTCGTACCACTGGCTGTACGATTCGTTTTTGAACTTGAATTTTTCCATTCGGAGTCCATTCTGAGCAAATGGTTGAGAATGGCAAACAAGAAAAAAACATAATAACATCGGAATTGATTTTACATTGATACCCATTTTCTTTGACATTATTTAGCCCAAAAGTGATTTTTATTCTCAATAGTTGCTACCTGCAAAATGGAAACAGGTAAAAATTTTGGTTTAGGGGCAGATTTTCAAGATAACACCGGTTTCAGCGGCGTCAGCCGATGCTTTGCGCCGAATGACGCCTGTCTATAAGTATAAGTTTTATTTTTTTTATGCTGCACTACCAGTAGTTATTCATCAATTCGGAACTCCATGAAGGCTGTATGACATCCTCCCTGGGTAAAAACTCTTTCATTACTGGTTTTATATCCAAAACAGGAGTTCCATCAACTGCGTCTAAACCCAAGACAACTATTGTCTTGCCCTTTCTTTGAAGAAGTCGAACGATAGTTAAACCAATACAATTGGGCCTGTTTTTGCCTCTCTGCGCAAAAATCCCACATTTTGGCCAATCTTTGTTGTTTCTTGGATGACGTGAATCTGTGACTATTTTTTCAGGTTTGACCCGATGAAAATAATAAATAATTTCTAGGTGTGAAAATTGATCAATCCCATCAAATGCTTCTGCCTTGATTTTAGGAATAAGCTCAATGACGGATTCCACATTCCCCCAATTATCATCTTCAATTTCTCCTCTTGGACTTTGAACAAAAGCGATGGGATGTATTTCCATTTCAATTTCCTTTTTAAGGTTTTAATGCCCAACCTTTTAATAGGTTGGGCATTAACTGATTAGATAGATCTCATATTTAGGAGGTTGAGTCAATCAATGGGTTGAATTTTATATAGTATTTATCCGATTATACAATGGGATTTTAAATCAATTGCTGGTAAATAACAGCTTTTGACCAGGGTGTGAGATTTTTGTCAGTGTTTGGCTTGAATGCCGGCAAAGTTGTTAATTGTCTGTTGTTTTTTCCCTGACTGATCGTTTGGAAGAGAAAAGATCTTCCAATCAAATTAGAAAAAGAGCCACTGTTATTCTTAAAATGGATTTTGACTATCGATTGATTATAAATTGATTTACAGATGGTATAATTTACTCACGATTGTTAGGTACCCATGTATGTAAGGGTTCCCTACTGTTTTTCCCGAACAATCTTAAAAAAAATGCAGATAGATATCAATCTCGGATTATCAGGGAAAAAATAAATTAACATTTTTTTGGAGAAAAGAGAGATGCGGATGTTAGAAGATATTACAAAAGAAGAGATCACCATTCTGCTGAACAAGTGCTGGATGACACATGATGGGATGTGGTTTTTCAGTTGCCTTCAGGAGTACGGGATAGAGGCTGCCAACAAACTCAATAAAGCAGCCATTGAATACCTGGCCCCCATCGAAGTTGGCAGGTTAAAAAAAGTTTTCGGCGTGACAGCAGAATCTCTGGGCAATCTTGAGGAGTTCCGTGCCTTTTTCAACCGCGTATCAAAACTGGTTATCCCCGATTTTATGGGAGGCGAGTTCACCATCAATGAAGATTTCACTTTGGATATGAAAATGCGGCCTGATGAATGTTTTGCTTACAAAGGTATCAAACGTCTTGGGGTAATTGACCGTTATGAGTGTGGCGTTTTCTTCAGGATTGAATGCTGGATGCGAAATCTCGGTCTGACCTTTGAATCAGATAATAATGCACAACACTGCCTTTTTTTTCATAATGGATCCTGCCGGAAACAGTTAAGATTCACCAACTATAAAAATTGTTAATCGACCCAAAATAACATTATGACCGAAGCCAACCATCTGATATTTGATCACCACCCATCTCTCGTTACTCCATATCTCAAAGGATTGATAACCAGACGAGCAGGACTAAAAAACGGGATATCGTTACCTCGAATTCAAACCACCTGGAAAGAGTTTACAATCAACCCAAAACATCTCCATCGGTTTATGGATATCTGTGAGTTGCCACCGCAAGCGCAGGTACCATTCGAGTATCCGCTTACCCTGGTTTTTCCGTCACACATGCACATTCTGGGTCATTCACAGTTTCCTCTATCACCGTTTTCCATGCTGCAAACCAGAATACAGATCAGACAAAACAGGACTCTGGCTTTAAACACCAACTATAGCCTTCATTGTCAGATATTTGATCGAAAGGACACGAACAGGGGCATGAATCTGGGAGTCTGCTCTCAATTATGCCAGGGAAATGAACTTGCTTGGGAAAGCATTAATACGTATTACTTCAGAAATACCCGGTCGCCAGATGCGGATAACACCCCTATCCCAAAAAGATCCTACAGAGAATTGCCGAAAACATGTGAGGAGAGAATCTTCAAGATTCCAGCAAAAAAAGGGTTCGCCTTTGCGTTATTGAGCGGGGATTTCAACGGGATTCATTATTCCAGACATTATGCCCGTCTGTTAGGTTTTAAAAGGGACTTTTGCCATGCTCAGCGCAGCCTTGCCGTCTGTCTCAACAAGCATTCGTTTTCATACAAAAATGGACGAGTACAACTGGATGCAGCTTTGAAAGGCCCAGTCTATTACGACAGTGATCTATTGATGAAATCAGATGCAAGCCAAACCCCGCATCGAATTGATCTTTTTTGTGCAGATAATCCCAGACCCACCCTGGTTATTGAAATCAACAGCGATTTTTAAGAGACCCAAAGAAATGAATATAATGAACACATGGCAGGAGAGGTTAAACCTGGAATGAATAGATTTGTCCGGAAAAGTTTTTTCCAAATAAGGATTCCCGCAACAAAAGTACATCTCCCCCTATTTAGAAAAAACTATTCTGGCACAGAGCACTAATTCAGCATAAATCCGTTCAATGAAACATTGAGATAAGCTTCCGGCTGCTCCATAATTCTCTTAATTTCGCCAAATACCCGTTGGAAGAGAACCTGATCCTCCTTCGTCAACTGGTTGTATTTTGATTCTTTGAATTTTTTAAAGAAACTGAAGTATTTGTCGGCCGTCTCCATCTCTCCGAAAAACAGGGCGATCAGCAAAATCAGGCGTCCACTGCGAAAGGTAATAAACCGGTTTTTTACTGTTTTGAACAGTTCAATCGACCGCACCTGAATCTGCTTCAACAGGGCTTCTGCTTCTTTGGTCTTGTCGTTTTCCATCATTACCTGGGCCAATGTCAGCCTTAAGGTTATGGAATGCCAGACCATTTCGTTGCTGTGGTTAAAGGTTGCCAACAGGCTGGAGGCCTTGATAGCCATGCGATAGCTTTTTATCACTGCCATGAAAGAACGATCCAGTACCGGCAATTCTTCAATGCAGTCCTCCAAAAAGGCTTTATTCTCCTTGGTCATCGCATTCCATTTTTCCTTGAACTCCAAGGAATGTAATATTTTTGGCAGATCATCCGTATTTCTCAGCTGAAACATCTCCCTTTGCGGACTGGCAAAGTAGCAGTTATGACAAATGGCGACCTTACAACGATTATAATCAATAGGATCAAAGCCTTCTGCAGCAATCTTATAGATTGGAATTCCAAAAATGTTGTGTTTTGGTTTCTGACTTTTCTCTTTCAACTCAAAGAACTTGACGCTTAACTGACTGTTACAGACGAAGCAGCTCATGTTAAAATCGGTGATGGAATTATTATCAGGATTCTGTTCCATCTTCGGCAGAGACTCGTCCCGGTTACCATCATCTGCCCCGGCTTCATTTTTTTCATGAGGCTCCACGGGGGCGTTCATCGGTTCTTCTTCAGGGTTAGAGGACTCTTCAATGTACTCTTCAATGTACTCTTCATCCTCCTCATATTGATCATTTTTAATCACATAATCCTGCTGGATTTTTTTGGCTTCTCCTTTAATGATCTGATATTTCTTAGGCTTTTCCCCAGCTTTAATCCGGCAGCGATTGATGAGGGGGTTTTTTGCCCTTTTCCACTTGATTCCCTGAACACACCAGGCAATTAAGCGGGCAAACAGGTTATCCGAAAATTCACAAAGCGACGCCAGCTGTTTGAGATAATCGTGCTCTTTCTTATCAAGACTTTCATCAGCACTGATAATCAGCATGACTTCAATAAAGATCCTTATCAGGTAGTGTTTGGGTATGCTGGGAGGGCTGGAAAGTGCCGGTGTTCGATTCCGTCGGACAAGGTTGGTTACCTCCTTGCGTTGATTTTCATCCTTGATAAGGTTAATCGCCATTCTCAAGAATTTTACTTCAGCCATATCCAATTGCTGATCGCTCATTATGCTGGAGATCAGTGTTTCAGCATACCAGCGTTGCTGAATCGGGTTCAGTTTTGAGACAGGCACCTGCAACAAATCTGTCCGTTTTGTCGCCGAGACAAAGTCCAACTGTTTGTTTTTCCAGTCAAGTCCTTCTTCACACCATGCCAATAGTTCCTTGTAATAGTCATCCTGGAATTGGAATACATGGGCAACTTCTGCCAAAAAATCTCTTTCCGTATCTGCAAAATCGATATCGGAAATCATGACCAGTGCCAATTCAATGAAAACAGCTGCAAGTACTTTTGGTGGAACCCCGGGGGGTCTAAAAATAGTTGGTGATTTTTTGTTGGCAATACTGTTGGTTAACTCAATCCTTTCTTCCGGTTTCTTTAAAACGGGAAGGATCTGTTTGATGAAGTCGGTCTCCGGTTTTGTGATTTCGCCGTCAGCCAGAATTGCCGCTACTATCATTTGAGCATACCAGTAGCGCTGCGATTGAGTTAAAATATGAAGTGGAACTCCCATGTAATCTTAGGATAAGTCTGAAGAAATCAGGTAACTGTTCAGGTTTTTAGCTGTTATTTAAAAGATCTCAGAGAGACTTGCAGACCAGGGTCAATCGAAGCAGAGACCATCTGAACAGCCCCGGCACACATACAAGTATAATCCAATTCAAAAAATTTACAATTACAGCCAATTAACCTGTGTCGTATCCAGATGGATTTTCTTCCCGGTTTATTTATATAGTGTCAGTTTTTTCAGTGCTTTTAAGAATAGAGTGTATCTTAAATCAAAAAAATGACAAGCCTTTCATTTTATCTGACTCTCTTGGTATATTTTTCGCCATTTTATTTTTTACTGAATCACCAGTTTTCCGTATTCGGACAAAAAGAAAAAGCTGGCTATCAGTACTTCAAGCAAATCTTTTATGCTCCTTATTTTTAAGAACACAAGCGGTATCTGAACCGGACCGGCAATATCCCGAGGTTCTTGTTTTTAATCAACACCGGAGTGGAATTTCCGACTCCAAAGCATCTCTAAACCGGACCGGAGCAAACCGGCCAAGAGCAACACTTTTATAGTCGATTCTCAAGCCACGTAAGCTGATCAAAAGATGCCGATGCCTCCCAATCTGATTCCAGTCTGAAAACAAAGACATTGTCGTCGGAATCATAGAATTCTCCAAATCGATTCAATACCTGACCAGGTGATAATTCCGTTTCAATCAACCAGATCATATCTCCAATGCGCATGAAACTACTAAAAATTCCAAGATGGTTTTCAATTTCAAGGCGACTTCCTATGTCTTTTTGACTTAATTCAAATGATAAAAGCAGTACAGGCATTAATATCTCCCGGATTGAGCATTTAGTATTGTTTTGTTGGGTCAGGTTTTAAAAGGGACCTACGTGTTTCCCTTCTCCGAATTCCAATATCCAGAATTTGGACGGTTCTACATGATGGTGAAGCAGAGCCTTCTTTAGATCGATTTCATGAGCGTCAATTGATTGCTCAGGGTGTTCGGCAAATGTTGCAAAGTGAATCCCCATGCTTTGCCGGGAATTCAGGATTAGATGTGCCCTAACCGCATCATCAGGGTTCATGTGCTGATTTTTCATAAACCATCTTTTTTCATAACTACCTATGGGAAGAACAGCCAGCCTAATTCGATCAAATCGTCTGGCAACCTGCTCAATGAAATCACCAAAGCCGGTATCTCCGGCAAAATAGACAGATCCGTTCCGACTGGAAATCACAAACCCGCCCCAAAGGGTTTTGTTTCCCAGTAAAGGTCCGCGACCGGAATTGTGGATGGCAGGCACAAAGGTGACCGTAATACCGTTCATTCCCAGTTGATGATCCTGCCACCAATCCAATTCGGTAACCTTTAAAATTTTTTGGTTTTCCAAATAGCTCTTAAGTCCAAGACCGGCGAGAACCTTTGGCTGATCCCGTTTGAAGATTTTTGTGAGGGTTGGCAAATCCAGATGATCAAAATGATCATGGGATATCAGGATCAGGTCTATTTTAGGAAGATCTTCAAATTTAATCCCCGGATTTCTGATGCGTTTTACTCCCATCCAAGAAAAAGGACCTGCTCTCATTGACCAAATAGGATCAGTCAGAATATTCAATCCATCCATTTGAATCAAGACCGTGGCATGATTCACATAAGTTACTTTCAGCTCACCGTTGCCAATCTGTTCAACCGGTAAAGGTTGTGCAGGATTATCCACCCATTCCGGCCATTCCACCGTTTCCATCTCCCACATCCATTTCACCATATCCGTGAAGCTATGGTCAGATCCTTTAATAAAAAAATGGCTCCCATCAAAGTGGTCGGAAACCGGACCACTGTACCCAATACTGCATGCACCCAGGCCCATCAACAGGATAATTCCTGTTATTCCTAACCCGGATAAACTGGAAAAGTACCTTAAAAGTGTTTTCTGCCGAAAAAACGCAGAAAATAACTTATAAGACACTAAAAAAAAAATTGCTCTACTTGAACCCAAAGATTTCTCCTTTTGTGATTATATTTTGGAATGATGGATCAGTCAGCGACTTTTCAAACGTATTAGCCAAACCAGTCTTGTCTTGAATCTTGAAATTCTATATTTCATTTTGCAGAACCGAAGTTGTATCATGCAAGCTAAATGTGACCCAAGGCTCAAGAGAGTAATTTCTCACAAAACCAGGGTCACATTTTAATATATCTGATGCAAAGCGGGGGGGGTATTAGCGATTAATTCTAACTTTATGTTCCGGGTCAATTCTACCTTGCTATTGATAGACTATTAAAGTGTCATGGACTCATCAAATCTTTTATGCAACACCTAACCCGAATAAACCGGATAGATACCTAAAAAGTGTTTTCTGCCAAAAAAACGTAGTAAATGACTTAGAAAGTACTAAACGTAAATCAGCATGAATAAGCTAACTTCCGCAATGGACCATCCGTTTGTCAAGGCTCCCAATAGGACCTTTTTTCTGCTATCGGTTCCCGTACTCTTTTCCATGGTGGCCGAACCGGTAACAGGGTTAGTTGATACGGCCTTTATCGCCCGATTGGGTGCAGAACCATTAGCAGCCCTGGGGGTTGGAACCATGCTGCTTTCCGGGATATTCTGGGCATTCAGCTTTCTGGGGGTCGGATCACAAACAGAAGTCGGTCAGGCGCTTGGCAGAAAAGAACAGGGCAGAGCCGCCGAGATCGGATATTTGGCCTTGGTCATCGGGTTAATACTGGGTTTTTTATTGATCATCTTTTTATGGTTTTCGGGAGAACTCATTGTTTCTTACATGGGAGCCAACGGAACCGTACACCAACTGGCGTCCGAATATGTAAAAATAAGACTCTTCGGTGCTCCGGCAATCCTGTTAACAACAGCTGCTTTCGGAATTATGAGAGGTCTGCAGGATATGCGGACCCCACTGTGGATCGCAGTGTTCATTAATATTATAAATATTGTCCTGGATGCCGCTCTAATTTTCGGACTTGGTCCTTTCCCCGCTTTAGGCATTGCCGGTGCGGCACTGGCGACAGTATTCAGCCAGTGGATGGGAGCGATTATTGTTGTTATAATAGTCTACAAACAGCTGGGACTTCCCGAAAGGTTGCATGCTGCAGATATCCGCCGACTATTTCAGATTGGCGGAGATATGTTTATCAGAACTGGGTTGCTTCTTTTTTACCTGCTAATGGCGACCCGTACAGCTACAAAAATAAGTGCGGAAGCTGGTGCCGCTCATCAGGCTATTCGTCAATTTTGGACATTTACGGCCTTGTTTCTGGATGCCTATTCAGTGGCTGCCCAGAGCCTGATTGCATTTTTCATAGGTCAGAATAACCTGCCGGTAGCCCGAAAAGTCGCCGTTGTCATCTGTAAATGGAGCTTTGTTACCGGTTGTCTTTTGACCGTTATTATGATTGCCGGTCAATCCCTGTTTGTAAAGCTACTGGTTCCACCCGAAGCTGTTGGAGTGTTCACCACGGCCTGGCTGATTGCATCCTTTTCCCAACCAATCAATGCCATTGCCTTTGCAACTGATGGTATTCACTGGGGCACCGGAGACTTTGGCTATTTGCGAAACGGCATGATTGCAGCCACAACCACCGGTCTCCTGGGAATATTTTTCCTGGAACATTATGAAATTCAATCCCTGGAAAGACTGTGGATTGTGACGGTCTTCTGGATCATCGTAAGAACCATTGCCGGTGTCATCAGAGTCTGGCCGGGAATCGGAAGCAGCCCCCTTAAACCGCATGATGGGGTGTAAACATTCAGATTCAACCGCTATTTAGAGGCTATAAGCAGTCGGAAAATGAGTGAGAAAGAAGTAAATCCAATTTTGGAAAAACCAGTTTTTCTGTTATTCGATAACAGGAGCAAAATTATGGGATATTCTTCTATGAACCATATTATTACCGGACTTTTAACGTGTTTCCTGGTTTTTCAATGTTAAATGAATGAAGCTTTTATCTTATTGAACGCCTTCAGCGTTCCTTTGTCAGGGTAACTAATCACCCAGGGTGGCGTTCGCAAGCTCACTGACCCTAGGCTATTGATTTATATCCCCTTCGGGGAATGCCGTGCAGAAATTATCCGGGGAAAATACGCCAACGGGATTAATTATTCGCAGCCTGGGGTCAGCGAACTTGTGAGCGCCACCCCAGAACAAGTAAAACACCCTAACTATCAAAACTCTGAAGGAGTTCCATAAACTCAATTGATATGACAGTGTAAATATTAAGTTTTTCATGTATAGAACAAATTTACCCTGCAGGCTATGTCGTTCGGTTTGACACAAATCTCTAAAATTAGAATTGCTGATAACCCATAACTCTGCATTGATTTTTTTAAGAAAACCGGCTAAGTACGGGATACACCACTCATAAACCTGCCTCCAATTTTAACACAGGATAATCATGTATGATATTCTAATCCAAAATGCCACCATCGTCGATGGTAGCGGAAAGGAACAGTATCCCGGCGACATTGCCATTACAAACGGTAAGATCTCTGATATGGGAATGCTACAGGCTGCCGAAGCCAAAACTGTCATAAATGCAAATGAGAAAGTCGTCTGTCCCGGGTTTATCGATATTCACTCCCATGCAGATCTGATGGTTCCCCATGCGAATCAATATGAAACCCTGAAGCCGCTGGTTAAGCAGGGAATAACGACTTTCATTGGAGGCAATTGCGGGTTTTCCAATTCTCTTATTCCCGATGAACAGCGTGAAAACTGTATCAATTCTATTGAAGGGCTGACTGCACAAGATGAATCTGAATGTCTTGACTGGAAAACTCCGGCGGAATTCATGGAAAAGGCTGAAAAACGGGGGCTTCTACTTAACATGGGTTTGTTAGCCGGACATGGCTCTTTGAGAATTGCGGCAGCCGGACTGGTGCGCAGGCATTTGACACCGGCAGAACAGCAAAAAATGGAGACCTATCTGGAGCAAAGTCTGGAAATGGGATGCCTGGGAATGTCTAGCGGTTTGCAGTACTACCCGGGGCTGCAGAGCAATACGGAAGAACTGGTACGCACCGGAAGTGTCTTAAAAAAAACCGGTGGTGTCTTCACGTCTCATATGCGGAGTTATTGTCACACGATTGATCAGTCTCTGGATGAAGTATTTGAAGTCGGACGTAAAAATGATATTCGGGTAGTGGTTTCTCATTTGTATTGGCAACCCTATTCAAAAGGGTTTACCGGCCTTGTGCAAAAGCTTGTTAAAGCGGCTTCATTTGCCTATAACAGGCTTCACATCCCAATTCCCATTGAAAACAGCCTTCAGCCCAAGATCCGGAAAATTGAGGATGCCAGAGACAAAGGTCTGGATGTCTTTTTCGACCTGGTTCCCACTTCACAGGGGTTCACAACACTGTTTGCTTTCTTCCCGCCCTATGTTGTCGAGGGTAGCAAAAAACAGGCGTTGGAACGCCTTAAGGACAGAAAATTCAGACAACAGGTACTATTTGACATTGAGAATGTGGAACCCGATTGGCCGCACAACGAGAAAGCCTCCTGGTCTTTTAACTATATTAAAATTACAGGATGGGGCGGACTGAGGGTGATGGCGGTCACTCAGGGAAAAAACCAGTGGATGGAAGGAAAGACATTCCCTGAAATAGGAAAGGAACTGGATAAAACTCCCATGGACACCATGTGCGATCTGTTAATTGAAGAAGAAGGCAAGGTGCTGGTGTTTCATACTCCTACCAAACCGGATGATCCATTTGCTTTTCGATCCATGTGGCGGGGGTTTACTCACCCGCTTTCAATGCCTGCCACAGACACAATTCTATTGCCGTTTGGCCGGCCATCGCATGTGTTTTACGATTGTTTTCCACGTTTCATCGATTATTTTGTCAAAAAGAGACCTCTTCTGTCTCTTGAAGAAGCCATTCGCAAATGCACCTCGCTTCCGGCAGGCGTCATGAACCTCAAAAACAGGGGTACGTTGAAACAAGGCAATGCCGCAGATATCCTTCTTTTTGATCTCAAAACCCTGGGAACAACAGCAGATTTTTATAACCCCAGGGTAAGCCCAAGCGGGATTGATTCCGTGATAATTAATGGTGAGATAGCTTTGCAGAATGGGGTGTTTCAAAATAATGTCAAGGCTGGAAAAGTAATCCGGGGGAATTCCAGCCTTTAGCATTTCAAATCATTGACCTCCTAGTTTTTGCTTCAGCCGGGAGATCCTGTTTACCCCTGTTAAAAATTCTCTCCTTTAGACGAATCATTCTATTCTTCATTGAGTCGTTTACCGAATACAGAATAGGGATCAGAAACAGGGTCAGGAAGGTTGCAACCGATAGCCCGTAGATAATCGATAAATTCATTGGCTTCCACCAGGTTCCACCTTCCGAGCCAAATACCACAATATTGGGCCAGCGATAAAAATCAATGTCCATCCCCATTGTTATGGGTAACAGACCCAATATTGTCGTCACTGCAGTTAAAACCACAGGTCTTAGCCTTGTCATTCCTGCTATTACAACAGCGTCCCTGCAGGGATGCCCTTTTGCTCTCAATTGACCGATGTAGTCGATCAAAACTATCGCATTATTCACCACAATACCAGCCAGGGAGATAAGTCCGATACCTCCCATTAGAATACTGATGGGTGTCCCGTGAATACTCATCCCCATAAAAATGCCTGCCATGGAAGCAATAACTGACGCCAGAATAATAAAGGGCAAAACAAATGAGTTAAACTGGGATACCAAAAGCACAAAGATGAGGAACAGTGCTACGCCAAAACTCTCCACCAGAAATTCCTGCACCTCATTCTGGGTTTTATCCGCGCCAGAATAGTTTATGGTTATATTGTTTGGAAGCTTATACTCTGCCAGCTTAGATTTAACATCTTTCAGCACTTCTGCCCCGGAACGTTCTTTTGCCGAATCCGCCTCAACCGTAATAATCCTTTTGAGATCAAGATGGTGAATAGTGCCGCCAGCCAGCTCTCTTTTTACACTGGCTATTTCACTTAAAGGTACCGAGTGTCCTATGGGCGACATGATATATAAAGACCCCAGATCCGTATCATACTGTCTGAAGCGTTCATCCAACCTCACGATTATATCAAATTCATCCTGATCAATACGATAGCTCGAAACATCCTTCCCGTTAAAAGCGGTTCTGATAATTGAGGCCACCTGAACCGTATGAAGACCGTGTCTGGCTATTTTGTCCCTGTCTATATCAATTCTGATCTGTGAACGGTTGGAGTCGGCACTGGTTTCCAGGTTGACCAGACCGGGAATATCTTTTATCAGCTGTTTGACATCTTCGGATACTTTTTTTAGTGCATCAAGATCCTCTCCTCTTATTTCCACATTAACTTCACGTCCTACAGGGGGTCCATTGCTGGTTTGATCCAGTCTGACTTCGGCACCGGAGAACCCGGAAAGTGATCCCCGTATTTTCTCAACGATTTCCGAAGGTCGCCATCCGTCCCACCCTTCCCAATCCGGAAAAGATACGCGGATTTTGCTGTTTGTCCCTTCGACATTGGAGACGATTGAGTTCGCATATTTCTCAAAAGGTAGAATTTGAGATTCTACCTCTTTAACGATCTCATCGGATACATCCAATATGGTTCCTTGAGGTGCTGTAATACGAACGGTGGCATCCCGCGGTTCCTCTTTAGGGAAAAACTCTGTTTTAAAATCGGTATTAACCGCACCAAAATAGAGAGCAATCATACCAAACCAGAAGAGCGCCATTCCCAGCAACGTTCTTATGGGATGATTCAGGGTCCAGATCAGGATTTTGGAGTATCTTGTTAAAAATCTGGATTTTTTGACCAGTTCCACCTCATCAACAGGTTCGGCATTGACCGATTTCTTCATTAACCGGGAACAGATCACCGGATTAAAAATCAATCCGACGACAAGGGAACAGGTCAGGGTTACAATCAGTGTTTTGGGCAAATAGTTCATGAATTCACCCATGATACCCGGCATAAAAATCATGGGGAAGAAAGCAAGCAAAGTAGTCAGGGTGGAGGCTATAACCGGAGTTGCCACCTCAGCCACCCCAATAATTGATGCTTCTATGTTACTTTTCCCTGACTGCACATGTCGATAGATGTTTTCGACAATAACAATTGCATTATCAACCAGCATTCCGAGTGAGATGATCAGGCTGAAGAGCACAATAAAATTCAGAGTGATGCCTAACAGCCTCAGCACCAGGAAACTCATAAGCATGGAAAAGGGGATGGCCAATCCAACAAAAAATGCGTTGCGTTGCCCGAGAAATAGGAACAGCACCAGAAAGACAAACAACATGCCCGTAAAAATATTATTCTCCAAATCGCTGACGAATTTGGTTACCCACTCCGAATCGTCACTCAGAATGGAGAACTTTATTTTTCCTTCATAAAGCTTCTCAAATTCTTTTACAACATCTTTGATTTGATTGGATATCTCAATTAGGTTTTCACCAGTACGTTTGGAAACATTCAATGAGACCGATTCAACGCCCAGATAGCGGGATCGGCTTTCAACCTCTTTGAACGCAAAGTTCACATCCGCAACATCGCTGATTCTAATCTGGGCACCGCTATTATCGGAAACGATCATTTCTTTGATCTCGCGGATGGATAAAACTTCTCCCGGAACATTGATCAAAAGCTCCTTGGGACCAACTTTCATAGTTCCACCCGGAATTGTCCGATTTTCGGACTGAATCGTGCTGGTGATCGTATTAAGATCAAGATTGTAATAATGGAGCTTTTCCGGATCCACTCTTATCTGAACCTCTTTTTCCAATCCTCCAAACCTGGTAACTTCAAGTATTCCAGGAATAGTCTTGATCCTGTCCTTCAAGTCTTCCGCAACATCTTTCAGAAACAGGAGACCAGAAACAGAAGAAAGATTGATGGTCATGATGGGCTGCTCAGACAGGTTGAACTCGTTTATGGTCCAATCATCAGCATCCTCGGGTAGATCACTCTTTATCTTATCAAGCGCCTCACGTACTTTGACACGGGCATCATCCAGATCCATACCAAAGTCAAACTTGAGATCGACAGTAACATACCCATTGTCAGACTTGGATCGCATCTCTTCCAGATATTCGATATTCTGGAGCTCCGGCTCCAGTTTATTGGTTATCTGAGCCTCAACATCTTCCGGTGTTGCACCTGGAAAGGGAATCGTTACATAAAGATGCGGCCAGGTAATATCTGGACTGGCTTCGCGTGGTAGATCCCGATACGAAACCCAGCCGACAACAGCTAATAAGACTATAAACAGAAAAATAGTGGCCGGTTTTTTGATGGCCAATGCGCTTATTGGGAAATTCATAGGGTTTTCTCAGATTACATTGAACGATAAAAATTTATTACCTTAATGGAATGCACCTGATTCCATTAATAATCCATGGTTGTTGGCCGAAATTTATCTTAAAAATCGAAAGCTATTTTCCTCAAGTTTCACACCTGTTTTGATAGCTGGTGCTCATATTGATGCGAATTTTTTATTTATGGGTCTGTTTAAAAGCTCTTAGCGATCAGCAATTGGCTGTTAGCTTTAAACTGACTCACTTCGCTCCATATTATATTGATAATATGTTAAAACGCACCAAAGGTGCTTAAAATAAAGCTAAAGGCTAACTGCTGAAAGCTGATTGCTTATCTAATACAACTGCAATCTAAAAACGCTGATAGAGTTTTAAAAGAGCAAAACAAGGGTGCGAAACTTGAGTTATATTAACCGTTAGCTGTAAGCTTTCTGCTAAAAATGGATTTATTCCGGTCAAATAAATAATCACTTTGATTTAAAGGGTTTTCGTTCAGACACTAAAAAGATATCAAACAAAAAAACCATGGTTCCAAAAACAGAGAACCATGGTTTCCTTTTGATATGAAAAGAATAACCGGTACTTTTCCAGATTAATTCAGATTATGAGATGATTTATTCTGTTTTTGAACGATTTTTTTATCGGGGTTTACTACCTTAACTGCTTCATTGTTTGTTAAAAGATCCTGTCCCACAACTATGAGACGATCACCAAAATCCAATCCCCGTATGATCTGAACTTCCTCACGTATCATTTCACCGACGACCACCGATTTTTTGAGCGCTACTCCATTTTTTTCAACATATACAATCGATCCTCGTTGTGTTTCTAAAACGGCGTGGCGGGGAACAATCACCTGGTTTTTGTCTTGTTTCACCAGCATCTCAACACGCACCATCATTCCCGGGAAGAGTTCCTGTTTGGCATTGTCAATTTCAATTTCAGCGGGAAAGCATCTGCATTTCAGATCAGCCTCAAGCCCAAGGGTCTTAATTCTTCCATTAAATTCCACATCCGGAATCGCATCCAATCTAACACTAACCTCCTTGCCAGGAGCTGAATATTTCATCTCCATTTCGGGAATATTAATGTAAGCCAATACGTTGGAGATATCCATAATCTCCAGCAGATCACTCCCTTTGTCTATGTATCCTCCCATCTGCACGATCTTCCGTTTAACAATTCCATCAAACGGGGATTTGATCTTGGATTTCTCCAATTCCAGACTTGCCAGCTTCAGATTTGCTTCCCTGATATGCATGACATTTTCATAATTTCCCAATCGAGCCTGATCTTGTACCTGGGCTTGTTCCAGCTCCAACTCTGCCTGTTGAAGAGTCAACAGTTTGATTTCCAGGGCTGTTTTATAGGAGTCAAACGTTGTGGCACTTGCCATTTTCTTTTCAAACAGGCTTTTCTGGACATTGTACTCAGAAAGGGCAAAATCATAATCTGCCTTTGCGATCATGATTTTAAGTTTGAGCTGTTTCAGGGAAACGTGCTCCAGTTTCTTTATTCCTGATTTGTCTATCCCTTCCCGCGATTCAAAATATAAGTTCTTCTGTGTCTGATAGTCACTGACGGCCTGATCGTAATTGGTTTTTGCAATGGTTTTTTGCAGTTCCAGTTCATTGGTTGAGATGTGAACCAGCACACTATCCTTAAATACCTTTTGACCTTCCTCAAATATTATTTTTTCAACAGTTCCCGATGTTTCAGAGCGGACTACAACCCTGTTCAGCGGTTTTAAATGACCAATATAAGTCTTATAGATCTTCAACTTTTTGGGAGATACTTCTTCCACTTCGACGTTTGTAACTGTTTCCGTTGAGCCCGCATACGCATAAATCGGGGCAAATGTCACCAACACACAAACACCAATCAATAATGTAAATTTCAAAAACGACTGCATCTTTTTGCCTCTTGCTACATTTGTAAAATGGATCTTTTGTAATCTGAATTTATCATCAGTCAATTCAGACTAAAAAAAACGATCAGGTTATAAACGGTAGCGTTTTGATTATGAATGGAACTCAAAACCTGTTTTGTTTCTTCCCGCGTTCCGGTTTATTCCCGATTTTCCGCTTGATTTCTAATCATCCTGTCAATGCAGTAAAGGATACTGATTCCTGTATGCTGCAACGCATAACCACATTGATGGATGTAAACCAGTAATCTCGAATTTGGTCGACCAACTTTTCAGATCAATTTTTCCGATCTGATTTCAAAGACCAAGCTCTTTTTATACCACATTTTTGGATCATAAAAAGAGTAAAAAATCAAATATGCAATTCATATTTAATATCAATATTTTAAATAAATCAAAAATGTTACTTAGAAATTAAACTGCGGTGTGTTTTAAAGATTAGCAACCCCCCCTGGCCCCTTCCTTGGCTGCATTTGTCAAAAAGGCAGCCTGGGAAAAAGCAATGTTCCAGGGTTTGTCATTTTGGCTGGAAGGTAACCGCGCTCAAAATAGTCACGCCCGTCACCGGGTTCAGTTGATGCAAACCGTATTCGCATTAAGGAATCGATGTGTTCACATATCGATTAAAGATCTTTAATAAACCGAACCCCGGATTTTTGAAATCCCTGTTGTTTATAAAATCCATGGGCGCTGCTACTGTCTTCTCCACTGTAGATAACCACCAGATTAGCCCCCTTTGATATAAGCCATTTTTCGGCCTGCTCCATCAAAAGTCCTCCAATACCTTTGAACCTATATTCTTTATCCACCGCCATGGTTAGAATTCGTCCAAACAGGTCTTTTTTTTCAAATTTTCTCCCCAGAAAAACACCCAGCATACCAATTACCTTTCCATCCTTCTCAGCGACAATGGCATGATAATCCGGAAGATTGAGCAGTTCGTTCAATCTTTGCTCCATCTCTTCGGGAGTATTTGGAAAATCTATCTGGGTCATCAAATCGGCAATCACCGAAGAATCTTCAACTGTTGCATCTCTCAATGAAAGATCGCCCATTGTTCAACTCTCCTTTGTAAGTTTTTTGAAATAATTCCAATGAACTAACAAGTATTATCAGGTTTACAATCAGAAAGGGACAGATATTTGAACTGGCAGAATATATTAAAACCTATAAAATAACAAGCTTTCTGAAGGAGTTCATGTACTCTTTTTGTACATTTCGCGTAACCAGCTTTTTTCATCATCTTCCACCGGATAATAACGTACTCCCAACTCGCTTTTATAAATATATGAGCAAGGCAAATCAGATGGATAGCGTTTTAGAATCCCTCTTCTGAAAGTGCAGATCTGTTTTATTCCAACTGCAGTCAATTCAGATTTAACAACCTTAAAATAAAGTGCTTCATTCGACGAAAGATCTATTTTCAAAAGTGATCCGATCTGCACTTCCATAACGTTCACCCTCCTCTTACAATCTTAATATTATATATTATTTCTAATGATTACATAAAAGCTCAATTAAGCAATAAGCGTTTTTCATAAAAGTATACAAATGTTCATATTTAATCAACTAAAAATCCAGAAAAAGTGATAAGCCATTAATCTATTGGGAAAAATTAGCAGCTTGATTCATAACGATCGGAAATTGAACTTGCTGCCATAGCTGTTTGGACCTTAGGACATAGACTATTGAGTGGGTTCGTCCTGTTCTGTACGAAGAGCTCTAATCCTCATTTTGGAAAACTCGTATTCCCACCAACCTTCAAGGTAGGTTCCAAGCACCTCTTTATAGTGGTTGATTGCTTTTTGGGGGTCCTCGTTTCCTTCAGCCCAGAATCCGAGGGCAAAGTGAGCTGACAAAAGATATTCGGGGCTTTCTAATGCCTTTTCGGTTAATTGAGTCTCTCTGTTGCTGTTTGCCAAGGTTTTTAAAATACTTTGAAACCAGGGATCTTCTATCTGTAGGGCTGCCTGCTCAATCTGTTCATCCTGCATGTTGTTCTTGTTTTTTTTGAGATTTAGAATCCCCAATTCAAGAATTTTCAAACTCAGGTAAGCCTTATTCTCACGACTACCCTGCTGAAAGAACTGTTTCGTGTTTTTCAGTGCCGACTCCCACTCTCCCTCCATTCCGTTAAAAAACGCCAGAGATATTAAGGCTTCCTTATTTGTTGGATCAAGTTCCAAAATCCTGTTAAGGATCAGGATTTTATCGGCAATCCTGACAGAAGGATATAACAAACGGGTATATAAAGGTGCCAGCTCTTCTCTGCGGCCAATTCTGGTAAATTGGGCATCAAGTACGGATTCATAAAAGGAGGCAATGTCTGCCGTCAGTTTTGCCTTTTGCTTTACTCCCCGGGTAAGGACAATTTGTTGATTGTGGATCTGGTTCAACTCCGCCAGAGTTAAATAAAGCACCCAACTGTCCCTGTCGGCTGTTTTTGCTGCTTCCTTCAATAGTTTTTCCGCCTGTTGTTTGTTGTTTTTCTTTAGTTGAACCTGGGCGGCAATGTAATAAATCCAATTTTTTTCATTGGGATTCTGCCAACCGGAGAGAGCCTGTTGTATCATAATTGATCCCTCTAATATTCTTGTCAGAAAACCGAAGAACTCCGCCCGCGAGCGCCAATCCAAGGCAAGCAGTTTCTGACGTTGGGGGTTGGAAGAATGATTGTTTACTACCCAATCCATCAGATACAACATGAAGGTAACTTCATAGTAATCGGGGTCCATGGAAACAGCATGATTAAATAATATCCTGGCCCCCGTATAATCTCCATTACAAAAGTGTATAATCCCGGCTGCAGTAAACAGATCCGGCTCCAGGCTGAATTTCAACTCATTATCGGCTTGCTCTTGTGCCATCAGCCAATCTCCCCGGAGAGCCAGCTCTTTTATTTGCTCTATTTTCTTATCCAGAGAGAGATCAATAATGCCTTTCCATTTGGATTGTCCTTCCTTCAGTTCATTGAGGAAGGTAACGGTTTTGGTAATGGGGAGTACCATGCCGATATCAGAAAGCGGTGCAAGCACGGGCATCAATCCTGATATCGTATCAAACATGATTCCTGTTGCTATTCCAATCGCCCTGCCGTTAACATCAATGATGGGTCCGCCGCTGTTGCCTCTATATATGGATGTATCAACCTGGATAAAATCCTCAAAGGTACGTCTGACATTCCCTTTGGTCACACTGACATTGACACTGTTAACCTGGGTGCGGCTCCCCAATGGAAAACCGATTGTTATAACCGGGGATAGTTTTTTAATCGATTTGGCGTTCATCGACTCATCCAGAGGAATGGGATGCAACCCATCCGGCACCACATCTATTTTGAGGACTGCAAAATCATCTTTTAAGGGTGATCGTGAGATATAATCCTGGTGAACCAATGACCTTTCGATTCCGGCGATTTCCACTCTCGGTTTTCCATGGGATTGATATGCCGATTCGAGATGATAGATATCATTGAGATCTGAGCTTTCTTCAAGCGTAGGGATTCGCTTATACGCCTTTTGTCCTTCAAACCAGAGATACATCTTGTAATCGAATTGCAGGTCAAGTTGTTGATATCTCATCTGTTGAATCATCATCATCAGATCACGATCCAGCAACCATGGAGCTGCAACATGACGATTGGTGATCAGATACCCCTCCTCATCCACCAGAAAAGCGGTACCCTCTGTTCTTCTTCTGTAGACTGTATTCTGATCCAATATCAGTGAATACTCAACCAATACGAATGCCACCGAATCGGAGTAGAGATTGGCATATTTCTGAAATTTTGCTTCCACATCCTGTTTAAAAAACCCAAAATAGGTCATTCCTCCCAATACACTGAAAAAAATAACCACAAGACCCATTGCCAGGCCCCCTATCTTAAATCTCAGTTTTTGTATCTCTATAAATGGCTGGTATTTTTTATTGCTAAACACTTTTTTTACTTTCTCAGCTTTCTGCTCCTTCAGTTTTTGCAGGTAGTCAGCTACCTCCCTCATGGATTGGGGACGTAAAGAAGAATCTTGGGCCAGCATGAGTTTTAACAAAGTTTTGGCTTCATGTGGAATCTTAAGAGCACCAATCGAAGATAATGATGGACATCCACCCAGGTCGGCGGTTAGCAATTCCACGAAAATTTTTCCCAATGACCAGATATCACTTCGAAAATCGAGGGGTTTGTTATTAACAATGTCAGGGTGACAAATCAGGAGATCGTTCAACATGGTTCCCGGGATTTGGGGATTGTGGTTGAGAAAGCGGGACAACTTGTAGTCGATTTTTACCTGAAGTTTATTCCCTTTTTTCTTGATAACAATGATGTCATTGAGCACCAGATGGGGAATAAAATGCCCGGATTCGTGCAGAATCGCCAGACTGGTTGCTATCTGGTGGAAAAGATCAAAAGCGATCCGAAGATCCTTCAATATTCCGGAAGCGAAAATTCGGCTCCACTCTTCGCCATCGACCCACTCACTAACCCTGTACCAGAGGTTATCCGATGATTTTTTAATCTCATGGTGTTTGATGAATCCTTCATCAGGTAACTGATTCAGATGTTCCAGACGGGTCTGAAGGCGATGTGCCGTCTGTTCATCCATGCCTGCCTGATCCTTAAATAACCTTATTAGAACAGGCGTGTTTGTTGATTCTTTTACACCTCGACAGAGTATTGTGGCATGTCCTTCCTGTAGAATACCTTCAATTCGATAGTCATCTATTTTTTGTCGACCGCCTTTTACTTCATCTCCACAGGAGGGACATATTGTCATGGATTCTGACAGGAGTTGATCACAAGTCTGACAAAGTTTCATCGGATTCCTTGGTAAAACATCTTGTTCAATGGTACTTTTAAAAACAGGTGAGATTTGAATTGTTGTCGGCAGTGCCTTTTTCTCTCTTTGAGTCAATTTTATCAAATCTTCCAGTCATAAAGCAAGGTTTTAGAAAATTTTACATAATCAAGACGATAGTTTTATCAAGCGGAAAAGAGACTCGAAACGCGGGAACTGATCGATGATTGCCGGTGGTCATACCCCGGGAGAAGGATTATGATTGTCGCTCTGTTTCATTGTTCAGTCTGGTTTAATGATGTGGGGCACTAAAATTAAAAACCCAACCGACTGCTCATAAAGCTCAATAAAACTATGGCAGGGTTTTTAAGGTTTCTTTTTTGGAGATGGGGTGTGAATTAAAAACAGTTAACAATTGAGGTAAAAAGTACCCATATTGGCTCTAAACAGGCAAAAGATGAACAGATGGAGGAGTTATTTCAAGGCAATGCTAAATTGCAACACGGTCATGGAACTGCAACATTGACTTATTGGAAGCTAAGTAGAAGGGATGACAAGGCAAAAAGATTTAATGGTAACCCCGCGTATTAAGGGGAAGATTTGCCGAAAGCCGTTAAATGTACCTGTAGGCATCGGCAACACACACCAACTTGAATTATCGCAAAAAAGAAGGTTGGATCTGAATATCCCGGATAACCGAATATCTTTAAACAATAAGATGAGGTATAAAAAGGAAATCTTTATTCCCATCTTGCAGTCTGACAGCATTGCTCAAATTCAGCCAGGATTGCCAACTGTTCCTCTGTACAGCCCCTTATAGCTTCGTCCGTTGATGCGATTGCAAAGGCTTCATGATTATACTTGGGCTCCTCCACTGCACGACGGATGGACCAACCTGCTTCAAGTCGTTTTTGAATAGTTCTCTTGCCAACAGGTGAAACCTGCTCAAGTTCTTTTAATGTCCAGACTTTGTCTCTGTAAGTATATATTTTCGGTTTTCTTGACATAATCCCTTTTTCGTCCGTTATCCAAAACCATATCTTGCATTCCAGGATTGATATGGACTGCTATAAATAACTGGCATTTTCTTTACAGGAAACATGCCAAAACTTAAAATCTTTAAAATCAGGCTGAATAACGCGCGGTAACATTCGAAATATTCGGGCTGTTTGGTACTTGATTATTTGTATCAGGATGACAGATAGCAAAAAAGCTGTTGAATTATTGGTGTGACATTATCTGATTGACTGGTATTGAAAAGGATTTATTGCTCTGCCGCGTGCACGGCACCTACTCACAATATTGGCACCTGGACTGCACAAAACACCAAACCCGGGATTGACGAAGATCGAAAAAAGCGGAAAGATCACTGAAAGCTGATTGACTGCTAATTCGTCAGTTAATATCTTCTATAAAAATATCTGTCAAAAATGTCCATATCCTGTTTTTCAAACCTTATCTGCAAATTTTGCCATGGATATCACCGATAGAAAACCGATGGAAATTGAACTCCAGGAAAGCCGGGAGAAATATCGATCACTATTCAACAATGCGTTGATCGGTCTGTTTCAGGCTTCCCTGGAACAGGATAGAATTTTGGAATGCAATGAACAAGCGGCAGAACTGTTCGGGTTCAAGTCTAGAGGCGAATTTCTCAAAAAGACTTCCCTGAAGAACCTGTTTGTAGATCCTGATACGCTTGAAAATAACATCAAAATGCTTGTTTCCCTGGAAAAAATCAATAACCAGGAAACTCAATTTTTTAAACAGGATGGTTCTCTATTTTGGGGCAGATATTCATTAAGATTCTTTTCTGATAACAGCTGTATTGAGGGAGTCATAACCGATGTGACTCAACAGAAGGACGCCGAAAAAGCCCTGGGAGAAAGTGAAAAACGATTTCAGGACCTGGTTGAGAACTCACTGATGGGAATCAGCATCATCAGGTACAATGATTTTATCTATACGAATCCTGAACAAAAAAGGATTTTCAGCCCCAACCAAAACCTGAAGCTATTTGATAACCTGGATGTCCATGCGGATGATCGCTTGAAGTTTCAGCAGGTTTGTGCCGCCATCAAAATGAAACATCCCTTAAAATCGGACATTGAATTTAGATTCTTCCCGGATGAAAAATCAAAACAAAAACAGGAACCGAAACATATTGTCATCAGAACAGATTTGATCCTCTACAGAGGCGAACCCATGACCTTGTTGAATATGGTTGATATTACCCAAACAAAACGAATGGAGCAATTAGCCCTGCTGAAAAGCAAAATGACCTCGCTGGGTCACGTCTCTGTTGGTATTGCCCACGAGATTCGAAGTCCGTTAACGGGAATCAATCTCCTAATTGAGGGGATCAGGGAGAATTTTAAACATCCGGATTCTGCGAGTGATATCCATGAACTGCTGGATCAGATTGAAAAAGCATCTTTAAAAATCGAAGCGGTTGTTAAACGGGTTTTAGATTTTTCCCGTCCCTCCGAACTAAAGGTAAAATCAGATAATATTAACAATGCGATACAAGCTGCCATCGGACTATCCCAGACAGTCCTGTATAAAGATGATATTATCCTGGAAACAGATCTAAAAACCGATCTTCCTTGTCTCTACATCGATAACCATATGATCGAGCAACTTTTTTTAAATCTCATCAACAATGCAGTGACAGCTATGAAAGATCAGACAGCGTCGAAAATTATCCGTATCTGCTCAAACCGACAAGATAATGATATTTTGGTTTCAGTATCCGATTCAGGTCCGGGAATACCTGATGACATCAAGGAAAAGATTTTTGATCCGTTTTTCTCAACAAGAAACCAGGGAGCGGGTGTCGGACTCAGTATCTGCCAGCGCATCATTACTGATCACGGAGGTGTTATTTCCATTTCAACGTCAGAATATCACGGCGCTCAGGTCAATATCCGCCTTCCCATAGAAAAAAGACTGATAAGACGATGATACACTATAAAATCTATCTTATTGACGATGAAGAGAGCATCCGTCATGGAATCGGAATAAATCTCAAGAGGGATTATGATATTCAGACGTTTGCCAACGCGGAAACCGCTTTATCACAAATTGAAAGAGCCATGCCCGACCTGGTATTGCTGGATATCGGACTTCCCGGAATGAATGGAATTGATGCTCTTAAGAGGATCAAATCAATCAATCCCAATATTCTTGTCGTCATTATTACCGGCTTCGAGGATATCGACACGGTTATCACTTCAATGAAATTCGGGGCTTACGACTATATTGTCAAGCCCATTCAAATTTCGGCTCTTCGGCATTGTATCACAAACGCCCTGGACACCATCAGACTGCAAAAGGAGGTTCAAGAGTTGCAAGGCAAAGCAATTCGGGAGAATATGCCCTGTATCGTAGGCGAGAGCAACGCCATTCAGGATGTCATGCTGTTTATTCGCAAGGTAGCCAGCAGCCCGGTGACGCCTGTGCTGATAACCGGGGAATCCGGGACAGGGAAAGAATTGATTGCCGCCGCCATCCACTACCAGAGTCCAAATTTTAAAGGCCCCTTTGTAACCTTAAATTGTGCGGCTATCCCTGGTGAACTGATCGAAAGCGAATTATTTGGTTATGAGAAAGGAGCTTTCAGTGGTGCCAATGTAACCGGTAAAAAAGGATTGCTGGAAATAGCCAACGATGGCACCCTGTTTCTGGATGAAATCGGAGACCTCAGTCTCGCCGCTCAATCTAAACTGTTAAGATGGCTTGAAAACGGGAAATTCTACAAAGTTGGGGGGACAGTCGAGCAGCAATCGACCGTCCGCATCGTCTCCGCAACTAACAAAAATTTGGAATCCCTGGTCGATTCGGAAGGATTCAGGCTGGATCTTTTTTATCGAATTGGTGTTATCAAAGTTCAAATTCCCTCCCTGAAGGATAGAAAGGAGGATATTATCCCCATTGCAGAGTACTTCCTGGCTGAATTCAGCAACAGGTTTAATAAGCCGTTCATTTCACTGTCGAAAGAGGCACAATCTGCATTGAGGCATCATCCTTGGAAAGGAAATATCCGGGAATTAAAAAACCTGATTGAGCGCGGGGTTATCATTGGGACACCCCCGGTGATCCATTCCGAAGATCTTGGGTTTTCCGCAAATAAAATAACTCCCAGCAGAAATGCCCCCATGGATTTAGGGCAAGGATTTCCTTCCCTGCCGAAGAATGGGATAGACCTGGAAAGCCTGGAAAAACACCTTATCAAAGAGGCATTGCGACAGGCTGAGGGAAATGATACCAAAGCTGCTGAATTATTAGGGCTGAGCTATTATGCATTCAGATATCGTCGGAAAAAATATGAAAGCACAACCGATCTGTGATACATTACGGATTGTTTAAGGTTTTACTACAGCTCTCCCCCCTCCTGATCTGTTTAACCTGTTTAATGATTCAAGCCCACATCTCTTAGTCCTACTCGATTTTCCTCCAGACCAACCCCTTTGACGGTTCTCGGTATAAAAGCCGTCAAAGGGGTTGTATCAGGAATTGGCCAAATCACCATTCTTGATTGGCTAAATCGCCAACTCCATAACAACAAACTTGATACAATAGAACAAGAATCACAGTTAATAGGCTGATATGCTGTCAAATGTAATAGACCTTTGAATTTGGTACTAAAAATGAAGTGTTGAACCACCAATATAATAATAGAAGACGACACTAACCTCAAAGCTGATAGATATGTATGAATTCAGTATTAAACGACCTAAAAAACCTGAATAGGTACAAAATTTTAATCATGGACGATAATTCCAATACCTTAAAAAGTATGGAATTAATGCTGCGGAAAAATTTCGAAATCCATCTCGCGAGCTCAGGAGAAGAGGGCTTGGCAGCCATGGATTCCTTCAAACCCGACTTTGTTTTGCTTGATGTTGAAATGGGGGGAATCAGCGGTTTTGAAACCTGCCGAAAGATCAAAAGCAAGCAGGAAAACAAGGATGTTACCGTTATTCATATCTCTGCCAACTCGGAGGTTGAAGACCGCAGGGAAGGGTTTGAGGGGGGCGCTGATGACTACATCATTAAGCCGTTTCATTTTATCGAATTGAACACCAAGATCAGGAATTTTATTCGACTGAAAGAACTGCCCCCCAGAGTTGAGGAAAATCTACAAAGGGTTATCGCTTCCAAAGATCAGGAGTTGGAAATGCTAAGAAAGCGGCTTGGTCAAGAACTAGCGCAAAAAATGGAGCTCCGCGACAAACTCAAAAAATCTGAGGAGAAGTACAGAAATGTGATTAATAACTCCAGGGATGGGATCTTCGTTGTTCAGAATGGAAACCTTTTGTATGTAAATTCAAAAACAATTCACATGACCGGCTACAGCTATGATGAGCTGATAAATAATCCTTTCTCAATGGCTATCCACAATGATGATAAAAAGAAAGTTGAAGAGCGACACCAGAGAAGGATGCAAGGAGAAAATGTCACTCGTCGATATCCCTTTCGCCTTTTTACCAAAGACAAAAAAATCAAGTGGGTGGAACTCAGGGTAGCCAATACTATATCATGGGGTGGAAAACCGGCGATCCTTGCATTTCTTTCTGATCTCACGGAACAAAATCAGATTTTAGAAGCGCGGCTGCAATCGGAAAAAATGATATCAGTTACCGGGCTGGCTGCAGGGCTTGCTCATGAAATAAACAATCCCTTGGCAGCAGTCATGCAGAGTGCCCAAACCATTCTAAATCGGCTGGATCCTAACCTGAAATGCAATCAAAAAATTGCAGATCAATGTAATATCAGCATGAATCAGATCAGAGCATACTTGCATGAAAGAAAGATTCTGTCAGGTTTGCAAACTATCAGGTTATCAGGTGAAAGAGCTTCCAATGTAATTCGTAACATGATGCAGTTTGTTGAAAAGAATGAATCTGCCATGATATCAACAAATTTGAACATGGTAATCTGTGATACAATCAAGCTCTTGCAAAAGGACAAAGGGGTGAGTAATTATTTCGACCTGGATTCGATTACATTCAAAACGAAACTGGCCGATAACCTCCCGGCAATTCCCTGTGTCAAAACGGAGATTGAAAAAGTATTGATAAATCTTCTGGTGAACGCGCTGCAATCAGTTAATGAAAATAAATCAGTACGACCGCCTGTCATAACAATTCGGTCAGTTTCCGAAGACGAGATGGTGCGTGTGGAGGTGGAGGACAGCGGAGCGGGAATGAACGTAGCCACTCAAAGAAGACTGTTTGAACCATTTTTTTCTACCCGCCCCGTAGGAAACGGATTGGGAATCGGACTCTCGATCTCTTATATGGTTATCACCTACAACCATGACGGGACAATGAAAGTTGAATCCGACCCGAGCAAGGGATCCAAATTCATATTTAGAATTCCCCTAAAACGGCCAAAAAACGAGGTTCTGGACTCCGGTTTCATTGATATTATGGAAGCCATGAACTAAGTCCTTCAAGGAAAATCAATGTTCCCTGCCATAGTAATTCTTCGACTGGCAGGGATCAATAATTAAAAAGCACACCACTACCAATGGCAGTCAAAATCGCACCAAACCATGATCCGGCGGAAGGCCGTTCCCTGGTTTTAATCCAGAGCAGGGGAAGCATCATCACGGGAGATGTCGCTGACAGGGTTGTTATGATCCCTGCCTCACCTTTTGCCAACCCAAACAACAGTAAGGTCATTCCCAAAGCCATCCCTATAAATCCACTGCAGGCAATCCAGGCAACAAGGCCTAAAGTTGGTTTTGCGCGCTTGTGGCCATTTAACTGATCCCTTCTGATCCAACCATAGGAGATCAAAAAAACGCTGGATATCCCCACACGAATCGCTGATATTGCTATCGGATCAGCGCCCTGTTCCATGACCGGTTTGATGATGATCGCTCCCGACGCCTGGCAGAAAGCGGCAATCAGACCGAACAGAACACCAACCAGAGCACTCCCCCTGACCTGTTCCCATTTATGATGCTGATTTGCCGTCGTGCCGTATACAATGGCGAGGAAGACTCCCAATAGAATAATGGAACATCCGATAATCTGGGGCAAAGACAGCTTTTCTCCAAAAACCGCAAAACTGATAATAGCCGTCATCGGAGCATTGGTTGCGAAAAGGATGCTGGTTCTCCGAGGTCCCATTTTATTCAGGGTATAAAAAAGGGCACTGTCGCCCAAAAATATTCCGAAAATACTGGAGAAGAAGATATACCAGATTAATGAATAGTCGATTTTAGCCCAACCGTTAGTGAACGACGCCATGCTGCTGAGCATGATAAAAACCAGGGGCATTCTGATGCGATTAAATCCTATTGGTCCCAGTCGATTAACCGGTGTAACCGCTATCATTCCACCGACAGACCAACAAAGTGCCGCTGATAAAGCGGCTGCATAACCTATCAAATTCTTGCCTGTATAGTGATTCTAATGGTTATCCAGGATAAACAATAAAGGCAGTCAACCTGGAGAGAGTGGAGTATGGTGTGTATTAAGACTACTGAGATGAGGGGATCTGTTACAACGATCTTGTTTTAAAAAACTGATCGATCGCAATGAGTGTCTGCAATTCAGACTGAACGGTAGGGCAGGTGAATAATAAAGGAGGTTCCTTCTCCCGGTTCAGAATTTATCTCCATATCACCGTCATGTATGTTAGTAATAATCATGTAGGAGACGGACAATCCCAGTCCGGTACCTTCTCCAACCGGTTTGGTTGTATAAAAGGGTTCGAACGCTCTTCTCTGAACCTCAGGTTCCATTCCCGTACCATTATCAATGATCTCGATTCTGACTTTATCTCCTTCATCCCTGGTTCGAATCCGAACATAGGGAACCTCTTTCTTCTTCATTCCTGCCAGGGCTTGAGCGGCATTTTTAAGTAGATTGAATATAACCTGTTCGATTTCAGATTCTATGCAATTGAGAGGTTTTACGGACTCATCATAGTCACGAATAATGGTTACATTCTTGAAATCGTATTGTTTTTTTAGACTGTAGTCATTGCAGGCCAATTCAATGGTATTTTCCAACATGCGTGACACCTCAACAGGTGTTTTTTCGACATTACCGGGACGGCTGAATCTCATCATATTGGAGATTATCCTGGCTGCTCTTTCTCCTGACTCGCGGATTCCATCCAGATATACCAGGATATTTCGCTCTTCCGCATATGCTCTAATCTTATCGAATTCAATCCCAAGTTTCCTGGCGGCTTCTTGATTTGGCTTTAATTCTCCTGTTAAACGTCGGCTTATATTCTGAACTCCCTGAAGCATTCCTCCCAAGGGATTATTAATTTCGTGGGCCATTCCGGCTGCCAGCCCTCCGACGGACATCATCTTTTCCGTTTGAATCATCAGCTCTTCCATCTTCACTCTTTCGGTGACATCTTCAATTATTATAACAGCTTCAACAACCTGCCCGGTTTCCAACGGGTAGATGAGAATGTTGACATATCTGATTTCATCATCGGTGCGCCAGATGATTTTCTCTCGTTTACAGATACTCCTGCTGTCAATAACTTTTTTTACTGATTCTACTTCGTTTTCCAGTTGGGGGAAAAGCTCATAAAAGTGTTTTCCTTTTGCGTTCTCAGCGGAAATCCCGGTGTAAACCTCCACTTTTTTGTTCCAGCGGATGATATTTCCCAAAGAGTCAACTCCAATCAGCAGGCTTGGCATGGAATCAATTACATTTTCCAAGTAATTGCGCAATTCGCGAATCCGGTGTTCCGCATGATACTGCTCATCAATGAAGAGTGAGAGTTTTTTCTTCATCTCATTGATGGAATCAACCAGCCTCTCCAGCGCATCCGGCCATTTGTTCCGCCTGCGGCGTCTGTTTAATTGGAGGGATGGTTTTAATTGATCGGGTTCAACCCTTTCCATATGCTCGGCAATCGTATTCAAATGTCGAATAATAAATACCTGAAAAATAAGAAGGATGATCGAAGAGACAAACAAAGTCTTAACCATCTGGGTGGTTAGAATCAGTAAGATCTTATTTTTCAATCGTTTGTAAACATTGCTTAAATTAGCTGTAACGACCAGACTGCCGATATAAACGGTTTTATCTCCCTCATAATACTCCAAGGGAAACGTATGAGAAACAATATCTCTGGTTTCAAGAATCCCTACTTTAGCCACGGTTACTTCCTCATCGCCTTTTAATTCCCTTACCTCAACATATTGCATATCCGGAAGTGACAACATTCCGTTAATCTGAAAATTGATCTGCTTGTGATTGAAATTCCAGAGACTCACCGCCAAGGGTTGAATAAAGCTTTTATCAACCTGATTAAAGGCATCATCAATGCTGTTCATATCCGAGCGATAATCGACGTATAACTGGAATGCCGTTCCCAGCACCGTGAAGAATGAACTGCAAAGGAGGATTAAAAGCAGCATTCTGTACGACAATCGGTGTTTTTGGCGATGTCGGATAAATCGTGACAATATCAAATGAAATAAGCTTTTATTGGAGAGTTTCATTCACCAGATCAAATAGTTTTAAAAATGTGTTCTTTTGATGCTCAAGGATAAACCGAAACCGTAAATTCTTTTGCTTCTGATTGAACAGGGTTGAATCTGCTAATCTACTCTAAATCAATGTATTTTTTCATGATTTGAGCATGTATTCCCTCTTTCCTTATTTCAGCCAGTTTTAGATTAAATAGATCAACCGTCTCCGGAGAAACGGATTTTTTGCTAAACATTATATAAATATTGCAGGAATATATTTCCATCGCATGCCTTTCCACCTCGGGAGGTGGATCAATTTCCTTCTTCATGTGAATGGCTGCAATATGATCCATCAAAAAACCGTCAATACGATTGGCAGCCAATTTGTGAAAATTGTATGAAGTATCTTCAACAAATTTCACATTTTTGGATAACCTTCCCGTTTTTACCAGTTGCTCGAACAGATCACCGTAATAATAACCCTCCGTTGCACCCAGAGTAAATTCTGAGCCGATAATATCTTCAAGTGATTTGAATGGATATTTTTTTGATTCTCCCTTACGGATGAATAGTCCAACTTCCTCAGTGCGATAGGATTTTGAAAAATATGCATATTGGGCCCTCTCTTCACTCCAGGATGCTGAAGCAGCCAAATCCATGGTGCCGTTTTTTATCCTTTCCAGATGCGCAGTCCATCTAATACGGAAAAACAATGGCTTACATTGCATATGATCGAATAAGATGTTCAGTAATTCAATATCGAGACCATTAAGAACGCCGTTGCTGTTTTCAAACTGAAAAGGCGGCCATGGTTCCCAACCGACTTTCAACTCGCAAGCTTTTGATTCAGCTGCTAGAATAATGATGGAGCATACAAGCAGGAGAATAATGGAGATTGGTCGTTTCATTTTTTTAAACTCTAAATTGCTGAATAGCTCATTAAGGGCAAAAGTCAGTTTTGTTTTTTGCATCTCATAGCTAGTATATTCAACAATTAAGAAATTTACAAGAAAGCAACATAATTCCCTTCAACAATTGATTGAATAGTGCTTGCTTGACTGGTTCCGATTAGATTTTATTCTGCGTATAGCAAGTTATCCGGACTCCTTTAAAAATGAGTTCAACGATACTGCATGGATGGAAGAATAGCGGCAGGACAAGGTAAAAGGTCAGTTTTTTTTGATCGCTTTTTGTTTTTTACAGGCAATACACTGCGAATTGTCGCATTGAGGACACACAAACCGGTTAATCTCTGCTCCGGCCAATATGACTAATATCCAGAACGCAATTAATAGCCCCCGGTTATTCCACAACCAGTATTGGGGAATCATAATAAGGGAAAGCAGTGCTATCACCACTATGGTGTACTCAAATTGAGAATAAGGTCCCTCTTTTCTTTCAGGAAAGATCTGTGTGATTTTGCCGACAAAAACATGACCACAAGAGGTTGTCCTCACAGGACATTTTGTGCAGTAGGTATAGACAATGGTAAGTGATGTCGCCATAAGAAAGATGGCATAACCTAATCCCAGATACACTGATTCCAAAAACATTGCCGTCATTGCCAGGGCTTGTGACAGTGACAATAAAAAAAGGCTGAAAACACCATGCACCTTTGTCATGGCAACTCCTGTTTTAAATGGCTGTGGTTTTACTGCTCCTGGTTTTGCTTCTCTTAATATTCTCAGATTGTACTTCGTCTTTTTCACATTTTGATATCATAAGAAACTACACTATGAAAACAGAATAAATCGGTTCCAAACCCGCTAATGACTTCTATTAATTTATCTGCTTGGATCATGGGGGGAGTCCGTCAGGTAAAAGAATTGTGCCTGACGGATAACAATCTATCGGGGCTCTAATTCTTGCAGACCACGCTACTGGCTTTGATAAAGGTTTCTTCAGCTTCTTTTACCATGGTTTCAAGCAGTTCCTTACAGGTAGGAATATCATTTATGAATCCAATGGACTGACCAACCATCAGCGGCGCATGATCAACATCACCCGTTTCCCAGGCTTCTTTGATTCTTAATCCGGTCATTAAGGGAATGATATCCTCCAGGGTTCCACCATTCTTCTCAAGTTCCTGAATTTGAGCAATCACTTCGGTTTTTAATGCTCTTCCCTGCAGACCATAACTTCTACCAAAGATAGTGGTATGATTCTCCTGTCGTTTCACCAATTCCTCCTTGATTCTTTCATGAACCACACACTCTTTGGTAGCAATAAAGCGACTGGCCATCATAACACCCGAAGCACCCAGTGTAATTGCAGCAGCTAATGAGCGACCGTCAGCAATTCCGCCAACAGTCACCACTGGAATTTTGACCGACTCCACAATTCTTGGTGTTAAAACCATGGTGGTTACATCTTCGTCCAACGGATGCCCGCCCTCTTCCAGTCCTGCAGCATAGATTCCATCATAACCTACCTTCTCTGCATGTTGTGCATGCTTGACACATCCAACCTTGTGAAACATCTTCACATTAGCTTTTTTCAGAGAATCTATTGCTTCCGGTCCTACTCCCTTGTCCAGTGGCGCTCCGGAAATTTCGACACCTGCCACTCTTTCCTCTGCCACAACCTTGGTATACATCTTATAATGTTCTGATGTAATTCGGACGGAAGGTAATATGGTGATATTCACCATAAAAGGATTATCCGTTAGCTTCCTGGTTTCACGAATGGCAGCCCTGAATTCATCTTCGGTGTCATAATTTCCTGCGGTCAGGTTGCCCAAGCCACCTGCATTTGAAATGGCTGCACAAAGCTGGGGCTTGCACAGCCACATCATGGCACCACAAATAATCGGATGTTTTACTCCAAACATTTCAGTAATAGCTGTTTTTATCATCTTTTTCTCCTTTGATTTGGTTTTTTATTATTAAAAAGAATCTATTCAATATATCGTCGAAATACCCCTATAAGAGCTAATTTGAAACTGCTTATTTTCCCGATCAAGTTCCATAAACGCTCAAATAAGAGTATTCTGAGCACAAAATGCATGTTTCCTAAACGGTAGGGCGGCCTTACATGGCCACCTTTGAGTTGGTTCTGGCGGGGATGTAACCCCAAAAGCGCTTAATTAATCAAAAAATCCGTTATTAATTGACGATTAACAATCGATTATTGATTATTCACAAAGTGATAGCTCTTAACAACCAATTGTTTTTGTAAGATAAATAGTCAACAATCAATTGATAATAATTAATAATCAACGAACTGATTCACCAATTTTTATTTTTGTTTAAGCGCATATGGGATGTAACCCCGCCCTACCGTAATCCCTGCTCTTGGCAAATGTGCCTATTTGAACGTTAATGGGATCAAGTCCGGCTTGATGCGAATTATTGATCATTTAAGCTAATTGCCAACAGCTTAATCTTCAGATTAACAGTTTCAGATCTTCCAATGGATACGCCATACAGGGATGGATATAACCATATTTGGCATCTGATTTTCTGATTTTCACCCCGTTTGGATGAAATACCTTCCCTGATAGCAGTTTGGTACGACATAAACTGCATTCCCCTGAACGACAGGAGGCTGGCAGCACTTTGTTGTATCTTTCCAGAGAGTTCATCAAGGGTTCTCCGGCTTTAGCCTCTATAGACTCACCATTGCGCAGGGTAATCCTAAAACTGGTATTTTTGGCAATGCCTTCCGGCCACCCGGGTTGCTTTGTAATATCTGCCGGAGGTCCAAACACCTCCACCCGCAACTTTCTCCTGGGTACTCCAAGATTTTCTAACTCCTTTAACACAAAAGAGTACATGGCTTCCGGGCCACAGACATATATCATTTTATCATCAATAGAACCTACCTCGGATCGGATAAAATCACCGGTTATAAATCCCGTATGTCCTGAATACCCCTGTGATGGCTCCGAAATAATGTGGCTGACCTTCAGATTGGTAAAACTTTTTTGACGATCATCCAATTCATCTCTGTAAACGATATCATCTTCGGTCCGACTGCCATAAATCAGGTGAATATTTCGATCCAGAACCTTGTCCGTAACCTCTCTGATCATGCTCATAAAAGGCGTAATCCCACTGCCCCCGGCAATGAATACCAGGTTTTTGCCATGTATCAGGGGATTATGATAGAAATTTCCCGTGGGAGACGTACTGGTCAGTTTATCCCCGACCTTCAGCGATTCAATCAAAAAATCCGAAACAAATCCTTCGTTCACCCGTCGGATGGTGATATCATAATAGCCGGTCTGGTTGGGAGAGGAGGAAATACTATAGGGTCGACTGGATCTGATGCCGTTAATCTCTACAAAGAGATTCAGATATTGACCGGCCTGAAAAGGAGGAAGATATCCTGATTCCGACACCAGTCTTAAGGTGGTCGTTGATTCCGTTTCAGGTATAATTTTTGAGATTTTCAGATACAAATATTTGGGATGGATAAGATTAATCGCTTCAAGTACCTTTCCCCTTTCAAAACTGCTGTTGACCGCATATTTGCGTAATATTTCATTCTCTTTGACAATATCTGCATATCCTTCGATCTGTTCTTTGATTTCAGTTTTCATGTGCTCTCCTTTAACCTTTTAATGATCGAATAACAGCTCGTGCTGTTGACGCACCCGACATCAGAGTGGGTTGAAATCCTCCCGATCCTACCCAGGACCCTGCATGAAACAACCCCTGGATGGGCGATTTTCTTTCCAGAAACAGCTCGGTATCTTTGGCTTCCTGATCATACCCGTAAATAGCTCCTCCCGGGTGTCCCAGGTATCGCATGTGTGTCAGAGGAGTCCCTACATCTATCTCCTCAATATGGTGTTCACACTGGGGAAAGACCTGATAGAGAATGTTAAGCATCTGCTGGGCATATTTATATTTGGCGTTAAAATATCGTGTGGGGGGGATCTTCAACCAGGGTTCTCCGTATGCCAGACTGATCAAAGCCGCCTGACAGGCACCTTTGGGTGAAAACTCCGCATCGTCTACGTCATAGCAGGAAAACAGCATAAACTTGGGTGCATCCAGCAATTTGGTATATTCATAAGCAAGATTGGCATCGGAACTGGTTGCCAAAAAGTTTGTCGTTTCATGAATACCCAACTCTTCAGGCTCCCTGTCAAAACCGAGAAAAACCGAAACGGCTGATATCCCCACGGATCTTGCACCCAGCTCTTTGTAGCGCCAGTTGGGAACCTGATCGGGGTCTATCAGATTAATATAGGTTGTGTAAGTTCCGGCATTGGAAACAATCCGCGAAGCTGAGATCTCATCTCCCTCTTCCGTTATTACCCCGGTAACTTTGCCATTGGCCACATTGATTTTCTGCACGCCGCAGTTGAATCGAACCTCTCCTCCCGCTTTCAGATAGGCATTTAATAATGCATTGGAAAGAGCCTGCGAACCGCCTTTAATATGCCAGGGCTTAAACTCTGCATATGCCCATAACACGATGGCAAATTCGCCAAAGGGCAAACTGCGGGGAGGGATTCCCAAATAAGACCAATAGATACCGATGGCTGTCTGCAACAAGGGATCTTTAAAGAACTCATCCATCACCAACTGCATCGGTTTTAAAGCATATTTGAAATAGATTGGGTACTTGGTAGGAGAAGCCTCTTTATCCTTGATCATGGTGACATTGATCCACTGAGTGCAATACTCATAGACCAGATCAAAGAACTTGACAATGTTACCGGATTCGGCCGGAAACCTGTCCTGTAAAGCCGCAATTGCCTTGGCCTTGTCAGCTTTCAAGGTTATGTCCATCTTGCCGGGTTGGACAATGCGATACATGTTTTCCATCTGCACAAGATCAATCTCGTCCAGAACTCCTAGATCATCTAAAGTTCCCCTTAAAGGACCAGGAAAATCCTTTGTGCCGATACCGCTTAACTGGTGAAGTGCGACTTCGAACTCAAAACGTCCCCTGATAAAACTGGTAGCACATCCACCCGGAACATTATGCCGCTCAAGCAGAAGCGTCTTCACGCCCTGTTTTGCCAGTGCTAAAGCAGAGGTAAGTCCACCGTTTCCTGCTCCAACCACCACCACATCATAATCTGCCATGGTTTTTCTCCAAATTTGATTAGCTGCACCTGATTAATGAATAAAATGGTTATAACCGCTTCGATATACTTTCACTTACTCTCCACTAACTCTCTTTTGAAAAATCCTGTCGATCACATAACCTCTAAACGATCTGGCAATCCCGGTAACTTCAAGAGTAATCGAAATAATATCTTCAAAGGATTTATCTTTGGTTATCTGATTTCTGACTTCAATCTCTTTTTCCACGATCTGTGCTGCCAATTTAGGATAAAAATCAAGGGACTTCAACGAGAACCCTCTGTTGATACTCTGCTTCAACATCTTCCCCATGGCAACATCTTCCGAATCAAATAACCCGGCTTCCTTCGGGTTTATCAGCTGCATCTCAATCGCCTTTTTAGCTGAAGCCCTGTCCAGACCGGAAACCTCACAAAACTGTTTCAGATTATATTCGACTTCATCCTTTCGACCAAATACCACTTCATTCAGTTCAATTAAAGGTGTGACCTCACGCCCTTTCTCCTGCTCCTTCAAGATCGTTTTGATCTGCGCCAGGCTCAATCGATGTTTGGATTGAAGCTGCTTGATAAAGCGAACCTTCTCAACAAAGGAGATCGGGTAGAAAGATACATTCGCACTCTTTTTAACAGGTTGGGGTAGCAGCCCCACATTGATATAATATAAAATTGTCGCTTTGCTGATCCCGGTTTTTTCCACCAGCTCCTTCATCTTCAACATAGGCACATCACTTGCTGTCTCTAACGGTCGGTTCATCTGAAATGGGGGTTAATTGTCTAAAATGAAAACAATAAAATTTGCTGGGTGTTTACAAAAACAAATGACGCCCTCCTGTTTGTTTACTTTTCTTCTGTCAGTTTACCAACAATATCAAAGAAGGATTCAAGGTTCTCCGGTATCTGCATAACGTCAAGTGACACTTTACGCTTTTTAAAGAAATCAAGTCAAGAGGAAAAATACAATTCAAGTTGGATAATTCCAGTGAGAGACAGAACAATGCTCTTTGAGGGATAGAATGAAGTATATAAATTCAGACCGATTATCAACGTTAGATCACTCACCCCGAAAATGGTTGGCATCAATGTCGTAGCGATTGATAATCTTCTGTAGTGACTGTCTTTTTATACCACTGATTTTGGCAGACAGGGAGATGTTGCCTCTTGTCTCTTCCAGGAGTTTAGAAATGTAAGAACGCGTAAATCCTTCAATAACTTGATCTTTTAATTCTTTATATGAGCCGTCGCTCGATACTGTGCCAGGCATTTGAATGGTGTTTTTTAGATCCATTGCAACATGATTCATCTTAATTTCAGCGACTTCAATGGTTGCAGTCCAACTTCTGATGAGGTTCTCCAATTCACGGATATTTCCCTGCCATTCAAGCAACTTGAGATAATGAATCACATCTTCAGATACGGTTTTTGCTTGTACTTGCAGTTCACAAGCAGACTTTGACAAAAAGTGGTTCACAAAGAGAGGAATATCCTCCCTGATTTCCCTCAGCGATGGCATGGTTAATGTTGCAACATGGAGGCGATAAAACAGATCCGGACGAAACTCCCCATTTTCCATTTTCTGATTTAAATCCTGGTTTGTTGCCGCAATAACTCTGACATTTACCTGGTGGCTTTCGTTGGCACCGATGGGTTTTACTTCCTGATTCTGGAGAACCCGCAACAATTTTTTTTGCAGGGAGAGGGGAAGATCCCCGATTTCATCAAGAAAAATAGTCCCATTTTCAGCCTGATCGAACATCCCTTTTTTCTCGGAATCTGCACTTGTGAAAGCTCCCTTTTTGTGTCCAAACAGTTCACTTTCCAAGAGTCCTTCGGGTAAGGCCGGACAATTCACCGTAATCATCCCTTTGTTCCGCCTTCCACTGATGGCATGAATAGCCTGTGCTGCCAGATCCTTTCCCGTTCCAGTCTCCCCGGTAATCAATACGGTGACATCGGTTTTAGCCAGCATTTTTATTTTCCTGAACATCTCCTGCATTTTCTGGCTTTTGCCAATCATGTTTTCAAAGGGAGCTTTTTCACAAACTATCTGCTGCAGTCGATTGTTCTCTCTTAACAGACGGTTTCTCTCCATACCTTTTTTTAGCAACCTTACCAGGAAATCAAAGTTAAATGGCTTTTGAATGAAATCATATGCACCAAGTTTTAGTGATTTGACAGCGATCTCAATCGAGCCGTATGCAGTCATCATGATAATAGTGATGGAAGGATCCAGACCGATAATTGATTTCAACAAGGCTAGTCCATCAATTCCCGGCATACTGATATCTGTTAGCACCAAATCAATTGATTTTTTCTCAAGGATGCCCAATGCCTCTTTTCCGCTGGTTGCCGTAATAACGCGGTAATCAGTCTCCTGAACGATGGATCTGCTCAAGCCCTGCAGCAGATCTTTCTCGTCATCTACAATTAGTATGGTATCGTTTATATTGTTTATATTATCAGGTGAAAATCAGTTCAGAGGTTAACCCAACCGAGGGAATAAAATGGAAAACCGGGTTCCCGCTCCTAATTGACTGGTGACGCTAATCTCCCCATGATGCTGCTGAATGATCCCGTATGTGACCGATAATCCCAACCCTGTTCCCTCACTTCTTCCTTTGGTTGTAAAGAAGGGTTCAAATACTTTGTCCAGTTTATCCTCGGGGATGCCGCACCCGGTATCTTCCACATTTATGACAATCTGCTGATTTTGCTTGTCACATTCAGACGTGATGCGGAGTATACCTCCGGTTGGCATCGCTTGAATGCTGTTTAAAAACAGGTTCATAAAAACCTGCTCCATCTTATGCTCATCCATAATGATCTCTTGTGCATTGGGATCAAACCGTTGTTCCACCTCTATGTTTTGTTTTTTCAATCGGTTTTGCAGTACGGCCAGGATTTCATTGATGCACTCATGGATATCCGATCTACACATCTTAGCTTCGGAGACGCGAGCAAAATTGAGAAGAGACTCGACAATAGTTTTGCAGCTATAAGCATGCCTTTGAATGATATCGGTATCCTCTCTGATCTGTTGATTGACCTCCCGATTTTTTTTGATCAGATCTCCGTGACAGAGAATCACTCCCAGTGGATTGTTGATTTCATGGGCAACTCCGGCTGCAAGTTGACCAATGGAGGCTAGTCGTTCAGCCTGAGCCATCTGTTTTCTCAGCTTTTCTTCTTCCGTTACATCCCTGATCACTCCCTCGATACCATTAAATTCACCCTGTTCATTCAATAGCCGGTTGGCCGAGATAAGACCATTCAATGGTTTTTCCTTGTCTGTTTTCAATATGCATTCTGCATTGGAGACCAATATTTTTTTTTCAATAGTGGTAAATAGGGTTCTGCCTTTATCCATATCTGCAAATAATCGGGTGAAATGAGCGTTTTTTAGATAATCATTCAAATTCCCTACCTCAAACAATCTGGCTCCGGCATTGTTAAGATCCGTTATTCGGCCGCTTGCATCGGTGACAAAGATCACATCCGGAGATGCCTCAAAAAGGGTTCGGTACTTGGTTTCTGAAGCTTTCAACTCTTCGTGTGCCTGCCTTAAATCATCAGCAACATTCTCAAAGGCATATTTAATCTGATCTATCTCGTCGTAATGATTTGAACTGTAGAATGGCTGATCCGAATCATCAGTGGTGTAGATACTCCTGAAGGTACTGAGCAGTCTCTTCAGCTGTTGAATGACAGTTCGGTTAAAAAGAACTGCAAACAGAGCAAACAGCGAAAACAGGGAGATCACCCCGAACAAAAACACCCAGGCAGTCCTTTCCTTGATCTTCAAGTTCAAACTATCCATGGGGATATAGATGGTGTCCGCTCCTACAATATCACCAACTTTGTATCCAAAGCCATGCTCAGTGCCATATAAGGCTATGAGCTCATCCGGGGCTTGAGTGGGGTCTCCATGACAGGTCAGGCATTGCTGTTCGGCTAAAATAGGCATCATGCGTGCGTAGTAGGAACACCCTTCCTTCTTGATCAGTCCCCCCCCACTGCTCTTCGCGAGAATTCTGATAGAATCGCTGCAACATGGTCTGTTCAAATTGATCCGCTCCGTTTACCGGGTTCCTGGGATTAATGGCTGCTCTTTTGTAGGAAAACTCGGGGAAACTCTCCTTTAAATTATTCATGATTTGTCGCGAGATGTAGGAGGTAGACATAGCTTCCAGGACGAACTGATCGGAAGTCAGTACTTCCCGGATTTTCGGACGAAGAACATCTTTGACATAAGAGCGGATAGAGGCTGCCGCAATCAGATAGATCTCCGTTTTTTGATAAACCGATGTCATCGCCTGATTCTGCAGATTCTGATACTGGTACCAGGAAGCCCCAACACAACATACCAATAAAATAATGGCGGCGCCAAAATAATACTGGGTTTTTAAACTGAGGTTTTTAATCATTTTTCGTTTCCACTCAAAAGATTATTTTCAGTTCAAATGAATTGTTTTTCCGACTATTTGCACAAATGACAGTTGTAAACCTTCACCCGGATATTAATGTTGACCTGAATTCGTGGGTTCCACTCTTTCAAGGAGTCTTGTCAACTCCGAGCGTAGCATTTCCACTTTGTCTTCTCCAAGTATCTCACCATATTCGGTTTCTATCTCCTTTTTTACTGCCACCACATCCCCGATCAGGCGCCATCCTTCATCGGTCAAGGTGACGATCATTGCCCGTTTGTCAGTTAAATCGGCCTTTCTGGAAACATATTCCCGACTCTCCAGGTTATCCACCAGATTGCCGACTGCCTGACGAGATACCCCGATCCTTTCTGCCAGAGTAGTGAGTCTGATCCCTTCAACCCCGATGTTCATCAACAACGTCATTTGAGCCAGTGCTAATCCCTCATAACCCCGTTGACGAAGTTTCTCGACTGCACGAGTACTGAACGCCCGATACGCCCTTAAAAGCAGTCGCCCCAGGTGCTGTTGATCCTCTAACTGCTGAGGATCAACAGCAATGTCTTGTTTTGCCATAAACCACTTATACAAATTATTACGCAACCTGGTTGACAATTTAGGCAACCAGGTTTACAATTTAACAGTTCAATTATTCTTAATATGCCTTTCTTAACACAGGAGAAATGACATGTACAACCATAAACAGAAATGGTTGGATTCTGCCCTGGCAGCAAATACCGATTTTTTGAACCGCGTAGAATCCGACAATCTTCCCACTCAGCGAACGCCCGGAACAGTTGCTGTTTTAACCTGTATGGACCCCAGAGTTAACCTGGAAGCCATCGGTATTCCACAATTCGATACAGATGGCCGGGGGGATTCGTCTGTTCGTATCATCCGCACAATCGGGGCAATGGCCGAGGAACGATCTTTAATCATCGGTATTTTTCTGGCGGGTATCCGGGAGATTGTTGTGCTGATGCACAGTGATTGTGGTTGCTGCCTGGCCTACAATAAGATTGATACCATCATAAAGAATATGGAGGAAAATCTAGGAGAATCAGACCTGAATCAATTTAAAGCCCGAATCGGTGAACCCTTCAGGGAGAACCTGCGAATCTGGCTGAAAGCATTCGAAGATCCCTATGAAGCAACCCGTCGTGAAGTTAGTGCGATCAAAGCGATGCCCTTTGCTCCCAAAGATCTTATAGTCCACGGTCTGGTCTATGAACTGGAGACAGGAAAAGTCAATGTAGCCGTGAATGGATACCGGGAGGTTGGTTAAAGGTGGGATTGGTACTATTAATCCGCTCCATATTGATTATTAGAGGGAGAAACGGTAGGGCGCCCTTACATGGGCGCCGATTATGGCAAGGTACCTGGAAAAGGCAACATGAACTTTTTCCCAGAGTTTTTCCATAAAAAGGGCGGCCACGTAGGGCCTCCTTGCCGTTGATTTTGCTGATTAATATTGATGACTGGAATGGTGGAGCTTTGATACATTCGCGATTATTTAACACGGATAACCAAAAGCAAGGATTATAGTAGGACGGGGTTACATCCCATAGACGCTTACTTTAGAAAAAAATCATTAGTAGTTTTCAATTAACAATTGATTATTGACCATTTAAAAAAAACTCCATCAGCGTAAAGAGGCTGATTTTTATAAAAAAAAACAATTAACAATCAATTGATAATAATTAATTGTCAATGAAACTCCTTTCTATTTACTCTTAAGTAAGCTCTTATGGAGTTACATCCCCGCCGGTAGTTTCCCAAACGCAGTTTAATTCTACATCCTTGACCACCACTGATGCAATTCAGTTGAGCTATTGAATTTTGATTTTATATCGACGGTGTCTTTTATATTGTCTGTCAGGGCTTAATAATTGTGATTTCTAGAGACTATTTTATTATGTTTACAGATTTCGACATCATGCAATAGAATTGCATAAGTTGTTGGTTATTGAATTTTCTTTCTTGTAATAAGAGAAAAACCCTATTTTTATTTGAGTGATGGATGATCCAATTATAGACCTTCAGGATGTGTGGTTCGGATACAACGGACAGATGATTCTCCAGGGAATAGATTTGAAAGTTGAAAGGGGGGATTTTATTGCCATGATTGGTCCCAACGGTGGTGGAAAAACCACACTCTTGAAAGTGATCCTGGGTCTTTATAAACCGTTGCGGGGAACGGTTGTGGTTAAAGGAAGATCTGCAGATAAAGCGTCCTCTTTTATCGGTTACGTTCCGCAAAATGTTCATATAAACAGCAGTTTTCCCATTACTGTTCTGGATGTGGTATTAATGGGTAAGCTTTCACCCGGCAGGTTTTTCAAACACGACACTAAAATGGACAGACAGCAGGCGATGGAAGCCCTGGGCAGGATGCAAATCGAGGATCTGGCCGGGGAGCGTATCGGAGAACTGTCCGGTGGTCAGAAACAGCGGGTTTTCATTGCCAGATCCCTGGTGACTGATCCCGAAATACTCCTATTAGACGAACCCACGGCCAGTATTGATAGTAAAGGACAATCGGATTTTTTAAAATTGTTGGTGGAACTCAACAAAACCATCACCATTCTCGTCGTCAGTCACGATCTCTTTGCTATCTCCTCATTTGTCAAATCGGTAGCTTGTGTGAATCGGAGGCTTCATTATCATATGCCGGCCACGAACAGGGAGGATACCATGAACGCTGCTTACCGCTGCACTGTTGAGGACACCTGCCCGGTGGAAAAACTTCATCTGACATCAACTAAACATGAGGTTGCGGAATGATGTCTTTAATATTGGAAGCAATGCAGTTTGAATTCATGCGCAATGCACTGCTTGCGGGTTTATTAACCAGTGTTATTTGTGGCATTATGGGAACACTGGTTGTTGTCAATCGAATCGTGTTCCTGTCCGGTGGCATTGCCCATTCGGCCTATGGTGGAATCGGGCTGGCTTATTTTTTCGGATGGCCCTATTTAGTCGGAACCCTGGGATTCTCCGTCGCCGCTGCCATGCTAATGGCAGCCATCACCCTGAAAGCCAGACATCGATCAGACACAATCATCGGTGTAATCTGGGCGCTGGGAATGGCCGTCGGTATTATTCTTCTGGATTTAACTCCGGGGTATAATGTTGACTTGATGAGTTATCTTTTTGGCAGCATTCTGACCGTGCCACAATCAGATTTGTGGATCATGTCTGTGATCGCAGCTCTGGTTGCTGTACTGATTTCTGTTTTCTACAAACACTGGCTGGCCCTTTCCTATGATGAGGAATTTGCGCGAATCAGGGGAGTACCGGTGAATGCACTATATTTTTCTCTGATAGCGATGCTGGCTGTCACCATTGTCCTGGTTATCCAAGTGGTGGGTTTGATTTTAGTCATTGCCCTGCTGACGATTCCTCCTTACATCATGGAAAAACATTCCAGAACCCTGGTGCAGATGATGATAGGCTCTTGCGTCCTTGGCGCCATCTTTACCACAATTGGGCTTTGGCTGTCGTACCTGTTTAATTTGACGTCAGGTGCCACCATTATTCTGGTTTCAGGGTTTGGTTTTCTACTGAACCTGCTGTTTGAATGGGTTGCTGCTCATAGAAAAAGAAGGGCTATTACTGAACTTTCAAAATTTGAGGCCGCACCGATTCGGCTTCAAGACTCAAAATCATAAAATTCCAGTGATCTAAAATGTGCCATCAGTGTAATTACGAAGAAATGCTACTCTCTTCTGACCTTGAAGTAACAGAGAACCGTCTTCATGTGCTGGAAGTTATTGGCAATAACAGTTTCCCCCTTTCTGCGGGTGATGTGTTTCAGACATTAAAAAGGAACAGCTCGATAAACAAGGTAACGGTATATCGGATTCTCGAATTGCTGGTTGACCATAATCTGGTGGTATGTCTGAACTCTTTCGGCAAATCAGCTTATTATGGCATGGCTCCCAATGACAACCACCTGCCTCATCCCCATTTTTTCTGTAAAAAGTGCGGGCGGATTGACTGCCTGAATCCGAATAGTCTCAACGTAGATAGTTCCTCTCTCTGGAAGACCTTTCCGGGGCAAATTGACGGCATCGAGATACGAGTGGACGGAATTTGCAAAGATTGCATCAAATAATTCCAATCGAGAGAAAGCAATGGATTTTCGTTGAATTCATTAACCATTTTTTTTGAATTCTATTTTCCCGGATTTTTTCTTGACAGAGCTGATGCTGATATCAATATAATTTTTCGGGCATATGCCAATAAGCTTGGCATTATTAAAATCTCCTTTTAAGACAGAAAAACCCAGAGATCATGACAATCAGCACATGATCAATGGGTTTTTCTGTTTTTAGATTCCTGAAATTCAAGAGAGTTTATTAGAGTGTTTTTTTCCGAATAACTCATCAAAGTACTTCTTTCCCAGAAACGGTGACTGCCGAGACAGTGTATAAATTGTCAGAGATCAAAAATCTTTGTACCAAACCGGTCACTTACAGGTCATTGAGGTAAAAGACAATTCACCAGGGACACCCAGTAATTTACTCCCAGTGTTGAAACATCATCGTTAAAATCATAGTGCGATTGGTGAAGATTGATTGTCTTTCCCGTTCCCCCGCTTCCAATTCCAATATAAGCTCCCGGAACCTGTTCCAACATAAACGCAAAATCCTCCGATCCCATTATCGGATTAAAATGGCAATCAACCCCTTCTTTTCCAACCTGCAGTGATGCAGCACGAATGGCGATTTCAGTCTCTGCAGCCGTATTGATTAAGGTTGGATAGCGTTTTTCGTATCGCACCTTGGCTTTTGTATGCATGGCAGAACAGACACCAGTAACAATTTCTTCAATCCTGGTTTTAATGGTTTCCTGTACCTCCTTTTTGAAATGCCGTGTTGTCCCGCGCAGATTTACGGTGTCTGGAATAATATTGTATGCTGATCCCCCATGTACCTCAGTGACGCTCAAAACAGCCGCTTCGAACGGATCGGTATTTCTGCTGACAATTGTTTGTAACTGACTGATTAGAGTTGCCGCTGCCATGATTGGATCTATCGTATACTGGGGCATGGCTGCATGCCCCCCGACACCCGTAATCTTGATATCGAATACATCATAGGCCGCCATCATCGGTCCTTCGCAAATTACAAAATTCCCAGCCGGAATCGTTGGAAAATTATGCATTCCAAAAACGGCTTTTACCGGAAATTGTTCAAACAATCCCTCTTTAACCATCAGACCTCCGCCGCCCTCGTTTTCTTCTGCAGGCTGAAAAATAAAGTAGACAGTACCCTTGAAAGGTTTAAAGGCGGAAAGTATCTTTGCCGCTCCCAGCAACATGGCCATATGTCCATCATGACCGCAGGCATGCATTTTACCGGGATGACTGGACTTGTACTCGACTTCGTTTTCCTCATTAATATCCAGAGCGTCCATATCTGCTCTCAAGGCAACCGAATGCTCACGCCCGCTTCCGCTATTGTTCAAAACACCCACAACACCTGTTTTTGCCCACTTTCGGTGCACCTCAATCCCGAATTCCTGTAATTTGGTAGCAATAAAATCGGAGGTTTTTTCTTCTTTGAACGCAGTCTCCGGTATGGAATGCAGGTAATGTCTCCATTTGATCAATTCCGGTTTCAGTTGTTCAATCTCTTTGGTCAGATTCATTTAGTGTCTCTTTTTCCAGGGTTTTAAAACTGAGATAAAAACCGCAAAGATAAGCGTTAATCCCTGGAATGTTCCAAAGATCAACTGCATGCGCAGATTATGAGCATAGTCGACATCGCTGAAAGCCCCTAAGCCCTTTACTTCTGAAATATGAGCCATACCACTCAGCCAGGGGCCCAGCCAGAAAGTACCGAAAATAATACCAAATGCACAGATGATCCATTTTATTATGATCCAATAGTGTTTGAACCATCCCCATTTGGTCCAGATTGAATAAATGAGAGACGTCAATAGCGTTCCGATTGCCCCGGGCACAAGAATAAACAGGTCAATAAAATCCAGGGTTGCCATGATACCATATAACTCCCTGCCGTCACTTGGATTTATTGCGAACTGCATGATCATAAGGGTGGTGGCACACCCAACCCAGACACATCCGAAATAGACATGAAAGCACTTCAACCATTTTTGACCTGAAACACCTAGCTTTTTCATATATTTCCTTCATTCTTTAATTACTTGATAATAAAATTTGTAGTCTGATACAGATATTTTTAAATTGGCTGTTCAACACTGAAGCTCCCTGCCCCGGTTCAAGCGATTCGGGATACCGTTAAATAATATCAAACCGATTTAATCGTTATGCTTCGGTACAACCACCACCAAGTCAGGGATCTGACCAGTGAACCATGTTCAATTTTGATATAATCTGGTTTTTAGCCTTCATTATGTTTTCATATTGTGTCAATAAGGGTTATGATCAAATTATGAGTCTATTAGATATAATATTTCAGTAAACCATCTCATCGATTGCGATTTGTATACACAAACCAGTAGAATTGCCTGCATACGCTCCTTCTTGATGATCAGCTTTTGCCTTTTCGTTTTTTCTCCGGTTTTTGCTGACTCAACAATTAAAACCAACTATCTCAAAATCTCCCTGTCGCCGGCAACAGTCAAAGTTGGACAGTCTTTTACCGTATTTGTTGAGTCTGCAAATCAGTTAAAATCAATCCATCTCCGCTGCTTTGGGAGTCAACAAACCATTTATAAAATATGGCATAAGGATCATCCACATGTTTACAGGGCTTTTTTGGGCGTAGCACTGGGTTCAAAACCCGGAACCTACAAAATAGAAGCAGAGGCTGTCGATACGGATGGTGAATCACTGTCAATTCATGAATCACTTCAGGTGGAAAAAACAATCTTTGGAGTTCAATCAATACAATTACCCAAAAGGAAAAGAAGTCTATTGAATGCCAAGCAGCTTCAGGAGGAAGGGAAAATACTCGGCAGCAAGATGGAGATACGTGATAACCGTGTGTATTTTTCTTCTCATTTCTCCCTGCCTGTCAAAAGCAGAATCAGCTCAACCTTTGGTCTCCGACGTCAGTATAATGATGGGCAGTTTTCCTCGTATCACAAGGGCATTGATATGGCGAATGGAAAAGGAACCATTGTTAAGGCGGCCAATGGAGGAAAAGTATCGCTGGTGGCTTCCATGAAATCAAATGGTAAAATTATACTCATCAATCATGGGCATGGAATAACTTCAATTTACAGTCACCTGGGTGAGTTTCTGGTAAAAGAGGGAGAGTGGGTGAAAAAAGGACAGGCTATCGGCAAAATTGGCTCCACCGGTATTTCCAATGGCCCACACCTGCATTTCGGCATTAGTGTGAATGATGTCAGAGTCGATCCCCAACAATGGCTGAACTCGCAAATCACACTCTACTATGACTAAGAAGGGGTCAAGTCTTGTTTTGTGGCATCTTTTAAAGATGCCACAAAACAAGACTTGACCCCTTCTTGACCCCTTCTCTGAGTTAGTAACTGAAAAATCGGCCTTTCAGGTTATTCATGCCGTTGGAAAAGCCGCTTTTGGAGAAAATAACCATGACTTTTTCCAGATTCGGGTTGAGATTAACCAATTTTGATTTCCGCAACAGTTCGGAAAAAACGCTGTATTCAGTTTTTCGAGTTTGCCATTTACATTCAATAAATGCTGCTTTTTCCTCACCGATTGCTATCAAATCTATCTCTTCATGATTATTCCACCAACGACCAATTTTTGTTGGTGTGAAACCGAGGTAAACCTCAGGATTCTCAAGAATTTGTTCTTTTGCATAGTCTTCAAAGGCAAATGAAACAAATGTCTGGTTAAATGATTTTTTAATCTGTTCCAGTACATAATCCACGTTTCCAATCTCCAGGTAGGATTGATTCATAAACACGTAGTGCATCCAGAATTTTATAAAATTGTCTTTTATGCGATACTGACCATGTTTACTCTTTTCAGGCCATTTTTCAGTAATGGGAACCTGTTTTTCCAGGATATCGAGATCGCACAATCGCTGCATATAGCGTGATAGATGAGATGCCGGCACTCCCAGTTTCCCTCCGATTTTCCCTATTTTCGTCTCTCCCCGAGAGATTATCTCCAGAATTGTAAAATAGGTAACCGGCTGACTGATTTCATCTTTAAGAAGAAACTTTACTTCCGGATACAAATAGGAGTTTTTATCCAGAATCTGGGAGGCGATATTATACCAGAAGGATCTTCTGCTGTCATATAGTTCCAGATACTTGGGCACTGTTCCAAAGGAAGCGTAAATGTTCATCTGATTCAATTTGGATACCCCTTTGACAAACTGGCTTATGTGATTAAACCGCAACGGTTTCAGATGAATATTGGATGTTCTTCTGCCATAAAGGGGGGATTTATAACTCAAGACCTCGTTATGCATAATGGTTATTACCGAGCCGCAGAGAATCAGGTGTATTCTGCTTTGGCTTAACACGGTATCCCATATTTTCTGCATAAAACCGGAAAAAGATTTATCCAGTTGCGTCAGTTTGTGGTACTCATCAATCACAATCACTACTTTTTCTTTGCCAATGTGATCTACCAGAAACATAAAGGCCTGTTCAAAACTGTCAAAAGAGTGGTGTTTTAGATACTGTTTCCCCAGGAAGCTCAGGATCTGGTAGCTGAATTGTTGTAACTGATTCTCAAGGCTGGATTCTGTCGCGTAGTAAAAGATCGAGGATTTGTCTTTGATATATTGAGAAATCAAGGTTGTCTTTCCAACCCTGCGTCGGCCGTATATGACGGTGAAAGAGGCTCGCTTTTTTTTGTATTCCTCATTGAGAATACTCAGTTCATTTTTTCTGTCTATAAACATTATGTTCCCCATCATTATGTTGAGCAACATAATAAACCAAAAGACTAAAAAAACCAAATCGGAAACGGAGAATTTCTATTTTTTGTAATGTGAGGTTTGGGGGTGGGGACTAATATTGAAATAATCTTATCACTATGGGACGATGTCTCTGATTGTTATCAATATTAGTATTTGGCGGGTAAGAGAATCTTTATTAATCAGTAGAGTAACAAAGATTCATTAAAGGTGTTAGAAGCCTTTATATTCGATCAGCTTCTTGTATCCTTCCGGATCATCTTTTACCCAACTATCATGTTCATCTATAATCGTTTGCCAGTAAGCCTGGTCCAGATCGGCGACCATGTATTGTGGGTCATACTGCCAATAGGTGCAATAGGAGATTGCCTCCTGGGCTTCTTTTCGGTTTAGCGGAAAAAAGTCCCTGACTCTAGCCCGCCAGACTCCCATATTAACGCCCTGGCTGTAAGCATAGATCTTTCCAGCTTCAAAATTAACTTTCGCTGCAACCGTGTTCTCTGATACAGCTGCGATAATGTGTTCTCCAGGTTCAACATAGGTTATAAAATAAGTGGCGCCCTGGGTGTCTCCGATAAACTTTCTATCAAGATAGTTTGCAAAGGCAACCCCTCCGCCAAAACTTGTATCACGAGCGATAACCAGTGTAGCTTTATCGGGTTTTGGAGCAAGCTGTGGCGTAACTTCGGGATAAATCATGTAAGAGGCACCGCAGCCTTGAAACAGAAATCCCAGGAATGCAAAAATCAGTAATTTCGTTTTAATATAATTCATTTTTTCTCCTTTTTTTAATATTTAAGAAAAAAATTCCTTGTGACGTAGTTACTATAACTGGTAATCAGTCTGAAATGTCAATAGAATTTTGGCGATCAAAGTCAATCTAAGTCTCAAATCTTTTTAGATCAAATAGTTAGAACAGTCGTGGTTGGGAGACATTTTTATTCATGTGACCTATAAAACAACCTCCCTGTCAAACTCCACCCATTTCGGACCGTTCTTTACCGTCGCTGCCACTATTTTGGGATCATGCTGAAAGAATAATACCCAGTTCTCCCTGATCGCCTTTCTCAGGAAATAATCTTTCTCGGGGAAATGATCCAATGGTCGGTTGTCATTACTTGCCTGATAGGCTATTGGAATATGATCAGTGGTGGGAATCATGTCGGCGCAAAAAAACAGGGATTGATCATCCCCTTTAACCAAAACATGTTGTTGAGCCGGAGTATGACCATAGGTAACCATCACTTCAATCCCATCGAACAAAGGCACTGAACCTTCCAGGAATTGCAGTTGCCTGCTGCTATTCAGAGGAAGAAAATCATCCGAAATATAATTGTTTTTATCCCTTTCATGTGGATTGCATGCATATTCCCATTGTTCATTCTGGACGTAATACTGGGCATTGGGAAAAGTTGACTCAACCTTGTTGCTAAAGGTTTTGGTCGCGCCGCCGGCATGTTCGAAATGCAGATGGGACAGGATAACATCGGTTATCTGGTGACAGTCCAATTCAAAACCACTTAACAACAGGTTGATATCCAGGGGATTGGATTGAACACCATGCAGATCCCTGATCTCGTCGGAGAGTTTACTACCATACCCCGTATCTACCAGAATATTTTTCCCGTTTCCCTGGATCAGCAAGGATCGAGATTTTAATAGAATTCTGTTTTTTTCATCTGCCGAAACGCTTTGTTCCCATTCAATCTTGGGTATAATGCCAAACATTATCCCACCATCCACCAAGAATTCGCCAAAATCCAGTGGATAACAATCATAATCTCCAAATCGCATAGTATATCTCCTTCAATCAAAAACTGTTTGGCTCGCAACGAGTCTATTCTTGTTTGTATATTGATGATTGGCGAAAAATAATGAATCCGAGTTTTCAGGCTACAGATTCTAGTCTTTTCGGACAACGGTCTAATCCTCCCTTGGTTGACTAATTGAATTGACAATTTCGCTTGCAATCAATATACTCGCATGCGAGCAAATAATCAAAAAATCATCAGGAAGCCCAGGGGAGCAACTAAAAACCACTGTAGCAAAGAGGAAAAGAAATGGAACAAAATAAAAAAGAACAATTAACTCATAGAATTATAGATTTGGCCAAACGTTTGGGAGCCGATCTAGTGGGAATCGCAACGAAGGATACATTAAAAGGGGGGCCCCCATCCACAGATCTTACCTACGTGTTACCCGGAGCTAACTCAGCTGTTGTATTTGCCATTTCCCTAGACCAGAGTATTATCGAACCATTTATTGAAAAATCGGACTTTGATTCTTTCAACGTCAACAATGTCCGCACCAATACCCTGGCAAGCGGAATATCCCTTGATCTGTCCAAGTATCTTGAGATGAAGGGGTTTCGATCAGTTGCACTTAATGCAAACATCGACTACCGAAAGGATACCAAGGGTGGTGTAATGGATGAACTGCCTCCCATTTCCCATCGATATCTGGCTGTCAGATCCGGAGTAGGGTTCTTGGGATTTTCCGGAAACCTGTTGACAAAACAATTTGGGGCTGCTGTTATTTTGGGTTCTCTTGTAACTCAAGCAGAATTAATTCCGACCGATCCCATCAATCCGGAAAATAATTATTGCGATCAGTGTAAGGTTTGTACTGCCTCCTGTGCCTCCGGCTACATGGATCCAAAGGAGATGATCACAGTCACCATGGGAGGCATGGATTTCAGTTATTCCAGACGCCGCCACCACTGGAGATGCGACTATGTCTGCGGAGGGTTTTCCGGATTGCACCAATCGAAAAAATGGTCAACCTGGTCTCCTGCCCGATTTGCAATTCCTGAGAAAGATGAAGAATTTGCTGAAGCTTTTATCAAAGCAGCTCCAGCATATAAAAAACGCCCCAAATCAGATGTTGGGTTTTATCACTTTCTGATGCCGGGCAATGTGATTGAGCTCACCTGCTGTTTTTGCCAATTGGTGTGTCATCCTGATAAAGAAGTCAGAAAGAAACGATTAAAAATGATTCGAAATAGTGGCGTCACTATTCAACGATCAGATGGCTCCCTGGCTTCGGTATCGCCCGATGACGCCGAAAAGTGGTTGGCTTCATTGGATAAGGAAACCAGGGCATTGTATATGGAAGTGGAATAGCTCTATTTCCGAAATTTCTTTTTTTGCTATTAAGCCGTACTTCTTTTTGGTTTCAAATTCGGTTCAGGATAATCGCAGTTAATATTGACACATCCCACTCCACTGGCTGCAATATGAGCCCCGTATAATCAATGATAAAAGACAATCAACCAAGAGATTGACAGCAATTAGAAAAAAATTACATTCTTTGAGAAACTTTTTAAAACTTATATTAAATGTAATAAACCGACTCCGTTTATTAAAAGGCTTTCTCTACTGATTTTTTATTACCGATCAAAAAACCAACTACTTAGTGTCCGACCGAAAAGTAGCTATTTCCTGCAATGGTATTGCTTGAAATAAGAAGATTCAACTTGGAGCTTGAATTGCCTTCGGCTGTCGGCGATCAGCTTTCAGCCAACTGCCAAGTCTTTTTAGGTTACCATAAATCTGAATGTTGAGGCTGATCGCTGAAAGCCGAAGTTGTCACTCATACTCTCTAACTCCTATGCGAATATCCATAAAGTCTGACGGGGTTTTCATTCAGACACTATTTATTAAAACCTGAATATTTTAGATTATTGTCGTGAAGATTTACGCTCAAAAATTTATCATTTCCACCTTATGCTGTTTAACCTTGTGTTGCGGTTGTCAGGCGAGTTACGGGAACCCCGAGAGAACAGAGGTTACACAGGGTGTTCTGGATTTAAGTAGTTGGGATTTTAGATCAGAGGGGGCAGTAAGTCCAAAAGGGGATTGGGAGTTTTTCTGGAAAAAGTTCTTCAATATCAAGACAAAAGAGGAGATACTAGCTTCACAACCGGATGGTTATCTTCCTATTCCCGGAAACTGGAAACGGGTCAAGACGAATCAAAAGATCGGAGTTACGCCTTTAGGTTTTATGACAATCCACCTGAGAATCAAAAATAAGGATTATCCAGAAACTCCTCATCTATCGATTTATATTCCCCAGATCAGATCCGCATTCGAATTATTTGTTCATAAACCGGGAAAATCTCCAAGGTTGGCTGCAAAATCAGGCATAATCGGAAAAACAAAAGATACGCACAGGGCTTGGTTTGCAGGAGCGACTGCGAATTTTGAGGCCTCCGGCATGACCGATATTATTTTAAACATCAGCAATTTTGAAGATCTGAATAACCAGGGGATATATGAAGATCTTTTCATAGGAACCACTGACCAGATAGTAAAAATAAAAAATGATCGCCGGCAGAGGGATTTCTTCATCATGGGAATGATCTTCTTCGCCGGGATTTTCATGTTGATACTATACGCTCTGAGAAGATCGGAACTGGCTCCGTTATGGTTAGGCCTGTTCAGTCTGACGTTCGCTTTCCGTGCGGTTGTCATCCGGTTATACCTGTACGAACTGATAGATGATCTGAACTGGTTTGACACCCTTTTTCGATTGAATTATTTCACGGTATATTTTCCAGTAATTGCCTATATTGCTTTTTTAAGAAATATATTTCCCAAGTATTTTTCCCAAAGATTTTCCTTTGTAGCCTACGGCATTTCCCTGTTGTATATGCTTGTAACCCTGATGACCTCCCCCGCTGTATACTCCAGATTCCTGATACCTTTTTTTGTTTTTATCCTCATCTGCTTCGTTTGGATGGCCCAGGGACAAATTAAAGCTCTGTTGCATCGAAAAGATATTATGTCTTTTATGGCATTGCTGGGAGCAGCATTTATTATTTTTTTTGGTGGAGCAGACATTCTTTCACGATTAAATCTCATTGAGATTCAAAACAACCTCCAAATCGGATTGTCTCTGAACATTCTTTGTATGGCGGTTATTGTGTCGGTTCAGAATGTCAGAGAGAGAAACCGTGTGGAACGAATGTCAAATCAGCTGTCACAAGAGATTAGTATCAGGGAGAACGCAGAGAAGGAGATAAGCCTTCTCAATCGTCAACTCGCTGAAAGGGTAGATGAAACAACGGTAAAACTGAAAACTGCCCAAAAAGAGCTGGAACAAAAAGAGCATAAGACAGAGATTGCCGAGATCACCACCGGAACACTGCATAACGTCAAAAATGTTTTAAATAACCTCAAAACTTCAGCAGAACTGCTAAAAGAATCCAAAGATGGACATTTTGTTGAAGGATTTAAAAAAGCCTCCCAGATGCTAAGACAGAATTTTGAGACTATTGAAGATTTTATGACCCGGGGTGATACAGGACGAAAGCTCCTGGATTATTACCTGAAACTTGATGAATTGCTGGACAAGGAGACAGATGAGTCAACTGATCTGATTAACCGCATTCTGGAAAGGATAAGGGCGATAGAAGAGATCATTGATTCCCAGCAGCGCTATGGTGTTACCGCAAAAACAGAAAATATTTCACCAGCGGTTGTACTGGAAGATGCGTTAAATATGCAGATGGGATCAATCTCAAGAAAAAGGATCAGAATCACCAAACAATTTGATTCCAAAGCTACAATAAAAGTGGAGAAGATCAAGTTGCTGCATGTCTTAATCAACTTGACAAAGAATGCCACCGAGGCGATGGTCGGAAATCCGAAAGATAGTCGGATTCTGGATCTGCAAATCAAAGAAAAAAACAGGATTTTGGAGATCAGGGTAAGAGACAATGGACACGGAATAGACCCGGAAAACAAGGATAAACTTTTTTCCAGGGGGTTTACCACCAAGGAAGAGGGACATGGTTTTGGATTAAACAGCTCTTTAAATTATATCAATGAAATGGGAGGTGAGCTCAAGTTTGAAAGCGGCGGTGCCGGCAAAGGAGCGACTTTTATTGTTCAATTTCCCGTATCAGACTAGTAAACTCAACTATTAATACTATAATCTTCCAGCATCCTCCCGGCAGTAAAACTATATTAAAAACCAACCTGAAAATTTCTAAAAGTAACATACTGCCTATTATTTTTTTTCTTTCAGATAGGAATCTACATGGTTTTCAATCCGTTCGAATACATCCTCAAACAATTTCAATTCTTCCACTTTTAATGTTTTTAAATATAAGTACAAATCATCATACATTTGACGGTGATATTTCTCATGTCCTCCATAAGCTTTTTTACCTTTTGTGGTTAGTTTAAAAAACACTTTTTTATTGTTATGATCCATCATAAATCGTTCGACCAACTGCTTTTTCTCCAATTTTACTGCCAATTGCATGATAGCTCCACGGGTAACTCCAAGCAGTTTAGCGATTTCGGACATATGGAGATCGGGATTTTCTTCAATTGCTGAAATAGTATGAATTTCAGAGGGGTATAATAGATCACCGGTTTCATAGTCTTTTGGCTTTTTCTCAAGAATATTCCATTTGTTAACCAATCGGGTGATTTGTTTATCAAAAATTTTAATGAACAACTCTTTTTTTTTAGTCATATCTAATTTGAAAATATTAAATGGTTTTATCCTCGTAAAATTGCAAAGAAAACGAGTGGCTTTTTACCAGTGTTCAATATCAATATCTAAAAAGGAATAAAAACTTAATAAACCGTCTCGGTTTGTATAATATAGACTATAGCAAGGAAGTCTCTTAATCAACTTAGACTTTCCTGGATAATTTCTTTAGAACTTGTAATCAAGTCTTTTAAAACCCTTTCCTTTTTTCTCGGTTCCAGAAGTGTATCCCCTTTAATAACTGTTTGACAGAACAGGCCCGGTTTTCCATTTATTTTACCGGAACAGCGTGCACAAATGCCAAGATCACATCCTGCGTGATCATAATAGGCTAACGTTGGATCCAGATTCTGATAGATATAATCCAATGCATTCATGGCACTCATATTTTCCTCCCAGGGAACCTGGTAGGCTTGATAATAGGGTTCTCTATCAACACTTGGATTAAACCGAAAAACTCTGACTTTTATCATCTCATTTTGCATATTTTATCTCTCGTTCTGTTTTTATATTTCGGACAGTGTATCAATGTTTACCGCCAGTTTCAGAGTGCGCTTCCATCATCTGCTTGATAAAATCCAGATAAGGAGTTCTCCCTGGAAATGGACTCATCCCTGTGATAGTCAATGGACGGTGACTGATACTTAATCCTTCCGGTTTATTTGTTACAATGCTCTCTTTCAGCCAGGTGTCATTATCGGTGTGAGGGAAATCCTCCCGATAGTGCACTCCCCTGCTTTCAGTTCTTGCAAGAGCACTTCGTGCAGAGGACTCCAATAGATGAACCATATTTCCAAGTTCCAGGGCGTCCAACCATTCCTTATTATAAATTCTGCTTTTAGATTCGGTTGACAGGTTCGGAAGATCTTCTTTCTTTATCTTCTCTAACATTTTGATAAATAGAACTAATTCCTGCTCATTTCGAATTGGACCAAGATGTTGATGTGCGCTCAACTGTATTTTTTTTCTGAGAGCAACGGGATTGGTTCCGTTTTGTACTGTTAACGGCTTTACCATTTGATCGCATATATCTGTAATCGTATTTAAATTCGCTTCAGCGACAGAATTTGACAGCGCATAATCTCCGGCATTCATTCCGGCGTCTGCTCCCTGGACAAATATTTCGGTAATTGCTGCAAAAACCCGGTTGGCTCCGAAGACTCCCAGAGCGCATTCCCCAGCGGCATAAAGTCCCCGAATGGAAGATTCAAACTTTTCATTGACAACAATACCACCCTCAAAATATTCAACAGCCGGACCCACTTCAACCGGAATATTGTCTCTGAGCATACGGCTCCACTCAGTCAGATCCAATGCCTTGTATTTCCAGTCAGGGAAAACAAGCGAAGCAACCATTTCCATCAATTCCCAAGACGCATCGCCTCGGGAATAATGCAAACCACCATGCTCAAAAGCATTGCCCTCCCTGGCCTGTTTTGTTGTAACATGGGACAAAAAGCTCTTATTCCATTCTGTCTGGGTGCCTTTATCCACCAATACCGGATCATATTCCTTTAATACGTCCTCATTCTTATTGTTGGTCAGTTTGCCTCCGCAGATCAGACTGAGAATATAAGGGGCGATGCTGCCTCGCCACATGGGAGGTGTGTAAAATACGTTACAACAGAAAGTAATAAATTCCATATTCCCGATATCCGCACCAGCGCGGTGAGCCATGGCAATCCCTTCTCCAGAAAGATCCCGCATGCCTGTGTTCGGCCAGAAAGCTTTATGCCAACCCCCGGTCGCCATCACAACCGATTTGCATCGAAAGACAATAAACTCGCCTGTCTTAATTTCCAATCCCAAAGCCCCGGTTATGGTGTCATCTTTTGTCATTAACTCCAGTATTGCTACATCTTCAACCAAATCGACTCCCATGTTTTTTGCTTTTCTCAGCAACACATTCATCATGCCGGTTCCTGATGTAAAAACCATACGCTCATCCGACATTTTAATCTTCATACCCCAATCCATCAGCTCTTTCAAACAGTGGGGGGCTCGATCGATATATTGTTCTACCAGTTTTTGGTTATTCAGATAGCAACCCTGCGTGACAATATCATTAAAAACCTTTTCCTTGCTGTCATTGGGATCACCGACCAATCCGTCTATTGTACTCATGCTTTTCCCGTCAAGAGTATAGTCGGCTCCTGCCATGGGCGTAGCTCCACAACGTCCCAACGGGCCCTTACTGATCAGCATCACCTGAACTCCTTTTTCCCTGGCTCCAATGGCAGCCCTGAAACCGGCACCTCCTCCTCCAATAACCAAAACATCAGTATGAACTGTTTTTCTTTTCTCCATCGTCATCCTCTTTAAATAATGGTCTTGTTTTGTTTACCGGGATTTACCATCTGATAAACAGAAATCGCAATGGTTAGCACCTTCCATGATTGTCTGGGTTCGGGTGAATTTTATATCCGGATTAAACCCCTTGAACAACGCATAGTCTCTTCCACACGAAAGCAGAAACCCAAATTCCTCCAATCCATGTTTTTTATACATTTCAGCATAAGCACAACGGGTGACATTTATCTCGATCTTATTCTGACCAATTACAGGCGGTTCTATTTCAAGCGCACCTCCCTGGGAGAAAAACGGTAACACTTTTTCAAGATCACTCAATGAGTCTCCTCCAGCAACATCAGCCAACATTTTTCCTGCATCCATTGCCAGGTTTTGAACAACACCTTCTACGATCTTCATGGCTTTCTCCTCGCCAATCTCTTTAATGAATGCTTGCAGTATTGGTACCGAAATCAAGGCTTCAATTTCACGCCTAACCAGCATACTGACACCATTAATATCTTCACTCATTTTGCCTCCTGTAGTTTTAAAAATGCTTAAGTTTTTTATGCTGCTGCTTGACATTTTGTATACTATCTATACAAAATGTCAAGCAGTAATTTAGATAAAACCCTCCATGGTTTCACCCTAACCAAAATGGCTATCACGCAGTAATTTTGGTATTAGCTACTATTCAGGCACCATACAAAAACAAAAATCTGGAATTCAACATAATTAAAACAAGAGCATTATTTTGCTTGACAAATATGTATAGCACCTATACATATTTGTCAAGCAATTATACAAGTGCCATTCGGATCAAGGTGAAAAATGAGGAATTAAATTCATGATTGCCAGCAATTAAATCTAACATCAGGCACATCCTCATTAAGACATATATTTAAGGAGGCTTACGTGAATAAAATAAATTCTGTACCAATCAAGCCCGGATTTTCCAGGGGTGGCGTATCTGCCCATATTTCACTGGCAGTCTGCACGTTGTTGTTTACGATAAATTTTATGGATCGCAGTGTTCTTTCTGTTGTTTTAGAACCGATGAAAAAAGACCTTGGTTTATCCGATACACAGGCAGGTCTGCTGCAGACTGCTTTTTTCATCAGCCTAGCGTTATTGTCAACACCGGTTGCCTATCTGGTGGATCGGTGGAGTCGTAAAAAAGCCATTGGCATCATGGCATTGCTCTGGAGCGGCTTTACATTTCTAACAGGGATAGGCAGAAGCTTCCTTCATGTGGCTACAGCAAGAGTGGCGGTATCAGTGGGGGAAGCAGGTTTTTCCTCCGGCAGCATTGCTTTGATTACGGCATCCTATCCAAAAGAACTCAGGGGAAGAATTATCGGTATTTTTAATCTTGGATTACCTATCGGATCTGCTCTTGGAGTCATTATTGGAGGATATCTTTCAGCAAATTTTGGAGGTTGGCGTACTCCTTTTTATATTTTTGCCATTCCGGGTGTACTTTTCGGTTTAACGGCATTTTTTCTCAAGGACTACAAAACGGAGACAAACAGCGGATCAACAATAAAACACAATGGTTTTCTGAAATCTGCCAGATCCTTATTTGCTATTCCCAGCTTAAGGTGGACCTATTTTGGTTATGCTATGTTAAATGCCAGCTTTACAACTCTGTTCGCCTGGTTTCCAGCTTTGATTATACGCATTAGTGGAGTTGCCGAAGACAAAGCAGGAAGTTTAATGGCTCTGGTGTTGATAGGAACTGCAATCGGGACGATTTCCGGTGGATTTTTAGTAGATGGATGGCAACGGCGCAACAACCAGGCCAGGATGCAATTGCCTGCAATAGCAACATTGATCGCAGCTCTCACGATGATAGCAGCATTGTATCTGTTTACATTAAAGATGATGGTTTTAACATTTGTTCTGATGATCTTTTTGGGTGCGATCTGCTGCCTGGGAATACCTGCTTTGCAATCAGTCACACAGGACGTGGTATCTCCTAATTTGAAAGGTATGTCTTTTGGACTGCTGATGTTCATGATGTATTTTGGTGGTGGGTGGTCTCCCGTTGTTGTGGGAATGATATCAGATTATTTGGGCGGCGACTCGCAAGGGTTATTAATTGGTTTTGCTTCGATTTGTATCAGCACACTGGCATTGAGCAGTATCTGCTTTTACCGTGGATCACGGTACTATCCACAGGATGTTCTAGCGGCAGAAAATAATTTATAAAGTACCAAAAGGAGAGGAATTATGGATTTACTTAAAACGACCATTGTCAATGTTTTTTGGGAAAATACAATAAAGGTCGCTGACAATACGCTGGCAAAATTTTGGAAAAATGGGTCATGGCAAGAGATGACCTGGAAGGAATACGGTGATACGATTCGAAAACTGTGTTCCGCGCTTCTCGAACTGCGTATCGAAAAAGGCGACAATATCTGTATCATGAGCAATACCCGAGTCGAGTGGGGAATGATCGACCTGGCTATTCTATCGGTCGGTGGCGTTACGGGTTGCATTTATCCGACTCTACTTGGGAAAGATGCCTCCTATATTATCAACGACATGAGGGCAAAAATAGTTTTTGTTGAAACTAAAGCGCAGATGACTGAAATCATATCGCGTAAGCAGTCAATGCCCCAACTGGAAAAAGTCATTGTGATAGAAGGTTTGAACGAACCCAATAGCAGGTGTGTCTCTCTGGAATCCTTTGTCGAAATAGGGAAAGAGACAATGGAAAACCACCAACGGACAATTCTTGATCGTATAAAAGATCTGAAGCAAGATGACAGGGCTACTGTGGTTTATACCTCCGGGACGACAGGCACCCCCAAGGGAGCTGTTCACAACCATCGTTCAATTATTTATACGGCATCCAATAATGTATATCCCTTTAAACCGGGGATGACTGATTTATCTTATTTACCCATGTCCCACGTATTTGAGAGATTTGGTGGATTTTTTGGTACTATTTTTCGCGGTGATATCACCATAGGATATTTTCGGGGTGACATGAAAGGCTTATTACAGGATTTTCAGGAAATCAAGCCACATGTCAACCGCACAGCTCCACGACTGCTTGAAAAAATCTATTCGGCAGTAAAAGCAATTGTTGCGACCAAAAGTGAAACAGAACAAAAAGCGTTTCAGCAAGCCCTGGATCTGGCTGACAAAGTCCGTGTCGAGGAAGAGCTGTTGGGCCAACAGTGCTCGGTAATTACTAGAGAAACATTTGAAGGAGCAATGGCGTTTAAACCCTTTGAGAAGATTTACCAAATGCTGGGAGGTAACATGACTTTTTTTTATGGGGGTGGAGCATCAGTTCCAAAAGAAGTGACGGAGTTTTTTTTCTCCATCGGTATTCCGGTTTATGAATTGTATGGTACATCCGAGACAATCGGGACGGTCACCAACTACCCGGGAAAAGTTAAGCCCGGGACAATCGGGGTGCCGTTTCCCATGGTGGATTGGCCCGGTGAACCTGGATTAACAAGGCTATCGCCTCAGGGAGAGATCGAGAACAAAGGACCAAATCTGTTGGTGGAATATTTGAATAAACCATCAGAAACAGTGAAATCCTTCAGTAAAGATGGTTGGTATAAAACAGGTGACCTGGGAGTTATGGATGAAGATGGCTTCATTACCATTACAGGTCGAAAAAAAGACATCATCGTCACTTCAGGGGGGAAAAATATAGCACCACAAAAAATCGAAGATGTTATTAAGGAGTCTGGATATTTTTCTCAGGTATTGGTTTATGGCGACAATCGCAAATATCTGGTGGCGTTATTAACACTTGATCCCATGGCAATCTTTTCCTTGGCCCATGAGTTGAAAATTGAAATTGCCGGGATGCAAACCGAGGAGGTAATTTACGCAAAGGTAGCAAATGATACAAAGACTGAGGATTTTGTCAGGGATATTATCCACGAAAAAAATAAGCAGCTCTTTAAACAAGAGCAAATTGTAAACTACATTCTTCTGGACAGGGATTTGAAGCTGGAACTTGATGAGATCACTCCTACCATGAAGCTTAAAAAGAAGAATGTTATTGCCAAGTTTCGTACGCAATTGGATGACCTTTATAAATAGCAGGAGCTATAAACCGGAAACTGGAGAATAATATGATTATCGATACCCATGCTCAATTAAATACTAGAGAAGCCATGCAAAATATTCCTGAGAGCTTGATGTCAGGCTACTCAGAAATGTTTTCCGAGATGAACCGAGTCGGACTGGGAGCCAGCCTTAAAGATATGGATGAATCCGGTGTTGAAAAATGCGTCATTGTAGCAATTGATGCTGAAACAACATTCAACTATAGAGTAACCAATGAATTGATTGCAAACGCGGTTGGACAATTTCCTGATCGATTGATCGGTTTTGCCAGTGTTGATCCACATAAGGGGCAAAAGGCTGCGGACGATTTAAAAGGTGCAATAGACACAATGGGATTGCGAGGATTAAAGATAGTGCCCAATCTCATTGAATTGTACGCCAATGATAAAATCCTCTATCCGTTATACGAAATCGCCCAAAGCCGTGATGTGCCAGTATTGTTTCATACGGGTACTCTGTTTTACACAGGTGTACGCTTGAAATATGGCCAGCCAATGCCGATTGATGACGTGGCTATTGATTTCCCCAAACTGAAGATTATTATGGCACACTTTGGTTTTCCCTGGTTTTACGAAACTATCGCAATTGCCCAGAGGAACCCAAACGTATATTTCAACATCGCCGGTTGGAAGCCAAAATATATTCCTAAGGAAGTTGTTCGCTATCTTGATGGCCCCCTGAGACACAAAGCGCTGTTTGGCAGTGACTATCCGCTGTTGACCCGCTCTGAGGTAATTAGAGAATTACATGACCTCAAGCTGAAAGATGAAACATTGGAGTGTTTGTTGACCAACAATGCAAAGGCTGTACTGGGCTTAGTGTAAGCGCCCTTTCCCTGATTGGAAAGAGAAAGATCTTCCAGGTCTTTTCTTTCCCTGAAAAAGTAATTAACCAATTCAGAATAGGGAGTGACTTTTCTGGGGCGATAAAACATAGATCCATTTCACTAAAAGCGATAAGATTCTCCGGCTTTCAGCACTCGTGTTTCTGCCGTTAGTTTATTCTGCATCCGCTCCAATGACCAGTCACATGTATCATGGGCCGATAAAAACACTTGTTGGGGGGCAACCCCGTTGACGGCTTGAATTGTCCTGTCTAAATCATCTGTATTCAATCGCCGCCAAGGTGGATAGCCTGTTCCAATAATCATCTGAAACTGAATGCCAAGTCGATTTCCTCTCCCTTTTGTTATAGGAAAGTGAAGTCCTCCCCCGATGGCATAAACGGGTTCATCGGAAAGTCTGGAAACCATTTCCAGAATAACCTCAATCGTCGGGTGCCCACAACCAGTAAAGATGACCAGACCTTTGTTTTTGATTCGGCCCACAATCGCCTGTTCCTCTGTCAACCCCATAAAAAAGAGACTGCGGGCTAGTGGGCCGGTTGTGGCAAGTCCACCAGGCAGAAGCTTGGGTGATTTAACATGTTCCGCCTTGTATCCATTTGCTGTTGCCTTGTCCGGTAAAAAACACGGTATGTTTTCGTTAGATCCCAGTTTAATGGGAACACTAACAGATTTTGTTCGACTCGCCTTTATACCCCCCATATGATCAGGGTGAAGATGTGAAATCATCAAGCCATCCACCTTCTTAAAATTATAACCAAAACGAGAAGCATTATGCGTAAATGCAGGTCGATCAGCGCCAAATCCAACATCATAAAGCAATGTACCCTGGTTAGACCGAAACAGATAGGAAACTCCCGCATCGCCGATGAATCCGTCTATACACTTTTCCTCCACCAGTACTGTCAATTCCAGAAAATCCAGTTCAGGTAGATTTAAAAGATCGGCACGGCTGAACCGTTCACGATTGAGCTGCTCAGCAATCATGCAGTTGGCTTTATACTTGCGGTTTTTTTTAACCAGCATCGGAACGATTAGCGGTGAAGCAAGGCCAAGAATAGGCCACCATAAAGGGCTGATTCGATAAGTCATAGACAATTATCCTATTTTGAATGGTTTGAGTTCTCCAACAAGTATTGAAATTACCGAAATAACTCCTGATATTGTGGTAAGATACGGTAATTATTCATCCTAGAATTCTTAAATGCCGAATGAACGATTTCCAATTCAACCAAATATGAATAATACAGATCACACAAAAAATACAAGCTCCTACAGCATGACCAGGAGAAAATTTCTCGGAAAACGGTGGGAAGAAGTTGAAAATACCGCTTATTACAGTAAATAGAAAGCTCAATCCCAAAACAATGCTTACCGGCTGTCTTACTGTATTCTTTTTCATAAAAATCATTCCCCAGTTTTAATTCCGTTTAAAAAGTTTAATTGAATACGGCAATAACCCAGCAGCCAAAAAAAATGAAGCAAAAAAGTTGATCAACTCAACTTCCGGATTGGCAAGCATCAACGAGCCAATAGTCAATAAAATTGCCTGCCATCTGGGAACATACTTCGTTTTAAACAGAACGATTCCGATCACAACGTAGCCCAGAGGTAAAAGGGGAAGTAGCCACAATACAATCATAAATGCTTCCTTTTTTAGTAATACATCCAGTGCGGGAACAATCTGATAGATCTGGGAGTTATTTAAAGTATCAAACGCACTGATGGTTAAGCATAAGGCACTTTTATTCCCGAGGAGCATTAATGCTCCGATAAATGCCATGCAAACCCCGATAAAACTTAAAACAGGAGATTTTAATCTGAGTACATTTTTGTAATGAATTGCCATAATAATCAACATTGGGGCACAACAAAACTCCAGAAAGTGGGACAGGTGCAGCAGATTTTGTCCTCTGAAATGATCCAACCACTGTTTTCCGTTGGTTATGACTTCAATATGGAACAGATTCGGATGCATGAGTTGGGCAATTACAAATAACAAGGGGAATAGGAAAAATGATAATGCCGTCCCAACATTCTCCAAACGGTTGATTTTTGAAACTAACATTTCTTTTTGTTTCATGGTGTTCTCAGTGTAAAGTCTATGTAGGTTGATTGATAGACAATCAGGATACTAGTTGTATGGTTATAAATCAGAATCTATCCACTTGGGTGGATCATAAAAACCTCAATCTATATTTAGGATACCCATTTTCATCATCTCGGTATTTTGAAAGCCAACGTTCACTGGTTCTAATAACATCATTCTTTTGCTTTGAAAGGGAATTTTTCAACAATCATTTCTTCAACATTTTGCCAATGCTCAACGAACATGGTACCTCATCAGGTTTTAAGTGAAAACATAATCAAATAATTCAATAATTTAGGCCATGTGCAATCTCTATCTGTTTTGAATTGAATCTTTACTTTGTCAGCTTTGTTACTGCCCTGATCCTATTCTATCCCTATATTGAAACACTTTTAAGGATCATAAGAAGTTCGTTTTTACTAAATTATACTAAGTTTACCTATTCTGTATTTTTGAAATTACATTAAATAGTATACCCCCTAAAATGTTACTCAGGAAAAGACTAACAATATTTATTTTCATTCAAATTACGCTGAAACTATTTAAAATATTGAATTTCAGGAGTAATATTGCTTAAAAAAACCGGATCACTTCGTGCAGTTGCTTTACATAATTTTGTATAGTAACTGCACATATGTCAAGCTCAATGTTACTCTTTCAATCACAGAAAAAGCTTCTGGCACCTACCATATTAAAATCAGGTGTAGAGGAAATCCATTTATCTTAACGTTGTCCAGACAGGTTCTTAGCTTAATCAAAATCACAGATTGTATTTAGTTGAATGGAAGAGGATATGTTGACCAAACCGGTTGGTGTTGTCGAATTTACTTCATATAATTATTATTTTATCGACATTTTCTTCGGTGAAGATGATAGACATTCTTTTTTGAACCTGGTTTTATTCAACATCCAGGGGAATTGGATTGACCATACTCGATTCCAAGCTTTTTCAGCTTATTTCGCAAGGTGCTTGGGTTCAAGCCTGTCAATTCAGCCGCACCTTTAATGCCGTTGATTCGTCCGTCTGTGCATTTAAGAACTTTGAGAAAATAATCCCTAATCAGTATCTTGAATTCAGGCAACTTCATGTTTTCGATCATTGTTGTGGTTTCGCTTTTGGATCGATTGTAGGTCAAAATATCATCAAAGCGAAGCGGCCCATCGTCACCAAGAATCAGCGCTCTTTCCAGGACATTTTCCAGTTCGCGTACATTTCCCGGCCAATTATAGTTTACCAGGATTTCAATTGCGTTTTCAGCCAGAGCAGGAATTTTGGACAACTTCAGTTGCTTGGACTTTTTTTCCAAAAAGTAATCAACCAGAGCGGGGATATCCATTCTTCTTTCCCGTAGGGGCGGAACAAAAATTGGGAATACGTTGAGACGAAACCAGAGATCATCCCGAAATAACCCGGATTTTACCATCCTTTCCAGGTTACGATTAGTAGCGGCGATCACCCGGATATCAACCGGAATAGTTTCCGATCCACCGACCCGTTCAATCTCCCTGTTCTGTAATACCCTCAACAACCTGACTTGAGCTTCCGGTGGTAATTCACCGATCTCATCTAAAAAAATGGTTCCCTGGTTAGCTCTTTCAAACCTGCCTCTTTTCTGAGTCAAGGCTCCGGTGAACGCTCCTTTTTCATGCCCGAATAGTTCACTATCCAACAGGCTGTTTGGAATGGCTCCACAGTTGACCGTAATTAAGGGGCCATCTCTTCGTGAGGATGAATAATGAATCGCATTGGCAATAATATCCTTGCCGACTCCTGTTTCGCCCAGTATCAATACCGGGCTTTCATGCCTGGCTACATTTCTAACCATATCCATCACCGGCTTTAAGCCAAAGTCTTCACCAATAATGCGATTCCCCGATATACGCAACATCTCCTGATGCAGGTAACGATTATCATCGGCTAGAAGATCTTTTAATTTGACCATTTCCATGTGCTTCCGCGCATTGGACAAACTGATGGCAAACGGGTCTTTGAGCAGACTGAAAAGGTGTGCATGGTGATCGGTATAGCGATCATTACCATTGGCCTGCAATGCCAGGGTTCCGAACAGCGTATTCTTGATACTTAGAAAGAGGATTATCAGTGATGATGCCTGTCCTCCGAAATAATCAACCATAACACTCAGTACCGGATCATTTTCAGGATGATTATTAATCATAACCGCTGGGAACGTGGAATCGATAAAACTTTTAGAAATGGATTCGACCACCTGCCTTCCTTCAACAGATAAAGGAATCAGCGCGTCAAGTTTTTCCGCGCCTTCTTTTGTGGCTTTTGCCATGACCCTGAGCGAACTCAGGTTCTTTTCAAAATATTGGAGGTATAAACCATCGGCAGGAAAATGGTCTTTAACAAACTGGAGACAATCAAACATCGCCATCTCAATGTTCAGGTTGTCGCAAATTCTCAGAGTTGCCTCTTTAAAAAACGTGTTTTCGTTCACAATAAATAGCTCCTGTTACATGTAAATCTTTGCCATGGATAATGATGATCAAATACTCACTTATTGAGTTACCTTATTTGATAAATATAAAGGTGAATTATCTTATTCGACAACAAGAAAGTTTAAAACTTATCTTATTAGATAATGCAAATCCAATATGAAAACTATGCTATTGTATTATTTACCTTATTTAATATGGCATAGATAAAGCAAACACTCTCCAAGTGACCATTTTGAATTATCCCGCAAGAAGCATGGAGAATAGATGATTTGGCTTGAGATAATCAGTTGCCGTTCTGTTGATTCTAAAAAACGAAAGGCAGCAAAGAAGATATTGGAAGATCTGAGGGAAAAACGGGTTTTAACCGCAAAAACTGAAGTTACTCTCTGTCACCACGCGGTCTTAAACTCCGATCTTGCTTTAATAATCAACCACAATGATGCATGCATTGAATCAAGGGGGAGTGAGGTGGGCAAATTAGTAGCAACAATATTAGAGGAATATGGTCTGGTAAGCCATTCTGTCTGGATAGAGGAATCTTTGGTATAATCAATTCGGAGAAATCATGAAAATCGTCATTTTAAATGGAAGCCCAAAAGGCGAGCTCAGTATCACTCTTCAGTATGTTCACTATCTGGAAATACAATTTCCACAGCATCAATTTCAAGTGTTTCATGTGGCTGAAAGAATAAAAGTTCTAGAAAAAAACAAAACTGAATTTAATACAGTAGTTGAAGCTGTTCGGAATAGTGACGCAGTTTTGTGGTCATTTGGTTTGTGGGTTTTGCTGGTTTCAGCGCAATATATACGGTTTATTGAGTTAATTTACGAAAGAGGGGTTGACGATATCTTCGCTGGCAAGTACTCGGCAGCCCTTTCAACTTCAATCAACTACTTCGATCATACGGCCCATAATTATATGCGGGCAGTCTGTGAGGATCTAAAAATGAGATTTGTGGATGGGATTTCATTTGACATGATGGATTTAACCAAAGAAAACAAACGCCTGAATTTGATTACCTTTTTCCAAACTCTAATCAATAGTATTGAAAGGGGTAGCAGGACTTCAACACTATTTGAACGACCTTCCGAAAATCAGTTCACCTATCAACCCGCGTCTTCTGATCCAACGGTTGATCAACGAGGCAAAAAAATTTTGTTGCTTACTGACGAATCTGATAAGGATGCCAACCTGGCGAAGATGACAAGCCGGTTTAGCGAATTGTTTTTACAGGATATCAATATCATCGATCTCAGTGATATTGATATCCGGGGAGCCTGTCTGGGCTGCATGAAGTGTGGCTATAATTATCAGTGTCAATATAAAGACGGGTTTTCCAATTTTTATAATGATACGGTCAGAAACGCGGATATCATTGTGATCGCTGGCCAGATCAAGAATCGGTTTCTCTCGTCAAAATGGAAAACCTTTTTTGATCGTGCCTTTTTCTGGAACCATACGCCATCCCTGGAAAACAAACAGATCGCCTATCTCGTTTCAGGATCGATACGGCAAAACCAGAATCTTGTCCAGTTTTTTGAGGCTTCTGTTACAGCCCGTCAAAATGCCAATCTTGTGGATATTATCAGCGACGAATCCGGTGATTCAGGCATTATCGACGATCAATTGGCAAATCTTGCGCAACGATTGGTTTTTTTCTCACAGGTAGGTCACATAAAACCTCAGAATTTCCTGGCGATTGGTGGTCATAAAATATTCAGAGACAATGTCTGGGGTAGGTTGCGGGGGATCTGGCAGGCGGATCATCGGTTCTATAAACGATCAGGGTATTATGATTTTCCACAAAAATACTGGTTAAAACGGATACAATCCGCGATCTTAATTACTTTAACTGCCATCCCCGGTTTCCGGAAAAAATTCTATAATAACCTGAAGAAATTTCCTGCCATGCGATTTGGGAAACTCATCGAAAAACTGGGAATTGAATCCCACCTGCGGCCGATCCCTGAAAATGGAAAATATAGCAAACATCTTAAAAATTGAAGATAAAGGAGCCAATATGGCGATTCTGTTTCGTAAAATACTGCTGAGTCTTACTTTTTGTTGGATCTCTGTCCTGACGGTGACCGCAGCCAATAAAACCTATACGGTAGAGGGTCAGATTAAATTTCAGGAATTGGGAGATATTTATATTTATCTCGTAGACAAGAAGCAGTTTCAAAGTCCTTTAACAGGGATACAGCTTATCAAGATCAGCAAGCAGGAGATTTCCACTAAAAAAGGAGTTAAAAATTTTAAATTCGAAGATGTTAAAACCGGTACATACGGTATCCGCTGTTTTATGGACTTAAATGGAAACGGGAAGTTGGATAGGGGCTTGTTCGGTCCTTCAGAGCCATGGGATATGTCATGGATCAGCAAACGAACTTTGAAATGGCCCCAGTTCAGCAACATCTCCTTTGAAGTCAACTCAGAAATCAATAACCTTGTGCTAACCCTATCCAATTGATTTCAGCTTATTTTTAAAATTACATCGGACTGAATCAAGATGAATAGGAACAAAGGACCCCAAACAGAGAGATCAAATGTCAATTAATGAATATATCAAAATTGGTTGGACAAATGGCTGGTGGTTCACATTAGTGTTTGGTCTGGTGAACAGTTACTTTTTTATCAAGTATCCTCGGGATTTCTCCAGACGGATCTTAAAATTCCCCGGTTTTGAGTCAGTGAAAGACAAGGCGATCTCTTTTGCCAGTGTTGTGTTATTCACCCGGGGTATGATGGTTTATACCATTTTTGTAAAAATCAACATGGATTCTATTGCAGCCATGATTGGTATATCGCTTTTTTTATTAGCTCTTGTTTTCTATACCTCGGCACTCAAGTCCTTTGCCAACACGTCCATAAACCTGCCGGTAACTTCGGGCATTTATCGATACTCTCGTCATCCCATGCAGGTTTTTTCGCTAATTATGTGGATAGGGGTTGGAATCGCAACAGGTTCCTGGATTATCCTGGCCGTCTGTTTCTGTCAGCCATTCCTTGCATATCGCTTTATGGCTTCACAAGAACAGTTTTGCCTGGAAAAATATGGTCAGACTTATCAGGCGTACATGCAAAAAACACCTCGCTACCTTGGATTTATTTAAAATCCTGAAACACCTTTTCGACAGTGTCGGAGTATCCATAATGAGCCGTAAAAACATGAGTCACTAATTTAAGATCAGCCAACTTTTTTAAAGATTCTCTCTGAACCTCATTGTCCATATGAAACAGATCATTTTGAGTTGTTCTCACAGATTTATTCATCACTTTTCTCTCTTTTTTTTCACTACCACCTTATTCTCCCAGTCTGCATTTTCGGAGGGGTAGATAATAAGACATCGAGATGAAATAATAAAAATTCGATGTCTCGAAGTCAATCCGGTTTTTTACAATTCCCTGAAATCCAGATTTGATGGTGAAAAAAGATAACTTGGTTAGAATTCACTCTTGGTATCTTGATATTTTTCTCGCTTTAGACCTAATAAAACATCCTTAATAGGAGACCTGGAGAGGGTTATTTTTCCACACCATCGAAGAGTTAAAATGGTACTTCCAAATTTAAGGTATAAGATTCCGTATAGGGCATTAATGCAAACTCAGAGTATACGTCTCCCCGAAAAAGAGTTATTTCCAAATTGGTTTGAATTATTTCCGACCAGGTTTTATGCAGAATCAGCTGATGAATCTGGCTGCCGTCATTAAGGTTTAATTTGATAACCTGTTCCCATTCCCACAAATTATCAGATTCCCCACTGGTATACCTTAAAAACAGATATTGTTGCCTCAATTCCCCATCCGCAACCTGTGATAGGGTGTTCTTAAGAAAACCAGAATAGGGATTTCCTAAAGAGGTTGTATAAGGAGCATCAGGATTATCCCAGGAATCTTCCCTTAATGCTTCCCTGATTCCCTCCTTTATGACTGCCCACTCCTTATCATTATATCCATGGGTATTGGAATATAATTCCATTATTATATTCATTTCTTTCGCAAAGGTATATTGCCCTCCAACAAGAATCTTTTCATATTTTTCTTCATGAGGATCATCAATGTACTCATACCTCGCCGGCAAATTGAAAGACTCTGTTTGGATTCCATCTGCCTGTTTTTGTGCTATTTTGCGATCCCTGTGGCTGGATTGCGACCATTCACCATGGAACTCAATAGCGTCTGTCAACAACCCTGTAAATGATAAACCAGACGTCCATCCCTGTTGAGATGCCTGATGATAAACAGCCGAAACTTCCCATGGGTCAACTTCAAATGATCCCTTAAAAGCTAACTGGTAAGGATTATCTATCATTACCTCGTCTCGATCCAAGCGGGCGATGATTACTGTTGAAGTAAGTGAACCCAGCACAAATTCACTTTTTATCATTTCGATACCCTCGTCCTCCTCGATATCATTTGAGACATCTCTTTTTAATGGGATAATAACATCAGTAGGATTCCAGGCGTACCCGCTTCCCCATTCAACCTTCACCTTGCCCATATCAATACCTAAGGTTCTATTTTCATTCTGCCATTGCAGGTATCCTTCAAGATAGAAAAAATCAAAGTTACAGTCCACATCTTCTTGAATTGTCATCACCATTGCGCCACGGGAACGAAGGGCCAGATATTCTGTAAGATTCGGATTCCATTCCAGATCAATTGCAGTTGAATGTTTCCTCGTATTAAACTGCAGTAGTCTGTTTTCCGGATTCAAGGGATGATTGTCTCGAAGAGAATGGAATTCTGATTGAATCGTCCATACCAGAGAAAGAGCCTCAATGCCTAGAGGATACTTTTCAGCAAACGTTTTCGGTGTTGCAGCGGAAACCACCAGTGCATATATGGAGACCAACGCGACTACAGTCTTTTTTACAAGCATAAAAAGCCTAATCTATTTTCACATCCTGTTTAGATTTTCTTTTCGGAAAAGAGCGGGAGGCAGGTCTTCCATTTTGTAGCTGCTGTAGATCATCCAGGTATAGCGACCTTCAAAAAGGGGATTAACCAGCAAGAGCCGCTCCAGTTTTTCCTGTCCGTCTACAGGGATAAATGATTTATAGTATGCTGTTTTCAGCAGTTTCCCGGAGGCCGCAAAGTGTTTGCTCATAACAGGTTTTCCTGACTCCTTTGCGACCCAATATTCAATTTTATCGTAAGTAACTTTTTTATCAACTGCAGTCAGGGTAAGATGGTAACAAATCGTATCATCAACTACCTGTTCATCAATTAAGGTTGGTTCATAGTCACCACTGAAATGAGTCGATGCCACATCTCCATTGCTGGATTCACCCATCAAGCGTTGAGCAGGCGAAATTCGGATCGCCTTTCTGGTTTTGGGAATCTGGAGCCAAAGATTCCGTCCTTCAAACAACATGGCCCTCCCTTTAATTCTTTGAGGAAAAAGAAATTGAACCAATGATTTTTTTGATTTTATCATTACTTTCAAAATATTTTTTTCAGGAGCTTTATCCGGTTGATGACTAATAATTACCAGATTAGCTGAAAATGACTGATCCCCAAAGCCACGATATAAATCCGCTTTTATGATAATCTCTTCAGCAGAGGGAGATGCCGATACACTGAAACAGAAAAGCAGAAACAATATGGACAAAAAAAGTGATATTAGTTTTTGCTGCATTTTTTCCCTTGTTTATTTATACTTACGTATATTGCTTATAATATTTTAAATATATCGAATCGCATCTACTATCTTTAATCTTGACGCCTTTATCGATGGATACAAGCTTGATACCACTGATGCCAGGATTCCCAAGGCCAATGACTCCCATAATAGATAAGGAACCACCATAATCCTGATAGGAAATCCCGATGTACCCCCAGGTGGTGGTGGCATCATCAGGTTTCCTGCCGTGATGCCTTTCGCTGTGATAACACCGGCTAATATCCCGATAAGTCCACCCATGATTCCCAAGTAAGCAGCTTCTGTGAGAAACAGGGCCAGAATCTCTCTTCGTGTATTCCCCAAAGCCCTGATGGTGCCAATTTCCGAGGTCCTTTCCATCACTGCCATCATCATCGTATTGGCTATTCCCAGTATGACAATGACCACAACAATGATCTTAATAAAGCCAAATACGCTATTAAACATGCGAACAACTTTGTGATAGTACCCAGCCAAATCACTCCAGGTTTTGATTTCCACATCCAGCTTCTGCTCATTGAAGAGTTTTAATAGACTGCTCTTTATTTTCTCAGTCTGTTTTGTATCGCTTAAAAGAACGACAACTCTTGTATAACTATCCGTAACCATAAGGTTCTGAACATGTGGTAAGTTTGCCCTGATGACTCGATCATCCATCTCTTTTATTCCAGTACTGATAATACCAGTCACTTTAATATCCACAGCATTCATGGCCCCATCTGCCGTTGACGACAACAGGGTAAGCCAATCCCCAACTTTAATATTAAGCGCCCTTGCCAACCCTGTCCCAATCAAGGCATTTTCCATATCTTCCGGGAATAAATCATCTCCATCGACAATTTGGACAGATGAGTTCATGAGTGCCTCTTTATCTGCATCCATGCCCACACCAAATACCCCCGCAGATATCTTTCCATTGCTCAGCAATCCGGAGAAGTTTAAACGGCTGGTGACGATCTCTACCCCCGGATGCTGCTTCACAATATGAGTAATCTGCTCCACTGATGCGGCAGATAACAGGTAATTTCCCGGTTCCAGAGTTCCATAATCAGTAAACCCCTTTTTGTAAATTTGAAGGTGACCTAATTGAGACCTGATCATACTTTCTCTTAATCCATCATACATCGACTCAACAAACCCACCGAAAACAATTAAACTCAAGCTTCCAAAGACAATCGCCAATACTGTAATCAATGTCCGTCTCCTGTTTCGCAAAACATTCAGAAAAGCGATTCTTAAAAATAATGTCATGTAACCCCCACTAAATATTAAAGTTTTTCATTTGCCTGAGTTGACCAATAAGGAGCATTCATAGATTTTGCCTCTTTCCAACAGGCTTTAGCCTGTGAAGATTCTTGCAGTAATTCATGAGCCCGTCCCAGGTTAAACAGTACCATGGCTTTAAATGACGGCCCCTTTCTATCTCCAACCAGTTCCAGCAGGTGTTGAAAATCCTTTTTTGCATAATGGGTTCGTTTGAGAAAAAGCGGGACGCTCATGGAGTTATTCCCCCGTTGAAGTAAAGCTCCTATATTATCAGGATCTTGTTTTATGGCTCTATCCATCTTTCTGAATCCTTTTTTTGTAAAATGTAACTGACGGGCAGTTTCTGTTTCATACCGGGCCATCATCGTCAAAAGGCTTCCATGAACGGCCATAAGTTCATAATCTTTCGGATATATGCTGACGGCCTCCTGAACTATCTTCTCCGCCTTTACTGCGGTGGTTTTCTCTTGGTCATCAAATCCTGCAATAACTGAATAGATCATGGCTAATTCCTTTAGCTTTAGCGGATCATGTTCTTCTTTCAGTTCCATCTCCAGAACTGATGCCCGTTTTTTTCTTAGGGCGGCTGAGTCGGGTATCTTTGTTTGAGCTGAAAGAAAACTGGTCAGATATCCGAAAACAAGAAAAATTAAGAAAATCGATTTTAACAATTTCATAGGGTTCTCCGTTTATTTTTTAAATCAAACAATCCGAATTCTTAAACCAAATGAAGCAGATGGAACTTATGCAGCTGATTTGTAAATTTCTCCATCTTGCAGCTCTACCACCCTGGATGCTTTCGACATAACATAGTCGTGATGGGTAACAACAATAAAAGTCAGGTTCTGTTCCCGGTTTAATTCCAGCATTAATTCCATAATCTGCCGGGATGTTTTGGAATCCAGATTCGCTGTTGGCTCATCTGCCAGAATAATATCCGGTTGGGTGACAATCCCTCTGGCAATGGCGACGCGTTGAATTTGCCCTCCCGAAAGCTCGTTGGGTCTATGTTTCATAAATTCCTTTAGCCCAACTTTTTCCAAAGAATCCCGGGCTTTTTCTCGATAGTCTTTCCTCCCCTGGAGCCGTAACGGGTATTCAACATTCTCCAACGCATTTAAAACCGGAATTAGGTTAAAGGACTGAAAAATAAATCCGATATGCTTTCTTCTCATGTTTGATAGTTGATAGTCATTGAAGTCATTAATATTGCTACCTGCCAGTGTAACCTCTCCTGAATCCGGCAGATCCATACCTCCAATTATGTTCAAAGTAGTACTTTTCCCACTGCCGCTTTGTCCCTTCAATATTAGAAACTCCCCCTGTTGCACTTCGAGATCGATCCCTTTTAAGGCAGATACTTTCAGTTTCCCAAGCTGATAATATTTAACAACATTTCTTAATTCTACGACATTCATGTCTTCTCCTTTCAACAGTGACCGTTTCGCTACTGATTTATTGTTTTGCTGGTTTTAGTGATTCTGATAAAATATTATAATCAAGTGATTTTTTCATCTTTTCTTCCCTCTCTGCTTCAACATCAGTTTGATCCGCGGCAATTGAATAGGCTTTAGACAGGATACTGTAAAACTCGTATTTTACTGAATCCGGGAACAGGGCCGAATTTAATGAGATTTGATTTGAAAACCAATTCTCATCTTCGAAAATCCTGTGAAAATTTCCTCTCCTATTACGAAATCCAACCAGCGTATTCAAGCGATACAACCGAATCTTAAAATTATCCGGCTCAAGCTCGATTGCTTTATTCAATCCTGCCACAGCATTTTGCATGCGATTTAGCTTCATAAATCCCCAGGTGAAATCCCACATAGCCCCGGATAGTTTCCCCTCATTCGCACTGTAAACAACCAGTGCTTCACCGTTTTCTGATTCTTGTTCAATTGCTTGAGATAGCAACTCTTCAGCTTTTTCAAGGTCGTTATGCTTAAAGTACAGTTCCCCCAGCTCAACCTTTGTGTCTACTTCATCGGGATATTTATTGATCTCACCTGAAAGATCGCTGATCATATTGATTTCTGCTGGATGATAAGGCTTCACAGGATAATCATGAGGATAAGCTCCCATTATCCAAGCCACCACATTTCCGATTATATAAGTACTGAGCAATACTAATAAGGCGCTGGATACAGTTGAGTTGTTAATTTGGGCATTTTGCCAGGATATTGAATCGGCCTTCACTTGTGATGACTGGATTGTGAAAAACAGAACAAATAAAAAAAACAAAGATCTGGCTTGAGATTTCATATTCCTCTCCATTCTAAAATTGACAAACTAGAGCCATTCAAACCGAATGGTTGCTAACTCGAAAGTTTGCTTTCATTTTCGATTAAAGACTTTCAAGTTAAAATTATAAGACTGTAAAAGGGTTTTTCAGTTATTTTTTCGTGGGAAGATCTGTTTTCAGCGTCAACAAAGATATTTTACGTGAAATAGTATTCTGCCTCGTGAATTGAAAACTGGTTGTCACGTGGGTTTATGGATTACTTCGCGGGTATGGTTTTTGTTTTGAATACTGAAGAGGCTATCTGACGGGATTGTTAAGTATTTTTCTATTTATTAATAGTCGACGTTTCAAAGTTTGAAGGAACTCATCTCGCATTAAAAATCGGAAATATAAAATATAATAATTATGGGAAAAACTGATAATCTGAGACAGGTTCTTTTTGATAAGTTCAAAAATGTTAGCAGACGACAGGAACAAGCTTGTCCAAAAGGTGTTTTTGAGAGGCACTCAGGGAGAATGGAATATCCGGATCTCCTTTCATAGTAATTAAATACTTACCATTGCTTTTTTCCACTTTTTCAACCATATCAGGATTTGCCAATACGGATCGATTGATTCTGACAAGTCGAGTTGGATACTGGTCTTCAAATGATTTAAGTTTGCTGTATACAGTCCATTGTTTACATTCTTCATTATTGAAATAGATAACCGTACAATAGTGGTCTTCAACTTTGATATGGGAAACCAATCTTAAATCGACTTTTTCGATTCGTTCGTCAATTGTCAGGGAGAGAAACTCTTCAACCTCTTTATGAAGCAAGGATGGATCTGCTGAACTTTCAGAACTGCCTGGGGCTTGCGCTTCCGGTTGTTTTAATTCGTTAATTGCTTTATAAAATTTAAACTGGAAAAGAAAAACGTGAACAACAATGCAGATGGCGATTACCTGAATTAACATCACTAATACTGCTTCAGGTGAAAGACTGTATCCTTCATTGAGAAAAAAAACAAAAACAAAGGTTAATAGAATCCCCGGTACTGTAGGTTTCCAGATTTTTTTTATGGTTACCAAACTTTCCCGATTTTCCTGTCTGAAAAAACTAAGAAAAAATAACCAGGATATTTGGTGAGCAACAGCACCGGCATTAACGTTAACAATCCAAAATCCCAGATTATAGAGGAAGTCTCTGTTGCTTCCCTTATCAAACGTAACAATCCCGACAATCACACCAATAATAGTACAGAAAAATTCTGGAGCTAAAATTTGTATTATTATCCTTCGAGTTTTACTTGACTTTATCATTATAACTCTTGAATTTCCGTTGTTTTATCTATTTCTACAGAGAACATCCAATATTGACAAGTGTTGGATGAATAGAGACTTTCTCTGGTGATAAGAGTCTTTATTCATTCTAAATCCCAGGAAGATCTTTTTCTGCTTGAAAAAATCAATTTTTTAAATACAACTCTGCTATTATTCAGGCAAGAAACATTTGGCAAATGAGATCCATAGTTTATCTCAATCCTGCTTCAAGAATACACCTGAAGATTCATCACAAATTTTTAAGGATTGATGTAACGTCAGCAAAAATTATGAAGAATTCAGAGAGTTCACTCAGTTCCGTAAAGGGAATTATTTGACAGGATTGTGGGAATGGTGGAGCATGAGAGCAAATTCCCATTAAAAACCATAAATCATTTCAAGTAAGTCCTGTGCCGATTATTACTATTTCCAGAGGCAGCTACAGCCGAGGTAAGGAAGTTGCCGAAAAAGTAGCCAAGAAATTGGGATTTGATTGCCTTTCCAGGGATATTGTCCTGGAAACTGCCATTAAATATAATATCCCCGAGATAAAACTGATTCGCTCTCTGCATGACGCCCCGTCAATTCTAGACCGTTTGATGGGAGGAAAAGAGAAGTATATTTCCGACTTTCGCGCCGTATTGCTTGAACACCTGAAAAAAGACAATGTTGTCTACCACGGACTTGCCGGTCAATTTTTTCTGAAAGGTATTCCCCATGTTCTGAAAATCCGAATTCTGGGAGACTTTGAAAGACGTGTCCAGGAAGAGATGAAGCGGGAAGGACTTACTGAAAAAGTAGCACGATATCTATTGGCGAAAGATGATGAGGAACGACGTCAATGGAGCATTCATCTCTACGGTGTTGATACCTGGGATCCTAATCTTTATGATATGGTGCTCAAGATTGATATAATCTCGGTCGATTGCGCTGTGGAGTTTATCTGCAATGCCGCTTCACGAAAGATATTTATAGCAACGGAAGAATCCCGGAGTAAACTAAATGATTTGTCACTGGCGGCCAAAGTTCAGGCAGAGATTCCTGACGGTCATGTAAAACAGGTTACGGTCACAAAGGGAGCAGTAACTGTTTTTTTAAAACCCGGCATCAAAAAGAAACCGGCGTTGATTGAGAAAATGAATGAATCAATTTCAAGGATCGATGGTGTTAGTGGGATTCAAATCGAAACATCAACAGACTAATACCATGTTGACAAAAAAACGAATATCTCATTGGTTTAGGGACGATTTATCCCGGGTTTCGGTGTGACATGATAAAGGGCGATATTCTCTACAAACTGTTTCCCTTTCTTGCCTGGAAACCCTTGATCACCTTGAAGACCCTGCAATCAGATTTGATAGCAGGACTAACGGGTGCTGTCATAGTGCTCCCCCAGGGAGTGGCTTTTGCAATGATAGCGGGTCTCCCGCCGCAGTATGGACTCTATACTGCCATGGTCACGCCTGTGATAGCTGCCTTATTCGGTTCTTCCCGTCATTTAATATCAGGCCCTACTACTGCCATATCAATAGTAATTTTTTCGACAATCAGCAGTTATGTCGAACCTGGAACTCCCGAGTTCATCCAAATGGCGCTGATGCTGACCTTTTTTGCCGGTATTTATCAACTGGGTTTCGGGTTGGCTCGGTTGGGGGCATTGGTCAATTTTGTATCTCCAACGGTGATTACGGGCTTCACAGCTGGGGCATCCATACTGATCATAACCAGCCAACTCAAATATGTTTTGGGAATGCAGATCCCCCGTGGAGAGTCGTTTCTTTCCACCTGGTTTAATATTCTGCGCAATATTGATTCATTCAATCCGACTGTTTTTATGATCGCTGCAGTTACACTACTAGCTGCTGTTGGCTTCAAAATCATCCTGAAGAGAGGCCCTGTTCTGCTGATCGCAATGATTATAGGCAGTTTGTTAAATCTGTTTATTCAAGGCGAACAGCATGGTGTAGTGGTTATTGGAAAACTGGATGTGTTTCTGCCGATGTTTTCGCCCCATCATTTTACTCTCAGTTCGATCCGGCATATCGCCCCTAAAGCCTTGGCAGTGAGTCTTCTGGGATTGATAGAGGCGGTTTCCATCTCCAGTTCGGTTGCATCTCGTTCCCATCAGCAGGTAGATGTCAATCAGGAATTTATCGGGCAGGGATTATCCAACATTGTGGGCAGTTTTTTCTCCAGTTATGCCGGTTCGGGCTCATTCACGCGGACGGGGGTCAATTTTGACGCCGGAGCCAAGACGCAATTGGCAGCGATATTTTCCGCATTATTCCTGCTTATCATCCTGATTTTCGCCTCGTCTTTAACTGCCTACCTGCCAGTTGCATCCATGGGAGGTATCATATTGCTGGTCGCCTATAACCTGGTGGAATTTGATCATATTCGCTTGATTTTCCGGGTCAGCTTAACCGAGTCTCTGATTTTCGCCATTACCTTTTTCTCCACTCTATTCCTGAATCTGGAATTTGCAATTTATGTCGGCGTGATTCTCTCACTTTTCTTCTATCTCAATCAAAGCGCCAGACCAAAAATCGTTGCTCTTGCTCCTGATCCCGAGCATCCCAAACGAAGACTGATCAGTCTGGAAAAAGTAACTCATACGGAGTGCCCGCAACTGAAAATTGTCCAGATCAACGGGTCAATTTTTTTCGGAGCAGTGCACCATGTGGAATCGACTCTCAGTCGGCTCAGGGAAGAAGGATTCAGGTATAAGTATATCCTGCTGGTGGCCGATGGAATAAACATTATCGACATAGCTGGCGCTGAAATGCTAGCCCAGCAATCGGAACAGATTTTAATTGAAGGTGGAGGTCTTTTTTTTGTTGCCTTAAAAGCGGATGCTCAAAAAATTCTTGAGAAAGAGGCGTTTAAAAACCTGGTCAATTCCGACCAGGTTTATGAATCCATCTCTTCGGCTATTGCAGCCATTGTCCCGCAGATGGACAAGGAGAAATGCCAGCTTTGTTTTCGTAATGTCTTTTTTGAATGTCGAGAAATGAGGGAAGAGCAATTGTGATTGACCATAAGCATCAATTTATCAATCACATTTTTCGATTAGATAAGCAGAGAACACATTGCTAAACATCTATACAAAAGTCCATCCGGAACGCTAATTCTTCTTCAACAACATCAACAGGGAAATTGCCAGGGAGATCAGGAAAAAGGCAATCAAGCGGGATATGTTGGGAAGAAGGGATTCAAATGTTGCACCCCTGACAAAAATATCAATAAACGCAGAATGCCCCCACTGTAAAGGCGAGAGTACTGCAAATTGCTGCATGATTTTAGGCATGAGAAAAACCGGTACCATCAATCCACCCAGGGCTGCAGCAATGACAATGGAGATGGGGCCAAAAACGGAAGCCTGTTCATAACTTTTGAAGACAGTCCCCAACAGCAATCCGTATCCTGTTGCAGCCAGGGCTGCACAAAAGCTCACAAGTAGTGTTAATCCCGGTTGAGTTCCCATATCCAGAGCGGGAGTTCCCAGCAGTGGTAATATAACGACACCCACTCCCAACATCAAAGCCAGTTGAACCAGATTCACCAGAACATAGGTGATGATTTTTCCCAGGTAAAATATAGAGATGGGGAAGGGAATCGTCATCAGTCGCTCCAACGTCTGGTCTTCCCTTTCCTTAAAAATAGATCCTGATAAGGGCAGAACAATAAAAAAGATGCCAAACATGGACCAGGCAGGAACATTGTGTTGGACGGCATTTGCAGCCAAATAGGAATCTTTGAGGGTGGCAAATTCCCTGTTCACACCTCCGGATTCTCTGCTTTTTAAACGAGTTTCCAGTGACTGAGCCATGGATTTACTATCCTCGGAAGCTCCTTCCGATAGGGCTGAAAACAGACTCTCCATGATTAAGCCGTTTTCAACACTCTGAAGGATCAATCCGATGGCATTCTCAATTAACAGCTTCAGGGTTGTTTTGATGGTCGGATCAAAAACCAGGGTTACACGTTTATCAACGGATGATTTTTTTTCAGGATCGGTCAAGAACTCTTCGATCTCGGTTTTAAGGGAAATTGAAGCGTTTTGATGGACTATAACTCCAATCTGATAATCTCCCCTGGCTATACTTTTTTTCAGAGACGTTTCCGTCAGATCAATTTGATCAACCGACTCAATGATATTGATGTAGGATGAGTCATCCAGCTTCTCCTTTACGGTATTTCCGAGGATTTCTCTGTCTACATTTACCAGGAGAATATCAAACTCGGATCGTCGATCTTCCTCCAGGATATTGGTTTGAATGAGGGTGGCAACCAAAACCATGAACATGGGCATTAGAAACAGCAATACCAAACTGGCTCGATCCCGACTGAGGATAAGAAACTCTTTCCCACAGGATATCAATAATTTACGAATCAGATTCATCTCTCAACTGTTTCCCGGTTAATGCCAAAAAGACTTCCCCAATGTTAGTACAATCCGGTGTCTGCCTGATCAAGTCCGATGCATGCCCCTGAATGATCATTTTACCGTTATCCATGATACCAATGCTGTCACACAACGTTTCTACTTCCTCCATGTAGTGTGTTGTGTAGATCATAGTCATTCCGTTTTCTCTCAAAGCATTCAACGCTTCAAAGATCGCATTTTTTGACTGGGGGTCGACTCCCACGGTTGGTTCATCCAAAAGAAGCAAGGAGGGATTATGAATAATCCCGACAACCAGGTTGGACCGACGTTTCATACCACCGGAAAAACTGTCGATTCTCTTTTTTGCATGGTTTTCCAGTCGGGCTACTTTAAGACAGAATTCGATTCTTTCCTTTAATTTATTCCCCGAAAGCCCATGAAGAGAGGCAAAGTATTTGAGGTTTTCCTGGAGGGTAAGTTTGGGATAGAGGGCGATTTCCTGGGGGACGTAGCCCATCAGAGCTTTAATGGCATTTATCCCGGTTTTGATATCCTGCCCGAAGAGTTGAACCGTTCCCTTGTCTGGTTTCCTTATACCACAGATAATTGACAGTGTGGTAGTTTTACCACTTCCATTTGGACCCAGCAGACCAAAAATTTCCTGCCTTCTAATGGCCAGGTTTAAGCCTTTCAAAGCGAAACCATCGGTTCCCTGATATCTTTTCTCCAGGTTTTCGATTTTGACTACTTCAGATTCGGGATTAGGTTTCATTAAACAACCAGTTTTTTAAGTTGCTGATAGATCTCGGATTCCCTGGCTGCACATTCCATCAGAATTTCTGACAGCTTTTCACAGGAATGCTCTGCATTAGCCCGACCTTTGATCTGTCTGGCTGCTCCTAAAGCGACCTCTCGCCACAGATCACCAACAGCTGTCATTTGTTCAGACAGCTTCAGGAATTTATCATTATTAAGGATTTCGGCTGCTTCCTGCAGGAACTTGGCATAAACATAACGAAACCCGGAACCACCGGTTCCAATCTCTTCCTGGGTTCTTATGATCTGACTCATGTGACTGTTAAGAACAGTTTGATCAAATTTATTCGGCCACTGTCTTAGCTGTTTTGCCAGGTACTGTATTCCTTTTACGCCGATCAGAGGAAACGGGGCTGACATGTTTTTGCAAACGTCCTTGATTCCTGCTATAACCCCGTTTTTAACCAGGGAGGGATCGGGAGTATTAAGCAGGTAGTGCATTTTACCCTTCGGAGTTCCCATACCCGGGGCGAATCGAGCCTTTTTCAAATCATTATGGGGACATGTCACCGGGTTTTCGAAAACAGGATCACTGATTAGATAGTCATCTCCCTTTTTCCCATAGACCACGATAAAGTGGGCGTTAAAATGAAAGCGAAGCGCGGGCGGAAAAAAGGGGAGCCAGAACACACCGACTTGCGAACCAACCGGTATCCCTTTTTCGAGCAGGCTATCCATCTCTTTCATCGCCAGTTCCTGGTTGCTAAAGCTTTTTCTTTTGTATTGCAACCCCAACCTTTTGGTTGTTCGTTTAAAAATGGCAAAAGGCATGATTCGATAAGAAACCAGGGGAAGGGCGTTTATTTTTATGAAGGGAAAATAGCCAAAGAAAATTCCCCCACCAATGCCCAAAACCAGGCTTTCACTTATTTCAAATCCCCTGTTGTGAATCAGATTGGCTGTCATCCCAGTCTCACAGTGAGCTGCCTGCCGGTGAATGTACGGTTTATTCATCTTCCCCGAAAATTATTCTGTTGTATATTGTTGGGTGGTTAGTCTGATCGTCAGAATTCTGAAACTGTTTATTACATGCGCTATTTCCCAACAGGTTAGTCCTGACATGAGAAAGACTTTAATTCTTCCAGACTGATATTAAACGCAGAAGCGTATTTTTGCAGGATTGGCTGCGGTAATTTTGAAAAAATCCTGGGTTTTAAATGCCGACGAATCCGCAATCCCATCATATTTACCAATTGACTGAGAATTTTAACATCCATTTGATTAATGGTCATAAAATAAGCGATGGGGCTCAATTCTCCCAGCTTTATTCTGTTTTTTACTTCTGCCACCTGCTGATGGATTACACTCCAAGCCTGCTCATTAGCAACATTGACGGAGTCGCAGCCTGAACTTTTAACCAGTTTATATTTCCCCTCTTTGTCCAGTGCGTAATTAACCCGGTAGTTATCGCCTATAACCCCCTTGTCTTGGGGAACTTCATCTTCGCGCATTATGAGTTCCTTAAAAATCAGGTTTCATGCAGTTGAAATTTTTATGTAAAACCGGGATGTAACTCGAAGAATAAATTGAAAAACGATTTTCAGAATCTTTTAAATATAATAGTTGGTAAGTAGAAACCCGTATCAGAATCAATTATCAACTGAAAATGGTGTTCTTCAAATAAGTGTGGATTTTCACGGAATCCGGGTAAAAAGTCAAGGTAAATGGTGGAAATTAGGCTTCATGGAACAGTCTAACGGATCACTAATCGAGAAAATGCGAATGATTCTGATTTTGATCTTCGTTACCATTTAACAAGGTTTTCAATGAAATAGTTGAGCAAGACTGAGATTCCGCCTATCTTAAATTCTCAACTGAATCGGGAGGAAGAAATGAGTGATCTTATTGAAATTGTATATCATGACACCATTGCCGAAGTAGCCCTCAATCGACCAAAAGCATACAACGCTTTTAATCTTGAGATGATGACTGAACTGGCTAATCAGTTGATTCATTTGTCAGCCAATGGAAATATTAAAGGAGTGGTCTTAACCGGTAGGGGAAAAGCATTTTGTGCCGGAGGTGATCTGGCTTGGGTTAGCGAGTATTCGGAAACCTATGGATCATCTTTTCATGTACTGGCTGCCCAATTCCATGCCACCATACTTGAGATCAGGCGTATGAATAAGCCGGTTATTGCTGCCATTAACGGGGCCGCGGCCGGTGGTGGTTTTTCCATGGCGTTGGCTTGCGATTTTCGTGTGATGGAGGAATCGGCTGTCTTAAAGCAGGCGTACACATCTAACGGATTATGTCTGGATGGAGGGGGAACCTTTACCCTGACAAGGCTGGTCGGCATGGCCAAGGCACTGGAAATCGCCGCTTTTGATGAGGCAATTCCGGCAATTAAGGCATTGGAGTGGGGGCTGGTCACAAAAACAGTTGAAAACGGAAAAGCACTGGAGATCTCCATTGAGATGCTTAACAGGCTCGCTACTGGCTCACTGCACTCATTTGGATTAGTGAAAAGGCTGATCACCGATAGTTACAATCATACCTTTGAGACCTGTCTTGAACTGGAAAGAGAAGCCCTTGGTGAATGCGGCAATCACAGGGATGGAATTGAAGGGATCAATGCTTTCAAGGAGAAAAGAAAACCGCGATTCTGATCTTTTAATAGTCGAAAACTAATAATAGAAAATGATAAACAAGAAATCAAACACGATCAATTTTAAGAATAAACTTGCCAAGTTCAGCGACTACTGGTCCCCTAAAGTCGTTGCTGAAATGAATGATTACCAGTTTAAGTTGGTGAAAATCCGGGGTGAGTTTGTCTGGCATGAGCATAAGGATACCGATGAGACATTTATAGTCTTTAAGGGAGAAATGAAAATCGAACTCAGGGACAGAACAATCAGACTCGCCGAAGGTGAAATGGCTGTCGTCCCCAAAGGAATCCAGCACAAACCTTCCGCCACGGAGGAGTGCCATATTATGGTAATTGAACCCAGGGGAGTCATCAATACCGGTGAATCAGACAGTGACTTAGCTGCAGCAAATGATGTTTGGGTGTAAAACAGTAACGTGTTGTCTGTTGTACAGTTATAATGAGGACCGGAAATTCTAAACCAAAACAGAAACAAGGTAATATGAGAAACATGCCATTGATATTTTTAACCAATGATGACGGAGTTCACTCACCGGGGCTGCTGGCGCTGGCGTCAGCCATTCAACCGTTTGCCGATATTGAGATAATCGCCCCCTCTCACCAGATGACGGCTTCGGGTCGCGGTCTGTTTGGAGACAGGTCTGCACCGCTGGAAACAACAACTCTGGATATTAATAATCGGAAGGTCACCGCCTATCATGCCCCCTGCTCGCCAGCCCAGGTTGTGATGTTGGGAATACAGGTGCTGGGAGCAAAAAGAAAGCCCGACTTGTTAATATCTGGTATTAACTACGGGGAAAATGTGGGAAGGGATATTTCCATGTCAGGAACCATCGGGGCCGCCATTCAGGCAAAATGCATGAACGTACCTGCAATGGCTGTGTCCATGCAGGTCCCTGTCGATTATCATTTTACATACGGTGAGGTAGATTGGAGTGTGACCGGTTATTTCGCTCAAAAATTTGCCCGCATGTTACTAAATCGCCCCCTTCCTGAAGATGTGGATCTATTAAAACTGGATGTTCCCCAGAATTCCACCAGGGACACGAAGTGGCGTGTGACTCGTGTTGCTCACCAAAGCAATTTTGAGGCACAGATAAAAAATCCATCCCTCTCCAGCCGCTTAAGTGATGCGGATATCAAAGTGGGAATGGATTTTGAGACCCTGGATAAGGATTCGGACATACATGCCATTCAAGTGGACAAAGTAGTATCCATCACGCCTCTAAGCCTGAATTATACTTCCAGAATAGAGCTCTTAAAACTACAGGAATTCATCAATGATGTTGACGAGTTATAATACTTAAAATTGGGGCAGTGAAGAATATGGAATTGGAACAGTGGGTTAAATCTCTTATTATCTCCAGAGTTGAAGAATCTGCGGACAATACCCTGAAAATGAATCCTCCGGAAAAAGCCTGGGATACACCATTGATCGGATTTTCTAGCGCTGCTGATCCCTATTATGACTTTTTCAAAAAGGATATTGGTTCCTTTTTCTGGCATCCACTGGAGGCATTTCATATTCACTATCCTGACATTATGGTTTCAGCAAATCAGCTAACTGTGATTTCATGGGTGCTTCCCCATACGAGAATCACCAAGGATGATCACAGAAAGGAAACCAGGTTTCCTGCTGAGCGATGGGCGCGGTCAAGATTGTATGGTGAGAGTTTTAATCATGAATTGCGGCAGATTATCGCTGATGAATTAACCCGGGCGGGCTACCCGGCTTTATCCCCGATGAGAATGAAGGAGTTTAAGAGAGAGGATTCGATAAAATACGGTTATGCTTCTTCCTGGTCGGAAAGGCATGCTGCTTTTGTTTGCGGCCTGGGAACCTTTGGCTTGTCGGATGGATTGATAACTCCCCTGGGAAAAGCCGTAAGATTTGGTTCTGTTATTGCTAAAATCAAGCTGGAACCCTCAAAAAGATCCTACCGGGATCACAACCAGTATTGTCTTTTTTATATGAAGGGCAAATGCAAAAAATGTATCGAACGATGTCCGGCAGATGCAATCTCGGTGAATGGACATGACAAGGTAAAATGCAGGGCCTATGTCAGGGAAAAGGCATCTTCTTATACAAAAGAGCATCATCATCTGGAAGTGACTAGCTGCGGGCTTTGTCAAACTCGGGTTCCCTGCGAGTCAAAAATTCCGAAGGCCAAAGATATAGAACTTTGTCAGGAATCCTGAAGAGATCTTCCTCTTGAGAATCTGGATAACGTTTCACCTAGGATTGTCAGGACGCCGTTTGTGTAACTTCCCCGCTTTATTTTCTTCTATATCCCACACGTTTCAATGCCAGCGGCGTAGCTCTCCTTTATACTCCTTGAATGATGATGCAAGAAGAATATAAATTGTCTTTGATACTGAATGGGAATGCCTTATAATAAAAAATGAAGGCGCCGTTATTGTATAACTATCAAAGGACCGCAGAGTCATCGTTTAACATTAATAGCGGTTAAGCTCACATTGACACATTGATGATCCTGCTCTTTTTAATCGTCTAGTGTTCGCATTCACAGGAGGTTCCGCATGCACAAAACAAACAGATTGTTATTCAGCATGATGGCTTTTCTTCTGATTGGTGTCACCTATAATTCTTTTGCAGCGGAGGAAAAAATACAGGCCGTATTCGTAACCTGGGAGCCTTATGGCTATATTGAAAATGACAGATTTGTCGGATTTGAACTGGACATCTTTTCCGCCGTTATGAAGATGATGAATATCCAGGTGGAGTATAATGAGCGCCCTTGGAAAAGATGTCTTTTTATGGTGGAAAACGGTTTGGCGGATGTTGTTATTTCGGCTTTAAAGACTCCGGAAAGAGAGGCTTATATGATTTATCCCGAAGAATCTATCAGCATCAGCAAAACTGCCCTATTCACAACTCCGGATCGCAATATTCAATTTAGTCAGGATTTTGAATCGTTAAAGGAATTCACGATAGGTGTTACTGCCGGTTTTACTTATGGTTCAGCTTTTGATTCGGCAAATTTTCTAAAAAAGGATGAAAACATAAAAACAGCTGGTATTGTTACCAAGTTGATGATGGGGCGTTATGAGCTGGGGATTGGTAATATCGCAGTTATCAGTTCAATTGCCCAAAAACAGGGTGTGCGAAACAAAATCAAATTCCTCGAACCCCTGGTTCATTCACAAAAGTTATATGCCGCATTTTCAAAAGTAAAAAACCATCAGTATCTTGTGGACGAGTTTTCAAAAAAGCTGGCTTACTTGAAGAATACATCGGAGTATAGAGAAATCTTAACAAAATATGGGATAACATATGAGAGCCAGCTTCCGTAAATGGTTAAGAAAAATTTGCCAGGGTAATTGGAGGAAAAATGCCTGTTCTATTTAGCTCAATATTGAAGTTTATTCGCTACAGAACAATCGCATCACGATTGCTTTTTTATATCTTGTTAGTCAGTTTTCTTTTTACGTTGGCCGGAACAACCCTGCAGCTATATATCGACTATCAAAGTGATTTGGATATCATTGAGAGGCAGATTAAACAGATAGAAACCAGCTATCTAAGAAGTCTGACAAAAAGCACCTGGGATATGGATATAAAAGGAGTCTCTCTCGGGCTGGAGGGAGCGCTGCAACTGGATGACATCAAATATCTGGAAATTAAAACCGAGCTGGGTACCACTTTGGCCTCAAAGGGAGCTATTCCCCCCAAAAAGCTGATTTCGCGCCGCTTTCCGTTGATTTATGATCATCTGGGTAAAAAGAACATTGTCGGCACCCTGGATGTGGTTGCCACACTGGAAGGAGTCTATGCCCGCCTGTGGAAGAAAATATTTATTATCTCCAGCACCCAGGCGATTCAGATTTTCTGTGTTGCGGTTTTTATTCTTTTTATTTTTCAATATCTGATCACTCGCCATTTAAAGTCTATGGCCAAGTATACAGAGGCCATCGGCCTGGATAACCTGGAACAGCCCCTGATTTTAAAGCGTAAAGTTACCTCCGGTCAGGAAAAAGATGAGCTGGATGTTGTGGTGAAGGCTTTCAATGAGATGAGGGAGAACCTGATCAAGGATATAAAGCAGCGGGAGGAGGCAGAGGAAGCCTTGAGAAAAAGCGAAGAGCAACATCGAACCCTAATCGAATTGATGAATGATTCTCTTTTTGCAATAGATTTGGACAGGAAAATTACATATGCAAACCCCAAGGCGGTTAACATGTTTGGATACAGTCAGAATGAGCTGATCGGATCGGATCTTGCCTTTCTTTTCGACGAACCAAATCAGGAAATATTAAAGGAGCAACTCACCAAACGAAAAAAGAGGGAGAATAATCCCTATGAGATAGAACTCACTGCAAAGGATGGACATAAGGTTTCAGTAATCATGTCACCACAAATCTTGACCGATACGCAAGGCGAGTATTCGGGGAGTATGGCAGTAATCACCGATATTACCACCCGAAAAAAGATGGAGGAGGAATTGAAAGAGATCCGTAACTACCTGGACAATATTATCAACTCCATGCCATCTGTCTTAATCAGTGTTACCCAGGATGGGAATGTGGTTCACTGGAATCATGAAGCAGAGAAAAGAACCGGAATTGCAGCCGCTGAAGCACTGGGAAAATCCCTGAGTCAGGTTTATCCAAGTCTTTCCGGGGAAATGGAGCATATTCGCAAAGCGATTGATTCAAGGCGGATGCAAAAAACAGAAAAGGTACTCTGGAAATACGGCGAAGAGAAGCGTTTTTCAGATATCATGGTGTATCCATTGGTTTCCAATGGAGCTAAAGGAGCTGTTATCAGGGTGGATGATACAACAGAAAAAGTGCGTATGGAAGAGATGTTGATTCACGGAGAAAAAATGATTTCAGTGGGAAGTCTGGCAGCGGGAATGGCTCATGAAATCAATAATCCGCTGGGGATTATACTTCAGGGGGCTCAGAACATTGAGCGCCGCATTGCACCGGATTTTATCAAAAATCAAAAGGCCGCAGATGAGTGTGGAATCGATCTAACGTCTCTTCAGGCATATTTGGAGAAACGGAACATCCTGACTTACATATCAGAAATCAGAAAATCCGGATTGCGAGCGGCTGAGATTATTAGCAATCTGCTTCAATTCAGTCAAAGAAGTGACTCTTCAAAAACAAATCAGGACCTCGCTAAACTTTTGAATCGCACTTTGGAATTGGCCGATAATGACTATAATTTGAAAAAGAGCTACGACTTCAGAAATATAAAGATTGTAAAAGAGTTCGATCAAAACCTGCCACGTGTTTTTTGTATTGATACCGAGATTGAGCAGGTAATCTTAAACTTGCTGAGAAATGCAGTCCATACAATTTCTGATTACAGTAAAGCTGAGGAACCTAAAATTATTATTCGAGCCCGTCAGGAAGAGAAAAGTGTCAGGATTGAGGTTGAAGACAATGGCAAGGGTATTGACGATTCAACCCGTAGAAGAATCTTTGATCCGTTCTTTACCACAAAACCGGTAGGTAAGGGAACCGGCCTAGGGCTCTTTGTATCCTATATGATCATCACCCGTAATCATAACGGCACCATGGAAGTAGAATCCAAACCGGATATCGGTACCCGATTCATCATCAGACTGCCGCTTTGACATTTACGACTTCTTTCTTTTTTCCAACGGGTTTAATTGGAAGTATCGGTTGGAATCTTATACTTGCCCGTTTCTCTATTACCTCTTACAATCAACAGGAAAGATATTACGGAATTATGCGTCTGACAGCGCTGTTTCACTTTTTCAGGCAATCTTTTAGGAAGGAAAACAATATGAATGATCCGGTCTATGTAGTCGTAAGGCTTTTAAATTTTGCTCTGACACTGTTGACCTTTGCCATCATTGGCAGGGCGATTTTATCCTGGATTCAGCCTGATCCTCGCCACCCTGTGTCCCGTTGGTTAAGAAAAATAACAGATCCGATCTTAAATCCGCTGGGAAAAATCATTCCACCCATAGCCGGACTTGATATCACACCAATCATCGCAATTGTATTAATACAGTTCGTTCAAAACCTGCTTCCCAGGTTACTGCTTGCATATTAGTTTTTAATTACTGTTGACACCAACTCCGGTTATGTCTTAAGTAACAAAACTCGTATCGACGATTTTTTCTCTAAAGTGCAGGTGAAAAATTATATCCCCTACGCCGCAATAGAGTACCGCGAACTCGATGAGATGAATACTATTTCCGGGCTTCAGGATTGATAATACTGCTTGTTCCCTTTACTGAGCTTAACTTTTACCCTGGAAAAGGGGTTTGTGCCACTCTGAACACATATGAAAAAAGCTACCCGAACATTTCAGGTGTTTGCAAAACCGGCCTCCTACCGCTGTAATCTGCGTTGTGAATATTGCTATTACCTCGATAAAAAAAACTATTTCATCAACAGTCAATCCCTGCAGATGTCCGATGATATTCTTGAGTGTTATATAAGGCAACATATAAACGCATCCATAGACCCGGTCATAACCTTTTCCTGGCATGGCGGGGAGCCGACAATCCTTGGAATAGACTTTTTCAGGAAGATTGTTGCCCTGCAGAAAAAATATCAACCGCTGAAACAGCGTATTGCCAATGCCATCCAAACCAATGGAACCTTGCTAACTGATGATTGGTGCCGATTTTTAGCTGATGAAGGTATTATTGTCGGATTAAGTCTGGATGGACCGGAAGAGATGCACAATCGTTTTCGATCTGCCGCGGGACAACAGCCGACCTTTGATAAGGCCTTGAACAGCTATTATCGGTTAAAACAACACAAGGTTTATTGCGATATCCTCTGCACCGTCAATTCACATAATGTTAAATATCCACTCCAACTCTATCGGTTTTTTAAAGAGATTGAAGCTCCTTACATTACCTTTCTGCCTGTTGTGTACCGTTCAGAATGTAAAAACACCGAAGTCAGTACGGCAACTGTTCCTGCTGAAGCCTGGGGAGATTTTCTCATAACCATCTTTGACGAATGGAAACAAAGGGACATAGAAATCATCAATATCAATATTTTTGAAGAAACATCCAGATTGGCATTCGGACAGGAACAGGCGCTCTGTATTTTCAGAAAAACCTGTGGCGACATTCCCGTTGTGGAATATAACGGTGACACTTTCAGCTGTGACCATTTTGTCCGTGACGAGCACAAAATTGGCAACATAAGAAATATCTCACTGGCGGAGATGATTGAAGGACGGCAACAAAGAGCGTTTGGTAAGGCAAAGGCAGATTTGCCAGATTACTGCCTTACGTGTGAAGTATTGTCAATGTGTAACGGTGGATGCCCCAAGGATCGCTTTCTTGCCACACCGGATGGAAAAACCGGATTAAACTATCTGTGTACAGGCTACAAACGATTTTTTAAACATTTTCAACCGTTTGTAGCAGAATTGAAGAATCTCTGGCAGCAACAGAATAAGGCACGAAGCAATCAAATGACCGATGCGACGGACCGGAATCGCACCGGTCGAAACGATCCCTGCCCGTGCGGAAGCGGAAAAAAATATAAACGATGCTGTTTAATAAAAAGCTGAAGTTACAGAACGATGTTTTGGATATTCTTCCTGTCCTCTACATACTCAGTTTGACATATAAAAAAGCCCGGGTTCTCTTCCAGGCAAGTTCAGCAGCCCCCCTGTTGTAGCGGGATGGATTGGTGTCATTGTTAAAGGCATGACCAGCTCCGGGATAAATATACAATTTATAATCAACACCTGCTTTCTGTAATGCAGCTTCATAGGCATCTATTCCCTTATTAATTCTTTCGTCTTCCTCCCCATAGTGCAGTAACAGGGATGCCTTGATCCTGGGAACATCCTCCGTTTTGGGCTGAATTCCATAATAAGGAACTGCTGCTGTCAACTCATCCGAATGGACTGCCAGTTGATTTGCCAGACCTCCTCCCCAGCAAAATCCCATGCAACCTACCTTCCCGTTTGACACAGGATGGTATTTTAAAAACTTCACTGCGGCCAAAAAATTATCAAGATTGGAGCTTGCATCCAGAGTCCCTATCATATCCCGTGCCTTATCAGGATCAACCGGAGTTCCTCCCAGGGGAGAAAGAGCATCAGGAGCAAGTGCTAGAAATCCCTCCAGTGCCATACGCCTGGTAACATCTTCAATATGAGGATTTAATCCCCTGTTTTCATGTATTACGACAACAGCGGGGAAAGATGCTCCAAAACTGGGCCACACCAGGTTGGCACGCATATTCCCGGAAGCAGTCGGGTAGGTCACATATTCTGATATGATACTGGGATCATTCTTGGAAACAATTTCAGCTTTAGCATAATTATTTTCCAACAATGGCAAAAGACTGCTAGCGGCAAGAACTCCTCCTGCCATAATTGCAAGTCTTTTTAAGAATTCCCGACGGTTAATGATTCCTTCATTGTATTCATCATATAGCTCGATATATTTTGAATCCATGGTTCTCCTGCTGAAGGCTTAGTTTTGGTTTGATGATATTGTATAGAGTCCACTCCGAAAAGTCGATTTTCTTGTCATTCCGGCCTTCGAACCAGAATCCAGGTTTTATATTTTTGGTTAAATCCCATGGATGCCGGATCAAGTCTGGCATGACAGCGGTGCAGAACTTCTACGGTTCTTCGATTATTGAGTCAAAAATCTTAAATTGAGCATTATAATACTTTTCGGAGAGGACTCAGTTCTTAAACTAACAAAAAACCGGAATCCGGTTCATTCGCTGAAAATAAACCATGTTTAACTTTTGTTGTCAATTATTTTTTTGTTTCCCGGTTTTCTAACCTTGGCTGATATTAAGGAGCAAGAGACAAACAAATGTCCCATTATTTCTACTCAATCCTGCAATCCGAATGGAGCGTCTGCAATCAATGATAGTTGCATTCCTGAACGACATATTCAGAAGATGTCGGAATAATCGTTCTGATCTCCTCAATGTCTTCCGCTGTTAACAGGTTTTTATCCCATGTTGTCCTGAACTGATGAGGTAGCTGGCTTGCACTGATAATCTCCATGGATTTTTGAATTTCGGCCGGATTGGTTGTGACCCCGGCCAGTTTATTATATTTGTCGAGGGGCGCCTTTACATCCATGGCAATGAAATCCACCAGATCGTTTTTAATAAAGTGATTAAGAGGGTCGGTAAAACTACCGTTAGTGTCCAGTTTTACTTTGTAATCCATCTTCCTGATTGTTCTGATAAAACTTGCGAGCCCTGTTTGCAGACAGGGCTCGCCACCACTGATAACAATCCCGTCAAGCTGGCCCTGTCTCTCTTTGAGAAACCTAAAAACCTCTTCAACATTGAAAGCTGACGGTGATTTTTTCTTTTCGGGGATAAGGGCTTTATTGTGGCAAAAGGGGCATCTGAAATTGCACCCCTGTACAAACACCACAGCTGATATTTTCCCGGGATAATCGCACAGGGAAAAGGGTTGAATCCCGCCAATTTTCATGCTTAAGAACCAATCTTAAAATTGGTTCTTAAGCGGAATTCCTCCTGTTTTCCCTCATTCCACTGGCTAACCGGTCTTAAATAGCCCACCACCCGCGAGAAAACCTCGGTTTTTGCTGTGCATTGCGGACATTCCTGGATTTCCCCCTTTAGATAACCATGGGAAGGGCAAATGGAAAAGGTAGGGGACAGAGTGATATAAGGTATTTTATATGTCTCACAAATCTTCCTGATAAATCCCTTAACAGCATCAGGATCAGGTGCTGCTTCACCCAGAAATATGTGCTGCACCGTTCCGCCTGTGTACTTGGGTTGAAGTCGATTCTGAAGATCAAGCACCTTAAAAATATCGTTGCTGTAGTCTACCGGCAGCTGAGTCGAATTGGTGTAAAAAGGTTTGGCGCCCTGTGAGCATTCCGCCTCATTGGCGCAGGAAATATTCGGATACCTGGCTTTGTCCAATTTAGCAAGCCTGTAGGAGGTGCTTTCAGCCGGTGTGGCTTCAAGATTATAAAAATTGCCCGTTTCCTGCTGGAATTGAGTTAAGGTGGTTCTCATAAAATCCAACACTTTTTGGGAAAAAGAGATTCCCTGCTGAGTACCAAGATCCTGATCGAACAGGTTTAAACAGGCTTCATTCATCCCGATTATTCCAATGGTTGAGAAATGGTTACGCCAGAAACAATCAAACCTGTTTTTGATATTTCGCAGATAAAACCGGGAATAGGGATACAGATTCTGTCCGGTGAAGCCTTCAATAATCTTTCGTTTTGTTTCCAGACTCACCCTGGAAAGTTGCATCAGGTGGTGCAACCGCTGTAGAAAATTCTCCTCATCTGTTGCCAGGTAGCCCAATCGCGCCATGTTGATTGTCACAACCCCGATTGAACCCGTCAGCGGTGCAGACCCAAACAGACCACCTCCTTTACTTTCCAATTGGCTGGTATCCAGCCGTAATCGACAGCACATGGAGCGGCTGTCTTCCGGAGACATATCGGAATTGATATAATTTGCAAAATACGGAATTCCATATTTGGCGGTGATCTCCCACAACAGTTTGAGATTGGGATTGTCCCATTCAAAACTGCTGGTGATGTTATAAGTAGGTATGGGGAAGGTAAAGACCCGTCCTTTGGCATCACCATTTATCAAAACCTCCAGAAAGGCTTTGTTGAACAGATCCATCTCTTGCTGAAACTCCCCGTATGTTTCCTGTTTCTGAATCCCTCCGATAATAACCGGTTCGTTTTTTAAACTCAAGGGAGGTTGCAAATCCAGTGTGAGATTGGTGAACGGGGATTGAAAGCCGACTCGGGTGGGCACATTGACATTGAATACAAATTCCTGAAGAGCCTGTTTTACCTCCTCAAAACCTAACCGATCATACCGAATGAACGGAGCCAGCAGTGTATCAAAATTTGAAAAAGCCTGTGCTCCTGCAGCTTCCCCCTGAAGGGTATAAAAGAAATTCACGATTTGCCCCAGGGCTGATCCCAAGTGTTTGGCCGGAAAACTTTCAGCTTTTCCCGATGCCCCCTGGAAACCTTCTCGCAACAAGTCCTGCAGATCCCAGCCGACACAATAAACAGAAAGCTGCCCCAGGTCATGAATATGGATTGCTCCCGAACTGTGTGCTTCCCTGATATCAGGTGTGTAGATCCTGTTCAGCCAGTAAGTTTTGCTGATTTCGCTTGAAATATAGTTATTAAGCCCCTGGAGTGAATAGGACATGTTGCTGTTTTCCTGTACCTTCCAGTCGAGTTTATCCAGGTAACCATCGACCAGATCCAGATCGGCTTTGTTGATCATCTCCCGGATGCGGGAATGTTGATCACGATATATTATATAAGCCTTTGCTGTTTTTTTATAGGGAGACGCCAGCAAAACCTCCTCCACCACGTCCTGGATCTCTTCAACACCCGGTGTAGTCTCCCCAAACAAGGTCTGACTGAGATTAACAACACGGATCATCAGGCGTTTGGCTACGGCTTCTGGGAATTCACAGGTTACGGTACCGGCTTTTAAAATGGCTTTGGTAATTTTCTCAGCGTCAAACGATTCAACGCGTCCGTCCCGTTTACGGATCTCTCTAAAGGGGAAGTTTTTTTGATAAACTGGTGATTGCAGGTTGTTTGGTTCGACAAGGGTTCCCATAAATGCCTCAACATTAAAAGATGAAAAAGCGAGGAGATATAATCAGGGTTGAATCCGCCCATACTCCCTCGAGTAAGGCAGCACATTTCGAAAAGGCAAGAAGGGATTGGGAATAAAACTGTCGACCTCTTACCACATCTTCGCCCTCGAAAGCTGCAGTTTAAAAACTGTGCAAAAAAGCACCATTATCGACAGGTCTTCGGACTTACAGGCATATCATTCGATAATAAACGTTCCTACTAATCACCGCTTCCCATTCCATACTGTCTCTTGATGTTTTTTACAGAGACGGAACAGTGCTTGTTGTGACGTTCGTTCCTGATAACCGCTGCGGGGCAGTTCCGGTCTTTCACCGGATTCCCTATTTTATAACTTCCAATGCTTGCTGGATTGTATCGATAATATCTTTACCATAGGTGCTGTTCAAAAAGCTTGTCAACGCAAAAGATGGGTAGACAGATTCTATTGTGGCAGATATGACTTGTGGAAAAATGATTACCATTTAATTCTGATACATCTAAAAGCAAGAATAAGTGCAGGTGGGGTTATATCCCATAAGCTTCTACTTAAGCATATCTTGTCAAGCGCAAGGACTATGGTAGGGCGGTCTTACATGGTCACCTGCACTTATCCTAAGGCGGCCATGTAAGACCGCCCTACCGTTAAAACCATAGATTTTGAACCAGAAATGGTTTTAAGTAGGCACTGACAGGTCAGTTCCGGCATGATGGTGATGAGACACGGTTTTGTTGGTCATCACACAATCTGTTTCATCAGGATGACAAGTTTATTGCATATTTTTCGCATTTTTCCTATAAATTTACTGCAAACGGCTAAAGGCTTTAAGAGTGTGCATGGATAGGCGAAAAGCAGGTCAAAATTGAAGAATTGAATAGCGAGAATCATCAGTTATGAGAAAAAGGCTGATCAAGATACTGGATTATAAAGAACGACAATGGCTGTTCAAAGCAATTTTCAGGATGATCATCTCTGACAAGAATGTGGCAAAAGAGGAGGTGGATGATCTGCTGGAATCCCTCAAATTAGTCGCCGGAAAAGAGATTGTTGACATCACTGAAATATCCAAATCTCCCGAGTTTTTAAAACCGCTAAAACCACTCAAGGGCATTGATTATCACCATGCTTTTATAATTTTGACCGAAGTTGTCAGGGTAGCAGCCATTGATTCAAAAATTGTCCTGGAGGAGGAGGAATTGCTGAAAGAGATTTTAGCCCTTCTTGATTTTGATGAGACAGCCCTGACGAAGGTCATGGAGTGGGCCAGACGCCTGGCCATCGTCAATCGCGAGGAAAATGAGTTAAAGAAGGAGCTGAGGGAAGACTATCAGTCACACTGAATTAAAGGTTTTTTCAACTATATATCAACCCCAGTGCTCATGCGGACAGTCTGATCTACCCCTGGTTAAAACGGGTGGTTATGGAATCCAGGATCGCAGCAGCTACTTTCTGGCGGTAAGCAGCCTTTCTTAACCCTTCTCGATCGGAACGATTGTTCAAATTGCCAACTTCTATCAAAATTGAGGTTGGAATTTTACTGTAACGAAGAATACCGGGCAGGGTTCGCGTGCCTTTGCGATAATAGTATCCTCTGACAGCAAAGGATTTATGTGTTTTCAGTCCCGCTTTCTGAAACGATTCAATGACTGTTTTTCCATAATCCGCACTAAGCAGGGCGGCCCGACTGTTATCACGTACCGGGAATTCAATATCCTTCCTGTATTCCTTTCGCTTTCTATAAATGCTATGTAATTTCCTGAAATTACTGGAACGTAATCTTGCATCCGGATAATAAACCGTTGCCCCTTGAAGGCTTTCGTGAAGAGCATCCCCGTGCAGACTGATCAGAACAATGTTATTCCTGGGAACTTTTTTCCTGATCAACTGCTCATAAATATGATTGATCAGAAAAATCCTCATATTAATACCGATGTTAACGTGATTGATGACAAAGGGAGGATGTACCATAACCCTTTCATCACTATCCTTGATCATGGAGAGTTCGGTGACCGGTTTATCCTGATTGGGATCTTCAAGGATCAAGTGGACTCGGTAGTCTTTTGATTTTAAAAGGTCAGACAATCTGAGACTGATATCATAGACCGTTTCATCTTCAAAGATCAGGTCTCCTGTTTTAATTGAACCAAAAAGCGCCCCTGGATCTTTTCCACCATGCCCGGAGTCGATGATGATATGAATGGGATACTCTTTTTTTGAAGGTTCAATTTCCAGTTTTTCCTCAGGTTCAACTTCACTGGGGGTTGGGGCCTTTTTTACCAGATAGTCTTCACTGATCCATTCCAGTGGAATTTTAATTTCAGACCCAACATGAATAAAATGCTCATCCTCGATGTTATTGAGTTTGAGAAGCTTTGCCGCCATATCATTAACATCCTCTGCAAGAGTTCGACCGGTGAAACGGATTACAACAGAAGAATATAAGCTTTCACCCTTGTTCATTTTATAGTAGGCATGCGGCTCTCCAAACTGATCCAGCTTGACAACCAGAGGTTCTTTAACCTCAACCGGTTTCAGGTTGAGTTCTTTTCTGACCCATGACCAGGGGATATTGACAACATCTCCAATCTGGAGATTTTTCCCATTGTCTTTGAGGTTGTTATATTTAGCCAGTTTCTGATATGAGATCTCATTTTTTGCAAACACACCGGCAATCAAGCTGATGGTTTCCCCGTGATAAACCACCCGATGGGCCCACACTTCCTCTTCACTGGAATCATTTGGAAATAACGTCTGCAAAACAATGCTTTGCATATTGTCATTTAAGGCACTGAAAGGAAACTGGACATATTGCCCTTTCTGCAATGGTTTATCCTGGTTGTATTTTTTGATGTTCTTGTAATTATTCCCCCAATCCCGCAAAGTCCAGGAGGCAAATCGAAATAAACCTTCTCCTGGCCGAGGTCTGATGTGGACAATTATGTTTTGACCATCAAATCCCACTTTGAACTTCTGATTTTGTCCAAAAGTATATTCTTTCAGGATGAGTTTACTGCTTGAGCTTGCCTGAATTGTATAAGGATGGAATGTAAGAAAGCAGAAAATGATAAATATTACAGTTGACCAAACCGATGTGCGTTTTAAGGGCATAAACAGTAAATGAAGTTGCTTGATTAAGAATGGAACAATAAGATCGGTATCACTTCACTAGTTTAAGTGAAGCCTTTTTCTCTTGATAATGCTTTTTTATTGTTTCTGCAATCCTGATCCTGAAAAAGCATTGTTTTGCTTGGACAGTCGACAGATTCAGTTCGGATATCAGCAAAAAACCGCGGTTTTTTGTTGAAACAGGTATAATGACTTGCGAAGCAAGAATCAGAACTTATAATTCTTGACCGTTTTCGCTTATTCTCGATAAAAATAGTTTCCGGGATCGATTCCATATAAAAAAAGAGATCACGGTCGTTATATCTGTTTTGGTTTATTCGTTTTAATTCTCAGGTGACCATTAAAAAGGAGGAGTTGATGAAATCGTTTATCTCTGCTGTTCTTGTCTTTGTTTTAGGATTGTGTATGACTGCCAGTATGGTAATTGCTGCCGGGTTACCGGATCTCAGGGGAAAAACAGTAGTTGCTGTAACTGAGAATAATTATCTTCCACTAAACTTTGTCGATCCAAAAACGGGAGAATCGATTGGTTGGGAATATGACGCCGTCAACGAAATATGCAAAAGGTTGAATTGTAAAGTTGATTGGCGATTATCCTCATGGGAAACCATGATTGCTGCAGTCCAAAACGGCCAGTTTGATGTCGGTATGGATGGCATAACCATCACGGATGAAAGAAAAAAACAGGTGGATTTTTCCGTTCCCTATATGGTTTCCCAGCAATTTATGCTGGTCAGAAAAAGTGATGATCGTTTCTCCAACGCCAAGGAATTTGCTGCTGACAAGGAACTGCTGATCGGAGCACAAGCAGGAACAACAAATTTTTATGTAGCTGTCTATAACGTATTGGATGGTGATGAATCCAATCCGAGAATCAAGCTGTTTGAAAGCTTTGGGGCAACCGTACAGGCATTGATAGCTGGTGATATTGATATGGTATTGATGGATGCGGCCTCCAGTCGTGGTTATGTTGGGGAAAAGCCTAATCTTTTAAAAACTGTTGGCGGACCCCTGGGAACAGAGGAGTTTGGGTTTATCTTTACCCCCGGCTCAGATCTGGTAGAACCGTTCAATGCAGCTATTGATGCTTTAAAAGAGGATGGAACTCTGGAAAAGCTAAATGTTAAATGGTTTTTTGAATATAAAAAATAAAAGGTTGAATCAACATCATCAACTTTGCCCCAATACTACCCTGTCTGAAAAGCGAAAGCAGCTCAATGCTTTTCAGACACCATCCAGTCATGATTTAAGCCGATATTTCAGCTTTGGTTAATGATGCTGGTTTCAGGATACCCATGAAAAGCAAACATCAAGGTTTCAACCAAAATTCACACCTGTTTCCATTTAGCAAACTACTGGCTCGTCTTCCCTATTGGTTTCTCGCCATTGTACTCCTGGCTACTTTTATTATCTGGAAGGTATTCAGCAGTGAAAGCTATGCGATCATTTTCAAAGCCGTTGGCAAAGGAGTGACAACCACAATATACGTATCTCTGCTGGCTTATCTGTTCTCGATATCATTGGGACTGATCTTTGGATTACTGAGTGTTTCAAGACTACGGATAGTGAGGGAGATTTCAACTTTTTATATTGAAATCGTACGCGGAGTTCCCATGCTGGTAATTTTATACTATATTGCCTTTGTTGGGGCTCCCGAGCTGGTAAGATTTTTAAACTGGATCGGCGGACCTTTAATCGAAAACGGTTTGATAGACAAATTGAGCATTCGCAATATCAACTTCGTCTGGAGGGCTATCCTTGCATTAACAATTGGTTATAGCGCTTTCATTGCCGAAATTTTCAGGGCTGGAATCGAATCGATCGGATCGGGGCAGATGGAAGCTTCACTTGCCCTGGGAATGACCAGATGGCAGGCGATGCTTTTTGTAATTCTGCCACAGGCTATCCGCACGGTATTGCCTCCCCTGGGAAATGAATTTGTTGCTATGATTAAGGATTCCGCCCTGGTTTCGGCATTGGGAGTTCAGGATATAACCCAGATAGGAAAGGTCTATTCCTCTTCCACCTTCATGTTTTTTGAAACTTACAATATTGTTGCCTACCTCTATCTGCTAATGACAATCAGTTTATCTCTTATGGTAAGGGCTCTTGAACGATTTTTGGAAAAGGCAAAACGGTGAGTTTTCAGTAATCCACGGTCAGGAGGTAAATCCCATTTTTTCCATCAGCTCATCCAATTCCCCTTTGTCATATGGCTTCATGAAGAAGTGCTGGCAGCCATCATCATAGCTGGAGAGAATGGTATCGGTGTCACTTTTTGAGGAAGCCATCACCACCTGCACAGGAGGATCATCTTGGATATTCTGTTTTTCCCAATTCCTGATTTTTCGTAGCACCTCGTGTCCATCCAAATCGGGCATTATGATATCCAGGAAAATGACATCATATGGCTCACCATCAGCATGGGCCTGTTTAAACAGGTCAAACGCCTCAAAACCGTTTTCTGCAATATCGCTGAAGCCATATGCCTCCAGCATTTTCTGCAGTAGTTCATAGCTTTGTCTATTATCCTCAACTATCAGGCATTTCATGTCGACTCTTTAGAAGCTGTATAATTGAAAAAGGTAGCGGGTTTCTTCTTGTAAGGTAACTGAGATTTAATAATAGATCAATTCTCAACAAAATGCCAAATAATAGATTTTTCTAAATTCTACTGAGACAGGAATAACCGTGATTATCGCTTTTCCGAGAAGGCTCCTGGAAAACAGGAAGGAGGGGCCGAAATCCATTTCATATAAATGGATCTCGGTTAAGATTTATTCTTTTTCAGGGTGTTTTGCTGCCAGTTCAACATGTTTTCTTATCAAATCCCTGAACAATTCGTGAAACTCTTTGAAGTCATCCTTCTCTCTCAGATCTCTCATCTGTGGATCCTTACCTTCAAGAGCCTCTTTGATAATTCTTGTCATTACAAATATAGGTCCTGATATCCGGTGGGTATGTTCAAGTACCCGGTTATATAGAATGGCTATCCCGATGATAAAGAATAAAATAATCATCATTATCAACCAATTGTTGTACTTCATGATACCTTGGTTGGATTTGATCAGGTTTTCATTGGACTCGATGGCCGCATTGAGTTTGTCAATGGCGTTATTATAGTCTTTCATGGCATTATCGATGGTCTTTTGGTCCATCTTATTGCAATCATCGGGTCTCAGGGACAACAGATTTATCCAAAGACTCTGATGCAGATCCATGATCTCCTTCGTACGACTAATATTATCAATCACACCCGCATTGTTATTATCAATTTCATTGTTGTTTATGGTTATAAAAACTCCAACTGAGATAATAATAATTGATATGATAACCGAAACCACAGCAGTGACTCCCAGTGTTTTCTTTAATTGAAAATCTCTGTTGACAATAGTTTGCTTGCGTTTTTTCATATAGAAATCCCCCTGTTTTCCATAAACGATTCTCTTAAGATCAGGCTTGAGGTTCCGCCCTGGTTACAATCGTTTTGATATAATCACCGATTCTAAAAACCTGTGCCAGTAGGATGGCGATTACAGTTGATAAGGTCATTGACGAACTAAAAACCGGTTTTAATCCGGCCGGTATATAGTCATACAATCCCGGAAGGATATCAGCACTGAGTCCGAAAATTATGGCTGCACCGATAACAAATATCTTTTTTATGTCCATCTCTACGGTCATAAGAATCTGAACTCCCGCCACGATCATGTAACAGGTTACAAAGATGAGGACTGCACCCATAACCGGTTTGGGCATAATGGCAAAAATGCTGGTGATTTTCGGTAGACAGGCAAAAAGCATAAACAGACCGCCGGCAAAAAAACCGACATAGCGACTGGTTGTACCAGTCGCTGCAGAAACCCCAATGTTACTGGATGAAGTGCTCACTCCCATACCGCCAAATATTCCGGCAACCAGGGTTCCAATTCCTCCTGCCAGCAGTCCATTACCGATACTTTTCATATCCGGTTTTACCCAGTCATCATCATTGATTTTCTGGCAGGTTATCATATCACCGATAGACTTTAAACTGGTGCACAAGGCTGCGATAACAAAAGGGAAAATCAGCGAAGAATTAAAATTCCAACCGCCATGCACGATTCTGGGGATTGAGAAATAATCTGAATCGACTATATTCTGCAAGTCCAATATACTCATAATACCGCAAAGATATGAGAAAATATAACCCAGAATCATACCGATAAAAACGCAATAAACCCTCAATTTTCCTGTCGACCAGACATTGAGTCCTATCATTATTCCCAGGGTCAGAAAACCGACGATGATATCTTTCATCTCAAACAGGGCTTCATCGGTTTCAATTCCCAGAAAATTGGAAACGCCAAGGGGAATTAAGGCGATCCCTACCATCATCACCACAACACCAGTTACTTCTGCCGGAAAGAGAAACTTCAGTTTTTTTACAAAACGGGAAAAGGTGGATTCAAAAAGACCGGACATCAGGAACATGCCTGACATCAGAGGAAGTCCGCCAATCCAGGCAGCTTTCATGGATGCTGCAAAATACGGAACTCCGGAAAGATAAGGACATAAATACCCGGAACCGACCGGCCCCCTGAAGGATTGGAGAATAGTCGTCAATCCTGCTGCTATCATTGAAAAGCTGACTATACTCTGTATTTCCAGCTTTGATCCCCCAATTTCACTTATAATTACAATTGGTAATATCAGGGTGCTGGACATAACAAAGGTGTGTTGTATCCCTGAAAGCAGCGATGTTATGAACGATGGTCTATCGTTAACACCATAAATCAGATTTGAAGAAATCGCCATAAACTATCTCATCCAGATCGGTTTTGCAGGAAAGAAGTCGGAACCTACGATGTATCTATTATCCCCAAGTTTTATAGCTCTTAGATAAGCCAGCTTTTTGGATGGTTTGACATCACCCGGTTTGGGTCGCAGATATGATACCCAGGCAACATCTTTCCCCTTGATTCGTTCGATCATATACCGAATAACCTCATATTCCAAAAGACTCCTGCCTTCCAGAGAGGGAAAAGCGGGATCCACAATGGCGGTACCATCATCTTTAAATACAAAAATGTAGGAATCTCTGAAGGCAAACGGGCTTGAATCATCTCTGAATTTAGCGAATGCTGCGGTTCCCCTGGCATTGATCAAGTCGATGGCATCATTCACCATCTCGACAATGAATTGTTTTTCTGTTCTGACATTGTAAACCCCCGTTCCCACAAAACAAGCTGTTCCATCAGGCATAATCGCTTTTTTCACGTAGCCGCTTTTCCAGGTTGGAATAAACTCCCCGGGTCTTGTCCACATATAGTGAACCCATCCACCTCCCTTTTCAGCCTTGTTGATCAGGTGCTGAATAAGAGGTCGCCCGTTAATATCCTTCAGGTCGTAGAGGTTTTGCCCTTCAAGATGTTTTTGTACAGGATGGAAAATATTGACACCATCAATGGTATAGATAAAAAGATACATCTCTCCTTCAAACCACTCACTGCCCTCCACTCTAAATTGGGGAAAGGCGTCTCTTCCTTTCGATTCAATTTCTACAACAGCTTGCTCCAGCATGGAGACAATTTTTTTTGTTCTGCGGTAGGTGTACTTCACCTCAGAGAAGGCGGTTTCCAGAAGAAGAAAACTAAACAGGAATACAATCAGAACAAATAGGCGGATTGCTTTATGATGCAATTGAAATCTGGTAATTTGATTCAACTCCGATCTATTTTTCCAATTGGTTGTAAGTTGGTTTTGCATGATCGGATCAATAATTGGAATTTAAATAATTCTACTATTGTGAAGCACTCGTATCACTGGGAACAAAACTTGATTTGAAAAGGACAGGCATACAATGGTTTTCAATAATGTCCTCCTCAATTTGCATCAGATTTTCTTCCAGTTTTTGACAGGGTTCAATATCCCTGTAATTGACACGAAATATCCCTAGTTCCATCAGTTGACTCATACAGGCAGCGGCACCGTCTCCCCAATCTCCACCACCATACATATACTGACGATGAGCTTGAAGCAGACCATTTATTTTCTCCGAGGTGAGTGCCGCATCCAATTGAGCCAGCTCAACACCCGCATTTGTGTAGCGATTGTTCATAACATAGCGTTTGGCATAAACGTCTTTAAACACTCTTATACCGCCTTTTACTTGTTTCCAGTTAGTATCAATATGTTTTTTACATATTTTGGCTTTATAATAGATATTCATCATGGCTCGATCAGCCCGGTTTAATTCCGCGAAGAATTCCGCATTCTGATTGAGGTTGTGCTTCTTCTCATACATGAGGAGTTTTCTTCCTTCTTGTGGTTGAGGCGGGCCCCCTTGAGCACTTGCTTTATATCCAGCAACGTCTTCCTCCAATTTCATCAGCGTCTGAAATTCTGTATTCTCAACCCAGGGAACAACTTCAATGGATGTGACTTTCCCGGTTCTTGGATTCTGCATGGAAATAAATGCATCCTTGATAGCGGCTTTAAAGGTTTCGATATCATAAGAGATAAGAGTGGCTTTCTCGTTTTTCCCGAGGCCAAATGCGGAAGCCGTGATGGTCAGATTTCGATTCACAGCTGCACTTGAGAAAGAAGTTGTATCAGTTGTTGTATCCTTGGTATCCTCAGTTGTTTTTTCAGTTTGGTCAGACTCTCCCTTCTTGCTGATAACTTTTTTTCTGAAACCTTTCAACTCCGATTCCAGCTGATTGATAAATTTACTATCCTCCAATGTAGTAACCGATTTAAATTTAAAATTTGAGGTAAACAGGGCACTCCTGCGGATAGACCTAATATAATAAGAACCGCAGCTACTGAAAAAACCGGGGAGATCATTATTTTCAATCAGTTTCGCCGCAGTATCACTCAAACGGGTTTTACTTTCATCAACGGAAGCGTAATAGGAGTCAATAGTGACATTGACAATGATCTGTTTAGTCTCTTCAAAGGTTGCAGTAGACTCTTGATTGGTTCCCTGAGTGGTCGTCTTTGTATCCTCTGTATCTCTTGTCAGAGAATTCTTAAAGGTTGTATTGGCAATCTTCATAAACTGACTATCGCTGTTGTTAATCTCGGACAAAAAGTCATCGATCTCCTGAAAGCTATAGGTAAAATCATAGGAGGGTTCGGTAAGTTGGATGTCTTTGAGGCAGGTGGACTGATAGGTATTGGTCGCAACCGAATATCCCCTTCCCAATACAGGTGTGGAATCCAAGTTGGTCACCCTGTTATCCTGAATTAGTGTAGGCCCGCCAAACAAAGTCTCGGCCACGATAAAAAAAGTCAAAACAACCCAAGTTAATGTCAGTTTTTTAATTGTCATTAAGACTAATCTCCCTCAACTTTTACGAGAATTTTTCTCAAGGTTTGATATATTGAATTAATATAAAAACATAAGTAACTATATCGAAACAGACATCTGCGGACTCATGGCAGAATTCAATGTTTCTTTGATACGAGCTATTCTATTCATCAAGATAAATTCCGGAGCCAACCCACCAATCGTCTTCAACTTTTTCAAAATAGCCAAGTTTGGGTGTTATTCTTTTTGTCGTTGGGTGAAACCAGAAAAATTTTAGCCAGCCGTTGCCTTTATATTTAATTTTCTCGACCATCACTCTTATGATTCTAGTCCCCTGGGTGTCTTCCAACAAAGAAAGATCTTTGCCTATCAAGCCGGGGTTAGACCCGTGAGAGAGTACCTTACAATCAAGATCATAAGCGTAAATGTACAACTCCCCCCGATTAAAAAGTCCCTCTTTATCCTTATACTCTCGAAGAGCGGCTTTTTTCCCGTATATCTTGGCGAAAAAAACGGCTTCCTTTACAAAACCGACCAGATCTTCTTTGGTGATATAGCGATCATATTTGGGATTATACCGCGCGTATCCCGTACTTGTGGTAAGAATGATTATTGCTAATATCCCTATCAGTGCTTTCATTTTTCTTTTCCCTTTTGAACCTTTTTTAAAAAAACAAATCCCTGCTCTGGTTGATTTTTACTATTCCCCAAAAACTCTCAATTATATTATTCCTTATTGCTTTGCTCTGGCTAATTTTGGCATACAATAATCGTCTATTATCTCATTAGTGGAAGTAGAAAAGGCTGTTCTCAACTCCTTACAAATGGGGATATCCCGCCAGCTTTTTTTAAAGATCCCACTTCGCATAATTTGCCGCATACACTCCCTTGCCCCGCTTTTACCATCTTCACCATACATAAACCGGTCTTCATCCGTTAGAAGATCATCAATTTTTTCCGGTGTTAACTCAGCTTCCAGACCTTGGATTTTTAGAGTGTTTGGATTCTTGTTATTCTGAAGCATTGCGTTTAACAAACCTGGCAAGAGTTTTCCTTCCCTTTTCCATCTTGATTCGATCTGCTGTTTACAAATCAAGGCCTTGTAATAGATGTCCATCAGATTACGATCGGTACGCCCAATTTGTGCGAGAAATTCGGCGTTCATGTTAAGAATCTTCTTCTTTTCAAACAGCAGCAGCCGTTCGCCGGTTTCATCTTCTATCTCTTCCTCCAGGTCGATAAGATTCTGGAAGCTTGCGTTTTCGACCCAAGGAATAACCTCCATGGTCGAAACCCTGCCCGTCATCGGATTCTGCATTGAGATAAATGCTTCTTTGATTGCGGCTTTGTAAGTTGGCAAGTCATAAGCGATCAGGGTGGCATTCTGGTTTTTACCTAACCCCCAGGCTTTGGTTGTTATGGTTAATCTTTTTTTGCTGGCCATGGATTCAAATGAGTTCCTGACATTCAAGGTAACCCCTGCCCCTCCCTGATTACTGGAAAGGTATTCCACCAGTTTCCCTCCAAAACCTTTGATAGCCAGTTCGAGTTGCATTTCAAAATCCTTGTTTCTCTCCTCGCTTTCATCAAGATAGGTAAACAGAGATACAAATTTTGCTGTACGGCCAATGGATCTTACATAGAATGATCCGCAACTGTGAAAAAAGCCGGGAATATCACTGTTCAACAACAGGGTTTTGGCGGCATCGCTTAAAGAGGTCGACCCTTCATCCACGGATGCATAATAGGTATGCATGTTTATTTCAACCCGTAAATTATGGTAGTACATGGTAACCCCTTCCACCTGAGTGGAAGTACCGCTGGCCTTGATATCAAAAGCCAGGTAGCTGACATCAAAACCCAGGCCCCGGGTGGTACTGGTACGTTCCATGTCCTCTTTTTCCAGGGATTCAAAGGTATAGTCAAAGTCATAGGAGGGCTCAGTGACTTTGATATTCTGCATACAGGTAGACTGAAACGTATTGGTGGAGATTGAATAACCTCTACCCAATACCGGCGTAGTAGCCAGATCAAATATCCTGTTGTCCCGGATAATCGTAGGGCCGGCAACCAGACCAATTGGCATCAGCGTCAACAGGGTGATCAGTATTCTCAGAATCAAGGTGTTCTTAAAAACTTTCATTTTAAATCCCATTCCAGTCTGGAATCCTAAGGTTTATTGTTTTTTCCATTCCTTTACTTGGCCAGCATTGGCATACAATGATTTTCTAATATCTGGTTCTCCGTATCTTCCATCTTTTCCAAAATAGTATCACATGATGGAATATCTCTATAAGAAACCTTGAATATGCCTTGCCGCATAATGTCTTTCATGCATTGTGACCAACCTTTATTAGAGCTACCATCTCCATAAAGAAATCTCTCCTCGGTTTCCAGCAGATCATCAATCTTCTCCTGAGTGAGGAGCCTGTCAAGGCTGGCAAGCGGATAAGTGCCTCCCACTTTGTTGTTGAGCACATTTTTGTTGCGATATTCCAGTTTAAGAAATCCGTTGTTCTTCCAGTTTTCATCAATGTATTTCCTGCAAATCTTGGCCTTGTAATATAGATTTAACAACTTTCGATCCATCCGCTCAGCTTCCGCCATAAACTCGGCATTCTGATTAAGAATGTTTTTCTTCTCATAAAGCAGGAGTTTTCGTGGCTTGTTCTCTGCTGCTCCCGGAGAAGCGCCCTGCTGATTTTCTGTTGGTGTTGCAACCACCTCCGTGTCTTCCTCCAGCTTGATTAAAGCCTGGAAGTCCGTATTCTCGACCCAGGGGACAACTTCTATACTGGAAACCTTTCCTGTTTTCGGATTCTGCATGGAGATAAAGGCATCTGCAATGGAGGCTTTAAAGGAATCGATATCATATGAAATCAGGGTGGCTTTTTCATTTTTACCCAGACCGAACGCAGCAACATTAATGGTTAGTTTGCGTGATGCGGCTTTTTTTCTGAATTCTCTGGCTGCGCTTCCTCCCAGCGCTGTTACGGCAGACTCAACAATATCTTGAGTAAGTTGGTTTTTGATGCTGGATCCAAAACCGTTAATTTCAGCTTCCATATCAGCTTCAAAGTTCTCATCCGGTTTTTTCTCCCTGGTTTTGTAGGTAAATATCGCCACAAATTTGGCATTTCGCCCGATGGAGCGAACATAATAGGAGCCACAGCTGCTGAAAAACCCGGGAATATCGTTGTTAACGAGCAATTGAGCCGCTGAACTACTCATTTTGGTCTCACTCTCGTCAAGTGAGGCGTAATAAGAGTTCAGATTAATCTCAACGTAAATATTATGATTAAAATAAGTTTCTTCCCCTTCCGCCCTGTTTATTGACGGTGGGATCAACCTTTTTACCAATTCATTCCTGAACGCTTCACTAAAAGAATTAACATCGATCTTACTCTCCAGTTCACCACTGCCTTCACCTTCCAATTCAATGGAGTTGAACAGGTAGGTAAAATCATAAGAGGGATCGGTAACATTGACCTTGTTCAGGCAAGTCGACTGAAAGGTATTGGTGGCAATGGAATATCCCCTTCCCAATACCGGTGTTATTGACAGATCGTGTATTCTGTTATCAGTAATAACAGTCGGACCTGCGATAACATTCAGGACAGGGAAAACAAAACAAAAAAACAGTAGGACCTTTAATATTTTCATACAATGCCCATCGTCTGTATTAACAGGTTTGGGTAATAAAATGAATTTCGGCAACAGTTTAAACCGGCAACTATGGCATTAATTCGGGCATACAATAATATTCAATACCATCATTTTGAATTTCACCCATGTTTTGAATAATGGGTTGACATTCAGCAATGTCTCGATAGCTAATCTTAAAAATCCCAAGTTTCAGGATGTTTTTCATGCAAATACTGGCTCCTCCATCTCCTTCAGCACCGTACATGAAAGTTTTATGAGTTTGGTAAATCTGATCAACTCTATCTTGCGAAACTATACTATCCAGCTCTGTTAGAGGTATGGATCTTTCAAGAAATCTTTTATTCTGAACTCGGGCTTCCAGGTATTCCTCCCTAAATGCACCGTCTTTCTTCCAGTTCATATCGATATTTTTCCGGCACAGTCTGGCCTTGTAGTACATATTCATAATATTTCGATCAACACGATCAATCTCAATGATGAATTCGGCGTTTTCATTGAGGTACATTTTCTTCTCATAAAGCAATTGTTTGGGCTTTAGTCTCTGCATGGGATTTCCATCTTCATCCATTTCCTGCTCGCCTGCGGCATTCAGTACCGGTTCATACTCATCTTCTGACTCATCAAGCCTTATCAGATTCTGAAATTGGGTGTTTTCCACCCAGGGAACCACTTCCATACTCACCACTTTTCCTGTCTGAGGATTTTGCATGGAGATAAATGCCTCTTGAATCGCCGCTTTAAAAGAATCGATATCATACGAGATTATCTTGGCATCTTCTCTTTTTCCGATTCCAAAGGCAAAAGTAGTAATGGTCAGGTTCTTTTCAGATGCCTTTTGATTAAATTCGTAGGATGACTTTGCGGCATATTGATAATCGAAATCAGTTCGCGTTGAACTTTCAGCCTTTTCACTGGTACTCCCTCTATTGTAAGTACTCTGGCCCGAGGAAGCCCGAAATCCCTTGATCTGATTCTCAATACTGTTCTCAAAAGCCATGTCCCGTTCGGTTGATGTGGAGCTGTATTCGAAAAAGGATAACATGACCGCTTCTCTTCCGATTGATCGAACATAATAGGGACCGCAACTGGAGAAAAATCCGGGAATGTCTCTATTGGTCAACAATCTTGCCGCACTTGTACCAATCTTGGTTTGGGCTTCATCAACAGAGGCATAGTAAGTGATAAGATTGATGTTCACTTCTATGATATGGCTATAAGAAGTTCCACTTGCAGTGACTTTGGATGTCCCCGCACGCTTGTATATCTGATTCAACTGATTCTTGTACTGGCTACTGCTTGTTCTTTTGGTTTTTGTACTAAGCCACCCACCACTTGTAGAACTGCTGGAGCTGGAACCACTATTGGTAGTGGTAACATTGGCGGAGCTTGAAGTTGCACCTGTCGAAGTACTGGTGGTCTCCGAACTGGCCTCGATGGAATTGAACGTATAAGACAAATCGTAGGAAGGTTCGGTGATCACAACATTATCCATACAGGTCGACTGAAACGTGTTGGTTCCGATCGAATATCCTCGTCCCAGAACAGGAGTCAGAGCCGTATCGGTAATTCTGCTGTCACGAATAATCGTTGGACCTCCAATAACAGGCAACCCCATCAATAAAGCAAAAATAAGACAGAAATAAAGCTTTAAACATTTCATCAGATTCTCCATTTTATTGGTTAACAACACAATAAAAACAGCTTTTAAAAACTCGGGTGAAAAAACAAAACATCTTAAAAACCGGCGATTTCCGGCATACAAAAATTCTCAAGCAGGTCACTCTGAACATCACCTAATTGTTCCAGAATAGACTGGCATTCCTCAATCTCTCTGTAGCTTTTCTTATATATCCCCTCGGACATTATCCGTCGAATGCAAGCGGAAGCTCCGGGGGTCTCTTCATCGGGGCCATACATAAAATCGATTTCATTCTTAAGCAGGCTTTTGACATATTCCTTGGTGACTTTCTCATCAAGGAATGCCAAAGTCACGGAGGCTCCTCCCCTGTGATTAACCAAGAGGGCACCGGCATATTCAGGTTTCAGTGAGCTCCCTTCCTTGAAGTTCATGTCGATATTTTTTTTGCAAAGACTGGCTTTATAATACATATTCATTTTGTTGCGGTCGGTTCTCTCGATCTCCATAAAAAATTCTGCATTCATATTAAGAGTATGCTTTTTTTCATATAAAAGACGGATCTCCGGCTTCCGTTCCTGATCAGCGGATGGAGGTTCTGCTGATCCGGCTTCTCCTTCAGCGGGCGGTGGTTGAGGTACCTCCTCCCTCTCAAGGGGAACAAGAGCTTGAAATTCGGTATTTTCCACCCAGGGAACGACCTCTATACTGGAAACCTTCCCGGTCTCGGGATTCTGCATGGCCATAAATGCATCCTGCACAGCTGTTTTAAAGGTATCCATGTCAAAGGAGATCAGAGTGGCTTTTTTATCTTTCCCCAACCCATAAGCTGACGTATTGATCGTCAACCGGTAGCTTTCCGCCTTACTGTTAAACTCCTCTTTCCTTTTTTGCTCCTCGATATCTTTGGCTGACTGGGATTGTGACGCACTGGCGGTTGATATCCCGGCGGAAATTTTACCCCAGGTCGCACTTGCACTTGCTTTAAAGCTTGATTTACTTTCCGTGCTGAAACTTGAGACTTCGGATCTTAGCTGGTCCTCAAAGGATTCATCTCGGGTTGTGCTCTCCGATTGGTAAGAAAAAATTGAAACAAAGACAGCTTTTCTACCAATCGATCTGACATAATAGGGGCCGCAGGCACTAAAAAAGCCGGGCAGATCCTGGGAACTTAGAAGCCTTTTGGCTGCACCGCTGAGCGGGCTTCGACTCTCATCCAGTGAAGCATAATATGAATAAAGGCTGATGGTGGCCAGCATTGAATGGCTGTAATAGGTTTTGCCTGCAACAACTGTTGATTTGGAAATACTCTTTAGGCTGGTGTCAATTCCTGATCGGGTACTGCTGTAGCTTCCACTCATACTGGCACCCATTCCAACAAACGGTATAAAATGGGCTTGAGACTGCGTGCTGGTGGAACTGGCGGCCTGCCTTTGGGAGGTGCTGCGATCACTGCTCTCTTCCTCGGAGGTTGAGGTTCTTTCGGTTCCCTTGTCTTCCAGTTGAATAAATGAATATTTCATATCGTATGAAGGTTCTGTAATAACAACCTTCTCCATACAGGTTGACTGGAATGTATTGGTTCCTATAGAATACCCCCTCCCAAGAACCGGGGTTGTTGCCAGATCGGTCACCCGGTTATCGCGAATTATCGTTGGGCCCGCTATAAGGTCTAAAGTACTTAAAATAAAAGTGAATACCAGCATCAATTTACTAAAAGATTTCATTATGACCTCTTAATCGATTTGAAAATTATTGGCATATTGAACGAGTACAAATGTTTTCCTTAACATAGTAAACTGTAATAAAAAGTTAAATGGACCGATTCCAGTTTTGGTAGTAAATTGAGCCATGCTATTCACTAATTGATTTCTTCAACTCAATATTTATAAGCAATTGATTGCATGAAATTTACACTAAGTTTTCTTGAATAATCAACGACTTTTTTAATAATTAATTATTTTGATTGTACTATTTCTTTGAAAGCCACAAAGAATCTCACCAATCCGATATTGTCTTTTAAAACGTTAACCGTTTGTTTCTTATTAAGATTTTTATGCTTGCATGGAGTGCCGCAAGCGACAAATCAAATCGAAGATTCTATCTTGATCGACACATAATTGCCCCGACTCGGTAAATTGTTGTCATAGGGTCTTTGTCCACTGTCAAAAGATAAAACATATTGGCCTTTTTTTTCCGCTTTTACCTTGATTGAGGCCTCTCCGTTCCTGAATCTACTGGGGTGAATTTCGAAAGCATATCGCTGCATTTTCCCATCAATTATCAAATCATGATTCGAAAGAATGAGGAAACCAATTGTCTTTCCTATCTTCCCTTTGATTTTTTGTCCCAGATAGTTGTATGCCGATATTCTTATTTCCAATTCCTCACCTGTGTTGCCTTCCAGATAGTTTTCAGAAAAAACGACCCTTTCAACATCACTGAAAAGTCGATCGATTCTGGAAGATCCAATATATTCAGGTTGAACGTCCTTTTTAAGTGACGTCTGGTAAATTTCAAGTTTCCGTCTGCTGCTGACCCGTTCTACTGCAATTTCTCCCTTTATAATTCCTTTTGATATATAGACCTCTGATTTTGAGAGGGTGATGGAGTCTTGACCTGATTTTTTGATTCCTCCGGAAAACAGGGTAAACGGAACATTTTTCAACTTAAAAACGAGATCTGTTTCTAAACGATAGTCACTATCAACAAAACCATCGGAATTGATAAAGGCTATTTCAAAGGGAACCGCTAAACCAACCACCAAAGGTTTCTTAATCCAGATATCCACAGCAGGGGAAGGTTTGGACTCTTTTTCCGAATCGCCATCTCCGAAAATCCGTTTAACATCAATTTTACTATCCGGCGGAATAACCACATAATGAGCATTCATTTCTACATGAGGCATTGACCTTTTCAGGTTCATAAAATCCGCATAAGATATGTGTGTTCCACTGACGGAGACATAGGTCAGACCGATGAACTCAAAAATATCAGATAACCCGTTGGCATCAATGTCCGTATTGGCAAGGTTAAGGCTACTTAGCTTACTGATCTTTTTCAGATGTTCCAATCCTTGGTTGGTTATCCTGGTATCTGATAGATCAAGATTTTTTAAGGAAGACATAGCCATTAAATGAACCAATCCATCATCGCTGATCAATGTGTCCCTGAGCACAAGGGTTTCCAGGTTTTGTAACCGACCCAATGATTTTATTCCAGTATCTGAGAGCTGGTTATGACCCAAGTTTAGAGATTCAAGTGAGCTTAGGTTCCCGATAATTTCCATTCCTTCATTTGAAATGCGGGTACTGGAAACGTTCAAGTGTCGGAGATTAGACAGTTTCTCAAGAGATAATAAGCCTTGATCATTCAACTCGGTTTCACTGATATTCAACTGGCTGAGTTGCCTAATCCCTGAAATAGAAACAAGTTGATCATTCTGCAACAGTGTGTTCTTCAGAATTAGGGTTTTTAACTGTCGATTTTTTGACAGGGAGCCCAATCCAGATCCTGAAATCTGCGTTCCACTTAAGATAAGAGTCTGCAACTGCTCCAAACCGTTCAGTTTTTCAATATTTTCATCGGTAATTCGCAAATTGGACAGATTTAGTCTTTTTAAGTATTCGAGCTCAATACTGGAATATCTTTTTCCTACGCTACTAAGGAATTCCCTTGTCTCCTTCAAGGTGGAGTCCGAATGGTTCTTCACCTGTCCCAGCAAACAGGTTGGAGACCCCTGAAAAAGCAGTAAGATAGTAATCAGCAATAAAAACCCCGATGGTATCTTCATATATTTTATTTCACTCGACCAGTTCTGCCAGATCAAGTTGCTCAGGCATTAAAATTCCCCGATTGACAAGGTATTCACTCCAGGGTTTCAGACTCAGTCTGATAGGGATAGCTTCATCATCATCCTTAAACATCTCAATAAGCTTTTCCTTATTCGTGAAAAATTCCTTAACCGTTTTTGGATCAAGCAATGCCGGAACGTCATCCTGACAAGCCAGTGCCAATACGGCCCCCAACAATGGCTCTGCCCCCGCTGCAATCAACATTGGTAACACCAGTAACCCGCTCAATTCCACTGAGCAGCTTCTCTGATTATCCCCTCCCAGGAAGGGGATTTTTTCAGCATATTCGGCGGGAATCGGGATGTCCTGTTTAGGTACAGTCATTCCGAAAGGGATGATTTCAATATCATTATATCCTGCCGAATCAGGTGAAAAATAATAGATAAACCCCCGCCGATGCCTAATTCTTTCGACATAATGAGTCCCGAATTTTTTATAAAAACTGACAATACTGGTTGATGCCAGTTGTTTGGCCTCATCGGTTATCTCAAAATTCGGTAGCAGAACAGGAGAAAACCCTTCTATCTCAAATGCCCCCCTGTACAAGGTCCATTGAGGGGAATTCTTCCAAAAAAGAAATGCCTTTTTTATCCATGGCCACTCCTTTTTGGCATAAGGATAATAATCATTTGTAATTGCTATGTTCCTTTTATCCGTTTTATTCCCAATCTGTTTGCTGCTTTCAATGATACAGTTTTCCTTATAAAACTGACCTGTACTATCTACCCCCTGGCCTAAAATCACGTTTTCCGGTATTGACACGATCTGGTCTTCGTCATTAAAACGATACTCCGTTTCTTTGCGATGAATTGACAAGGGATCATCAACCAGACGATCTACCAACTCCAGGGGCAGATAGATGTTATCATTCAGATAAACCCACTCTGTATCACCGTTTCCATACTGTCCAAAACACTTCTTTGAAAGATTCAAACCCGATATGGCTTCAGTAATTGGAGAACACTCGGCAATCGATTCCAAATCAACGGTTTTGGATAAGATGGCTGCCTGTCGGCAGTGATCAAAACTGATCCAGTTTATATACTTATTTTCATTTTCAAAAACCGTAGCACAATTAAAAAGATCAGTATTTTTAGATCCGGAACCAGCCTCCCTTAATAACCTCTTAACCTGAAAAAACCGCAACCGGTACTGTTTTATCGAGTTTTCCAGCAGTTGCAGAGACTTAAATATCTGCTCATCAGAATATTCTGTAATCTTTCTGTCACCCCTGAGTGACATTCTGCTTCGCAGGTCATTCAGTTTTGTCCAGGGACTTAACACATATTGCTTGATTCTCCCATTATCCGAGGTAAGAACTGAGTGAATCAGCTTATTCAAAAAAATGTCCAGTTGTTTGCCATGGATTTTTTCAAAGGCAAACTCAATCGGCTCAAACAGGACATCAGTATCGACTTTTAATGAGAAATATGTCTCGGCATCAAGCTCCAAATCCCTGAAAATACTTATCTGGAGAACATTATTTTTGTTTTCCGTGATTTTTTTGTTAATTTCCTTTTCCAGAAGAGACGCGCCTTGCGATGATTCCGGGTAATAGGAAAAGAAAAAAAAGATTTCGGAGTCGAATCTGGCCGTTTGAATATATTCAGTTCCACAGGTTCGGAAAAACTGTTCCCGGTTATCTGAATAAATCATTTTTTCAACATCCGCTCTAAACTTTATGGTTTCCTCTTTAACGGAAGTCAACCGGTCTTTCACCCTGATTATCAGAACAAAGGAAGCAGGTTCACGACTTTCCGGGTTATATTTCTTTGCTCTTTTTAAGCTTGATTTTATAAAGTGATCAATTTTAAGGTTTTTACCAATATAGCCGTCATTAACCTTTCTAAACTCAATGTCCAAAACACCGCCCGCCAACTCGGTTTCAAAGCTCTCCAGGCAAGGCATGGCATGATAGCCGATGTCCGTAAGTTTTAATCCCGTGCCAAGACTTTGATACCGGTTAAATACCAGGGGCAATTCCGATGATCTGTGAACCGGTTGTTTCCATTGAAACGTTGAGCACCCCATGGAAAAGCATAATATTAAGATATGGATTCTAATCTTAATCAACTTTGTCTCTCATAGGGTTATGGTGAAAAAAATCATTCTTCTACATGTAAAACATCATTGGATTCAATACCGATGTTACTTTCCGAATCCAAAGTCAAAGGCTCGCCATAATTCCGCTTCAATATATCGTCTTCTATTAAAGGAATTGTCTGATCTTCAACCTCCGGTAAAATCTCTTCTTCAACTTTCGGTAATATCTCCTCTTCAACCTCCGGTATTGCTTCTACTGGAGGTATCTGGGTTTCTGTTTTGGGTATACTTAATATATCCTGAGATTCTTTGGGGCTCTCTTCTTGCGGAGTTGTTTTTGATTTTGCCTCTTTTTCTCCCTCTTCCAATTCCTGCAGGATCAAGGAAGTAGGTTGATCGTCCTCTTCATCCAGGTCGAAATCAATTGGCTGTGAATCGTCCTGATTGAACAGATTGTCCAAGGATTGCAGTTGTTCCTCCGTTTGTGTTTCATCTTTTTGCTTTGCTGGTTCCTCAACTTTTTCGCCTGCCAAATCACTCAGACTTTCCGGTTTTTCCCCTTTGATACCCGGTGTTCCCTCTTCTAAACCCGGTATTTCAGCATCGATCAATCTTGGGCTTGTAACTTCATCCGGCAGCTGTGATTTTATCTCATCGCCCTTAAAAATAAGTTTCGCGGGTTTCGGCAAACAATATTGATTCAGAAAAAAAGACTGTGTCTGAATATGCTTAAGCGCGCTGACACAACTGGGAATTGTCCTGTAGTCGATTTTATCCAGACCTTGTTTGTATAGTTCATCGATACAATTAATGGCACCGAGAGTATTCCCGTCGCCGTACAAATAGGTCCTGTTTTCATCAAACAGCTTTCTGGGCGGGTTCTTTGCAAAATATTCAACAAACTCCCGAAGGGAAATAAACACTTCATCTTTTGAGATATTGGCAAGGTTATAAAAAAGGGTTTTTTCCATATTATAGCTCAACACTTTCTGATCAATAATATCAGTAAGCATCAGAACCGTGGGGGATTTTTTTGTCTGCCCGGTGATATTTTCATAAAACTGTCGGTTGGTCTTGTCCATGTAGTTTTCAAACAGAATCTTTTCACACATGGAAGCTATGTAAAACTGCTCAACCTGGGAGTTGCTGATTCTGTTTATTTCGGTAATAACGCCCGAATTTGCTTCCAGCCTCTGCAGCTTTATGAATTGTTCTCCTCCTTCACTCATACCACCCGACATGAATGAGGATAATTCCGGATTCTCCACCCAGGGAACAACTTCTATGTAACTGACAAGACCTGCGTTGGGATCCTGCATCAGTTTAACTGTGTCCTGAACTGTCAATCTGAATTGTTTAACATCAACCGGAATCAGGTTGACAAGATTCCCTTTTGATAACCCGACAGCCTGAACATATACTCGCATGCCTCTGGCTTCAGCATCCTGGTTGAATTGCTCTTGAGGTTTCCCGTCGCCACTAAAATTAAACAATCCTTTTTCCAGACGGCTCACAAATGCCTGGTCCGATGTATTATTGCCCGTTAATCTATATTGTAGTAAAGCCAGGTAGGTTGAAAAACTGCCGACAGATCTTACATAATGCTGGCCGCAGCTGTTAAAAAAAGTGACAAATTCTTTGTTTTTCAACAATTGTTTGGCGCTCTCACTTAGAACTGATTGGGTTTCATCAAGAGCATAATAATAACTCCTGATCTCAACACGAACCAGGAGGTTCTTTAAGGTGTGTGTTTGTTGGGTTCCTATTTCTTGAGATTTAAAATATTTCTTAACGAAAAAATGGACATTAATGTTCCCCATACGTTTCTTTCCGACTTCAGGAACCTCGTTAAAAAACTCCTGGCTGACTTCGTCCATCTCATAATTCAGATCAAACGTCGGAGTAGTCTTGGTCACTTTACTGAAACACATCGATTGCAGGGTGTTGCTTTGGAGATTATATCCCCTGCCAATACTGGGAAAACCGTTGAGATTTTCTACCCGGTTGTCTGTTATCAATCTTGGTGAAGCATGAACCGGTTCGATGTGCAGGCAAATGGTTATCCATGCTGTAAAATACATACAGAAGCAGATAAGGAGTCTTGTATGGCTGGAATTACGAGTCATGAAATACGGCTGAATGTTTTTACTCAAGTAGGAAAAAACAAAAAATGGATCATGTTATTATTTTCGTTTTTAATCCCGTTTAAATAACTCTAAAAAAGGAAAGCCTCAGACAGGCAACCTGCCTCCTGTCTGAGGCTACTTTTCAAACATTTGAAATGCGTTTACTTAAACTGTTGAAACAAAGCCTCATGGATTTGCAGGAGCTTTATTTGCCTCCTGGGAAGGTTGATCAGCTGCTTCAATAACAAATTCCGTAACCAGTTTGGGCATGCAGTAATTATCGATGACATTATTACCAACCGCGGACAGTTTTCCTCTCAGATTTTTGCACACATCAATATCGCGGTAGCTTTTGATAAACATCCCTGATTTCAGCATTTCATTAATGCACTCATTGCCTCCGCCACTGCCATACATGAATTTCTCTTCAGCATCCAACAGTGCGGCAACTTTTGCATCAGAGAGATGTTCAGTGACCAGTGTTTCCAGCTTTATCTTATCCCGGGGGAATTTATTGTTGGCGATTTCTGCATCTTTAAAATCAGGGTGAACTTTGCCTTCTTTCATCCAGTTAGCTTGGACGGTTTGTTTACAGATCATGGATTTATAGTAGATATTCATCATATTGCGATCTGCTCTCTCAATTTCAGCAAGATATTCGGCGTTTTCGTTTAAAACCTGTTTCTTTTTGTAGAGAAGCATCGTTCTTTGGGTAACGGGGTCAATAACTGCTTCCTCCAGCTGAATCAGGTTCTGAAAATCTGTATTTTCAACCCAGGGCACAATTTCCATGGTGGTTACTTTTCCCGTCATCGGATTTTGCATGGATTGAAACGCTTCTTTTATGGCTGCTTTGAAACTATCAATATCAGAGGAAATCAATTCCGCATTTTCACGGATTCCAAGACCATAAGCTCTTGAAACAATTGTTAATTTATACTCTCCTGATAAGCTTAGAAGATTTGAAGAACCACCTGAATCCTCGCCTCCCCCTTCTCCGAATTTCATGATACTTGATTTCAGATCAGACTCGAACGCTGAATCTCGGGCGTCTGTCTTTGTTGTATAAGTGAAGATGGAGACAAACTTGGCATTTCTTCCCAGCGATCTGACATAATAAGAACCACAACTACTGAAAAAACCGGGGATATCATTATTGGTAAGCAGTTGTGCTGCTGAGGATGACATACTTGTTTGCGCTTCATCCACCGAGGCGTAGTATGTATCCATGTTGATTTCCACATAGATGTGATGCTTTCGTTCTACGTTAGTGGTCGTTTCCGGAGTGGGTGGTGCCGCTCCCCCTGTCGCTGCCTGTAAGGAAACCTCAAGACCATATTTTGCGGCAGTGGCTAGCTGAGAGGCTTTTGTGACATCCAGGGATTCAAATTTGTATTGGAAATCGAAAGAAGGGTCCGTGATAACAATATTGTCAAGACACTTAGATTGAAAGGTATTGGTTACGATTGTGTATCCTCTTCCCAATGTGGGTGTCAATGCCAAGTCTGTTATTCTTTCATCACGAATAATGGTAGGACCTGCCACTAATGCCGGACACAAACTTACCAGGAAAATTGTGATTAAAACTTTGAGTCTTAAATTCATGTTCTCCTCCAAAATATTTAAAAACTTACACCTCATTAACCACAAAACCTGGTGTTTTTGAATTAGGCTGAACTGGCAGTAAAAACTAACAAATTGTCTTTTTGTAAAAACAAACGTTTGCGAAATAACATACAGAAACAAAGTCAATACCGGCAAGAAAAAACTTGATAAAAAATGCTTCTACCTTGTCAAAATCCGCCAGACGATGCCGTCAAAAATTAGTGCTATCGTGGCATTCTTCTCAAGTAGCATCTCCTCCTGGTTGAATTGTAGGCGTTGAAAATCACCCTCTACTTCTTTTTCAAGCAGGGTGTCTTGTTCTCCTGTGTTAATCACGTACAAAAGCTGACCCGTCGCCCCATTTGAAAAACCCGAGATTGATTTGACATTTTCAGCAAAAATGACGCCCATTTTCGATACATCTAGTCCTGCGATCTTTTCACCGATAACTTTGATAGTCCCCAAAACCAATGCCCCGGTTTTTATCGGTCCAAAAACATAAATAGACTCCGTAACAAAAAACTCAGATTGTCTCTGATTTATTAAAGTGTTTTTATGTATCTCCCCTTGTTGTTTTTCGTTGGTATTACGATTTTTTTCAATTTCTCTTCCCTGCTCTATATTTGTTTCCAGATTCTTAGTAATCTTTCTACCCAATGTTTTGTCCTGGACCTTCATGGCGAAGATATCCCTTCCCTGCTTCTCATTAATGGCTGTATTTCGGTGGACATTATCCTTAAGATCTTCACTTGTTTTACTCAACCTAAAAATTGAATATTCCTGCTCTGAATTTGTTGTATTAAGGATTTCATTCGACTTTCTCAGCTCCAATATGGAACGATCATTCTCCATGTTGCGATCAATAAACGATCTGTTAATATACTCAATGGAACGATTCTGATCACGATTGGTTTCCACAAATCTGATATTTAAATCCTCCAGATATTGGCTTTGTTTTAAATTCACAGCAGCATTATTTTCTATGGTTTCCTGCCAGGGTTGAGTGAAGCTGGTATCTCCCGGATCACCCTTCTCTCCCTGGGGGCCTTGCATTCCCGGATCACCCTTTTCTCCCTGGGGGCCTTGCATTCCCGTATCACCCTTCTCTCCCTGGGGGCCTTGTATCCCCGGTTCACCCTTTTCTCCCTGGGGGCCTTGTATCCCCGGTTCACCCTTCTCTCCCTGGAGGCCTTGTATCCCCGGTTCACCCTTTTCTCCCTGGGGGCCTTGCATTCCCGTATCACCCTGCTCTCCCTGGGTACCCTGTATCCCCGGTTCACCCTTCTCTCCCTGGGGACCCTGTATTCCCGGTTCACCCTTCTCTCCCTGGGGACCCTGTATTCCCGGTTCACCCTTCTCTCCCTGGGGACCCTGTATTCCCGGCTCACCCTGCTCTCCCTGGAGACCCTGCATTCCTGGGTCACCTTTCTCTCCCTTTTCCCCTTGTTCCCCTTGTTCCCCTTGTTCCCCTTGTTCCCCTTGTTCTCCTTGCTCACATTCACAACTATCTATTAAAGACTGGCTAAAAACCTGCATATTGCAACAATAGATAATTGAGGAGATCGAGAAGATTATTATAATCCTGACGATTGGTTTCATAGCGATCTACTAAATAAAAAACAGACCTCATAGAGGCTGGTTTTGATTACCCCTACAATAAGGACAGACTTTTGAACATAACCTGATCCAGAGTCCCAAGTTTTCTCAAAACTTAAATTAATCATACGGTAACTGACTTCGGACATTTCGATAAGGTATGGAATAGAAATATACTGCTCCGGAAAAATTTAACCCTATGTGTAGGCGAAAAAGATAAGACTTGAATCAAAAAACCAGTACAGGCGAAAGACCGATTTAACAGCCATGGATTAGCGATGGCGACTAATGGTTACAGTGTCATTTACTTTGAGTTTTATAAATCAGGGGACAAAGCTGTTTAATAGCGGATTCATTCAACCCGTTCTGTTCTTTCATTAGAAAATCATGTTTAAACAGGAGCTTGATCTCACCCGAGGTTGTTGACATTTGTTGTTCATTTTCTGTTCGATCTGCTTTGTTAAAATATCGCATGATAAAAAATTTATTCTGCGGCTTATCTCCATACCTGCCTTTACAATCAAAGCTTTCTCCAGGTTTAATCCTTTTACGGGAGTTTATCTCATTAAGACATGCTGAGCAGTCTTTTTTATTATCAAAAAGATAGTTGTCAATTCCGCTGAAGAGCATCATGGGTTGGGTAATAAAAAGTAATAAGAGGATAGTCTTTTTCATAAGGGATACTAAGTGATGGAAAAGCGCAACCAGTTGAACTTCTTAGTCTGATTCTTTTTCTTGGGCATGACTCTGTGAAATCATTTTTTTGTTCAACATTTCCGCATTAAGTATAAATCTCTTTGTTAAGAGTTTTATAAGATAGAAACCGAAAGAGGGATTCTGATAATAGAGCTGATTGATTTTGTCTTCGTCTATAGCAAACACTTCCATTTTGGTGTTACAGATGGCCGTATCAGTCCTTTGTTTATATGGTGAGAAGATTCCCATCTCTCCCAGTATCTGGTTTTCACCCACAACAATATCAAGATCTAATAACCGGATTGAACCATTGCCAATATAGTATATTTTGTCTGCCGGATCTCCTTTCTTAAAAAGTAACTCCCCTTCATCATACATCGCTCTGGTCATATAGGGTAAAAGAGGTTCCACTGCACCATCATCCTCGATTGCGCCTTTGACATCGGCAATCAGTTGTTGCATCTGTCTCAGACGAAGGATATTCAGGGGAAAGAGAAAGATATGTAAGATCAGAACCGGGTATAATCCTGCCAGGTATCCGTATGAGGCAAAAAAGACATTGGCCAGGATTGCGAAGATACGGAGGGGGATAATGGTTTTCATATAAAAACTGGCAGCAACAAAAACAGATGCCGTATATCCAATAAGATCCACCCAGTGGTTACTTAAATATTCAATTATCATTTAGTACTCTCGGAAACTTCACTTAAAAAAATCAACTCTAATCAACAGTAGCCAAGCTGATATCAGTTAAAGATCAATAATCCCCTGTGCAACATTAAATCTGGAAATAATGAAGATGAATAACCTTACTCTTTTTATTGAGTGTTTGTGCCTGGGGTCGGAGGGAGGGGCCTAGTCGGCTTTGTCAGTCCCCCGGGACTCGTTGTACTTCCTCCCGGGGTTGGCGGAAGGGGCGGAAAACTCATCTGGCTTCTCTTAAGCTTCAAATAGGCTTCCTGTGCCGTAATCCTTTTCCCCGGATCTTCCTGTGTCATATCCAAAGCAACTTCATACAGCTTATCCAGACCTAATTCCCTAAAAGCTTCTTTCACCGGTTCTGGCTCATATTTATCGCTGTAGTGCAGACGATTTTCCCGTTTCTTCTCTTCACTTGGTCCCCTGTTACGAATAAAATCTTCTCCTTGGGGAGCAATCAAGGCGTCCAGGATAGTCAACCCTGCAGCATAACTGTCCTGCAATTCCAAGCATCTTTCATCTTCACACTCTTTAAGTTTTCCTGTGATTCTTTCGGGGGAGAAGTAGCTGGGGGTTCCTCCGCCTTGTTGATCAATTCCTAAAAAACTTGTTTTTGTATCCAGTATTCTATGTCGTGTCAGACCAAAATCGATGATTTTTACAGTAGGAACCAATAGTTCATTAACCTTAATCATGACATTTTCGGGTTTCATATCAAAATGATAGAAACCGTTCTTATTCATAAAAGACAGTCCTTCCAGCAGTTCAAGTGCAATTTTATGAAGATCCTTGGGATCGGAGTATTTTGGTGCAGGGCTTTTTGTTCCTTTAATCTGCAACTCTTCCAAGTCAGCATTTGCCTGATCAAGAAAAAGCCATACACCATTTAGATACGCAGCGGCATCATACATCTCTATGATATTCTTATTATCTCCCAACAGATAAAGCACCTTGGCTTCTTTGACGATCCCCAATGAAAAATCATTCCCCAAATCAGCAGAGCCTACACTTCCCAGAACCGCCCCCTTCGCAACACAGTCTCCCATTTCTGTTTGTTGGTCACCTGTACCACTGAGCACTTTACAGGAATAGACACTCGCCGTACCACCTTTTCCAATTTTGGATATCAACCTGAAGGACAGGTTTTGCTTTAACTCTCCCTTTGCAGGATTTTGCCTTGTAGCAACAAGATTTTTATGTTCATCTTGTGTGCGGAAATTTGATGTCTCGAAATTATTGTAGTTTGTCTTGAAGGTTATCAGTTTTTTATGGGCCTTAATATCGGCAGCATTCAAACTTCGAAACCGCTGAAGAGAGCTGATCAATGAGAAATATAAGGCGGAAAAATCCTCGTTCTTGGGACATAATAGATGGGAGCCCTCAGTCTTGAAGTCCATCGAAAAACAATAATTATGCCCTTTTATTACTTTTCGGGTTCTACCAAATCTTGCTTCTTTAATGCAGGTGGTGTCAGCTCTATAAACAACACTGAAATCGGTTATTCTTCTCAGGCTTAGATTATTGCTGAAACTTAGTTTGAGTCGATTAAAATTATAGCCAAAAAATTCACCATTTCGATGCATGTAATAGGATTGATATTCACATTCAAAATCACCTTTTTTTGTTATCGCTTTACCCTCCATCGATTTTGCTGCGGTAAATTCCGGGCGCAACAAACTGATACATAGAAAAAATATGACCAAGAGCGAATGGACGTGTTTCATCAAGGTTCCCTTTTATGAAATTAACTCGACAGAGCAGACACCAAAACAAATCAACAACAATATCATATTTTGAACCAGTCCCCGTATTGTCGAATAAAGACTTTAATGGGGAAAAGCAGCAAATGACTCAACGGGATTTCTATTCATCAATTAAAGAACACAGTCCCTTATTTCAGATGCTCTGCAGCTGCCTTGGGACAATTTTCCCGCAGGGTCTGCTTGGCAGATGTATCTCCAGCCTTTTTAACACCTTCATATAACAATTCAATCTGGCTCAGAGGAATCCCCGACCGGCCAGGACTTTCTTCAAAACAAAGCTGCACAAAATCCACTTGCGGTTTTGACTGGCTGCAGGAGATGAGTACAAATAAACAGATTGGAACAATTAAAAAACTGATTGTTTTTTTCATTTGGGCTCCTCAAAATGGAATTCATCTCTTTATTTAGCACTTTGTTCTGATTTAGAAGCAAAAAACCGAATAAAAAGCTTGGATAATTTTCTAAAAAACCAATTGCAATATTCTGCTAAATTATTGTTCCTGGGGAGCTCCCAGTTTTTATTGATCCAGGTTCAATGTCAACAGGTTTTTCACTTTTGTTAGGTTTAAAACACAAAGAATTGGATATGGCATAAATATAGCTTACCTGTTTTTCGTCCTGTAATAACTAATAAAACGTTTACATTACAAGGTATTTGAGTAAAGATGATTCGACACTGGCAGGTTATGTTTTACAATAGGATAAGAGAGAATTATCGGGTTATGCAAAAGTAAGCGTTGCCTTCTTCTTTTTTATGGAGCTGATTATGAAGCTTAAGTTGAATTTTATGGTATTGTTATGTCTTGCCTGGTTCTTTGTTGCCATTAATGGTTATGCATACAATAAGGAAGATGTTGATAAATTAAAATCCGGAGTCCGGAATCTTCATGGGGTAGATTTAAGTGGAGCCGATTTGTCCGGTATCCAGGCTCAAAATCTTATCCTAACCGGAGCGAATCTAAGCAATGCCAAATTGAGAAACTCGGATTTCACTGGCACGATGTTAAACTATGCTAATCTGAATGGAGCTGATCTTGAGGGAACTATTCTTAAGTTTTGTAACCTGGAATATGCGAGTTTAGAGTCTTCAAATCTTTCAAAAACTGATCTTCAAGCCACATTCCTGAGTTACAGCGATTTCAGCAAATCAACGATACAGGATGCAAATTTTTCCAATGCCATCTTTGAAAATGCACGCATCAATGAGGCAAAAGTTAAAGGTTCAAATTTGACATTCATTCGATTATCGGGATCTGATTTTAGTCATTCCTCTATTGTAGCCTCCGATTTTTCCGATTCAGACCTAACCGGCACCAAATTCTACCGGGTCATCTTCATGGAATCAAAAATTATCAATACAAGCCTCAACAGGGCGGATTTTAGTGATTCGAATCTGTCGGGTGTTGATCTGAAGACATCAAATCTTACCGGAACCAATTTTACGGGCTCGCTTCTTCAGAATATCCATTTGAAAAGAACCTACAATGTTGGTGCTGTTTTCAGAGATGCGTTTATTGACAACGTTGATATGGAAAAGGGTTATTGTGTCGGGTGTGACTTCACCAGTGCAGTATTGAAAGACTCCAGCTTTATCAATGCCGATTTCAGGGGAGCAAATCTAAGAAATGCTGTCTGCTTCGGATCGGATTTTAGTGGAGTGGATTTCGTTCATACGGGATTTGATATGGAGCATATCAATACACTAAAAGAGATGGGAGCCCAATTTAACTTCCATGAATTAAGCAATGTCAGGGAATATGGAGCTGATTTCTATAATACCGATTTTACCAATGTTAGCCTTAAACAGGCAAAAATTAATCTAAGATGGAAAAAGTTGATCCAAAATTTTAAGGTGATATTCGCAGATACAATTGAATGGATTCAATGATTGTCTTTATCTTTTGACCATTAGGAATTGATTTATGGTTTCTTAAAAAAGAACGCCCAACATCGAACGTTCAACATTGAATTTCGAATGGGAAATAATGAAGAAATAACCATATGATCTTGAAAACAGGTTACTTGAGTTTTCAGTTCAAGTAATAAAAGTTGTTGAACAGCCAGGAAAAGTAAGAATTAAACTTTTAAGATGAGACGCTTGACCGTTTCATTCAGTATTCGATGTTGAACGTTCGATGTTCAATCCTACACTAATCCCCACAAGCGTTGAATACCTATCCAACCCATTCATCGGGAAGATGTTGCTGCCAATCAAAAAGTCGGAGAATTGAACAAAAGACCTTATCCAGTCTGGCAGTGAGCTTTAAGTGATTCTTATGATAGGGGTGCAGAAAAATCAGCTCGGTGGACGCCAGCAATAGCCTGGGGCAATTGAGGTTATCCCGGAAATAGTGATTGTGTTTATGATCACCGTGAACCGTGTCACCAATGATAGGATGATTGACACGTTTTAAGTGACGTCTGATCTGGTGCATGCGACCTGTTTGCGGATGAACTTCCAACAGGGAATATCGTGATATCGGATGACGGCTGATCAAAACCGGCAATTCGGTCTGGGCAATTTTCCGGTAACCGGTTATAGCCGGCCTTAAGTTGTCATTACGCTTTTTCTTTTTATCCAGAAGCTTGTCCGAGATATCGGATAACGGCGAATTAATCAATCCCTGCTTATCGGCAAATCCCCTGACTACAGCAAGATAAGTTTTTTTTACCTCTTTTTCTGAAAAAGCATCAGCTCCCTTTCTGGCAGCTTCCGAGTTCAAGGCAAACAACACCACACCGGATGTCGGTTTATCAAGGCGATGAATTATGTAGACCTTTTGTCCAAGCTTTTCCTGCAAAAGCTCAATTGCATTCAGTTTTTCATGCCTGTCGATAATGGATGGATGAATCAACAAACCCGAGGGTTTGTTGATGGCAATATAATATTCATCCTGATAGATGATCTCCAGAGGGTTAACGTCTTGTGGCATCATTTTTTGATTGGTTAATTGGAGATCATTTCAATCTCATGTCGCGCCCAGTTAAGAGCGTCTTCCAGGGTGATAAACTCATCATCCAGTTGTTTCTGGTAGGCATTGTTCAGAATCTTACCGAAAAAAGGCCCCGGTTTCAAGCCCAGGTCAATCAAATGTCGCCCCAGTAAGATCGGTTGCAGATTGCGTTTACTGAACAGTTTCAGTCCATGGTATCGTTTTATCAGCCACTCACCTGCCGGAAAGATGTGCGGTCTGTCCTTTGTGTTGAAGCGGGCATAAAAATCTGCCTGGGCCACCCTTACCAGCAACGGGATATCTACCTTCAATGATAACCGACGAACATCTCCATTGGTTACCTTGCTGGACTTAAACAAACTGTCCATGGAATGATATTCCTGAACCAGAGTATCCACGGTTTCAATCAATCTCGCTTCATTCGTCAGACGCTGCATAAAACACTTGGTTATGGTCGGGCATTTATCAAGGTTTAATCCAACCCATTTTTTCTCATCGACAAATTCTGACCGGTTAAGCTTTGCGAATTCGAGACAGAGTGAAGCGAACATAACCGAAAGATCATCAAAATCATCCCCGTACTTCTGCTTTGAAGCTTCATCGATGGTTCTTAACGTGTGTGTCCAGGCATCAATGGGAGGATACCAATGCGGGTTATGGGTTATTTTGTGCAAAGCGTTCAGTTCAGGAAACAGTTTTTTATTGATGCCAGTTTCGTCCGCAAGACTGAATCCAATTGAAGGATGTTTAGATTTTAAAAAGAGCTTTTTTAACTCTTTAAAAATACGCTCTCTGGGTAATTCATCGAGTGAATCGACCAGTTCCTTAAAAATTGTTTTGGTTTCTTCCAGCAAACTCAATCGAAATCGGGCTGCAAACTGAATCCCTCTCAAAACACGCAGGGGATCTTCAGCAAATGTTTCGGGATCAACCACTCTCAACACTCTCTGGTTCAAATCATGTCTGCCGTTGAACTCATCTAAAAGCTCACCCTGCATGATGTCATAACCAATTGCATTCAGGGTGAAATCCCTGCGGGAGGCAGCCTCTTTGAACGTCATCTCAGGATTGGTTGTGATGTGAAATCCACGGTGACCGGATCCGGTCTTTACATCGTTGCGCGGCAGGGAAAAATCGAAATGATCACCATCAATGGAAAGCTTAAGAACTCCAAACGCTTTTCCAACAGCAGAAACCTTACCATACTTTTTGAGAATAGATATCAGTTGATTATAGTGAAGACCAAATACTTCGACATCCAGATCCTTGTTTTCAATGCCGAAAAGATAATCCCTGACAGCACCACCCACTAAAATAGCCCTACCACCTTCCCGGTCTATTTTTTCGGCGATCTGGTGCAGGGTTTTGGGTAACTTCATTGAAATCGCATCTCAGGTTAAAGAATTAGTTTGGATGATATCAAAGTAGCTTACTATTTCAGGATTCACCTTGCAATGGGGTAGTTTTGGTTTGTTTTGAGGACAAAAAAAAGCCCGGCGAGTGCCAGGCTATTTGGGGCAATTAATATCCGCTTTCCTTTGGAAGTTCGAAATCAAAAACCTTAATTCCGTAAACCTTTTCAGTTCTCGTAGCATACTTTGGTTGGATTCTGTAATAAAAATACCTTTCTGTATTTGCCTTATTTGGGACACCTTCTTTGTCGTACATCAGTCCTTCACCTAAAAAATCGAATCGTTTATCTCCATGCCGACCGGAAATACCAGTGTCTGTTAAAAATATCCGTGGACCGTCTGTTTCACTTGTTGCCTTGCCCTTGGGAATTGCACCTATTCGTCCAGGGTCCGGTTTCGCCCCTGATTTTTCTTCCGTATGTCCTGTTATAACATGTGTTATACCAGAAAGTTCCATATCCTCCAATGTTTTTAAAATTTTCGTATATCGACCCATCTTGGCTTCGTCGTCGAGAACATTGTCTGCTTTGGCCATAGGCGCCTCTGCAGTAAGCAAATTACCTTCGACTGCACAACTTGCGTAATGATCCTGTTGATCTGCCGGATCCTTTAGCATAGGCTTCAACCAATAGCCACGGTAATGAATAGGACTGCATGGACTACTAAAAGCCCAGAGATTTGAATAATAGCGATTATACAGGCAAACTGATTTGCCGAAAATTAAAGGATCACAATATAATTTTCTCTTTGCAATGAGGGCAGTGTCGTCTTCAACAAGATTTATATTGCTTATATAATATTCATCATCACCTTCAAAAGGACCTTTATAGACAAACTGTGATTTCTGACCTGCCGGTTTTAAAACTCTGGTGGCATCATTTGAAACATCTGACACTGCAAACTCAAAACTTTTTGACCTTGCTGGGTTATATTGTAAGTTATAAACAGCTTTCAGTTGTTTATTGATCCGTTCTAACGTAATTTTATTACCTTTTCTGGGATCACGCATGAGTGGATTGCTTTTCACAGCTAATGCAAAAGCCGGTGAAATACCTCCATGTAGAAACAGATCATTATTGACCCGCATAATCATGTTCCGCGAGCGGAGCCATTTTCCAAGGACTGTTTTATTGGAAAAAAGCTCACGCGCATAACCGTTTGTAATATCAGTGAAGCCTGTATTAGCCTTCATCGTTTTTGCCGCTGCCAGATCCAAAAATCTCTTGCCTTCCCGGTGACCGACAATAGCACCATCTTCGTGATTTCCCAGAAGAAAATGGACTTTGCCGCTCGATTCTCTCTCAAGATATCGAACAGCCCAAAGAATCTCGTTATGGTGGTCATCCCCATCCATTATATCACCTACTATAATCAATCGGCCATTGTCAAAACTCCACTTATAACGCCACCAATCCAGGCAAACCTGTTTTTCATCAAGAAAATGACAATGTTTCTCTTTATCGAAGCTCTCCCTTTCATTCCATTCAATGACATCACCGGCAAGAAGGAGATAAATAAAGGAACGCAAAGAACCATGAATATCACTTATTGCATACCACTTCCTGATATTTTTGATTTCACTCTTCTCTGTTTCTTGTTCAATACTATCTTTATGTTTTACGATATACTGAATACCTTGTCGTTCCTGATTGCAACTTCTGTCGTTGCATATTACTTTATTCAATTTGCTCAAAGTACCGATTAGTTCGCCGCCACTGGATCCGGAAAAAATATCACTTTCTTTTAATCCCAGATTTCTGTCACAGGCAGTTGTTGCAGCTTTGCAATCAAACGCACCAACTGCCGTGAAATCACCGCCCCCTTTTTCAAAAAAGAAAGGTCCCCAAAAATCAATTTCCTTAGACCCTGATCTCTCGATATAGGTGCCAGCAAATAACACGGAACTAAAAAACGTCATAAAAACAGAAACAACAAAGATCTTGGAGATATTGCCATATTTCATAAGGACTCCTTAATATCAGGATAATATTCGCTCAACTTTTCTTCCCGAACAGATAATAATAATAAAAAACTCATGCTGGGGAAAAATTTCTTACCAGTTTCCCGAAAAAAGGAAAGAATAGTTCGGGATTTTGCCTCTGCTTTGCTTTTGATCTTGCGCAGAAAAAGTGGAAAAATCGGCTTGCTACAGTATTCTTATTATATTTTAAAAAGTCCCTATTGGGGCGCAATCGGGCTGTTTGCAGGGGCCAGTCCCCCATCTGGCTGGTCTGTCTCAATTATTCTGGCTACTTCCGGCATACAATATTCATCTATGACATCGTTAATAACGGCAGACAGTTTGCCTCTGAGCTGTTTACATTCGTCAATATCACGATAACTCTTGATATACATACCCGAATCAAGCATTTTCATGATACAAATATTGGCGCCGTTGCTGCCATACATGAATGTTTCTTCTTTTTTAATCAGTTCCTCGATTTTTGGCTCAGTCAAGTGTTCCTTCAACAAGGCATCCAGTTTAATTTTCTTTATCGGGAATCTATTATTGCCAATCTCCAGATCCTTGTACTCGGGTTTTATTGTTTCCGTGCCCGTCAACCAATTGGCTTGGATGGTTTGTTTGCAGATTTTAGCCTTGTAATAGATGTTCATCATGGCTCGATCAGCCCGTTCTATTTCAGCTAAAAACTCCGCGTTACCATTCAGGATCTGCTTCTTTTTGTACAACAGCATGGTCCTGCCGGTTAGTGGATCAGGAACATCCTTCTCAAGGGCGATCAGGCTTTGGAACTCGGTATTTTCGACCCAAGGCACGATTTCCATGGTCGTGACCTTACCCGTCATGGGATTCTGCATGGAGATAAAAGCGTCTTTAATGGCAGCCTTAAATGTCGGCACATCATAGGAGATCAGTGTTGCTCCCTCATTTTTCCCCAAGCCATAAGCACGGGTTAAAATACTCAGTTTATATTCCTCGGACAAACTCTTCATGTTCATTTTCATTCCACCGGCACCACCTGCCATGCCATCAACTTTTGCTCCTCCTGTTGATGTACTTGAGGCCCCGACGAAGCTATCTGCCGAAGTTACATTACCTCCAAGATTGGGATCCGGTCCTCCCACTGTCCCTTGACCTCCCGATCCCGGACATCCTCCCGAAGCGCCGCAGGCAGCGTCTCCCACCCCAGCGGTTGCGAAAGCTCCGACTTCAGCTTTTAGATTCGCTTCAAAGGCAACATCTCTTTTTTGGGTTTTGGTAGTATAGGTATAGACGGAAACGAATCTGGCGTTTCTTCCCAGGGATCGAACATAATAGGAACCGCAGGCACTGAAAAAACCGGGAATATCATTATTCCGTAGTAATTGTGCGGATGAGGAGCCAAGCCGACTCCTTGCTTCATCAATGGACGCATAATAGGTGTCCATATTTATTTCAACAAATATATGATGAGACGTTTCCTGGCTGGTCATTGTAGTTGATGCACCGCCCCCTGCTGAAATACTGACGGCTTTAATGGGGATTTTTAAACCGAAATTGACCATCGTGCTTAAATGCTTGATGTTATTTGAGGTCATCGATTCAAATTTGTAGGTGAAGTCGTATGAGGGATCAGTGATGACGATGTTGTCCAGACACTTTGATTGAAACGTGTTGGTGACAATCGTATACCCTCTTCCCAAGGTGGGCGTCATTGCCAGATCACTAATTCTTTTGTCTCGAATAATGGTTGGTCCCGCAAAAACACCAGTATGGCATAGCGCTACAATTAGAATTAGTGCTAATCGGATAGCTGTATTCATTGAATCCTCCTGATTTTTTTATCTAGTTGATATAACGTATACAACAGATCACTTTATATCAATGATTTTTTGCTTTTTATTGGTTATTCCGATTATATTTTGCAGAAAAAGTAAGAGATGGTTAAAAAATATAGGCGTATAGAGATTTTCTGATCAAAAAGCATTCCTACAGGATAGTTCACTTTGTAGGGGGTATTAATCGCGAGAGATTTATTCAACCCGCCTAAAAATTAATAAACAGGAAGCCGTGTTTTAAATTCGGCAACTGATCTTTTTTCCGTTTCCAGCACTTTTAACCAGTGTTGAGAATACCGGGAACAGATTCTTATCGCTTCTGTCACTGTCGTAGCCGATTCAAAGATGTCAATGGAGAATTCAAACAGAGCATGGGAGGCTTCCCCGACTCTTTTAAGAATTGCCTGGAACTGTCTGAAACAGGGCTCCCCGTTTCTTGAGCATCTACTGGCTGAAGTTCCGACAGTTAGCAGTTCATAGACAAATTGCCGTTCCGGCAAAACCTTCGATAACATAAACCGTTGCAGATCCTCAATCCTATCATTCTGATAAAGATAAACTCCAGGGGAGTTATAGGTGGTCGATCTTTCAAGAAGATTATCCTTCTTCAATCTGGTTTCAATAGCTGTGGCTGAAAAGGGAACCAGGTTTCCGCAATAGATTTCAAATAATGATGATAAACCCGCGTCGTGAAGAAAACGGGCGTTTTCTCTCAGCATCTCAAAAGTGGAGTAGGGGAAAAACATGATAAAACCAGCCCTCATCATAATCCCTGTTTCAAATATTAAATTGGTCAAATCTTTCACCTGGTTGGTGTCGTATTTTTTACCAAATATATTCAGCTGGAATTGATTACCGGCTTCCAACCCCATATTTATGGAACTCAATCCAGCCCTCTTCATCTTTATCAGAGCATTCCTGTCAGTCGGTAAAAGGCTGTCCGGTCTCATCAAAGCGGAAAAGGAGATATCCGATAATCCGTTTTCGATCAGCAGGTCACATAGCTTTAAGGCTCTTTTTAATCCGGTCTCTCTTTCACCAATCCAGTTGTCATCAAAAAAGAGAAACTGCCTTACTCCTTTTTGGTACAATAGATTCATCTCCTCAAACACATTTTCGGCGGAACGGGCTCTCCATCGTGCCGTACCACCAGGACAAAACCGGTTTAAAAAAGTGCTCATGGAGCAAAAGGTGCAGTGACCGGGGCAGCCTCGACTGCTGATGATATTATAGTAAAAGGGGTTCTTTACGTCTGCCTTTGCCAGTGAAGGTCGATAGGGGAAAGAGAGTGAGTCGAGATTCTTCTCAAAATAGGGAGGCGTCTCCTTGATGACGCCATTTTCTCTGTAGGTCAACCCGGGAATATCTTTAATAAATTGCTGATTCTCCAGGGCTTCTATCAGCAGCGGCAGACTTTTTTCCCCCTCACCGCAGATGATATAATCCACATGCGGTTCATTTTCCAATATCTCCTTATTAAACAACGAAGGGTGTATATCACCATAAATCACCACCAGGTCGGGTAATTTTTCATTGAGACGCCGACTCAGGCTCAGGGATTTGGTAAAGGTAACGGATGGATCGGAAAATCCGATATAATCGGGCTTGAGCTCCAGAATCCGGTCTTCCAGCTCCAAAAACGGGGAAATAAACCAGGATGTTGGTCGGAGGGAATCGATCAGGGTCACCGAAAACCCCTTGTCCACCAGGGCAGAATAAAGATAACCCAATCCCAGGTCATCAATGGCAATATCCTCCCGGGTCATATAATCATCATCACTGTACGGACAGGCTACCAGGACTATTTTTGGTTCTCGTTGGTTCTGGGTAATGGACATCGGTTGCTGCATTATGATTTCACTTCTGGGAGTGTAACTGTTCAGATTTAGGGTGGGCAAAGCTTTGCCCACCCTACAAATATTGCGCGCTTGCGTAGGTCGGACAACGCTTTGTCCGACAATACAAGATCTATTTCTACCTTTTGACAGGCCTGCTTTATCAAGCTGGATAGATACAAGGGATCATGTCTAAGATTTTTTCATTTCCTGGAAAACCAAAGAGAAATAAGCTTTTAGTCGGGGAGGCTGATCGGGTTCGAAGACAGCCTTGAAAAAGTTAATATGACGATAGATCATGTATTTGTAAAGCACAGGATCATAGATATCCCTTGATCTCCCACTCCAACTGACCAGACCGTCTCTTTTTTCTTTTGTACAAAGGTTTTCTTTTACCAGATAATCGAGAAACGGATACCAGTTCTTCTGGGTTGCCAATTCCAAACCGATTTTGGGCATGCGGAGTTCAATCCCGATTCTTGGGTAGATCTCTTCGCCTACATCCAGAGCCAGCACCATATGATCGATAAATCCGCAATAAGTGGACAGGCGGGGTTGAATATCCAGTATACGATGACCCAATCCGATCTTTTCCAGATAATCGTACAACAACTCTTCACTGAGATGTGCCACATTTAGTCGCATTACATCGGGGGTACGCGACAACATGATGGCTGCATGATCTATAATTGTTCCAGGGGGAAGACTGGCAAAACAACGCCAGGCGCTGTCTTTGGTTGCAGATGTGATCGTTCTGTTTTTCAGCAGAGACAGGAATTCGAAGACCCAATCACAATCGGGTCGGATCAGTTTTTTGAAATTGCTCTCCTGTTGATCCGGATTGACTCGATACATGCTGTCGTTAAGCTGCAAAAAAACGGCAGGAACAGGTATATCCGCTATTGAATCACCCACATCAAATTCAAAAAAGACCGTGTTGATGCTCTTTTCAAGTACCGAGCCCGGTACAGACCACTGCTTGCAGAAGTGCAATATGTTCTGCCAGACGAAATGGGAAAACAGGGATTCGTTAAAATTCAATCCCTCGGGTAACCCGACTTTATCCTGAAATTCTTTCTCAATACTGAAAAACAGATCCAACGAGGGATTTTTATCATACAACCTCGATTCAAATCCGATCCCCGGTAACATGAGCGGGGGGAATTTTTCCACTATCTTTGATAGATGAAAAAAACCAGCTGTCGATATTAGACTGGTTGGAAAATACTCACAAAAATCTTCAAGTGTATCAGCAAAAGTGGATCCCATGTTATCCAACGAAAGGAGGAATTATATTTTTCAGATCTTTACAAAGTATTGCAATATGATGAAAATACAATCTACTTCTTGTTAGTTTCATAAGTCAAAGAGATCTGAGTTCCCCTTCAATATAAAATACCTGGATATCGAAGGCTATATATGGGTATTCGCGGGTCCCACCCACACCAGTGTCGAAATCGGAACACGGGTGGGAACCAGGTCTTTAAAAGTGATTCGTGAGACATTGGATAATTACCTGGAGAGCCATATTCACTATAAGAAAAGTTTTCGGAAAGTGGAAATGTATGGTTCCCGCAATTAAATCCTCTGGCTTCTTTTCTCAGCATTGTACCGGGGAAAACTGGATTTTGATTGGGGATGCCGCAGGGCAGGTGAACCCCATCAAAGCTGATGGAATATACTATGCCATAAAATCCGGCAAATTGGCTGCTGAAGCATGTATTAAAAACGACCTTCCTTCATACGATTTCATGTGGCGAAAAACTTATGGCAAACTTTTAAGCAAACATACACATTATAATGAAGGTTGTTGGGGAACTTGGAGAGCAAATGGGAAGTCAAATTATCAGGACAATTAAGTACCATAATTCAGTTATTACACCGCAAAATTAGTCATATTATCAATTAGTCCTCCGCTGCTGTGGAGGACTAATAAAGCAATACCCTAAATATTGTACAAGCTAGAATGGGAAGACCGTTTACATGGACAATAACTTAATATGAAGACTTAACGGCATCCGTTGATGAAATATTTATATATACCGTATCCGCAGAATCTTCAACGACAACAACATTAATTTTGTCAGGAATTTTTTTCCCGTCCGGTAATGGAAAGTGCTTCTCAATCGCTGCTTTGGGGTCTTTTTTCAACTCTTCTTTAAATTTCGTGTCCGCTTCTGCCAACTTTATTACTTTATCCTTCTCGGAATAATAATCTGCCATTTGGATTCCTTTTAAAATTAGATTTATAAAACAACAATTTGAATAGAATATAAGTAATCTAAACAGTACACTTTTATATGTCAACTTGTTTCAATAACTAAAAAAAAACCTAAAAATCGCTAAAATGAGTTTTAGCTTTAACTTTAAATAATAATATTACACACTTACGCTGTATTTCTGCCTCGGGGGATGAAATTTTTCCCTAATATACAATAAATTAACTTGGAAAATTATTATTTTTCTTTAGACTGTTTTTAAAAACAGAATCTAAGAAAAAGTAGTCATCTATATTAAATATAACCCGTAATCTGTGTTGCTTATCGTATTTTTTCGAAAAGGTGACCTTTCTATTGGATAACTTAATCCTATGAAATCCATTCGACCGTTTATTATATTCTTCTCACTCTGCTTTCTTTTTTTAATTGCTATTTCTTCATTTTATGCGGACGAGAAACTGAACAAAAAAAATGTGCTCGAAATTAAAGATGCAGAACAACGATTGATTATTACCAAATTCACTGAAATCTTCGAAGATGAGAGTGGCAATCTTTCATTTGAAGAAATTCATGCGCCAGGGTTTCAAAATCAGTTTAAACTAGTTAATAAGGCACCTCTAAGCCTGGGCTATAAAAAAACCGTCTACTGGATAAGATTTACCGTAGAAAACCAAACAAACAAAGCGGGAAATTGGATTCTGGAATATGGGAACACAATGAGAGCTGGTAAAATAACAACCATTTTTGTCTCTGATGGATATAATTCCTACTTAGAAAAGCAAGACGACTCAACTATTATTTCAAATGTTCAGGAAATCCCTTATCGTAACACTGTTTTCCCAGTAACTTTTGAAAAAAATGAAACAAAGACTATTTACTCTCGAGTTGAAAACAAATCACACTTATCCATTAATCTGATTTTGTGGCCTGAAGAACTCTTTTTCTTTCAAGTAAAAAAGGAGTATCTGTTTTATGGAACGATTTTTGGTATTATCATAATACTGGTTTTGTATAATATTGCACTCTACTATTCCTTTAAAGATACAAGCCATAAGTATTACATAGCTGTAATTCTCTCTTTTGGTCTGTTTCAAACCATAATGAGTGGAACTCTTCTGGAGTTTTTTCCCTTTCTTCAACCCATTGGAGTTATTATTTTTATTCTTGCGCCAATTTTAGAAAGCATTACCCTAATTCTATTTACCCGAAGTTATTTAAAAACTGTAGAAAGTGCTCCAAAACTGGATAGGTTCTGCTTGGCTTATATCTGGGTACTGGCGATTGACTTTGCCTTGTGTCTTCTTTTTGACATTTCTATTTTTTTAAATATTCGATCGGCATTGTGCGGATTAAGTGTTCCAATTGTATTATTAATAGCAGTCATCACCTACATTAATGGATCAAAACAGGCAAAGTTTTTCCTGCTGCCAATGGCCCCCAGCCTGATATTTACGACTCTACCAATTTTAGCTGCTTTCAAATTAATACCTGTGAATTCATTTTTAGACTTCAGTCCTGATATCGGATTTTTAATCCTGGTTATCTCCTTTTCAATCGGACTGCTTTTTCAGGTTAAACAGACCCGCCTGGAAAAGGAAGTTGCCCAGCAGGAGGTGATCAGAATCTTGAGAGAATCGGAAAAGTTGAAGGATGATTTTTTGGCCAATACCTCCCACGAATTGAGAACTCCGTTGAATGGGATTATCGGAATTGCCGATTCCCTGTTACATGGTGCGGCCGGTGATCTCTCCAGACAGGTGAAGGATAATTTAAAACTAGTGATTTCAAGCGGAAAGAGGTTGGCAAACCTGGTGAACGATATCCTTGATTTTTCTCGTCTAAAAAACAAGGATCTTACCATCGAGAAGAGACCGGTACGGATTCAGCAGATTGCTTATATCGTTATCTCCTTTTGTCAGACCCTCTTAAGAACCAATCAGGTTACAATTGTGAATACCATTCCCCAGGACATTCCACCTGTTCTGGGCGATGAAGACCGCCTGCAGCAGATTCTGTATAATCTGGTCGGGAACGCCATTAAATTTACCCAAAAAGGAACCGTTAGCATTTCAGCATCAACCCAAAACAGCATGGTTGCCATTGAGATCGCCGATACCGGAATCGGGATTCCGGGGGATCAATTCGAAGCCATTTTTGAACCCTTCACCCAACTGGACAGCACGGCAGCCAGACAGCAAAGCGGAACCGGAATCGGGTTGTCCGTGACCAGGCAACTGATAGAGTTACATGGCGGTTCCATCTCTGTAACCTCTGAGCCGGGAAAGGGTTCCCGATTTACCGTATTGCTCCCTTCGGCCGGAAAACAGGCTATTCCTGCTGAAGCAACCATGGATAACAACAGAATAACCGGATTGCAGGTATCTCCTGAAAATATTTCCCATTACATCGGATCTCAATCATCCGGTCATAAACATAATGGAGCTTTTCATGTCCTGGTGGTGGATGATGATCCGGTGAACCTGCGGGTCATGTCCAACCATCTGTCAACCCGGAATTACAGTATTACCGAAGCTTCCAGCGGTATGGACGCCTTACGGTTAATAGAAAACGAGACCAAACCTGATGTAGTTTTGCTGGATCTGATGATGCCGGATATGACCGGATTTGAGGTGACGAAGAAGATCAGGGAAACTTATTCGATTCAAAACCTGCCGATTATCGTTGTCTCGGCAAAAAACAGGATTTCAGATTTTGTTCTGGCTATGCAGGCGGGAGCAAATGACTATCTCACCAAACCCTTTGATGGTGAAGAATTACTGGCTCGACTGAAACTCCATGAGGAATTGCTGCAGATTAACATGGAACTGGCCAATTATCAGCAAAATCTTGAGAGACTGGTGGAAAAACGGACGGCAGAATTAAATGAAACCTTAATAGTGGCCGATACAGCGAGAAAAGCGGCCGAAGCCGCCAATAAGGCAAAATCTGACTTCCTGGCCAACGTCAGCCATGAACTCAGAACCCCTATGCATGGAATTCTCGGGTTTTCAAAACTGGGACTGCAGAAATCGGATCAGGTGGACAGGGGAAAAATTAAGAACTACTTCTCCGAGATCACCAACAGTGGGGAAAGATTACTTCGTTTGCTTAACGATCTGCTGGATCTGACAAAACTGGAAGCCGGAAAAACTGATTATGCTTTTTCCCAATACAACATCCGAGATGTGGTTGCGATCATTGCCAGTGAATTCAGTGCTCTTTCCAGTGAAAAAGGAATCACCGTTGAGTTCATTCATCCCCCGGGTTTAAATAAAATCCTCATGGATTCGGTCAGAATCAGCCAGGTCGTGAGAAATCTCCTGTCCAATGCCATCAAGTTCTCTTATCCGGACAGCAAAATCACCATCGATGTCAAAACCCAGCCCGAAGAGATGATTCTCTCGGTGATCGACAATGGGATAGGAATTCCGGAAGATGAACTGGATACCATATTTGATGAATTTGTCCAGAGCAGCCTTACCAAAGACGGATCAGGAGGATCGGGACTGGGACTCTCCATCTGCAAGCGGATTGTCTCCGACCATAAGGGGAAAATATGGGCTGAAAATAATCCTGAAGGTGGCACTATAATTTCCTTCGCCTTACCTACAGACACATCAGCAAACGAGATGATATAGCCACTAAACTCAGGTTCATTTTTCCGGAAGTTTTATGAAAGGGTACGTTCATGTCTACACCGGTGACGGTAAAGGGAAGACCACAGCCGCGCTCGGTTTAGCTTTGAGAGCTGTTGGGGCCGGGTTGAAAGTATTTATCGGACAGTTTGTCAAGGGTATGAAATATGGCGAGCTGGATGCTCTCAAGCGGTTTACTGAAGAGATTACCCTTAAACAGTATGGCAGGGATTGTTTTATTTACAATGAACCGGTTGAGGAGGATATTCTCGCTGCCCGCAAAGGACTGCAGGAGATGAGAGAAGTCCTTTCAAGCGGGGAATATCAGTTGGTGATTCTGGATGAAGCAAATATTGCAGTGTACTACCGGCTCTTCTCTATTGAGGAGTTGCTGGAAGCAATAGAAAAAAGGCATAAAACGGTTGAAGTCGTGATAACGGGCAGAAAAGCCGATCAAAAGCTGATTGAACTGGCAGATCTGGTCACGGAGATGAAAGAGATCAAACACTATTATCAAAAAGGGATTGAAGCCCGGAAAGGATTTGAGATGTGAAAGGTCTTTTTTCCCGGCAAGACCTTCCCGATTAAAACTTCCCCACCCGCTTCAGGGATGCTTTATAAAGATCATTATTAGGATTTTCCTTCAAAGCTTCCTGATAGTATTTTGAAGCCTGCCGGTATTCCCCGATGGATTCGTAGGACAGACCGAGATTAAAAGAGTCCTCTTCACTGCGGTCCAGGTTTTCCAACCGGTTGATAGCCAATTCATATGCATTCCCGTTAATATAAGTTACGGCAATGGAATCGCCTGAAGCTACCTCAAGAGTTGTTTCTGTTGTATAAGGACTGATCAGCTTGATGTATTTTTCAGTTATTTGGCTGGCTAACCTTGTTTGAATATCAATTGAGTTGAACGGAACAGCCGGGCTTGATCTAAGTTTTCCACCCATGGCCAGAAATGTATCGGGATCCAGGAAGGCAAGTTCTATTTGCTGGTATTGTTTTTTTAACACTCCTGATAACGAATCATCAGCTTGACTTGTGGTGACAATTACCTGTCTAAGGGGAGCGGGAAGATGGGAGGTATTTTCATATCCGCCCCATTTCTTTGTAAAATAACTCCTGATTACCTGGGTGGGGATGATCTTCTCTCCCGATCCTAACCGGGTAAAATTAAATTCCACTTCCATGGCTGAGATGATTTCTACATAAGGAACAGGAACATTAAACCCGCTTTTACTGCTTTGGGCGGTTCGTAGGGCGGCTTCTTTGGCTGCCATCATGGCAAGACTTTCCTGAAAGTTTCTTCCTTTTCTGGTTGCTATCAGATTATAAAAAACGTCTTCCGAGTTTTCGATGGAGGTTTCAAAGTATTTAACAGATGCACTGATCACACCCGTTTTATCCCTGTCAGGTATCACACCTGAAAAACCACCGTCATCGCCACCCGTATTGATTATTCTATACTGATTGGTTTTGGACAGACCCGCCACAGTCATTGCCCGTAGCAAATCAGCCGCCGGTATATTGGAGACAAACCTGGTTACAGTCGGGTTCATTGCTGACTGGGAATCAAAAGACCTGTCTTTGTAAGGAGGGGGTAATTCTATGGATTGATCCAGCGTCTCCGAAAATGCTCCCAAAGCAATTGTCTTGACATCTTCAATGGGAAGCTCCGGTTGTCTGGTAACGAAAAAGGTAACTTTGGGGGCACATGAAACCAGGAAAAACAAGCTTAAATATAACAGATGTTTCATCTTTATTTGTCTGAATAAACTCATTTTTATCTCCAATAGTCGAAATGAGTGAGCAGGTAACCCCTACGTAATAATCTGGTGACTGGTAGTTTTTTAAATCTCTTCTCAATTATCTACTGACTTAATCTACGGTTTTCACGTTTTAATCTGCTTATGCGCCCTATTCCCTGTGCATATAAAAGTTTTTTTGGATCTCGCTTATTCGCATCCTCATAACTGACTGCTGCCAGTCCGTATTCACCGATTGCTTCAAAGCAGAGTCCCAGGTTGTACATGTCGTCAGGGTCTTTCTCTTCAGCTTTATTCAGGGTTTCGGTTAAAGTGGAGATCGCTTTTTCATATGCTCCGACTTCAATCAACATTTTTGCCGTTTTGTTACCACCGGAAGCAATCGGATAATTGACGGTCTTTTGGGTAATGGAGATTCTCCTGACAAACTGGGCAGCAATCGATTCAGCCAGATCCGCAACAAGCTGGTCCAGATTGGGTAAGACCAGATCCGATTCTTCGATTTCCGCGGATTTTCTGCCGGAACTCCCCTGCTCTGCAATCGATGAACTGAATAGCTGTGTTTTTTCTGTCAGTTGTTCAGAAAAACCGATGGGTTTACCTCCGATTTTTTGACTGTAATTACGGGTATCAAACGTAACTGCGACCACGTCGGTCGGATTCAGATTGGTCAGTTTCATTTCCAGAGCAAGTGTGCCGCTGACGCTTTTATAGGGCCAATAAGCAATGACTTCCAAGGTATAGTTAAACGTGCTTTGTCTACCACCTTCCAGATATTCCAGGTCGGCTTTATCCGGCTCTACTCCGTCTGTGTTGACAACTTCAAGCCAGATTTTACCATTAATAACAGCATCCTCTTCCGCTGTTTTAAATCCGCCTGCTGCGATTGCGTCTTGAAGAGCGGCATCATTTTCCAGTTCGGCAAATTTATCGGTATAAACCAGGTTAAAATAGGGTGTTGTTGATAATAAGCTGATCACCCTCGCCCTGATCTGGTTACTGAGGCTGTCCAGTTGATCCTTGGTAAGGTCAACCCTTTCCGTCTTCCAGACTCCGTTGCGCTCGGTTTTCTGGAGATAATTGACATATGCAATCTCAAATCTTCCAACTGCCACTTTTTTAATACCGGTTGTATCCACTTCAGGAGGGTTAACAATAGAAAGCTGTATTTTTTCCGCACACCCTGTAAAAAAGAGGATCATCAAAAAAATGAACAGGATATTCTTGGGAGAAAAACAACGTAATCCGGAGGTTTTCATATGATTCTCGATTAGCAGATTAGTACTCAATAAATTATTTTATACGTTTTTTCAGGAAATAATTTTTAAGGTACATATCCAGTTTATCTGGGTTAGGACAAGATAAAAAACTAATTTCCATGCTGAACATCCATTTCCGTCAGGAGCTACCATCGTACCGTTTAATTGGCAGTCTGTTTTTTCAGTCGGTTGGCCACCCTCAGTTGAAATTCCATTCTGCCGATCCCCTGGGCATACAACCGGGTGCCCGGAGATTTATCCAGGGCTTGACTATAGTAATAAAGAGCATCTTCATAGTCTTCAATCGTGCTGGCTGTAGCTTCGTAGGCAAGACCGAGATTGTAAAGATCGTCCGGTTCTTTTGATCCCTTTAGAATGTTCTTGACTTCCTGATACCTTCCCTTTTCCAGTTTCTCTTCCACTTTATCATTTCCACCCGAGGCAATCTCAGCCACGATCTTGGCTTTATAGGGCGATATGGTTTTCAGAAATTCGGCTGTTGTATTGTTAACAAGCTGTAATATAATCTTTTGTTTTTCATCATCCGGTAAATTCTGAATATCAGGAGCGATACGACTGTAGCGTTTTCCCCTGTACGATCCCGGATTTGATTCGCTGACAATGGCAATATCCTTGTTTATTACGGGAGCAACCGGGGTTATATTGAACCATAGCCAGATGAGGTTGGCATTGTCGCCCGATTCTCTAATATTGTGGAAGGTATCGGGATCAATGACATGCCTGCTGAAACTGGCTGCATCAGCCCTGATGGCCAGCGTTTCCCTTTCAGATCCTAATTGCGTGAAACTCAGGTTTAACTGGGCGAACAGAGAGAGGTTTTTATATTTATAGACCCTGATAACCTCATCAAGCCTGGGATGTTCCGTCACTCCCAGCATTCCCAACCCGGCCGTTACTCCGCTTTCCACCAGCTTTGACTGCAGATTGGGAAGCTTGCAGAGCATGTGTCTGCGACTTACAGTCAATCCTTGTTGGGTTGTGTTTTTAGCTGTGGCAGCCCCAACCAACCCTGAAATTGACCCTTTGCATTCAGCCTTCTCGGTGAATTGTCCTTCATCAATCTCCCCACCGCTGATGATATCACCCTGGATAATGCCCACCACTTCCCGGTTGGGATCATAGCCTCTCGGAGGACCGATAATCGCTTCAAATCGGCCCAGATCGCTCAGTTTTCGTTTTAATGCAACCACCACCTCAGTTTTTATTTTTAGCTTATCATCGGTATCCTTAAACAGGTCGGGATCGATGAACACCTTTTTGATATTCCTGGGTATATTCAGTTTTGCCGGTCGTAACACCTGGAATTCAACGGCAAAAGCGGTACAACCGAGATGAATTAAAAGCAGAGACGAGATAACCAATGAAATAGATTTGAATAAATTCATTGATCCTCCTATTAGGGTTCAGAAGATTTATGCCGTTTGTAATAAAAATGTAGATGAAGAGAGGATAGATACCAAAGGTAGTATATCTCCCATTTAGATGGAAAGTCTAAATGGGAGATATACTACCTTATCCCGGATGGGATAAGGTAGATAACCATTCTAAAATCCTCTTACTTTTCTGAGAGAAAGCTCTGCGGCATTACTCACACTTTCAATATCGTCTTTTGAAAACTCCTCAAGCAGGGGAACAACACTCCTGTCTTTGATTTCACCCAGTGCCCTGATTAAACGGGATTTTAACTCGGCAAAGCCTTCACGCCCCTTTAATCCTTGCAGTTTGTTCACAATGGGGACAACTGCCTGTTTCCCAAGCTTAACAAGAGCTTCCACGACCATGTCTGCCACAGCCTCGTTTTCAATCTCGTCCAACATCCATTGAGCGACCATGGGATTCTTGAACGCAATCAGCAGTTCAAAATTTCCCCTGTTCTCAAAGAAGGATTTTCCAGCCAAGGATTTGGCGATGGAAGCAGCAACACTTGGACCAACTTCAAACATTGCTTTTTTATAGGCGTTTTTCTCGGCAGTGTCACTGGTGCTATTATAACGCTTGACCAATAGCTCAATGGCTGGTGCACCAATATTGCGAATCGCCCCGCCAACCGCTTCGAAAACATCTCCATCGGTACTGATGGACATGGCAACCAGTTTCTTGGAAGCTGGCTCATATTTTATTTTTCCGATATTATCGATGGCGGCTACCTGAACCTCTGCATCCTCATCATCCATAACAGGCATTAATAGTTTCCCCGCCTCATCACCGCCTATGCTACCCACCAGATTAGCGGCTTCAATTCTCACCGCCGGATCTCCGTCCTTGAGGTATTTTGCGGCCATTTTTAACGCTTCACCATCTTTCCCCTGGTTATGCAGTGACCGGGCTTCCTCCAGGCTGGAGCAACTCGCTAATACAAAAATACTACCGGCAATAAAAAATATAAATCTTAATAAATTAAGTTTTTTCATATGGATCCCTCCCAAATGGGTGATACGCATCTTAATACAATACATGATTTATGATGTGGATGAATCCAGGGTAATTTGAATTCATCGGTTTTAGATAAAGCAGTTATTCCTTTTTTGATTTTTGAAAAACAAGATCAGTCAAATCCTGGGCAACAATAGGATCTTCAGTCCGAATACCGGCTCCATCAAGGGCATCTAAAACGGTGTCTGCCAACGAGGACAATCTTCCGGCATAGCGTACAAAGACAATGTTGATTGAGGCTGGAACTGCATCTTTTAAAGTATTATCATAGTCAATATATCTGAACCCATCTGTCTGAGATCCTTCGACAGCTTTTCTGATTTGTCTGAACTCCTGAGAATCAAAGCCCTTCATAACTAACTCATAGCGGATCAGCTTATTCCCGGTGGCATCGACCGTTGACATTTCTTTGATCACTTGGGGAATAAATCGGTTTTTCATGTCCTGATACGTATCCCTGACCAGTTCAGTGATCATTGCTGCCGAACTTGTGTTAGGACCCGTTCTGCGGGCGACATTGAACGTTTCATGAGCGAAAGCCCCGCCGGTTGCGGTGGAGATGTTTTTTGCCGTTACATCTATCCCAAGTACAAGCGCCTTATCTGTCTTGTCCAGAGAAAGGATGTTGATCTCAACAACAATTTTAGCCATCTGCCTCAATAACGTTAATCCGGTCGCATAAAAATCTTCCGCCTCCTTAACCTGCTGATCAAAGGCTGCGTTTTTGGCGCTGCTGCCGGCTATCATTACCATGAATTGTTCTTTGGAAAGTTTGGCGAATTCGGCTCGTTTTTTATCATCCGTCTGCATGGCAGTAACAGCATTACGAAAGTCCATCGCTCTCAATCCACGTTGATTCAGGTCGGTTTGCATCTGATTCATTAACATGTCTTCAATATCCTGGAACTTGTAACCCACTGATGACAGATCCAGGCCTTTTTTACTGGTGATCACAGTTACCATGGTGCTGCCACTGGCATCAATTAATCGAAGATCCTTCTGCAATGCAACCAGGGTTTTTTGACGACTGATCTTGAAAGCTGCAGATATACCGTAGTACTTGTCATTGTAGATCTTTCTTTCACCAACCACCTGCCTGTCGATGACGAATTCATCGATGTTTTTGGAAAAATATCGCTCAATCTCTTCATACCTTCGATTGTAGTCATCCGAGGTCATCAATTCCCTGACCATTGCTTCAACTGCCATTTTACCGGCATTTTCCAGGGCGCTGTTTTTTGCCAGCCGAATATCATCCTTCTTGATCAACGCTTTTGCTTTGACTTTGATAACCCTAACATCCGGCGTATCTTCCTCAAACGATGTCCTTCCGCTTATATCAGCCAACGTCAGAAAATCTTCTTCAATTACCGGTTTCGGTGTTGGTTTTGTTTTTCCACAACCAACAACGAAAAGAGACAGGACAGCGATAAGTACGATAATGCTTTTAATTTTCATGGAACCCTCTTTTGAAGTTCAGTTAAAATAAAGCCCGAAGTGTAATCTATTCTGATTTTTATTTGAACATCAAGCTTTTTAAATTTCAAAAAGATAAACATCCGATTTTCAAAAAACCAAATTCGATTATCACCTCTTTGCTTATACCAATATTGACAACTTATAGTGCACGTATAAAAACATAGTTCAAATCTTAAAGTATGACAGAAAAAAGTTAAAGTATTATTTTGGTTGATTTTTGTGACTGGAACCTATCCTCCCCTTTAAATCCATGTTTGGTGCTGATAAAACATCAGCTATTCAAAAAAATAGACTGCTTTTTTGGACACCTATAAAAGTCGCTATTTACTGTTTGATAATAAAACTCTTTATTCGCCGACGAAAAATTCTAACCACTAGCTGCTCTCTAAAGGAAAAATCCCTGTTTTCGCAATATATTATGGTTATAAAATAAAAAACGGGACCTGCTTTGAAATCAGGCGACTGTTAGAGGTCTGCATCAACATTCTATTGTTAAGTTTTATGTTTTTGTTTTGCATAATCCCGACAACTATTCGCTTCAAACTAAAATATCATATGAATGAAAACTATTAGGAAATCAAGACATGATGAAATATCTTATTTTTATATTAATGCAAGATTTCTATTTACGATTCGTTACTACCTGTTTATCATTCTTATTCAACTGATTTAATATTCTTTTACTACAACACCATGATTTTTTCCCGGCTTCAGCCTGGAAATTGGGGAGTAAAATAGACCAACAGTCGTTTTTTGATGGTATTTATTCGAACGTTAAACCATGACTTGATTTTAGTTGGTATATTGTAATTATTATTCGCTCTACTTTCCTAACCTAATGGTTTGGATATTTTGCTTTGCTTCTGTTTTTTTCTTCGGTGTTAGTAAGCGAGAATACAGGAGAAAGGATCTAGGAGTCAGAAGGTTAATCTGAGCACCTTTGGTGCATTTTACATATTTTTTATACCGATGGAGCGTAGCGACTCCTTTCTTATTCTGTCTCCTGATTCCTGTCTTCTTTATTCTATAAGGCTGTAATTTTTAAATATTTTCATTATATATCCAATTATAATTCTCACATTTCTGGAAGTGGGAAAGTTGAGTTATTCAAAAACATAAATCAATGATTTGGAGTTTAATAGCTCAGTTCTGTTTTGTTTTTAGGGCAATATCGACCTGAAAACCATTCATGCCAGAACTTTCAATAGATTCAGATTGCAATTGATTTTACGCTATGTTATCTTGAAAAATTAATATCGATCAAACCGGATATTAAATAGGGACTCAAATATCGAATAAATGCGACTTTCAAAGGATATTTCCAAAAAGCTATCAGATATTATCGGGCCTGTAATTGAAGAGTCAGGTATGGAGTTGGTTGAGATTTCTTCAAGGCAGGAGCAAAATAGGAACATACTGGTAGTTAACATTGACAAAGAAACGGGAATAACGGTTGATGATTGCGCTGCCGTCAGTGAAAAGGTATCATTATTATTAGATGTTGAAGACATCATTCAGCAGCAATATTATCTTGAGATTGGATCGCCGGGTATTTTTAGGGAACTAAAAAAAGAAAGAGATTTTTTACGCAGTCTCAATAAGCGTGTCAAGGCAGTTTTAAGAGCGCCAATAAAAGGGAAAAAGCAGTTTATTGGTATTTTAAAACAGTACGAGGATCAATTAATTACTTTGGCCAATGAGGAAGCGGAAGTATCTATTAGATTGGAAAATTTGAAGAGAATCCAGCTTTTTCCCGACATATAAATTCAAGCCTGAACAATCGAAGAAAACCACAACGGCACTTCAGGTAGTATTTATACAAACTTAAGGAATCCCAAACCAATTATTTGAACAGAATTGTTTAGCGATTTCTAAACAAAACGTTACAGGAGCGTTTCATGAAGCCTGGCAGTATTTTAGAAGCTATTGTCGAATTAAGTCATGAAAGAGGCTTGGAGCAAGAGTCGATCATTGAAGCCATTGAAGATGCCATTGTTGGTGCTGCATATCGGAAATATAAAAATTATAGAACGATTGAGGCATCATTTAACAGGCAAACGGGTGAAATCGATTTAATGCATTATAAGGTAGTTGTTAGTGAAGTTAAAGATCCTGATAACGAGATTTCTCTCGATTCGGTCAAAAAATTGGACCCCCTGGCAGAATGCGGTGATGAAGTCGAATATGAGATTGATGCAACCGAGTTCTCAAAAGTAATCGCCCAAACCGCAAGGCAATTGATTTTTCAAAAGATCAGGGAAGCGGAAAGAGAATCGGTATTGGACAAATATACCGACAAAAAAGGTGAAATAGTACATGGGACTGTTTCCAGGATAGAGCGTGGTAAAGTAATAATTGTCGTTGGAAGTACCGCTGAAGCCGTTTTGGACAGACATGAGCAGATTCCCCACGAAAAACTGCAACCGGGTGACAATGTTCGAGCTTTACTGATTGACCTGCAATCTGAAGGCAGGGGGCCTCAACTGATCGTTTCCAGAACGCATCCCAACTTCCTGATAAAGTTATTTGAAGTTGAAGTCCCTGAAGTGTTTGAAGGGATAATCGATGTCATGGCCGCAGCCAGGGAGCCCGGAAAGCGGGCAAAAGTGGCTGTTCACAGCAACGACACTGACGTTGATCCCGTAGGAGCATGTGTTGGTCCGCGCGGGTCAAGAGTCCAGGCCATTGTATCTGAGTTATGCGACGAAAGAATCGATGTTGTTGAATGGTCCAATGATCTTGAACAGTTTATCCAAAACGCTCTGGCACCGGCGGAGATAGTGAGGATTGATCTGGATGCAGAAAAAAAAGCATGTGATATTCAGATAGCACAAGATCAACTATCACTGGCAATCGGCAAACAGGGACAAAATGTCAGACTAGCCTCCAAACTCACTGGAATCATGATCAACATAACAGCATGGGAACCTAGTGACGAATTTAAAGAGCTTGAGGCATCCTTTGCTGAATCCAAAAGTGAAGAAACTGAGACAGAATCGGTTGATTTAAAGGATAACGAAACCCAATCTGAAGAAACAGAAGAATCTGCTGAAATAGAAAAGTTGCAAACTGAAGAGATTAGCGGAACGGAAGATCCTGATAAAGAAGAGATGGAACCTGTCAAAAGTGTTGAAAAACCGGAACCTGTATTGGAAAGTGAAACGGATCCGGGATCCAACCCCGATGACGCTGATACAAATATAATCAAAGAAGAGATGTCCGAAGTAACAGAACAGGTTAATGAAGAACAAAAGAAGGAAGAGTAAACATTTACATGGTTAGATTTGGTTTATAAACAGGTAGCCTTTTGAACTGAATTAATAGATAGCCTTAGCGGACATTCAAAACAAAATTGGAGGATTTTTCATGTCGTTGAGAGTTTTTGAACTGGCAAAAGAACTCAATATTCCAACCAAAGAGTTGATCAAGAAGATTAAAGGGATGGATATCGAGATATCGGGTAATTTTTCATCCCTGTCGGATGAGCAAGTTACCCTAGTTAAAAAAGATTTTCTTGAGCCAGCTACTCGGATTGAGGAAAGCGAAATCTCCAATCAAACTGGCACAAAAACCGTACGACGAAGAATAATCTCCGCAAAAAAAGCAAAAGAGGGAAAAAAGATTAAGGCATCTTTAAAAATCGAAGACAAACCATTGAAAGAGGATGTCGAAACCCGAAAGAAAAAGCAGGAAGCAGAAGAGATAACTGAGGAGAAGGCTCCAAAGAGAATTCTAAAAAGAAAAGCTGCACCTGAAATTGAAAAAGATGATGAAGATAAAAGTAAGACCACAGTCGAACAAAACATCCCTGAGCTGGAGATCAAAGAGATAAAAGCGGAACCGGAGGCAATAGTAGAAGAGCTTGAGGAGGACGGGGAAGTTGAAGAAACGGTTGAAAATGAGAATCAGATTATAGCTCCCAGAAGAACGACCAAACCCGAAAATATCAGGGAGCGCATCAGAATCTCCGCCAGTAAAAAACCGGTTCAATTGCCATCCACCATTACAGAACAACCTACAACCGATCAACCGGTAGATACTCCAAAAGCCAGTCCGATCCAAAAAGAACCCATCAAAGTTACAGTCCATCAAAAACAGAAATTGGATCTTTCTCCGGAAGAAATCGAAGAAAGTCCGGTAGAAGAGAAGCCCTTGGAGAAAGAAACGAAACCGAAAGAGGAGAAAAAAGAGGAGAAACTTCGGAAGAAGGATAAAAAGCAGGAAAAAGCGATTGAAAAAGAAAAACCGGTCGATGAATTCGACAAAAAGCAGATTAAAAGCTTTCAGAAAAAAGATAAGGTTAAATTTGTTAAGAAGGTTTTCAAGGAAGAACTTGACGTCGTTGAAGTTGAAGAAGATGTAACTGTCGGATTTATTGATGATCCTAAACCTGTTTCAACCACTACACCTTTCAATAAGCGGCGATTTTCCAAAGCCGCCAGACGAAAGGAAAAAGCAAGAAAACAAGCAGAAAACAAAAAACAAAAACACGTGTTTAATCCAAGACATAAAGAACTGGTGGTTGGGGAGTTTATCACTATTGGCGATCTGGCAGGTGTCATCGGCATTAAGGTTCCGGAAATTATAAAAACTCTAATGTCGTTAGGTATAATGGCAACCATTACCCAGTCAATAGATGGTGAGACCGCTGCTCTTGTAGCATCGGAGCATAGTATTGAGCTTAAGGTCCAATTTGAATCCATTGAAGATACTATTGACACCGGAGAAGACAAAGAGGCAGAAAAAGAGTTTCGTCCTCCTGTTGTAACAATAATGGGACATGTCGACCATGGAAAAACCTCTCTGTTAGACAAGATCAGAAAGAGTAATGTAACGGATGATGAAGCCGGTGGAATCACCCAACACATCGGGGCTTATCATGTTAAAACCCCGGAAGGAAAAATCACGTTTCTGGACACTCCCGGACATGAAGCATTCACTGCCATGCGAGCCAGGGGAGCCAATGTAACTGATATTGTCATTTTGGTGGTTGCCGCAGATGATGGCCCAAGACCTCAGACTATTGAAGCGATCCATCATGCAAGAGCTGCCGAAGTTTCCATCATTGTTGCGATTAACAAATGCGACAAACCAGGAGCTAACCCGGAAAAAACCATTCAGCAACTTATGGAGCACCAACTGGTCTCTGAAGAATTTGGGGGTGATATTCCTACGATAAGAGTATCCGCCAAAACCGGAGAAGGGATTCCCAAACTGATGGAGATGATTCATCTGCAATCAGAGATTATGGAGCTAAAAGCCAATCCCAATCGGTTAGCCATCGGTACCGTAATAGAATCCAAAGTTGATAAGGGAAGGGGTAACTCAGCAACAATCCTGATTCAAAACGGAACCTTAAGAGTTGGAGACAACTATGTTGTGGGAACCGAATACGGACGAGTTCGAGCCATGTGGAATGACCGCGGCAAGAAGATAACAGTGGCAACGCCAGCTATCCCGGTTGAGATTGTGGGTTTAAATGGTGTACCAAAAGCTGGCGACCCTTTTAACGTAGGTCAGGATGAAAAGCAGGTCAGACAGATTGCCATGCTACGAACAGAAAAGGAAAAAGAAAGGAAACAGGCTCAACAGCAGAAGCGCACCTTGGAAAACCTTTTTGATTCCATGGGTAAAGAGGAACAGAGTATCTTAAATCTTATCATTAAGACCGATGTCAATGGTTCTTTGGATGCCTTGTCTGATTCTTTACAAAGACTTGGCAACGAGCAGGTGGCTATCAAAATCATTCACGGGGCAGTCGGAGCAATTACTCGGTATGATGTCTTACTGGCAACGACCAGTAAAGCTTTCATCATTGGATTCAATACAAGACCTGATCCCTCCGCCAAAAAAGTGGCTCAGGAAGAGGGAATTGAGATCAGACTATATAGCGTAATTTACGAAGTAATTGATGATGTAAAACACGCCCTGGAAGGAATGCTGAAACCCATCATACGAGAAGAGATTCAAGGAAAGGCTGAAGTGCTTGAAATCTTTAACATTCCTAAAATTGGTATTATTGCCGGTTCTCGTGTGACAGAAGGCAAAATTATGAGAGATGGATCAGTTCGTGTGATCAGGGACAATGTCATTATCCATGACGGAAAACTGTCATCATTGAGACGATTTAAGGATGCTGCCAAAGAAGTTCAACAAGGGTTTGAGTGCGGTATAGGTCTTGACTCCTTCAAGGATTTAAAGGCTGGTGATGAACTTGAATCCTATATACGATTGGAAACAGCAGCTAAACTGTAGTTAAATATCCCCGGTCATTTAAAAAAACAACGATGCCAAAAATCAGTAAAGATCGAAAAAGAGAACAGATAAAGATCAAACTTTCCGGGATTCTGACCAAATCCAGCGGAAATCCTATTTTTGAGGGAGTTACCATAGTCGATGTAAAGCTCAGTCCGGATTCAAGCCAGGCGATTATTTTTTATTCAGTCTTTGGACCTGAAAAAAATACTGATAAGATTACAAGCGCCCTGAATGGAGCCAGTGGATTCTTTCAATCAAAGCTTTCCAAAACCCTGAATTCCAGGAATACTCCCAAGCTCTCTTTTGTTTTTGACAAGGGATTTGACCATGCAAACCGCATTGATCAAATCCTGGCTAAAATAGGTACCCTTAAAGAAACCTGATTTCCGCCATAATTTTTGATTCGAGTGGTCAAAAAGACCTCCAAAATTGCATGCTTTTAGGACGAAACTCAAGGTTTAGAAATCAAATCGCAATATCGCAATTGAGTTCCCGAATAAATTAACAACTACGTACCTGCTCATATGTTTGATGCTATTGGTAGCTTTAGCTTGCGCTAGCTTGCTAGCTTGGGTTTGCTAGCTTGGGGTCAGACCGAGCTGATATCCCGATAATTCTTGTCTTAAGTGCAAAAAACAACTGTTTTCGGGCTTAAATCCACCTTTTTACCCCCCAAAAGATAGATCTAAGAATCGTACAATTGGTCAGAAATATCAAACCCCTTAAAAGTACTTTTTTGCTATTAAAAACGACAATTTAAGACCCAAAAGCGACTGTTTTTGAGGGATTTTTCCGCTGTTTATCGGTCTTCGGCCAGGTCCGACCCGAATCCTCCGAATCCTCGAAATGCTTTTTTGTGGTTTGGTTAAAACGGTTGTTGGATGAGGAAATTGACACCTTCACCTTCATCGTAAGCGCTAAATTAACCCCTTCTTCCGGGAGGGTTGAAAACCTGCCATAACATGCTCAGTGCCGCAAGTTTTGCCGGCAACATTGAATAAACTATCTACAGGAGCATGTCAATGAACAGTAAAACTCAAGCTACAAAAGCCAATACCCGCCAATCCAAGAGAACTTCTTGGAGCCATCATATTAACGCCTGGCAAAAGTCAGGGCTAACCCAGGTTCAATACTGTCTTAAACA
>JAHJTV010000109.1 GCA_018829445.1 bacterium
AATCCGGCAAACTTGGTGACATAAAATGCGCAACCTTTAAACGAGTTTCTCCGAACATATCCGGGAATGCCTGGCAGAACTGGTTTATGGACGATGCAAAAAGCGGCGGGGCGCTGCTTGATCTGCATTTACATGATACCGATGTGGTGAGGTATTTTTTCGGAAAACCCAAAGCAGTAACTTCTTTTGGACAAAAAGGGTTCCGTTCAAAAGCAGGCGTGGATCACGCGATAACCAATTACGACTACGGAAATGATGTGCTCATCTGCGCTGAAGGCGGGTGGACACCTGCAGCGGCCGGTCCGTTTGAAATGAGCTTTCTTATAGTAGGCACAAAAGGAACCGCCCGGCTTTCAGAAACAGGCTATCAGGTAATTTATGAAAATGGTAACGTGGAAAAACCTACCCCTGCGGCAGCGGATAAACCGACGGGCTGGCATGTGGAGATTGATTATCTTCTTACCTGTCTCCAAACCGGCAAAAAACCTGACGAGTATGTCTCAGTAAACGATCTTGCCGACTCGCACGCCGTTATAGAGGCCGAACTTACCTCTATCAATAAGAAGAAAACAGTAAAAGTATCATATTAAAAGTCATCTTTCAGGAGAATACAGTTATGTCATACAAAGCAATTAACTATTGGGTTTTAGGCGGGTTCGGAGGCGCGAAAAGCGCATATGAGGCGATTGATGACGCGGCAGCAATGGGACTTGACGGATTGGAATTAACCTTCGGCGATGTACTCCCGGAATCAATTTCGGAAGAAGAATGCGGTAAAATCAAAAAATATGCGCTTGAAAAAAAGATCGGTCTTAAGTCTCTCGCTTCCGGCGCGTATTGGGGAATGTCTCTTGGTTCGCCTGACAATGCAGAACAGGCAAAAGCCGTATCATTTACTGAAAAATATATCCGCACAGCAGCTGCCCTCGGTGCAAAAACCATACTCGTAGTGCCCGGCGCGGTCGATGTTGCCTGGGACAGCACCAGACCGGTGGTGCCGTATCAAACCGTGTGGGACAGATCAACTGCGGCTTTAAAAAAATTGGTTCCGCTTGCAGAAAAAATGAAAGTTGAAATAGCACTTGAAAATGTCTGGAACAAATTTCTTTTATCACCGGTAGAAATGAAAATGTTTGTGGAACAATTTAAATCAAAAGCAATCGGCGTATATTTTGATATCGGCAATCCTCTTCTTTTCGGATATCCCGAACACTGGATCACCATACTTGGAAAGCATGTTAAAGCCGTACATATTAAAAACTTTTCCAGAAATGACTGTGGCGGTAATCTGCATGGTTTCGGCGACAATCTGAAAACAGGCGATGTTAATTATCCCGCGGTTAAAGCCGCACTGAAAGAAATCAATTACTCCGGTCCGCTGACCGTTGAAATGATTCCTTTTTGCCGTCTGCCCGATCTTGTGCTGCCCGATATGGAACTCGCACGGAAAGTCGCCGCTGAATTAAAAGAACTCTTTTAATTACCGCACTTTCCTCTGCCATTACATTCGAGACTTAATCAGGAAAACCCTGTAACTGAAATGGTGCCGGGTTACTTTAAGCAATATGAAGGGTAAGACCGTACTCGCCATTATCGGTTACGGCTATATGGGGAAAATTTACCATACTGCCTGCCGCGAATTAATACAACAAAAAAAACGTGAAACAAATTATAAAGCGGGGGTAAACCGTCTGCTTGATAAGTTGTCTCTGAAAGCAATTGTTGATCCGCTGGTTAAAATCGGATACCGGGGAGGAATATGGTATTTTAATGATATCGGGCATATGCTTGCCCGCCGCATCGAAATGGGAATTAATGCGGCAATAATTGCCACCCCTATTCCCACACATTATGATATCGCCCGACAGTGCATAAATGCATACCTTCATCTCTTAATAGAAAAACCTGTCTGCCCTTCATTTTCTCAGGTACGGTCATTAAGCAGACTTTCGCGTGCAAAAGGTGTAAAAATTCTTCCCGGGCATGTAGAACGGTATAATCCGGTAACTGTGGAAGCGCGCGAAGCACTTAAATACCGTATGTGGGGAAAGCCGGTACAGTACAATTTAATCCGTGTCAGCCCAAGACCGGAGAGAGTAAAAGAAAGCCTCATCATAGATAAATTAATTCATGATCTCGATCTCGTAGAGTATCTGTTCGGCTCCTACCGGATAAAAAAAGTATCGCTCGTAAAAAAAAAAAAAGAAATCATGCAATGCCGGCTGACGACGCTCCACCCCGATGGCCTCCACGGCGAAATTTTTTCTTCGTGGACGAGCCCTGTCAAGGAAAGAAAAGTATTTATTAAAT
>JAHJTV010000049.1 GCA_018829445.1 bacterium
TAATTTATTGAAATTTAAGACTATAGAAAGCTGATATGTTGTCATTCCGTGCTCGATACGGAATCCATAATTATTTCAAAACGCTGGATGCCGGATCAAGTCCGGCATGACAGAGAAACCTAAACTCTCAAGATATAAATAGTTAAACTGACGAATAAAATCAGTCAGACAACAGGTATAGATTGCACAATTACGGCATCCAGTCTATTCAGGCTGATATTTTTTTTATCCAGACTCCAAAGTTCTATATCATTGTAATTGCTGAGCAGCAACAGGATGAAAGAGTTTGGGTAAACTCGGTGATCTTTAGTGTTACAGCTTGATAATCATGGTCTTTCAGTAAACTGATTGAACTGTCCTTTTGGTTGTTTAATGGTGACTATTTCTTAGGTCTGCAGTTTGTATTTGTTCACTCAAACGCCTGCTTTTTGTTGCCAATTGATTGCGATAACTACTGAACCTGTGTTTACTAAACCATATTTGAAATAGCAAGTTCTATATTTGGATTTGGTGCCGACAAGGCATTTCGGTTTTAATTGATTGTACATACTTATCTGGACAACTATAACCAATATCGACAGAATCTCGGCTTTGATTCGCTGTGGAACGGTTTTTTATGGCAAAACAAATGATTTTGCCATAAATGATTGGAATCCAATCATAAGATCATTAATTTCCTATCCCGGTTTTTTAAAAGCTGAAAGCCGGAAAATAAACACCCGGGCGTGTGTTTCGCTTGCAATATTATAGTTATGATAAAGTCGGATCAAAGGGCTGTATCTTTGTTAATACGGGTGCTATTCTGTCCTTTTGACTGTTTCCATTTAAGGTGTGATTTTTCAGATTTATCGTTCTTTCTAAATCTGATCATTCAGATGGAAACTTATTGTAATAATCTTGAATTTAATAGGTTAAAATGAGTACGTCACCGTGGAATAAAGACTCATGGAAATTATTTCCAGCCATGCAACAGGTTGATTGGCCTGACAAAGAGCAGTATGTAAACGTGTTGCAACAGATAACCGATCTTCCGCCGCTTGTTTTTGCAGGAGAGATTAGAAAGCTCAGAAAACTCATTGCTGATGCTGCAGAGGGAAGGGGGTTTTTGCTCCAGGGAGGTGATTGTGCAGAAGAGTTTAAAGAATGTACTGCTCTAACCATTCGGGAAACAATGAAGGTTATTCTTCAAATGGCCGTTGTGATGACTTTTGCCGGGGAGAAACCGGTCATTAAGGTGGGAAGGATTGCAGGACAGTATGCTAAACCGAGATCCAGTCCGGTTGAAATCAGAGATGGCGTTGAACTGCCCAGTTTCAGGGGGGACATGGTAAATGCTTCCGATTTTACAAAGGAAGCCCGGAATCCGGATTGTAAACGACTGCTCGATGGTTATTTTCATTCGGCTTCCAGTTTGAATATTTTAAGAGCCTTCACCCGTGGAGGGTATGCCTCACTGGAAAAAGTTCACGCCTGGAACAAAGAATTTCTGAAGCAATCCAAGGAGGGAAAATCATATGAGGAGTTGGCTTTTCAAATTGAAAAAGCTCTAACTTTTATGAGGGTTATCGGATTTGAACCGGAGAAAGTACCGCAACTGAGTGAAGTAAATTTTTACACTTCCCATGAAGCATTGCTATTGGGGTATGAAGAAGCCTTGACTCGTCAGGATTCGCTGACAGGCATCTGGTATGATTGTAGTGCCCATCTGCTTTGGATCGGTGACAGAACGCGCCAGGTTGATGGTGCCCATGTTGAGTTCCTTAGGGGGGTTCATAATCCGATTGGAATCAAAATAGGTCCTGATCACGATCTCGATGATCTGAAACGAATACTTGACACATTGAACCCGAATAATGAGTCGGGTAGAATGGTGATTATCACACGATTCGGTAAGGAAAAAATAGCGACCTATTTGCCGCCTTTACTGAGATCCATAAAAGAACACGGAGCAAAGGTTCTTTGGAGTTGTGATCCCATGCATGGCAATACCTTCACCTCCGATTCGAACTATAAAACCCGGAATTTTAATGATATTTTAATGGAAATCCGCCACTTTTTTGAAATTCATTATGCCGAAGGAACTGTTCCTGGTGGTGTTCATTTTGAATTGACAGGGAAAGATGTAACAGAATGCATGGGAGGTGCACAGGAGATCATGGATCATCATTTGGAGAACAACTATGCTACCTCGTGTGATCCGAGATTAAACGCCCAGCAAAGTCTGGAACTGGCATTTCTGATTGCAGATATGTTGAAGAGATAAAGAGTTACCGGGCAATGCATAAGAGATTGCCCGGTTGGTATTTACTCTGGTAAATCAACCAAACCCAATCTCCTCAATACAATCAATCCTCCTGGCAACACCAGCGTGTCTTTGATGCCAACACTATCGAGGAATATCTGTACTTCATATGATCTGGTTCCGGCACCGCAAATGATAATCAGCTGTTTATTTTTTGGTAGTTCCTGGTAACGTTTTCTTATTTCCGGGTAAGGAATCGAAAGCCATCTTTCGCTAAAATGATTGGCAAGACTCTTTGAGTCGTTTTCAGCTCTTGTATCAACAGCGATCCAATCCGGATTGGTTTTGGGATCCTCCAGCCATTTGATAAAGGCTTTGATTGAAGCCTGCTTAAATCGTCCTCTGCTCAGATTGTCCGCCACATTCGCAGTTGCATTCAACGCATCCACAGCTGTGGAAAAAGGTGGTGCGTATGCCATTTCCAGGTTGCTGAAATCTTCAATGGTTGCGCTTTTTGCTATCATCCCAGCGGCTGCATTGATTCTGGCTAACACTCCATCTCCCATTGGTCCAAATCCTTGTAATCCCAAAACCTTTCGACTCGTTTTGTCAAAAACCATAATCAAGGGCATTTGCGCCTGATTGGGGAGAAAATGAGCTCTGTCCGATTGTGTTGTTATCACTTTCTCAGCGTTGAACCCTTCCTTTATGGCTGTGTCATAACTCAGTCCGGTGGAACCGATACAGGTGTCAAAAGCCTTCATAATAAAACTTCCGGTAATGCCGTTGAAGGTGCTGGGAATTCCGGCAAGATTGTCGCCAACTACTCTTCCCTGACGATTGGCCAATGATCCCAGCGGAGCATAGCTCTTTTTCCCCGAAACCAGGTTATGAGATTCAATGCAGTCGCCAGCGGCATAAATATCGGGATCAGAGGTCTGAAGCCTGTTATTAACAACAATCCCACCCCTGGGGGAAACGAGTAAACCTGCCGCTTTAGCCAGTTGGTCACGAGGTCTGACGCCGACGGCCATGATGACCATATCGGCCTCCAACTTTCTTTGACTTGTGATCACAGCTTTGACATTCCCCTCTTCTGTCCCTTCAAGACTGGTGACGGCTTCTCCCGTGAAGACCTTGACATTATTTTCTATTAAATGTTGCTTCAACATTTCAGCGAGTGGCCAGTCAATAAAATTGGGTAAGAGTTGGGGGAGATATTCGACGATTGTTGTTTCCATGCCCCACATATCTTCGATCCCTTCTGCCATCTCTATTCCGATGGCACCGCCGCCGATCACAACAACCTTTTCTATATTGCCCTCAGCCAGTTGTTTATGCACATCAATTGCACTATGCAGGCTTCCGATGGTAAAAATGCCTTTTAAATCAGTTCCCGGGATCGGCAAAATGTTTGATTGACTGCCCGTTGCAATAACCAGATTATCATAGGGAATTTTTTCCCTGGTTTGATCAGTGACACTCTCAACCGTAACGAATTTTTCTTTGCGGTTGATCTCAATAACCCTGGTTTTTATTTTAACAATAAGCCCTTTGGCTTCTTCGAAAAAATATTCATCTCTTACCATATGGAAGCTTGTGGACCGCAAAGCTTTCTCATCGTTAACTTCACCTCCGATAAAGTAAGGAATTCCACATCCTCCGTAAGAAATAAGGTCGTCTTGATCGATGAGCGTGATTTCTGCCTCTGGCATCAGTCGTTTTGCGTGACAGGCAGTTTTTGGTCCAGCGGCAACTCCCCCTATGATAACTATTTTTTTCATGTTAAAATCCTTTTACTATATAAAACTATCAGCATTGAAAACCGATTAACTTGATGTAAAATCTTAAACCAATTGAAGTTCCGTAATTAGAAAGATTATCCAGGAAGTCTTATCAAGACTCCAAAGTTTAGTTTTGAATAAACCGGATATACATCAATTTAATGGGATATGAAGTTTTTATGAGTCCAATTTTTTGTTAATCGATCATTTCCGGAAAGAATATTTGAATTAATCACTGTGGTTTCATCATGAATAAAGATAGATTCTCATTTGAGTTGTTAGGACAAGATACAAGTGGTGCAAGACTGGGGAAGTTTTATACTCCACATGGGGAGGTGGATACGCCGATTTTTATGCCGGTTGGTACGGCGGCAGCCATGAAAGCTATGACAATGGAGCAGTTGAAAGCGACGGGTGCCCAAATAATGCTATCCAATGCTTACCATCTCAATATTCAACCTGGTTCAGCCATGATTGAGAAGTTTGGGGGGCTGCATTCATTCATGGGGTGGAATGGTCCTATCTTGACAGATTCAGGAGGTTTTCAGGTGTTTTCTCTTCCGGGTAGAAAAGTAGATGATCAGGGAGTTTCTTTTCGGCATGAGAAAAACAGCAATTTAATTCGATTAACCCCTGAAGATTCGATTAGAATTCAGAACGAATTGGGTGCTGATATTATTATGGCTTTTGATGAGTGTGTAGAGTATCCAACAACCTATGAATATGCGAAACAATCATTGGATAGGACTTTAAACTGGGCAAAGCGTTGTAAGGACGCACACAAAAAAAAGGAACAGGCACTATTCGGAATCAGCCAGGGAGCAGTTTTTAAAGATTTACGGAAGGAGGGAATACAAGCCCTCACTGACCTTGATTTTCCCGGTTATGCACTTGGAGGACTTTCCGTGGGGGAAGGGATCGATAATATGAAAAAAGTTCTTGACTTTTCAACCCCCTGGTTGCCGGACAACAAACCAAGGTATGTGATGGGAATCGGATTACCTGATGATATCCTGGAAGCAGTTGAGAGAGGTGTTGACATGATGGACTGTGTTATTCCCACAAAATACGCCAGGTCAGGAACACTTTTCACCAATTGGGGAAAAATCAGAATCAGCAACAGGGAGTTTAAGACGGATAAATTCCCGGTGGATACGAGTTGTGATTGTTATACTTGCACCAATTTTACCAGAGCTTACATTCACCATCTTTTTGCAGCCAATGAGATATTAGGTGCAACCTTGACTTCTATTCACAATGTGCAGTTTTTCCTCAATCTGACGAAACAGATCAGAACCGCTATTAAGAACAGATGTTTTTTAAAGTATAAAGCCGAATTTCTTGAGCTTTACCATCGAAAGGACAAAAAAAAAGGGCCCAGTTCGAAGCCCGGAAAATATAAAAAGAGATGAAAATTTCCCAGGAAAATATTTACAGACTTCTGGAATCAGCAGCAGAGCGCGGTTTGACCGTCAAAGAGATGCTGATTAACATGGATCAGAAAAAAAAGCGAAAAGCAGTTGTAAGAAAAGCCCTAAGTACCCTGACAAAGAAAAAGGCCTGCTATAAACGAGACAATCGTTACTACTTGCTGGATCAGCCTGCAAAAGCATCTCGCAGCATCCAGAAATCCGCGCCCGTTTCCCTGTCAAAATCAAACCGTAGCCGTAAAAGACGAAAGAATGAATTTATAGGAATTGTCATTTGTAGAAATAGATCAGCTACACTTTATTCATTTGATCACCAGAGTGAATTCAATATCGTCAAGAGCAATATCAGGGATTATCTTCATGGAGATCTGGTAAGATTTTCCGTTAGTTCAGAGAACGTCGAAGAAAAGTCCGCCTCACTTCTGGAAATAATTGATCGAAAAATAACGCAGTTAAAAGGAAACCTCCATATTGGGAAAAAGGGGAAATTGGTTTTCAAACCTAATGGGGAATATGTATTAAGGGAGTTTAATGTAACGAATTCCCTCACCATTAAAAATGAAGGGGAACCGGCTTGGTTGGAGATTACTTCATTTTCCAAGGACAAAAAACATCCGGAGGGTAAGGCAAGATTGATAAAAGAGGATGATATTTATCAAAATCCTGTATTGGAAAATATCCTGATTGCAAATAAGATTCCCACAAGGTTTCCTGAAAAAGTTCTGGACGCCAGTTCTCTGCTGTCAAAAGATGTTAGATTGAATAAGAATAGTGCCAGGGTTGATCTTAGAAATCTACCCTTCGTGACAATCGATGGTGAGGATGCAAAAGACTTTGATGATGCCATCTATGCAGTAAAAGAGGGAGAAAAATACAAAATATGGGTCTCAATTGCGGATGTTGATCAGTATGTCCCGCAAGGTTCTGCAATAGATAAGGAAGCTTTCTGCCGGGGAACCAGCACCTATATCCCGGGCAAAGTTTTTCCCATGCTGCCGGAATCATTGAGCAACGGGGTCTGTAGTCTGAAAGAGGGAGTCAATCGCAACACCCTGACATGCGAAATGGTTGTGGATAAAAAAGGAAATACACATTCAACCAAAATATATACGAGTATCAATAAAATAGCTTGTCGATTGACCTATACTGCTGTCGACCACTATTATGCAACGAATTGGATAAAACAGAGAAAAAGCTTTCAAAGTTTATCGGCTCATTTGGATCTTTATCGTGAGATCATGAATATCCTCAGGAAAATGAGAATTAGTAAAGGGTTTATCAACTTTCAGCTACCGGAAACCAAATTTGATTATGACAAAAAGAACAGAATAACTGATATTTCAAAAGTCTATCAAACAGAAGCCATGCAGGTGATCGAGCAATTCATGCTGCTTGCCAATGAAAATGTGGCACAATATTGTGAGCGGCATAGGATTCCCATCGTCTGGAGAAACCACCCCCAACCTCTTCCTGAAAAAAGAAAACAGCTTCAAAATTTGCTTTGGAATAGTAACATCAAAGTTACGGCAATGAATTCGGGCAAGGACTATAATGTTGCTTTGGATCTTGTTAAAAACAGCCCGGAAAAGGATTATCTTGAGTATTCGGTGCTCCGATCCATGTCTCTGGCGGTTTATGAAATTGAGCGAAAAGGGCATTTTGGACTCTCAGCCACACACTATTGCCATTTTACCTCTCCGATTCGTCGATTTCCGGATCTGCTTGTTCACAGGGCATTAAAGTGTTATTTAAAAGGTAAAAAACCGCCGGTAATTCCGGAATACATGGCGGCCACTTCATCAGGAAGAGAACGATTGGCGACTGTTGCCGAGAGATCATGCTCCAAGTTTTTTAAACTGGACTTTATGTCTGATCGGATTGGAGACCTTTTTGAGGTAAAAATAACGGGTTTTGTCCATTCAGGGATATTTGTTGAGGTGGATTCGCCCTATGTGGAAGGATTTGTTCCTTTAAAAACAATCTTCGATGACCGCTATGAGTATGATGAAGAAAACCAGTGCATTCGCGGCAGAAAAAATCGTCTGAAATTCAAGATCGGAGACCGGTTAAAGGTGATGTTGACCAACCTGGATATTAGAAATTTAAGCTCTGAATTCAATTGGATTTGTTGGCAAGAATAGGTATAATTTTATCAGTTTACAAACGTTTACGATCTTTGTTAAATGGAAACTGATTTTAGTACCTTGTAAATTAATTCCAACTTTTTTGGGCAGGATATAATTTTTTAAAGTACTTATCCGGTTTATCTGGATTAAGATTACCAGCAAACGGTTTGATATTTGCTTCGCTTTCTCTATGACCTTTAATAATATACCAATTATTAAAGGTCATTGATGGAATTCAGTCCGGTTTTAAGGCGAGGACTGATGATATCAAACTATTCGGTTCAAACATCAAATCTGTCAATTTTCTACTTAACTTGAATTGAGGGTCATATGTTTTCAATCAAAGGTATATTTAAAAATAACAAATTACACTTAGTCGAGCCTTTAAATATCAAGAAAAAAACCAATGTCATTATCACCATTTTGGATGATGAACCCTATTCGGAATCAATGAGTGATGAAGTTGAGGCGCTGACAATCGAAGAAACAGATGATTTTTCTGATGATTATCAAATTGAAGATATTGATAGTGACGGTGAATCCGAAAGTGATGAGTTTTCCGAGGAGTACTATGCCAAAATCAGGAAGCACAAGCGCTACATTGCCAACGGCAGCATTAGTTTGATTGATGGTGATAAGGAGGTGGTTTATCCCCTGTTTGACTACTCTGCTGGCGGTTTAAGCTTTATCAGTAATCGCTCCTTTGAGGTTGGGGTATCTCTTACCGCTTCCATAAAAGATCCCATTGAACAGGATACATCTGTTCTTGATTTTGAGTTTGAAGTCGCCAGGGTTGTAGACTATAATGGAAAGTTTAAAATTGGGTGTAAATTTTTCGATGAAGTGGATGAAGAAATCTGGCATTCTCTAATGAGTTAGAATAATGGAATTCACCTTGCATTTAACAATTACAAATCAGAGACAATAAGTCAGGTTATGCGGTTTCTGATACAAGGAAAGAGCCAGTTTAGCCAATAAATGCTTGGGGTTGCAGCTTATCTCAGGAAAAATAGTCACTTTTTTTTGATTGCTTTTTTGCTGGGGTACCTAAATATAGAGGAAAAAAATGTCACAAGTGCTTTCTCAAACTGAAGTCGATGCGTTGCTAAAGGGGATTGAAGGCGGGGATATGGAAGATGAATTCGATATGCCCGATATCGATGACAATGCAGTGATTCCATATGATCTTACCAGTCAGGATCGTATTATTCGCGGTCGGATGCCGACACTTGAAATTATCCACGACCGTTTTGTCAGGATGTTTCGATTAACGCTGTCCGGAGCTTTGAGGAAAGTAGTTGATATCAGTGTTAGATCTACGGAATTAATTAAATTTGGAGAGTTCCTGAAAACCCTTCCTGTTCCTTCCTCCCTCAATCTTTTCCGTATGAATCCCCTCAGGGGCAATGCCATCATGGTTTTGGAGACCCGGCTGGTTTTTAACCTGGTTGACATTATGTATGGCGGAACAGGAGAATTGGAAGTAAAAGCGGAAGGAAGGGATTTTACGGCTATCGAGCAGAAACTGGTAAAACGGACAGTGATCAGTGCCCTTGAAGACCTGCAAGTAGCTTGGAGACCGGTTTTCCCGGTACAAATTACCTATACCCGGACAGAAATAAATCCTCAGTTTGTCGCCATTGTTCCCCAAAGTGAAGTGGTAGTAGTGATTACATTCGATGTGGAAATGGGAAAAGCTCCCATGACGTTAACTATCTGTGTGCCTTACTCCATGATTGAACCGATCAGGAGTAAACTCGACTCAGGATTCCAGGCAGACCAGAATGAAGAGGATACGGTTTGGGGAAATCGATTTAGAGATAACATTCAAGAAGCTTTTGTTAATCTGTTGGTTGAACTGGGTGATTCCGAACTTACTGTCAGGGACTTCCTGAAGCTGAAGGTTGGAGATATCATCTCTTTAGATCAGGAAGTAAATCAACCTTTGGAGATAAAAGTGGAAGGCGTCACAAAGTTTTTAGGTTTCCAGGGTAGTTATAAAGGTAACCAAGCAATCAAAGTAACGAAAAAAGTCTATGTCCCACCTGCTACCGGAGAATTTGAGTGATGGTGTCTTTTTGAAGTCAAAAACACGGTGACGGAGAGGCAATCATTTTGTAAGAAACAAATTCTGTTCAATCAATGTTTTACTTCCTTCAATGTTGTTAATCGATCAAATCAGGTAGTTTTTTATGGAACAGATAGTTACGTTTTCTATTTTGGTTGAGTGGGTATTGAGAATTTACTCTTGGGTTCACATCGCAGCTTTTTTATTAAGTTGGATTAATGCTGATCCCAATAATCAGATTGTTTATTGGATAAACAGGGTAACGATTCCCATGTGGAATTGGGTACGTTATAAACTGCCCCAAAATCTGTCTGCATTTGCCCCCATCATGGCATTATTACTGGTAATCTTTGGCGAGATTGTCCTTCCGGGTATTGTTCGAACGGTGGGAGCTTCCATTATTAATGACATGGCTTTAGATGATAGTTTGTTTAATATTGTTCGTTATCTTGCTTATGGTGGGCTCTATATCTTCTCCAGCATAATCTGGTTTGTTTTTATACTTTCTGTCTTGTGGTTTGTTTTTACACTGGTTAATCCTCCCTTGAATAACCCCTTCGTCAGGGCGATCTGGTTTTTAGTTGATCCATTGATAACGCCGATCCAGCGTTATCTGCCACGTTCCAGAATCGATTTTTCCCCATTGGTGCTGGCTATTCTCGCTCTGATTTTCAGGTCATTGGTCGAACGATTGATGATTCCGGTACAAAGCGGTTTATTGATTTGATCAAATGGATCGCTTTCGGATAGATTAATCAAAAGTAGGAAAAGGGTGCGTTTGTACCCTTTTTCCAGCTTTGATTGCATACCTTATTATATAAATTAATCCAGTAGGTTTAGTGTGATGATGCCTGGGCAGAAAAGCCCAAGGTATTAAGACCGGAAGAGTCTAAATATTGTACATATGGATTTTATCAACGAATTAACAGAACGAGTGCGTCAGCAAATCGGCTTGGAATTAACCTCTGATGAGAATTTTTCCTTTTTCCAGCCTGCCGGCAACGAACATATGGTGCAATTCTTCTACAAAAATTTGTCTGAAGAATATTGGGATTTAGATATGTGGAACAGACATCATCTGTTCTTATGCGATCTGCCCACAAAACCGGATTATGAGTTTGTTCTGGACGATGATGGAAGGTTTGCTACCCTTGAACATTCAGACAGTAAGCAATCAAAGGAAGTCGCGGCTGTCATGGATTTGAGGGATGATTATATTGTTGTGGTCTATTACTTCGGGGATTCCAAAATCTGTGCAAGGATCAATCAACTGTTAAAGGCAAGCCCCAACCTTCACGCCTGTTACCTGGGGATGTCCATATTCGAACAGGTGGTCTGCGAGCTGGAACAGATCACACATCTGGAATTCGATTTTGAACAGCAATCCGCCATGTTTTCGGAGCCGGTAAATTTAAAGGGAACCATTAGTGGTCAACCGGCTCAACTGATTTACCACCAGTATTTGCAGAATCATAAACCCTTTTTCAATATTCAGTCCATTTCCGGGCGTATTAGTGATGAGTCACACGGCAAGGTGATATTTCAATTCGATGGAATGGCGCAGGTGGATGATTGTCGGTTGTCTGATTTTATGCAGATCGTGAAGCTCTTATTTCTACTGCTGAGATTAAAATACAAAAGTCTGGCCGACAAGTGTATTCTAAAATGGAGTGGGACTGAGGAAAAAAACTATATCAGCCTTGATGGAAACATGATTGAGTTCAATCTCAATAAACCCATTGAAAAACTGGAAGGATTAATACGTTATCTTGTCAAAGGTGATAAACAACTTTTACTTTATGGCTCTTCTGAGCGTATTTCAAGAAAACTGTGGAGTGTTAAGTCGATCAATGTTAACTCAAAATCCCAGATTGAGTTGGAAGTCTCTGATGCCATGGTAAGAGTGTATTTAAAGAACAGAACATCTATCCCTTTGCTGGATTCCATAGAAGATTTTATTAGAAAGCATATTGCAGCAGATATTGAAAACAGTTCATTTTGACCATCTTACCATCGATTCAACTGAAAGTATGTTAAAATATTCATGTACAAATTCACGACTGGTTAACTGGGTTCTTCGGCAAGTAAATGATCAACCCGGGTTGATTTTCCCCAAACGAAAAGGTTGGAGTTCAAGGCTAAAACTGTTGTATCCCGGTGATCAGAATCTGGTTTATTTTAATGTTTTGGTCTCTAACACAACAGAATTATTGGTTTTTATCCCGATAAACGACAAATCAAAGGCATCTCACCTTAAGTGCATATCAAATCCCCAACAAATTAGTGAGCTTAAAAAACAGAGTTGCGAAACAGCAAAATCGGTACAGGTATTTTATATTGCCTGTGAAAAAAATGGAGCTTATGCCTCTGAATTACTACAAAGCCTGTTTCAGAATTTTAATTTGATGGTACTTGACTATGAAAAGATGTCATTTGTGCGGGGTAACTTTAAAAATCCCAGACTTGAATTCAGACTATCTGTTCAGGAACTGGATACGGACTTGATTCCGGATCTGTTGCCCGAAAATCAGCAGGTGATCAGTGATGGTATTACCAACTCTCTTTTCTATCAAAATGTTTTGTTCCACATTAATCAGTATTGGTTGACCGGTTCATCGGCAGTTCATTTAAGAACAGCATTAAAAAACTCAATCCCCTACTGGAAACAATATCGAAAAAAAGATCAGCAGGTAATTATCCGACAGATAAAAGAAGATCTAAACAAGGTTTTTATCGAGTGCTATGATAGTGAATTTTCTTTCAAAGACAGCTCAGCCAACAGCTCCATTTCAGAAACAATGATTGTTTTCCCGGAGGTGCCAAGCGGGAGAAAGGAGCTCAATAATTGGTCCCGTAAGCAGGAATTGGCTTTGGGTTATTTCCGGGATGAGGGCAAACAGATCTCAATAGAGGGTCTTAATTTTGCTATGGATTCTGATTTAACGGGCACATAGAGAATCTCTTTTTAGTTCGCTGATTCAAATTTGTGGCAAGGCGAAAATTATGGTTGGTGTTTGAATAAAACGAAGCCATATTTGAAAATGGATCTGGTGCAACGAGTCGGCTGCTGAAAGTTCGACTTGTATTGGGTAAAGTCAGTATGTGCGCTCTTTTTAAAAAGTGCCTTAACCATCAAAAGTTAAAGCACAATCATGATAAAACTTAGGGTTAAAGACAGATGGAAGATAAACTAAGCCACTTTGATGAAAGTGGAAACGCAAAAATGGTGGATGTAAGCCAGAAAACAGTTACTCCGCGAACGGCTATCGCCAGAAGTGTTCTCAAGATCTCACCACAATTAGTTGAAATTCTGAAAAAGGGAAGCCTGGAAAAAGGTGATGCCTTCACCGTAGCCAAAACCGCTGGAACTTTAGCTGCAAAGCTTACCGGTAATTTAATACCTATGTGTCATCCATTGCCTGTAGAGTATGTGGATATTAAACTGGAATTGATTGAGGAAATACTTGAAGTGCGGATACAATCCCAAGTGAGTACGACGGCAAAAACCGGTGTTGAGATGGAGGCTCTGGTTGCAGCTTCGATTGCCGGATTGACTTTTTATGATATGTGTAAGGCTGTGGATAAAACCATACAGATCGTTCGAACAGGCCTGTATAAAAAAGAAGGTGGTAAGAGTGGCGAGTTTTTCAATCCTGAAATGGAATGGTAGATCGCTGTCTATAGTCTGAGGGCTTGGATCTATCCAGGTTGGGAATTGTCAAGAGGGTAGAGAGTGTTTCTCCAAGTGGGTTCAAAATGTTTCCGGCAAGATCACGGCCATCATTGTGCGTGTTGGGAATGTTAGAACCGAATTAACTTTTCTGCACCAGTAGAAACACTTCATAAGCAAATGACGTCACAGCCGTAACAAATCCGATAATTGCCCATAAAGCCGTTATCTTCCCCCTCAATCCGTTTATAAACCGATCGATCAGAAACAGCGCATAAATCAGCCAGGTTGCCACCGGCAATCCCTGTCTTAATGAAATTTCCATCTGCCCATTGGTGGCAATAATCTTCATATTGATTCCCAGCAACAGCCCCACAGACAAAAAGAGAAAACCAACAGTGATTACCTTGTAGTTCAATTTATCAAGGAAACCAAGACTTGGCACCTTAACATTTTGCAATAAAAGGGTTTTGCGTTTTATTTTATTCTCCTGGTACAGATAAAACATAGAGGTCAGACATGCCACACCAAATAAAAGATACCCAAGCATCGCGCAGGACGCGTGGGAAATCAGCATAAAATTGCCAAATACCGGGGATTTATCCAGAAACTGTCGAGCAATGATTGCCTGATCTGAAATGGTGATCGATAAGATCAGGAAAAAAATGGCTACCGGTGGGAATATTATCTTAAATATCTGATTGGGAAATTTTAGGTCCAATACTGCAAAAATTAAAACGGTGAAAAAGGATAGAAACAGAAAAAGTCCTGAGAGTGATTCAAAAAGGAATTCGCCACTAATGATATACCCTACTCCTATGGATACCAGCTGAACAGCCAGGCCGAGGAATAATAAACGTTCTCCCCAGGATGCCGCATATCTGTCATTGGAGAAAAAAGCCAGGCTACAGGTTAGCCAACCTGTGCAATAGATTCCGAAGACGATCCAGAAAAGAATAGTAAAATTCACAATCAGTTTTTTTTATTGAGTTGTATTATTTATACTTGATTTATCTGCAATTACCAGTTTTTAGGCAGTTTACCAGCTTGTTTTAATGAGCGCAATAGGTCGTCACGCATCAAATTGGCAGCCAGTAAGGAAGCTTGTTTCCATTTCCTGCCCGGATAATCTTCCTTAAACATCGGTTGCCGGTATGCGAAGATGATTCCTCTTGACGAATTGACTATGGCACCGTACCCGTCATTTTGGAAAGCGGTAACCACCTGATCAGCCGTCCCGCCTTGCGCCCCGTATCCAGGCATCAGAAAAAACACATTTGGCATCAGCTCCCTTAATGTATTTACCTCTTCATCACAGGTAGCCCCCACAACCGCCCCAATTGATGAATACCGGTTTTCTCCGGGGTGTTCTTTGGCCAGGGATTGAACATCACCTGCGATGACTTCATAAAGTGGCAGGCCTCCTATTGTGGCAGTCTGGTATTGTTTGGCGGAAGGGTTGGATGTTCGGACTAAAATGAACAAACCTTTGTTGTTCAGGGTAGCTTGTTCAACAAAGGGCGTGATTGAGTCATTGCCAAGAAATGGATTAATGGTTAAAAAGTCGGCTTTTATGCTGTTGTCAACTCCTTCTATCAAGGGAGTATTGCCCAAATGTCCAACGGCATACAGGGAAGCGGAGCTTCCAATATCATTTCGTTTGGAATCGTCAATGACAACGAACCCCATGCTTTTAGCCAGTATGACGGTTCGATTAAAAACTTCAATGCCCCACTGACCATATAATTCGTAACAGGCCATTTGTAGCTTTACGGCAGGGATTATGGGGTTTAGAATCTCTAAAAGTTCTCTGTTAAACTGAAACAAAGCCTCAGCTGCCCCCTGCAACGTGTTTCCATGTTCTGCTATCGCTTGGTTTTTAATATGTTCCGGTATCCCCTCAATTAACGGGTCCAACCCAACAACGATCGGGCAGGATTTTTCATCAATTCTGGATATTAATTTGTCTACGATCAGCATTTTAAACAACTGGTATGGATATGATGAGGAATCAATTGATCGAAAAATTCAATCTCCAGTTCAGAAGTTACATTGACCTGGCCATTCGATCAATAGAAGAGAATCAGGAATGGAGCTTATTTGCAGTTGAGTATGATAAAAAAGAAAGCAATTCAGCGATTAATATCAATGTGCAGAAAGCTTGTATCCACTAGCGGATTGGCCGATGGATAACAAGCTGATTGTTTTGGAGAGGGATTATTTTTTTTCTCTAAAACTGTAAACGAATGAATTAATCTTTTCTGTCACCATCTGTTGAATATCGTCTAAATGAGACATGTCAGATTTTATTTTTTTCCGTTTTTCACTTATAAAATTGACCAGATTTTCCTCCAATTCACGGAACTTCTTTTCCAGGCCCGAGGCTTTATCGGTCAGGGTGGCTTTAAAAGCATCCTTGCTCGTAGGAGCAATATCGGCAGAATTAGCAAGTGCCTTTACCTGCCGCTCAAGTTGATTCACACGCTCCTCAAGCTTGGCGATGGGATCACGTGAAGATTTAATTCTACTTTTGAGTTTTCCCGTCACGGTTTTGGCAATTTTACCTGATTCTTCAGAGACCGAATCCAACGATTTGTAAAAACTGGCTTTGTAGTGCCTCAATTTGTTTTTGGAGTAGTCTGAGAATTCCTCGTAAAGTTTTTGATTGTTTGCGTTAGGATTTTGTTTGAAAAACTCAAAGACTTTCCCTCGTAACGAGGAGGTAGATTCCTTATCATTTGCTTTTTTTGAGGGAGTGGTTTTTTTCCTGGTTTTTAATTGAGAAAGAGAACCCTTAAATTTAGATTTATAGTTTCTCAAAGTGTTTTCCCTGACTTTGGGGAATTTTGCATATAGATCGGCATTGGAGATATTCGGGTTCTTCTTCAAAAACTTAGCAACTTGTTGAGAAATACTTTCCGCCATTTTATCCTCCCATATACGATTGGGTTAGGTTTTGTATCAAGTATGAGGAATTAAGGAACAGTTGACCATGAACGTGTCGAACTCAAAGCCATATGCACCATTGCCTGTCTGTTTATGCATGCATTTTTACCATGGGAAATATATAATAAATTCGACTGATATATACTGTACCCGGCTAACTGTGTGGCAGCTATACGAACAATGTCTGCTTATCATAGCTTAAAAAAGATAACAACACATTTTTAAAAAAAACAGTTTGATCTGATTTAGATCTTCAGTTAATGGGTGTTCTCGATTGAAGAGAGAATATAAATTCCCTTTTTTGTGGCGGGACACTTGAAGAAAAAAAGATCGATTTGTTATGTTTTTCCGGCCGGACTATTTTGAGGCTTTGATCAGTTAAGCTCGAACTTAAGATATTTAAACCTCAGGTTCGCCTGGATTTCTAATTGACCATAAAGATGCATCATCTGTTGAATTGGAATTCGAGGTAAACGAAACAGGAAGGCTTATCTGTATGTAATATGTATTTTGCACCGATGGAACTGGAATTATTTGAAGCAAACAATGGAGAGTGCCCTTACCTGGATAACAGACAATGGCGCAGCTATACCTTTAGAGCCGGTTCACTTGAGAATAGTGTTTATGAGGCACTCATATCTTACGGATTTAGACGGAGTGGTTGTTTTTTCTATAAAAACAATTGCCCCGATTGTCTTGAATGTGTCTCAATTCGTTTAAAGGTAAATGATGTTATATTATCCAAATCACAACGACGGGCCTGGAATAAAAATCAGGATATCAGTTTGACCTGGCATCCTGTAAAGTTTGATCAGGAAAGCTTTGAACTCTACAAAAAGTATTCCGTTGAGAAACATGGAGCAGTCACATCGGAAAAGAACTATAAGGATTTCCTGGTGCATTCGGCTGTTGACACAATTATGATGCGGTATTATTTAGATCAGAGACTGATCGGTGTTGGCTGGGTGGATGTGTTGGTAAATTCTCTAAGCAGTGTATATTTTGCATATGACTTGGATTTTCATAAAAGACGATTGGGAATCTTTTCTTTCTTAAAAGAACTAGAGCTGGCAAAACAATTAAAAAAGAAATTCCTCCATCTGGGTTTTTGGGTGAGGGATTGTAAAGCAATGAGCTATAAACAGCAGTTTAGACCGTACGAACTATTGATAGACGGTATTTGGGTAAACCACCCTAATGATATGAATTAGTACTTTTTGGGATCTTATATGGGAAATGTCTTCGGGAGTTTATTTAGAATATCCACCTTCGGTGAAAGTCATGGAAAAGGTTTGGGGGTTATCATTGATGGTTGTCCGGCCGGTTTGAAAATCGAGGAAAAGATCATTCAGAAACAATTGGATCGACGAAAACCGGGTCAAAGCAAAATCACGACCAATCGCAGTGAATCCGATTCTGTTCAGATTCTATCCGGTGTCTTTGAAGGGAAAACAATTGGAACACCCATTTGCTTGATTATTTTTAATAAGGATGCCAGGTCTGAAGCATATGAAGAAATGAAAGATCTGTATCGCCCAGGACATGCAGATTATACGTATGATGCCAGATATCTTCACCGGGATTGGCGTGGTGGTGGCCGGGCCAGTGCCAGAGAAACTGCGGCCAGAGTCGCCGCTGGTGCAGTTGCCGGTCAATTGCTGAATGAGTTGATCGGATCTCAATCATTGGCTTGGGTGGAACAGGTACATAAGCTTAAGGCCGATATAGATTTGTCCCGGGTGACCTATGAACAGGTAGAATCCAATATAATTCGTTGTCCCGATGAGACAATGGCTAAGAAGATGATTGCTGCAATCTCAGAAGCTAAGAAAAAAGGAAACAGCCTTGGGGGAAAAATCAGGTTTAAGATTACCAACTGTCCGGCAGGACTCGGGTCTCCCGTTTTTGATAAACTGACGGCGGATCTGGCAAAAGCAATCATGTCAATTCCTGCAACCAGATCCGTCAGTTTTGGTCTTGGAGAAGAGGCGATTGAATTGACCGGTGAAGCGCATAATGATCTCTTCTATATTTCAGATAAGCAGACCATCGAAACAATCACCAATAATGCCGGTGGTATGCTTGGTGGAATCTCCAATGGACAGGATATCTATGGATCGGTGACATTTAAACCGACAGCAACGATTTTAATCAATCAGAAAACCGTTACCAGGGATAAACAGGAAACGGAATTTAAGGCAAAAGGAAGACATGACCCCTGTGTTTTGCCCCGGGCTGTCCCGATAGTGGAAGCGATGATCAATCTTGTTTTGGCGGACCATTTATTAAGGCTCGCAATCGCTTCAATGGAGAGGCTTAAGAGAATATTTTAATTTATTTAAAAAAAAGAGTATTTATCGGTTGAAAAATGTTTATTAGTCTGTAGAATATTACGGCTCAGAGAGGTGATTAATTTTGCCGGTTTCTGATACAATCTGAAAAAGACTTCGAAACCCTTAATAAGATTTTATCTATTAGACGACTGCAATGGAAGAAATTAAACAAAAATTGTTGGAGATGCAGAAAGCGATTTTAACTGATCTTGAAATCGGCAGGGATAAATCAATTACTGCAATCAGCGGCGATATTGGTGATGACATTGATCACGCCAATGAAGATAGGAATCGTGAATTGTATCAACTATTGTGTGAAAGAGATCAGGATAAATTGATGCAGATCTACCAAGCACTGGAAGCAATCGATAAGAATACTTACGGTGTTTGTGAAGACTGTGGTGAGAAAATAGGGAAAAAACGATTAATCGCCTTGCCTTTCACTAAATTGTGCATTGATTGCAAAAGCGAACAGGAGCGAACGAAAGGTATCAGCCGTATTCCGGAAAAAACAGCTTCATTTACAGGATCAGATACTGGAGAGCTGTAGTTGATAGCGATTTTTATCTGTCCATTTGATACAGATACATGACAAATATTCTAGCCTTTAATCCAGAATCATATTATTTTTTTTTCCTTATCATCATAAGAGTTTCGGGAATATTTCTTACAGCCCCTGTACTAAGTTCCGAAAATGTTCCAAGAATGCTGCGCATATATCTGGCTCTGCTCTGTGCGCTCATTCTTTTCAGTGTGCTTCCCCAGACAAATATAATTTTTAGCACTTTGAATACTGTCGATTATTTCCTGTTGGCTCTTAAGGAACTCATGATCGGACTGCTGCTGGGGGTTATTCCCAGGATCATGTTTGCTGCCATTGATTTCGCAGGGACAATGACCGGTTTTCTCATGGGATTAAGTATTGCGAATGTTGTAGATCCCCAGACCGATGTTCAGGTATCGATTATTGCTTCATTAGAAGGACTACTTGCGACTCTCCTGTTTATCGTTATCGATGGACATCATATGTTTTTCGAAGTATTATCTTACAGTTATCAAGAAATCCCAATCGGGGGATTCTTATTCTCCGGGAACAAGATTGATTTTTTACTGCGGATTACGGCGGATCTTTTTATTATTGGACTAAAACTGGGGGCACCTTTGATCGTATCACTCCTATTAGCCAATATAATCATGGGATTTATGGCTCGTAGTATTCCCCAGATGAACGTGTTTATTGTTGGATTCCCTTTTACTATTGGATTGGGATTGATTTTCCTGATCGTGGGAATGCCTCATTTGATTCGCGCAATGGAGCAGCTTTTTGGAAAGATGGGAGAGCAGATTATAAATCTCATTCAGATCATGGCGAAGTAAATGGATTTTTAATACATCATCCTGTTTCTGGTTTTTCCCTGTAACACCCTTATTGTAGAAAAATAGTCATTTGACAGGTTACAATGGCAGAAGGCTCATCCGCAGAAAAGACAGAATCTCCGTCGCAAAAAAGGCGGGACGATGCAAGGAAAGAGGGTCAGGTAGCATTTAGCCGGGAAGTATCTGCAGTAGCCTTGTTGGGAAGCTATCTCCTGATTTTCTATTTCCTGGGACCGATGATGATCGATTCCTTTGGTGACGCTTTCCGCCATTCCTTTATTAACCTGTCCATGTCCGAATTGTCCCTGCCACTGGTGGAAGAGCTTGCAAACGGGTACATCCGGGATACTGTTGTTGTTGTCATTCCGTTTTTCTTTGCCGCTATCGTGGTTGGGATTATGGCCAGTGTTGTCCAGGTAGGGTTTAATCTGACGGGTAAACCGCTGATTCCGAAACTGGAAAAACTCAGTCCTCTCAAAGGATTTGGTCGTATCTTTTCAAAACAGTCGATCAGTGAATTGTTAAAATCCCTGTTTAAGATGGGTGTCATTGGGTATATCGGTTACTATACCTTTGAAACCAGCATGGAGCAGATCATCAACCTGATCGATATGGATTCAAGGATTTTGTTCAGTAGTTTGGGCTCCATTCTTGGAAGTTTTGTTTTCAGACTTTTTTTGGCGTTTGTAATTCTGGCTATTTTTGATTATATGTTTCAACGCTGGGATCTGGAACAAAAACTAAAGATGACCAAACAGGAGGTAAAGGAAGAGCACAAACAAACGGAAGGAGATCCGGCATTGAAGGCCAGAATTCGTCAGGTTCAACAACAGTTGAGTCAGGCCAGAATGATGCAGGAGGTTCCCAACTCGGATGTTGTTATCAGTAATCCTACCCATTTTGCCATCGCCTTAAAGTATGATCGTGAAGTAATGCAGGCTCCCCAGGTTGTCGCCAAAGGTCTTGATTATGTTGCATTGAGGATAATCGAAATTGCGGGCGAAAATGAGGTTATTGTCTATCACCATCCTGGTGTGGCGCGTGCATTATATTTTCAAACCGAACTTGGCGACTCGGTTCCGGAGGAATTTTATAAGGCAGTCGCAGAAATTCTTGCTTTTGTTTACAAAACGAAAAAAAAGAAGAAGTAGTTCCTCTCCCCCCCTATCCTGGTATTCTTACTGCATTTCTTTTTTACCAATAAAAAACTTTTATCATGAACAGGTACCAGGAATCGATGTGATTCCATATCCCTGAAACGAAAAAGGACAAGGCATAAGTCTATGACAGCACTAGCAAATTCCCGACCTAAGGTTAAGCTTTTTAATGCTGACAGTTCCCTGGCAATAGGAATTATCGGTATTTTGGGTGTCATGATTCTGCCTTTGCCTCCATTCCTTTTGGACATCCTCTTTGCCACAAACATCATGATTTCCGTTCTGATTCTGTTTGTGGCTCTGTATTCGATTAGACCTCTGGATTTTTCAATTTTCCCCAGTGTGTTGTTGGTGACTACCATATTTCGTTTGTCATTAAACGTAGCTTCCACGCGTTTGATCCTGGCAAACGGAAAACAGGGCTTGTCTGCAGCCGGTCAGGTAATTGAGGCTTTTGGAGGGTTTGTGGTTGGAGGGAATTATTTTATCGGAATTGTAATCTTTTTGATTCTGGTTTTGATTAACTTCATCGTTATTACAAAGGGTGCGGGCAGGATTGCAGAAGTTGCCGCAAGGTTTACCCTGGATGCCATGCCCGGAAAACAAATGGCAATTGATGCCGATTTGAATGCCGGTATTATAGATGAAAAAGCAGCCCAAGGCCGTAGAGTTGAAATACAAAGAGAATCGGATTTTTTTGGTGCCATGGATGGTGCCAGTAAGTTTGTAAGAGGTGATGCCATTGCTGGTTTAATCATTACCGGGATTAACATTATTGGCGGGCTGGTAATCGGTGTTCTATTTTACAAAATGGATATTGCCAGTGCAGCTCAGAATTTTACATCGCTTACAATCGGTGATGGTCTGGTGAGTCAGATCCCGGCTTTAATCATTTCCACTTCAGCTGCCATCGTCATCAGTAAAGCCGGCGCCCAAAATCGTCTGGGTGTCGATTTTGGTCTCCAGATGCTTGGCAATCCGGTTGCCATCGGGTTGGCCTCATTAACGCTCTTCGTTTTTTCACTTGTCCCCGGAATGCCAAAACCGACCTTCATTACCATGGCAATTTTATTAGCTGTTGTGGCATGGAAAGGGAACGAAACCATAAAAAAGCTGGCCCGGGTGCGAAGAGAGGAAGACGATATTGCCGAAGCGGAAGCTCTTGAAGAATCCAAAGAGGAAATTGTTGATCTTCTGCCCATTGATACGCTTGGACTTGAATTGGGTTACGCCCTGATACCCCTTGTCGATCCGGAGCAGGATGGTGAATTGCTGGAAAGAGTGAAAGCTATTCGCAGACAGATTGCGCTGGATATGGGGTTTGTGGTGCCACCGGTCCATATTAAGGATAACCTGCAGCTGGAACCGGGTGCTTATAGTATTATTATCAAAGGTATTGAGGTCGGCAAAGGTGAGATGGTAATGGATCACTATCTTGCCATGAAGGCTGGCGATGTGGATGAAGAGATGGATGGTCTGGAAACGGTTGAACCGGCATTTGGACTGCCTGCGATCTGGATCTCCGATGATGATAGGGAAAGGGCACAAATAGCGGGGTATACGGTTGTTGATATCCCCACGGTTATCTCGACCCACCTGACTGAAATCATTAAGAGCCAGGCATCACAGTTCTTAGGCAGACAAGATGTACAGAAGCTGTTGGATAAAGTGGCTGAAAATGAACCAAAGATTGTCGAGGAACTGGTGCCTGATTTACTGAACCTGGGAGTTATTCAACGTACTTTACAGGGATTGTTGAAGGAAAATGTTTCCATCCGCGATATGAACACAATTCTAGAGACATTGGCGGATATGGCGCAATATACCAAAGTTCCCGAAATTCTGGTTGAGCATGTTCGAGAAGCCCTTGCCAGAAATATCTCGCGACAATATCAAACGGATGAAGGAACGATACCGGTGATGACATTGGATCAGGAAATAGAAAACAGGATGGCGGATGGGATTCAGGAAACTGCTCAGGGATCTTATTTGGGAATAGATCCAGGGACAGGACAGGCAATTATTTCCGCCATTGAGAATGGCATAGATACTTTTGCCATGTTCAACTATCAACCGCTGATTCTTTGTTCACCAATTGTAAGACCCCATTTAAAACGATTGACTGAAAGAAGCGTTCCCGGACTGGTGATTATTTCACATAACGAAGTGTCACAAGATGTTCGCATCGAGTCCTTGGGTGTGATCTCATTGATGGAGTCAGAATAGAGATGGGAGAGTTCTCTAAGAATTACTATTCCAACTCTCTTTCCGCTGATTAAAGCTCTCCCGCGGAGGCGGGAGTTGCGTATAACACCATATAATCACGCCTGGGGCTTCTTCTCCACCAACTCTTCAATTAACTGCCCGATAACCGCACATTCAAGTCCGAATGGCAGGTATCCCGAGTATCCCAGAACCGGCATCTCAAACAGCAAAAACCTGTCAACAAACGGGATCGAATACTGCCACTTCACCAGACTGTAATAGTTCCACATTTCCCAGAAAAAACCGCATATCAAAGCTGCAATGGCAGAGGTAAAAACCAGTTGCTGGTTTCCATGATCTTTCAACCATAACAGACTTTTTTCTCCTAAGATGGTTTTTAGGGACAGCAAAATCACTAAAGGTGATACCCAGAGTAGGGGGAAAAGGTAATCCGGAAAGATTCCGATAAAAAGGAGCCCGAAAGCTGCTACCAGGAAAGCCATGATTCCAAGTCTGACGGGTTTGGCTGGAGAGTAAGACAGATTGAATTTTACTCCCTCCCTGATCCAGTTATGTGTCAGCAGCCAGTCCCTGGTACCCAAAACTGCGGGTAAAACGGTTGAGAAGGCAATGTTGCAAAGCAGAAAGTACTGTAATGGGCTTCGTTGAACTTCAAGGTAATGCCAATTTTGCACAAATCGATTCAGATATTCGAAAAACCACCAGAAAACCATGCTTGCGGGAAACAGAAGCAGAAAATACCGGGTGTGGTGGGTTATCATGCAGTGTCCTGATTTACGGTAGGTCAGGGCATTTATGACGATAATATACGAAATCCAAAGTGGGAAAAAGGTATGTTCCTGAATCAACTCAGCCCATGGAAAACGATTCCAGGCAATCAACCAGAATGCCAGGCCAAAGATTCCGCCGATCCATCCCCACCAGGGAAAGTTTTTGATGGATCGGGTCTTGGGTGATGAGATAATTGAACAGACAATGATGGTGCCTGATAGTATCACTACGATAATGATTGCAATCAGAAACAGAAAAAAAACAAACCAGGAAAATGGTGCGTGCTTTACATATTGAGTCGATGGTGGAAATTCCAGATAGGTTTGAAACGATTGACCGATAAAGCTGATTCCGACTAACGGTAAGCCTGCCAGCATGAAGAACAGAATCGTAAATTTTATAATCGTTCTCATCATATTTTAGAAACAATTGTATATCTATCCAAATTGGGTGCAGTCAAGATTGTCTTTAACGATTTGTGTTGTGGGATGGTCTTTTCCCAGAGAGTTCAGCAAAATTTTGTATGCTTTCTTGAAGTTATCTATCGCTTTTTGCTTGTCGCCGAGTGCATCCCAGGTATTACCAATATTGTTGTATCCGATTCCAATAATTGAGTGGTTTTTGCCAAAGGTTTTAAGGTTGGTCTTTATGGCTTTTTCATAACATTCAATGGCTTGATCATATTTTTTCATCGCCTTGTAGGTTGATCCCAGGTTGTTCCAGCCGATGGCCACATCCGGATGGTTTTTGCCGTAGATGGTCTTGTCAATCTCCAATGAGTTTTCATAATATTCGACAGCTCTCTCATACTCTTCCAGTTCCTTAAAAACACCGGCAATATTGTTTAACAGGACGGCGGTTTTGGGGTGCTGCTTCCCAAATGTATCAACATAGATTTTGTGCGATTTCTGAAAATATTCCAGGGCAAGCTCAACATTATGATTGGCTTTCCAGGCCAGTCCCAGATGATTCCAGTTTTCAGCAATGCTGGGGTGATTCTGACCAAAAGCTTTGCTGTCAATCGCCAGGGCATTTTCAAACAGGTTAATTGCTTCATCCAGGTTCTCCATTTCAAGAGACATGGCTCCCATAAGCCGCCAGATAGAGGCTGTTTCAGGGTGAGCATTTCCATACCGGCTCAAAATGATCTCTTCAGCTTTTTTAAAGTAGGTCATTGCTGTTTTACTTTCACCGATATCCTGCCTGGCTTTTCCCAGGTTACTCATTCTGGTTGCAATTCTGGGATGGGATTCACCGAAGTCTTCGAGATCACTGGCGTAAGCTTTTTCAAAGTAATCAATCGCATTTTCGTAATCTCCCATTGCTTTATAAGACAGTCCCAGGTTGTTCCATGTCACGGCAGTTTTTGGATTGGTGGAACTCCCGGATTTAGAATCGGATTTCAGAGATCTTTCGAAAAAAAGAATCGCTTGTTTATACCTGGCCAACATAAAGTTGGTATAACCGATATCATTTAAATAGACGGGATTTCCGGGAAAAAGTCGATTGGCGTCCTGGAAGGCTTCTAATGCTTTGGCAAATTCCAGATTTAGAAAATAAACGTTTCCAAGCTTAAATGCCGTTTCGGCCAGACTGATCTCCACCTGCTTTTCCGATTGTCGTATGGACCAATAGTACTCAATCAGTTTATCAAAATCCTGATCACCGAATGCCTTAATAGCGAAGACGGCAGATTGATCCTGAACGATATTGTCAGTTAAATCTTTTTCGATGAATTCAACCTTGTCCTTCAGTTCATCGACTAATGAAGCGTTATCCAGCAGCGTTTTCTTGTCAAAACTGGCGACTTTTTCCGCAATTCTACAGGCAAGTTCATCGGCTGAGAGGACAGGCGATTCTTCCAGCTCCGCGCCCCTTTCTTCCTCCGGGAGTGGCTCTTCAGGTTGCAGTATTTTTTCTTCCTCCAAGAGTTGAGCTTTTTTTTCAGCGTCTGCTTTCTCGCTGATATTCAATTCAAGTTCACTTATTCTCTCTTCATACTGATGCTTTTCAAGCTCCCATGTTCTTTCTTTATGCAGAAGCGTTTGCTGATCTGCTGTTTTTGTGATCGAGAACTTTTTCCATTTTTTAAAAAACAAGATTGCCAGCCCCAATTCAACTATCCCCAGTGAGATGATAGAAATCAGGGCAATTCGATAAAAAATATCCATAAAAGCCATAAAAAGAATTGGTGTTAAATCCAGGTTGGTTTTTCCCAAAAAATCGATAAAAGTGAATTACATCAGTAAATATTCTATACAACTTTCAGACTGGATGTAGGCCGGTGTAATTCTTATATACAATGAATTTGACTCAATTAAAAGCTGATAAAGAAGGATGGACAACGCCTTGTCCATCAATTTCTGTTAACCGAAATTTTTTGGCGCATCCCTCAAGTGAGTCTTGAAGTCGGCACAATATGAAATATTTCTTGTTTGACTTCGTCCAATCATTGATCTGAGTTCTTGCTTCGCAAGAAACCACTTTTTTAAATACTTCTTTGGCAACATGTTCTTGTCCGGCTGTCCTTTAGCTATATCGTTTAGTTCATTACTAAATTACCTTGACAAGGTATACCGCTCAAAGGTTATTTTAAAACATGGAAATCATAACTTTTGGGAACAAAGAAACAGAAAATTTTGTCAAAACAGGCAAGTTAAAGAAAGGTTGCAAGTGGCGTACTCTAGAGAATATAGCGCAACGGAAGATTGATATGATCATCTTTGCCGATAGTATTGATGATTTGAGAGTTCCACCAAGTAACAGATTGGAAAAGCTTGCTCATAACCTGTCCGGCTTTTGGTCGATCCGAATAAATGACCAATTTCGTGTAGTATTCAAATGTGAGAGCAACAAAATATATAAGATAGAAATCATAGATTATCACTAGGACAAAGATGTGGAAATATAAAAGAAAACCAACGCCACCCGGTGAGATTTTAAGTGAAGAGTTCATAAAACCAATGGGTTTGACACAAAAAAAACTTGCTGACCACATGGGAATTGATGTGAAGGTAATCAATCGTATTTGCAACGAGAAATCATCAATAACACCGGTTGTTGCCGTGAAACTGGCCAGCACTTTCGGAATGTCTGCTGAATTTTGGTTGAATGCCCAAAATGCTACAGATCTTTGGAAAATCAAGGAGTCAGGGATTAAGCTGCCCGAAAAGCTTTCGGTAGCATAAGTAGGGTTATGCTCACTCATCAGATGTTACACAACGATGCAACATAGTAGTCGTAACGTTGTGTAACATAAACCCATTGGAGGAAATAAACTTTAACCCACTGAGGTAATAAGTTTTACATTGACTTTAACTTGTTTATAAGTGTTAAAATAACAAGCTTATTTCACTTACCTACAACAAGGATTAAGTCATGGATAAATCAATATTGGATGAGCTTAGAGACGCTTCAAGAACGAAACAAACAAGATTGAATGCTGAGACTTGGGGAAGACCAGAACCAGATGAATATGGGAAAAAGGGACATTATGTTGAATGGTGTGAGGAAAGGGGTTTAATACCATATCCCGGTAAAGTCGAATATCTAGAACAATTCCTCATTTGGGTTTACGAGCAAGGTTACAGCATCGCCTCCTTAAAGCATGCTAAATGGGCTGTTGATACCTACCATAAAAGGATGGACCTTGAACCACCTGGAGCAGATCCCCGAATTGAAATCATCCTGGCAGGAATCATCAGAACCAAAGTGCATAATGGTGAAGGCACCATAAACCAGAAAGATGCATTAACGATTGATCACATCAGGAAAATGAAGTTCGAAGATACTAAAACGGGCAATCGAGACAAAGCACTCCTGTCGATCGGCTTTGCTGGCGGTTTCTGAAAATCGGAGCTGTCCAGAATTCAAATCCAAGATATCAAGAAAATCGATTCCGGAATCCATATAGAGCTTCCCTGGTCAAAGACAAATCAACAGGCTGAACGTGTTGAAAAAGTGACGATTGTCTACGGATCAGACCCTGATTGGTGTCCTATTGCTGCTTTGTTGCATTGGCTTGAAATTGTCGTCAATCATCCGGTCCAGTTTTCCGCTCAATTAATCGTTATGGGAGAGTAAACAAGAAGATGTCTTCTTGTACAACTCCGGTGATCGTTAAGAAGTATGCAGCACAGGCAGGGCTTGATTCGGAAAAGGTAGCTGGTCATTCACTACGCGCTGGTTGTGCAACGTATATGCTTGATAAGGGAGTTCCTGCACATATTGTTCAGAAACATATGCGGCATAAGTCGTTTGACACAACCTAAAAATACAACAGAAACCAAACGGTTAATAGTCTTGAAGGAATTTATTAATTCAGGTGGATAAGTATAAATCTTTAACTGTACCAGTTCAACCCTTTGTTAGTGGGAATTGTGGTCGTACCGAGATGATACCCGGTAAACACAGAATTAATCCCTCAGAATTGGCCGATTTTATTCCTTAGAAGGTCCATTTTGAGCTCAAAAAGTTCAGTTTAAGATTCTTGTTTTTTTTAATGAAACATCGTACAGCCAATCCATACCGTGAGCAAACAAATATTACCTTCCGGGATATGCATAGTATATGACCAGCTGACATCAATGGAAATTCCTTCTGAAACTTGGTAAGGATATGATGCAATGAGTTCAATGGTTGTATGAGGCAAAGCGGATTCAGGGCCGGAGCGACGATATAAGAAAATAGTTTTGAGGGAGAAAAATCTGTTTTTTTTAGATTCTCCTCAATCACCTGATCCCCTTATTAATTTGTCTGCGATTATTTCATATTCAAAATGGAAACCGCTTCCCCCCCCCAAAAAAAAAACAGCCTTCTAAGGAATCCGGTCTTTATTATTAATCTCCCACTATTCGGATCCAGGTCGAATTGCACAATACCATTACCTTTTGTTTTACCGAGTTCAAAGCTTCCGGCAGGATGTTCAGAAAAGAGATTAACAGGATTACGCCGGTGATCCAGTATAGTCCCCTCCGATCAATATTGGTGTGAGAATGTCTCTGACCAAAGGAAGCAGTAATATTAAGAAAACATTGCACGCTATCGTTTTTATCGCCAGAAAACGGGGACATCATATTGTTTGATGCTTTCATCTTTTGTGACCAGTTTTAACTGCCGATTGACGGTTTGGCTAATCAGCAGGCGGTCAAATGGGTCTTTGTGGTGGTCAGGTAACAGGGTGGAGTCTATCATCTCCTTGTAGGTAGGATCAATGATTTGAATATTGGTGTTGTTAACCAGTTCAATACTCCAGCGATAGGTATCCTCAATTTCAATCTTTCCTTTTTTTGCCAATAATGCGATCTCCCAGAATGTTATGGAAGATACCCTGATATTGGCCTTAAGATCCTGCTGGTCAAAAAAATCAATATACTCATTGGAAACCAACTCTCTATTGGTCCAAAAAAGCAGAGCATGGGTGTCGAAAAGAAACAGCTCATTCTTCACCGGTAATCCTCCCATATATCATCGAGCGGTTGAATCAACTCTTCCGGTGGTACAATTATTTTTGGTTTTATGCTCATATCGTTTCGCCAGTCTGAACCTCCAAACCCTATCAATCGAGCAATTTCTTTTTTATGCCTCTTGACCACTATTGTCTCTCCGGCTGATACCTTGTCCAGATACTCAAATAAATTATTCCTCAATTTTGAGGCAGAAACTATTATCATAAAAACCTCCAAACAGAATACCATGTTCATGTACAATATATTTTGTATATGTACAAATTTATCCAGGATTATTGTTTTTGTCAACGAATGACATGGTTTCGCTTTCCAACATTGGCAGCAGCTTAAGAAATCCTGATTGCCTAATAAGAAAGTAAGTAACGAGATACAGCGGTTTTAAAACGCAAGCTATTGTTCCGGGAAAGCGGGTGCAGAAGCTGTTTAATACGAATAGAGTGGCAGGGAGAGTCTGGATAAGGCATTTTTGATTTTTAGGTCAAATGTAGCATTCTTGTTCTGCGTACAGAGACCCGCAAATACGGCATCCCCATAGTCCGGGATGCTTGTTGGTCATAACTGCAGAATAGTTTTCTTATCAACATCACAAACGAATTCTACTCCAGGCATCAGTAAGAAATCGGAAACAAATTCACTTACTTTCGATTTCTTGATTCCTATACCTTCTCCATCATGTAAAAAACTCAGTGATTACATTAAAATGGCAGATGATCCGTAATTTTGGATGAGCTGGCTTTTCCAACAAAGATGCTGTCATTTCCGGTTGGATCGGGTTCCTATCAGTGATAAATGAAATTATGTAATTTGTATCGATAATGACTTATTTCATTTGTACTTTTTGATTGGGATATGTTTTTTCAATATCGCCTTTTCCGATGCGGATGGAATTTCTGTAGTTTAAAAATTGGCAATGAATCGGTTTCAGGGTGGCTTTTCTGTCTTTTAATTCCCAATCCAAAGTATCATTAACCGAAAGTTCTAATCCTTCTCGAATCGCTTTCGGGGTGGTCGGTTGAAATTTTGAAGTGATAATTGAATTTGTTAGAGACTCTTTATTTCAGGATCTTATTTTCAAACCAACTGTGAAAGAAACGTCTGTACTGGCACAATAGTCGGTTCCTTTACAGAAAAACAATCCTTTCCCACATAATCCCGAGTGAAAGAAAGCTGGAAAGCATATTGAGCGTTGATCTGTTTTCTAAAATACAAAAGCTGCTTACTGATACGGGAACTTTTTCCGGATTTAACCTCAACCAAAAACCAGGGTTGATTGTCCCGGGTAACAAGGAAATCCACCTCTCTTTTTTCCTTGTCCCTCACAAAATAGAGCCCATAGTCTCCATATCCGTTATCAGTCCACCAATCCACAGCTTTTTTTAAATGAGAAGCTATAAAGTTCTCGGTTTTTGCCCCGATATCCTGAATGCCAGACCAATCCCAAAGATAAATTTTCGGCTGTTTTAAAAGGGATCTTGGAATGTTGTGATGCCAGGGTTGGACGCTGAAACTAAAATAAAGCGAGTTCAAAACAGTTATCCAACGACGGACAGTATCCACCGAAATTCTTACCTTATTGGCTAAAGTGGAGTAGTTCACCAGTTGACCCGTTTGATGTCGCAGCAATTGAGCCAACAACTCTAATTGATGAACTTCCTGGATCCGACTGAAATCACGAACATCCTCTTGAAAGAGCTGCTGCTGCCGAAGCTTTGTCCACCGATTGTAAAACCGTTTGTCCGCTTTCAGGAAGGGCTCCGGAAAGCCGCCATAGGTAAACAGATCATTAAAGGAGTTCTTATCGATGGGAACAGGATTCCGGATCTCCTGGTCGTTCAACTCAGGCGCAGTAATCTCTCTGACTGAAAACGGATGCAGCCGATGGAGAAAATATCGTCCCATGAGACTATCCCCACCTCTTTTATACACATCCAACCTTGAGCTCCCGGTTACGATTATTTTTATTCGATCGCCATAGGTATCAAAAAAACCTTTGAGAAATTCCTTCCATTTGGAGTACTTGTGAATTTCATCAAATACAATGGTTGTTTTTTTTTCTAGCAAGGTATGTAGATTTGCTTCTTCTGCAACACGAGAAGGCCCCTCCACAATATGCATACGATCATCCTGGTTATCCCAGTTGAGATATTTCCCATCTGGATAAAGCCCGAGGCAAAGAGTTGTCTTGCCAACTTGTCTGGGACCCGTCAGAAAGATCATCTGCCGATGTCGTGCCAAATGGTCTGTAAGTTGAAACTCATAAGATCGTTTCATTGTTTTTAGGGCATGAGGATTTTGATGAGTGGGCATGACCAGTATAAGTGTTATCGTAAATTAGTCAAGACTGTTTTACGATAACACTTATACTGGTCGCGAATAGCCCAAATCTTTCGTTGAATCAATCAAATACCAAAGAGTTTCTTCCAGCAGCATCTCTGCAAAGACTGTTGCATCGGTAATCAAGATTCCGCGTTATTGGACTGAAACAAGCTTCGTACAAGGCTTATAAAACCGTCGGGTTTTGCGGAAAGGGTTCGACCAAGCTGTGTCATTTTTATTGTTCCAAAAGCTCTACCTGATTAAATTCGATGGTCTTTCTGATATCCGTTTGAGTGATCCGGAAAATTATAGCGGTAAAAAAGAAAACTTTACTTATGACGATCTGGTTCAATCTGCAAAAAACATTGTGATTAAAAAACCCAATGAATTGATTGAGCAAGTGGTTGATTCGGTGAGTAGGTTTGAACGAATCACAAAGATTGTTGGTGTTCCTAAACACCAGATTGATGCTATAAAAAAAACACACTTGGTAAATATTAATAAAAATATCTCCAAAGGACGAACAAAAGAGCTTTTAATGTAATTGTTGAATATAAGGCTACATGATCTTCATTTTTAATCCGGGGAAAAAAGTACAGATTTTCAAACAATTATTTACTGTTCGATTTTCGCGTTATTGATTTGATTGTTTTTAAGAAACCAAAACAGGAACACTGATTTGTCACGACTTTTAACCTTTTTGCTGAAATCAACTGTAATCTGGATAGTGTTGATCTGTTTGTCAGATCCCTTTGTAAAAGTAGAGGAGTTTCCGAATTTTCAGGCAATAAAAGGAATCGAAAACAGAAAGCGGGAGTTTTTTAATTTCCTGCGACCCATTATAATTGAGGAAAACGAGAGAATATTGGAGCAAAGAGCCCGGCTTCTAAGCTTGCTGGAAAAACAGAAAGCAGGGGAAAATGATCTGGCAAATGGTCATGAGTGGTTGGACCAGGTCTTTTACGAATACCGACTGGATAGTCTTCGGATTGAGAAGAATGACATGTGGAAGTACCTTATGAGGAGGATCGATATTATTCCTGTGGAACTGGTGTTGGCACAGGGTGCGACCGAATCGGCCTGGGGGACATCCCGGTTCGCTATTTATGGGAACAGCCTGTTCGGTCAATGGACCTATTCCGATGAAAAAAGCATGATCCCCCAAAAAAGGAAAAAGGGGGCAAATCACAGGGTTGCCAGCTATAAAAGTGTCAAACTGGCTGTTCGCAGCTACATGAGAAATCTCAATACCCATTGGGCATACGGTTTGCTGAGAGAGAAACGGCAGGAACTGAGAAAAGAGAACAAGTCTTTGGATGGATACATTCTTGCTGACGGTCTCCTGCTTTATTCGGAAAAGAGAGAAAAATATGTCAAAAACATTAAAAATATTATTCGGGTTAACAAACCATTGATGGGTAACCTGCCCAGCTATTAAGTACCAAATACTTAACCTTGCACCAATGGCTATTTATCATGAAAAAAGGTCTCATAATTATCTGCCTGTCTCTAATTCTCGTTGTCATTCAACAACAGAAATCTCCTGCGGCTGATCATATTGTGATTTTACAGTATCATCACTTTGGAAGTGAAACTCCTCCGTCCACCAGCGTCACTCTTGAACAATTTGACCAGCATCTCCGATACCTTGAAAAAAATAATTTCCAGGTGTGGGATCTTGAAAAGAGTCTTTCTTATATCCGTGATGGCATCGCGCTTCCGGAAAATTGTGTTGCCATAACGATTGACGATGCCTACCGCTCAATTTATTCGGAAGCGTATCCCAGGTTAAAAAAAAGGAATTGGCCGTTTACGGTTTTTGTCGCTTCCGAAGGTGTGGACCAAAGACATAGTATCTATATGACTTGGGAGCAGATGAGGGAGATGAAACAGGCCGGAGTAACGTTTGCTGCGCATTCTCATTCTCATCCCTATCTGGTGAGACAAAACAGAAATGAAAGCCAACTTCAATGGAAAAAAAGAGTTATCGATGAGATCAAAGTGTCCCGACAACGGCTGAAAGAGGAATTGGGAGCTGAATCCAAGCTGTTTGCTTATCCCTACGGAGAATACAATTCCGAGATAAAACAGATTGTCTTGGAGATGGGTTTGATTGGAATCGGACAGCATTCCGGTTCTGTCTGGCCCGGAAGTGATTTCGGAGCGTTGCCGCGTTTTCCCATGTCGGGGGAATATGCGAGTTTGGGAAGTTTTATGGAAAAGGTTAATTCGTTGCCGCTGCCTGTTATGAAAATAGATCCGGAGAACCCCGTTCTGGAGGCACGAGATTTTGAACCAACACTTCGCATTGAACTTGCCAAGGGAGATTATCCCCTCAATCTCAATTCACTATCCTGTTTTGCCTCCGGTCAGGGCAGAATGGAACTAAACTGGATTGATCGGAAAAACCTGGTCTTTGCAATACAAGCCCTCAAACCCTTGCCGCTGGGCAGAAGTCGATATAATTGTACCGCGCGACATCTTAAAGCAAACCGTTATTACTGGTTTAGTCAGCAATGGATTAAACTTGAGTGATCGTTAAGTGTCAGGAGTTTTTAAAAGCTTGTCTATTTGGTTCAGCCAGTCTAATATATCAGCTAAATATCTTTTTTATTCCTCACTTGATCATCCGGCATAATTTTATGAGACCGCGTATTTTTTTTATTTTGCTATTGGCAATTGTGTTTTCCGCATGTCAGTACCCTTCCATGGACCTAAAGCCAGTAGCAATTAACGGTGTTCTTGATTTAAGAAACTGGAATTTTGATAGTTCGGGGATCGTGGATCTTGATGGTGAATGGGAGATCTACTGGAATCAACTGATTGAAAACTCGGATATCTCCCAAGGAAATGCCGGGAAAGAAAAGATAAGCATTCCAAGTTCCTGGACGAACTCAAGTGAAGGCTATGCAACGTTTCACCTCAAGGTGCTCATGGGAAAGAGTGCGGTTCCCTTGGCCCTGAAGATTCCTCACATGGCGACGGCTTACAGGTTTTATCTCAATGGCAGGTTAATCAGTTCCAATGGAGTGGTGGGTATATCACAATCGTTGTCTGTCCCCTTTTATCAACCCCGTGTTTACGATTTCGATCTGAACAGCGATCAATTGGATATGGTTATTCAGATCTCCAACTACCACTATTATAAAGGCGGTTTGTGGAAATCCATAAAACTGGGTTCGGAGAGGAATATCCGTCGACAAGAAGCCAAGAAAATAGCCTTTGATCTTTTGTTGTTCGGAGCCATTCTAATAATGGGGATCTATCACATTGCCATGTTTTTCTTTCGTAAGACGGAGAAAGCCCCCCTCTATTTTGGACTATTCTGTTTTCTGATCTCCTTTAGAATATTGGTAACGGATGAAATCTATATTTCGCACCTCCTGCCGGGATTTCCCTGGTTCATTCTGGTGAAGGTGGAATACCTGACTTATTACTTGACCATTCCAACATTCACCTTTTATATGGTCACCCTCTTTCCAAAAGAATTTATCAGATGGACATTCCAGGCGATTCAGTTTGTCGGACTAACCTTTTCCATCATCGTGCTGGTTACCCCGGCTAGAGTCTTTTCCTCAACAGTTCAGATTTACCAGGTATTTACAGTCGCATGTGGATTATATGCCGTTTATTTGCTCATCATGTCTATTTTAAAGAAACGCCGGGGGATTGTTTTTTTCCTGCTGGGGTTTGTTGCCATGCTGATAACGGTAATCAACGATATCCTATTCGCCAATAACATCATTCAGACCGCTTTTCTTCTTCAATTGGGATTTTTTATTTTCATTCTGTTTCAAGCCCTGCTATTGACTTCCCGTGCCTCTTATTCCTTTTCCAAGGTTGAGAAACTGACTGAAGAACTTGAGGAAAACAACCTGATGCTGGAACAAAGGGTTGTTGAAAGAACCGAAGAATTAAGAGAGGCCAATCGAGAGCTTTACCGGTCTCTGAATGAGGTAAAAAGTGCAAATCAAAAAATCATGTCCAGTATCAGTTATGCCAAACGTATTCAGAACTCACTTCTGCCCAATACTGATTACATGAAACTTTTTATTTCCGATTATTTGCTGATCTGGAGACCAAGAGATATTGTCGGGGGAGATATCTACTTTGCCAATGAGTTTCAAGACGGGTTTCTGGTGGCAGTGATCGATTGCACAGGGCATGGTGTTCCGGGCGCATTCATGACCATGCTGGCTTCCTCGAATTTGAGGAGAATCACAATGGATGAGGGATGCCTGGAACCTGCCGAAATTCTCAAACGATTAAACAGGATCGTCAAAAAGTCACTTCAGCAGGATGCCGATTATGCCACTTCCGATGACGGAATGGATGCCTCAATCTGTTTTGTGAACCTGAAAGATAAAACCCTGACCTTCTCAGGATCCAGACAGTCGCTTGTCTATACTGCAAATGGAGAAGTTAACACCATCAAAGGCGACAGGGAAAGTATCGGCTATAAAAAATCAAATCCGGAATATTGCTTCAAGAATAATGTGATTCCTATTGAAAAGGGGATGTCATTCTATCTATTTACAGATGGCTACATCGATCAATTGGGAGGAGATAATCGCACATCACTGGGAAACAAGAGATTCCAGCGATTATTAAAAGAACATAGCCATCAGCCATTCGAACAGCAGGAACAAAATATCATAAACGCCTTCAATCGATATCGGGGTGAAAATGAAATCCAGGATGATATTACAATCTTTGGATTTTCCATAAATTAGCCCCAAATTGCGTTACTACAGAAAAATCCCCACTTTTTACATTATTATTCCGGACTCGATCCGGTATCATTAGGGATATGTATTAATAACAGATGTGTGGATCAAATTGGTTTTCTCATTACAGCATTGAGTAATTTTCCCGCGCCAGCTGTAAATGTCATGATTCCATTTGCCTGAAGTGAATCGTTTTGGATAGACTAAATGAAAGTAGATTGAACTATGAACTGTTATCAAACTAAAGGGATAAAAAGGAGAAAAAATGGAAGTCCATAGGCAGACATGTCAGATTTGTGGTTCAAGGAAAGTAAGAAATCTGTTGGTGAGAGAGCCTAACAAGCATGATGAGGTTCTGGTTGAATGTATGGAATGCAGGGAGCTGGTTGCCAGGTATATCATTGCCAAGGGCGGCTATTATCACCATGCCAAGGGATATGAATCTTATCTCCGCGGGTTGACACGGGACGGTGATTTTATGAACTCCAAAATCATGAAAGGTGAATACCTTGAAATCAAGGAGAATTGTGAGAAATCATTCGCCGAGATAAAAAAGCATCTAAAAGAGGTTGGTAAGGACGATTAAGTTCAATGGTATGAATCCTATTATTTGCTCTCACTCTTTGTTAAATATTGAAATTTTTCCATTAATCGATTTGAGGATGATGTTTTTTGCAGAATAATCTTCTCCCCATTAATCTCGAAGATCCTATTCAAAATTTCTTTCAAAGTTGCTTAATCCTTATTATTACAGCTTGTTAAATGCCGCAAACCTCTACAATCGGAAAATACGATGATACTTTATTCAGTTTTCATCTGCTCCATATAATTGTATGACAATGACAGCATCCGAATTCCGTCTTTTTTGCGAAAGGATCAAAAAGCCAGACAAACAGTTGGGGCAGCTATTGGGTCTTTCTGAACAAGCGATACGGGAGTATGAGTCCGGCAAGGCTCCGATTCCGGGTGATGTGGAAAGAAAGCTCTTCTTTCTGATATCAAGACTGCGTTCGGAAGAGGTTATCAGGAGACCTTGTTGGAAGGTAAAAAACTGTCCCGTTGAGAAAAGGATGAATTGTCCAGCCTGGGAATATCAATCGGGTGCTATCTGTTGGTTGATAGATGGAACCATCTGCGAGGAAAATCCCGGGGAAACCCTGGAAGAGAAATGGGAACGGTGCAAACAGTGTGAAGTCATTGATCTTATTGCCACACCCTCAAAAAGACATCCGGTTCGTAAGGAGGAGGTGGACTATCAGACCAATGTGGTGAGCCAGTTTGAACAGATTGTTGGCAAAGATCCGAAAATGCAGGTTGTGTACAGGTTGATTCAAGATGTGGCGGTCACCAATACAACCGTCATGATTCAAGGTGAAAGTGGAACGGGTAAGGAATTGGTTGCACGAGCCATTCACCGACTCAGTTCCAGGCATGATAAACCATTTATTGTTATTAACTGCTCCGCTTTTCCGGAAACCCTGTTGGAAAGTGAACTCTTTGGTCATGAAAAAGGCGCGTTTACCGGCGCTGACAAGACAAGAGCCGGGCGGTTTGAACAAGCTGACGGTGGAACGGTATTTCTGGATGAAATCGGCGATATCTCTCCGCAAGCACAAGTAAAACTCCTACGAGTTCTGCAGACCCAAAAACTAAAACGCCTGGGAGGGGATCAAATCCTGTCCGTTGATATCCGGGTGATTACCGCTTCCAACAAAAACCTGAAAGACCAGGTTAAGGAAAAGAAGTTTCGGGCAGACCTCTTCTACCGTTTAAATGTTATCCCCATGTATTTACCGGCGCTTAGGAATAAACGAAATGATATCCCCCTGCTTGCCAACCATTTCCTGGAGCGATTAGCCCTGGAGTTCGGAAAAGATATCCATGATTTTGCTCCGGGAGCCATGCGGCAGCTTCTGGATTATGATTGGCCAGGGAACACCCGTGAACTGGAACACTGTCTTGAGTATGCTGTTGTTCTTGCTAAAGGTAACAGAATCGAGGTGAAGGACCTCCCGTTTGCTCTTGATGAAAGCCACTCTTTAAATGAAGATGGATCGAATAATGATAGCCTTGCTGAGAATGAGAAGCAGCATATCAGGCAGATAATGGAATCGAGTTGTTGGAATAAAAAAGAGGCGGCTGAAAGGCTGGGTATAAGTCGCAGCACACTTTATGAAAAAATCAAACGGTATCACCTATCTGAGAACAAGGAGGAATATGAATCTTAAAATCGCATATGTGGTTTCTGTGTTTCAGCGGATTTAGGATTCTCTGCGTGTATTATAATAGGACACAAAAATTTCAAATTGCAATATAAAGCTATATAAAACAATAGTTAAAAGATGTCTATTATCGGGCATGAAAGTCCGAATATCAGACACACTTGTTAACTAGCTAAATTTGTTGAGTAAATAGCAATATATTCAAAATTACCATAATCCTGCCGAAATCTTCAACCTGAAGCACTACTTTTCAAAAAATCAAAAAAAAACAAATAGTTGATAATATAGTCGATGGTTTACCCTTCTCCTCAAGACAATCGCTTTCAAGAATATCGGATAGTTAAATTCTGGATTTTAAAGAAATAATTGGGTGATGTTTACTTTAAGTTAAAAAAGATTTATCAATAAACGCAAATACTTAAAAATATTTTGCGCACCTGCAAGGCTTTATTTTTATTGGTTTGGCAGCCTGGCTCCCTATTTGCAGAATAGTAATTATCTTTTTGATATTCAGTCTTATGATTAATAACTCATCCAAGGGAGAATTAAATGAAAACTTTTATCTTTAGTTATGTAGTAAGTGTTACTTTGGTTAGTCTTTACTGGTTACCCTCCATTATCGCAGATCCTCTGCAGACGATTCCAAGGATTTGTATTTACCTGGGGTATCCATTGGCTTTATTGCTTTCAATGACAATAATTGCTGTGTCCGGCCTGATTAAAAGCTCCAAATCCGCAACTGGTGGAATTCCCGCCATCGTTGGGCATGAAGGACAAAACGCGCAATTGATTGAAAAGCAAGTAGCCTGATATAGTTGATTAAAATGTTGCCATCCGTAACGAGGGGACTGCTTTATACAATAAAAAACAGCAAGTCCCCGGATTACAATCTACTTGCCGTTTTGCCGTCTGCATTGAGAACCCCGCTCGTGTAAAACTTTTGTAAATCTAAATATTTACCTTGTATTTTCGGCCCCAATCTTTTTGGATATTGGCAGTTTCATATTTCGATCTCAGGTTTCACTAAATTGAGGAGATGATATGTCCAAACAGGTATCGGTTTCAGCTGAATCCCACTCCACTTTTATAAAGATACTAATCAAATCGGTAAGAGGAAGCTTAAATACTTTCAAAATAATCTGGTTGGCCTGCTGGCTGTGTATTGCAACTCTGCTGGTTTTTCCACCGATTATAATTTCAACCCTGTTTACTTCCAAGGGAAATGTTGCTTTTCAACTCTCAAGGGTTTGGGCCTGGATTATTCTAACCATTGCCGGGGTTAAACTGTCTGTTCAAGGGAAAGAAAAAATCGATAAAAACCGCACCTATATAATTATCTCAAACCATCAGTCCCATTTCGACGGGCCCTCTATTGCACTTTCACTTGGCATTCAGTTTCGCTGGGTTGCCAAGCAGGAATTGCTGAAAATCCCAATCTTTGGTCATTGCCTGTATGCTTGCGGGAACATCTTTATCGATCGTTCCGACCGGGAGAAATCACTGAAGAGTCTTCAGGAAGGTTTCGACCGGTTGCCACAAGGAGTCGGGGCAATGTTTTTTGCGGAAGGCACAAGATCAACCAATGGAAGATTGAACGAGTTTAAAAAGGGTGGGTTTTTCGCGGCCCTGCAAACAGGTCTTCCCATTCTACCGGTTACAGTGAATGGAAGCTCAAAGGCTCTTCCCAGGAATGGAATAATTTTCAGATCCAGCCCCATTCAGGTTATCATTGGAGATCCAATTGAAGTCAGCGGCTACACCGCCGATCAAATCGATGAGCTGCTTGATGTCACAAGGGAAGCCATCACAGCGAATTTGAAACTTGAGTAGATAATTAAGTAGTGTTTTTTAGGGTAAGAATTGTTGAGTAATATATTGGAACTTTTCAGCAATTGTGGTGAAAACTCACCAGGTGCAACTTTTAAATGGATTTCGGGAATGGTGGGCGACAGCCACCATTTTTTAAAAAATGTCAAAATGAAAGACCTAAACTTTAATGGGTGATCCCGTTTTTTCGATTTTTCCCCACAATCTACTGAGACGCTTGAATCGTAATTATATTGTACTTTGGAATATGCTCATCATTTGTAATGATGGCCAGATGATTATTCTGTGCTTGAACGACTAACATGCGATCAAAGGGATCTTTATGAAGAAAGGGTGGCCGATATAGTTCTTCCCCATCGGTCAGAGTGATGGGTAATGGGAGAAATCCCTTTTCCTCACAGATAGAAACCAGGTTATCCGGCGCTTTGAGTTTTCCGATTTTCTTTTTGATGCATATTTCCCACAAGTTAACAGCGCTGACATAAACTTCATTATCAGGGTTGCTGGTTGTTTTTATAGATTTCTTGCCTAACTTCTTTGAATTTTTCAACCACCAGAGAATCGTAAGAGTATCCAACAAGTATCTACCCATTACCATCTCCATAAAATGCATTGATGATTTCCAAGGGGGTCTCGTCGAAATCATCAGATATCTCGATTTCCTTTTCATAGCCACCAGCCAATCGTTTTCTCTTTGTTTTTACGTGAGGAACAAGATCTAGAATCGGTTTACCCGCCCTTGCAATCACAACTTTTTCGCCATTCAGAACCATTTGAGCAAGCTCGGACAACCTTGATTTCGCTTCATGCATATTTACTTGCAAACGACCTCCATTAAATACATTTTTTATTTGCTTAGCTAATATTAGCTAACTTTGTAAACTAGTTGCCAAGGCCATGTTATCGCTCATTGATGGGCAACATTAAAAATGGTGTTGCATCTTGATTGGTGATTAAACATCCAATAATCGACAAATATGGCTGGTTACATCTTATGCTCTCTGCTAATTTTGTAAGGAAACATTAGGAAATGAGCTGATCAAATCCTTACCTGTGATCTCAATTCTTATTAAAAAGCATTACGAAGATGGAAGCTAACAGCCAATTGCCAACCACTAAAAGCTTTGCCATTAAAATTACAATCTTCAAGGGCCGAAGTATAACCTTTATAAAAATGAAAGGCGCAAAACATGATCAAAGTGAAAGGTGTTGTTTTGGAGCGGGATGAAGATGAGGAAAAAAGTAGGACGCAAAAAAAGAGAGAGGCAGAAGCGCTGCAAACATTAGGAAAACAGCTGGTTTCCCTTTCGGAGGATCAGATCAAAGCACTCGAATTACCGGAGAAACTTGAAGGTGCTGTTATTGAAGCCAAGCGTATAAAAAAGCATGAAGCGTTACGCAGGCAAATGCAGTACATTGGGGGATTGATGCGTTCAGTTGATCCCGAACCCATTCAGGCTGTAATCGACGACATTGCCACAGGCCGAGCGCAGGAAGCTAGCAAACATAAATTGATAGAAGATTTGCGTGATGGCCTTATATCCGGTAAGAAAGGTCTGGAAGAAGATGTGTTGAGGAATTACCCGGAAATGGATCGGCAACATCTTTCTCAGTTAATCAGAAATGCCCGCAAGGAGAAAGAAACCGGCAAGCCTCCCAAATCAGCCAGAATACTGTTTCGCAAGCTCAGGGAGATTGTGGCAGATGAACGATTCTAATCCGAAAGACGAAGAGATCAAACCAAACGACACGTCCAGTTTCGATCACACTGCATTTTTGACCATACAAATAGGCAATCAAACTCAAACACCACTGGTAAAACCGGTGGTGTTTGACTTAAAGAAAAAGCAGGGTCACCCATTTCCTTTTTTCTGAAATTCCTAGTTGAATGTTTTGGTACCCAAAAGGCGATTTCTTATCATCTTTCCATGCGCTGGACTTGGATTGATAACATCGTTGAGTACAACTCCTTCTTCTTTTGCTAAACGAAATTCATTCAGCATTTCGTGCAATCTTGATGCTTGTACAGATAATTCCTCTGAGGCTGATGCGGTTTGTTCGGAAATCGAAGAGTTTTGTTGCACTACATTATTGACTTCATTCAGGCTCCTGTTGATCTCTTCAACCCTTAATCGTTGTTCCTGGGATGCGGAGGTTCCTTCTTCGATCAAATCGTTTATCTTCTCCATGTCACTATTAATGATTTTTAGAATCTCTGCTGTCTTATCAGCGTTTTTTACCCCTTTTTCTACTTGTTTAATTGAATTATTAATCAAATTGGTCGTTTCCCTTGCAGCTTCAGTACTTCGTCCGGCGAGGTTTCTGACTTCTTCCGCAACAACAGCAAACCCCTTTCCATATTTCCCGGCTCGGGCCGCTTCAACCGCAGCGTTTAATGCAAGCAGATTGGTTTGAAAAGCAATCTCATCGATGACTTTAATAACTTTTGAAACATCTTTACTTGTCACGTTTATTTCATTAATTGAGTTGAGCATTTCATTCATCTGCTCATTTCCCTGCCCCACAACCTGAATGGTTTGATTTGCCAGCTGTTTGGATTTGATAGAGTTATCGTCACTGATTTTTATCTGGTTTTCGATTTCATTCATGGAAGATGAAATTTCTTCCATATTCGCAGCTTGTCTTGTTGTCCCTTCTGCTAGTGTTTGAGCAGAAGTTGATAGCTCATTTGCCCCGATATTGAATTGATCACTTGCTTCAATTACTTGCCGAATCGTGCAACTGAGCAGCTCAAGAGCCTTATTCACCGAAGACTTTAAACTTTCCAATTCGCCTGTGGTCTCCATGGTCACATTTTTAGACAAATCATTGTTTGATACGCCATCCATGACGTCATTCACATTTACCATCATCATTTTAAGACTTTTCGCGGTATGAACGGATTGATTCATCTCTTTCTTTAAAACTCTAAGATTATTTATGCCATTATATTCGTACAGAAAACCAACAATGATCGCCAATATTACTATAGTTAATACTGTGATTAGGGAGTATTTATTAAACTCACTTTGAGTCATGCCGACAGCTGGAAAACCGGATTGACTTTGCATAAGCCAAAACATCGTACCCAAAGTTCCTATGGATATTACTCCCCAAAGAATTCCGGATTTTATATTTGTAAACATGAAAGCCAATAAAGCAAGAAGAACCAGATAAAAGGAACTGGGGCTGGCAATTCCTCCTCTTGTATAGCAGATAGCTGTTAGCAGCAAATACAGAGCAAATACAACAAAATTTCCGGCGGTAATTCTGGATGCAGTTATTTTTAAAATAACCGGCCCCAACATCATAAACAGACCTACCAACACAACCATTACACCGGCCATCGGTCTGCCTTCAATAAAATTACGGCTTGACATCAACACAACAATAGTTGACGCAACAAAACCTACTGAAACGATTTGCTTGGACTTGTTGTAAATTGCGGGATCATCCCTCAAAGTAGCAGGAATAAAATAATTGTAAAGAACTGATAACTTCATTTTTCCTCCATCATATTAAGGACATTCTGTAATTGAGCGGTACTCCTTTTTGTATGACCAGATAATCTCCTTGGACAGGTGTAGGTTGTTCTGAAAACAGATGCTTGGTCAACTAAAAATCTGTTTTTTGGAAAAACTTCAGGTGGATAATAGTGGTTACAACTCCTGTTATTGCGGCTCTCTATTAAAAATGTCAATTCTGATAAACTTGAAGTTGATTTTCATCTCCAAAAACCTTCTGTTTGAAAAGGGTTAATCTCGAATCAAATAACAATAAAAAATTCGGGGAAAAAGTTGAAAACAGCAATAAAACCTAAATCTCTTACTTAAAATCCGGTTCTGTTTTTTGTTTGTAACCATTGGACTGTCCACCTTTTGTGATCTAAGATCAATTTTCATCTGGACAGAGCCCAATGGAACAAATTAAATAATCCCAACTTCTCTGGCTTCCCGTTCAAGATTATCTCTGAAATCAGGGTGAGCTATCCCGATTAATGATCTCACCCGGTTAGGCATGCTTTTCATCCATAGATCGGCTATACCATATTCAGTAACAACATATTGGACATCTGTCCTGGGTGTTGTCACAGCTGTTCCAGGAGGAAGAACACAAGATATTCGTGAAACCGTTCCCTCTGGTGTTTTCGCTGTTGAGTTTAATGCGATAAATGATTTTCCACCTTTTGAGTTTTTCGCTCCCCTGACAAAATCCAACTGTCCTCCGGTGCCGCTATATTGATCAAAGCCAATGGTTTCGGAACAGACCTGCCCCGTTAAGTCAACAGCAAGCGTATTATTAATGGATATCATATTATCATTTTTTGCGATGTTCGCTATTTTGTTAACGTAGGAAACGGGTGCTGTTTCAACCATCAGATTTCGATGCATATAGTCATAGGTTTTTTTTGTTCCCAGTCCAAAAACACATAGAATTTTACCTTCATGAAATGTCTTCTTGGACCCGTTTATAACGCCCTTTTCTGCTAACTCAACCATCGACTCAGTAAGCATTTCAGTATGGATTCCCAAATCCTTTTTATCATCTAACATATAGCCTATGGCGTTGGCCACATCTCCTAAACCAAGTTGCAGAGTCGCTCCGTCCGGAATTTCATTGACAATATAAGAAGCGATTTTCTGTTCAGTTTCTCCAGGAGGTGCTGTTGGAAGCTCAGCAATATTTCTGCTGCATTCTGTTATATAATCCACCTGGCTGACATGAATGTGCGCGTTTAAACCATATACAAACGGAACCTTGTCATTTACCTGAACAATCAATGTATCGGATCGTTTAGCGCAAAAGTCATTGCAAAATGTTCCCATCGGGCCAAAACTCATATACCCTCTTTCATCAGGAGGAGAACACTCCAGAAGCGTTATATTGGCACTATTATCGTCTCTGGAAAAAAGTGCTTCTGTCTGTGAGAATTGGTAGGGAATAACTTCAATATTTCCTTCAGACATGAATATCCTTTCCAAAGGTCCCACAAAAACGGAAACATGGTTGATATGCCCTTTACACTTGGCTGCGAGATGCTCCTGGGGAACCATCAAAATTCCAGACATGATTTTAACATTATCCAATTCTTCGTAACGTGAACCAATTGCATTCATCAGGTCTACAGGAGCACTCGGTCCTGGTGGCAAACCCACTACATCGCCTGACTTGATGATGGATGCCGCTTCTTTAAGCGAAACAAGTTTTTGCTGGTATTCCGTTTCCCAGTTCATTTTTCTCCTTTCAATAAGATTTTTAAAATAATCGCTGGTATTCAAACGAAACTAAATGCTCCCTTGTCTGAAATAACTTTTTTGGAAAAGCCTATATAAGGAACATAATGATCAAAACAAAATGTTGTCTGACTAAAAAGTGCCCTATTCCAAAGAATCTATACTCCAAAGCCTGCTTCTGATATCTCCAGAGCTGATATGTCGTTGGCTAAAATAGATTCAATTTTTCCAATGGTTACCGGTAAAATGGAATTTATAAAATAGGAAGCGGTTTTGATTTGCCCTTGATAAAACTCGGTATCTTTCTTTTTGGCGCCATCTGCCAGTTTTTTTATTGATACTTCTGCTCTCCACAGCAGCATCCACGCCATGCAGATGTCCCCCATTACCTCCTGAAAAGGAACTGCATGTAAAAAGGCTGCTTTAACAGCAGAAGACATGGCTGTCTTACCTAAATGCATTGCCGCTTCGATAAGTCGATTGGCAGCTCCTTCAACTTTTTCTGCCATGCCTGCCAGTGCGGGTTGCTCTTTTGCCTTGTTTGCGACATTCTGGATCTCTGTTACAAGATTCAAGAGAACTGCCCCTTTCTTCATCGGGAGTTTTCGAGCCAATAGATCCATTGCCTGTACCCCATTGGTCCCTTCATATATTGAGGCAATTCTTACATCCCTTAAAAGCTGTTCTACTGGATAGTCTTTTGTATAACCGTATCCTCCAAAAACCTGCATCGCTTCTGAACAGACCTCAAATCCCCTGTCGGTGCAATACGACTTGATAACCGGTGTCAGTATTTCAAAGAGATCCTTATAATACTCTCTCTCTTTTTCTGTTTCTCCATATTGTTCTCTGTCATGACAAAGAGCACCGTAGTATAACAAGCTTCTCATACCTTCAACATGAGCCTTCATCCAAATGAGCATTCTTCGTACATCAGGATGATTAATAATCGTTACGGACTCGGCTTCAGAATCAAAAGTCTTTTCCAGATCTCTTCCCTGAATACGTTCAGCCGCATAGTTCAGGGCGTGTAAATAAGCCGCTGAGCCGCTGGTTTGTCCAACCGCGCCGATGGCCAATCGAGCAGCGTTCATCAGGTGAAACATGATCTTCATTCCCTGATTTTCATCACCAAGAAGCATTCCCTGGCAGTTTCCTTTCCCGCCAAAAGTAACACTGCAGGTGGCGCTGGCGTGCATTCCCATTTTGTCTTCAAGTCCGGTAACGACCACATCATTGGGGTCTCCTAATGAGCCATCTGCATTAACGCGTATTTTTGGAACAATAAACAGGGAAATCCCTTTCGTTCCTTTTGGCGCTCCTTCAATACGAGCTAATACCGGGTGAATAATATTGTCATTTAAATCATGTTCGGCATTGGTGATAAAAATTTTATTTCCGCTTATGGAGTATGTGCCATCCGTATTCCTGACTGCTGTCGTTGATATTGCACCTACATCAGAGCCAGCCTCGGGTTCGGTCATCACCATCGTTCCTCCCCACTCACCACAATATAACTTCTTCAGGTAAAGATCCTTTTGTTCCCGGTTTCCGAAAATTTCTATCATTTCGCCTGGGCCGTATCCGGACATGCCATAAAGAGTAAATTGGTAATTTGCTCCCAAGAAATAATCAAAAACCGCCTGAATAACTACATTTGGCAATCCTTGCCCACCCAGCTCCGTGTCTGCACCCATGGCTACCCATTCTCCCTCAACAAAAAGTTTATATGCTTTCTTATATGAGTCGGGTAAGGTGACCTTTCCGTCTTTAAAAATAAGTCCTTCCCGGTCTCCTTCCTTTAAGGTTGGCAGTATTTCCTTAATGGACAGATTTCGAGCTTCGGTAATGACCATGTCGATGACTTTTTTGCTAAAGTCTTTAAATTTTTCATAATTTTGAAATTGTTCTATTTCCAGTTGTTCAAATAGAACAAAGTCAACATCTCTTCTGTCAGCGATTTGTTGTGCCATCCATTTTTCTCACAAAAATATTGGGAATATTATTAAAACAGGAAAACATAATTCCTTTACAGGGGCTCTGTTCTTCCTTGAAAGAGTCCCTGGGGAGAATTTAATATAAAAATGTGTTGTTTCACTTTTTATGCACGCTCAAAAATTGTAGCCGGAGCCATCGCACCGCCGGTACATAGCGTAACCAGTGCATATTTGGCCTCTCTTCTAATCAGTTCATGAATAGCTGTAATACTTAAACGGCATCCCGAATTACCAACTGGATGTCCCAGCGCCATGGCTCCACCATTCACATTCAACTTGTTCAAGGGAGCATTAAGCTCTTTTGCCCATGCCAATGGAATTGGTGCAAAAGCCTCGTTAACTTCAAAAATATCAATATCGTCCATGGTTAATCCTGCGTTTTTGAGTACTTTTGGCGTGGCATCAATTGGACCGGTAAGAATCAGGTAGGCCTCAGATCCGACAATAGCATTGGCTTTAATGCGAGCCAGGGGGGTCATATTCAATTCTTTAACTTTTTTCTCACTCATTAGCATTACCGCTGAAGAGCCATCCGTAACAGGGCTGGAAATACCGGCTGTAATCATTTTGGTGCCCAATGCAGGATCCAGAGTTGCCAAGGTTTCAATATTAGTATTCGGACGAATGGGTTCATCCGTCTCCACAATAATCTCATTTCCTTCCTTATCCAGGCCTTTCATCGGCATGATTTCCTTTTTAAAATATCCGTTCTTTGTTGCCTGATCAGCCTTTCTATGACTGGCAACAGCCAATTCCTGGCAATCTCGGGCCGAAATTCCCCACTTTTCTGCAATGGCTTCAGCCGCCATGCCCTGATTGTAGAGCTTTCCATCAACCCGTTTTACATAAAATTCTCCAAATGGGTTTCCTTGAGGACGACCATCCGGAAGAGTGCCGTCGGTATCACTGCCAATGGGATATTTACTCATAATCTCACAGCCACTTGCAATTACCACGTCCATCATGCCTGAAGCGATCATTCCAAACCCCACCTGGATGGATGACAATGAGCTGCCGCATTGGCGATTAATTGCCAGACCCGGAACACTGTCCGGAAGACTGGAAGCAAAAATCCCCATTCTTGCCAGAGTAAATCCCTGCTCACCCACCTGATAAACCGTGCCGTTAATAACATCATCAATCAAGACAGGATCTATATCTGCGCGCCTTACAACCTCATCCAGCACACAAGCCAGTAACTCCGGGGCCTTCCATTCTCTTAAATATCCGTTTTTTTTCCCAACAGGTGTTCGAACAGCACTTACAATATAAACATCATTCATCTTAACCTCCTGTAATATTTAAGTTATAAATTAAATTCTTTTTGCTTAATTACCAGTCAGAAAGCAGGCTCTGTTGTCACCTTGAAATATCCCCATGTTTCTTGCCTATAAAACATGTTCTGATTCCATTCGCCGTAAAATACAGGTGCAAAAAATAATGCCATTAGGAGCTCAGCAATGGTTTCATGATGTCTTATGGAAATATTTCGATTTGATATCAATGATACTGGTTTTCCCAGTGTCAGTTCCAGCGCCGAAACAATACAATTCATCTGTAAATGGAAATTTCCAAAATACCTGTCAGCTGTATTGATACCTTGTCATTGGTGATAGATTTTTCACTTTGATAGGTGCAATTGAGTAAATATTCCTTATATTATCGTATCAATATATATCGACTTGATGCAAACATGCTAGTTTTAGGTTTCAATATAGTCAATAGTAAAAGAGCAGACTTTCTGTCAAAATCAGGTTAGTAAACTTAACTTATACTCTTGAGATTTGTTAAAACTGAATAGGACAATCTGGAAAACAGTATAAATGAGTTTTTTACCTGAATTCGAGGAAATTAAGAAATTACTGAAAGCGAAGTTAAAAATACCAACGTAAAATTTGATTCAATAGCAAGTTAACTCCGTAAAAATAAAGAGTGAATGAATATTGTGCAGGGAGGAGGACATGCCAGGTTGGAATCCATTGGCAAGAACAATCTGGCTTATGTAGAGCCAAAAGTTCTGGGGGAAGTGCTTGAAGCTTTTTAAGGCAAAAGAGACCTATCTTCAAAGGAAATCAAAACGCCTCAGTGACTGCAGATATAGTTCAGCGTAGTGCAGCAGCTGTGTCTTCAATATTTTATCGTATCGTATCCATTCTTTTTAAAAAACTTTTGTACCACTTGTTGAGAAATGAATAATATTCTAAACCAAATTTCAACATCTCTTCTCGAAACGGGTCAAGATTATATTTCTTCTGGTACTCCTCCACATGCTTCTTGGGTTGATTCTGAGTATTCTTCTTAATCAATCTAAATGTCATCTCCAATTCTTTTATTCTTCCTTTTGTTCTATTAAGAAAAGATGAGATTCGTTCCTTCCTTAGATCATTGGAAAGGTTTTGAAAAAAGAATATCTTTAAGAGAGCTTCATCTCGAATCTTCGGAATATTAATATCTTCTTCCAGCCAGCTTTGAAAATACTCTCGCCCTTTTTGCGTGATTGAATAGATTTTTTTTGTTCTACCACCAGATATAATTTGTGTCATTCGAACCATGTTCTTTTTCTCAAGCTTGTTAAAAGCGGGATAAATGCTTCCCAAACTTGTGTTGAAAAAATAACCGGTACTAATCTCCATTAGTTTTTTTATTTGATACCCAGTTTTTTCTCCGTTTAGAAGAAAGCCGAGTAAAATTATATCCTGCATGGCTTTTTCCTTAATATATCGATTTGACTCATGGCAAGTCAAAATAGATTAGAGCATTTATACATTCCCAAATTGAAAAACTGAAGTTTTGAAAGGCGCTGTGTCAAGTGAAAATTTCACATGGATATCTGGAAACTCCCAGTCACCTGTTTTGTGAAATCGCATTTAAAAATAAATAATAACTGTGGTTTTGATTTTTTGTAGGAGGAGCGTTCAAGGGCGATTTTATCGATTTCTTATTGAATATCTTGCCCCTAAAAAGCGATAATTTATCATCAGGTTTGATAGCGGGAAAACAACAGATACATTTGTAAGCAAAGTCTGTTAAGGGGATTTATTGCGATCAGGTTTCAATTAAGGAAGCTTGACCCTGATTTTATTGAAGATTTTATGGTGGAGGCTAGGAGGATCGAACTCCTTACCTCAACGCTGCCAGCGTTGCGCTCTACCAGGTGAGCTAAGCCCCCATATTTCTTGCTAAACACTATTTTTAACAATAATGCCAAAACGTGTCAATACCCAAATTGTATTACTTAATGGGACTCGGCTATTTCGTGTTCGATATTTAGTGACACCTCATGGATGGAATTATAGATATCTTTAATCAGTGACACACTGATGCCCAGGGATTCAGCCACCTTGCCTTTCGATTCCAATACCTGTTTCCATCTGACCGGATCGAGTGGCGGTATTTTTAAACTGTTTTTATACTCCCCAATTCGTTTGACGATTCTGAATCTTTCCGCCAGCACCAGACACAGGGATTTGTCCAGATTCAGCAGGTTGTTTCTCAAGTCTTCTATTTTTAAATTGTTGCAGATCTCAAACATTGCTTCCGGGCTATCGACCAGTTTCCCGCTGTTAAACTGCTCCATTGCATCTTGAAAAACCATATCGAGTATCTTTTTAAAGAAGGTTTTTTCCAATTTCAGCTGGACGGACATCTCAATCAGGTTTTTCATATCCTCTTTTCTGGCTTCACTTTGTCCGAGTTCTATCTTTTGTTTCTGCTTTACATGCATGATTTTTCCCACAACTCTGACTCTCTCTGCCAGCAGGTGTAAAAAGGAGACATCATAATGATCGATCGATTTTCTCATATCAATCATCAGGGGGTCTTGAGCAAGTTTTTCACTGTTCATGGCGAGAATCTTTAAATAAGGGGTCTTGGGTATCCTAACCTACTTTTTCCAACTCGATTTTGGGGCAAACATTGGCAATAAAAGGAATACCGGCTTTATCCAGTTCTTGATTGAATGGTTCGCTCACAACACCTATCTGGCACCAGACCAGTTTGGGAGAGAGTTTGAGCACTGTAGCAGAAAAATCCATCAGCCTACTAGGATTTACAAAAAAATCTATCCAATCAATCTCTCCGGCAGACAGATCCGAAAGGCTTTTTTTGCATGGAATTCCCAGGATTTTCTCATAAGTTGGATTAATGGGAATGATATGAAACCCTTTATCCAGAAGGAATTTTGCCACCCTAAAACTGGGTCGATCTTCCTTCGGCGACAATCCGACAATGGCTACTTTTCTGTTAGTTTTGATGATTTTTAGAGCCTGTTCAACAGTCAGCATGGGTACCTTTCTGTGAAAAATAAGATCATTAAAAGAAAAGCGTTTGTGTTAATTCAGCTATAAACAAGATATTTATTTTTTGGATTTATGACAATATTAAGGTGAAAATGATCGGTTGTCTGGTAATTTTCCGGAAGCTTCTTAGAATCTTACCGGGTGTTACCAAATGAAATAAATTATTTATCATCACTTGCTGTCAACAATCAGATAATGCTGTATTGTCAACTGATCTAGTAAACAGCCTTTGTATACAAGTCTTGTCAAATGATTATAGATATTTTAGTATAAGGCAACCAGTGAAGTTGATATTTGGCAGAAAATGATACTTCAATTGTTGACGCGGTTTTTTTAGATTTTAGGAGGTCTTGTTTAACTCTATAAAAGTAGGAGTTTGATCATGAAAACAATAATTCAGATTTTGGTCATTATCAGCGCAATCATTTTTACAGCAGGTTCTATTCAAGCCGGAGAAAAAGATCCTGTTGCTGTTCTCTTTCAAGTCAAAGGGGATGTTGATTACTCAAAAGATGGTAAAAAATGGAAAAAAGTGAGAAGAAACAAGTTTTTATTTAGTGGTTATCAAATTCGTAGCGCCGAAGATGGTTCCGGCAAAATCACGATCAAGCCGACGGGAGAAAATGTGATGTTGGCGCCCAATAGCATTTTGGAAGTCACTGATAATGGACTGAAGGCAGTTCAGGGTGATTTTTCCACAGTTGAAAGTTCAAATAAACTGGTTTCAGGATTAATCAAGAAGTTTTCAAAATCCCAGTCATACACCACGGTTCGCAGAAGCGCACAGACACAAAATGCTGTGGAATTGGATGCCGTACGTTCGGTTGTTATTTCAGATAGCCATCCTTATCTGGTGTGGGACAATTTGGATAAGGCGTATTCCTACAAGCTATATCTTGGGGGTGAGCTTTATGATGTTCCGGAAACAGAAAATGCTGTAGTACGAGTTAAACTCAATCCATTCGAAGGTACAAAAACCTTTAAGATTGAAGCATACAAAGGTGGAGAGCTTATCACCAAGCTAGATCAGTTCAAGAGCAGGGGAGAACTTAAGGACTATACGGTTAGTTGGTTGGAATCGGCGAAAAAGCAGGAATTGGATCAAATCACGACAGGTTTGGTTGAGGAGTACGGTGAAGACACATTTATCCTGGGAACCTATTTTGAAAAAGAGGATATGTGGGTGGCAGCCATGGATCATTACAAGTCCTACCTGACAAATAATCCGGATGATATTGAAATGACTCCTTATTTATTCAGAGTGTATAAAAAACTCAAGCTTGAAAACATTTATGATAAAGAACTGAATGAGTATATGCAGGTTGTGGTTGAATAAGTAGTTTGACCTATCCCGGATAAACCGGATAAGTACCTTAAAAAATTATTTCCTGCCAAAAAAGCAGAAAGTAATTTATAAGGTACTAAAAGCATGGACATAATAATCAAATGAAATATGTCGTTGGGAAACGGCAAAGTCACCCAATTGATCAAAACAGGCCTCTTTTCACAGGGCATTTCCCAGTGGCATATTTCAAATCTCTTACAGATTCAGACCTCTGAAAAATGTAAAACAAGAGTTGGGACAAAAGAATTTTGATTTGTTGATCAGATTCTGGTAATGTCCAAATCGACTTTAGATGTTTTCATTTTCCAGAGGTTTTTTAATGCGATTATTTTAACGACCAGATTGCTATCCTCTCCTTAAAACACCCATTGGAGCACCTTATCATGAAAAAAATGCTGAAACGCTACGATATTCTTTTTACCATTTTGCTCTTTCTTATAATTATCCCTGCAGAGCATTATGAATGGTTTTCCGTTCTGGAAAATCAAACCTTGTCACTCAGGCATGTACTGAGAAATACATACGGAGATGAAGAGAAAATCAGGTTTCCCCATGAGAAGATCGCTTTGGTTGTACAGGATGAAGCTTTTTTTGAGGAATATGGAAGCTTTCCCCTGCGGAGGACCGATCTTGGCATCATTGCTTCACGTTTGCGGCAATTGGGGGCTGAAATAGTGGTTATTGATATGCTGATGGACTTTGCCAGCTCCTATGACGAAGATCCCATCATAGCGAATCATATAAAAGAAGCCGGTAATGTGATTGTTGTTTCTCAATTGGTTTTTGAAGGAAAGAATGCAGAAGTGTTTGATAGGATAGCCTATCCAACTGAGATTATCAGGGAGGTTGCTGCAACTGCTTATTCCAATCACAAGGAAGTTGGAGGGATGCAAAACCGGCTGAGGATTTATCCTGAAATAGGAAAGGAATATAACGAATGGCCGGTATCGGTGAAAGCTGTTGCGGATTATCTGGGAGAAACGCCACAGGTGATTGATAATTATCTGATAATTGGCAAAATAAGGGTGAAACTTGATCAGAATAACGATTTTATTAATGATTACTCTCCCTTGAATAACGTCTCCTATCTCAGCCGTGATCCCAATGTAGGTATCTCGGCAATGGATATACTGGACATGGACATGGAGGATGAAGATGAGTTTTACGAATTCAGTAGTCTGGTCAAGGGAAAGATTGTTTTTGTAGGAGAAACGGCTGAAGTGGGGCATGATAAGTTTGATAGTGTTGTCGGTGAGGTGTGGGGTGTAGAAAGCCTTGCCTATGAAGTTGCCACATTGTTAAAAGGCGCACCGCTCCGGTCTGCTTCCACCAGTGTTGAGTTTGCACTTGTGCTGATTATGCTGGTCGGATTAATCTATATCCACTCTCTATCGGAACCCAAACTCCGATTTTTATTCTCGTTTGTTCTGGTCGCTTCGTATATTTCATTTTGCTTCATCATGTATATCTTCCTTGATCTGGCTTTTTCAATGAGTTATACGATGACAGCGGGTGTTATCGGATTTCTGACGATCAATGTTTATCTGTTTATTGAAGAAAGAAAGGAGAAACGTTTTATCAAGGAAGCGTTTGGTCAATACTTATCACCAAAGGTTATCGATAAATTGGTTGAGGACCCATCTATGCTGTCGCTGGGTGGTGAAAGAAGAGAGATGACTGCGTTCTTCTCCGATGTACAGGGGTTTTCCACCATATCTGAAAGTCTGACTCCTGATGAACTGGTCCAGTTATTAAATGAATATTTGACTGAAATGTGTAACATCATCGCCGAGCATGATGGAACGATTGATAAATTTGAAGGGGATGCGATTATTGCCTTTTGGGGAGCTCCCCTGAAACAGGACAATCACGCGACCCTTGCCTGCCTTGCCTGTATTGACATGCAAAAGAGGTTAACACAGCTTAGGGAGAAGTGGGCGCAGGATGGCAGACCTCAGTTGCTGGCTCGTTTGGGCGTGAATTCAGGCCCCATGGTCGTGGGCAATATGGGATCATTATCGAGAATGGATTACACTATCATGGGGGATTCGGTTAATCTGGCAGCCCGTCTGGAAGGCGCAAACAAGTTTTATAAAAACTTTACCATGATATCCGAGTTTACCTATAAACAGGCGAAAGATGCCGTTGAGGTTAGAGAACTGGATACCATACGGGTAGTGGGGAAAAGTGAGCCCATTACTGTTTATGAACTTCTGGACCGTAAGAATATGGTGACCGGAGACAAAGCCAAATTGATCGAGACGTTCCATAAGGGGCTGGAACTTTATAAGCAGAGGGATTTTAAAGGTGCGTTGGAGGTCTTTGAATCCGGGTTGGAACTATCTCCTTTTGACGGACCTACCCTTACTTACATCGACCGGTGCAATGAGTTTATTAAAAATCCTCCTACCGAAGACTGGGATGGTGTTTTTACACACACGAAAAAGGGATAAAGGGCTCATTGGCAGCTGATGGCTTGACTGTAGACAATGAAACTCCTGAACAACAAGGATACATGCGAACAATTTGATTATTTGGGATTTGGTTATATTTGATTTGGAGAAAGAAGATGAAACGTTTCATGGTCTCTTTTGCTTTTATTTTTGCCTGCTGTTTGCTGTCAAATGGAGTAATTGCGCAATGTTATCTGACTGTCGATAACTCCGGAAATCTGGATACAAAAGCCATCACCCAGATTTCTCTTGTGCAGATTTCTCAGTATTTTGAACCGGTTAATGAAATACCACCCCAAGGAATCGGAACAAACGCCTGTACATACAATCTCTCGGTTTCGGAAATCTCAAACGGGATATTGGTAACCATCAAGGGAAGAGCCGTTTCTACCTACGGTGATTCAAAGCTCAGAGGGTTTGAAGGATTTCAACATGCTTTGTTCAGAGCAATAATCAGTGCAAAACCTGAGGCTGAAACTGAGATCTGCGGCCGCCATCGCAATATAATGGGAACCGATTGTGCAGGTGTGGCACCGGCACGGGGGGGAGAAATCACAGCTCCGGGGAAAGGAATATTGGTTGTTCGGGTTCCTCATGATTATCGATATTCACAGATTTTGTCATCCGGATCAGTTCTTGGCGAGATGAAGGGAGAAGTTGTCAGGGAGTTCGAAGTGGAAACCGACGTGACACTTATCCTGGAGGCTGTTGACGGAGCCTACCATTCCCAAGAGGTTTACACCAGCGTTCAGCCCGGTATTCCAACTCGGATTGATTTAAGTGGATTCACTACAGCTCAAACAAAGCAGTCAACCAGCAAAGAACAACCTGCTCAAAGTCATCTTTTGGATACAGAATCCGAAGAGGATACGGGCCCTGCATTTGCTCGAAGCGGTGCCTTTTTATTCGGGTTTGGTTTGATACCCGTATTCTCATATTCCAACACCGAAAAGGATGCCGGTTTGAATGAATCAAATACTTATCAGGGAGTTGACGCCGGTGCGGGGTTCAATATGTTTATGGATATATATTTTACCAGAATCTTCGGCATAGGTGGGAGTTACGTCTTGATATCCGCCACAAATGAATCATCCGATGGGGATGATAAACTTGTTGTTTCAACGAGCTTATTGTTTATTACCGCATCACTGTGGTTTCCGCTGGGAAGCAGTGCATACAGCCATCTGGGTTTGAAAGGAGGTGTTGGAACCGCAGCCTATACAATCAGCTGGCAGCAAGATGGTAAAGAGCAGGCGACCTTTGAGTCAACCGGTAGCGCTTCCATGTTCAGTGGCTTTTTTGATTGGGGCGGGGATATCTTTGGCGGCCAGGTGGGATATAACGTGATAATAACAGATCTGGCGAACTCGGAACAGGCCAGTTACAGCGATAGCAACTATGAACGCTCCGGAAGCTACCTGGCGGATACCTCCGGAAGCGGATTCTACATTTCAATGAGATGGGCTTTCTGAGAAATCCCTGCCGGGAATGGTACCACTTTATTCAGGCGCGAGGTCAAAAAAGTGGTTTAACCAGTTTTTTGATGGCTCCGGACATCACGGAAACTGCAAATTCATCGGCCAGTCTTTCCCCCTTTTCTACCACGGTATTCCAATCCTTGATTCGTTCTTCATCCCTTCCCTTGTATAGCAGGAAGTCATTTCTATCCGGAATTTTTTGGTTAGGCAGGGATCTGATATAACTCTCGGAAGGAGCAACCAGCAAAACATTTTTGAGAAAATCAGCAGTAGGTTTGCGCCATTTTAAAGATTTATCCAGCCAACCCGGGATTATCCGATTGGAAAAATGGGGATAAAGCACGATGTTATTGTCATTCAGATGATAAGGTATATCGAGATGATAGTCTGTCAATCCGCCATCTCGATAGGTGCCATCGGGGACACCGTCAATTTGCTGCACACCATCCATCACAAATGGAATGGATCCTGATGATAACAAGGCTTGCTTGTAGTTTGCCCTGTTTAAGGCGATTCTGTTAATGGGGAAATCGCTTGTTTTCAAAAACGGGGGGTCACCTTGCGGATGGTAAAACAGTGTTCTTTCGAACTGCATACCCAGCAGATTTCGATTAATCAGGTTCAATACAACAGCAGAAGATAATCCCAGTCCAAGTAACCATTTATTATTACTTGCCGTCAGTCCTTTGCATCGTGCGGACAGGAAGTTGATTCTTAAAAAAGGATGATTTAATATTTCATCGATACCCTTGTCATCTAAATAACTTTCGATGATTTTTCTGCTTTCTGCGGAAACCTCTTCAGAGGAAGGTTTTTTGGTATAGCGCTGGTTGATGTATGAAAGTTCAAATCTGTGCTGAGCATCAATAGGATTATTCTGGCACATGGCAGTGAACCGCCAGGCACCGATTGATGAGCCAACCAGGTAAAGCGGTTCAGTCCGTTCATTAAACCATTCGGAAAACAGGAGACGATCAAGGCGGTCTAAGACCAGCCATTTTGGACCACCGGCAGCACCGGCAATGACTTTCACCATCTCCGGTTTCAGACCGTCATTTTTGACCAGGGAATAAGCATTTTTTCCAGCCAGGAAAACCAGGTTACTTGACATATTTATCTCTTTCAGAGTCTATTTATTCCTTTGCTATCAACATTCGCGAGGTAGCTAGCAAAAAAAAACTAATTTCCAACATTCAGTTAGTTTCATGAATCAGGAAAATGAGTAGTCAGTCCAATTTTTAAAGATTATAAACTCAGCAATATAAAACAACAAGCAGGTTTCAACTCAATGTCAGCTCTTCTATCGGCATTTATTGGTCTGGTCTTTTTACTGACAGCCGGTTTCAAGGTTTTTTTTGCATTGCCTTTTATTACCCATACCAGAAAGTTTAAACTCATTCCGGAAAGGCTGAATGCATTATTGGCTGTTCTGTTTATCGAAATGGAAGCAGGTTTGGGCATGGCAATGGTTCTTCATCTCTATCCCCTGGAGTTGATCCCTTTTACTATCGGGTTAATCCTCTTTTTTTCCATAGTAACCTGGTGGGGGATAAAAACGGGTAGAACCCAGGATTGTGGCTGCTATGGGGCGTTTCTTAATCTGGAGTTGTGGCAAACGCTGGTGTTAAATGCCGGTTACATCCTGATACTACTCGTTGCCTGGTTGAATACGGATCAAGATGATTACAATGAGTTTTGGAAAGTCGGGATTGTACTTGCTACTATTTTGATCTTTCACTTCACCCTGAAACGAACGGTCAAAAAACCATTATTTAGTATTTTCGGGCTACGCAAGGGAAATTTCTGGAAGCAAAACTGGTATCAAACTGATAAAACTCCTCACGATTACCTGTTTGTTTTTCTGGACGAAAGCTGCCAAGAGTGCAGGGAATGGATTTCCCAGCTCAATGAAATCTATCCTCATCTGAATCATTTTAATCTGATTGGATTGATGCCTATGCAATTCGATGGTACTGACGAGTCAAAAGAATTGATTCCCTGTTTTCCCATCCACAAACTAAATGCAATTGTCTTTTATTTACTAATGGGACAGATCCCACTGGCAGTATTAGTAAAGCAACATCGTATCAACATGGTATGGAGGAAGGTATTTCCCGAGGAACTGTTTTCCCGGAATCATTAATCGAAAAAAAATACCAGGCAATGTCGGAATGCGAGTGAGGAGAGAATTCCAAATGGAGTAAAGGTGACTAAAAACCGACCGGACTTTCCATTCAGTCACCCTTTTTTCACCCAGTCGGGAGTAATTGCTTTAAACTTGCTGCAAGACACACAGTTGCTTTAATTCAACTTTTTCAGATGTGTATCAAAATTTAGCAGTCTTCCTCAGAAGCAATTATTCTTGGACATCAGATGGTATTAAATAAATGTCTATATCTGATTGGGGTTTTCCTATTTCGTAAACAAATTTTCGTTCAGGATTTGACCTTTTCAGCATTTCGCTTATCTCTCTTATTCGATAATCGTTGACGCTCTTGTGATAGACAATTTTAAAGTAAAATCCTTCACTACCGATCAATTTATTGAGAGGAACGCTAAAGATCGAACCTAATTCAAAAACCCTTGCTTCTTTTAAGAACTCAAATTCTTTAAGAGCGTCTTTATATTCTAAAGACTGTTTCTTCAGACTATCTAACCCAGTTGGAAAATTTATTCGAATTGTTGTTTTATTTCTATCGAGATAGTCAGTTTTAGGGAGTTGAATTTGGCGTGCTGTTTGATCTGGTGGCGTTTGCGCAGGAGATTCTTGAGCATAGGCAACGTTTGCTGTCAAACCATTGATAAGATATCCTCCATCAGTATTTGATGTCACTTCACTTGAGTTTGATACCGGGCTCGTTGCATAAAACAGAACCACGATAGCGAGAGAACCGCTTGCCTGAACCCAATGGAATCGAATATTGATGTTTCCAGAAAAACCCACAGCCATACATCCTGCTGCGAGCGCGACAATTGATTTTAATAACCATTCCTGCAGTTTTACTTCGTTTCCATATTCAAACCTTATCAACACTATAAACACAATCAAAGCAATACCAATCAACACCATTAAAAACGAAGATACTATCTCTCTCATGGTTCTATCATCACCGATAAGTAGAGCACTCTTGATCTTTTTTATTATGCTTCTTGATTCCAAATCACTATCCAGTATTTCTTTTATTTCTTCTATTTTTTTATCCTGACTCATGACTTTTCCTCCTGCTGTTCCGCATTGATTTTTCCAGACTGATCACGGCATGGTCTGATCATGTAAATCATTATAGATTCTTCAAGCATCAAAAAAAGAGTAATGAACGGTAATGTCTTTTTAAGATTCAATCGTTTAAAAACTGTTTGATACTGAAAACAAGCCCAGTATTCGGTCTATCATCTCACCCCAATCAGAGTGAAGTTAGTATTGCAGAGAAAATATGAGCAAAAAATCGATGATGAAAAAAACCAAAATATTGGTATAATCACTATTCTAAAAGCTGGTATAGATGTCAACACGTAAAATATTAAGGTATTTTGGCTTGAGAACAACGAGGTGCACAAAAAAGTTATGGATCTTACAGAGACCCGAGACTCAATAGCGGCAGTTGTGCCATTGAAATTGATCCCCGAACTTTTGTATAGTATCATCACGAAATAAGAAAGCAGCGAGTGGGACAGTATAAATAGTGGATAGTATCGAAGGCGTTGCGGCATAGATGAAGGTTCTGTGGTACTGAGACTCGAAGCACTTGATTATTTTTTTGATAAAATTCGGTTTAATCCTTTTTCTAAACCGGTTGAAAAAGAATTGGTTCCGGTACCCTCGATCCATTTTAAAGCAGGATCTACATAATCACTAATAACAAATAGCGGTTGATAAGTACCTCCTCTAAGTAAGGTTATATGGTTGAGCGGGGCGGCTTCCATATCGATCACATCCGCTTGGTGAGCCCTGTAATCTTCCAGCTTGTCAGGTGTTAATCGGTAAAAACTGTTGACGCTGACGATTTTTCGACAGGTTGGTTTTCCATCAGAATAACGGAATTCCGTCAATGGCTTTTCTGCTCCATAATCAGCCATCATGCCGGTTTTATCCATGGCTGAAACTGGATTGTGGAGACTTCCCAGTTCAACGGTTTCCTTTCCAATCCAACCGGCGGTTCCAAATGCTCGAAAATGTTTTCCGCCCGAGACGATGGCGTTTTCGAGAATAATCGCGGCCAAGGGTGCACCGATAAATCCTCCCAGTGCTGAGTAATCACTACCCTGAAAGGTAAATGAAAATCGTTTGGCCGGCCCATAGGATCTTATTTTGGAGCCTTTAACGATTTCATGGAACATGTAGAAATGGCGCAGGATAAAAAAGAGGATGACGTTTGGTTCCAACGGTGCAAGTTTAAAGTCATCCGGGTTGATTATAGCCTTATCCTTCATTGCAATGCCTCTCTGCGAAATGTTTTTCTGGTTTTGTTCATAAGGGTCAATCGTACGAGTTTTTGATCTATAATACCAGTATATTGATACCAATGATACATGGACATATATCGCGGCTGATTTATGTTTGACATAAACTCCCATGCGGTTGAGAATATTCAGTCATGGTCATATGATTATCCTTGGAAATTAAAAATCGTAAAACCCATAAAATTGGAAAAACAGATGGATCCGTTAGCCTTAAATTTAAATAAACAAATTCAAGAAAGCTCGCAAGCAGCATTTGATTGCTTATCTGATCTGGGAAAGCAGATGTTTTTTCCTGCAGGAATCCTGACACAATCTGCGGAAGCAAAAGAAAAAGCCCATCGGTTTAATGCGACCATCGGTATTGCAGTAGAAAACGATGAACCAATGCATTTAAACGTTACGAAGAAGTTCTTTTCAAATCTTGAGTTGAAGGATATTTATCCCTATGCTCCGCCAGGAGGGCGACCAAAACTGAGAAAACTCTGGAAAGACAAACTGGTTAAAACAAATCCTACCTTAAAAGGGAAACACTTTAGCACTCCCATGGTTACAAGTGCCCTGACACATGGTCTCTGCATTGCAGGTGATCTGTTTGTCGGTCAGAATGATGTGGTTATTATTCCGGATAAATTGTGGGGCGTGTATAGACTGAATTTTGTCACCCGTAAAGGAGGAAAGATCGTTAATTTTCCAATGTTCAATAGCCAGAACGGATTTAATATCGAAGGTTTCAGGCAGACGGTGGAGACCGAGGCGGTAGCCAGGAAAAAGATCATTATACTGCTTTGTTTTCCAAATAATCCAACAGGTTATACACCGTTACCTGAAGAGGCAGAAGCCATCTGCCAAATCATCAAAGAGCAGGCTGATAAAGGTGTCCGGATTGTGACGATTTCTGATGATGCTTATTTCGGACTATTCTATGAAGATTCCATTAAAGAATCCATGTTCAGCACCTTTTGTGATCTTCATGAGAATGTACTGGCCGTAAAACTGGATGGGGCAACCAAAGAAAGCTATGTCTGGGGATTCAGAACGGGATTTATTTCATTCGGGACTAAAACAGCTAAACCGGAGAACTTATACCCGGCTTTGGAAATGAAAGCGCAGGGAGTTATTCGCAGTACGGTTTCCAGCTGCAACCAGCCTGCCCAGGCAATTATTGAGACCGTTCTGGAAGATCCGGAGTATTGGGAAAACCTTGAGTCCAAGTATCAAATTATGGAAAGCCGGGCAAGACAACTCAAGATAATCCTGCAAAAGAAACACTACCGGGAAGCATGGGAGTACTATCCCTTCAATTCCGGTTATTTTATGTGTTTAAAGCTAACCTATGTTGATGCCGAGAGGTTAAGGGTGCATTTGCTTGATAAATATGGCATTGGCACAATATCTTTGGGAAAAACCGACCTGAGGGTAGCATTTAGCTGCATTGAGGAGGAAAACCTGGAGGAGCTGTTTGATCTAATCTTTCAGGCAGCAAAAGAATTGCAGGCATAAATTATTCATTCTATCCCCCTGAAATAGGGTATCGACAATTTTCCCAGGGTTGTTTTTCGAGAGGCACCCGTAACGCTGGGAATATTGGTTGGTACATCGTTCAAACGTTCATGTGCCAGCAGTGCAAAGGCAATGGCTTCTTTGGAGTCAACAGAGATGCCATGGACATTTTTTAGCCTGCTTACCTTTTTCTCTCCAAAATGTTTCTTGAGTTCCTGAACAATCAGGGGGTGAAACGCCCCACCCCCGCTGAGCAATAGTTGATCAATCTGCGGCAGGTACTCTTTGCAGGAGAGAGCTATACTGTTTGAGATCAGGGAAACAAAGGTTCTCAAGAGATCCAGTCTATCAATCTCCGCGTGGTTTAACAAAACAGCCTGCACATAGTTCTTGCCGAACTCCTCTCTTCCTGTTGATTTCGGTAGTTGTTTGTGGAAGTAATCATGTTCCAGCAGCTCAGAAAGCAAACCCTGATTGACTCTTCCCTTTTTTGAGAGAAATGCGTCCTTATCATAAGAGAATTGACCGTTGGTAATGATTTCAACCAATTCATTGAGAATGGCATTTGCAGGGCCGGTATCAAATGCCAGGATTTTTTCATCCGGATCTTTGGGGAGGAAGGTAATATTTCCGATACCTCCAAGGTTTTGTAGCGCTATATTTTTATCGCACCTTCTGAAAAGAAGATTGTCCAGGTAGGGAACCAGTGGGGCTCCAGAGCCCCCCGCAGCAATATCCGCTGTTCTGAAATCGGAGATGACGATGGTATTAAGCATTTGGCAGATGACATCAGCTTCCCCGGTCTGCAGGGTACTATGGTTGTGGACATGATAGATAGTTTGTCCATGAAATCCGATGGCATCCAATGATGAAAGATCAAGTTTGACTTCGCTGCAGAATTTTTTTATCTGTTGTCCGAAGAAAACGCCCAAGTCAAAATTTATTCTGCAAATCTCTTCAGTGGTTGCCTGAAATGCCTGTTGAATTCTTTTCCGCCATGTTTGAGGCATTTCATAGCTTTTGAATTCAATTGGAAAAATCTCCGTATCTTTCCCGGATCCCTTAAGGCGAACCAGGGCGATGTCAATGCCATCAAGCGATGTTCCCGACATCACCCCGATGATAATCCTTTCCTTTTTTGACAGTATTCGGATAAGCTCTTTCATAAAGATAAGACACTATTGAACGCCTTCAGCGTTCCTTTGGCTGGGGGTGATAAAATACCCAGGGTGGTGTTCGCAAACTCACTGACCCCGGGCTATTGATATATATCCCCTTCGGGGAATGCTGTACAGAAATTGTCCGAGGAAAATACCCCAACGGGGTTAAATATTCACAGCCTGGGGTCAGCGAACTTGTGAGCACCACCCCAGGATAAGTAAAACGCCCCAATTATCAGAACTCTGAAGGAGTTCCATAAAATCAATTGATATAACAATGCAAAAATTATGTTTATCATGTATAGAAAAAATTTACCCTGCAGGCTATGTTGTTCTATTTGACACAAATCTCCAAAATTAGAATTGCTGCCAGATAAACTTGTCAGGCACTAATGTACTCAGTCTATTAACCAAATACTACAAACCAAAATGAAAAGCGATCACAATATGCCAACGCCTTTTATTATAGGGTTTGATGGCACCAGCGTTACACCTTCTCTAAAAAGTCATCTACTAGAAATCAATCCGGCCGGGGTGGTCTTATTCAGACGAAACATTGAATCTGTTCAACAAGTTATGAAGTTAATAACGGATTTGAAAGATCTTCTGGGTGCCATCATTATTGCAGTGGATCATGAAGGAGGCGTTGTTTCACGGTTTCCTGAGGATTGTCCTGTCCCTCCGTCACCGAATGCGTTGCGTTATGCTGATTCACGGAACGTAACAAGAGAGGCTTGCAGGTTACAAGCCGAACTTTTGAATTATCTGGGTTTTAATCTAAATTTCGCTCCCGTACTTGATTTGGCAGTAGACCCCGAAAATCAGGTGATCGGAACAAGGGCATATTCAGCTGATCCAACTGAAGTTGGTGAATATGGTGAGATCTGCTTTAATGAGCATCAAAAATTAAATATAGCAACCTCGGCAAAACACTTTCCTGGTCATGGCAGAACAGATTTGGATTCCCATTATGTTTCCGGGAACGTAATCCACTCAAATCTTGAGGAGTTTCAGAATGATATCGAACCGTTTGGGAAACTGGTAGATATGGGTATTCCCACTGTGATGACTGCTCACTTGACTTATCCGATTGTTGATCCTGAATTTCCGGCCAGTCTTTCTGCTGTTATCCTAAAAGACATCCTGCGAACACAATTGAAATTTTCCGGACTCATTATCAGCGATTGTGTCGAAATGGCAGGGATAACGGGAGAATTAAGTCCCGAAAATATTATAACGCAAGGACTTCTGGCTGGCATTGATCTATTTATCAGTTCCTTTAGTATTAAGAAAAGCAAAGAGTTCCAATTAGCCTTGAAGCGGGCCTACCAGGACTTCCTGTATAATCATCGAGAACCAGGATACTTTGTTTTTGACCGTTTAAAACCATTCAGGGAGCGTTATATTACCAGGGAAAACAAGCAAACAAGCTTGCCGGATTATAATGACGCTATCCTGAAACATCAAAAGACTCTGGAAAAAGTAAATTATTCAAAACTGAATAAAGCTTATCAAAAAATGGTTCTGGTGGAGCTTGCTAACAGATCCTACCAGGGTGTTAATGCTGATCCAGGCTGGAATCAGGCTTCCAGGATCATCAAGGAGGAGTGCTACTTGATAGAAAAAAGTGTTATAAACACTCAATGCAACCTGCAAGAATTCAATAATATCATGAAATTATGCAATGAAAGCAGGTTGACCTGCGTTCTGATGACCTATAATGGATATCGGAATGAAACCTATGAAGATTTTATGAAGATTTTTCAGAAAGTTGATTCGGGTGTGCATATTGCGCTTTTGGATAAAAGAGATCTAAGAAATTTCTGTCAAAACGAATGGGTTACAAGAGGATTTAATGCATTTACAGGCAAGATGTTGGCTCAGGAACTCTTGCGTTTGGTTTAATGGAGAATCTTTTCTCCTTGCTCTCTTCTCCCTTTCTTTCCTATAATAAGGTAATTAAAGAGACTGAACCTGTTTTATATAATAATTTTTTTCCTATTCCGGTTTTTTGGTTATGATTAGCAAACCTGTCTGGGTTGATTCCCATTGCCACCTGGAGATGTTAAAGGAAGATCTGGATGTGGTAATGGATAAAAATCAGGAAACGGGGACAACCTATTGTGTCACAATAGGAACCAGTCACAAATCCAATACGCTAATTCAGCAGCTGCTCCAAGACTATCCTAATCTTTACGGGACATTTGGCTTCCATCCCCATGGGGCATCTGCTGTTCAGGAATCACATTACGACTGGATCAAGGATAACCTGGAATCCAACCACAAAATCGTGGCAATTGGAGAATGTGGTTATGATCTATTCTATGAGTATTCTGATCGAAGCACCCAAGCGACTGTTTTTGAGAGGCAACTGTTTTTGGCGTCAGAAATGAATATGCCCGTCGTCATTCACTCCAGGGATGCCGATTCGTTGACTTGTGAAATGCTGGATCTGTTCAAGGGGAAAGCCCTTACCGGGGTCGTGCACTGTTTCACTTCCGATCTGTCCCAGGCAAAATATCTGTTGGATTATGGGTTTTATCTTTCTTTCAACGGCATCTGTACATTTCCACAGGCGGAAACGGTTCGGGAGGTATTAAAATACGTCCCAATGGACAGGATACTTCTGGAAACCGATTCTCCATTTTTAAGCCCTGTTCCGTACAGGGGGAAACCGAATTATCCGGGAAGAGTGTCAATTGTCGGTGAATTTGTTGCTGATCTTCTGGGAATATCGACGGTACAGCTTGCAAATCAGGTTCTTAATAATACCAGGACGCTTTTTCCCCGGTTTAATTATGAAAACTAAAGTATTGTTTTTTGCTCATTTGAGAGAAATTGCAGGATCAGATGAAATCTTCCTGGAAATGGATGAAGGCTGTAAGGGAGAAGATATTTTAGACAAACTGGAGGAAAAGTACCCTGAGATTTCTAAACACAGGCATTACCTCATGTTGTCCATGAATGGACAATACCTGAACAAGGAAGCTGAAATAATCGATCAGGCAGAAATAGCGGTGTTTCCACCGGTAAGTGGAGGATAAAGAAGTCATCATGGTTGAAATTACCGATCGGAAAATTGATGTGGAAGCGATCATTCAAAAGGTTTCCTCTCCCAAGGCAGGGGCAATATCAACGTTTATCGGCACCACGAGGAATTATACAGGTGAAAAACAGGTTGTTTATCTTTTTTATGAAGCCTATGAATCAATGGCGTTGGCAAAAATGGAGGAGATTTGTCAACGGGCAGTTTTAGAATTTGATATAGAAAAGATTGCTATTGTTCATCGCATCGGGAAGGTTGGGCTTGAAGAAGCTAGCGTAGTAATTGCGGTATCGGCCGGACATCGTCAGGCGGCATTCAATGCTTGCCAGTATGCGATAGATACGCTGAAGGAGATTGTACCAATCTGGAAAAAAGAGTACATGACGGATGGCAGTCAAGAATGGATTGCCAATAATTAAATCAATAACTGGATCTGGTATATTTGGGGCGAACAGAAAGAGGGAAAATGGGGCAAAGGCACTTTATCATTTCAGAGGAACAAAGACGTGAGTATGCGTCAGGGTTCTTGCTGGATCTAATCGTAAACAGCGGCAAAAGATACTCGGTTGTTCTGGATGGCAGCGATCGGGATCTGGAACCTTTGCTGGTTTACATGATGTCAAGAGAATATATGCGATTGGATCAGGAGAACTATTACACCCCGACTCAAAAAGGCGTAGATAAACTCGACAATTTAAAGCAACGGTACGAAGAATATCTGGCTCATTTTGATCTTTATTGTGCGGTTGACCTGGAACGAGGTGAATTTGCATTTGAAAAGATCTTCGAGTTGGATGATGATCAATGGGATGAGTATATCAACCAGGAACGCTTTGTAGACCTACGAATTGCCGTGGCTTGGTTCAAAAAAATTAATCCGTCTGATTTTGTATTCTTAAGTTTCCTGAAAGAGGGACGTTTCGATACGGAAAGATCTAATTGGCAATTCGATCTGTTAAGCGGTTTAATATGGGAACAGGTTGAAGAGATTATAGATTCAGCCATTCAAATCGAGGATTTAACCTTTACCACAGAAGGGAATGAAACTATCACCGGGGAGATGGTTATCGAAGATATTGTAAGGCAAGGAGCAAAGTTAAGTGAGAAATTGTATATGGAGGAGGAACATCTTCGCCATGAAAGCTCTGAATATCCAAATGATTATTATGACGATGATCAGGAATCCTATTCGGTGGTGACCTACCAGAATTACTATGATCCCTATTTTGTAAGTCCTCTTTGGTTTATGTTTTAGTACCTTATAAACAATCCGTTAAGGTACTTATCCAGTTTATCCGGGTTGGGAATGATGAATAAATGCTGAATGCTAGTTCGAAAGTCTCTTTTTATTAAGAGTGTTTATCCCATTTTCAACATCCGTTCTTCATAAAATCATCCATAAAAAAAGTAAAATCCTCACCCATCTCCACTTTCATTGTCAGATACCAGAAAGGGGGATACTCCTCTGCATAATATTCCAGTTTAACCCAGTCCTTCTCTGTGCAGATGACATAATCATGATCCTTTCCTGTTATAAACGATTTGAGTTTCTGACGCATGGACGAATCGTATTTCTGATGATCGCTTAAAATCAGGTGGTCCAGAATTTTTCCACCCAAATCTTGTATAGTCTTTTCAAAAGCGGTTGGATTACCGATGCCTGAAAACAGTAAACATCTTTTATTTGCAATTGATGAAGCTGCTTGAGGACTATTTTTATGACAACTTATCAGTTCAGCAGGGATGTAACCGGAATCGAACTGAGGTGTTTTTTCAGGAATGAAGGACTTCATCTTCTTTCTCAGATTAATCGAGGAGACCAGATTTGATCTCGAATAGATGATGATATCCGCCCTTGATAGATTCTCCAAAGGCTCTCTTAAAGGGCCCAACGGAAACATCTGTCCGTTGCCGACTCCGGATACGCAATCCAGCAGGACGATATTCAAAGTTCTATTGAGCCTGATGTGCTGCATGCCATCATCCAAAAGCAGAATGTCGGAACAGTCTTCAGCAATTCGGGCGGATTGAACCCGTTTGGGAGAGATATAAAACTTGAATTGCGGATGATGCTTGAAAAGAAGCCATGGTTCATCTCCAAAATCCACATAGTTTTCGTTTTTTGTCGTTTGTTTATCCAAGACCTTTGTCTTTCTGGAACGCCGGGCACCGTATCCCCTGGTCAGAACAGAAGCTCTGGTGTTCTGCCTGGAAAAATAGGTCAGAAACCAATCAATCATGGGAGTTTTGCCTGTACCGCCCATGGTGATGTTTCCAATCGATAGGACTGGTTTTTTTGAGGTGTAGGAGCGAATGATTCCAATACGGTAGAGAAAAAGCCGGGTGCGTACTAAAAACAAGAATACCCTGCTCAAAGCTTTTAACAAAAAATATTTAAGCAGATTTCCGGGCGCAGGAGTTATCTCAAAGTCTGGAAAAGGCATAGGATTATGGTTTAAATAGCGTCGGCAAATTTAGAGATAAGTTGTCTCATTCCTGGAAAGAACAGGCATGTTCCTGAATCTCCCTGCACGCCTCATCCACATTTTCTGTTGATATTATTGCAGAAAATTCAAGTTTTTCCATTGAATGTGAGTACTTACGGTCATAGTAGTTCAGCAAAATATACTCAAAACAATTTGCATAATCTTCCTTGTCAAATAGATCGATCAAATTAGCAACCTGTTTTTTCCCTAAATCGGATTTCAACTGACCAATTATGGTTTTGAGGTGAGCAATGGTTTCCGGCTGTCTGGTAATGTATTCTTCGATGGTCCTGGCGACTCTTGTTTTGATCGATGCTTCCAATAAGATATTTCTTGCAGTCTTCATTTGACGGAAAATCGGATCGGGTATGGAGACGTCTCCTATTTTTCTGCTTTCCCCTTCGATGAAGATTGGTTTGGAGTTATCTAATTTTTCCAGATCAACCAACAGATTTGCTTCAAAGGTTTTCTGGGTTACAGGTTTTTTGCCTATTCCACCAAAAATTGAACCCCTGTGATCGGCTAATCCCTCAAGATCCAGGGCATTTTCCAGTTTGGTCAGAACGAGTGTTTTCCCAACACCCGTTTTCCCATGCAGCACGAATGGAAAGTTGAAGTGAAACGTATCAAATTTATCTAGATTCCAATTACGAAATGCCTTATATCCTCCGCTCAGTTGCCTGGAATTGTAGCCTAAATGCTGTAAAAAAGAGGTTACGACCTGGGATCGCATCCCACCTCTGGCACAATAAACAATGACAAGCCGATCACGAGGGATCTGTTTAAACTGTCCGGTAAACCTGTCCATCTTGCTGTTAAGGATATCATAACCCTCTTCAACCGCTTTTATCTGACCAAAGTGTTTGTATAAAATCCCGATTGATTCGCGTTCTTCATTTTCCAGCAGAGGGATATTGATTGCTCCCGGAAAAGATCCACCATTATACTCTGCAGGAGATCGAACATCCACAACGACCTGGTCGCTCATATTCCAGACCTCATCAACAGATATTTGCGGATTCGACTTCAGGTGAAGATCTTTTTCCATTGGAAAAGTTATGTTAAGGTGTTGGAGCAATAAGGCTGAAATGAGGAGAGGAGGAACAGGTTAATCGTCTTCAGGATCTGCGATAACCACTTGATTTCTTCCCTGTTCTTTAGCTCTGTACAAAGCTTTATCAGCGGCGTTCATCAGTTCGTTGACTGTTTTCCCGTTATTCGGGTAAAAGGCGATCCCCAGGGAAATGGTTACAATGGGCAGAACTTGTTGTTTGTATTCCATTTTTTTATCATTTTCAATAATCGCCCGTAGGTCTTCTGCCCTCTGGTATGCCACATCAAGTGTAGTTCCCGGAAGAACCAACACAAATTCTTCTCCACCATAACGGCAGGCAATATCCTCTTTCCTGGAATATTTAACAAGTCGTTTTCCCAGATTACGCAAAATGATGTCACCTGCCAGATGACCGTATGTGTCATTAAACTGTTTGAAATGATCAGCATCCAGCATAATAATCGACAGAGCATTCCCATGACGTTGCGCTTTACTGATCTCTCTTTCCAGAGATTCCTCAAGGTATCTTCTATTGAACAGTCCGGTTAGGGAATCACGAATAGCTTGAGTAATGAGGATTTGCTCTGATTCTTTCTGTTTAGTAATATCTCGCATCACGGTATGCAAAACAGCCTTCTTCCCCATTGGAATGGCCGTCATCAACACTTCAGTGGGAAATTCCTTATCGTCGGTACGGATGCTCATGCATTCAAATTTCTGACTTCCTTCTCGAATGGCCATTTCCATCATGCCCGAAATTTTATCTTCAGAGCTTTCTCCATCCGGTTGATTAGCGGGAAAGAACTCAAAAAAGTGGGTCTTTAACAGGAAGGCTTTGCTTTTATAACGAAATAGCTCGACCATTGCCGCATTGCAGTCCAGAACCCTGGTTTTGTCGGTAATAAGAAGGGCATCGTTTGATTTTTCAAACAGTTTTCTGTATTTGGTCTCACTATCCTTCAATTTTTTTTCAATGGTTTTGCGTTCGGAGATCTCATTCTGAAGCTGCTTGTTTACTTGTGCCAGTTCCGAGTTTTTACCTTCCAGCAGTTTTTTTTGTTCATGTAGTTGACAGAAGATGTTTACTTTGCTGGTCAGTTGAAACTGGTCAAATGGTTTAATCAGGTAATCAACGGCTCCTGATTCATATCCCTGCAAAACAAACTCTTTCTCTTTGCTGACCGCAGACACAAATATTACAGGTAACTCCATGTTTTTTATGGTTTCCCTGATTTTTCCGGCGGCTTCAAATCCTGTCATTCCCGGCATTTGAACATCAATTAGTCCCAGAGCAAAGTCAATATTCTCAGCCAGATCCAAAGCCTCTTGACCAGATGCGGCCTTTACGACATTCAGATCTTCCCGTTCGAGCATTTTCTCTAAAACGGTCAGGCTGACAGGATCATCGTCGACAATAAGAATATTGGTTCTTTCCATAGTAGGGCTTGAGATACTGAACTTTATGTTTCGTTGATAACTTAAAATGTAAAATACTATTTTAATTATGACAGCATTAATAAGGGTATTTCTGCCATCAGTATCATTTTTTTTAATTTCACACAACCATTTATGGGCCTGGAACGATTAGTAAAAAAACGTATTATTCGATGTTATAACCTGTTTTATCCTTTTTTATCATTTAAATACAAGATTAATAGCCAGTATGACTGGATTAATAATTGCATTAACTTAGTATTCAGTGTCTTTAAATTCGGATCTTGTGATTGACGTGAACTCGCTCTACGACTTGTTTTGCCAAAAAGGTTGTTGTTGATGGTATGCAAACGGGTTGTCACTTGATTGAGGTAAATGATGACCGGGATATGAAAAATCTGCCTGTGATTGGTTGTCATTCCGTGCTTGATATGGAATCCGTAACTATTTCAAAGCGCTGGATGCTGGATCAAGTCCCATAAGCACTTTTTTGAAACAAAATACGAGTTCCCTGAACGATAGGGCAGCCTTACGTGGTTGCCTTTGGGTATATGTCGGCGGGGATGTAACCCCGTCCCACTATGTTCTCTGCTCTTGGCAAAATGTGCTTATGGGATCAAGTCCGGTATGACAGAGAAGCCTATACTCTCAAGCGTTATAACAAAAACATCAATTTTAATGGGCATAAAAGCTTATACTTTCATGCAGTTAATATAAATATTTGATTGACCTCGGTTTCGAGCCATGATTTTTTTAACAAAGCATAATACCATGTTGACATGAAGCTAAGTAAAAATATTGGTAACCATTTAGTACCAAATAAGTTATTTTCTGCCAAAAAACGCAGAAAATAACTTATTTGGTACTTATCCAGTTTATCTGGACCAGCAAAAAGCCTCTGACTCAATTCAGAGGACTGATTTTTCAAAACAAGAAAAAAAATGACGTTTAATCCAAGACTTAATCCTTATGTTTCAAAATTGGAAGAATACCGGGATATCATTAAAACACTTCCTATTGACTCAAACACTGATTTTTACGATTTTATAAGACTCCCAAACAGGCTTATTCTGGATTTAGGGTGTGGCGCAGGAAATTTTCTAAGAGATTACGCTTCCATTGTTAAGCAAGCCAATTTCATTGGCTTTGAGTTGCGATATAAACGGTTGGTAAAAGGTGCCGTTAAGTTGAAGAAACGTAACCTGATCAATGTTAAACTTATTCAAGCACGAGCAGAGGATATTGATCTCTGGTTTGCAAACAGGAAAGTCGATGAGATCTATATCAATTTTCCCGATCCTTGGCCAAAAAAGAGACATCACAAGCATCGACTGATGTCGGCAGTGTTTTTGAACAAGGTTAGAAAAATACTGAATGAGGAAAACGGTTTTTTGGTATTTAAGACGGATCACAAGGAGTATTTTGAATCGGTTGTTGCATTACTTCAGCAACAAATGGATGATTTTGAGATAGTGGAGATGTCAGATGATCTTCATAAGTCTGAATTTAAGGATAAAAATATTTTTACCGAGTTTGAATCGCTGTTCAAACATAAAGGATTTCCGGTTTATTATTTAAAAACAAAACTGCAGTTATCAAATGATTAGGCTAACGTTTAAAACCATTATTCTTAGTGTCTTTGCCATACTAACCCTGTTTATAGTAGTGGCGGATACGACGGATTCCTATTCAATTCAGAAGAAACAGTTCTTTGTCTTCAGTCCGGATGGAAAGTATCTGGCGAAGGTGTTCTACACAGATAATCAAACCTGGGTTCGCATTTATGAAACCGGGGAGATGAAAGTGTTGACTCAATGGCAAATACCCGATTTTGAAGCTCACACCGTGCGTTTTTCCACAAAAGATCCCAATAAATTATTGCTTGCGGATAAAAAACGACTATTCGTTTATCGCCTAATTGAGAATAAACAAAGCCTGGTGTTTTTTCAGCCAAAGACAAAAGGTCAGGAAATAGTCCAGGCATATTTTGATTCGCGAAATGATGAAGTGGTTTGGGCTTCAAAGAACATTCTCTATAAAACAGATCCTGCAAACAAACAGCAAAAGGAGATTTTAAAAATCCCCTGGGAAAAGGGCAGTATCAACTCCATTGCCGGTCTTGACAGTGGTGAATATGCAGTCAACCTTCAGGGTAGCAACAAGGTATTGCTGCTGACGTCTGAAAATAATTATAAACCGGAAGAGCTGAGTGGTCATAAAACACCCATAGTGGGGCTTCAATCTACGGACGGGCAAAAAATAGTTTCACTGGACGAGAGTTATGAACTGATTGTCTGGAATACTACTAAAAAGGCACCGGAAACAAAGATCCGTTTGGAAAAACCAGCGGAAGATTCCAAGCTTTTGGGGTTTACTCTCGATGAAAAAAAGAAAAATATCTTGGTTTTGTCAAAATCAAAAGCTGAGTATATCGGTCAGAAATATGCCATTGATGAAGTTGAGAGAGGGATTGTAAAATCGGAGGTCTTACCGGTTTCCATGACATCGGCGGGTAATGTCTACTCTTCAATCAATTCTTTTTTGAATACGCAGGAAAAGGATGAAATTGATGAGAAACCGGAGGGGGTTGATTCGGGAATAGACAGTCAAACAGAATCGCAGTGGTTAACACCGATTCCGAAGAAAAGACGAAATACCCTGTTTGATCTGGCAAAAATCGAGGCGGATAACAGAAATTATGACGCCGCACTGGAGTTGATTAAACAGGTTTCCCTCGATGATCCGGAATATGGAGAGTCAAGAAAGTTGAAACGGGAGGTTCTGGAACAGATAAAGATTAAGAACTCCCTGGATGCTGCCAGAGAGCAATATAAACAAGGAAATTACAAATCCGCCAGGATTATTCTTGAAGAGGTACTGGTTAAGGATCCTGACGATGAAGGAGCCAATCGGTTGATGGATTCGGTTGACCAAAAGACGTCGAAGGTTTCCTGGTTGAAGGTGTTTTTAATCATTGTTTTGATTCTGTTAGTGGCTTTACTGGGTTTTCTGCTCTGGTGGTATCAGGTTAGGTATGGTCATCAAAAACCGGGAATCAGGAGTGCCACCGGAAACACATCCGGTTTTATGAATGGCAAACAGAAAAAAGGCCACAATGTAAATGAATTGCGAAGGGAGTTTGTATACAAACTGGATGAGACCCGAAAGATGTTAAACCAGGCAGCAGTCTCAGATGTAGAGAGAAGATTTAGAAATACCTGGATGGAGATGACAGCGCGACTCAATACGATTGAGAAAAGAGCTCGTTTGAATGACAGCTTTCTAGTGGATTTTATTGAAGAACTGAATAAGGTTCAACTGTCTATTTCCAAGTTAAACTCTCAAAATGAAAGGAAAAAAGGGTTTGAATTTAAGGAAAATGGGAGAGGTGAGAAAGCTGACCAGGAAAAAGATCAAAAAACGGAAAAGGAACAACCCGAAACAGAATCTCCTAAACCCAATCAGAAACAAAAACAGCCGGATTACCATGAGATACTTGGAGTTCCCCAAAATGCTTCATTAGAGGAAATAAAACAGGCTTATCGGAACAGGATGAAAGAATACCATCCGGATAGACATAATTCATCTGATTTTAAGTGGGTGAAAGAGGAAGCTGATAAAAGAACCAGACAGGTACAGGAGGCATACGTTAAGCTTTCAGAGTCATTTAAACGCAGCTGAAAATTTCACTAATATTTCTATAGGGTTACCTTAACAAGGAAAAAACCAAATGATCAAATCCATGACAGGCTTCTGTAAAACAGAAGCAGAATATAAGGAGCTCAGGTGTAATGTTGAGGTCAAATCGGTCAATCACCGATTTTTGGAATCTCGCATTCATCTGCCGAGACAGTTTCAGTACCTTGAGGAAAATCTGAAAAGGCTGCTGAAGCAGAAGATCAACCGGGGTAAGGTGGATGTTTATATTCAACTGGATGAGACTCATATACTGGATGAAAAGTTGTCACTGAATCCAAATGTTCTCAAGAATGTTAATTCAATTATAGAGGGTATTGAAAAGGATATTCACCGGGATTTGCAGGTTAATCTTTCAGATTTATTGCAGGTAAAGGGACTGTTCAAATATGAGCAAGAGGAAAAAACCCTGGAAGATTATGAAGCGTTGTTTTCTCTGGCTGTTGAAAAAGGGGCCGAAGAGCTGATCAAAATGAGGTCTCGAGAGGGCGAGTTGCTTTTTGCTGATATTATGGAACATGTGGAACTCATGCAGAAATATGTCGGACAAGTTCCGGAGTTACGAGAGGAGGTGGTTGAATCCCATCGGCAACGCTTAAAAAAGAATCTTGAGAACCTGCAGCTAAAATACGATGATGATGACCCCAGGATCATGCAGGAGGTTGGGGTGTTCATGGATCGAAGCGATATCACCGAAGAGGTTGAACGGTTTGGCTCTCACTTGGTCCAGATGCGGGAATTGATGCTGAGTGATGAACCGACCGGAAGAAAACTGGACTTCCTCATGCAGGAATTCCATCGGGAAGCCAATACGCTGTGCTCAAAAGCCAATCACATCCAGGTCACCCAGATTGGTGTCGATTTAAAATGCGAAATAGAAAAAATCCGCGAACAGGTGCAGAATATTGAGTAAGAAAAAGGGGACAGATTACCTGTTTCCCGTTGTCCCCTTATTTACCTAAATCAAAACCCGGGAAGTTTAAACTTCATGGTTACTTCCCCGGATTCTTTATTGATGGTAATCATCTTACCTTTATCCTCAGCGTACTCTATCTTTTTGCCTGTCACCATTTCCAGAAGACCGCCGATAAAATTCATGCCGCTGTTCAGCACCTCTTCCACTTTTTCCACCGGTTGATTCTCAAATAATGATTTTTGGCTCGGTTCAGCAGGGGAATTTTGTTCCGGAATGGTTTGAGAACTAACTTCCTGGTCTTCCCGGTTTGCAGTATCTTCTTCCGCATCATATTCAAGTGTCTTTTCATGTTCCTGCAGCACGCTTGGATTAAGGAAGTGTGGCGTATCTTCCGGGATCTCTTCGGGTATGTTGGCCTCAAAACTGGGGACAAATTGATCCTCTTCTATCAAGCCTTTGAGCTTGTTAATCAATTCAGCCCGTTTTTCTTGTGAGAATTCCACTTTGTCGGTGGTACCATCGAAAACCCCTTGAAACAGATCCGTTTTCATCTGCAAACCAGCCATAATCTTCTCTTCAATACTATTTTTTGAGATCAGATTGATGACATTGATAGTCGAGTTTTTCTGCCCGATTCGATTCACCCTGCCAATACGCTGATTAATCTTGGCCGGATTCCAGGGAAGTTCAAAATTAATGACACAATCCGCTGCCTGCAGATTCAGCCCGGTGCCACCGGCATCAGATGATAGGAACACCTTGCATCCGGGGTTATTGGTAAATTCATCAATCAGAGCCTGCCTTTTATGCACCGGGACTTTACCTGTTAATTCCACAAAATCGAGTTTCACTTTGGACAGATGTTTGGCAATCAGGTAGGTCATGGTGGTCCATTCGCTGAAAATAACAACTTTCCGCTCGTTCTGAATAACCAGCTCGTCCAGAATACTCTCAAGTTCTTTCAGCTTTGGAGAGATATTTGTTTCCCGATTGATCAGATAGGTAGAGTTGCAGGCCATTCTCATCATTAACAACAGTTTTTGCATTCGCTGAAAATCCACCGGGGTTAAATACTTTTTGTGCAAAAGGGGCAGAAGTGAAGCCGCGTAACCGTTATGAATATCCTGTTGTTGAGGGGATAGATCCAGGTAATAATTATTCTCGATTTGCTGCGGCAAATCTTTTAACACCTCTTCCTTGCGTCGCCATATTCAAACCGACCTGATTCCGGATCAAACTCTCTGCAATAATAAGCACCATTGTTATAAATCCTGACGCCTCTTTGGAAAATTGCCGTTGAATCCGCGATTTTACTTTTAATAAAGGTCTTATCCAAAAATTCCATGTCTACCTTTGTTTGAAATGTTCGATGTAACCTGTGCCGGAAAAGTCCTTATAAAAAGAAATACGGGGACATGTATTAAGTCCTGGCTGCAGCAACCTGACATGTAAAATGTAAACACATATCCCTGCATCTCTTTTCAAAAAGACAAGCGTAATATATTTACCAAAAGTTAATATGACGACTATCATCTAACCAAGTATCAACCGGTGGAAAAATTGCTGGATGAAACCGTCTGCTCCTCTAATTGAGCTATCATCTGTTTTGGCTTTATCATGTTACAGCCTGGATTATTAAAATAGCTTGTAATTACTAAACAATATTACAGAATCATAGATTCGTTCAGCAATGTCCGGTTAGGTTATTGCAACAATAACGAGAAACGGCTTTCAAAATAATGGAATGTACAAAGACGCCATTACTTTAACTTTAGCTATTATTTGTTTAGAAAAAGTAGGATGGGCTACTCGTTGCCCATCAA
>JAHJTV010000050.1 GCA_018829445.1 bacterium
ACCGCAGGGTGGTATCATATCTTAGGTGTTGGCAAATATGTATTTACATTATGCCTTGGATTTATGGTTTGAAAAGGTGGTGAAACCTCAGTGTCGAGGTCGAGCTCTCATTTACCGCTTTGCCGATGACTTTGTCTGTGCTTTTCAATATAGGGATGATGCGAACAAGTTTTATCGCGCCCTCCCGAAGCGGCTTGAAAAGTTTGATCTCCAAGTCGCACCGGAAAAGACGCAAATTCTTCGATTCAGTCGTTTTCACCCGACGATGCGCAGGCGATTCACCTTTCCGGGGTTTGAGTTTTACTGGGAGCCTGATAGAAAAGAAATTTCCCGTGTCAAACGTAGAACGTCCCGTAAGAAGTTGAGAGGGATTGTCAGTAACATTACGGAATGGATTCGGAAAAATAGGCATTTACCGGAAAGGAAGTTCTTTCAGGTGATCAATACCAAACTTCGTGGACATTACAATTACTATGGAGTGCATGGTAATTCTCAAAGGAATACTATAGGATTTGGAAGCCACGAATCACCGAAAAAAAGCGTCAACCGTATGTTGATTATCAAGTTTGTTTTTAACGGAAGCGAGTACAACCGAGGAGCCCCGTGAGGGAAAACTTCATGTCCGGATCTGTTCGGGGGGCAACGGGTAACCGGTGTCCCTACCGAGACTCTTCTAAAACCTCCAAAATGTTAACATATGGACAAATGCTTGGTTCGTAATATTTTACCAACTGATCACCAAAGAGTCTTATCTGTTATGCCAGACTGGTGGGACGGTCGTGATTTAAGATCCATGCTCCCTAAAGTGTTTTTTGTTCATTTCTGTAATACCTCATTTGTTATTGAAGCGGAGAATCTATTAATTGGTTTCCTGGTTGGTTTTATGTCACAAACAGATGAAAATGTCGGTTACATACATTTTGTAGGTGTTCACCCAAAATTCAGAAAAGAGGGAATTGGACGAAAGCTTTATAATCAATTTATCGAACAATGTAAATTGAACAAAAGAACAATTATAAAATCATGCACATCACCGATTAACAAGCTTTCGATTTCCTTTCATCAACGCATGGGATTTACCATCGAAGCTGGAGATGATGAGATTGACGGCATACCAGTTACCTTGAATTACCTAGGGGACAATAACCCAAAAGTTATCTTTAGATTAGACATCTAAAGATAACGAATAAGGTTAGATTTCCAGGAGTTTTAAGGTATTCACCTGGTAAAGGAGTTACTTTGTCAATACTGACAAATGAGAATGAATATTTATTTCACACATTTTAGGGTTTTTTTTATGGGCAGATAGTCTTGGATCAATTGAGTCAGGTTGAGTTCCAGCCAGAAATCTGGTTGTAATCCGGAAATCCTTGTTACATACTGTTGCCTGATTTAATCAAAGTCATGATTCAATTTTGGTATTGGTGGATTCGGTTGGTTAAGGGAGTTCCGAAACCTGCATTAATTTACTAAAAAAATCTGCATAATCCAACTCTTTAAAAATGAAGAATTATCTAAAAAAGGGTTTACGTATACTGAGAAGGCTCGGTTTTTTTGTCTACGTTGTTTTGGTAGTCATTATTGTTGTGCGTGCCTGGTTACTGCGTCCAAGAGTTACCTTGGATTTAATGGTGGCCGCTGAAGAACTCAACCTCCCCCTTCACATTACACATTTTCCGAATGATATTAACCGCCTGCTTGTTACTGAAAAACCCGGGATTATTAAATGGTTTTTTTCCAATAGCACCAAAGCGGAAGGGATTCTACTGGATATTGAGGATAAGGTCTATTCCGAAGATTGGGAGGAGGGACTCCTCTCCATCGAGTTTGATCCGAATTTTGCGGAAAATCGTTACTACTATGTTTTTTACTCCTTAAGCAAACCGCTTGGTTCCCGGATCTCCAGATTTACCATGAACCCGGATTACACAACTGATCGGAACTCGGAACTGATACTCCTGGAAGTGACGAAGGAGTATCCAGGACATAATGGCGGTCAACTCCTTTTTGGCAAAGATAACTATCTTTATGCTTCAATCGGGTATGGATCATGGCACAAGGAAAAATATAAGATGCTCCAGGATCGAACAAGCCTTTTTGGAGCCATTATCCGCATTGATGTTTCCAATTCCACCAAGGAACATCCTTACGCCATACCACCCGATAATCCGTTTGTTGATGCAGGGGATGGTTCCAGACCTGAGATCTGGGCATATGGATTAAGGAATGCATGGCGGTTCTCTTTCGACAGGGAAACTCAAATTATGTATGCAGGCGATGTTGGCGAGATCACTAAGGAAGAGATTGATGTTATAAAAAAAGGGGGAAATTACGGTTGGCCTAAAATGGAAGGGGAGTTGTGTTTTCCTATTACCGAAAAAGACGACTGTGACAAATCCGGTATGGAGATGCCGTTGCTATCTTTGAATCGGTTTTACTCCAGATCGATTACCGGCGGATATGTTTATCGGGGAAATAAAATTCCGTGGCTGAAGGGTAAATATGTCTTTGCCGATTTTCTGCGGGGAATCTCCTACATCGACATTGACGATCTTGAAACCATGCAGACCACTCCCAACATTTTGCTATATAAACCGCCTACCCTACACGGTCCTAACAAGGGCAAAATTGTCCTGCTGCCTTCATTTGGTGAAGATGAAAAGGGTGAATTGTATGTTGTTAATCTGGAGGGCGGAGTTTATCGTTTGAGTGACATCAGTTTTATACAACAACTGAAGGGGTTTTTCTATCAATTGACAAATTTTGAATAATAGAAATCCATTAAATCGATAATCATAATGAAATTTTACAGAGCATTTATAAGAATCTTTAATTCGTTTGTTTTGATACTGATCATCGGTGTAGTCTGGGTTCGTGTTTTTGATAAAGACAGCTTGAGCTTTTATATGACCGATACCTCAGTTGGGGAAAAACTGTTTGAATCCCGAGACTGTTTTACCTGTCACGGAATAGGGGGGAAGGATCCGCAGGTTGCGGAGTATCCTCATTTAAACGGACAACCCAGCACCTATCTTCACACTCAAATCAAGGATATCAGGTCTGGTTTGCGCAGCAACGGGATGACTTCAATTATGAAGGTTGCGGTAGATCAGGTTAGAGATGATGAGCTGCGAGAATTGGCCCGCTATTTAAACCAGGTGGAATAGCATCTTAACCCAGATTAACTGGATAAGTACCTTTACAAATTGTTTTCTGCCAAAAAAGCGCAGTAAACAATTTGTAAAGGTACTAAATACTAATGAAAGCTCAAACTGTTTATGTCCATTAAAGTTGAGGAAGATAAAACCACCGGTGGAAAATATATATTCGCTGGAATTTTGCTGTTAGCCGGACTGATGATAATTGTTATTTTTGTTAAAGGCGGAAATAACAATGCCGTCCAACAGCCGATTAACTTTCTGCATCAAACCCATGTGGCGTTGAATGACTTAACCTGCGAATTCTGCCACATTTACGCACGTCGATCCGAAGTGTCAGGAGTTCCCCCGGTTAGTGTCTGTACCGGCTGTCACCTTCATCTGAAAGGAACGGTTTCTCCGCAGAGCAACGAAATTCGAAAGATTATTGAGCTTCATTGGAACAAGGGAAAGCCAATCGCCTGGAAGAAGATTCATGATCTTCCGGATTTTATCAGTTTTTCCCATGAAGTTCATATTTCGGCAGGGTTTGATTGTACCAATTGTCACGGGGATCTCATGAAAACAAAAACACCAGAACCTTTTATCCTTGATGGGCAGACGCCTCAATCAATGGGATGGTGCCTCACCTGTCACGTCAATCCTCATCCGACTTATAAGGGGAAGATCCTGGGACCGATCAGAGCCACCCGAGGGGCTTCCGTGTTTGAAGAACAGACGACAAAGGCTGACGGTTTTTTGACAGGATCAAGAGATTGTGTAACCTGCCATAAATAGGTTTTTATCCCAACGGCTGTTTTTCGTCGGTTGAAGCTTTTCAGGTAGGGGATGGCAGAAAATTTAAGGGACTAAAAGTACGAAACAAACAGAAATGAACAATAAACTTGATAGGCGCGGATTTTTAAAGACAACTGCCGTGGGCGGGGCAACAGCTCTGTTGACGGCATGTAATAATGATCCGGTAGAAGATCTGATCCCTTTTCTGATTCCACCGGACGATTTTGTTCCGGGGAAGTCGATCCATTTTGCCACCATCTGCAAAGAGTGTCCGGCTCAGTGCGGGATGGTTATTAGAACTCGGGAAGGCAGGGCTGTCAAGGCGGAGGGGAATCCACTTCATCCCCTGAATCGTGGGAGTTTGTGTGCAGTGGGACAGGCCTCTCTGCAGGGATTATACAATCCCAACCGGGTAAAACATCCTTTCAAGCGAACCAAAGAAGGTAGTACGGCTGAAATTACATGGGAACAGGGATTAGATGAAGTCAGCAGCAGAATCAGGCAAATTGAAGACTCCGGCTCGGGGCAACGGATTTTGTACCTTTCACGTCCCGGGGCGGGAACTCTTATCGAACTTATTGATAATCTTGTGAGGCAGCTGAAGTCGGCAAATCGGATTGTTTTTGATATGACGCCGGTGAATTCTCTGCTTGAGGCCGGCAACCTCGTCTTTGGTAAAAAAGAGATTCCGCTTTTTAGATTTGAAAAAGCCAAACGGCTAATCAATTTCGGTGCCGATTTCATGGAAAGCTGGTTGAATCCGGTAGAATCCATGAGAGCCTTCAGTGAGAGTCATTCCTACTCAGAGGGGCGGGCTGGCAAATACATTCACATCGCTCCACATATCTCCCTGACCGGAACAAATGCGGATGATCAACTGATCTGCAGGCCCGGGGACGAGATCCTGATTTGTCTTTCACTGGCATACCTGTTAACAACTCGCTCTAAAACAATCGGTTCACAGGAACGGACGAGGCTTCTGGCTTCATTATCTCCGTATCAACCTGAGAAAATCTCGACAACTGCCGGTTTTGGCAGTTCGACGCTAAACAGAATTGCAGAAGAGATCGGAGTTGGCGGAAACAGCCTGGTCATTGGCGGGGGGAATTGTGCGGCCGGTGTAGACAACACCAAATTTCAGGCTGCTATATACCTGGTAAACTTTCTTGCCGGTAACATTGGTAAAACAATCCAATTTGGGACTGGCTCCGCTTACCCCCGGCATGACTTGAAAGAGTTTGCAGCTGCGATTAAACAGATGAAGCAGGGCCGGATCGGAATGGTGATATTTGACAACGTAAATCCGGTCTACGCTTTTCCCAAGGAAGCTGATCTGAAGGAGGCGCTGAACCATGTGCCTTATATTGTTTCACTGTCAACCAGTGCTGATGAAACATCCGAATTTGCGGATATCCATTTACCCGTTTCCCATCCACTCGAAAGCTGGGGCGACAGTAATCCGAGAAAAGGGATTTTTGGATTACAGCAACCCGTGATGAGTAAGGTGCCCGGGTATCAAACACTGGAAGCAGGGGAGTTGATTCTTGGTATGGGGAAAAGACTGAATTTAATGGGATTTGAAGCTCCCGGTTTTTATCATCACCTGAAGGAGTCCTGGAAACATCGATTTATGAATCAGGGTGCCCCGACAGAATTTGAGCCGTTTTGGAAGAGATCTTTGCAGGAGGGGGGCTGGTTTGAAGCCTTTCAACCTCAGAGCGTTAAACTGTCAATTGATCCCAGCCTTTTTACTTCGGTTTCAAGGCAGGGAAACGGTATGCGGTTGTTGCCCGTAAATACAGTCTTTCACAATGCCAATGGTTATAGTGGTGATAAACCCTGGCTTCTGGAAGTGCCCGAACCCGTCACCCAAACGGTCTGGGATTCCTGGGCCGCCATTCATCCGGTTACAGCCAAAAATCTCGGTGTTAACAATAGAGATTTAATCCGGGTCAGCAACGGCAAGGGGCGATCCATTACGATTGCGGTCTGGCTTTATCACGGAATGAGTGAAAACTGCGTCGCTATTTCCACCGGAATGGGCAGGAAAATCAAATTCCCGGATTATACCCACTATAAAAGAGATCTGTTTATTCCCACAAAAACCAGTGATCCCAAAAGACTTAAAGAGATTATACCCGGTGTTAATCCAATGGATCTTTTATCTGTTGAATTTGATCAACTGTCGGGAGATCTTGTTTTGTGTATGACTGAAGTGGAAATCACTTCTCTGGGCAGACAATCGGATCTGGTTACGGTTGACGGACATTACAGACCCAGTAAATCCCATGATCAGAAACAAAACCAACCGGATTTAGGCCAAAAAGGAAGAAACTTGGTGAGAGCAGACCACATCCGGGAATTAACCGGAGATCACGGAAAGAGCAGGGACCATCACTTAAAGGATCGACATTATTCGGTGGAGAATAACGAAAACAAGCGAAGTTTTTACGGTAAAATGTCAGATACGGTAAAAAAACATCCCTATAATCTGACAGCCAGGGAAACGCCGGAGTATTATAATCCTTATCGTTGGGAGATGGCGATAGACCTGGATCGTTGTACCGGATGTTCGGCCTGCGTGGTGGCCTGCTATGCGGAAAACAATATTGCTGTCGTAGGAAAGGAACGGCAGTCGGTTGGACGCGAGATGTCATGGTTGCGAATTGAGCGTTATTTTGACCGGGATGAAAAGACAAACAGAGTAACAACCAATTTCTCGCCACAAATGTGCAACCAGTGCGAAAACGCCGGTTGTGAACCGGTTTGTCCGCTGTATGCCACTTATCATAATCCGGATGGAATCAACACCATGATTTATGCCCGCTGTGCCGGGACGCGTTATTGCGCCAATAATTGTATTTATAAATCACGAAAATTCAACTGGCGCTCCTATATTTTTCCGTCTCCCCTTCATTTGCAGTTGAATCCGGACGTAACCGTAAGGGATAAAGGAGTAATGGAGAAATGTACATTTTGTATTCAACGAATCAAAGATGTCAAAGAGTTGGCAAAAAGGGAAAACCGCCAGGTAAGAGAAGGTGAAATCAAAACGGCGTGTCAGCAGGCCTGCCCTTCCCGGGCAATTACCTTTGGCAACGGACAGGATAAATCGAGTGCGGTCTCCACTCTAAAAATGGACAAACGGGCTTATCAACAACTGGCAGAGTTAAATTTCAAACCGGCTGTCACTTATTTAAAGAAGATAAAAAAGACCTAAATCAGCTTCAGGCTTTAAGTTTTGTATGAACTATAACAGGATCAACACCATTGTTTATGACTCAATGCAAAAACCGAGTGTCGGGTGGTTTGCTTGTGTCTTGTTTGCCATCCTCCTGGTGGGAATGGGAGTCTATGCCCTGTATTACCAGGTTCTGAACGGGATGGAAGGTTCGGGGATCAATCATCCCATCGGCTGGGGCGTTTATATCACCAATTTTGTTTTCTGGATCGGAATAGCCCATGCCGGCACCCTGATATCGGCGATAATGTACCTGACCCGGGCGCCCTTTCGAAATTCGATCTGCCGGGCTTCGGAAGCCATGACGGTATTTGCGATTATGACGGCCGGTTTGTTTCCCATTATTCACCTGGGGCGTATCTGGAATTTTTACTGGTTGTTTCCCTACTCAAACCAGAGACAACTCTGGATCAATTTTAAATCACCCCTGGTTTGGGATCTGTTTGCTATCAGTGTTTATCTGCTGGTATCGTTCTGCTTCTTTTATGTCGGCTTAATCCCGGATCTGGCCACCATCAGGGACAAATCAAAGGGTTGGAAAAGAAAGATCTACGGAATACTGGCCCTTGGTTTTAGAGGAGCCAGCTATCAATGGTTACACTACATAAAGGGTTATTTGCTGGTGGCAGCCCTGGCTACGCCATTGGTGATCTCTGTCCATTCAATTGTATCCTGGGATTTTGCTATTTCCAGTATTCCCGGCTGGCATTCCACCATATTCGCTCCCTATTTTGTGGCTGGGGCTATTTTTTCCGGATCAGCCATGGTGCTGACCATTATGATTCCCTTGCGGCGGTTGATAAAAGGATTTGACGAGATCATTACGATCAAGGCTTTTGAGGGGATGGCAAAAGTCATTCTGTTGACAGGGATGATCATCACCCTATCCTATGGTGTTGAATTTTTCATGTCAGCCTATAGCGGGTCCGACCATGAGAAAGCAATCTTCTGGTACAGACCCTTCGGAGAATATCGCAGCTATTTCTGGTTGATGATCTGCTGCAACTGCGTTATTCCTCTTTTGTTCTGGTTTCGGAAAGTAAGAACAGACTATCGCGCTCTGTTTGTTATCTCCATATTGATTAATATCGGCATGTGGCTGGAACGGTTTGTGATTGTAGTGACATCCCTGGCACATGATTTTCTTCCCTCTACCTGGGGGAGTTACCGGTTTGAATGGGTGGAAATCTGGATCACCATCGGCAGTTTTGGCTGGTTCTTTTTTTGGTTCCTGCTTTTCCTAAAATCATTACCATCCCTGGCGATCTCGGAAATAAAAGAAAAAGAGACGCCCCCATTAAGAAATATTACGGCAACATCATGATAGTGATCTGCTGTTTGACACTGATTTGAAGGTTATGTTCTTAAGTAAAATAAAAAAGCTGCTACGTGTTTTCGCCGGGTTTATTGGATTTATTATAAAACGGATCAAGGGAAAACCTTTTTCAGGGGTGTGGGCAACATTCGAATACCTGGATGATACTTGTAATGCCATCGCAAAACTGAAGAAGGAGAAAAGAATAAAAATCGTTACCCATTCCCCCTGTTATCGCCATGAAATCATGGATGCACTCGGGAACCCAACGAGCCGGTTACCAGTGGCAACCCTGTTTTGCGGAATTGTCGGGGTAACCGCTGCATTTGCCATGGTGGTGTGGATGAGCCTGGAATGGGTCTTGCCGGTTTCAGGTAAATCGATCATCTCGTTAAACCCGATTATTATTATCGCTTTTGAATTAACCATCCTGTTCAGTGTTTATGGTACGGTGTTGGGGATGTTGATCTTTGGAATCAAGGACAGATTAAAAATTACACTGCCAAAGAGCAGCCAGTATAAAAACTACAAAAGGTTTACACAGGATCGTTTTGGAATTGTGGTTTGCTGTGAACAAGCGATGGTGAACCAGGCAGAATCAATCTTGAGAGAGTTTTCTCCCGAGGAGGTAAGTCGTGAAACTTAGGATCTTTCTGCTGTTGGTGGGGATACTTTGCATTTTTTCCGTCTCGCTGTTTGGTACCTCTACGATCACAACCTGGGTAAAAGATATGTACAACCAGCCCGGTGTGAAACCTCAAGAGCAGGAGAGTATGAATGATTTCCCTTCCCACGTGATTTCCGCCGACGGGCGGGAATACAATTTGCCGTTAAAACCTTTTGATTCAACAGAATTGGATTTTAAATCCTATCAACCGCCCGTGAATCAATCGAAATCTTATCAGTTTGACCAGACAGAGGGGAAAAAGATGTTCCTCACCTATTGTGCCGTATGCCATGGTTCCGATGGGCAATTGAACGATGGCAAAGGCACCCGTGTCTCTCTAAAAGGACTACAAGTGGTTCGCATCAGGGATCTCCCCGGGGGATATTATTACGACCGAATCATGCGAGGGGGAGTGCAAATGCCGTCTTTGGGTTTCAGAATGGCCGATCAGGAACGCTGGGATGTCGCAAATTATATTGATCGTTTTCTACATTGAGTTTTTATGGACTGGAAATAACGAGAGAAGATGTTAACCACGATTGAGCAAACCAAGGTTATACAAGCAACCGGCTTCGATCCGGGAAAAAAAACAATTATCCTGCTGTGGCTGGGGGTAGCTGTGGGCATCATCAGTTTCCTTATCGGTTTGGCAACGGACTATGCTTTCTATGCCTGGCAGGCTTTACTGGTGAACACCCTCTTCTTCGCGGGACTTGCTCATGGCAGCCTCATCTTTTCCGTCATCTTTACCATTACAAAAGCTGAATGGGGACGCCCCATCAAGCGTCTGGCTGAAGCGACTGTTTTATTTATACCGGTCAGTTGGCTGTTGTTCGGCGCACTATTTCTGGGGATGGACTACTTCTTTGAATGGACAGATCCGCTTAGGGTGATTGCGGCAAAAACCTGGTGGCTTAATACAGCCTTTTTCATTTCCAGACATGTTGTATTATTGGCAATCACAGGACTGGTGGGAATGGCTTATGTGCTTTCTTCGATCAGGCCTGATCTGATGGTTTTTGAGAAGCTTGTTCCCAATGGATTAAGCCGTTTTGCGAGACGTTTTATTAAAAACAAAGCTTTTTCGGAAGGAGAAATTGTCGGTCAATACCGGAAACACTCAGCTTTGGCTCCTCTCTATGCCCTGCTTTACTCCATATTAACCTGTATCATTGCTTTTGACTGGATCATGTCCATCGACCAGGAGTGGTATAGCACCCTATTCGGTTTTCAATACTCCATTGCCAGTTTGTATGCGGCGGCGGCTTTTTTGGTGATTGTTTCCAGCATCTGGCGTAAAAAAACCGGTTTGACGGAATATCTTAGCCTGGAACGACACAACGATCTGTCCAGGCTGTTGTTTGCACTCTGCCTCTTCTGGACCTATTTTATCTTCTCCCAGGTGCTGGTTATCTGGTATGCAAATATACCTGAAGAAACACCATACCTGATTCTGCGGATGAAATCCCGGGAGTGGTCCGGTATGTTCATCTTTCTTTTTGTGGTGCTGTTCCTGGTACCGTTTATCGGATTACTCTCCAAAAGGGCCTGCCGCTCCCCCCTGTTTTCATCCATTATCGCAATAGATGTCCTGATCGGGATTTGGCTGGAAAAGTATTTCCTGACAGTCCCCTCAATTCAGGAGAATATGATTCGGTCCGACCTTCTGCCGGGGTTGAATCTGAATGTGCTGGATTTGACCATAACGATAGGGATACTGGCTGCTTTTCTGCAGGCCTACCTGTTCTTTCTCCGAAGTTTTCCTGCCCTCCCCATTGCTGACCCCTTCCTGTCTAAACAGGAATAGTGAGCCTTGACCCCCTTTTTTCCTACAACTTTGTTGCTCTTGTGGAGAAGAATGTCGGTGTAAACTGGTTTAAGCCTGTGGCTTCGTCACTCCACCAGTCTTCATAAAAGCCGGTGATGACAAATCCTGCCTCAATCTGCCCTCCTATCTGGTCATCCAGAGAGTGTCCGAATTCAAACGAGATTTTTTGGTTGATCAGGTCCCTTTTTTTCTCATCATCCAGGTTTTTCAGATCAGAATAGGGTTGTTTATATTTCACTTTAAGAATTTTGGTCTTTTCAGATTCATCATGGTCAAACAGGAAATATAACGGATTCATTATGCCGGACAACAGGGAACCACCCGGTCTTAGAACCCTGAAACATTCCTGCCACACTTTTTTGACATCATGAACGAACACATTGGAAACCGGGTGAAAAATGAGATCGAAACTGTGATCGTTGAATACTGAAAGGTCGGCCATGTCGCCCTGCAGGGTTTTTAAAGGCAGTGAGTGCTGGTCCGCAACCATTTTATCCTTTTTTAGCTGTTCATCAGAATTATCAAAACTGACGATGCTGGCACCGGCAGCTGCCAGGATCGGAGCCTGCTGACCTCCACCCGACGCCAGGCACAGGATATCTCTGTTTGTGATCTCTCCAAACCACGATTTGGGAACGGTTTTCAACGGGGTTAGAATTACCTCCCAGCTCCCATTTTTTGCCTCAGCAATGGCATCAGCATCAACGGGCGTGCACCATTCGCTCCCTTCCCGCGATTGTCTGTTCCATGATGCTCGGCTGTGCTTAAGGATATCTTTTTCTTGAATCATCATGGTTTTTAAGTCTGTGTATTCGATTTTTTTTAAAAAAGAGTTTTGTCCAGGATAAACATAAATATGATTGACAACCCCAATTGCTCTCAAGAATCTAAATATCCCATTCATGAAATACAGGTACGTTCTGTATTTCATGATAGACATACTGTTATCAGAGAAGTGTTATGAAGAACAGTAAACCATGTTATGGCTTCTATTGGATATAGTTTTTTAACCTTTTTTTAAATTCAGGGTCTTCTCTTATCTCAGCAATAGCATCAAATATCGATTGCGTTCGGGACTACAATATCCTCACTGATTAAGGGTAGCTGAAGAATAAATTTGGTTCCTTTGCCTGGTTCAGATTCAACTTTCATATATCCGTGATGATTTTCTGAAATGATAAAATTCGAAATCGAGAGGCCGAGGCCGGTTCCTTTTCCTGCTTCTTTTGTTGTAAAAAATGGTTCAAATATCTGTTTTTTTACAGCCTCGTCCATACCTGGTCCCGTATCTTCTATTTCAATCCGGGCAAAACCATCAGCATTATTTATGCGAAGGAAAAAACAGCACTCCTTGTCGGTTTTTTTATTTTCAGACATGGCCTGGGCACCGTTTTTTAACAGATTAAAGAAGACCTGCTGCAGTTTACTCCCTTCACAGGGTACCCTGGGCATGCTTTCATCGTATTCTTTGATGATTTTTATGTTTTTGAAATTATACTTTTTTTTCAATTCATACTCGTTTGATACCAGGCTTATGGTTTTATCAAGCAATTCCTTCAAATCATGCAAACCGAACATGGTATTGCCTTTGCGGCTAAAACTGAGCATGTTGTCTACAATATCCGCGATTCGCCCCCCTGCTTCCATGATTGTATCAAATTTGCCGGGGATGTCTCGAAGACTCAGGTATTCCTTTAACTTTTCAAACGCAATTCCGCATGATTGGGCTACCTCCCTGTTTTTGGGGATATCGCCAAGTGTTCGATTCTTCACTACCTGAATGGTTTGAACCATTCCGGCCAATGGATTGTTGATTTCATGTGCAATTCCTGCAGCTAAACCGCCAATGGACATCATCTTTTCTGTTTGAATAATCATCTCCTCCAAACGGGTTTTATCGGTTACATCGCGAGTAAGACCACTAAATCCTGACGGTTGATTGTCGGCTGTTCGAATAAGAGCCGTAGACATTTCAAGAATAACGGGTTGCCCGGATTTTTTGATGAGTTTAAACCGGATATTTTTTTCGGGGAGATTGCTGTGCAAAGTGTTGTTAAAGATTCTATAGAGTCTTTTTGCCGTTTCGGAAGACACCAACTCCTCATAACTTTTTCCCTTAAGTTCTTCGGGCGTATACCCTGTTATTTCCGAATAGGCATTGTTAACCAATAAAAAACGGCCCTGGAGATCCACCTCGTAATACCCTTCCATAACACTTTCCAAAACCGTTCGGAGTTTCTCCTCAGAAGCGATGAGCTCTTTTTCAGTTTTCTTAAGTGTGGAGTTGTCTCGAATCAGCATAACATAACCGATTGGCAAACCATCTTTCTCACGCTGAACAAAGGCAGAAATTGAAACCGGCATGTTGAGAGAAGTGTTTGATGTAATGGTTGTTTCAAAATCAAGTAGATAATCCTTCTCATCAAAGAGCTTGAGAACATCATCAGATTCATTATTGATGTTATGGCTGCTCATCACTGAGTTTATCGATTGTCCGATCAATTCCATTTCATCAATGCCGAGAAGATTAAGCGCGGCTCTGTTTACGTAGACAACGTTCTTTTCGCTGTCCAAGAGAAGAAAGGCATCACTCATATTCCTAATAATGGTTTGAGCAATTGCTTCGGGCGTCAAGTTGAATAAATGATATTTGCGGATGCCATATCCCATAAAGAGGATGCCCAGCATTAAACCGGTTGTACTCATCTCCGGAAAACGAATTTTAAGGTAAGGAAACAGAATTCCGCTGATCAGCATCGTTACCAAAGGTATTGACAGCCCGATTATGAAAAACATGGTTTGTTGTTTTTTATGATGCCACCGGGTGTGATGTAGATGATGATAGCAAATGGCCAACTCAATCGTAATGACTGCCAGAAACCATAAAAAACTAAATATTAAGTAGGTAGGAGTACCGGTGAAGCTTCTCTCCCAACCCCATTCTTCCTTTAAGAAGGTTGTGGTCGGCTGAAGCATGACAATATATTCACTGATTGATAGTATCAAGGCCGGGAAGTATAGAAAAAAGTACACAAGGAGTCGAGTAATTCCACTTCTGATTTTTAACAAATAGCCTGTAAAAACAAGTACAAGTTGAAAAGACAAAGCGATGACAAAAGGCCAGATGGCTGTCATTTGATACCAAAAAACAGAAGCTCCCACGGTACCTGAGATTCGGTACCCATATTCTGCAAAGGACAGATATGCCGTGAATACGGTGACACCCAGGAATAGTCTATTTAGAAGTTTTTGAGGGCTCTTCTCAAAGACATAAAACCCGATAAAAATACTCAAAAAACAGGTAAATATAGACTGTAAAGCGTAATAGTTCATTGTGTTTTTTTATACGATTTTAGTGTTTTATTCCGACAAATAAAATATAAGAAAGATCTCTCTGATCGGAACAGACTTTGTTATCGTGACAAATCGGTATTGCTGTCTTCTTTGCTTTTATACCTCTTTTTATACCACTCCTGGTCTCCATACAACTCTTCCGAACAATCCGGGCAGAGACCATGTGAAAAAACAGCATGGGAATGTGCTTCCAGATAGTGCTCGATTCCAGCCCAGTAACCTTTGTCATCTCTGATACTTTTACATTTGGAACAGATAGGTAAAAATCCCCTTAGGATTTTCATCTCAATGTGGTTCTTTACTCTTGCCAAAAGCTCAATGGGTTGAAACGGTTTTGTGATATAGTCAACACCTCCAACTTCGAATCCCTTTGCTATATCTTCGGAACTAATTCTAGCTGTCAAAAAAATCACAGGAATATACTTTGTTTTTTCACTCTCTTTTAGCTTCTGACAGACCTCAAAACCATCCATTCCCGGCATCGTGACATCCAGCAGTATCAGTGCGGGGAGACAACGATTGACAAATTCCAATGCCCTGATACCACTTAATGAGGCTGCAGGTTCATACCCGTTTTTTTGCAGAAGAATACCAATAAACTGATGATTTTTGGGGTTGTCATCCACTATCAGGATCAATGGTTTATCTGTTTGATTCATCGAACCTCTCTTTTGGTAACAGTTCTCTAAAAAGAATCAGAAGTTTTTGGATTAGTTTGTTAAGGTTCTCAATGTCAAAGTCGTTTGTGAGTTTTATCAACCTGTGTCCATGTTCACGCAGCATATCCACATGGTATTCCTCTCCCAGGTTCAGTAGTTTGTGTCCAAGTTCCAGAGAATAGCCGGCAACAATCGCCTGCTGTAAATCCCGAAGATGAGGCATGATATCCGTTGTAACGGCTTCAATAAATGTAGAGGATTCTTGAAGCTTTTTCATGAGTTCTCTGGTCTCAGACAGCACATTGCTTTCAACGGGTGCTCTTCCTTTTTCATGTTTCAGATGGAGCGATAATACCTTATAAAGCTGGGTTACATTGATGGGTTTTCTTAAATAGCCACTGAAGCCCATTTTTTTTAATTCTTCTTCGTTAAAACCTTGGGAAATTCCCATTCCTACAATTGGGATATGGCTTGTTTTATGATCCTTTCTGAGATGTTTAATTATCTCGCCGCTGTCCATTACGGGTAGTCGTTTATTTATTAGAATTAGTTCCGGCTGATATCGAGAGGCAAGAAATAGTGCGTCATGTCCGTTATCAGTAGTTATGGTGTTTAATCCGGCATTCGTCAGTATCTCTTTTAAGTGCAGGAGACTCGATTTCACATTGTCGACCACCAAAACCCTGGCATTTTGAAATCTGTACTCCAGAAGCTGCCCATTTTCGACATCAAGACTGCCGTCTTTATCTGAACTAATTTCGACTTCGTTCAACCGTACAGAGAAGATACTGCCAACCCCAACGGTGCTCTCCACCGAGATTTCTCCGTTCATCATTTCCACAAGTCTTTTACAAATTGCCAGTCCCAGGCCGGTACCGCCCAGCTCTTTATTTTTCTTTGTTTTATGTTGAACAAATGACTCGAATATCGTTTCGAGTTTTTTGGGGGGGATGCCGATACCGGTGTCTTTTATTGAGATTATTAAATCCAAAGCATTACTGGCGAACTTACACGGTTCTTGAAGAACTGAAATGTGAATATAACCTTCTTCGGTAAATTTTATCGCGTTCCCTACCAGGTTTAATAACATCTGCCGCAGTCTGATTTCATCTAATAAAAGAGTATCGGGAAGATTGTCGTCTATTGTCACCTTGAGTTGAATTCCTTTTTCCAGTAACTGGAGTTCAAACAGCTGTTTGATTTCACCCACAATAACTCTCAAGGAAACCGGACCCGGTTGAAGGGTCGTCATGCTTGCTTCCAGTTTTGTCAAGTCGAGGATATCGTTGATCAGGGTCATGAGATTTTGCCCAGCGACTATTATTGCTTCAAGGTGGCTCTTTTGCGTCTCATCTGAAACATCTGCATACAATAATTCGCTATACCCGGTGATGGCATGCAATGGGTTCCTAATCTCATGGCTGATATTGGCTAAGAACTCGTTTTTTGTTTGATTGGCGGTTTCAGCGGCTTTTTTTGCTTCACTTAATTTCAATTCTATCAGCTTCCTTTCTTCGAGCTCCTGAGCTAAAGCTTTCGTCTGCTCCCGTATCATGTTTTTCAGGGATTTATTCCAAACCAGTATGGAGAGGAATAGAAAGATGATTATTAAAATAGGGATAGCAGCGGTTCTCCAGAAGCGAATGGTTTTGTATGGAGGGGCTGATTCCAGATGAATCCACTTTTCCAGGATTTGATCTTTTTCCTCCACTGTTATTAATGATAAGCCTTTATCAAGAATCCGTCTTAAGATCGGCAGATCTTGCCTGACTGCAAACCTGAGGTTTTCGACATAACCAGTTTCTCCGGCCATACGAAGATTGCTGATGCCAGCCTTTGATATATAGTACGAGGCTACGGGAAGATCCAAGATCAATGCTTCTGCATTTTTGAATGCCACACTCATTAATGCGGACAATGGATCGGGATAGGGTTGTAAATCAAGATAGGAGAAATTCTCTTTTAAGTATTCTTCCACTGCATATTGATAAACGACCGCAACTTTCATTCCCTGCATTGAATCCAGCGTTAAGGTCTGTGCTGTCTCTTTTCCTGAAACAATTACACTTGGTACATCAATATAGGGCTCGGTGAAAAGAAGAAACTCTGACCTGCTCTGATTCTTTTGAATCGAACTTATTACGTCTATGTCTCCGGATTGGGCCTTTTTTAGTATTTCGTCCCAACTATTGACACGTACCTTATTAACCCGGAACCCGAGTTTCTTCTCTATCAGGTTTAGATAGTCTGCAGAAATACCTGTGTACTTGTTGTTCTCGTCAATTAAATCGAATGGAGGATAATCGTCGCACTCAGCGAACCTGATTTTTCCATCATTGGCTTTAAGCCAGTCCCTTTCTATAGCAGTCAGGGGATCCTTAGTTGGAGCATCTATCAGAATAAAACTGAAAATGATAAGACAAATTATGACGGAAACCAGAAAAAGGAGGAGTGAAAGCCATTTTAATTTCAAACCGATTATTTTGATCTCTTCTTTACCTTTTCGACGCAACCGCACTCTGATTGCTATTAGAATTATAAAGAGCAGTGAAATAATCAAGATCAGGCAAAACAGCTCCATTACTCCCAACCCTTGCTGTTTTTGCTCCGTTAAACTGATCCATCGATTTCGGATCTCTGATTCGTTCTCTTCCGTGATCAAATTAAGACCTTTGTCCAGGATATCCACCAGAATCGGCCAGTCTTTTCTGACACCTATACATAACCTGTATTCATGCCCTGTTACGCCGGCAATTCTCAAATTATCGATACCCTTTTTCTCGATGATATATGAAGCAGTCGCCAATTCGGCTATCACAACATCAAACTCACCTCTGGACAGCCTCGTTAAGCCTTCAATTGTATTGGTTGTTTTGACAGGTTTTAATTCAGGGTAATTGTCCCTCAGATAATCATTTATCTGAAAATCTGCAGAAACAGCCAGGGATAATCCATCCAGTTTTTCTAAACTGAGGGAATCCGAAAAACCTTTTCTTGTAATAAGAACAGTGGCAATGGTAAGATAGGACCTCGTAAAATTCAGGTATTCGGATCGTTCGGGTGTTTTAACAACATTCATTACAACATCAACGCTTTTGTCCCTGGCTTTTTCCAGAATATCAGGCCAATTCTTCATTTGTTTCATTTGAAACTGAAACCCAAGCCGCTGTTCAATCAACTTGAAATAATCACTAGAGATCCCGGCAAAGGAACCATCCTCCCTGAAAAAGGCAATTGGCGGCCAATCAGGTTCCATGGCAACATCGATCTTACCCTCATGATCCTTCAACCAGGATCTTTCAGCCGGTGTTAACGGATCTTTACGGTCATCGCAACTAAAACTGAGCAGGAGTACGACCAATGTCAGCAATAATAGGTTGGTTTTTTGCATCACAGGTTTCCAGGTATAAAATTTCAGTATCAGCACCAATGATTTTTCTCAGCATAACGCGTCGGTTCCCAGGCATTTGAAAAAGCGCATCTCTAAGCCTGCATAGTGATTTGGTTTTCGAACACCCTGATCAGCATCAGCTCCAATTCTATCAAATGCAAGGGTTTCTTAAGGAAACCGTAAATACCACATGAAAGGAACTCTTCTGCTGTTAAATCGATTTTCCCGTCATTAAGAACGATTACATAAGAATTGGTATAACATTCATGGATTTGTCTTAAGTCACTCACGCTTTTTTTTATTTCTCCTCTCTGTTCCATGATAACAATGAACTTCGAGAGGGCCATCGACCTTTCTCCATGGAGAAGCTCTTCAAGCGAATGGATAGTTAGTGCGGAGTAGTTCAGATCCAGAAGAAAATCATGCACGGTATTTTTCAAAATCTTGTCAGTAATACAGATAAAAACCTGTTGTTTCTCCACCATGACCATTTAATAAAGATTGGACGTTAACCGCTTGGTTTTAAGTTAAGGGTAATCTAACCAGAGCAAACAACAAGCCACAATCGGGCGGTTTTGTCGAACGATCTATCCTATTGCATTGTTTCACTTTTTTGGTGATGGAGAAGCAGTTCCAAAGCCCGAGAGTAGTAAAGTTGGTAAATGTTGTTGTTAAATGTTGCTAACATGCCAAAGGATTGTTCATAAACAATTTAACTTCTTCTTACGAAATGAGTTGAAGAGAAAGGAATATTTAGGGGCAGTCGGAGTTTCCAAAAGCAAAAGATTTATTCAGAATCGGTTCAGCTTTTTTCAGGTAAGGCAGAAGAAGATAACCTGACAGTTATAATTTCTTTGCAGGTGAACCGCTCTATTTTATTTTCAGTTTTTCAATTTTATATCTGAGCGTGGAATAGGGGATATCAAGTATTCTTGCCGCCAAACGGCGATTCCATTTTGCTTCTTCAAGGGCCGAACGAATCCGGTAATATTCTCCATTTTCAGTTTCCTTATTTGGGTTGGCAGATGGTTTGTCACGAGTGAAAGGTGGAAGCTGAATGTGTTCTGCTTGAATAACACCGGATTGTTGAAGAATCGCTGCCCGTTCCACAATATTCCGAAGTTCTCTCACATTTCCAGGATATTTGTAGTTCAACAGCATCTCAATTGCTGTGGATGAGAATCCGGAATATTTTATTTTTCGTCGTTCACGATAATTCCGCAGGAAATACTCCGCCAGGGCAGGAATGTCTTCCAAATGTGATTTAAGTGGTGGAATCTCAATTAAATAAAGATTCAAGCGATAGAAGAGATCCTTCCGAAAAAGCCCGTTTTGCAGTCGTTGTTCCAAATCAGCATTTGTAGCGGCAATAATCCGGATATTTAACGGTATTTCCTTAGTACCGCCGATTCTCCTGACGCTCCTTGTCTCCAATACTCTTAGCAACCTGGTTTGGGCGGATGGAGAAAGATCCCCTATTTCATCAAGAAAGAGAGTACCGCCGTCGGCCAACTCCAGATACCCGGCTTTATCAGAATGTGCACCGGTAAACGCTCCCCTGCAATACCCGAACATTTCGCTTTCTAAAAGCGTTTCTGATAAGTTTGGACAGCTGATTGCAATAAAAGGGGAGTGACGGGCAAAGGATTGTTGATGAATCTGATGAGCCACAACCTCTTTTCCCGTCCCTGTCTCTCCTAAAATCAGGACGGTATCACAATTGGTTTCAGCTGCTTGACTGATTTGCCTTCTCACCTTTTGAACGGTTTTACTAACACCAACAAAGCTGGAATATGCCTGGCGTTCACTAAAAGAGTGTTGAACAAATTCGATTACCTCCTGAAGCCTTCTTTTTTCCGCTTGCAGAGACCTGAAGTAGACACTTTTTTCAAGCACGGCATCCAGCTCAATAAGCTTTATGGGTTTGGTCAAGAAATCAGCAGCTCCTTGTCTTAATGCCTCAATCGCCGATTCCAACGTGCCGTGTCCTGTTATAATGATAATTGGGATTAAGGGGCAGATTTTTTGGATCTCCTTCATCAGATTTAAGCCGTGAACATCCGGTATTTTTAAATCAACCAGTGCCAGATCGTATTCCTTTTTGTTTACGGCCTCTAATGCTTCTCCTCCTCTATATTTACTGTCAATCTTGTGACCGCATGAGGTCAGATAGTCTCCGATGGTTTGATGAATTATTGTTTCATCATCCACCAGGAGGATATCCAGTGCTTTTGTCTTATTCATTTGAATGAGTATGTTGTTGAGCTGGAAAAAGTACGGTCACCGTTGTTCCCTTCCCGGCAGTTGAATCTATCGTCAAGGTGCCATGAAAATCTTCAACAATCGTTTTACAGATGGATAGTCCCAAACCTGTTCCTTTTTCCGGGCCCTTGGAGGTATAAAACGGATCGAATACCTTTTTCAGATCTTTTTCTGCAATGCCGATTCCGAAGTCAATGACCTGAATACCGACCTGGTCGAGGTGGTTATCATCAAGGAAAAAAGATCGAATGATCACTTCCGGGGAGACTGCAATATCGTGCTTCATCTGTTCTTCAACTGCATCCCTGGCATTATTGATAATATTGAGAATTACCTCTTCCAGGGAGAAGGGATTTGCCAAAATGTGAGGCAAGCCGCCTTGCAGATCCTTTCGCAATGATAAGCCGTGAGCTTCAAATTGGGTATTCACCAGGTTCAGGGTTGCATTGATAACCTCATTAACATCTACCGGGTAGGTTTCCTGTTTTCCTGCCTCTCTGGAAAACCGTCGAACATGTTCGATGATATTGGTCATGCGATCAGATTGTTCAATGATCAGGTTTAGTTTCTCAAGAAGTCTATCGTCTGTTAAAGGCCAATTCCTCTGAATACTGATCAAGATATGCTCGGCTAGACCTCGGACACCAACCAACGGCTGATTTAATTCGTGTGCAATCCCGGCCGCCATTTCTCCAAGGGATCGCAGGCGATCAGATCGCATGGAGAGCACTCTTTGTCGTTCAATTTGTTCCCATAATTGTTGCCTTTCTTTTTCAATCTGTTCTCGTTTATGTATTTCAGATTTCAGTTGTTTGTTAATTTTTACCAATTCTGCAGTCCTTTTTTGAACTTCCCGTTCCAGCGCTTCTTCCGCTTGTTTCCGTTCGGTGATATCCCTATTAATTACCAGGATCGATTCCGGTTTCTCCGAATCATCATGAATAAGGATATACTTGGCCATCCGTGTTATCCAGCGTCCATTTCGATGACGTATTCGATATTCAAAATCAAATTTTCCCTTCTTTAAAAGAACAGATAAAGCCTCATTCAGTTTATCCCTATCCTGTGGATGGATTAATGCATTGTAATCATGAATTGATGAGAAGTCCTCATGTCCTAAAGTGGTGTGATATGCTTTATTGACAATTAAATGGTTGTTTTTCATGTCCATGAGTATAATCACATCATCTGCTGACTCAATTAAGGTTCTGTAGAGGTTTTCAGATCTTTTGAGTTTTGATTCGCTTTTTTTAACCTTTTTCTCAACCTCTTTTCGAAACAGGATCTCTTTTCGTAATTCCCTGATAATGACATTTAGTTCATCCGTACGTTTAGCAACCAAGTTTTCCAGAGAACTCCGGTACTCTTCCAAACGGGTAATCAAACTCTTATGCTCAGTCATGTCCCTGGCCAAATAAACCAGATCTCCACTCGTCATTTCTTGATTTCGCAGAGGGGTTCCGGAAATCAAGACAGGTATTTCTGTACCATTTTTCGAACATAAGAGGCTGTCAAAGGATTTTTTATGCTTAAAATCACCTTGTCTCTTCTTGCTTTTTTTCGTATGTGCAAAGATCAAATCTTCTTGGGGCAAGAAAGAATTGAGCGATTTCCCCAACAATTCCTGTTCAGGTAACCCCAGCATATCGCAGGCAGATCGATTTGTTTTTTTTATAATCCCGTTTGAGTCAGCAACAAATAGCGATTCAGCCATGGAATCAATAATACAGTTCAGATAGTTTTCGGTCGCAGTGAGTGTATCGATTTTTGATTTCAGGGTTTCAGCAAGCATATTAAGGCCGATAATGATTGCTTCGGTTTTTCCATCGGTTTCCGGTATGGAACGATTGATTTCCAGGTTCCCGGCTGCAATCTGAATGATAAGGTCAAGAACCTGATCAAAAGCAACTTCACCAATGCTGTCATCACTTTTTTCCATTTGATAAACCTTTTACCCAACGGATCGCGTCTTCTTCGGAATTAAATAATCTGGACGGAACAACAGTCTTTTCCAAACCGATAAAAAAGTTACCAATAACCCTGCTGATGTAAGAGCTGGTAATAAGGGCGATGGCAGATGCATTCCGCTCCATGGAAAACGCTTTTCGTGCATCGTTTTTCATGTATCGCACTGTTGTAATGTCAATCAGAAGCGGTTGACAATCATGTCCGTTGATCCTGTTCGCGGCAGCTATATTCTCCAGTGCATCTTCCAAAAAAACCTCAGTCGAATCGAAATAAGAAAAACGTAGAACGCCGTCCTTTTTTCTGAAGAATTCTCCTGTTCGGGTTGTATGGATTACTTCATAGTTTTGACGTTTTTTCTTTGTCACTTGTACCTCAATCCAATGTTTCTGCCTTATACTATGTCTTCCGATTATAAATAGCATAAACGCGTGAGAATGCCAACGAATGATAAAACCCTGAATCCACCATCAACGTTGTTCTCACTGTATTAATATGAGGAGACGCAACGGAGTATTTGTACCCAAATCAATGCTGGATCTTGCTATATTGGCATTACTAGACTGGAATGCCAATAATAATAGTTGTTGGTGGATTTAGGTACCTATTATTTTTACCTGGATTTATTTTCTTAGTTAAAAAGCGCTTCGAATCTAATTTTCTCAAACCAAAACCGGATGTAAAAACCAGCCAAGAAATGGCCGTTTTCTTGTGATGTCAATGCAACTTCCGGAAAAAACTGGGATAAAAGAAAACTGTAGGTGTAGATAGAGTTTTATAAAAGCAAAAGAAGGATGTGAGGCTTGAGGTGTTCGTTAAAACTCCCTCTATAGGGCCGCGCGATTGTCGGTAATATATCGCAGATGTTCAACTCCGGTTCCACAGCAACCACCCAGGATCTTGATCCCATATGATCTGTTGAGGGACAACATCTCTTTACCCCAGTCGGTAACTATTTCTGTTTCCAATTGATCCGCTCCATCAAGGTCACAATGATCCAGTGAAGATGCGTTGGCCTGGTAACCGATCAGTCTGTCGAAGAGCTTGGTCGGCTGTCCGGCGGCACATAAAAAGGTTGGATAAGCACAGTTAATCATAAAACCAAGGGGCTTTTGATCCGTTTCAGCATCAATCATTTTCACGGCTGTCATAAGATCGGTACTGTCCAGAACATGACCATCACGGGAGATAACAAAGCTGATGATATAGGGTATGGCTGTCGCCGCCATTGCCCTGGCAATTCCTTTTGCCTCTTCAACGCTGGGCAGAGTCGCAGCTATCAGAAAGTCCACACCTGCCTGAGCCAGCTGGTCAATCTGCCATGAATGAAACTGTTCAGATTCAGCAGCCGATAATCCCTCTTCAGGCTTATAACTGTCATTTTTACAGCCGATCATCCCGCCAATTTTTATCATTTCTTTGTCCGCTTGCTGCTCATCACGGAGTTCCTGTAAAAAACTCGCAGCATCGGTATTGATGGAAGGAGCAATGTCTGAGTCGGCGACGCGGGCCTGGTTTGCCCTCCAGGTTGGGGTGCACATGATAAAAGGTATTTCTGCTTGCAAGGCAATATCGAGGTAACCCTGGTAGATTTTTGTAAGCTCAGCTTTCCCTGTTTTCTCATATATCAAAGGCGTATTTACAAGTGCAGGATGCAGCTTCACTTTACCGGAACGTCGCAACTGTTCGATAATCGCGGCTTCCATTAAGATCAGTTTATTGTTTTCCAGGAGATTCTTCATGTTTTAATTAAACACTCTCCTTTTTCCCGACAGTAGATCCTCCGTTTTTGGAATACATTCCTCCACGCAGGATAGAAAATCTATTTTCAATAAATCCTACACCCACAAGAATTAACAAAGTGACAATTGAAATCACGATTGCCTCAATAAAATGGCTGAATCCAATCATTGAACCAATTCCTGCCAATACCCAGATCACGGAGGCAGAAGTAATTCCAAGAACCAGTCCTTCTCGGGCAATGATAACGCCTGCCCCGAGAAAACCAATCCCTGTTACAACTTGCCCTAATACACGGGTAACATCAACATTTGCATCTATGTTTACAACCCCCAGACTAATAAAGATATTTGTGCCAAGACAGATAAAGATGCTGGTTCGGATGCCTGATGGTTTCCCTTTGATTTGTCTTTCAAGGCCGATAATGCCTCCACAAAATATTGATAGAGCAAGTTTTATCCAAAATTCGGTTATAACAATTTCCATATTTTTATATCTCTTTCTATTGACTGATCCTTTTAAAAATAATCCCTTATCTCCGGTTGGTTGGCAGAAGACAGCTACAATCTTAAATTTCCCTAAGAAACCTGTCTGAGAGTTTGACATCAAATATTTAATTCAAAAAGCTCTTCTTGTGGGAGTATAGTATGCCTGTCACGTTTTCCCAATGTTTCATTCCGTGATTCCGAACAAGCAGCTTGGGCTGAGAATAAATCTGTTATCAAATCGGGATTTCTTCACTCATTTGACAACCAGCACAGAACAGGTCGCCAGATGTAGCACTCGATGAGTAGTACTACCGACTATAAGCCCCTCCAGGTTTGTCAGACCCCGTGATCCCATAATAATCATGTCGCACTTTTCTATTTCTGCAACATTGGCAATCTGGGTGCCGGCCGGCTCTTCCATTAGACGTTTGCTGTGTCGAATCCCATTTTCGGCCAGTTTGTTCAAATGTGGTTTAACGACCTTTTCCGCTTCCAATAGAGTTGAGCTTACTGCCTGTTCTTTATAGGGTTCACCAAGTATTGTCGGAAACTTCTTGTGGCAATGAATGAGAATAATCTCTGCATTGTAAATTTCAGATAGTTCAATCGCTTTATCCACAACTTTGACTGAATGCTCCGATCCGTCAACAGCGGTTAAAAATTTTTTCTGTGTCATGGCTCCTCCCTGTCTTGGGTTAATGTTTAAACAAACAGGTGTCTTTGATACTAATCGACAGAAACAGCAGGTTAGCAATCAGAAAACGGCTTCCATGCTGAATTTAGATTCCAGGTGGGTAGACCCAAGGAGCATAGTCTTTTTGAGAAACCGAAAACCATCAACAATGCATGGAATTAAGGAATCGATCAGAATTCGCCAGTTGTTTCCGGAGCGTCAAGTCTAATTACCTTGGTGGTCTCAGTTTACTTGATTATTGTGGCAACGGTCAAGAATGAACCAAGAGAAGATTGTCGTGCAGGTGCAGCTTTCTCATGCAGGAAGTCCCTCGTTAATGTGTCAGGCAAAAGTGAAAACTCCTTAATTCTTCAATCGACCTTTCTCTATATGTTCCAGGTAAAGATCCTTTTCACGCCAAATGTCATTGAGCCATTTTTGGAATCTGACCCGGTGAGATTTATTCTCCGCATAATCACCCAACAACTCTTCAGTAATTGGTATTTTCCGTATGCGGATATTTACCTTTTTCACATTGCCACACATGTACTGCCAAAAGTCGGGAACTCCATCGGGATAGGCAATGGTTACATCCAGAATATAGCTCAGCTGGTCACCCATGGCTGACAGCACAAAACCAATTCCACCTGCCTTTGGCTTTAACAGGTTTGTAAAGGGAGATTTTTGTCGATCATGTTTTTCTTTCGTGAAGCGGGTGCCTTCGGTGAAGTTCATAATGGAAACGGGATTATCCTTGAACTTTTCACAAGCTTTTCGGGTGATTTCCATATCTTTCCCCTTTAGGTGGGGATGTTTTTTGATAAAATCAATGGAATAGCGCTTCATAAAGGGGAAGTCCAACGCCCACCAGGCTTGACCTAAAAGAGGTACCCAAATCAGCTCTTTCTTCAGAAAGAATTTCAAGAAGGGTATCTGATGATAAAAGACCTTTTGAAGAACCGGGATATCGACCCAACTCTGATGATTGGAGACGACCAGGTACCAGGATTTTCTATCCAGTTGCTCCAGGCCTTCTATCTGAAATTCAATTTTCCGAGACAGAATAAGCCCAATATTGTTGCAGTATACCCAATTTTCAGCCATGAATATGGCAATCTGTCCGCATATCTTCCGCCATGTTTTTAAGGGAATCAATAAACGAAGCAATGTGACTGAAAATATAATCATACCCCAAAAAGACGTGTTCACCGCCAAAAAGATCAGGGAGAGTACTCCTCTTATGTAATTCAATAATGCTGTCATTGAGTCACCTTTAATATAGATATGGGAGAATGTAGACCATCTATTTTATGCAATAGACACTTGATCCGCCAGAGTAAAGTAAAAGATTTGTAAAAACCAAGAATGCTGTTTTAATTAGATCAAAATATTAAATCCCGGTTTTATTTGGAGAGCCTTATAAGTGCTTTTGATCGTCAGCTGCAAAAAACTTTTGAGCGAAAACAACCAGCCACAACAGATTCCCGTTAATTGCATACCACAAAGGCTGAAAAAAACATAAATGTTTGACGATATTGACTTTAGTATGTAAAAGGGAAATTACAGTGGTTAAAGAGCAAAGACCTGAGAGGGATTGTTGAATGAACCATGACAGTTCTCACGAGGGATTGTTTCTCAAATTATAAGGTTTATTGAATGGAAGACCGGGAGTGCTTGAGTTGATTTTGATTGTCAATAAAAGAGAGCATTGATCTTTTTGGAGTGTTTTTCTGATTGATATCGCTTGCAGATCTGGGTTTCTTTACTATCTTTATAAGGAGAATTAAATGAAAGTAACGGTTATTGGAGCAAATTCAGCCTTTTCTGTTGGAGAATACAAGGATGCCGTACCTGTGAAAAAGCTGGCCGAACTTATTCCGGAAGTATCAAAGAGAATGAAGAATGCCGGAGCGAAACCGGATGAGATTAACCAATATCTTGAATCCTTTATTGAAGAACACACGGAGAAGCTTTATTCATCTGCCTGGCAATCCAATTTCCTTATTGAATTTGACCAGCGAAATATCAGGGGTGATGATTCTCCATTTCGGTTGGTTCTCGACTTCGGCAGTGATGTACGGCATGCCTTGGTACGAACAGGCTTGGATTTTAAGGACATTGATGCCTACTATGTTTCACATCCCCATGACGACCATATTGGGGGCGTAGAGGGGATTGCATTAAAAACATTTTTTAATCCCTATTTCACAAAAAAGAAGATCGCCTGGCTGGATGGCGAAAACATCATCGATAAAATAACCTATAAGGCGGCCAGGGGACAGCTCTATAAGGTTCCTAAAGAGGCGAAACCTCTGATGCTGGGCCACAGGGATATACTGGAAGCACTATGGCAATCAGCCAAGCCGGGGTTGTTGACTCTTCAGCAAGTCAGGGAGGTGACCCTTAACACCTACTTTGATACTAAAGAGATGGTAGAGAATGAACCCCTCATCCTTAAGGATGGTAAAAGAACCTGGAATGCGTACATTGTGCTGTCGATGCACGTTGTATCCGGAGATTCCACCATGCCCTCTTACGGTCTGATTTTTGAGTCGGATGAAACCATTGTATTTTTTCCAACCGATACGCAGTTCATGGTGCCGCCCCAATTGAGAGGGCACTATATGAAATCGGATCATATTTTTCATGATACCGAAACATCACCTTTTCCCAGTGGAGTTCATACCAGGTTGGAGGAACTCAGAACCCTGCCGGCAGACTTGAAGAAGAAGATGATTCTTTATCACTATGATGCAACCCTGCCGCCGAATGTTGAAAAGGGTGAATTTCGGGACATTGCCAGGGCAGGCAGCACGTATGAATTCTGAGGTTAACAAAAACCATGTGATCGCTGTTTTCCTGTTTCCGATGACTGCCTGGAAAAAACCAGGCAGTTGACTGTAAAGACTTCAGTCAACCCCGGAATGTCAGCGTTGAAATGCGGGTATCGTTTAAAAAAGGATCTGTTTTACTCCATTCAACCGGGAAATTCCACTTCAGCTTAAGTCAAGAGCAGTTCCCCAATCGTAATTCCGCCTGATATATTTCATAAATATTGAGGTTTCGAGTCGTGTAATCCCTTCAATCTGGTTGATTTTCTCCAACAAGAGGACATTAAGATCCTCAAGCGATTTAACAATGAACTCCGAATCGATGCAGGTACCATCCGTCGTATGGACCAGAAACCATAACTCTTTTAATTCTTTCAATTCCTTGATTACATGTTCCATTTTGGTGGTGTCGACATGTATTCTGATGCCACCTACAATGTTGAAACCAAGTTTCATCGGATTGCTGACAGCGACAATCTGAATATACTCCTCTTTTATAAGCCGGTTGAGTCGGGTTCGGACTGTTCCTTCGGATATACCGATCTTTTTGGCAATATCAGTATTGGATATCCTCCCATCCTTTTGAAGCAATTCGATCATTTTGCAGTCAATTTTATCGATTTTACGCTTCTTGTAGGTTTTCTTCTCTAGCATTTTTCCTCCTCATTCGATGCAGTAAATTGTGCCTGATAGCTTTTAAGGTACCTATCCAGTTTATCTGGGTTGTGTCTTTAAAAAGAAGCTTTTGCTTTCTGCCCCGGGAGATATCCCAAAAGTTTGAAAACAAAAATTCGGCAAAGCACTTACCACCCGAAAATGCCTAAAATATTTAATGGATTTCCTAAAATTCCAATAAATATCTGATATTAATCTTTAAATATACTGTGTCCAATTTGAAATCCATGGTCTACTAATTTATTAAAACTTTGCAAGGATATTCGATCAAAACTACGAAAATCGATGTTTTTCCTCCACAATGTATTTTGATGTTATGCCAGAAATAAGCTAAAATACAAGAACAAAAATTTTGTATTCAATATGTTTCGAAGAAATTAATCATAATTTCTAGTTATTCCGTAGTATTTGCATGTTTTAAATTGACAAGACAAAAAAGCGCCCCTACAATTGGTTTTGTGTAATATACTTGTATTTTTCGATCAACGATGGTAACCCAAGACAGGAAAATCTATTTGGTGTCTGAATGGAATTGTGCTAAACTTGCTGCTTCAGCAAGCAATTAATGGTCGTCAAACAGTTTTTATTCAGGAATCATTTACAGATCGATTTGGACTTCCTAAGATTTTTGCCAACCATGCCCCTGACTTAACTAATATGGAGGATAATTATGACACTACCATTAATGAAAAATTTCGTGAATGGTGAATGGATCGATTCTAGTTCTACAACAACAGGTGATGTATGGAATCCAGCCACTGGAGAGAAGATTGCATCGGTCCCATATGGAAATAGAGAAGATGTTGATAAGGCTGTAAAAGCCGCAAAAGATGCGTTTTGGGATTGGCGTACTACTCCACCGTTAACCAGGGCTCGTTACCTGTTCAGGTTAAAAGATGCCTTTGAGGAGAACTTCGAGGAGATCGCCCGTGTTTTAACAACGGAGCAGGGAAAGGCGGTTGATGAAGCCAGAGGCGAAGTCCGCCGAATGATAGAGAATATTGAGCATGCAACCGGTGTCACAACAATGATGACCGGGTATACACTTGAAGATATTGCCAAGAATATTGACTGCTACGGCCATAGACAACCTCTGGGTGTTTTTGCAGCGATTGTTCCCTATAATTTTCCGGGAATGGTAGCCTGGTGGTTCTTGCCTTATGCATTGGTTTCCGGAAATACCTTTATTGTTAAACCTTCCGAGCAAGTACCAATGACTCAGACCAAAATATTTGAGATTATAGAGGAGGTTGGTTTTCCCGAGGGAGTTGTTAATATGATTCACGGCTCCAAAGATGTTGTTAACGGATTGCTGGATCATCCGGATATCAAGGGTATCTCATTTGTAGGTTCTACTCCTACTGCCAAGTATATATATCAGCGCTGCGGTGCAACCGGGAAGAGGGTACAAGCCCTCGGAGGAGCTAAAAATGTGGTTACGATCATGCCGGATGCTAACATTGATGCTGCCATGCCGTCACTGATCACATCATTTTTTGGGTGTGCCGGCCAACGATGCCTCTCCGGTTCCATTCTTGCGCCTGTCGGGGATATTGCTGATGAAGTAAAAGAAAAATTCATTGCCGCAACCAAGGCCATGAAAATCGGAAGTGGCTTGGATGAATCGGTTGCCATGGGGCCAGTGGGCAGTGCTGCTCATAAGGAGAAGATTCTTGGTTTTATCAATAAAGGTGTTGAGGAAGGTGCTGAGTTGCTGCTGGACGGTCGAAATTTTAAGGTTGACGAATATCCAAACGGTTTCTTTGTCGGCCCCACAATTTTTGATAATGTCACTCCGGATATGGCCATTTGCAGTGAAGAGATTTTTGGTCCTGTGGTCAGCATTGTCAACCCCAAAAACCTGGATGAGGTGGTGGAACTTGTCAACTCGAGGCAATATGCGAATGCATCTTGCATCTATACCCAGAGTGGTGCAACCGCCCGAGAATTTAAATACAGGGTCAATCCAAGTATGATCGGGGTCAATATCGGTATTGCAGCTCCTATGAGCTTTTTCCCCTTTGGCGGCTATGGAAGTTCATTCATGGGCGATATTAAAGGACACGGTCGGGAAATATTCCAATTCTATACCGATATGAAAGTTGTGATTGAGCGTTGGTTCTAATAGAATTACTACCAAAGGACAGCCCGTTTTCGAGGCGGTCCTTGCATTAAGGAGAAGATCATGCAGTTAAACAATTTTGGCAGTATTCTATCTTTTGCTGAAGATCTTGAGAGCAAGGATGAGGCGTTTTACTCTTCCACTCTGGGAAATAGTGCGTGTTCAGACTTAAAAGCACTTTTTGAACAGAACATGACGGATGCAAAAAAGAATATCATAACTATTCAGCGAACCCGACGAGAGAATGTAACCGAGATGATTCTGGAAGGGATCGCGGATTTCTCAAGTGATTCATATGAAATTGAACTCGTCAGTGCTGCGGAAATGACAAGAGCGGACGTGATTGCCAAAGCAAAGCAATTGGAGGAAAGGGCTGAACGCTATTACCTTGAAGCGGCTGAGAAGATAAAGGCTTTGTCAGAAGTAGCCAGGGCTTTGAAATTAATAGCGAAAAAAAGAGCAGCTCACAAAACCAGACTAACTGAACTCTAATATAAAAGGTTACACTCTTTTTTCTCTGAAAACCCAACTGAAAGGTCGGGTTTTCAGATCCTGAAGAAACAGAAGATCAGGTCACATGCTCATCTGCAATGGAGATGGCCTGAGAGATAATGGACAATCCCTCATTTACTTCCTCCCTGGTAATCGTTAAAGGTGGTGCAATAAAGATCCAATTCCAGCGTACGAAAGTAAACATCCCCAACTCTTTGATCTTGGCTGCAACTTTTGACATCACTCCCATTTCCGAAGCTTTGGCATTCCAGGGCGCCATCGGCTCTTTGGAATCCCTGTTTTTCACCAGTTCGATACAACCCAGCATTCCCGTATTACGAAAATCACCGATTGAGGCATGTTTCTCTTTGAGTTTGGCCACCTCTTGATCAATGTAAGATCCGGTTTCACGGGCTTTTTCAATGAGATTCTGCTCCTGGTAAACGTTCAGACAGGCTACACCGGCAGCACATCCTACTGCATGGGCAGAATATGTCAACCCGATCATCATCGGCTTGTCGTTAAAAAAGTTGGCAATATCCTCGGAAACCATGACCCCTCCCAGGGGTACATAACCGGAGGTTAATCCTTTGGCCATGGCGATCATATCCGGTTCCACGCCGCTATTTTGAATGGCAAACCATTGTCCGCAACGTCCAAAACCACTCATCACTTCATCTGAAATCAGCAGAATGCCATACTTGTCAGCGATTTTCCTTAGTCTCTGCCAGTAATCGGGCGGATATTTAATGCAACCCGACGACCCGGATTCACCTTCGATGAGAATGGCAGCCACACTCCCGGGGTCTTCAAACTGAATTACGCGTTCAATGTGTTGCACGCATTCCCGGTTACAGGAATCCATTGTTTGAGACCAGGGACAGCGATAGCAGTAGGGATCTTCCACATGTACAACACCGGGCATTCTTTCGCGATCCATGGGAAATCGCCTGGGATCTCCTCCAACGGTAGCTGCACCATAGGTTGCCCCGTGGTAGGACCGGTATTTTGAGATAATTTTATATCGCCCCGTGTACATTCGGGCTAACTTGACACTATTTTCGATTGCCTCTGCCCCGGCATTTGTAAAAAAGGTTTTTTTCAACCTGCCCGGCGATATTTCCGCCAGCTTTTTACCCAGCAGTCCCCTGGCTTCGGTAGCCATCCCCGGGTAAACATAACTCAATTCGCTCATCTGTTTGGCAACCGCTTCTGCAATTTTTTTATTTCCGTGTCCGATATTCACATTCATCAGCTGTGATGAAAAATCGATGTAGCGCTTGCCGTCACGATCAAACACGTATACACCTTCAGCCCGCTCAGCGTTGATCGGATTCAGGCCGGCCTGGGGGGACCAGGAAAACAGTGTGTAATCGAGATTGTTTTTTAAGATCTCTTCCTTACTCATTTGACACCTTTTACGAAATAAATTGTTAAATGGTTTAGCCGGCAATCAGACTATTGTCTGATTGCCGGCAATTGCTTGGGTCTACTTTTACTAATTTCCTCGTTAAAATCGATCTAAACAGGTCGCATCTCACCTTCTTTCATGGCGGCCCATTCTGTTTCAGCCTTTTCCCAGGCCTCTTCAGATGCTTCCTTCTCCCAGAATTCCAATCCTCGTTCCGCTTTGGTAGCGCCCGGAAGGAGATTATCCAGAATAATGCCGACTATGGCGGTGACTGCCATACCGGTTGTCAGGATAGCCTGAAGAATGTCGCCAAGGACATCAATCACTGTACCGGAGGCGCTCCAGTCGATGGGAACGGCAGCGGCAGACAGCATGGGGCTGAAATGATAAGGCACGGACAAACCGGCAAAAAAGGAGATGCCGATTATAAAGAGATTTCTGGAATTGTTGAGGTTAACAATTTGCAGGTTGGATAATCCAACCGATGCAATCATTCCGAACAACCCAACAAACATGGCCCCGACAACAGGTTGTGGCAAAGTAGCCAAGACAGCCCCGAATTTACCGATAATGGGGATAAATAACATAACTAAAGCACCGCAGCGAACAACTCTGCGGCTGGCAACCTTGGTCAACCCGATGGAACCAATATTCTCGGAATAAGAGGTGGTACCATTACAGGTTTGAAGAACTCCCGCAATAAAACAGCCCAAACCTTCGGCTCCAAGGCCTTTTGATATCATTCGGCTGGTTGGCACCGGGGCTTCAGCAATCCTGGCACATGCATAATAATCACCAATCGATTCAATCATGGAGGCCAGGTAACCGGCCAGCATACCAAAAACACCTGCCCAAAGCGTTGTACTGCCCAGATCCGGGAATCCCCACTTGAAGGGCATCATTGGCATCAGACTGAACCAGGGAGCGGCAAAAATCAGGTCCGTTTTCAGGTAGGCAGCATTGTCAGGCGAAATCAGTCCTGTCAATGTACCGATCAGCGCTATCGACCATCCGGTTGCAATGGCCAGTAAAACCGGAAACAGCATGAACACCCGCGATTTAGTTGAAAAAACCTGAGAATACAGAATCAGGGCTATTAGCGTAATCATGGAGATAATCCAGTTTTTTGCCATCCAGGGAGCACCGATACTGAATAGTGCCAAACCGATCATGGCAATAGTTGGACCAATCACAATGGGGCTGATCAGTCGTTTAACCTGTCCCATAATACCGGTGTATCCGAGCACAATTTCCACAACAGAAGCGATCATGATAGCTCCTGCAACTTCCTGAATCTGCAGTTGCCATAATGGCAGATCCCCGGTCACTTTCTTGGCTGCTACCATTCCGATAATGGCGAAGGTTGGGCCTAAAAAGGAAAACGTTCCCCCTTGGATGATGGGCAACCTGTTTCCAAGCGGAGATTGTTGAATCAGAGTACAGACTCCCGAAGTGAAAAATATGGTCGAAATTAATAATGCCATCTGCTCGGGAGGCAGTTGCATGGCCCCGCCAATGATGAATGGAATCAACACGGTGGCTCCAAACATGGTCAGATATTGTTGAATTCCAAGCAAAACGGCTGTTGGCCAAGTCGGCTTACTTCCGATGGGATAGACAATCCAATGTTTTGTTTCTGCTGTTTCTTTTGTAGTCATTTATAAAAATCCCTCCTTTTTGCCCCCAAATCACAGGGTCATTTGTTAGATTATGGAAGATGCTGACAAATCTCCGTGTACATTTCAGGTCTGCGATCACGAAAGAACTGCCACCCGTCCCGAACTTCGCGAATCACTTCCAGATCCAGATCCGCTACTACTACCTCATCTTTGTCCGCGCTTCCTTTTACCAGTATCTCCCCTCGAGGATCTACAAAATAGCTGGAACCGTAAAACTCCCCGAACTCCCAGGGCTTTTCCAGTCCAACCCGATTATTGGCGCCGATAAACACGCCATTGGCAACCGCTTGTGCCGGTTGTTCCAATTCCCATAAATATTTACTTTTGCCGGTTACCGTCGCCGATGGATTGAACAAAATTTCGGCACCTTTAAGAGCCAGCACTCTGGCGCATTCGGGGAAATGGCGATCATAGCAGATGAAAATCCCTATTTTGGCATAGGCTGTCTCAAATACCGGAAAGCCCAGGTTTCCCGGTTTGAAATAGAACTTTTCCCAGAATCCCGGCCAGGTATGGGGAATCTGGATCTTTCTCATCTTACCAAGGTATGAGCCGTCGGCATCGATTACTGCAGCGGTATTATAGTATACTCCCTCAATCGCTCGCTCATAGACCGGGATGATCATCACCATCTTATATTTTTTTGCATACTCCGCCAGTCGCTCGGTTGTGGGACCTGGCACTGCTTCGGCAGTCTGATACCATTTTATATCCTGCTCACAGCAGAAATAGGGACCATAAAAGATCTCCTGCAGACATAAAATCTGAACTCCCTTTTTGCCTGCTTCCTCAATTAAGGGCAGGTGTTTTTGAATCATCGCCTCTTTTATTTCGGCGGTGGTTCCGTCATGTTTGGCATTGGATGCCTGAATATGACCACATTTTACGATTCGTGACACGGATTCCTCCTAATTCGGTTCTCCTGGTTATAATTAAATCATGGCTGCTTAAAACAAATATGGTGCGGACTAAAATCCCTCAAAAGGTTCTCTTTTAATAAACTTGCCCCGACCAATTTCACCAACAAAATCCATCTGGGTGCCGTTCCATTCTGCTACTTTTTTTCCTCTAGAATAGACGGCTACCGGCATTCCCGTAACTTCTCTTCCTTCAAAAGGTGTATAATCAACATTCATATGAAGCTTGCTTTGGGTGATGGTAAATTTCTGATTCGGATCGAAAATAACCAGGTCTGCATCTTTACCAACCTCAACAGCACCTTTATCTTTTAATCCGAACATCCTGGCTGTACCGGTTGAGAGAACGTCTACCATCTTTTCCAGTGTAATTCGGCCCTTGGCGACACCCTCCGAATGGAGCAACATCAGCAAGGTTTCTATGCCGGGAGCACCATTGGGGATCTTTTTATAATCATCCTTACCGAACATGTCTTTTTTACCGTTAAAGTCAAAGGGACAGTGATCGGTTGCCACGACCTGCACGTCGCCGCTGTTAATGCCGGTCCAAAGGGCATCGTTACTCTCTTTTGTCCTCAGTGGGGGTGACATCACATATTTGGCTCCATTAAAACCGGACTCCTTATAACGCTCCTCATCCAACAGCAGATATTGAGGACAAGTTTCCGCAAAAACATCGATTCCGCGATCACGCGCCTCTTTGACCTTGAACAAGCCCTCTTTTGATGAAAGATGGACAATGTAGATGCGTGATCCGGTTAACTCCACCATTTTGGCAGCTCGGGAAACGGCTTCCTCTTCAGCTATATTTGGACGACTGACGGCATGGTAGTAGGGAGTGAGTTTTCCCTCTTTTTCCAGAATCTCATTCATGTGTTGAATAATGTAAACATTCTCAGCGTGTACCTGTACCAACCCGCCGTACTTTTTGGTTTCTTCCAGCAGTTTTATCATGGTGGCATCGTCCACCCTGAAGTCATACACCATAAAAATTTTAAAGCTGGGGGTCCCATAATCGAGGATCGCCTTTTTGACCTCTGCAATCACTTCCGGTCTTGGGTCCATAACAGCCGGATGCAGAGAAAAATCCACTACTGTTTTTCCATCTGCCCAGGATTTTTTTCGCTCAATGGCATCCAGCAGGGATTCCCCTTTTTGCTGCAAATCGAAATCAACTACAGTGGTTACACCTCCGCAGGCTGCTGCAATGGTTCCTGTCTGATAGTCGTCTTGAGCGTGAGTTCCCATGAAGGGCATAGCCAAATGCGTGTGCGGGTCAATGGCTCCGGGTAAAACGAATTTCCCCTTGGCATCCACCACTTCATCTGCGGGCATATCAAGATCGGTTCCAATGGTTTTGATTTTATCACCATCCACAAACAGATCTGCATTGTAACGTCCGGTTGAGGTAACGATTGTACCTCCTTTAATCAGCAATGACATTGTGTACCTCCTTATATGATCGTTGGTTTAAAGGGTTGATACTTCAGTTCCGACTCTAAACTCTCATCCATTATTTTGGTCTCGTTACGCATCCAGTCCGCCGGCATCTCCTTATAGCTGATAAGTTCAGGAACGGGGCAGACAAAACTGCAGATCATGCAGCTGAGACATTTATCTTCAATCAGTTTCGGTCTCCTGTTGGCTGCGTCCCAATCCAATGCCTGTCCACCGGCATCCGTGCAGACAACATAGCACTGTCCGCAACCGACGCATCTATCAGTATCATAATCTGTTACACCTTGTCGCTTGAGATTAAATTTGTCGGTTGTTGCCACGTGTTTGAGGGACATTCCCACCAGATCTTTAACCTTATCAACTCCCTTGGCCACCATAAAGTCCGACAATCCCTCAATCATATCTTCCACAATACCATATCCATAATGGATGATGCCGGTTGTCACCTGAATGGTTGCACATCCCAGCAGGATGTATTCCAATGCATCTATCCAGGTTTCAATCCCGCCCATTCCGGAAAGTGGAAGATTGAGTTCTTTACACTTCGCCATATCCGCAATAAAATGAAGACCAATAGGTTTGATAGCTGGTCCCGAGGTACCACTGATGGCACCAATTCCAAAAACATTGGGTTTGGGGACCATGTCATTTAACCCGATTTCAGAGATTCCGCTGACCGTGTTGATGGCGGAAATGGCGTCGGCTCCTCCGTTTTTGGCGTATAAAGCGGGTTCAGTCATATCGGTGATATTGGGAGTCATCTTGGCAATGACGGGAATGGAAACCGCTTTTTTAACCGTTGCCGTAAACTTCTCAATGAGGTCAAATGCTTTTCCCACATGATGACCGGTCCCTTCCACACTCATGTGAGGGCAGGAAAAATTCAGCTCCAGCATGTCCGCGCCGTTGTCTTCCGATACTTTGGCCAGGTATTCCCACTCATCATTGGAGAATCCCATGATGCTGGATATCAATACGTGTTTGGGATATTTCTTTTTCAGGTAGAGAAAATCGAGCAGATTGTCCTTTAAGGGGCGATCGGAAATTTGTTCAACATTTTGCAATCCCACCAGTTTCTTGTTGCCGTAATGATAAGAATTCATGCGGGGTGAGGGGTGGATAATGGGAATTCGATCCGAATTGAGAGTTTTAAACGCCACACCGCTCCAACCCATTTCAAAAGCCCTTTCAACCATTTCAGCACTGTTGGAAACCGGTGAGGATGACAAAAGAAAGGGATTTTTAAATGTTACCCCACAAAAATCGATGGATAAATCTACTTTTTTCTTTGACATACCAGCTCCTCCTAATTGCTTAAATAATTGATAATAGACTGCGCTGCGATCTTGCCATCCTGAACGGCTTGTACTACCAGGGCAGGTCCTCTCACAATATCACCCCCGGCAAATATGCCTTTGACGGATGTTTCACAACTATCGGGATTGGTGATAATAAGATTTTTTCCATTTACCTTCACATTCGGGTACCATTCTGGAGACCCGGTTTTAGCTTTATTACCAATGGCTTCTATCACTATATCCGTTTCCAGTATCCACTCAGAACCTTCAATCGGTATGGGTCGACGCCTGCCGGAATCATCAGGGTCTCCCAATTTGGTTTGTACCAATTTTAGTCCTTTGATATTACTATTGGAATCGGCAATAAAATCGAGGGGTTGATTTAGGAATAAAAAATGGACACCTGAGTTGAGAGATTCAATTCTTTCTGGCATCTCAGCAGGCATCTGCAGGAAGGATCGGCGGTAGACCAGGTATACCTCTTTGGCTCCCAGTTTTACCGCGGATTTAATACAATCCATGGCAGTCGCACCCCCACCGATAACTGCCACTGTTTTTCCGGCAAAAGCCTGGCTGAACTGATCCAGACGTCCGTCTCTGAGACCTGACAGATAATCCACAGAACCATACACGCCTTTGGGGTAACTCTCTTCAGGTTTTAATTTGGTTCCGCTCCACAATCCCGTGCCTAAGAAGACTGCACTGAATCCTTGCGTTAACAGATCCTCTACTCCTGATTTATCTCCAATTTGAGTATTAAATTTGAATTCGACTCCCAATGACTTGATATCTTCCAATTCCCGTTTTAAGAAGTCGAGATTAAAGCGAAAGGGCACCACTCCGTAACGGATCATCCCGCCTGCTTCTGCCTTGGATTCGAATACGGTTACCGAATATCCTGCTTTTGCCAGTTCTGCAGCACAGCTAAGACCGGCTGGCCCTGATCCGACGATGGCAATCTTTTCTGATTTAGATTCACCGCGTTCCAGTACTTTAAATCCCATCTTCCAGGAATGCTCAATCAGGAATCGTTGGATCTTACCTATCTGAATCGGTCTATCTCTATCGGCTGAGTGGCTGAGTGAACGAAGTTTTGCTGCGCATTCCTGCTCGCACAGGCGTTCAGTAGGACATAAAACGCCGCAGGCTCCACCCAATACATTGTTTGTCTTAATGGTCCTAATGGCACCGGTAATATTCTTTAGTCTGAACTTCCGAATGAATTCAGCCGGTTTTGTATTGGCCGGGCACCCTTTGGAACAAGGAGCATCATAACACAGCAAGCACCGGTCGGCTTCCGCTACGGCCAGACCAAAATCAAATCCTGGTGGCATCTTGTTAAAATCATCTGATACACTCACTATAACCTCCATTGACAATGACTTAGATTATCCTGTTTGACGGGCTTGGCATACTCTGTATTGGTTGGAGACAGCCGATGATAAACCTTTTTAAAACTCAAATAGAGAGATTTGCCTTACCAGTCAAAGACGTATTGAATTAAACTTAGATTTCATTCGCCGATTTTAAAATACAATGAAGCAAAACGTTCGCCCCTGCCTCACAATCAGCCCAGGTCGAGTTCTCAACCTCTACGTGGCTGCGTCCTCCAATGCTGGGAATAAATATCATGGCCGTTGGAGTGATCTGGTTCATGTAGCTGGCATCATGTCCTGCTCCGCTGACCATCCTTAAACTGGAATATCCCAGTTGACTGCTCGTATCAAGGATTCTCTGAACCAGTGTTTTGTCAAAGGGGGAATGCTCTACGCGCCAGGTTTCCTCGATTTTTATGGGACATCCCCTGCCTGATGCAATCTCTTCAAAGTCCTTTCTTAATAATTCCCACGCCTTCAACGCCAGATCGTCATCCCAGGAACGGATATCCACAGTAAAATGCACTTTGTCGGGGATGATATTGCGCGAGTTTGGATAATTCTGAATTTCACCGACGGTGGCAACCATATTGCCACCCATTCGATCCGGCAGCTGGTTAACTTTGAGGATCATCTCAGCCGCTGCGCACAGGGCATCATGTCGTCCTTCCATCGGGGTCGGACCAACCTGATTGGCTTCTCCCTCCAGATAAACATCATACCAATGTAAACAGAGGATACCCTTGGGAGCTCCGATTGTGATCCCCTCTTTTTCCAGTATAGGCCCTTGTTCAATATGGTATTCATAGTAGCAGTGAAGCGGCCGTTTTTTGGCAGGAATCTTTCCTTTATAACCGATCCGTTCCAACTCATCGCCAAAACGTTTTCCATTGATATCTGTGCGACTGTAGGCCCAATCCCTGTCCAATACACCTGCCCATACTCCGGACGAGACCATGGCGGGAGCAAAACGAGATCCTTCCTCATTGGTCCAGTCTACTATAGTAATGGGTCTTTCCGTCTCAACATTATTTTCATGCAAGGTTCTGAGTACTTCCAGGGGCCCCATGACGCCCAAGATTCCGTCAAATCTGCCTCCTTTGGGTTGAGAATCAATATGAGATCCACTTAATACAGGTGGTAGATCGTTGTTTCTTCCAGCTCGTTTGCCAAAGATATTCCCCATTTCATCAATGGTTACTTCACAACCCAATTCTTTTAACCATTTCACAAACAAGTCCCTTGCCTGCTTGTCTTCATCAGACAGTGTTAACCGTTGGACACCGCCACCCGGGGTTGCTCCGATTTTTGCCATCTCATCCAGCGATTCCTGTAATCTTTTCCGGTTTATTTTTAAAGATTTAAGGTCCATTGGGTTCTCCCATATTTTTAAATACATAATGAAGACGAAGGAGTTCTTATGCCCTCACCTTTGCACACGAATGATTTTTAGTTGCCCCAGTCTAGCAATATTTAATTTGAAAAGCCCAGCTCTATTTGATTTATCAAATTGGAATAATTCACGCCCTCAGTGCTTTTAACCCGTACTCTCATAGGAGATCGGAACTTACGATATGTATTGATAAAAAGAATTATTCTAGTTGTCAACAAAAAAAACGTATAATTATTCGAATTTTACTTTAATGCATACCCTTTTCTTCGAATACAGTCTAAATTTAGAGGAAAGAACAAATTTGAGATATTAACACGATTATCGTTGAATATTGTTATTTTTATGACAATATTCGGTGTATCAAAAAGAAAAATTTACTTATAAGGGCAGGGTTATAGGCTCTCTGAAATTGATTAGACTCTAAAAATTGCTTATATATTTCGAAACTCCCATTTTTATACACCAGTTTTTGAACTTACAAAGGTTGGGCGGTTTTTCTAATCAAATTGCTTTTATTTTTTAATAAGCATTACATCGTAAATCATCCACAGAAGTGCAAAGGCTAACACTAATCCGGTTGGTTAGAATCAAGTTTTAAAAGAAAGTGAAACGGCATACTATTCGCAGTGATTATTCTTGTTAACGTTCACTTGGCATCTAAACCTTCTACAGAGCGTTTCCATATGGCAACCGTATTCACAGGTAACACATAGGTAGCGTTACCTGTGAGCCATAACTCCTGTCAGATCTTGCTCAAATCCTATTATTTCATAGGTTTCTCCATTTATACCCTCCCTTTATTTGCCAACAGCAATCTGAAATTGGAATCCGACTCATCCAAACTGGAACGGTTCTCACTGATTCTAAAAGATAAATTATCCATAGGTTTTTGTTTACGTAACAGATCCATAAGATTATCATAGTAAACTTATCAATCGAGTTTGATAAAAACATTACTTAGCATTAGGCAGCACAAGGGTTTTCCTTGATTAACCGTTAGCACAGGGGAAATAATGGCACTCATGTTGCGTGAAAGAAACAAGATCCTGGTCGATACCGTCAAACGATTACTCAGGAGAGGTGCGACATCACATCTGCACAAAATCGTCAATAAAACTCATGCAGCTGATCTTTCCCAGGTCTTTAAGTCACTAACGCTTGTCAGCCAAAGAAAGTTGTTTGGTATGATTGATGATATGGAACAGAAGGGATCACTCTTTTCTGAGCTGGAAGACAAAGTGCTTTTGGACCTGATCAATAGTCTTCCTTTGAGTAATATCGTCGATGTACTCGAAAACATGGCATCGGACGATGCGGCTGACATTCTGGATAAACTTCCGGATGAAATTGCGGATACTATCCTGGAAAAGATGAAACAGGAGGGATCTGATGAACTTGAGGATCTTCTCAGCTACGAAAATGATACTGCCGGTCGGATTATGGTCCCCGATTTTATTGCATTCGAGGAACATGTGACGGCAAAACAAGCGATCGAATCGTTGCAGAAAGTTCATCAAGACGTTGAAATGGTGTTTTATATCTATGTCATTGATGAGTATTCAAAGTTGGTCGGAGTACTGTCGTTGAGACAATTGGTGGTGGTTCCCCCTGATACACCGCTGAAAGAGTTCATGACCACGGATATCTTTTCGGTGCGCACCAATATGGATCAAGAAGAGGTTGCAAAAGTTGTTGCCCAGTATGATATTTTAGCTGTTCCGGTTGTTGATGATTCAAACAAGCTTGTTGGAATTATAACGGTGGATGATGTCATCGATATTTTCAGGGAAGAGGCCACTGAGGACTTTCTTAAAATGGCCGGGGTTGGTGAAGAATATGTCGAAACACAGTCTATCTTCCGCGGCACTCGAACCCGTCTTCCCTGGTTGTTTGCCAGTGCTATCGGAGGCATTTTTGCATTTTTTATTATAAATGATTTTGAACAAAGCTTGACCCGATTTGCCTACCTGGCTGCTTTTATCCCGGTAATTATGGGGATGGGAGGAAATGTAGGCACTCAATCCTCCGCGATTGTCGTCCGCGGATTGGCAACGGGAAGGTTGGTGTTAAGAGATTTCTGGCCAGTGGTTTTTAAGCAACTCTCAACCGGTTTTATTCTGGGAGGGGTGTACGGCACTTTGATTGGTATTGTCGCACAGATCCGTTTTTATGAGACTATACCGTCCGGCATGTTTGCTTTATCGGTTTCCCTGGCAGTTGTTTGTTCCATGTCCATTGCGGCTCTGGTGGGTTCTCTGGTGCCAATGGTATTCGCCAGAATAAACGTAGATCCAGCCGTTGCCTCAGGACCTTTTGTAACGACTTCGATTGATATTATCAGTGTTTTTTTCTATTTCAAAATCGCCACTACTTTTCTTGGGATATAGTAAAAGATTTGTATCCTTTTGTCTCAAAATCACCAAAAGTGTCTCAATAATTATCGAGACACCAGGTTCAGTCAACTATCCCAGGACGGCAGGTCTTTTTGAGACTGCCAAAGGGTTTCAGGAACTTTTTTAATAATACAGACCCAACGAGCCATAACAAACAGCAGATCGGAGAGACGATTAAGGAAAATGAGCACAAAGGGATTAATTGAGATCTGCTTACTCAAGTGAATGACCTGTCTTTCTGTCCTTCTGCAAACAGTTCTTGCCTGGTGAAGATAAGCGTTTAATAACTCCCCTCCGGGCAAAACAAAGCTTGTAAGGGGTTTCAGGTTTTCATTGATCTTATCAATTATCGTTTCCAGCCATATGACGTCACTTTCCAGGGTTATAACCTGCCCTTCATAGACATCTTCTCTGTGGGTTGCCAATTCGGAGCCGATATCAAATAGTTTTTGCTGAATCGATATCATGATGGATCGAAACCGCGTCCACTGTTCCCCTTCCGTTTCGGTCAGCGATACACTTCTTACCAGTCCGATAATACTATTAAGCTCATCAACGGTACCGTAAGCTTCAATGCGAATGTCACTTTTGGGAAGACGTCTCCCTCCTACCAGGCTTGTTTCGCCTTTATCACCTGTTTTGGTATAGACCTTATTAATATTTACCATACTCCCCCCCCACTTACGTTTAGAAAGCAATCAATTTCTGTTCAGTACCGATCAACTGTTATAGCTTTATTACAGAAAGTTACACAACAAAGTCATCTAAAAAGAGTTCCAAGGTTCTTTTTTTATATTGATGGTCAGAAATGAAACCGGTGAGCTCTCAAATTTGGTTTTAAAAACAATCAGAGAAATATTGATTTTTGATGGATGGTCCACAAGCTACCGAAACAATCCCACCTGATGTCATGTCCCAGAATCTGTATCACTTTGAACGGCTGTTTATTTACTTTTTCCTTCTGTATTCTTCCTTTTTTAAGACAATTATTCAATGTTTTAATGGCTTATGGGATTCAAATCTGAATTCAGGCACAGCAATTGAAGAAAGAGGATTATCATTATAATCAACCTAGGTTTATTCGAATTATAAGTCAGGTTAAATTCCAAAATTAAAAACCGAATGGAGGTTTTATGGTTAAAAAGAATTCCGTATATTACTGTGTAAAATGCCACAATGTAGTAGAATCTCTTTGGGACGGGGTTCATGATATTCAGTGTTGCGGCGGAAACATGGTCGAACTAAAACCGAATACAGTCGATGCGGCTCAGGAAAAACATGTTCCGGTTATCGTGAGAGACGGAAACAAAGTGACGGTCAAGGTCGGTGAAGCTCCTCATCCCATGGGTGCGGATCACTATATTCTTTTTGTTGAAGTGTTAGCTGGCGACAAGGTATACCGCCACAATTTTAAAGAGGGCGATACAGTTGCGGAAGCTACGTTCCTGGTTGCAGAACAGGAGATCAAAGCTCGTGCATTCTGCAACCTGCATGGATTCTGGGAATCTGTATAAGTTCGATAAACCTGTTTAGCTGGAGCCGCCCTGTTAAAGGGCGGCTATTATCTCATTGGAACCAAAACAAATTAAAATAGAATGGGAGGAAATATGGAATTTAAATCAATCGATGATATTGTTCAATATGCCATAGACAAGGAGATTGAAGCTGCAGAGTTTTATGAAGAAGCTTCCGGCAATATTAAACTGGTTGGAGCAAAGAAAGTGTTGCAGGAATACGCAGCTGAAGAGCGCAAGCACGAGCAGATCCTGAAAGACCTGAAAGAGAATAAAACCAAGATTTCCCAATACAAATTCGAGAAGATACAGGATGTTAAGCGGAGTGATTTTTTGGTTGAAAGGGTCTATCGACCCGATATGGACTATGTGGAATTGATGCGACTGGCGATGAAGAAGGAGGAAAAAGCCAGTCTGCTCTACACAACGCTGTCTCAATCAACCGACAACACTGAACATGCCAAATTTTTTACGATGTTGGCTCAGGAAGAGATGAAGCATAAAAACTCCCTGGAAAAGCTTTACGATGACCATATGGCACAGCTTGGTGACTAATCGTACCTACAATGATTTTAGTAACTATTCAGCAGTAAAATCATACCACACCCGTCATCCCCGCGAAAGCGGGGATCTTATCAATAAAACACCTATTTGCTTAGGGCTGAAGATTCGCGCTTTCGCGGGAATGACGCACAGATTTGAGGTATTCCCAAATATTAACGGAGACTGAAATGTTCGGAAGCAATTATACCTTTTTATCTCTGGTGCAAGCTTCTATGGTTTTTGCAGTCGAGACTAAAACCGACAAGACATTTGAGAAAGCGACCTTTGCCGGTGGTTGTTTTTGGTGTATGGAACATCCCTTCGAAAAACTGACCGGTGTGAAACAGGTAATCCCGGGATATTCCGGCGGGATGTCGGAGAATCCAACCTACGAGGAGGTCTGCTCCGGAACGTCCGGTCATTTGGAGGTTGTTCAGGTGACGTATGATCCCAAAACAGTATCTTACCGAACTCTGCTGGATAACTTCTGGCGTCAGATTAATCCCACTGATGGGGGAGGTCAGTTTGTTGACAGGGGTTCCCAGTACAAATCCGCAATTTTTTATCACACCCCTGAGCAAAAGAATCAGGCTGAACAGTCTAAAAAGGAGTTGGAGGCTTCCGGTCGTTTTTCATCTCCTGTTGTGACTGAAATTATTGAAGCGGAGGCTTTTTACCCGGCAGAGGAGTATCATCAGAAATACTATGAAACCAATTCAGACAGATACCAGCATTATCGTGATCGATCCGGTCGGGATGTTTTTCTTAAACGAACCTGGACAAAGGAATTGACCATGTTCGATAATCACAATCAGACTTATCACAAGCCAGGCAAACAGGAGTTGAAAGAAAAATTAACGGCAATTCAATTCAAAGTAACTCAAAAAAAAGGCACAGAGCCTCCTTTCAACAATGAGCATTGGGATAATAAAGCCGAAGGGCTATATGTTGATATTGTCTCGGGAGAACCCCTTTTCAGTTCCAATGAAAAATTTGATTCGGGTTCGGGGTGGCCCAGTTTTACAAAACCGTTAGTGACTGCTAATATCCAAGAAGTGGAAGACCGCAGCCTGTTTACCGTCCGCACTGAAGTGCGGAGCCGTCATGGAGATTCCCACCTGGGGCACGTTTTTGCAGACGGTCCTGATCCAACAGGTCTGCGTTATTGTGTTAATTCAGCTTCCCTGCGATTCATTCCGAAGGAAAAACTGGTCGACGAAGGGTATGGCCAGTATCTGTCATTGTTTGAAGATAATACTTAGATGACAGCGATGGGGGGATTGTGGGGCGGGCATATATCGGAGACTGAAAGTGCAGATGCTTATTGAATGGGGCCCCAATCCCATCTTGTTCAGCTGGGGAATAATTACAATCCGTTGGTACGGGATTTTTTTTGCGTTAGCTTTCATTTCGGGTGGAATTCTGGGTACCTGGATACTAAAAAGAGAATCAAAACCCCCTGAATCCATTGATCGTATTATGCTTTATATGATCGTTGCCACCATTGTCGGCTCCCGAATCGGCCATTGTCTGTTTTATGACCCCGTATACTATTTGAGCAATCCGCTTGAAATCCTGAAAATCTGGAAAGGGGGGTTGGCCAGTCATGGTGGTGCCATCGGGATCATATTCGCTTTCTATCTTTATTCAAAACGAACCCCTGACCAACCGTTTTTCTGGATATTGGATCGGGTTGCAGTTACGGGCGCCTTGGGAAGTGCCTACGTTCGCATCGGCAATCTCTTTAACTCAGAAATTATCGGTCTGCCAACCAATGCTGACTGGGGATTTATCTTTACTCGAATCGATAATATTCCCAGGCACCCGACCCAGCTTTATGAATCGGCGACATATCTGGTAATATTCCTTATTCTGTTGTTTCTGTACTTGCGGAAGGATCTGGCCGATCGAAAAGGGTTTTTATCAGGAATGACCTTGGTGCTGTTATTGCCCGCAAGACTGATGATTGAGTTTTTGAAGGAAAATCAGTCAGCCTTTGAGGAGGGGTGGGTTTTGAATATGGGGCAATTGCTAAGTATTCTTCTGTTTCTGGTCGGAATCGGTTTCCTGGTGAAAGCTTTTAAACAAAAGCCGTAATAATACCAGCCCGGATCAAAGCTTACCACTGTTTAAAAACTCATCTGCAGCCGCATCCTGCATTTTTATGAACGCCTGGTAAGCTTCCTCATCAATTTCTATTCTTTTAATGGTTCCGCCATTTTTGAGATATTCATCAACGGCACTTTTGACGTAATTATGATTAGGATTGAATGATTTGCGTCGAACTTTGGGTTTTCGACCTTTTTTCCAGCTCATCTTTGACTCCTGTTCAAACTCCATTTGTTAATCAAGGTGTAATCTCCAATTCAAAATGCGTCTTTTGGGAGATTGTTGTCTTTTGATTAGTCTACTGAAAATTCTGTGCCAAATTGAGTTGTTGAAGGTAATGGGGGTTTTTTATCGGTTGACGGTGTGAGTCACATTGAACCGGGACGAGAAGAGATTTTCACGGTTTTTGCGGAGGTGGTGAATACTGTAAGGCGTTGAATCAATGTGTTTATTATTTTGTTAAAAATTCTTCTCAGTCTTCACTTTTAGTTCTATCGTTCAGGGATGAATTCCTCTTTACCCACGCCACATAATGGACAAGTCCAGTCATCAGGAAGATCCAGAAACGGAGTGCCGGGATTTATGCCGGCTTCCGGATCACCTTGTACCGGGTCATAGATATAGTTGCAGGTTTCACATCGGTATTTTTTCATGGTTACTCCATTAAGTTATATCAACTGCTTTCTCACAACTCCATTTCGAATATACCTGTCAAAACCCATCGAGATCGGATCGGTTTTGACAGTGAAGGGATTATTTTTTTGATCTGGAAGTGATCTCACTTTTTAACAGATTGACAATAGTTCTGATGGGCGTCCCGGTAGCATGTTTGTCTAGGTATCCCATTGCTGAGTCCATGTATGAAGTCCCGGCAATATCCAGGTGTATCCACGATGTTTTCTTTTCAATGAACTGCTCCAGAAATTTTCCTCCCATGATTGTTCCCGCTTTTCTTGCTTCCGACGCATTGACCATGTCGCAGATATCACTCTTGATCAATTCATCGTACTCTTCATCCATGGGAAGTTCCCAGGTTTTCTCTCCGGTTTGGCGGGATGATTCCAGGTAACGACTGCTCCAATCTATATTGTTGCCCATAAGCCCGGTGTGTATATTGCCGAAGGCGACAATACAGGCTCCCGTCAGTGTGGCCATATCAATGATTTTGTTGGCTCCCAAAGACTGGGCATATACCAGGGCATCCGCAAGAACCAGACGACCTTCCGCATCGGTATTGACTACCTCTATGGTTTTACCGTTGGAGGCCGTAATGATGTCTCCCGGTCTATAGGCTTCACCTCCCGGCATATTCTCGGTCGCAGCTATCACAACCAACAGGTTGACCTCCAGTCCCAGGCTGCAAACGGCTTTAAAAGCGCCCAGTGCGGCAGCACTGCCGGCCATGTCGGTTTTCATCAGACTCATTCCGGCAGATGGTTTCAGAGAGATTCCTCCGGAATCAAAGGTAATTCCTTTTCCAACCACGCCATAAATATTTTTATCTTTTGGATTTCCCGTGTATGTCATCACAATCATTTTAGCAGGTTCTTTCGATCCCCTTGCAACTGCCAGGAAGGCCCCCATTTTCTTTTTCTCCGCATCTGTCTCAGAGAGAACTTCAATTGAGACATTTTTCTGACCATTGACAATCTCCTTTGCGGTTTTCTCCAGATAGGTAGGAGTAACGATGTTTGAAGGCAGGTTAACCAGGTCTTTTGCCAGTTGAACCGCGTCAAATACAGTGAGTAATTCATCAACCGATTTTTGAGCAATTGGGCTTTTCTGTAAAAGGGTGAAGGTTTTTAAGGTATGCCGCTTGTCCTTGTCCTCTTTTTGATAAAGCCCTTTAAACTGGTAATCAGCTAATAATGCACCCTCAATGGCTTCATTACCATATTTGTCCATTCCCGGCACCGGTGCAACAACCGAGGCAACTTTTAGTGCATTGGCTTGCTTAATCATAAGGTGAGACACCAACCTGACCTTATCGTTTGTTAACTTGTTTTTCTTGCCGAGACCAATCAATAGTAATCGTTTGAATTTGCTTGAACCTTCCAGAAGCAGGATTTCTTTGATTTTGCTTTTGAATCCAAAAGTCTTAACGGCATCAAGGACCTTTTTCTTCAGTTTTGCATCCAGTAGGTCCAACTTTTCCGGTTGCTTGCTGCCTTCAAAAGAAAAGATGCAGAGCAGATCTGATTCCAGCTGTTTGAGATCCTTTTTTATCCGTATTGTCAACATTGTCTCTCCTCTCTATTTATGACCCTGTGTTGTCTTCCTTTCAGGCGGGTTTAAATTGACTTTGTTTATCCAGAAATAACTACCTAATTTTGTTGCTGATCCATGATAACCAAACTAGTCAGCGACAGCAACCGCTGTTTTCAAATCATAAGCTGTCTAGTCAGGAAATCTCAGTTGTTCCAACTTGGGAAAAAATTTATGGTTGGCTTTGGGAAAGGGATACTCCTTGATTTGGTCAAAGGTTATCCATCGGTGGTCGACGGGGCTTGACAGCACAACTTCACCGGAAAGGTATTTGCAGATATAAATATCCATGATTATCTTAAAATGAGTGTAGGCATGTTTGATCTGGGTTAAATGGCCGGTGACAGCCACTTCCAGATTTGTCTCCTCCTTGATTTCACGGATACAAGCTATCTCCGGTTTTTCAACGGGATTAAGTTTTCCCCCGGGGAATTCCCATAAGCCTCCCAGAAGCCCCTGCTGAGAACGGCGGGTAATCAGAAATTGTCCATTGTTGAAAACAACACCAATGGCAATCCGATGGGTTGGTATTTTCGCCCTTTTATCACTTGTGGGATACTTTACAACAACCTTGTTTTTACATGCCATGCAGAACTCATTTACGGGGCAGAGATCACAACGGAAATCCTTTGGCGTGCACAGCAGCGCTCCCAGTTCCATGACTGCTTCATTGAATTTTCCCGGGTGTAGGTGGTCCAGAAGATTGGAGGCCAGTACCTGGAATACTTTTTTGGAAGAGGGCTTGTTAATCGGTGCGCGGATCATGAAAAGTCTGGAGAGTACGCGCATCACATTCCCGTCCACAGCAGCTATTGGGATATTGAAGGCTATGCTGCCAATGGCAGCGGAGGTATAATCTCCAATTCCAGGCAGCTTCTTTAAGGCTTCGACATTGCCGGGAAGCTCTCCCCTGAAATCCTGGTCCAGGATCTTAGAGGCATTGTGCAGGTTTCTGGCTCTGGTATAATAGCCCAATCCTTCCCAGGCTTTTAATACGTCCTGCTGGCTTGAAGCCGCCAGGTCATGAACCGATGGGAATCGACGTACAAATCTTTCAAAGTAGGGAATAACTGTTTTGACTTGTGTCTGCTGCAGCATAATCTCTGAAATCCAGATATAATAGGGATTCTCGGATTGTCGCCAGGGCATGTCTCGTTGACTTGTCTCAAACCAGTCCAGTAATTTCTTTTGAAATACCGTTTTATCTTTTACCATTTAAATGTTTTTAAAAGAGTTTTCAGAAGAAAGCAGAAAATTATTTCACTTCTATGTGTATTGATTGATACAATAATGTTTCTCAACCTTGTTTAAATGATACAGCTTTAAGAAAATATCCATTTTTTTTAAACGATCCGATGGGAGCTTTTTGTTGTTCAAGCTGGGATTCTAGGCTACTGCCTAAATAGACAGCTGTAATGCTTTTTGGGAGGAGGTTGGGCAAAGGGCGCATTACATTCAGAATCCCAGCTGTTCCAATGGGGTGACCATTACTGCACACTTGTCTGGAATACTCAGCCATGCTTAATAGTCCGGATTGCCAGGCTTGTTTTCTATTTTACTGAAACAACCATGCCAAAAACGGGAAAATGGATGATATAAAAGAGAAAATCTGATTTTTGATGTAAATGATTGCAGAAAAGACAGGGAGAGGATTTAACCTGAGCAGGAGTCAAAGTTAACTAATCCCCATTATATTGCTTGCTGATATGTTTCAGGTAGTCGGTGCGAGTCACTATGCCGATAAGACTGTTACCCTGAACGATCGGCAGATGCCCGATATTATTCTTGAACAGAATCTCTTCGATTTCCCGTATGGTAACCTCTTTATCTGCGGTGATGACCTTTGTAATCATATATCCTTTGACAGATGAATGCATTCCGTTATTTTTTCGACCTTTCATAATATCGCGTAAGGTCAGAAATCCTACCAGTTTTCCTTGCGGGTTCAAAACGGGAGCACCGGTGTGATTTACCTTTTCCAGCAGCAGGGACGCTTCCATCAGGGTCATTGTATCCCGAATGATATCCACATCGGTGATCATGATGTCGTTTGCGATAATGGCATGTTCCAGTTCCGCTTTCAGATATTCCTCGAGTTGTGCAAACACCAGCATTCCCGATTTATCTTTGATCAATGCTGAAGCAGCCTTTTTATGTCCACCGCCGCCGAAATGTTCCATGATCGTATCCAGCTGAATGCTGTCTTTTCCGCTTCTGGCAATTATCAGGGTGTCATTATTATGGTTAAAGTGGAATACACAGAAGATTGCATCCGCTTTTTCAATTTCAAAAATCTTTTCTATTACGTCTGCAAGTCCGCCCACCTGGCTGGGAAGCTCAATATAGCTTACAACCAGGGAGTTTCCGTTGATGTTTTTATGGGTGAGGCGATTGAGAAGATCATAGAACAGGGTAATCTGGTTTCTATCGCTCAAGGACTCCAAAAACTTTTTTACCAGGTTGATCGATGCCTTGTTTTTCAAGAGGTAGGAAGCCACTTCCAGATCTTCGCTGGTAATAGTGTCATGTCTGAAACTGCCGGTGTCGGAATATATTCCGGTTAAAGCAATGGTTGCATCTTCCGGTTCAATTGCGATCCCCTGTTCAATCAGCATAAGTCCGATAAAAGTCGTATTGGAACCGTATTCTCCCAAATGGACCACTGCACCTTCGATATCATCAGAATCTGAGGGATGGTGGTCAAAAACCTCAATGTCACCATTAAAATTGTCCAGGTATTTAAAATACTCTTTCACTCTTGATCGGGAGCGGGTATCCACGATCACAATTTTTTCGATGGTTTCATCCTTAAGATCTTTAGCATTGATGAAGTTAAACCGGTTTCGATAAAGATTATAGAGGTTTCTGGCAGCGGGATGGATCAAATGACTTTGAACCAATTGGTAGTCAGGATATAGATATTTAATAAGAGCGAAGGACCCAAAGCAGTCGAGATCCATGTTGGTATGACCAAAAATAATCTTCATATACTACCAGTTTTTAAAAATAATAGGTTATTTACACAATGTAATTTTAGTATACAAAAATACGAATCACTTGTGCAAATGCACGCAAGCCGGTTTTCCGCGACAAAACAGTCAATTCAATTGTCAAAATGAAGGCGTTAGAGCTTCATTCGATCTGGAAACCATGCAGAAACCGTTTCCCGTGTCTAAGTGAATTAGAAGTGAAACAGTGGCGGTTCTTGGCAGTTTAATCCCCCTAAAAGTTATTTATCCAGTTTATCTGGGTTAGGGCAATTCCAATTACATTTACACCTTGCGTTTTTTATTGCGGGTCGCTCCTCGAGGCTTTGGCAGAATCGGGCGAACAAGGCTTTTCCCCGACTCGATTTCACCTCCGGGTTTTACCGCTTGGAATCCCCAGGAATGAAGTTTCTGGAGATCCAAAACATATACATTGGTTTTAATAAAATCATATTTATTCTCAGTTATCAACATCCAATCATCTTTATTTTTTTCTTTCAGTATATTAGCGACCTTACCTGCCTCTTTTTTAAATGCTTCATTGTTGGTCTCGATGTAGCTCAACGTTCCGGAGAAACTGATTCTTCCCGGGTAATCGGTTATCGGAAGCTTATTGAGAGCGCTTGACAAAGCGATGGACTCATATCTGAATCTCTCTTTCTCCTCCGGAGTATACACTTTCAAATAAAGCTTAGCCCCTCCCAGGCTGCAGGCAGATTGAAAAACGGTATCTCTGCTGGTGACATCCTTGAATATTTGTTCTGCCAGCTGGCAGAACATTAACAGATAGTCAGCATCATCCGGGATATTGACGGGTTTTTTGTCTCTGTTCTGAAAGTGAAAGATGTCAATTCCCTCCAGCTTTTTTTCCCAAATCAGGTTGAGGTTTCCCAAGCCTGGTGAAACGTCCGTCTCGATTTCCAGTTTGTGCAGTTGTTCCAAAGAGCTCATAGGTTTCCTATTTTATGCAAAAGAGTTTTTTTAAAGACACAGTAATTCCTTATTATAATGCTGTGATAAGGAGAAAATATTTGCTACGTAACTTCCTGGCGTCTTTGATGCTCCTCTTCCTTGATTCTTTCCAGTGTGCGAATCCGTTTCCTGTCAAGAGCCTCTTCGTTCCGCCTTTTCTCTTCATCAGTTTCCAGTAACAAGGCGGGGACTTTTGTCGGTTTCCCGTTTCCGTCAAGCGCCACAAATGTCAGATAGGCAGAAGCGACATGTTTAATGTCACCTGAGAATATGTTTTCCGTTTCAACACGTACCCCGACCTCCATTGATGAGGTTCCTGCCATATTCAAACTTGCTTTCAGGGTAATCAGGTCTCCTACAAAGACGGGATTAAAAAAGCTCAGACGGTCGATGGAGGCTGTTACCACATTGGTTCGGGCATGTTTAAAACACACCACACCCGCTGCATTGTCTATCAATTTCATAATAACACCCCCGTGAATATTCCCGGCGATATTCGCTTGTTGCGGTTGCATCATTTCGCATAGCACGACCGAACTGTGCTTTACTGTTTTTCTGTCCATGGGTTTTCCATATTTAATGTGTAATCGTGGTTTTTTGTAATCATATTTTAACCCAACTAGCAAAATCTGAGGTAAGCTTTTGCCGCTAGATTTTTTTTTATCATTATTTACTGAGTTTGTTGCTTGATCTTCAATCAATATGCCATAAAAACAGAAACCGAATCATAATCTCCGGATTGTCGGTTTGCTAAACGTGCTGGCTGCTCTCATCTTTCCTTCGCCTTTTTTCCCGGAAAATTAACAAAATTAACATTAGTCTCATCGATTCAAAAGAGACAGATCTGTATCAGTGAACACTCAGGCCGGTTCATCCGAAAACTTGTTTATCAAATTCGTTCTTATATTATTTATGGAGTAAGGATTAATGCTGAAATGTTTGAATCCAATATGAAGCAGAATGGACAATCGAATGGGGTCTGTGGCAATCTCCCCGCAGATTTCCACTTCTTTGCCGCAGTTTTTTGTCTGCTGGTAGATCAAGTCTAACAAGCTGATGAATGATTTGGTATCCGGGCTGAACTGATGGCTTACTGTGGTGTTATTCCTATCGACAGCACAAAAGTATTGAAACAGGTCATTGGTTCCAACACTGAAAAAATCACTCTTACGAATTAAGTCTTCCAGTATGAATACGGCGGAGGGAATCTCGATCATGGCACCGATGGGAGGCGGTAAGATCCCAAGAATCTTTGCCTCTTGCCGTATTAACTCCCTGGCTTTTAGAAATTCACGTGCCTCGGTGATAAAAGGCACTAAAATCTTCACCCGCCCCGTGGTTGAAACCTTAAGGAGGGCTCGAACCTGTTCTCTGAACAGATCTTGTTCTTTTAACAAAAGTCGAATCCCCCTCAAACCAAGTGCCGGATTATCCTCAATAAAATCTGATCTCAATCGCTTATCTGCTCCCAGATCCAGTAAGCGAAAGACAACCGGTCCCGACTTGAATAGATTGAGTATTCGTGAGTAAATTTCCACCTGGGTATCAAAATCAAATCTGGCCTGATTCTGCAAATAAAAAATCTCTGTTCTAACCAGGCCGATCCCATCGGCATTAAGGGTGGACGCCTTTTCCGCATCAAGAATACTGGAAACATTTGCCAGTATTTTTATTCCTTTTTGACGAATGACGGTATCATCAACCGGACAATCCCTTGTTTTTGAAGCTTCCTTTTCAAATTCGGACTGTTTCTGACGATACTCTTCAATGGTGGCTTCGGAGGGATTAATGATGATTGTTCCCTGAAGCCCATCCACGATCAACTTTTTTGCAAATTCCGTCATCTTCAGAAGGGCTTCGATTCCGCTTACAGCAGGTATTTGTCTGTTTCGAGCTAAAATAGCAGTATGGGACTCCGGCCCATCCTTTTGGGAAACAAACCCGATCACTTTTTCCATATCGAGCGATGCAGTTTCCCCCGGAGTTAGGCGATCAGCAATGATGATGCTCTCTTTTTCCAGTTCGGTGGTTTTCTGCAATGCGCCCAGGTTGGACAGCAAACGCTGGCAGATATCCTCAACATCTGCCGCTCTTTCCCGGAGGTAGGCATCCTGGATTGCCTTAAACTGCCGTATGTATTTGTTGGAGGTATAGCGAATGCTGAAGGCTGCTCCTTTATTGTATTTTGTGATGTGATGCACCATCTCCTTTTTATAGGAGGGATCTTTCAGCATCAGTAGGTGACCATGAAAGATATCTGAGCTGATATGCTCTTTACTGTTTTCCAGCCTGTCAATTAATGTGTTAAGCTCAATACTGGTTTTTTCAAAGGCCACATCCAGTTTTTCGAGTTCTTTTTCCTGGTCGAAGCGGTCCTGACTGCTTTCAATATACTTATAAATCAGATGAACCGGCGTTCCGATTGCTATTCCGCCGGATAGAGGCATTCCATTAAAAACCAGATCCTGTTTATTGAGATACTCCTCTGATTCTTCATAAATTTCAGGAATATTGTATCGGGTTACCAAGCCTGATACAATTGAAGCTACTGTTTTTAAAAGCTTCTCCATGACAAGACTGTTTTCTTTTTCTTCAACAAACTGGAAAACAATAACACCATGGATAACCTTTTTATCTTTTAACGGTATGCCGACGAAAGTCTTGAAGGGCTCCTCGCCTATTCCGGGAAAATATTTAAAATTTGGATGTTTAGCCGTATCTTTGATAAACAGGTAATCACCCTTGGTGTACGCTTGTCCGGTCAGTCCTTCATCCGGTTGCATGCTGACTTTTCCAACAGCATCCTGGTGTAATCCTTCGGTTGCCATCAAAGTTAAGCGATTTCGGTTCCGATTATGCAGATAGATTGAACAGACGTCACTATCCAAAAACCGGTTTAGATGGGAGACAATCTTCATCAGGGCTTTATCATAAGTCTCCGTATCCAGTATAATATTCCCGATATTCAATAAAAGTTCTAAATCATCCATACTTACAGTAATTGACTGGGTTGTTTAAAACAAAAAAACATTGATTGATGATATACTATTTTTAATCCCAATTTGGTGGGTTTTAAGACATCGTTTCCAAATTCTTCTGTGGAATGAGATAACCTATCATTCCATGTCTTAGGTAATTCTTTTTATTGTGCTATTCTGTCACCGAATGGCATAAGTTTTCATTAATAAAAAACTGCTATGAATCCAATTATTGATCAACACTTTATTTATTGGCCACAACTAATTCAAGGACACCTGATAAAACGGTATAAAAGATTCCTGGCCGATGTTAAACTAAACACTGGAGAACTGGTTACCGCACATTGTCCCAATTCAGGCAGCATGAAGGAGTGTAGTGAGGCGGGACGCCCTGTTTTTCTGTCCTTTCATGATAATCCAAAACGAAAACTGAAATATACCTGGGAGTTGATTGACATGCACGATTCCCTGGTGGGAGTTAATACCCAGATACCTAACAGACTGGTTGAACTTGCCATCTCCTCCGGCCGAATAAAAGAACTGAACACCTACACAAGGATTAATAGGGAGGTCAAAGTCAGCGATCATTCCAGGCTTGATCTTTTTCTCTCTAATGAAAAAGGAGAAACCTGTTTTGTTGAAGTCAAAAATTGTACCCTTGTCAAGAACGGAAAAGCCTCCTTTCCTGATGCGATAACAACTCGAGGCAGAAAACACTTGGTTGAATTGCAGAAGCTGGTTAAATCCGGGGTGAGGAGTGTAATCTTTTTTCTTGTTCAAAGAATGGATGCAGAAATATTCAAACCGGCAGATGACATAGATAAAGAATACGGTGTCGAATTGCGCAAAGCATATGATAACGGTGTAGAGATGCTGGTCTATGATGTTTCAATCAGTCAGCAGAAAATCGGTGTCAATAATAAACTACCGTTCCTGCTGTAGAGACTCTTAAAATTCAAGATTTGTTCCTCTCTCCCGGGAAGCGGCATTTTTAGGCTCCTGTAAATGATAAAGATGAATATCATCAATAAAGACTTGAACTCATGCATCTTTATCATTACTGATATTTCGCTGTTTTCCTTGTAGATAACTGCTAATGGCTTACAGCTTAGAAACTCAGGACAGGATCATTAATTATCAAAATGTTTAGTGAGGTATTCCTGCATGACAATAGTTGCATCTTGTCTGCATTCACCGCAACTGGTGCTGATTTTTGTCATCTCCTGCAAATCATAAAACGTTCGTGCTCCCTCCAACACTGCTTCCTCAATCTCATGATCCGTGATACCGAGGCATTCGCATATAATTTTTGCTTCCTCTTCAACTACCTTGTCCTCCATACTATTCTTGAAATAGTAATTATTGATAGCCTTACGAAGAGCCTTGTCTCCTAATACCGAGCAGTGTACTTTATTATCCGGTAAACCATCCAGCTGCGCTGCAATATCTTTTGGAGATAAATTGAAGGCTTCATCCAAATCCATCCCCTTTACCATCTCCGACAGAACAGAAGTGCTGGCAATAGCGCTGGCGCAACCATATGTTTGCCATTTGCAGTCTTTTATGGTGTTTGCCTCTTTATCAACAGAAATATACACAATCATCTGATCACCGCACTTTATGTTGCCAGTCATCCCCTTGGCATCATAATCAAAATCCTTTTCATCGCCGAGAACATTCCTTGGATTCATGAAATGATCTTTTACCTTGTCAGAGTAAATCCACCCAGCTTGTGCATTCATTAATTTCTCCCTTGATAAACCGTTGACATCTGTCGAATCTTTTTCATGGTACTGGTCAGTTTCTCAACCAGGTATTCAATGTCTTCCTGCGTGGTTTGTCTTCCCATACTTAATCGTATGGAACCATGCGCCAATTCTACCGGTAGCCCCATGGCCAACAACACATGAGAAGGATCAAGCGAACCGGACGCACAGGCGGAACCTGTGGAAACTGCAATTCCTTCCAGATCAAGGTACAGTAAAATGGCTTCGCCTTCTGCTCCTTCGAATGAGACATTCAATGTAGTCTGTACACAATCTTCCTGATGACCTATAAAATAGACATCGGGAATATTATCGATTATCCCCTGCTTTAATAGGGCTCTCAGCCTGATCATCCGTTTGGTCTCCTCTTCCATTTCCGAACGTCTCATATCTACTGCCTTTCCCAGGCCAATGATCCCCAATGTGTTTTCAGTTCCGGCCCTGCGACCTTTTTCCTGATGCCCACCCCGAATCAGCGGACAGAAGGTTACCCCCTTTTTAATATATAAAACCCCAATTCCTTTCGGACCGTAAATCTTATGCCCCGAAAGAGATAAAAAATCCACGTCCAGGTCTTTGACATCGACAGGAATTTTTCCGACAGCTTGAACACCGTCCGTATGAAACAGGGCTCCACGGTCATGTACAATTTTTGCTAATGACTTGATATCCTGAATGGTCCCCGTTTCATTGTTTGCCATCATAATTGAAACCAAACCCGTATTCTCACCGATCATCTCTTTCAATTGATCAACATTGACTTTGCCGTCATTACCCACCCCAAGGAAAGCAACCTGGCTGCCACGATCCTTCAAACATTTGGCGGATTCAAGAATGCACGGATGCTCAATTGCCGTCGTTATTACTGCCGCGCTGCGGTCTCCGGGCAAAATATTACAGGTATTGAATGGCATACAGGTCAGGGACTGAAGAACAGTATTATTCGCTTCCGATCCACTTCCTACAAAAATGATCTCTTCTGCACTGGCACCAATAAAGGACGCTATGTTTTCCCGTGCCTCTTCCACCAGTGATCTGGCATGCCTTCCGAAGCCATGAAGGCTGGAAGGATTTCCAAAAATCTCCATCGCTTCACACATCATTTTCTTGACTTCCGGATGAAGAGGTGTGGTGGCGTTATGATCCATGTAAATTGTACGTTGCTCAGCCATCGGTCTATTCCGCTTTGAAAGGTTTGATTTGGGTTAAAGATAAAATGCTCAGTCTGTGCTGCAATTATATTACATCATATTAAACAATTTATTCTTAGTCAATAATGTTCATGATGTTAGTGAACATTCTCTTCTCCCTCCCGAAATCTATATCTTCGGGTATTCTCTTTTTAAATTTGGCAATATTTTATGATACCCCTGTGCAGCTTAAAAACATAGATATTGGATAACGATTGCTGATGGTGATCATTTTTCAAAAAGATCTGTGCTAAGATACCGTTCCCCTGTATCCGGTAAAATAACAACTATTTGTTTACCCTGGTTTTCAGGTCTGTCTGCCAGTTGCAATGCCGCGTAAACTGCTGCTCCTGAAGAGATCCCGCACAAAATCCCTTCCATTTTTGCCAGTTTTTGGGATGTTTCAAAAGCATCTTCATTGGAAACAGTCACCACCTCGTCAATGATCTTCCGGTTCAGAACTTGGGGGATAAATCCCGCTCCAATTCCTTGTATTTTATGTGGTCCGGGATTACCGCCGGACAGTACCGGTGAGTTAGTTGGTTCCACAGCCACAATCCGAATATCCGGATTCTTCGATTTCAGAACCTCACCGACACCGGTGATGGTGCCGCCGGTTCCAACGCCAGCAACAAACAGATCAACTTTACCATTGGTGGCGTCCCAGATTTCAAGAGATGTAAAGCGGCGATGCGTCTCCGGATTTGCCGGGTTTTCAAATTGATTTGGCATAAAAGCATTGGGGGAGTTCTCAACAATCTCCTTTGCCTTGGCAATAGCGCCATTCATACCCTTTTCACCGGGTGTCAACTCTAATTCCGCTCCCAAATGCTTAAGCAGTTTCCTTCGTTCCACACTCATGGTTTCAGGCATAGTCAGGATAAGTCTGTAGCCTCTGGAAGCACAGATCATGGCCAGGGCTATTCCCGTATTTCCGCTGGTCGCTTCAACAATAATAGTATCCTTTTGAATCAAACCCTTGTTTTCAGCGTCATTAATCATGGACAATCCGATTCGGTCCTTAACACTGCCCAGTGGATTTCTGGATTCCAATTTTGCCAGAATGGTTGCCTTGCCCCCTTCATTAATCCGATTTAGCTTGATCATGGGAGTTTCCCCAATTGATACCCCAATATCGGCTAGATATTCTGTCATTTTAACTCCTGAATTTGGGATCTGTTTAATTCACCTTTGAAAAAATCAAAAAAGTCCCATTGTGAACAATGATAAAAGCAGGCAGAAAATAGGCTTTTTCCGATTCCTTTATTGTTTTTAGAAGAATGAAGCTGCAGAAGTCATTCCATATTCTAACCTCAGTTGTAAATCAGCCTTGGTTTTTCCATCACGACCTTTGTGTTGGCAGGGATCGATTCGGTTAACCAGACATTTCCTCCAACAACACTTTGCGACCCGATAACTGTTTTACCCCCGAGGATGGTGGCTCCCGAATAGATGATGACATCATCTTCAATAGTTGGGTGACGCTTCACCCCTTTCATCCTGCTACCTGCATCAGGCGGCAGAGAATGAGCCCCCAGTGTGACTCCCTGATAAATTCTTACATTATTCCCGATTAGTGCTGTTTCTCCAATCACAACGCCGGTGCCGTGATCGATGACAAATCTTTCACCGATCGTAGCCCCGGGATGAATATCAATTCCGGTTTTATTGTGTGCGTATTCAGTCATGGTTCTTGGTAGAATGGGAACTTCCAGTTTGTATAAGGCATGTGCGATTCGATAGATAGTGATTGCTTGAATCCCGGGGTAGCTGAAGATAATCTCATCGTAACTTTTAGCAGAAGGATCACCGTCAAAAGTAGCTTCAACATCTTTCGATAATATTTTACGCAGGTGCGGTATATCCTCCAGAAATGCAACGGCAGTCTGCCTTCCTAAACTTCTACAATCCGAACAATCCTTTTCATAGCGAAAGCAATCATGGCGAACACTGTTGGCTATTTGTTCTGCCAGTAATTCATAAACTACTGAGATGGTTCGTCCCATATTATATTTCAGATTAGCGGGGTTCATTCGACCACTGTTAAAATAACCCGGAAATATGATCTCCCGGAGGTGGTTCAAGATCTCTATCACCAATTCGACAGAGGGAATAGGTTCATAATCCACATGAATATAACAATCTGGATCACTACAGCTATCAATGATTTTCTCTGTTACTGAGGACAGTCGGTTTTCAAGCAATTCAGGAATCTCTGATGCTTGTCGACAGGTTTCAGCTTTCTGCTTTGAAGTTTCCATTATTATTTTTTCTCTCAAACCATATTACCGCAGAGGAATAAAACCAGGTTACGAGTACCTTTTTCCCGGTTTTCGTGGGGTAGAATCGATATTTAAAACTTACCGGTATTACCCATGAATGCAATCATATCAATAAGACCTTTTTTTAGCATAATTTTCCCGGTTTATAAATTTGAAAACGTATTCAGTGTCATTTGTTCAAATCTTTTTTTAAAATCTTGTTGTCAAAAAAAATTAAGATCAATAATGAAGCCATTCCATTAAAAAAGTATCAGGCAGTTGCCTTGTTGGTTTTTGTCAATTAATTAAACCTTTGACTTTCCATACATTCAACGATAGAATGGAGCCAACTAAAGTAGGAACTTCATTTTCCATCCAAAAAAAAGATGAAAATAAAATTCCTTAGTCTGCCCTTGGTGAGGTAGATTAGTAATTCTTGTCCACCTTATATTTGTATCAATCCATGATGATTCGACCGGGAAGCAGCGTGGTGGGATACGATAATATCGACACTGGCTTCTTCAGATTGTCAACTGGTTAACTTTACTATCGGATCAGTTCGATAATTGTGACTCAATTCCTTTTAAAAGGAGGTAATGGTATGGGGACAACAGTTAAGTTGAAAGATGGAACAAAAGCAGTCATTCGTCCGCTAAAAGAAAATGATCTTGAAAAATCCTTAACTTTCTTTCAAAAGCTTCCCCCTGAGGAAAGACTATACTTGAGGGTAGATGTAACTGATAGAGAAGTGGTTGAACAGAGAATCAAAAATATCGGATTGAGGGATAGAAGAAGAATTGTTGCAGAAGTGAATGACACCATTGTCGCTGATGCTGCGCTTGAACTCAGACCTCATGGATGGGAAAGGCATTTGGCAGATTTCCGGTTAATTGTCTCACCTGAATACAATGGCAAGGGATTGGGGATGTTGATGGCCGAAGAGCTTTATGAAATGGCTCTTAAGGAACAGATAGAAGAGATGGTGGTTGAAATTATGGCTCCCCAGGAAAATGCAAAAAAGATTTTTGAGCGACTTGGCTTTAAACAAGACACTGTGATTAAAAAGTATGTCAAAGACATAAATGGCGAAAAACAGGATCTTATCCTCATGCGATGCAATATCGAAGAGATCTGGGACAAAATTGAATCCTATTTCAAAGAGGTTGAAAACAGGGATATGCATGAAGCGTAAGATAAAAACCAGGGATTGAGTTTCCCTGGTTTTTCATCAATTGGTTTCCATACAATGATCTTTTACCTGGCGCTTTTTTAGAAGTGTGAGTAAACAGATTATTTCTACATCTGATAAGCATCCCACGACCTTATTTTATCTGGTTTTTCTCCACCCTGGAGAATTAACGTATGCCTCAGCCACCACCTGAAGAGCAGGAAGGAGCTTGGTAGCTGCCCAAGCTGCTGGCAGAGCCATTTGGTTTGATACTGCCAGCTGAAACAAGTTTACGAATACCTGTATCCTCGCATTCCGGGCACTTCTCCACCCGTTTACTTGAAGATGTGACCAACTCCTCAAAACGATGTTTGCAATTGTTACATTCAAATTCGAACAAAGGCATGAATGACTCCTTTATTAATATGGTTTAATCATTGAGTGATCAAATAGTCGATAATAAATACAAAAGTTGAGAAAACATAACTCAAATCTTAATATGTACTCTTTCAAAATCCAGACCATGAATTTATTTCATATAATTTTATCCAGACTCCAAGCCAAATCATTGAAGCATCCATCTATTAGGATAGCCTATCTCGATTCTATTCCCGGTAGTTTTTCGTGTGTCCGGTGTAACCCTTCCCTTGACACAGTCTAAAAGTAACGTTACATTTGCGGTTGGTAACGTTAACAGAATCAAATATAAACTATAATCTAAATACCCAATAAAATGAAAGACGACGATCAACTAACGTTGGATCAAAACTTCACCAATCTGCTTTTGGATTCAATGGCGGGGGGTGTATTTGCTCTGAATAAATCTGGAAAAATAAATCTCTGGAACAGTGCTATGGAGAGAATATCCGGGTATACAGCCAAAGAGATTATGGGGAAAAGCTGTGAAGTGCTCAGTTTTAGCCTTTGAGTCGGGAAACAATATTCCCATGGTTTTGGGGACTGCGGTATTTTTCAGCAAGGATCGGTTGAAGGGATTGAATGTCATTTGCTGCACAAAGATGGTTATAGTGTTCCGGTGCTAAAGAATGCCCGCTTAATAAAAGATAATGAAGGGGAGGTGCTGGGGGTCGTTGAGACCGTCACCGATTTAACCGAACTAAACAAAACCCGGCTTAAAGTAGAGGAGATCGAGAGAAAACTGGGTGAGACGTATCGTTTTGATCGGATCATAGGAAAAAGCCGCGTTATGCAACAGCTTTTCACCGCTGTCAGCGCTGCCGCTGCCAGTGAAGCCACCATTTTAATCCAAGGTGAAAGCGGAACGGGGAAAGAGCTTGTGGCAGGCGCCATTCATTATAACAGTAATCGGGTTGCCAAACCTCTGGTGACGGTTAATTGTAGTGCCTTGTCCGAGACACTGCTGGAAAGCGAATTATTTGGTCATGTTAAAGGAGCATACACGGGTGCTGTTAAAGATAGAATCGGTCGCTTTGAGGAAGCCGACGGAGGCACCATTTTTCTGGATGAAATAGGGGAAGTCAGTCCCTATATCCAGGTTAAGCTTCTTAGAGTGTTGCAGGAAAGAGAGATCGAAAGAGTAGGAGAATCCAAGCGTCGTAAGATCAATATCAGAATTATCACCGCCACCAATAAAATTCTTTACGAACTGGTAAAGAATGGCAGTTTCCGTGAGGACCTGTATTATCGTTTGAAAGTTTTCCCTATCACCGTTCCCGCTTTGAGAGAGCGTAAAGAGGACATCCCTTTGCTGACTAGCTATTTCACTAATCACCAGAACAAAAAGACAAAGAAGAAAATAACGGGACTAACAAAAGAAGCCAATCAGATCTTGATGGATTATAACTGGCCGGGAAATGTACGAGAGTTGGAAAACGCAATTGAACATGCTTTTGTTTTGTGCAATTCAGGATCGATTGATACCTTTGATCTTCCGGTAGAGATTAGAAAAACTCAATACTCTCCTGCTCAAACACCCTCCTTGCGCCAGCAGGCAGCTTATTCACAATCGAATAGACAACTGTCGAAGGAAGCGTTACTTGAGCTTTTGGAAGAGTGCGATTGGAATAAGGCGGAAGTTGCCAGAAGAATAGGCGTCAGCAGAACAGCTGTCTGGAAGTATATGAAAAAATGGGAGATTGCATTGCAGAAGCCGATTGTGTCATAAGTTTGGTACAGGTTCTGCAACCTTCACAATAACGGATTAAAAAAGCGTTACCTTTTTTGATCTTTTTTTATTTTTGACAATACAAACTATAATATAGAGGAACCAATGACAACAATCCAGGTTACAGATAAAGCTAAAGATGAGCTGTTAACTGTATTAAAAGAAAATACAAAAAAGCATATCCGATTGTTCATCCAAGGGGTTGGCTGAGGTGGCCCACGACTAGGATTGACTCTGGATGAGTTAAACGAAGAAGATGAAAAAATCAACTCCAACGGCGTTGATCTTATTTATAATAAGTCCGAGAAAGATTATGTTGATCATAGTGTTATCGATTTTCAAGATTCGTTTCTGGGTAAAGGTTTTGTAGTTCGATCGATGCATGCAGGTTCCTGCTGATCGCTTGGATGATTGTATTTTCGATAGTCGGTTCAGCCTTGAGGCAAACAACGTAATTCAGGTTGAACTGACGATCAATAAGTTTTATAATCTAACCCGACAAACATTATGGATATTTTCTATTTTTTACTGTTTATAGCTGCATGGTTTATTCTTCAGAAGTGGATACTACCTAAGTTGGGGATCTCCACCTGAATGTCCCCGAATGCTTGCCGCGTGACGGACAAAAAGGAAAAACCAGCCAAAGAGATACATGAAGATTAATATGAATGGGGATTATGGATTCAAAGCATAAAAGAGTGATTATTCTCGGTTCTGGTCCGGCAGGATATACAGCTGCAATATATGCAGCCAGGGCAAATTTGAGCCCCATGATTTTGACCGGTTTTCAAAAGGGAGGTCAGTTAACAACTACAACCGAGGTTGAAAATTTTCCCGGTTTTCCCAAGGGTATAGATGGGAACGAACTGATGAGTCAGATGGAACAGCAAGCCTTGCGTTTTGAAACCGAAATTGAATTTGCAGAGGTTACACAGGTCGACCTGTCGGAAAGACCATTTAAAATCTATTCAGGAGACAAGCTCTATACCAGTGATGCCTTAATTATTGCCACCGGTGCATCTGCCAGGTATCTTGGCATCGAGAGCGAAACCAAATTTAAGGGACGAGGTGTTTCCGCTTGTGCCACTTGTGATGGGTTTTTCTATCGAGGTAAAAAGGTAGCTGTCATTGGAGGGGGAGATTCCGCACTTGAGGAGGCTTCCTATCTGACTAACTTTTGCGAGAGAGTGTTCGTCGTTCACCGCCGGGATGAATTTCGCGGAAGTAAGGCCATGCAAGAGAGGGTCTTAAAAAATGAGAAAATAGAGATTGTATGGGATTCAGTTATAGATGAAGTCATCGGGGATGATTCCGGGATGACAGATCTGAGAGTGAAGAATGTAAAATCGGGAGAAACCAGACTTCTGGGAACCGAAGGCATGTTCGTTGCCATCGGACATACACCGAACACCTCCCTTTTTGCTGATACACTGACACTTGATGAGAAAAAGTATATTGTAACTGAAAGTGGATCCACAAAAACAAATATTGATGGGGTTTTTGCCTGTGGTGATGTTACCGACAGTGTCTATCGTCAGGCAATAACTGCTGCGGGAACCGGCTGCATGGCCGCAATTGATGCGGAACGGTGGCTGGCGGAACAATGATTTTTCAGAAACGGGTACACCCGTACCCGGACTTCGACTCTCTCTGATTTTTACTCCGACCAACCTTGGTTGATATTCCAATTCTGAAAGCAGAATCCTTCTAACATCAATTGAAGCATAATCCAGATCTCCTTTTAAAAAACCTTCGGTTCCAAGCTTCCAATCAAATAACAATTTTTATTACACCAATGATTTGGCAATCGTTTGTTTTTAATCAATGCTTACCTTTCTAATTACCTCAAAACTGTCCTCGAAATAATAAACTAATACTTTGCAATTCTCTTTTTAAAACCTTGTCAGAGAAGGACAGCAAATAGCATAATGTTCATTAATATTGTGCACTATCCGCAATGAATCTTCTGCTTTCTGATTATCAATTGGAAAAAAACCGGTTCCTTTTCGATTGACCTGAATAAGTGAATTGAAGGGGAACTTTCGGACAAAGTTAAATGTTATTGTATTAAGGTACTGCAAAGATGATGAAACTCTCAAGTAAGTGTCGGTACGGGATTCGAGCTGTCATTGAAATAGCCCGTAATTATCAACAAAGACCGACAAAAAGAAAGGAGATTGCTGCCAGCCAGAATTTGGATGATTCGTACTTGGAAAATATTCTGATTGATTTAAAGAATAAAAATATTGTAGCTGCATTACGAGGAGCAAAAGGAGGTTTTATTCTCAAAAGAGCACCTAATGAGATAACACTTCTTCAGGTAATTGAATCATTGCAGGGAGATCTTTCTCCTGCTGAATGCCTCAATACACCGGATATTTGTGATCGATCGGACAATTGTGTAACCAAATCAGTCTGGCAAAAGATGAAAGATGCTCAAGAGGGCGTATTGAAGAATGTGACGGTTAAGGATTTGCTTGAACAAGAGTTAGCAGGGGAAAAGCGTTTGAAACTATAAGCTATATTTATGAATATTAAATAATTGAAACCACATGATCCGTATTTATACAATGGTTTTCCGGTTTCATCCCAATCATTCAATGAAACAACTCATGTCAATCTTTTGATTTTAATAAACAACCCTATGGTTGCTGATAAAACGGATCAATTTATGGCCGGTTATATATTCTCTTTGGCTGAAGATTTGAAAGGGGAGAATGACCAACTAAATAGCGTTAAAAGACAACAATCTAAAATAGTGCATCATGACAATTATAACTCCTAAACAATACCACGCCAAAGCAGCTTTAGAATCCACTAACATTACCTGTATATCTGCAGAAGATGCAGCCCGGCAAGATATCCGCCCCTTACGAATCGGAATCCTGAATATCATGCCCAATGTTCAAACCTATGAATTTAACCTGCTTTATCCTTTAGGAAAATCAATTTTGCAGATTATACCTGTCTGGATTAAGCTGAGTTCTCACGAATATAATTCATCCAGTCAGGAGCATTTGAATGATCTTTATGTCTCATTTAGAGAGGCGCTTTATGACAGGCCGTTGGACGGGTTGATCATTACCGGAGCTCCCGTGGAGGAACTCGACTTTAATGAGGTTCAGTATTGGGATGAGGTGCAAAGCATCATCCAGTATGCCAGAAAAAATATTATTTCAACCCTGGGTATCTGCTGGGGGGGAATGGCTTTAGCCAGAACAATTGGCATTAAGAAGGTTACATTTGACAGCAAGTTGTTCGGGATTTTTGAGACAAAGAATCTGGAACCGGGTCATCCCATCACCGGGGACCTGGATGACGTTTTCAGATGTCCCATCAGCAGGCATTCAGGCTATGAAGATGCTACCTTGGAAGCGGAACGGGATAAAGGAAACATTCATCTTTTAGCTCATTCGGAAAATGCTGGCTATGTTATCGTTGAAACATCGGATCGCAGGTTCCTGATGCACTTCGGTCATCCTGAGTACAATTCCGGCAGACTCATAGAAGAGGCAAGGCGGGATCAGGCTAAGGAAAGAACAGATGTTAAGGATCCTGAGAATTTTAATCTGGATAATCCGATCAATTGCTGGCGTTCTCATCGCAATGAATTTTTCGGGCAGTGGATTAAATATATCTATACTGAGACCAGCTACAATTGGTCCGGTGGATAGGTTGTGTATGATCCCGGCATCTCCGTTTTTAAATCGTATCCTTAAGAATGATAATCTGAATCAGGGAGAATCATGAAGCCCAAGTACCGAATTGAAACAAATGCTGTCCATGCTGGTCAGGAACCAGATCCATCTTCTCATTCCCGAGCTGTACCTATTTATCAAACAACATCCTACACATTTGACAGTCCGGAGCACTGTGCCAGACTCTTTTCCTTGCAGGAACCGGGCAATATCTACACCCGTATAATGAATCCCACCTCTGATGTTTTCGAAAAGAGAATGGCAGCCCTTGAGGGAGGAATTGGCGCATTGGCCGTTTCTTCGGGTCAATCAGCGATTTTTATGGCACTGACAAATATTGCGGGTGCAGGTGATGAAATTGTAAGCGGTTCCAGTTTGTATGGGGGGACTCACACCCTGTTTGCCCATACGCTCAATCACTATGGAATTAAGGTTAGATTTGGTAATAGTGATGATCCGCATTCCTTGAAGGAATTGGTCAATGAAAAAACCAAGGCGATCTATGTGGAAACCATTGGAAATCCCGGGGGAAATATTGCTGATATTCCCATAATCGCTGGGATTGCGCATGAATTTGGAATTCCCCTGGTGATGGATAACACTTTTGCCACCCCCATCATCTGTAGACCCTTTGAACATGGAGCTGATATCGTAATTCACTCAGCCACCAAGTTTATCGGAGGACACGGCACATCAATCGGGGGCATTATCATCGATTCAGGGAATTTTGATTGGGAGAAAAGTGGAAAATTCAATCTTTTGACGCAACCTGACCCTGCTTACCATGGGGTAGAATATACAAAAACATTCGGGAAGGCAGCTTATATTGTAAAGGCAAGAGTCAGTCTGCTGAGGGACATCGGTGCGGCGGTCAGCCCGTTCAATTCTTTTCTTTTCTTGCAGGGGTTGGAAACGCTCCATTTAAGGGTTGAGCGACACAGTGAAAATGCATTAAAACTTGCACATTTTCTTGAGCAACACGAGAAAGTATCGTGGGTAAAATTTGCAGGTCTCCTCAGTCATCCTGGACATGAATTGGCAAAATCGCTGTTTCAAAAGGATCTATTCGGGTCGATTTTTACTTTTGGAGTGAAAGGGGGATATGAGGCGGGCAAATCTTTTATAAGTAATGTTAAACTCGCTTCATTAGTAGCCAATGTTGCCGATGCAAAAACGCTGGTAATTCATCCGGCCACCACTACTCATCAGCAATTATCAGCCGAGGAACAGCAGGCGGCAGATGTGACGCCTGACATGATCAGGGTTACTGTTGGGATAGAAAACGTCAATGATATCGTGGAGGACTTTGATCAGGCTTTATCCAGCTGATTAAAAGCAGACTTAACTCCCCAAAATGATTCATGGGGAGTTAAATCCCAGGTACTTTGATAAAAGTTCAAAAAGTTATGATCTGCAAAACAAATTAAATGTAACTCTCTGCTAAATTCCCGGTCCATTTAATTTCTTTAATTTATCCGCAAATCCCTGTACCATACCGAAACTGGATTCCAGTGCTTTCCAATTGATGGTATAGCAAGATTTTGATCCATCGGCCTCACTATTGATCAAACCATACTTTTTTAATTCTTTCAAATGCTGTGAAACCGTTGATTGAGCGAGCGGTAGCTTGTTCACAATCTCACTGCAAATGCAGGTCTCTCGTTTGGCAATTGTTTCCAATATCTCTAACCGTGCCGGGTGAGATAGCGCTTTGGTAAACTCTGAAAGCCGAAGACTGATCTCCTCAAAGTATTGCAATTTTGATAATGCCATGATTACTCCTTAACGTTCATTGTGGTATTGCTTTGCCAGTCCGTAGAAGAAATGGCATTGCATGGATCATTTTGTACTAAACTCAAAATTGGAAAAAGCACCATCGCTTACATGTTAATCTTCAGCAAGGATAGTTCACTTGAATTAGAAGGGATAACCTTTTGGTCTGTGGCCAAAAGGTTGATCCATTCTCTCAGCAATTCTGTTTGCCTGGGCTTCGGTCAGGGTGTTATCTGCGACTGCCTGGTCAATGAAAGACCGAAGTTTGCCATTCAAGACAGTCTGCAACTGTTCAAACTCAATGCTATACTCGTCCAATACAGCCCAAAGAGGTTTATATTTCAGTTTTTTTTCTATGGTCTCCTCTTGTTGTTTCGCCAGGACAGCAATCTCTTCAATGGTCGCTTGAAACATCTTTTCCCGCAGGCTTTTAAAAAATTCTGCTTTCTCACATCTTAAATCTTGATCATGTGACTCTGGTGGAAACGGTTTCCTCATTCCCTTATTAAAAGCCGGGAAACCCGGTGTTGGTAATTTCTTTAGGCGTTGTTTAAAGTGATCAGCTTGAGCCTGAGTTAACGTTTCATCAGTAACAGCTTTTTGCAGGATCTCGTTTTCTTTCTCCTTCATTCTTAAATGAAAGGTCTCAAAATCGACCTTGAATTCATCGATAACTGCCCATAATGGTTTATGGGTTAGTTTTTTTTCAAGAATTACTTCCTTGCTCTCCGTCAACTCAACCAGTATGTCCAAAACAGCCTGATGAAGCAGTTTTGATATTTCAATCCGAGGAGGTTTTATCCTATTTCCCATTTCACAATCGGGAAAAGAAGCACCTCCTGTAAGTTTGTGACCGGGTTGAGCAGTAGCACTGTTAAATATTATAAAGCTGAATCCCACAATTATGATTGTGGATAAACTCATTTTTTTCATGACAACTCCTTCAAATTGAAAAAGGTGCCTTTTCTATATAGACAACATTGAGTTGTCTTTTTTCCAAAAACACCTTTTTGTTTTTTAAATTTGGTTTAAAAAAAATTGATTTTTTTTAGGTTTTGTAGTTTTTTAAAAAAAGCCAAAGGAAAAACCAGTATCTCTCGGCTAGATAGCTAAACCCTCATACAATAACAATAAACCTAGCTTATAAATATGAGGAGATTGTGGAGAAAATATGGTTTGATTATGGAGAAAATATGGTTTGATTATGGAGGTACTCTTTTTTATGGAGTCTGTTGGAAAACGGAGGGGAATTATCAGTTCTCTACAAAAGAGGCTACGGATAATACCAAAGGGATTCCATCAATTCGAACAGGAAGACCTATTTGCTGAAACGATAAAGAATTGTGACAAAGATCTAGAGTTTTTCTTCGGGAGGTCTGAATTCCAGTACAAAGGTTGCCCCTCGGTTAATTCCGGCACTTTCAGCACGAATATTGCCATTCATTTCCGACATATAATTGGCACAACTATGCAAACCAAAACCGTGTCCATCTTTTTTGGTTGTATAACCGTGGGAAAATATCTTTCTTAGATTGTCCGGCTCTATTCCTTTACCGGTATCCTTAATAATTATTCTGGCAAGATTTCCGCTTCTTTCAGTTATTATTGTTATCTGACGGTTTTCGATTGGAATATCCAGCATGGATTCCCTGGAATTCTTGATCAGATTTACAAGAATGTGCACCAGTTTGGCTTTTTGAATCATGATCATCGGAATATGAGCATAATTTCTGATTATCCGGATTCCATCGTGATCAATTGAGCCTGATTGAAGGGTTAATGCATCCTCAATGATTGTCTCAAGCGAGTATTCTTCTGTAAAAGAGTTGATTCCTGCATAACTTTGTTGTGCTGAGATTACATCGGCAATTGTATTTATTTTGTCATTCAACCTTTCAAGGTTTTCACTCATTTTGTCTTTTTCCTCAAACAAAACCTCTTCCAGTTTTAAGTAATACTCCAGCAGCTTTTTACCTTTTGGGTTTTTAATAATAAAATCATCCATAGAATCATGGTTTTCTCTCAACAGATCGTTTGCTCTCTTAAAATTATTGATATTGGATTGATCGATTTCATTTTTGATCAGTTGGGCCGATACTTTAACGCTGTTTAAAATATTGCCGACATTGTGAAGTGTTCCTGAGGCAATATCTGCCATTCCTGCCTTATGAGCCTTGTCAACGATCTCTTGTTGTGCCGCCTTCAACTGTTCTGTACGTTCATTTAGAATTTCAATGGAGCGATTTGTATGCGTTTTGAGTTTGTGTAGATCCCCCGCCAAATTTACGGTAATCTTGCCTGAAAAATCTCCGGCAGCCATGGCTTCCATTACTCTGTTGATTTCACGGATAGCCATCTGCAACTGATCCATTAAACTGTTGACTTCATTGCTAATTTCTCCAATTACATCGGTTTGCCTGACTTCAATCCGTTTGGAAAAATCACCATTGGCAATGCTTCTCGCAAGTTTTCTAAATCTTTGTATGGGTTTTATGATCAGGAAATTAAGCGTAGTTGTCAGCAATACGGTCAGGACGGAGATCAGACCGAGAATAGTAAACACTGAATACCTAATGCTTCGATATATCTGTTCGCGAACATACAAATCAGTGAAATAACAATCTGCTTTCCATTGTACTACATTGTTTTTGCTGATATCGATCGACTTTAATATTGATGATCCAAAATCCTGATCAAAGGTCTCAATAATTTCTCCTCCCTGATCCTTTGATAGGCCAACCACTGCCTCACCTGTCTCAATATCGTGAATAATAATGCCTACAAAATCCTGTTCTTTTAGCTTCAGCTTTACCAGTGTTTTAACGTGATCAATATCAAAATTCCAAAGTGGTTCAGTTAGTCCATGAGCCAACTCGTTCATGATCCTTTCTTGATTAATGACTGTCTGCCTTAGGGCAGATTCCCTGTCTTCAGCTGTTTTAATTGTTGTAAAAAGCACTTGAATAACAGAGGTGACGGTAATTACAGCAATAATAAGTTTGAGTCGTAAGGATCGTCTAATTGTTTTCAAAAAACAACCTTTAAGGAAAGCATTAAGATTTCAAATTGATTTAATTACATATCCAAGTATTCATTTTGTTTTTTTAAAAGATCGATTGGAGTGAGAGTTTTAGGCAGGAAGGTAAATGGAAAAACTTGAAGCCATTCAATCGTTCAGTCATCAGGATATTGGAATTTTAAGGGTAAAGGTTGATCCTTTATCGGGTTCGCTGATAACAGTAATATTACCACCATGACTTTCCAGAATGTGTTTGCTGATGGCCAGGCTTAGCCCTTGTCCTTTCTGATGATGGACAATATCTTTAACGGCAAACTCATCGAATATTTTATCGATCCAATTGGGAGGTATTCCCTCTCCTTCATCCTTGATTTTTAAGGAAACGAATTGATCATTTTTTTCCCAGGTTACAAGCACCTCTTGATCTTTTTTCGAGTATTTGATGGCGTTGTCAACAATATAATGAATTGCCTTTTCAATTTTAACCCAATCTGCGACAAAAACAACATCTTCATTCTCGTTGCCGAACTGAAGGGTAATATGCTTATCCTCAGCTTCTTTTGCTAGTTTTGTCTTAATACCGTTTAAGATAAAACTAATTGACTGTTGATTTCGTTTTAGATCAGGTGCGCTTTTTAGTTCACAGAGAAACATCGTCTTATCAATGAAATCAAGCAGACGTTTGCCACTTTCTGAAATCAGATGAACGGTCTGTTTTACTGATTCATCTAATGAATCATCCAGCATTAACAGATCTGACCCGCCTATAATCCCATTTAAGGGTGTCCTGGTTTCATGGGCGAAGAGTATCAGAAGATCCGTTTTTAACTGATCAATCTCCCTGGAACGCTTCAGATTCAAAAACACCTTAATTTTGGCCTCCAGTTCCCGAATGACGAAGGGCTTGGTTACATAGTCGTCTGCTCCCACTTCATAGCCTTTTAATCGCTCTTCAACCAGTGCCTTTCCCGTGACAAGAATAATCTTAATATAACTGAGGTTGTCATCAGCTTTAATCCTCCTGCAGACTTCATACCCGTCGATACCGGGCATCATGATATCCAGGAGAATCAGGTCGGGACGGAACTTTGGAATTTTCTCTAAAGCCTCCTCTCCGCTACTGGCGGTTTCCAAAACATATTTATCCTCAAGTGACGTTTCCAATATTTCTACGTTATGTGGAATATCATCGACGATAAGAACTCGATAATTGGTCTGCATTAAGTCACCCTTGGTAATTTAATTCTCTTCCCTAATGAATTAAAAAGTAAATCAACAGTAATAAGATCCATCGGTATCTCAATTTTTTTCCTTGTTGGCGACAGGCGGGTATTAATTCCCATGAAAACGGATGATAAACAGTATTATCCATTTTATTTCAAGTATAATCAATATTCACTTTAAGGTCAATGATTGCCAAAAACAGCTTGGTATTCTCTTTTTACAGAGATTATCCTGGATGGAGCTGTTCATTCATCGAATATATCAATAACCTTGGTTGGGGTGAATTCTAGTGTCGACCGGTTAAGAAATCACCTAAGCCAAGATATCTGCTGAAATAGGTTGCATACACTTGTCAAATCCATTTAGATCCCAATTAAATCAATGATGGAGTCTGCAATCTTTTCAATTGGAAATTTGCTATTATTGTAGACAACATGGAATTTCTCCTCATCGAATGAGCAGTTGAGAAAATAACTCAGGAATTTGGTTCTATCCTCCTCTTTTTCTAAAACCAGATTTCTAGCTTCTTCAATGGAAATACCTGTTCGTCTTGAATAGGCATCGGCTCTGTATTCTATAGGCGCTATCAACCGGAAGTGGAAGCAGTTAGATAGATTTTTGGTTATGGCGAATGCACCCCGTTCAAGAATAATAGCATTTCCTTGCTGGGCAATGGAATAAATAGCCTCCACCATGGTTTTGAAAACTTCTGTTTCAGACTTCCAGGTCGGCAGTAAAGAAGAGATAATGTAGTCCAGGTATTTAGCCCTGTCCCCCAATACCTTTGCCAGGTGCTTGGATAAGCTCTGATCGGAGACAAGCTTGTCCACAAACTCATTATCAAAGATTGTCCAGGTCTGATTTGTCAGTTTATCAAGCTTTTCCTTTAATTGAGCAGACAAAGAGTAACCTTCGCAGCCAAATTCCCGGGATATGGTTAAGGTCAATTTGGGGGACTCACCCTTCATCTCTTGCTCTTTGCGTTTTTTTTGGATTTCAATCCAGGTTGAAATTCGTTTCTCCACCGATGGAATCAATTGTTTTGTCATTTTTCCTCCTTTAAACCAGTTTAAGCATGGGTTGCGGTTATTATCAGAACGCTTCTCTTAAAATCAGGTCGGTTTTAGGTTCAAGCTATCAAACAATTTAAAAATCGAATTGTTAACAATAATCTTCCAACTTCCCCATTTCGATATTTTTCAGCAGAGTGTCGAAGAAATTATCCAAATGCCATCAATGGGTTCGGAACCATTTTCTCACAATCGAAAGTTGTTTTCCATGAAAAAGGATGGTTTTAAGAATTTGATAAAACCTTATAGCGCCCAGAAGCTGATATGACAGAATTCAATACTGTAATCGCCCGGTTTTAAATGTTTTGGAATCACAGGATTGTTGTTGTCAGCCATAAAATTTGTTCCCAAACAACCCTGAGGATCATTATCTTTTTGGTTTTTTCAGGTTACAATTAATATTGACATGGTGTTACAAAAAACTATAAAATCAACGGATTATGGACGTTTTTGTCTGATTCGATCGATATGTTATATCAGCTGTCTGTTTTTCATCGGTTTTGATATTTTTTATGAATAGAAAATCAGATTCAGAAAACCTGAATCAATGTCCACCTTATAACAATCCACTGAGATAACTTCAGGAGCAAGAAGCATGAAACCAAGGACCTGTGTATCGCCTTCGGGACAGTTCATGGTTGGTGTCCACAGACCCGGCTATAACGTCGAAAACCTTCGTGAGAATGAGGTTCTGCTTGATTTGGGTGAATTGCCCGACGGTAAATCAATCAACAACAAGATCAACTTTCCCCAAGGTTCAGTTGAGGTGGAAAATGCAGACTGGATATTTGAAATACCAAATCCATTTCCTTTTCGCGGTACAACATATATTGCCAGAAGATGGGCTGAGCGGAAGACTAACAATCCGGATCAGATCAGGCTGCCTTCACCATTGGATGTTTCGTTTTCCAAAGCTGTGAGTAAACAGATTAAATCGGGAACAACACCCGATGAGTTGATCAGTCTGCTGCCTGATTCTTTGCAGATAGCGTTGGCAACAACTTCAACCGATCCGATGGATCTGGTTGCCTTGGCCAAACTAAGCTGTGAATTTGTTTATGAAAAATGTGGAAGACCGGTCGGTCTGAAGTATAAAACAGATAGCACAAACAAAAGAGCTGTTATCTCAAACTTACCTCTGTTTGAAGCCTTGGCAAATAATGAACACCTCCCGGATGATTATAAGGAAGTTATGGTTCTTCGTCCCGGAGTTCAGGGAGGAAGTGAAATTGTGGGGGACTGGCTGGATAAGGAACATGGAAGCCATGTTTTTGAATACCTGCGGAGCAACAGTTACATTCCCTGGGGACATTATGCCGCCAATATGGCAAACGACGCAATCAGGTACCGATTAAAGGACTTAAGCTTTCATGACATGAAGGGTTTGAGACATCTCTACTATCAAAGGACCTATATCAGGTTGTCAAATGACTTGAAATTGACGCAAACCTTTTCTCGAAAGACAATAAGTGAAACCGTTTTGGAGGATCTCAGAATCAGTGTTTATAATGCCCTGTCTGTTTTCGATCAAAAGATCCCTTTTGATCGAACCCTGTGGGGTTGGAATTTTGGATTTGACTTTGCCCCAAGTCATTACCGGCTTCACGCTTCCCATCAGCAGATTCACCAACAATTTGCCCTGGTTCCTGCCCAGGTCCCTTTATGCTCTTCAGGTGCAAAACAAACGTCAAAGTCTGCAGAATTAGACTCGTTTGCGTGTGGTGACCTGATTGAGTCGTTTATTGAGGATTATAAGGAAAAAACAGGTGTTGCCTTTTTTGATGCCTATATTCAAGCCATAAAAAACAACCAACGGATGGATGGCCGTGAGAGTTCCAATCATCACCTGATTGTCTATGAAGACAGCAATATTATGGTTTTTGTGCCAAAAGCCCAAACTTCACAATGGGAATTGCAGATGATGACGCTTAAGCCAATCGGCAACATTCTGGAAGCAGATTCGCAAACCAGAGATTCTTTGGATCGGGGAATGTACATTGCGGCACAAACACTGGGCGCCATGGGAGCCAGAATGATTACGTCAATCGAGTTTTCCAAACGATTTAGTCAAATGGAATCAGACCAGAGGTTGCTCTACTCTTTTCTGCCAAAACTGCCGGAATCGCCGGGGGCATTTAGTGAAGCCCAATTGCGATGGATAAACGGTCATTATCCGGAAGATTTCGCTGCGGCTTGCAGAAAACATGTACCGGATATTGTTGCTTCTATTGAGAATTAACCATTTTAAATCAGCCAAATGAACAACTATCAACCGGAACGAAAAGTTAAGATCAGAAAAGAGCTTGAATGTGCGTATGATATTTTCGGCAGTGATCATTCGATACCAGTCATTCTTATCATGGGATTAGGGTGCCAGATGATTGATTGGGAAGATGATTTCTGTTTTTCACTTGCTTCGCAGGGGTTTAAGGTCATTCGCTTTGACAATAGGGATATCGGACATTCTACCCACCTCAGGGGAATCGGAACACCCAAACTGTTAACCCTGCTGAAAAACATGGCAGCAGCTGAGCCTGTTACGGTACCTTATCAATTGGATGACATGGCAGAAGATGTAATCTTGCTGCTCGATGCCCTTGAAATCGAAAAAGCTCATGTCGTGGGAGCCTCCATGGGAGGTATGATCACACAGTTGCTGACCATTCGGTATGAAGAGCGCATAGCGTCTGCCACTATTATCATGTCAACAGCCGGAAATTCACTCAATCCTCCTCCTTCGGAGGAAGCAAGATCGGTTCTGTGGACACCGCTTCCCTTGCAGAAGGAGGGGTTTATCAAACAAACCGTGCTCAATGCCGGAATCCTATCAGGTTCAGGTTATCCCATAGATGAGCTTGAAACCGCAATTCATGCAGCCAGGCTTTTTGAAAGGGGCTTGCATCCCGCAGGCTTTGTAAGACAATACGCCGCTATTCTCGCTTCCAAGAACAGGGGGGAGTCTCTTCGATCGGTTGCTGTACCGACCTTGGTTATCCATGGTGATGAAGACCCGCTGGTTCCTGTTGAAAATGGAATTGGGATAGCCGCAGCGATACCGGATTCCCGACTTGAAATTATAAAAGGCATGGGGCATGACTTACCAAAGGAAGCCTGGCCGACAATGATTAAGGAGATCTCAGAACATATTGGCAATTCAGTGTAATATATTTTTTGGGGGTATGTCTGTTTTACCTAATGTCATTAACTTAAGGTCTTTCACCTGCATTGAACTACCAAGAATGCAGAATATAAATGGTAGGGCGGGGTTACATTCCCGCCGGCGTGAAACCAAAGGCGGCCATGTAAGGCCGCCCTACCGTTAATCCCTGCAATAAATTAAAA
>JAHJTV010000009.1 GCA_018829445.1 bacterium
GGCGTCTGTTAAAACGCTGAGTATAGACGCCATTGATATGTCGCATGCAGCGGGAAAGATTAGCTTCAGGGGTTTGAATCAGCAGATGATAATGATTCGGCATCAGACAATAACCACAAATATGCACTTTCCATAGCCCAACGGCTTCATCCAAAACCGTTAAAAACAGTCGGTAGTCTTCGTCATCAAGATAGATCCTGTCACTCCGGCGACCGCGATTCATAACGTGATACCAGGCATCCGGATATTCAATTCGTAGTGGACGGCTCATAATACCTTAGAGAAAAAACTCAAAAAGACAATTCAACAACTCCTCTTTAATAATTGAATTGACGACATAGGTCAAAAGAAGATTTGACCCCTTTTTCACTGGAATTAAAATATCGGAAATCGCCAGTGACCCCCTTTCTCAACCAGCCTCCTAAACCATTCCAGAATTGTTTCCGGACGAGCTATATATGCAATTTATCTTAGCGCTTTGAGACCAATTAGTTTTCCTATCTTCTTTCCCATATATCACCCTACAATCGTCTGGGAGACTGAAGATTCATAAGCAAGCTACCTTGTTGATGAAATCCTTTCAATACCAGTGTATTTGGCAAAATCCAGCTTTTTGAGCCCAGCAGGGTAAGCGGACATAAAACAGAATTACATCCGATTTCACAACCATCACCGATTATCGCGCCAAATTTTGACAATCCTGTTTTAATGGTCTGCCCATCCGCACTGAAGATGAGCTCGGGAAACCGTTCTTTCTGTTTTGCATCAAGGCTTCGAAATTCGAGGTTAGAGATTTTTACACCTGCTCCCAGGTTGACAAATGATCCAACAATGCTGTTTCCAATATAGGCAAAATGACCTGCTTCAACATGGTTGATAAATATGCTGTCTTTTATTTCGGTTGTATGGCCCACTACAGAGTGGGGACCAATGAAAGAATTCCCCCTGATATATGCCCCCTGCCTGATTTCGCAATTGTTACCAATAATGGTATGGTTTTTAATGGTTGAACCTGCTTCCACCAGGGTTCCAAGCCCAATGGATATCTTAAGATCAGGATCAACAAAGTTTTCTTCAAGTATTGCGGATTGCAGAAAATGGAAGGAGCCTTCTGCTCCTAAACAGTCAGGATTTTTTAGAAATTTTTTGTTCGGTGGCAATTTCCCCTGATGATCCAAGGCGGAAAAAGATAACTCAATTTCCCTGGTAATGTTATTTAATAGAGACCAGGGATATTCACAATCGGTAAATAGTTTTTTTATAAACTCAGGGGGCTGCTCCCCAAAGTAAGTGCTAAGATTTTTCCAGCCCATATTCAGTATCCTTGATAAACACTGATTAGCCCATCAACACACTTTCTTCTCCTGCGCCAACTTTTTCGAGTGCAGTTAACTAGTAACTTGCCAGCCCCATTGTACCGGTTATGGCTCCTCCTATTACAAATCCACCTAAATTTTTCGACATCACTCACTTCATTGCTGTCAAGCTTCACGATGCAATCCCCCATTGCCTTGCCTGTAAAAGGTCCTTTTCCGTTAGGACCAGTTCCATCTTTCCCTGGCATTTTTACTCCTCCGGTATCGTTTATGGTTATAATGTGTAGGTAATCGATTGTAATAACTAAATAAAATAAGCTTGGCCCAAATTTAAAATCATACTGAGGTTCAATCGGTTTTCTTGTCTTTTTGGCTGGTATCAGACAGCTGTGCTTCCCGTTCGATAATAACAGTTTTTGATTCTGGTTTTTCAGGCAGTGCAGCTTTTTCCTGGTTGGTGATTGTTAACAGGTTTTTCAGTTTTAATAGTACTGGCGCTGCTACAGTAACCAGTGTGAACAGGGCTGTTGCTATGGCTTTTACCGTTTCGTTTGATCCCGGAATACCTGAGTTCTTTGGTTGATTCCGGCTATTCGATCTATTGCCACTTCCTGAACGATTCCCTCCAGAGCCATTACTTCTGCGACATTCTCCTCTTTTACCAATTGAGCCATCACGCCGATTCCTTTTTCCAGTCCCCCTGGGACCGGTACCATTTCTGTCAGGCATAGTCAGTTCTCCTATTGTTTTGCTCCATATTTAAATCATGATAAATTACAAGCTTTTATTCCCGATCCAAACCTTTCGGTGATGATCGTATATAATAATTCCTGTTGTTATAAAATGTTTTGATGAGCTTTTTTTGTTTGATAAGTTCTTCAATAATCAACCAATCGGCATCTCCCTGTCGCAGAAATTCCCTGATAGCATCCTCACGCATGGGGTGCACCGATGTGATATTCAGTATATTCTCTTCTACACCACCAGTTCGATCAAAATAATTACCCTCATATGCAGTCAGGCATTCTGCAATCCTGATTCTACTGCTTATAATCTGATATGCCTTGTTAATAATCTCTTCACTCGGTGATCGTACCGATTTAACCGTTGGCGGTCTTATCGGAATTGATAAATAAGCAATATCAGGTTGAAGGGTATTCAAATATTCAGCAAGGCCAAGAAGATGGCTATCATAATCATTAACTCCTTCCACCAACATGGTTTCGGTTACCAGATTTCCCTCAAACCCCCTCGCAAACTCCAGGATACCATCTAAAATTAATTTCAACTCTAAAGTCTTATGAGGTCTATTGATTCTCTTCCATATCTTTTCCTGAACCGCATCAATCTTTAAAGAAACCCAATCCGCTTTTCGACAGATCTCTTGCACATTTGAATCCCAAATAAGAGAGGCATTGCTTATCAAGGCGGTTTTTACTCCCAGTGTCTTGGCATCGTCCAACATATGTCCAAGGTTTGAATCCAAAGTGGGTTCACCATTGGCTACAAATGTCAAGTAATCGACATCAATCCCTTTGGTTCTAGCCTTCTCTAAAGTATTCCCGACTTCATTTAATATTTCATCCGGCGGAAAAAAAGATCCTCTATCAGTTTGTAAGTGTGTTGTCTTCCCAATCTGGCAATAGACACACGAATAACTACAGATTTTTGCAGGAATGATATTGATACCGCAACTCCTTCCCAATCTCCTGGAGGGAACCGGGCCGAATACCTTTTTACTGATGTTTGTTGTCATCTATTCTTATCAATCACAGGTTTATTTCACTTGGGATTATCACAAGCAGAAAAGAATCCACTAACAGTTTCAATTCATTCTCTTGTCATCGTCCCGCCGCACTTGGGGCAACGAGTTTCAAAACAGGGAATTCCCGATTGATGAGAGATCTTCTCTCCGCATTTCAGGCACACACATAATCCTCCGGGGCCTAAACCTGAACCGCCACCCCGACCTTTACCTGATCGCCGACCTGTACCGGTTCCTCGACTACTTCCGCCAGGCCCTGTTCCGTCTCCACTTGGCATAATTTTACTCCGTTTAATTCTGTATTCCAACAATTTACTTAAATAGCATCAGGACAAAACCTCCGGTAAAGCTTTATTTTGTTCAGAGTTTCCAGCTCAAACCCGGTGCAGAGACGTAATCAATGTCTGACCGTGTAATGGCTGGATATCAGGAAAATGCAAAACCGTTTTTGGTTTTCAAGCCGACGGATTGAAGAGAAAGAAGTCGTTTTTGATCAAGAATGCTGCATCAATATGCAACAAGTACTGTTCGATAATCCTAACTGAGAAATATCAGTACTTAAAGTACATTGAAGATATGGATTTTTAAGATGTCCCCTGAAAATCCATATAAACTCCATTGATGCTAGAAGAACAAATATCTGTACCGGTTTCAATCCAATCGGCTAAATTCCGGATTATTTTTATGCAATCAGATTTACCAATTCTGCAACGATCAGGAATGTTACAATTCCGGAAAAAAACCCTGATATAAAAAAAACCATTTCCTTTTTTGTCATTTTACCCCTTGTTTTCGTGGCCAAAAGTAAATAAACCCCCACTAAAAACTATGTAAAGATAACACATTCTAAAGTCATATAGCCTGCATTTATCATTCCTGTATTTTTAAAAACCTTCACCAACATCCAACCAGGAAATAATCGATTGAAATTTCACAGGAGAAGGTAACTTATCCATTGATCTTGCTGGACTGATGAGGTCTGCAAACAAGACATGTTTTTGGGAGATGCATCAAAATGCAATAAACAGTGTCAAATAAATTCTAAAAAGCTACAAAATGCATCAAAATCTCTGAGAAAAACGGTTTTTATGTAAAAAGCTCGAAATGTTTAAGTGGTAAACACAAATTACTCTCGTTTTATTGAATAAAAAGAGAGTATACCTCTGAAACCTTGACGTCTAGGAGGCTAATGGTTAGGAAGTATGGGGATGTTAATTATTTTAAAAATTTTCTTGACTCTTGTGTTTAGCATCTTTACTCTTTATCTATGAAAAAACATAAAAACTCCGAATCACTGCGCAAGATTAACAATAAATTTGAAGAACTGGTCAGGCTTTACCTTGAACTGGAAAAAAAACCCAGGAGATATGGAACTGATGAAACTCTAACCAGTGCTGAAATTCATCTGATCGAAGTGATCGGTGACAATGACGAGACCTTGAGTGTGACTGACCTGGCAAGGTATTCCAGTGTAACCAAGGGGGCAATCTCTCAAAGTCTGAAAAAATTGGAAAAAAAGGGACTTACTTTAAAAGAGGAAGACCCGCAGAACAGTTCAAGAGCCATTGTCAAACTGAGCTCAAAAGGAAAAGCCGCATACTTTTCCCACAAGTACTGGCATGAGACAATGGACGGGGGATATCTATCATACCTGACTGATCTTGGAGATGAAAAGATCGAATTCCTGATGGAGTTTATGTCAAAAGTGGAGGCTTTTTTAAAATCAGTGATTGACTCGGATAAGTAGGTTTTTTTATTCCTAGTGTATATCTTCTAAACGCTAAACGAAAGGAGGTTTTATGGCAACAAGCACTACTATTGAACAGAAGAGGGGGGATGTTTGCCCTCATCAATTCGCTTTCATGCTGGACAACTGGTTACGACGGCTGGTCCAGAGTCCGCGAAAAATAGTTGGAGAATACATCAATGAAGGGAATACTGTTCTGGATGTTGGATGCGGCCCCGGTTATTTCACCATAGACATGGCGAAGATGGTGGGCAAAAGTGGAAAGGTTATTGCTGCCGATTTGCAGCCCCAGATGCTGGAAAAGGTTCGGAAGAAAGCAACAAAGCACAACGTACTGGAACGATTATCATTTCACCGGTGTGAACCAGGCAACATAGGGCTTTCCACCAATGTTGATTTTATTCTTGCTTTTTACATGATTCATGAGACAGGTGATCCGAAAGGGTTTTTGATGGAAATGAAGCGGATGTTGAACCCTGGCGGCAAACTCTTGATTGTGGAGCCCAAGATGCATGTTAGCGAAGAGCTCTTTAAGGAGCTGGTTCGGGATGCCGAGAATTTAGGGTTGAAAGTTGTTGATTATCCCAAGGGGAAAGGGGGAAGAAGCCTGCTGCTAACGGTCTGATTCGGAAGCCGGGCTTATATCCCCCCGAACATAGCCCGAGTTTTGGCATATTAAAAGGACTAAAGTTGAAAAAAAATTACCTGGATTGGCAAGTTTAAACTCGATTATCAAATGATTGGAACAAAAATAGAAAACTTTTAAAATCAAACGTATAAGGCGACATTGTAAGGAACCACGATAACCGGCATGATTCGATCATTTTTAAAAAACCGGGGCTGATTAATCGTTATGCCCCATAATTGCCTTGATCTCCAGGAACTCTTCCAATCCGTATTTACTTCTCTCCCGGCCGTTCCCCGACTGTTTGTAACCACCAAACGGTGCATTAATATCAAAACCAGCTCCATTGATAAAAACCTGGCCGGTTTTCATCTGTTTCGCGACTTTTTTTGCTCGCTCAATATCCCCCGACCAGACAGCTCCTGAGAGCCCGTAAAGACTGTCATTTGCAATCTCTATCGCTTCCTCCTCATTCCGGTAGGGGATAATGCACAATACGGGGCCGAAAATCTCTTCCCGGGCAATGGTCATATCCGGTTTAACATCGGCGAAAATGGTCGGTTTGACAAAATAACCCTTTGCCAGGTTGGCCGGCTGTTCAGGACCTCCGGTTACCAGGGTTGCGCCTTCCTCAATCCCCTTATGGATATAACCTCTGACGCTATCCTGCTGATCCTTGTCTACCAGAGGGCCAATGTATACACCTGCATCAAAGGCACCGCCAACGATCAGAGACTCTGCTGTCGTTTTGGCAATGGCGATGACCTCTTCCTGTCTGGCAGCAGGAACAATCATGCGCGTCAACGCCGAACAGGTTTGGCCGGAATTTAACAGACAATCACTGACTCCTTTTGCTACGGCAGTAGGGAAATCCGTGTCTTCCAGCAGGATATTGGCGGATTTACCCCCGAGTTCCAGAGTGGTGCGTTTAACTGTTTCAGCTCCGGCTTGAGCTACCCTTATTCCGGACTGGGTGGAACCTGTGATGGAGACCATGTCTATATCGGGATGAGTTGAAATAGCTTGTCCTACCTTGGATCCTGCTCCTGAAACCAAGTTAAAAACTCCCGGGGGAACACCCACTTCGTGCAGGATTTCAGCCAGGATAAAGGCGTTCAATGGAGCAAGCTGACTGGGTTTAAGAACCATGGTACACCCCGCAGCCAAAGCCGGTGCGACTTTTCCCACTATCTGATGAAGCGGGTAGTTCCAGGGAGTGATGAATCCACAAACACCGATGGGTTCTTTTACGATTTGTGTGCTGCCCATTGAGGTCTCAAAAGAATAATTGGCCAGGATAGTTGAAAAGCTGGCGAAGGTCGCTATGGGGAGACCAGCCTGGATCATTCCTGACCAGGGAGCTGGCATTCCCATCTCCATCGCGATAGTATCACCTATTTCGGTCTGTCTGGCTGTCAGAGCCTCAGAAATTTTGGTTAACAGGATTACCCTGTCTTCAACAGAGGTTGCTGACCAGGAGGGAAATGACTGCCTGGCAGCTTTTACGGCCAGGTTAACATCTTCCTCATCTCCCAAAACGACAGTAGCAAAAACCTCTTCCGTGCTGGGATTGACAATATCGACGGTATCCGTCCCATGTGAGGGTACCCATTTCCCGTTGATATAAAGTTTTTTATACTCTTTCATCTTGCCTCCATTCTCGATTCAATGATTAATTCAGGTGTTTCAATGAAACCTCCAGGGGAGGTACTTCCAGAGTCAAAATATTCTCACAGAGAAATCTATCTATTAAGAGGATTAAACCATTCAGTATGACCAGTTAATCACAGCTTGAAACCAAGCATATGGTTTAAGAAGCCTCTTTTGCCTGGTTCAGCATTGGGATCAAGAAATCTAATTTTGCCTCTTCCAGAATTTGATCCAGGGGAAATCCCCTGGTATCCAATCCCCTCACCTGGTAATACTCACTCTTCAGTAGCTCTTCATCGGGCACTGTTCCTTCGGTTCCTCCCTCTTCAAGCGGCATCAGAATTCTGTCCGGCAATTTGTCATCATTACTGGTAACCCCCATCAGATTATTCAGTGATCTTTTCAAGAGCCAGGAATTGTGGCCAATATCGATAAACTCCTGAAGCGATAATCCATATCCGGTTGCGGTATTTAATCCATCCAGGGTCAGCTCAAGTCCGATTGCCCACTGTGCGAAATGACAGATACAGATGTTGTTAGCCATTAATCCTATCCCTTCCGATAAGTAAACCATTTTTGCCTTGCCTTCACTCTCTATCCCTGCATATTCGTCTTCCAGGCCGGCTTGTGGCCAGGAGACAGAGCCCTGTTCTATGGCCTGGCAGGAATGTTGAAGATGACAAGCTCCCCGGTTGGACATCATATATGCCAACCCCATTCCGTGAAAGGCCCTGGGATCGTGCATGGGCAGTTCCAATCCCTTTATGGCAACCAAAAACGCCTCTGCTTCTTTCGGAAGATTTGCGGCCAGTGATGCTGATCCTTCTGCTGCCTTATCCCCGAAACCCTGGCGATAGGCTATTTTTTTAACTAACTCGATGACGCCATCACCATCTCCCCAATCAAGATTTAGTCCGTCCAGATCCTTATCCGAATAGTAGCCCTTTTCCCTGGCCTCCATAACAAATGCAATGGTTGCTCCGCAGCTGATTGAGTCCAGTCCCAGGCGATTACAGAGGTCATTGGCTTTGGATACTGCTTTCAAATCAAGAGTCATGGTCATGGAACCGAATGTCCCCAGGGTTTCAAATTCCGGACCCGGAGCTGTTCCAATTGCGTATTTCCCCTCCTTGATTTCGACTTCCGGCTTACAGGCAATGGGGCAGGCAAAGCATGCTTTTCGTTTTTTAAGAATTGTTTCGGCAATCGTATTTCCGCCCAACTCTTCGCCCAGTTCATCAACCAATCCCACTGACCAGTTTTTAATGGGAACGTCACCCGTCATCATCCCGATTTCCATGGCAGAGGCTGTTCCAACCTGGTTGAGTGACATGGATACAATTGATTCCCTGGCAGCTTCGATGGCAGATTTTCTGGCAGCGTTAAAACCGACTTCATCAACCAGGGGAATCGTCTGATTACCGTCAACCACAATGGCCTTCAGATTCTTACTCCCCATGACAGCGCCCATACCAACCCTCCCCAGGTAGTTTGCTTTATCATTGCAGATCGCTGCAAATTTAACCCTGTTTTCACCTGCAGGGCCAATTACCAGTGATTTAAGTTTTTTATGGTCAGCATAGATCTCCTGTAATCTGTCAATGGTTTCAAAGCTATCCAGCCCCCACAGATCTCCTGCATTCTTCAAGCTAATATTTCCATCGATCACCTGAACGACCACTGGAGATGATGCGCAACCACTAATAATCAATCCATCCAGCCCACATCTTTTTAAAACCGAACCGAATGCACCACCGGATGAGGACTCTCCCCATATTCCTGTTTGAGGCGATTTTGCACAAACGGTAAAGCGGGAAGTCCCCGGAAACTTGGTTCCCACCAGCGGACCCGTCATAATAATCATCGGGTTTTCGGGGGAAAGAGGGTCGACATCGGGAGATGCTAGGTCGAGAAATAACCTGGCGGAAAAGGCGCTCCCACCGATATACTCCCTGTAGTAATTGGAGTTTACAGGATAATCGCCGATACTCCCACTTGTTAAGTCGATTGTGGCAATCTTAATGAAATTTCCGGACATTTGGCACCTCTATTTTTTCTTCACAATTAGGTCATCGTATCCCATCTCTTTCAAAATAATGGGAAACTGGCTGAAAGTCGGTCGTACTACCGGCAGTAATTTTAACATGGCGGTAATCTTTCCACCCTGTTTGACTTTGCCGCGGGTTACAGAAGCTATCGGATTTTCCAATCCATGCCAGAATCTATGAGAATGATCGGCACTCTGTTTTGACCAGACATCTTCTTTCAGGTCGCAAGGGCCAAGATAAAAGGTCCCATAGTATCCTTCCTTGGGCTTGTTTTTCAGATCAATAGTGATTTCACAATCGGGATCGGTATAGATGAACTTGATAATAATGCCGGACTTGGACATTTTGGGACCTATTTTTTCGTGGCTAAGCACTTTGTCTAGAAAATACCCGTAAATTTCAAACAGGTGATCAGCATCTCGATAATATTCACTCATGGTTTTTCTCCTCTTACTTGGCGGTTTTCTGTAAAAAGTGGCTAATCAGCTACTATTTATTCTGGCTTTCTCTGGTCAAATCTTCTACCAAAAATCATACTAGCCATGGTAATTCTTAACATTTGGAGTGTTCCACCAGCAACGCTCCAGGCCCTGGCGTCGCGAAGCATCCTCTCAATTGGAAATTCGGTGCTATACCCGTATCCGCCAAATATCTGCATGGCCTTGTCTGTCACTTCCTTCACCATCTCATTGGCAAAACACTTTCCCATGGAGGCTTCGTAGATTGAAGGCAACCCTTTGCCGGCATCACTCACAGCACGATACACCAGGAGTTTTGCAGCATCCAGTTTCATTGCCATGTCAGCGATGGTAAATTGAACATCCTGGAATTCACAAATGGGACGATTAAACGCCGTTCGGTCCATGGCATATTTTTTAGCTTCTTCCAGGGCGCCACCTGCGACTCCCAGACACATAGCCGAGTTTCCGCAACGTTCGATATCAAAAGTGAGCATCAGATTTCCAAAATCACCCGGCTTGATTACCAGGTTCTCATAAGGTATTTTTACATTGTCAAAAAACAGGTCACAGGACGGCATGCCGCGAAGCCCCATGAACTCTTCCTGTTTTCCAAAAGTGAAACCGGGCGCTCCTTTTTCCACCAGAATCCCCCCGATTCCCTTATATCCCTTTATCTCCCCAAAACGTGTATATACCAGGTAATGACTCGCCTCACCGGCACCGGTTATAAAACATTTTCTGCCGTTAAGCAGGTAATGATCCCCCTTGTCTTCCACAAAGGTCGATAACGACGTCAGGTCGGATCCCGCTTCCGGTTCGGTCATGCAAACAGAAACACTATGCTCACCGCTGCAAACTCCCGGAATAATAGCTCTCTTCTGCTCATCGGTTCCGAACATGTCAATCACCCGAACGGCACCAACATTTGATTCAAATACAGTGGCTGCGATCATGGGACTGAACTTGGCGAGTTCTTCAATGGCGAGAATGGCTGTCATGGATTCTTCATCAGCTCCCCCATATTCAGAAGATAGGGTCATTCCCAACAGTCCCATCTCTGCATACTTTTTTGTCAGGTCATGTGGCATAACACGGGTTTTATCTATTTCCGCTGCCAGTTCTTTAAATTTCTCCCTTTTTCCCATATCCCGCAGACTGTCCAGTAACATTGTCTGCTCTTTTGTAAAACTAAAATCCATAAATTACTCCAATAGTGTTGTGCCTGATCTTAATGTAACTTGATAATGTTATTAAAATACTGATAGTATGTTCGAATCCATTTTAACGTGTCCCCCATGTTTGAATTAAATTATTTCGGTGATGTCTCCTATATTGTGGATGTTTTCAAGATCGAGGATCTTGCTGCAGATAGTGTCAATATTGTTCTGGTTCCGGATTCCGGAGAACTGTTTTACCTTCTTTACGATATCATTCGCTTTCATGGGATCTCTGGGATCACCTTTGGGAATGTCAACCTGTTCAACGAATTTGGTACCATCTTTCAGCTGTATTTCCACGCGGCTTGAGGTCTTTTCAGGATAGACCTTTTCCAGCTCATCATCCGAATGAATTTCTACCTTGTTTGAAAGATCGATTAAATCGACATCGGAAATCCGTTTTTCCGTGAGTTGTTTTGCAGCCAACTCGCCATCTGTCAGACAGACTGCAACAACATAGGGTATTGAAAACTGGGCGGAAACAAATGAACTGTTCCGGTTGACCGTTTTTCCTACCGCCAGTTTGGCAATGCCGTAGGTATAGACATCAATTTTTTCAATATCCCGGGGATCTACCTGTTTTTCAGCCTGGATCCTGAGTGTTGCCTGGGCCGCTCCATGTGTATGTCGACAAGCGGTGTAGGGTTTAAAATATACATCTGATATGGAATAGTGTTCTCCCAATCCTTCCACCAGTCGTTCTAGTTTCGGTTCAGCTGCTGAGGTAATCTTGGCGAAACCGCCATTGAGTTGTGATCCTTCAATAATAAAAGGAGCCCCGGTTACACCGGAAGCTGCCAACCCGGCTGCCATCAAACCAGTACTGGCAGCCTGTCCACCCTGGACTATTTTTATCGTGTATCCGCCCATCAGATTTTCAGCAGTTGAAATGGGCAGAATATAGCCTGCATTACCGATGGCAGAAGCCATCTGCGTTGCATCAAATTCCTTTAGCCTGCCTGCCGCCACAGCCGCCCCAAAAGTACCACATGTTCCGGTTGGCAGAAAACCCGAGAGAGTATGCCAGGGATGCATGGCTGCAGCCGGTCTGTTGGCTGCTTCATAACCAGCCACGATAGCTTCGATAATCCTTTTCCCGTTCAGGTTCAGATCTTCCGCTACTGCCAGGGTCGCAGGAATAACAGCCGCACCCGGGTGATTTCCACCAAAACGGACACCGTCCTGAGATTCTATCGCTTCAGCGGTTGTTCCATTGATGAAGGCGGCGTTATGAAGGTCGGTTTTGAATCCACAGCCGAGAACCGAAATTTTACCTTGAGTTCCCAGTGACTTGATATAAGAGATGACTCCGGCCACTGCATCAAGTTCCAGTGATCCGTAGACATTGGCCACATAATCAAGAACACATAATTTTGCCGTTACAATGATCTCCGGTGGCAGATTGTCATAAGAAACTTTTGAGCAGAATTCAGCCAGTTTTTTTGTATAATCCATATTTATCTCCTTTATACATATCCTTTTTTTTCATAGACTCTTATCATGCCGGCGGGATCGAGTAATTCCCTGATGATTTTCAGCTCTTTTTCGGTTGGCGGTTCGGTTTCATGAACATCATCAGCCACTTTGAGTTCCCATGGTGTAGCGGCCACGATCTCATCAACGGAATTTCCGGGATGGTATGAAGCCAGATAGGCTTCACAGGTATCACTATCAAATTTCAGGATTGCTTTATTGGTAATAATGACTTGCGGGCCTGTATTGGGCGGTAATCCCCATTTTTCTCTTGCTCCCGGGCCGTCGATATAGCCAGGTGTAGTGAGAAAGTCAACTTTTTCCGCCAATCGTCGATTGTCATGCAGGGCGATAATCAGTGTTTTTTTTGCCAAGGAGCCGATGGGATTAGCCCCACCACTTCCCGGCAGTCTGCTCTTGGGGGCATCATAATCTCCAATCACGGTTGTATTGATATTTCCATATTTATCAACCTGACTCCCAGCCAGAAATCCGACATCCACCCAACCTGCCTGCAGAAACATCCCCATAATTTCAACCAATCCTCCAATCATGGCAGCGCCGGGATTTAGACAGGGATCACCTACAGACAAAGCTGTTCGCTTGGGCTGGGCATCAATCACACCGGATTCCTGCATCATTACGGCGTTGGGCGCATGGTTATATTTGGCGATATTTGCAGACATGGTAGGAAAGCCGGTGCCGACAATGACAAGGTCGTTGTCCCTTATCTCCCTTGAACCACAGCAAGCCATTAGTTCGGGTTTTATGTAATTGTATACTTGTACAGCCATTTTTTGTACTCCGTTTGATGATCGATTTTTTTTTTTGAGCAGTTAGGTATTAGCAGTTAGGTTTTAGCTTTTGAATGAAGCTGTTTAACATGCGTTTGATCTCGTTGATTTTCCCATCAAGCTCTATATAAGGTTTCTCTTCAAGAAACTTCAGATCATATGCAAGCAGAATATGGTATTCAGTTTCACTGGCTGAACCGGAAGCAATAGTCAAGAATCGAGAAAAATCCCGATCACTGTCTCTACCGCATCCTTCAGCAATATTTGCCGAAACAGATGCAGCAGATCGACGAAGTTGAGATATCAGGCCAAATCGTTCATCAGATGGAAAGCTTCTTGTGATGAGATACACCTCCAAAGCAACGTGATGCGCTTTTTGCCATACTTTTAGTTCTTTGAAATTTCTCATTTTACCTCCCAATGATTGGGTCCCAATATGCTAACACCTAATACCTAATACCTAATACCTAATACCTAATACCTAATACCTAATACCTAATACCTAATACCTAAATACTAATACCTAATACGCATAACTCACCGGATATCCATAATCGAATTCAGCCTGGAGTTGTTTGAATGCCTCATAGCCGAGTTTTTTAATATAGTGTTGGGTATAGGCGGTACGATCCTCGATATCGAATACCCATTCCTTTAAAAATTCTTTGAATCCCTCTTCGGTATTGGAAGCCTGTTGATAAAGATACCCAAAGCCGAAATCCGTATCATAAAATCCCGGGGTGTAGCCGGGATGCGCGCCGAAGGGTTCCTCCACCACAGCCACAACCTTGGGAGACGGGACGATTGTCCTGGAGGGATCTTTACCGATTATCTCACGACTGACCAGTCTCTCGCAGAAGACTATCACCTTTTTTGAAGCATTGGCACCATACTGACAATCACCACCGATTCCCCAGATTTGCGCATTACCGGACTCATCCGCCTGCTGTACATGGATGATTGCAACATCAGGATTCAAGGCGGGCACCAGCAAGGTTGGTTTTCCGTCAAAGGGGGAGTCGATCATTTTGTACTTGTTATCCCCCATGAAGGATTTGACATTTAAGAGATCAGAGCCGACCATATCTTTTACCGGCACAAACGGCATTCCCATTGCACCTGCCAGGAACATCATAGGCAGGGAAAGATTTGAGTATTCTTCCACCTCAATTTTGTGGGGAATCCCTTTTTCCAGGGCTCTTCTGTAACAGCGACCCAATCCGTAGACTCCTAGAGAGAGGAAAGTGGCAATAAAGCGTTTGACACAACCGGCTCCGATCAACATGTCAAAATCATCCGCCGCATTACTCCTGGTGATGGTAAGGTCCTTTATTCCCTGCCTGATGATCTCATGTATGGCGGAAAAGGGAGATCGGCAGATGTATCCGCCAATAAACAGGAAATCACCACTGTTAACATGTTGCGAAATAGCCTCTTTGGCCGTCATTACTTTATTCATTCCTAATACCCAATCTTCAGATTTCAAAAATACTTCGCTTTATAATTTCATCCTGTGCAATATCACTCAGATTGACAAAAATCCCTGAATATCCACTGATTCTGACAACCAGGTCCCTATATTTTTCCGGATCTTCCTGGGCAGCCTTTAAGGTTTCGGTATCAACCATATTGAATTGGACCTGGATACCGCCTTTTTCATAGTAGGTTTTCACCAGGTTCATCAGGTTATTGCCATTAACGGTTTTGCCCTGGAATCTCATGTTGAGGTTGGTTCCGTTGGTGATCTTTTTTAGGGGAAGCTTGGCAACAGAGTTCATGATGGCGGTTGGTCCTTCCAAAGTAGCGCCATTGCTGGGTGTAATTCCGTTTCCGAATACATCCCCGGCCCATCTTCCGTCTGCCGTAGCACCGGTAAAAGCCCCCATGGTGATATGAAAACCAACTGAAAAGATTCCGGGCCAGAATGTGCCACTCCGATAATTTTTATACGAGCTTAAGGTATCACAGAAGTGATTCGCCACTTTGATGGCCATGGTGTCGACATCATCATGATCATTTCCATATTTAGCCACCTTATGGGTGAAGTACTGCTGCTTGTCTTCATTATCCATCCAATCGGTCGCCAGCCATTCGGCCAGGTCGCCGATGGAGAATTTTTTATCCTCAAACACGGCTTTTTTAACAGCATAAAGACTATCTGCGGTATTGGAAAAACCCATGAACTGGACACCGGTGGAATTGTAGATGGCCCCTCCCCTGGTCAGGTCAATTCCCTTTTCCATCGGGCCGTCAATCATGGCAGATGCAAAGGGTGAGGGAACAAGATTGGCAATGGCATCATCGAGGCAGGTAATCCCTCTTACCATCTGTTTTATGAAATGGTTCACCTGTTTGTCATAAGCGTCCCAGACATCTTCAAAGGATTTGAAGTCGGCGGGATCACCCGTCTCGATTCCGGAAAGATAGCCGAAAATATTGTCTACTCCATTAGCCAACGCCAGTTCCAGACATTTTACGCCATTAAATTGAACAGCAAAAGTAGAACCGAAGGATTTTCCCTGGGCATTGGGTTCCAAACATCCCACAACCCCATAATCTCTGGCATCCTCCAGGGAATGCCCGGCATCCGTTAATGATGACACAATAGACTCGTCATTGAAGAGATGCAGTAAAACACCATCTTTTGCATATTCTACAGCCCTGAGAAAGAAATCATTCGATGATTTACTACTTAATCTGACGCCAAAATTCGGCTGAACCGTCCGTATATCCGCATAAGCATCCAGGGCAACAGTGCTCAGATCATTGGTTGCATCTTGACCGTCAATTCCCAAACCGCCGACTGTAACATTTTGTGTCGTTTTTCCTTCCGTTCCCTCTCCACCGGGGATATAGGCTTCCTCCAGTACATTCCAGATCTCATTTGTTTTCAGGTACAGAAGGGAGATCAGTTCCCTGGCTTTTTCGGGGGTGATCAATCCCTTGTCCAGATCTTTTTTATAGAAAGGGTAGAGTACCTGATCGATTCGTCCCAATGAGATTGAATTACCACCCGATTCGATCTGGGCGATCAGATGAACAAAATAGACCGATTGAACGGCCTCGTGAAATGATTCAGCCGGATGTTCAGGGACTCTGTTACAGACTTTTGCTATTTCCCGCAATTCTGCCGCCCTGGTTTTATCTTTCTCCTTAGTGGCCATCTCTTCAGCCAGTTTTGAGTATCGTCCGGCCAAATGAATGGCTGCATCCAGAGATCGGATAACGGCTCGATAGAAGGTTCCTTTTTCCGATTTTTTTTCTTCTTCGCCAAGAAGATCGAACTTTTGCTGTGCCTTATTCTTCACTCCCGACATGCCGGAGGTTAGAATCTGGCTGTGATTCATGGTGAAGTGTCCGATCCCATAAGTGATTTCCAGCATGAAGGTGAAGATATACTTGTCAATATCTTCCATGACATCTTCCGGCAGTTTGGCTTCAAAATAGTCCTCTGCGGTTTTTCCTTCCCAGAAGGGAACGATCTCTTCCCGAACCTCAAGTTTCTCCTCTTCGGATATCAGGGCTCTTTGGACTTCCCGTTTATCGAAGTTGTCCACATCTCCTTCAATCCATCTGATCTTGTTTTCCGGAAACAGGGGAGCGCCCTTCAGTTTCCCGGTTCGACACCCGACGATCAATTCATCCTCGCGGATGATGACGCTGATATTCCTTAATACATTTTCAAACGCCAGACTCATGCGGGTTAATGGATCTTTTTCCCAGTGTTCAGCCATGGACCGGGTAAAATAACGAGCCCTTTCAATGCACACTTCCTGGGGTGCATTAATAATCCTGTCTCTTAGTCTGGCTACTCTAGTACCTGAATTTGTAACAGGTGAGGCTAATTGAACTCCCATCTTATCTTAATCTCCTGAAATGGTATTGATCAGCTATCCGCTATCAGTTTTTAGCTTATAAGGAACAGAGTTAATAATCAGATATGTTGTATAACAGCTAACCGCTAATTGCCAACCGCCAATAGCTAAAAGCAATTCGCTATACCTTGATATCCATATGATTCAATAAAATCATATCCCGGATGTTCTTGGGCAAATTCCGGTTTAAAAACAGGAAGAAAGTGCTCATGAAATCCACCTGGTTATGGAGCTTCGGGTTATCGGATTTCAAAACCTTTATGATCTTCTTTGCCGCCGCAAGAGGGGTGGTTGCGTCCTTAATCAGTTCATTGTCCCTGTCTATGAACCTTTTTGCTCTCTCCCGGTAAGGCGAACCTTCAGGTGGCAGGGTATGTATTTTGGCCGCAAAACTGGTTGATACCTGGGCCGGTTGAATAATCGCCATCTTGATTCCAAAGGGTTTGACTTCATACTGGGTCGACTGAACCAGGCCCTCAATTGCAAATTTGGTGGCGGAATAAATGGACTCAAATGGAAAAGGAACCTGCCCAACCAGTGAAGACATGGCGATCAGTTTTCCCTTGCGGGCTTCTCTCATACAGGGAATAAATGCCTGAAAGATGGCAGAAGCGCCAATAACATTTATTTCAAAGCATTTTAAGGCAGCTTCCAGGTCAACCTCCTCAAAGGGGCCAAAAAAGCCGATGCCGACATTGGAAAGAACGGTATCGACCTTTCCAAACTTTTTAAGAACCCTGTCGCGAAATCCCAAGATACCTTTACGATCCGTAATGTCCAGGACTTCCAGGTAGTGTTTTCCGCCAATCGCATCCAGTTCCCCGCGAAGCTCCTCAACACTCTTTGCATCCATATCAAACCCGACAATGCTGTCTCCCGATTCAGCCAGCATTTTTGCCACCTCTTTTCCCATCCCCTGGGCCAATCCTGTAATCACAATAACTTCACCCATTTTATCTCTCCTCTTTTTAGGTTATTGAATTATTTGATCATGCTTTGTTACAAGTAACCATTCAGCACTTCTTTTCTATTTCCTGTTTAAGGCTAAGCCTGTGGTGATGCTTGCAGGAGGTTAAGTGACAGTATTGGAGACAAGCACTGCCATAGGCTTGGCGGTTTTATGCAAAAGTAGCCGAATATGATCTGTATAAATTCCATTTTGTACCGTGTTCATGACTGTCGATTCATACGCTAATCATTCACTGAATTCCTGTACAGCTCCCCAAGCTGATTCATTGATCCCTTGAAATCCGGATATTGGAGTTTAAACCCTGTCTCTTCCAGTTTCCTGTTATCCACTACATAGTCATAATAGAGATACCTGGTCGCTTCATATTCAAGATCGGGAATTTTCCCTTTTAATCCGGAGAAAAACCCGTCAATCCGTGCTATCATTTTCACCAGGCCTAGCGGAAGATGCAAAGTCGGGACTTTGGTGTTATATGTTTCTGCTGCAAGTACCAGGGCTTCCTCAAGAGTGGGATTGCTGTTTTCTGCAATATTGAACACCTCCCCGGTAATGCCCTCTTTTAAAGACAGATGTTCCACGGCTGTGGCAACATCTTCGGCCCGGATATTGGATAAAAGCTGTTTTCCACTGCCGGGAATAGCCGAGATTGAGGTCGGTCGGGAAAAGGCTTTCCCTGCTCCATCCGTGCATCTTGGACCGTACACCGTGCACGGGCGTATGATCACTGCTGGGAGCCCCTCCTCTATTCTTTTAAACACAATATTCTCCCCCTCCATTTTGCTTTTTCCGTAATCATTCTCGGGATGCCTCTGATCGGATTCTTTGTAGGGAGTTCCGGAATAGTATCCGTAAACAGAGGTTGAGGTGACATGCACAAAACTCTTCACTTTTTTCTCTAGTGCCAGTTTAGTTATATGTTCCACCCCGGCAACATTGGTCGGGTAGAGATCTTTGAAAGGTGTTGATAAGTTACAGATGGCTCCCAGATGAAAGACCCTGTCAACCTCTCCTTCAAATAACTGGGGGAGCGTCTCCGGTTTTGTCAGATCGGCAGCCACATATTCTACGCCCAGTTTTTCAAAAAACGAGATATCTTTTCTGGGACGAGCGGTTGCTCGAACCCGCACACCTTTTTTCGCCAGATACTCCACAACATGACTTCCCATAAACCCTGCCGCGCCGGTCACTAGTGAGATTCCTGAATATTCCATAATTACCCTCTTTTTTTACCTGCTTCAATTCTTCATGTGACTGTAAAAAGTGAATTCAAGGCTATTCGGATTCAAGTATTTTCTGTCGTGATTCCTCCAGCCATTCCAGAAGCATCTTGTTCATTTTAACACCGAATTCCGCCATTAAGTTCACGTAGATGTCATTTCGCTCCCAGAGCTTAAGGTTGGCTTCCCGTTTCTTTAATTGCTCCTTATATACTTTCATCTGGTCATCAATGATTTCGACCGCTCTCTTTTTGTCTCCGAAACCAAAGAAAACAAAGCGCATCAGGAAGGGATCTCTAAGCAGGGTATTACCTTCTGGAGAACTTAACAGCCATTGATTGAACTCATTTCGGCCGTTTTCGGTGATGGAGTACATTTTTCGAGGCGGTCCCTTCTCCCCCTCCTGTACTAACTCTCTGACGGTAATCAGCTCCTCCTCCAGCATCTTCTTCAGGTTGGGGTAGATTTGACCATAATTAATAGTCCACATGTGACCAAAATTCTGCTCAATGACTTCCTTGATACGATACCCGTGTAGATCACGGTAATGTAAAAGACCCAGTATGGTATATTTTATAGACATGTTTTTGTTTATTTTGTTAATCTCATCCGTTTACCAACGGGCAAGCCTACCTTGAAATTATCAAGCGTTTAATATCAGCCAGAGGACGGATCAAGCGAAGCGGAATCCATCCGGTGTTTCAAGCGTTTACCCTTCTATTTAGAACTTTTTTATTAATTACCGCCACAATTAATAAAACTGCTGCAACACCGAAAGTGAGGAAAAAAATAGCCCCCGAATTCGGAAGCAGTTTTATAACAGGTAAAAGCATAGCATAACATAGCATGGTGGATAAGGCATAACTGATGGAAAAATCCTTCAATACAGGTGTTTTCATGTCAGGATCACAAATCCTCAATAAAAGTATACCTGTCATGATTACACCCGTGCTCTGTCCAAACAGGGCAATTGCCCTCTCGAATTTGTAGTCCTCGAAAAAGATATTCCCCAGAAGCATGATTATGACATAAACCAGAATAAAACCGGCTATAAACATCACTACCATCGGCACAACGTATTTCAAAACCGCTTCAACCGGCAGACTGGCAATGGCTGCCACGATTGAAAAATCAACCAGAAATGAGGTGAACTTGGTTTTTATTCTTGGATCAATCAAAAAAGAGAGGTTGAGCTTCTTTATGATAAGATTGACAATTAACATGATGGCGATGGCGTATGCCCATTCTGCTATATTGGAAAGCAGCGGTACCTTATGGGTTTTTAAAAAACCAACCAGCACATATGACAGCCCACATACTCCAAAAACAATGGCCACATGAAAAGCCAGACTGTCAATGGATGATGTATGTGTGGTTTCACGACAAGTCATCTCCTGTTTGCCGACATCAGTTTGATAACCCTTCCTGGTTTCCTCGGGAAGTGCCGAAGGATCAGTCAGATTGCTGATCCTGTTTTTACGGGCGGCTGTGTTAATCAAAATCATACCGATAAGAATACCCCCCACAATGCCAACGGTAGCTGATGTTACGGCAACTCCCTGTGCAACTTCCCAATAGGGCATCTGCAACTTCTGAAGAATATTACCAATTAATCCGGCTGTACCATGTCCGCCAAAAAAGCCCAGGGACAGTTCCATCCCGAAAGCAGGGTATATCTCCAGTTCAGGCATTAATCTGGCAAAAACTATTTTGGTACCAAATCCCAGGGCAAACAATCCGAAGGCGCAAGCAGTTCCCAACAAAAACATGGGGAAAATCCCCCCTTTTGACTTCTCTAAAATCTCTCCGGGCCTCTCCATTCCAAGCCCCAATGGAATGGAGGCGATAATCGGTAGGATTAACACCCCGGGAATTAAGGCAAAATCACTGATAAACTCCTCGGGAATCGGCAGAATCGCAAACGATTTCATCACAATCGGCCCGAGAATCAATCCGATAAATCCGCCAATTACCGCAGCAGGTAAAAACAGGTTCTGGAGTAATTTGATTTTTGCTCTTAAAAGAACTCCAAGTAACAGAAGTCCTCCAAGTATGGCAAATTCTTGAAGCAGTTGAGTAAATAGTACAGATGTCATAACCTCTCCCAGTTTTAATCTCTGATTCTCACTGTCACAGTTTACAATATAACAAAACCTTCATGTTTAATTTCAATAAACACTCAGCCAATAAAGAGATCCCTGTATTCACTATCCACGAAACAGAGGGAAACCTGCCCCGATTAATATATAAGTTATTTATATATAAAATATATATAGTGTCAAGGCTTATTGCACTATTTTTTTCTCCGAATTAAGTATTGTGGGGTGAAACATGAGAAGTGAAACCTGCGGGTTAGAAATGGTGGAAGAACCGGATGGCGGCGAGCATCTTATTATACAAGAAAATGTTAAAGCGACCTGTCATTGCATGTAGTGAAACGACAAAATTCCTTAATAGGATGGTAATGATGTACGGTGTCCCACAAGAAACGGCTGGCAGAATCCCATAAGGTGACTGTTGATTAGGCCATAAGCTTGATCGAAAGGCAGGGTGTCCTTACATGGTTACCGAATAGGGGTGATAAGTAAAATTATTTATATCAGGACGGCACAATCGTAATAGCTGCTTGATCTTTGAGGATACACGCTGTTTCACAGAGACCACAACCGGTGCATTTTTCCGTGTCAACAACAGGGACAAAAAGTTTGTCGCCCCATGACGTTGTGATTATTGTTTTCTTAAGCTTTATTGCCTCAAAGGGGCATGCGGCATGGCAGGATAAACACGGCATTGATCTTTTATAAGGAAGGCAGTGTGACTCTGCAATAGAAGCGGTTCCTATCTTTGCTTCGCGTTTTTTATCAATGGCCAGCTGTTTGATGGCAGCTGTTGGACAGATAACACCGCAGGAATTGCAGGCATAACTGCACCCTCCCAGTCGTGGTACCATGAGGGGGGTTTGAAACAGCTCGATTCCCTCTTCAATCCCGGCAGGCACTAATGTCCCGGTTGGGCATATTTTTATACACGAACTACAGCGGATACAAAGTCCGGCAAGGATATCCTCGTTCACAGTACCTGGCGGTCTGAGCGGTCTTTTTTCCTTGGAAGCAGGCAAGAGAGCGAAGGGAATAACAAATGCACCTATGGATGCGGCAAGAGAAAACAGATGCAATCGGGTAAGACGGATTTTAAAGGGATCATAGGACAATTGTTTTCTTAAACTGTAATCGAAAAGAATACCCTGTTCAGAACAGGTTTCTTTGCAGGTAAAACAATGGATGCATTCTGATTTGTTATAATGATCGGGAGTGCTTGTCATGGATTGCATTGGGCAGGCAGACACGCATTCACCGCATTGAGTGCAGAGGTCTTTTACCAATCGATTGTTTGGAGATATTTTAACTATCAGGGCGAGGAATGCCCCCAGCGGACAGATAATCCTGCAAAACCCCCTTCTCCCAAAGAGGAGCGCCAGTGCTATAAACAGTCCTGTTACAGATATTACCCGAAAGGGAGCACTGATATCCGTGGAGAAGAGATCAGCAATGCTGGCGGCTATGATTATGGGATCAAAAACCCAGAATAGATAAAGACCTCCCGGCGTCATGATTACACCCAGGATAAGCATGTAGTATTTGACTCGATGTAGTTTGACCGCTCGCGGCCTGAACCCGGTGATAGAATCAATAAAATCAGACAGGGTTCCCAGTGGACATATGCGACCGCAAAAGATCCGCCCCATGAAGAAGGTCAGCAGTATCAGCAATACTACTGAGGAGAGAGCGGCAATGGTGACGGTACTGAAAGAAAGGCTTGTCAGGATTGTTGTCGGGATGGACAAAGCGAAAAACAGTTTTGTCATGATGGGAGAAAAAATCCAACTCATCAGGATAACGAAAAAAATGAAAGCCGATATTTGGATTGCCCTGTTGCGCTTATTCATTGTGGTCTATCCTGTTTATACGAACTCCCTGTACCGGACACAAGGCTGCACAGTATCCACAGGAAAGACATTTTTGTTGATTGATAGTGATAGTACCTGGAGCAGGAGCAATTGCCGATACGGGACATATGGCGACACAGCCGGTGCATCCCAGACATGAGCCTGTAACAGACACTTTGGCTTCTGCTGTGGGTGTTTTATCTCTGCCGTATACTTGAAATACAGGACGTGCAGCGAACAGGCCTGCTGATATCCCGGCTGCAATGCGCAAAAAGATCTTCCTGTTGATCAACCTTTTTTCATTCTCGCCCTGTATGGATGTCTGATTCTCCTTTTTATCGTTCACCGGACATTCTCCTATCAAGGCTTTCATACAACTGTTGATATATATAATTCAGTTTTTTCCGATAGATGGAGAGCTTAACCTCAGTGGTTGCCTCTCCTGCCAACGAAAGGTAAACTTCCGCTGCAGCACGACCGCTCAGCGCTGCCTGAATGATCCCGTCGCCGGTATCAGCACTTATCAAACGAGCCGCAGTACCAGCCACCATAATGCCATCCCTGTATGGTTTTTCCAGCGGAGGAGCAGAGGGAAAACTTCCCACGATTGTATCGGTAATGGTTCCTCCATCAATAGCAGAAGATTTTTTTATGTACTGATCCAGAAGCGCTGCTGCTGCATGTCCTCGTGAACCGTGAACGCATATCCCCACGTTTGCTTCGTCCTTTCCTGAAGGTATTACCCAGAAGTAAAAGGGTCTTATCTCCATAAAGTGCTGGAAAGAAAAACGATAGGGGTATTTAAGTTGTGCGCCGGTTATCCGATAAGCCATGCATGATGCTATTTCATCGAGTGTCAGACGAGTTTCTATTCTTGCCAGCTGTGCGGTAGCGGAGGATACACCATCGGCAATTATGGTAAGTCGGGCGTTTAGTCGCTGCTGTTTTCCATTACTTTGCAAGGTGATTTCTCTTTTCCCATCCTTGAATTCCCCGATTGCGGTAACACTGGTGCTTTGTATAACCAAAACACCCTTCTCAGCAACCTCTCTGGCCATGTCGTTTTCCATAACCGGTCTGTTGAGAACCACCATATCTTCGGAATCATCTGACAAATTCCAGCGCACCCATTTCTCCCGGTTCTGAAATCCCATTATAGGGAAAATATCCTGAAAAGTTAATTCTCCACAACGCAAGGGGTGACCGATCTGTTTTCGGATATCGATCAGAAGGATCTGTTTCCCCTTTGCAGATAAAACATTCGCTGCGGTGAGGCCTGCGGGTCCGGCACCCACGATAAGGACTTCAACTTCATCGGGCAATGTGAATTGTTTCATTTTTGGGTTATTGCTGATATTGATTCATAATTCGTTCTACTTAAAATTTGGAACAAACTGTTTCCGGAAAGGATTATTACTCAGTTGAAGTCAACACTTCCCAAGGTTTGAAAGCATTAAATTCAATCTTGTCCATGGCATGGTTCAATGGGGTAATGTCGCCATCAGTGTCGATCAACCCATCCAGATTGGCATCCAGAAAAAGGTGATCGACTATTCCGTCAAAGTTATTATCGACCAGTACCAGAAATGGATACCAGTTCCAATGACCGGATTGGTTAAAAGTTTTGCTTCGAGGAGATCAATACCCCTGCGATTTGCTTTTATTGTACGGGTGGCGGCCCGATCACCGTTGCGGTCGTAACCGAATACGACAGCAGATAGTGCGCCGTAAGGGGAATGCACCATGGTATATTCCTGCCGGATGATGTCTTTCTGCGATTTGTAATTGATCGGAATTATCGAATCCTGATAGTGGGGAGAATAGCGGGTGCAGGAATAGAGGGCCATAACCAGCGTGCCTGAAATCAGCAATCGCAGAAGATTTTTCAATACCGTTAACCGTATTTATTAGTAATCAGATTATCATTGCTCACAGTCACTTCCTATTCTCTTCCAAAATCGTTTTGTTTAACAAACCAGACAATATGGCAACGAAAGAAAGGAGGTGGGCTGTCCAGGATTATCTCTTATTTTTATGATTATTTCCGTAGGACGTAATCTTATCAAGGAATTGTAAAAATACGAGGGTACCTTACATTCACTTATTTTTTACGACTACGTTCCTTTTTAAATCCAGTATTATCTGAACAGAAGTGATTCCCCATTAAAAACCCGTGAAAGGATCATAAGAATTCGTTATTTTAATGTCAACGGGTTTAAATTCAATATTCCAAATGATTTTATTTTTTTGACAGCATGAAGGGATAAGAACTAAGGTAATCTCTCCAATCAATCACTAGGTATTGCAGCTTGATATTTAAAGCCATTGGAGTTTGAAACTCTGATTAGAGGGGTTAGAGAAGTGCTGGATAGGAAATAAGGTAAATTCCAGGATAATAGCCAGCGCAGAATAATTAATGATATTTACTGGATGATAACCTTTGATTTGAATCTTCTTGTCTTCGTTTTTATATTTTTTTTAAAATTGCATCCCGGTGCTTGAATTCATCTTTTGCAATCTCATCAAGATTATCAGCCAGTTTTAAGTAACTCCCGGCAAGTTTTCGATAATATTTTGAAATGCTTTGATACATCTGTCCTATTATCTCTTCAGATTCAGCAAGTATCTTCAGTGAATCTTTTGTATCGCTTTGCTTGGTAACCTTATTGAATAACGATTTTTTAATTTCATTATGCAACTGATAAATCGGTTGACTGTCAAGGGGTTTCACATTGCTTATTTCGGCGTTGTTTCTTATTTTTTTTGAGTGCCCCTCGGATTGTTGCTCCATCAACTCGAAGATCTTTACATACTCATTTAAAGAGCTGACATTCTTCAGTTTGGCATAAAACTCAGATAAATTATCTTCAAGTTCGGTAATTAATTTAAAAAGGATTTTTGGTTCCATATACCTCCTGATTTTGTTGTTGCTGAAAAAACTCTATTTGGACAACAGGATTGAATCACTCAGTGTCATTAACTTAAGAAATTATATATATTCAATCTACCTTCATAACCAAAACACAGGAACTTTTAATTTATGCAAGGAATAACGGTAGGGCGGCCTTACATGGCCGCCTTTGAGTTGGTTCTGGCGGGGATGTAACCCCGCCCAACCGTAATCCTTGCTCTTGGCAAAATGTGCTTATTTAAGCGCTTATTGGATGTAACCCCACCCTGCCATTTGTATCTTGCATTTTTGGTAGTTCAATGAAGGAGTAAAACCTTCAGTTAATGGCATTGTTGAATCACCAACTTCGCTTTGATTCCCTGGTCTCGTGCTTCAGCCATCACCTTGCGAATAGCACGGGGAAGATCGTTGTTTATAAAGGGCTTCAGGATATGGCTTCTGATACCAACTTTACTAATTTTTTCAGGAGTTAACTCCCTGGAAAATCCGGAACACAGAATAACGGGCATTTCCGGTCTGACGTTCATTATCTCCTGCGCCAGGGACAGGCCATCAAGCTTATGCATGGAATAATCCGTGATCACCAGATCGTAATCCATGGGGTGAGAGGAAAATTCCTGAAGGGCTTCAATGCTGTCATTCATAATGACCACGGAATACCCCAGGGATTCCAGAGATGCTTTGGCAAAATCGGTTATGAGAGTCTCATCATCGACAAACAGAATGTGTTCTTTTCCGAGAACGGAATCTTTCTGTTTTTGCACAGGTTCTACCTGATCCAAATCTTCCAGGATGGGGAGATAAACGGAAAAGGTTGATCCTTGGCCAGGGGTACTTAAAACAGAGATAGCCCCACCATGGCTTTTCACAATGCCATGTGTGACTGCAAGCCCCAAGCCTGTTCCTTCTCCCACTCTTTTAGTCGTAAAAAAGGGTTCAAATATCCGTTTTTTTGTTTCAGGATCTATTCCACAGCCCGTATCAGCAACAGACAGGCGCAAATACTGTCCCAAGTTCATATTGGGTTCCATGGTTGATTTTGCGATTTCACCATCGACTTCAACCTGATTGAGGGTTATGCTGATCTGGCCCGTTTTTCCTTTCATTGAATGAGCGGCATTGGTGCACAGATTCATTATGATCTGGTGTATCTGGGTTGGATCAGCCAGAATCTTCAGGCGTTCTGCTGAAAAACTATGATGAATACTAAGGTTGGATGGCAAGGTGGTTTGCAGCAGTTTTAGCACTTCCTTGATTATCGGCAGGATTTCGATGGGAGCTTTCTCCTGCTCGGTTCGACGAGAAAAGGTAAGAATCTGCTTAACCAGCTGACTGGCCCTCTGTGCAGCCTGTAATACCTTCTCCAGGTCTTTATGAGCCCTGTTTTTATCGGCCAGATGATTGATGGCAAGATGGGTAAAACCAAAAATTCCGGTCAGAATATTATTAAAATCATGGGCAATGCCACCGGCAAGCGTACCGATGGCCTCCATCTTCTGAGATATTTGCAGTCTGTCTTCCATCTGTTTAACCCGTGTCATATCCCTGATAATTGTAATCGCTCCGGAAACTGTTCCGCCATTTTCGATGAAAGGGAAAAAGGCAATGTCATTATAGGTACTCTCCTGTGTGGCAGTCTCCAGCCAGGTTTGAAACTGTATGGTCTCACCCTGAAAACAGAGATCAAGCTTTTTGCTTATTGTTTTTGCCAGTGTTGTCTCAAAAAGATTGAAAAAGGATTGTTCGTTAAGGGGTTTATCATCGATTCTGTAGAAATTCAGGAAAGAGTCGTTCACTTTGCGCAGGTTCCCTTGCAGGTCAATCAGGGCCATCATATCCTTGGAGAGGGAGACAATCTTTGCATATTCTCTGAGGTCCTCTTCAGCCTGTTTTCTTTTGGTAATATCCGTAATCATGGCAAAAGAGCCTTTGTACAACCTTTCCTCGTCAGAATCTTCATACAGAGGAGTTCCATTAAAAATGCAATGAACCATTTGGCCATCTTTCTGTGCCAAGCTTACCTCATACGAGCCGGATTCCCCCTTTTGCCTGCGCACCATTTGGTCACTGATGATTTTAGAACTCTTATCATCCATGATTTCAAAAAGACTCCGACCGATCAATTCCTCTTTGCTTCGCTTAAAGATGGAACACATTTTGGGGTTGATGTCCAGGGTAGTCCCTTGTTTATCAATTTCCCAAAATCCTTCATTAGCCGTTTCCAGAATAGTACGCAGTCGCTTTTCATTTTCCGCTACTCTTCTTTCAGCTGCCAAACGTTCAGCGACCTCATTTTTTAGATTTTCGTTGGCTTTTTGTAGATTGATGTTGTTTTCCAGGATCTGTTTATGGAAGATGCTGTTTTTGATTGGTGAGATGGCTTGGTTGGCAAGCAGTCCGGCCAACTCCAAATCCTGTGGCTTATAAGGCAATCCGGTGGCCTTATCACCAAACAAGCAGATTCCCAGCATCTGTCTGCTGCGGCCAATAGAAATACAGACTTTTGCTCCCGGAACTGCTTTAAAGAGATTAATGACATCATCGGATATGTTGTATCTGTTCTCAATAAAAGATCTTGAAGCAATGGTGCTCCTCAATGAATCGGAAGCTGAAAAAGTTTCCGGAAGGTCACTTCTGTTAAATCCGAGCTGGGTTACGAGTTGAAACTGCTCATTGACGTTATCATGAAGATAAATCACTCCTGATTCTGCCGTGATATGGCCTATAATAGTCAGTAAAAGCTTGTGGCAGACCTGTTGCAGATCTAACGTCGTCGATAGTGTCCTGTTGGTGTCCTCTATTACTTTCAGGTCGAATAGATTCCTTTCCAGATTCGCATTGCTTTCTTCCAGGTATCTTAAGGTCAGGACATTGTTAATAGCGATGCCGGCATGATTATTGATGAGCTGCAGGAACTCCAAATCCTCTTCGGTGTAATCTCTCACCATTATTTTAGGGCTGCAGGAAAGAAAGCCGGAGAGACGTTCCTGGTGAAAAACAGGCACAATCAATCCGCTATTCATCTTTTTCAGCAATTGTTTTGTCTCCTCTTGCTCGTCGGCTATAACAGCCTCTGTCATCAGTTTTCTGTCCCTGTTCAGATTCATGATGATTGTATCGGACAAAGCCACTTCCTGCCCGATTAAGCTTGGGTCTCCTCCCCGAATGGCCTTTATTGTAAACACATTGGAGGGGTGCGTTTCAGCCAGGCAGAGTGCTGTTACTTCAATCCCTTTAAAACCCATGCAGGTTCTCATGATGATATCATAAACCTGCTCGATGGTCTGTGCGGAATTTAAGGCATGGGAAAACTCAACAATCGTTTCCAGACTTAAAATCTTTTTTTCCAGTGCTGTTTCTATCGAATCGATGTTTTCAGCCATTATCCACAGCTCACAAAAGCCACCAAAAAATCAGGGATTATAACTATCAATACCCTGTTCTTTGGTGTCAAAAAATTTAAAGAAATCGTCCATATCAAGCAGTTTAAAAACACGTTTTACCTTGGGAGCCATGCCGGAAAAGCGGATATCTCCGTTTTTCTCCCTGATCCGTTTTATCACGCCGATAAAACAACCGATTCCGGCGCTGCTGATATAGGTTAATTCAGGAATATGAAACAGTATCTGTGAATTATCAGAATTGGCCAGCGGTTCCAGGAGGGCTTCCAACCTGGGGCTGGTATCTGCATTGAGTATTCCCGCTAATTCTATAATATCCACTGTTGTCGGCTTTTCATGATTAATTGTTAACATGGTTACTCTACCTTCACTTTAGGTTTATTGGGAAATAAGAATACGAGTAGTGTGTCTTTCTATTTTTTTGCCGGAGAGGCAAATTTCACCATCGTCAGTGTGTTGCTAATGCCGGGGACGACGGTATATTCCACTTCATCCATAATTTTTTTGATCAAATAAACCCCCAACCCCCCTTTGGAAAGCCGCTGTAAATACTCCTCTTTGTCCACCGGTGATAAGTTATTGGGATTAAACGTCTGCCCCTCCTCACCTCGATCGGTAAGTCTGATGGTTATCTTATTGGGCTCCAGGTCGATATCAACCGCAATTTTTCCTTCACCCGGCTTTCGATATGAGTGGGCAATCACATTAGTACAGGCTTCATCAATGGCCAGACCGATGTCCTCCAGATTTTCCTCATTGAAGGATTCGGAGTAGGTGGCTATCTTCTTGGTAATACGCCGAATCAATTCCAATTGCGATGTGTGACTGGGAAAAGTCAGCCGAATGCTTGCCGCAGTGTCTATCACGACCTGTTCCATCTCATCTTCCGGGATACCGAGTTCTTTTCCTTTTTCTTCCAGGAAGATCGCCAAATCATCCAGCTGTGTCTTCATTAATAGTATTTTCATGTCAGATCCTCCTTAACATTTGGTTAATGGACAGGAAAGGTGTCATATTCGCCTTAGTGCTATCATGGTTATATCGTCGTTTTGATCAGCATTGCCTTGAAACAAGGATATCTCTTTTCGGATCTTCTTCACAACATTTTCTGCTGATAATGCCAATGATTCCTGCAACAATGAATACAGTTTGGTTTCACCATACATCTCTCCCTGGTTATTGACAGTATCCGTTAATCCGTCCGAATACAGAATAATCAAATCACCCGGATTAATGCTGAAGCTTATGGTTTGAATTCTTGAATCGAAATATTCTAAATGGGAACGGCTAAAAGGATAACCTTGAGGTTTGACAAAAACAGTAGCCCCTGATTTGGATACAATATGGACAAAAGGTTCATGGCCCGCATTCACGCAAGTGATTCTGGCGGTTTTAGTGTTTAACAGGAGATATCCCATGGTTAAAAACCGGTTTTCTGCGAATTCTTTTGATAGACTCTTGTTCAGAGCCTTAAATAACGCGATGGGATCCTTGTGCAGATCGGTTTTGTCTTTTAATAAAACCCTGGCCGTATTGGCATGCAACGTTGCCGCCATACCTTTGTCTGAAGCATCGGCCACGACCATCCCAATAAACTCATCATCGATCTCAATAAAATCAAAATAATCGCCGCTCATTTCCCGGGCAGGAAGAAAGAGGGAGGCCAACTCATATCCCAAAATTATGGGTGATTTTTTCGGCAGGTATTCATTCTGCACTGCGGCCGCCGCCCTCAACTCTCCTTCCATTCGAGCTTTGATTGCCATATCATCCGATGATTTTTGCAGGGTCAGGCGCATCTCATTAATTGCTGATACAACCAGATCCAGTTCGTCAGGGAGTTCATTACCTGCTCTTTTTCTGGAGAGCACAAGCGGCTCCTGTAACCGGTTCAAATCAAGTGATTTTGCATAGTCTCCCAAAGACCTCAAATGACGGGCAATCATGAATTGGATCAGAAAAAGAATGAATGTAGAAACAACGAATGTTTTGCCGGTCTGTGTTGCCAGAATGATAAGTAGGCGATCCAGTAGTCGTGAGTAAACGCCGGACATGGTCGCCGTCACTTCCAGTATGCCTATTATTCCCCTTTGATCCATGGTGATGGGAAAAGTATGGGATATGGTACGGCTGACAGCCGGATTACCTGCCTCCATGTAGACGATTCCATCTGAATGCACAATCCTGAGATATTTTATATCCCGCAATGTCAGGATACCGCGAAGGTTGGTAGCTGTGGCATTTTGATCAAGATCCCAAAGATTATAGGCGATACTTTCAAGGTAACTGTTTTCAATCTGTGCAAACTGTTCTTCAACAAACCCAACATCCTTTTGATAATCAAAAAACAACTGCAGTCCGGTGGCGAAGAAAGAGACAAAAAAGCTAAAGATAAGAATTCGAGAAAGCAAACGGACGGAAACAGATCTGCTTCTAACCGACTGATTACTTATTTGAGCTGATGCCATTGTCCCGGATACCTTTGATATGACAGATTTTATTAATTGATAATCGATCTTGCAATGAATCCATGTTGTCAATGGTGAGGTCCCGCCTTTCGTTTACATACCAGCAGATATGGGCCTAACCACGGGATTTGAAGTTAGCTGGTCTTCCTCTTAAATCAAGCAGAATCATTTTTTTTTCACTGCTACGTGACACTATAGTCCAATTACCGCAGAAGATCAATTTTTTTGCATTATCACGGATTTTTAATATGGGGAAATACTATTTAATGATTTCAACATGAGGGTGGATAAGTGATCGAGTGTGAGCCAAGTGATAAATTTCCTTTAAAAAACTCTCTGGAATTTTCCTTTGGTGCCGGTTAGTATAGAGTCACCGAATAAGTCATAAAGAAACATTAAAGAGGCGAATAATGGATCTCCAAAATACTGAGCATGAGGGGAATGATAGAGTTTCAGCGATTAGGAAAAGAATCTCTGAGAAGATTAGGGACTATGACAAGTATTCTTTTACAGTTCAGCAAGACAGTGCTTTAAAGACTTTTTTTGACCTGGCTCAGGAATTTGAAGAACAGCGGGACTTTTATTTTATTTGCGTGCTGATTCCCAAGGTGTTTTTCCAAATTGACTGTAACCTTTACCTGATGAATGAAGAAAAACACTTTGAATTAGTATGTAGCTCAGATCCTTCGAAGTATGATTCCAAAATAGAAGTAATTTATGAGTTTGAGATTAATGAGAGCCGGTCTTTCAAAAATAATTGTTTCACTATTCCCATCAAAGGAAATATGGACCTTTTATCCAATCTTGCGAATTATCATAAGGACGGGGTTTTAGGTGTTTTCGAGATTTACTCCTCTTCCACACTCTCCAATCACATGAAGCTTTTTTTTGAGAAGTTTGTAAACCGGATAGGTTTTCAACTCCACAACAGATTCATGACTGATAAAAACAGGGAGCACCTTCAGTTTATCAAAAATCTGGTAACTGACATTGGACATAATGTTATCGTGCCCAATATGTATTTTAAGTTCTATTTTAAGAGGCTGAAAGGAAAAATAGATAGGACAAATGCCATCAGCAGAGAAATGATCAAGCAGGCGAAAGATTTTGATGAGGAAAGGATTGGACAAAGCCCCAGTGACATGCATCTTCTCGCAAAGGAGCTGAGTTATGTAAACAGATCAATGGAGACACAGTTTCAACAGATTCTTTCCCATTATGAGCAAACAAGCCTGTTCCTGGAAACTTTGCTTCGGCGGTCCCATTTCGAAGAAGGCCGATATGTGATTGAACCGAAAACGGTCAATTTTAGAGAAAAAGTAATTCGACCGCAGCTGGATCGATATATACCCCATTTAGAAGAGCGGGGAATTTCCGTTGATAACCAACTCTCCAGTATACCTGGTGAAGAAATTATTGTGGTTGCAGATGTGGGTCTGATTTCCCAGGCATATGCCAATCTTTTCAGTAATGCTGTAAAATATACGCGAGAGGTTCGGGATGCAGAGGGCAACTGCCACAAATTTGTAACCGTTGGGATGGAAGTGTTAAAAGATTATTTCAGAGAAGGAAAAGATGGTATAAAATTCAATGTCTTCAGCACCGGGCCTCATATCCCTCCGGAAGATGTTCCAAGCCTATTTGAGGAGGGATTCAGGGGCAAAAATGTGGAAAGTGAATATGGAACCGGTCATGGTCTGCGGTTTATCAAAGAAGTGATAGAGCTTCACGGCGGTGTTGAAGGTTATGAAGCTACTCCTTTTGGAAACAATTTCTTTTTTATACTGCCCAAGTAATTCTCATTGCTGACTTCATGCTTGGTTCATCAAATGCTAAGGCTTATGATGTGATGACTTTCTCAGGAACCTGTACCTTTTGGGGCTCTGTTTAAAATAGGAAAGTCCACTTTGAAAATCGAAACGCTCTTTCAGTCCTCAGAAATCAAAAATTTTACTAAAACCAATTGGATTCAGAGATATAAATAATTAGTAGCAGGAGGCTGATTGGCAATTAGAAAGTCTGTATCCAAAATGTTTTCTTGCGATATTCTCCTAACGCTTTATCGGTACAGAAAAATGTGGAATTCGTGGTGTCTTCAGAATTACCAAACCAGTCCTTCGGCTTTTATGAGCATTATCCCAAGTTGAAACGTTCTGATCTTTAACGCAGAAGAATACCTTGACTCAACGAATCTAAGTTTTTACTATTACCTCATCTCACTCTCAGATATTAAAGCGACCTTAAATCCATGAGCAGGAGTACAAATGAATGTCTCAAACATGGGTATGCGTCTATTCTTCAAGATACTTCTTGCGAACGGTTTATCACTACAGAAAATCGAACAATCAACCGGTATTATTAGGGCTGAGCTTGACAATCCACGATGCAAAGTCCCGATGAATCATTTTATTAAGTTAGCCGAAATCGGTTTCAAAGTTACTGGGGATGACACCCTTGGACTTTATTTGATTAACTATGCTGACAAGTCTCATTACGGTATTTTAACAACGCTTTCCATGAACTGTGATACTCTGTTGGAGGCATGTAAATGCTGGCCCCATTATAAAAAACTCAGCGCGGAGGCTAATGAGGTTGAAATCAGAGAGGAAAAAGAAAATTTGATTATTAGCTACGCCAACACATCCCGTTACCAGGTAAACTGGATTTCAGAATTTATAATGAATTTTGCTGTCACTCTCTGTCGAAAATCATCCCTTTATGATATCAATCCACTAGAGGTCAGGTTCCAACATCCGGCTCCCAGTTATACCAATGAATATAAAAAAGTATTTAAAGCGCCGCTTCTATTCGAGCACAAGGAAAACGCGCTGGTTTTCAGCAAACATGACCTTAAACGCCCGATTCCCGGTGCCAATCCAGTTTTAAAGAACATAATGTTAGAACAAGCAAATGCATTGTTAAATGAGCAAACCCAAACAATAAAATATAAAGATCGTGTACGGGCCCTAATTCAAAAAAATATTTCATCTCATAATCTGGACATTTACGTGGCAGCCTCAGAGCTGAGTATGCATCGCACAACTTTATATCGAAAACTAAATCAGGAAGGAACATCGTTTAAGAAAGTGCTGGAGGAGGTTCGCAAAGAATTTTCCTTGAAGTATATTGAACAAAATTTGTGTAATTATCAAATCGCTCACCTATTAGGTTATTCAGAACCAAGTGCTTTTCAAATTGCTTTTAAGAGATGGTTCAGAAAAAGTCCGGGTGAATATCGTCGCTTTTCAGCTAACCAACCAGGTAGCTTGTCTCAAAGTGAAAACTATATGAATGACAAATTGTCATAAATACAAATAATTCCATTTGGTTATATTAGCCGGCCAAAAAAGACAAGAAGTACAACAAGTCGACATCAAATCCAAATTTTCTTATTAATTTAATGTATTGAAAGTTATGACAGTTTTATCTTGGTTGTTTTGGGTCAACCATGAGAATCAGAGCAACAACAACTGCCTTATTGCCCCGTTATTCCAGCAAAAAATCTACTTATTCTAATCCAAATTATTCCGATCAACAACTGCTTCAAATCGGGCTGACACAGCTTTTAATATCAGATCAACCAAGTCGCTCTCCTTCCGATTCTTCCAAATATTCCGATAGATCGTATCTACTTCACAGCAATAGTTGCTTTGGAACTTAAAAATACAGTTATGAGTCCACTCCGAAAAGTATTATCTCGATCAATCTAAAGCTTTTTTACTCAATAATCAAAAAATCTTAGAAATTCTGAATCGATGTCATGCCGGACTTGCAGGCTGTGTCATAAAACAGAAAACGCACTTTAGCTGAGTTAGTTCGCACCGTGTCATGCCGGACTCCGATCCGGCATCCAATGTAAAATGCAATATATTTTAACTAGATCCCGGATCAAGTCCGGGATGACAAGAAAATCGACTTTTTAGAGTGGACTCAGTTATTGAAGTTTTATAACTGACTCCGATTACGATCGAACAAAATAACAAACCAACCCGGATGAAACGAAGTAATAGGAATCTGCATCGGATTATTATTCTTATATTCCGAGATCTTAAGTAAACCTGATAACATTAACAGCCATTTTAGTTCGAAATCTTCAATATACTTTTATGGAAGGGTTACCAAATGGATCAAGCATTTTCAAAGATTAAAGTTCTCGATTTTACACAAGTATTAGCCGGGCCTTTTGCTACTCAACAGCTTGCTTTGCTGGGTGCTGATGTTATTAAGATCGAACCTCCTGGTTTCGGGGATCAATCCCGCCTTGTCGTTTCAGAGAAGAGCAAAGGAGAGCCCGTCTTGTTTCTTTGTGCTAATTCCGGGAAAAGGTCAATAACGCTCGACCTGAAAAAGTCGGAATCCAATGCGATTATTCGTCGTTTGCTGGAACACGCGGATGTGGTTATCGAAAATTTTCGACCGGGAGTTATGGATCGACTTGGTCTTGGTTATAAGACGATATCCGAACTTAACTCCCGTATCATCTATTGCTCCTTATCGGGATATGGTCAAGAAGGTCCCTATAAAACCAATGCAGCCTTTGATCCTGTGATCCAAGCCGAATGCGGATTAATGAGCATGACAGGTTTTCCGGAAACAGGTCCGGTCAGAACCGGCTTTCCAATTTCAGACACGGCTGCGGGTCTTATGGCGGCCTATGCTATTGCAGGCGCGTTGTTTCGACGGGAAAACTGCGGAAAGGGGCAGTATTTGGATGTCTCCATGTTAGACTCGATGATTACACTGCAAAACTCCACCCTTTTTGTTTATCTACATACCGGAGAGAAGCCGACGCTACAGGGAAACGGTTCGCACACGGGTTTACCAACAATGAATACCTACCCAACCAAGGACAGCTACATACAAATATCGTTCTATTCAGATGTCCATTACCAAAAAATGTGCGAGATAATCTCCCGGCTGGATCTAATAGAAGACTCCCGTTTTAACTCAATGGCAATGAGGGAGCAAAATGCAAGAATACTGGCCAGTGAAATTAAAACGGCGTTTGCGGAAAAAGACACTCAAACCTGGCTGGATCTTTTTTTAAATGCAAAACTACCAGCCGGCATGGTTAGAGATTGCGAGGAAGTCGTTAATCATCCCCAGCTTAAGCACAGGGATTTGATCATGGAACTGCCACCGCTATCCGGATCAGAAAAGCCATTCAAAACCGTAGGCACAGGATTTAAGGCCAACCAGGGAAGTCCCTCCGGAAGCCGCAGGCCACCTAAACTGGGCGAACATACGAAAGAAATACTTGCTGAGCTGGGATATCAAAAAGAGGACATCACAGAGTTTATTAATAGTGGTGTTGTCTAGAAATAAACTTTTCCAAATGATCCGATCTTTGACCTTGTGCAAGATCGCTCTTCAAAAACTGCCTGATCTAAAGATTTGCCGGATCAGTATTTATAATAGGAGTTTACAAATGTCGAAGCCCGTTCTTATTTACAGCGTAAAAGATAGTATTGCACATATTATGCTCAATCGTCCTGAAAAACGAAATGCACTTAACTCAGAACTCTGCATTGAGTTGGGTAAAGCGTGGAAGCGCTTTCAAAATGACCCTGATGCACGTGTCGCAGTGGTCAGCGGCGCTGGTAAGGTGTTTTGTGCCGGCGCCGATCTGGGCTTCGATTTAACAATAGAAGCCTTGACGCAGATTTTTCCGGATAATGGTTATGCTGTCTGTAAGCCGATTGTATGTGCTGTTCAAGGGGGAGCGTTGGGGGTTGGTTTTTCACTGGCAATTAAATGTTGTGATTTAACAGTTATGGGCGATAGTGCCATCCTGGCATACCCGGAGTCTAAAATAGGAACACTTGGCGGAATTATTGATCACACTGCAGTTATGCCTTTTAAGGTGGCCCTGGAATTCACAATGACAGGAGAACCGATATCTTCTTCACGCGCATATGAATTGGGGCTTATCAATAAAGTTGTGAAAGATGAAGAGGTACTTGAGGAAGCATTCCGGTTTGCACGTATTTTGGCTGGAAATGCTCCAATGGTTCTTGAAGCGCTTAAGTATTGCTATTACAAAACACAAAATACATCGAAGGATGATTATCGGCGAGATACAGAACGACTGATTAAACCAATTATGGAGAGCGAAGATTTTAAAGAAGGTGTGCTGGCCTTTATAGAAAAGAGAAAGCCCAACTTTGTGGGCCGGTAATCTGCTCCCATTAAAAGCAGAATCGATTCTACTAAAACGCTAGGGACGGAACCGGGGTACTTGGACAACACTTAAAACTTCAGAAAACTGTCAACCTTCAAAACCAAGATTGATGAATTTAAAAACGAATTACGTCGACGGATAAAATTGTATTTTGGTGAAGACCATTTCAGGATGTTAGCGTTTGAGTTTTTTCTAACCGAAGAATAAAAAAGGAGAGTTAATTATGGTAAAAAAAATTTTGATCGCATCAGCATGTATGGTGTCATTTGTTACTTGCGGTTTCGCAGAAAAGCTGACAAGAGCCCCCATTGATCTGGAAATCCATGGAGATCTGGAAGCTTATTACAAAATGCAGAATGATTATACAACTCCTCTTGACTCAGCTGATTACCAGGAAGCCATAGGTAATGATTGGAACAGCGGGGTTGATTATCGTGACGGCGCCAATAATCGTTCCCAACAAACGACGCGGGGAATTGGTAATTTAACCATGGTGGCCAGAGGCGGTAAAAATGATTATAACGGGAAACCCTGGTACAATCTGATTGGTGTGATGAATCTGAAGATGGATGCCAATGATCCTGATTATGCCAGCGAAGAGAAAAAAGACGGGGCATATCTTGATAATGTAAGTTTGGGCGATTTATGGATTCGTTATTCACCTGCAGTAATGGTGGGAGTGAAAATTGGAACTCAAAGTATTGCTGCAACAGCCAATATGTATGGAATTGGTCATCTTTTCGCCGGTGATATAGATAATGACTTCATATACTGGACTTCGGCTGCATTGATCGAAAAACCTGGAATATCCATTGATCTCCACCTGGCTGAAGGGATTGAACTGGGTGCGGGTTTATGCCAGGGGATGGGAGATTTATCAGCGATTGCATCTGGAGGAAGCAAACATGAATCCAGTAACACGGTTATTTGGTTAGACGGAAGTTTCGGACTTGTCGATATCATTTTAGGGAACCAGACTATTGCTGTGGGGGGAACAAATGGAACCGGTGACGAGGAGATCTGGAACCAGTGGCAACATGAGGAAACACACTCCCTGACCAATATGGTGATAAAAGTGAACATCGGAGATTTCTCACCCTTCTTTGCCTTTCAGCAAGCTTCCGGCAATAAAGTATCTGCAACGGATACATCTAGATTTGAAGCGTATAATGCAGGTGTTGGCGTTGCATCCACTTTTATCAACGGACTTGAGGAGATAACCGTACCCAGCACCAAGCAGGATATTATTCTGGAAATGATGACACTGGGATTGGTTGCGGCCATTGGGCCCGGAAAGCTTGCTTTTGAATATACCACAATTTCAACGCCTGATTTTGGGGAGGACGGAAGTGTGTCTGTTGGCATTGAAGCGAACAGTACGATTCATCTGAATTATGAGTATCCATTAACTGATAGCGCTACCCTGGTGGTTTTTTATAATTCTTTTGAGGCAAAGGAAAGTGAAAACCTGAGAGACAGTATTTCGAAAGCAGAAAAAAACTCTGAAATACTTGCACCCTATATAGGAATCAGCAGTGATATCGCTGACCTGGCTGCAGGTGGGACCGCACTTGCAAATAATCTGGGAGCCTTTAAGACTTCATCCACTTCTTCAGTTGGATTAGCCTTTAAAATAAAGTTCGGGAATTAAAAACGAGAGTGTCGGCAATATGATTATTGATCGTTTTGTTGCCGACATACAAACAAGAACAGCGAAGTGCGCTTCAGCCTAACCGAAATAGTCTTTCAATCGGTTGATGGCTTCGTCGATATTCTCTTTGGAGTTGGCATAGCTGATTCGTAAAAAACCTTCGCCGGCAGCGCCGAAATCGATACCCGGTGTTAAGGCGACACCGCATTTCTCCAGGATATCCATGGAAAGATCCAGTGATTTTAGGGATTGATCCGGGTATTTGAGTAGAACATAGAAAGCGCCTACCGGGTTATATCCGGGGTCCAGACCGATCTCCTTCAAGCGTTTCAGCAGGAAACGACGTCGGTTATCAAACTCTTCAGCCATTTTTCGGCACTCCGATTCAGCTTCATTGATGGCAACCGTCCCGGCATCCTGTACAAAATGAGCTGCGGAGATCATCATATTCTGGTGTACTCTGGCTGCCACCTTTACCCATTCCGGTTTCATAATCATATATCCCAGGCGCCATCCGGTCATGGCATAAAATTTGGACAGTCCGTTCAAAACAATGCAGTTTTCGGTAAAATTTAAAGCGGAGTAGGGTTCTCCTTCATAGACCAGATCGCCGTAAATCTCGTCGGAAATGATGGGAATTCCCAATTCAGCCAGTTCCCGCATGCATTTTTCAGACAAAACTGTTCCCGTCGGATTCATGGGGGAGTTGATCAGAATTGCCCTGGTTCTGGGTGTGATCGCTTTTTTAACCTCATCAATATCCAGCTGAAATCCGTTTTCAAGCCTCAGGCTGACCCGAACCGGTTTGGCTCCACCGATCATGGCCAGGTTGTCGTAACAGGCGTAACAGAGATCCGTCATGATAACTTCGTCGCCCGGCGGGATCAACAGTCTCATTGCCAGGTAAAGCAGGATTGAACTTCCACTGGAGGTCAATATCTGTGACGGGGCTATACCGACGTTATACTGGCGTTTATATTTTTTAACGACAGCATTTCTAAAATCTTCAATGCCCTGGGTATGGGTATACTTTGTTCTGGCGTCGCGGATAGACTGGATACCAACGTTGGCAATAATCTCAGGTGTGGGAAAATCGGGTTCTCCAAATTCAAGGTGGATGATATCCCTCCCCTGCTTTTCAAGTTCTTCGGCCTTGGCAAATACTTCCATAGCCAGAAAGGAGCTGATATGCTCCAAATGGGACGTAATCAGTTTACTCATTGCTAATTAATTGCATTAATGGTTTCCAGGTTCTCATCGATTTTGGAGATCTTAAGGGTGATCTCCTCCAGTTCATCTCGGTTCTTTTGCACCACCTCATCCGGTGCCTTGGCAAGAAATGCTTCATTGACCAGTTTCTTGCTAATCTGATCCTGCTTGGCAAGAAGCTTGCTCTTTTCCTTTTCCAGACGTTTGTTTTCCTGCGCAATATCGATAGTTCCGGAGAGGTCTATAAAAACCTCAAAGTTTTTGCCAACACCTCCTGCCAGACCTTCTGATTTTTCAATCTGCTCTTTCACTGATATTTGCTTAACCCCTGCCAGAGCGAAGATGATCTCCTTAAACCCTTCAATGTTTTGAGCCAGTTGATGGTCTTGTGTTGCTGCCAGGATGTCTATTTTTATATTGGGTTTGATGTTGTTTTCGCCCCGAATATTGCGAACAACCGAGATCAGTTCAATCAACTGATCGGCTTCGGTAACATTCCTCAATTGCTTTTCTTCAACCGTGATAAAAGGAGCCTGCACAATGGTTCCGTCTGTTGTTGGAAGGTTCTGCCATAGCTCTTCAGTAACAAACGGCATGATGGGATGCAATAGACGCAAACTCGCCTCCAGAACATGATACAGAACAGCCAGGGAGGATTGACAAGCATCTTCGCCCAATTTCCCGAACAGCATCGGTTTGACGATTTCCAGGTACCAGTCGCAGAACTCGTGCCAGACGAAAGAATAAATGGATTTGGCAGCTTCATTGAACCGATAGTCTTTCAGGTAACGGTTCATATCAAAGGCTGCCTGATCCAGACGGGTTAATATCCATTGATCGAATACACCCGGGGTAACCTGATCCAGGGCTTTTGGTGTTCCCAATCTTTCCAGGTGAGAGAGGGTGAAGCGGGTGGCGTTCCAGATCTTATTGATAAAATTTCGATTGCCTTCGATGACCTGTTCCGGCAGTTTGATATCCCGGCCCATCACCGTTAAACTGGTCAGGGTGAAACGCATGGCATCCGCACCAAATTTCTCAATTATGTCTATTGGATCGATGACATTTCCCTTGGTTTTTGACATCTTCTCACCATTGGCATCCCGAACCAGTCCATGCAGAAAAACTTCCGGGAAGGGAACCTCTCCCGTCATCTTAATCCCCATCATGATCATGCGGGCCACCCAGAAAAACAGAATGTCATAACCGGTGATCAACGTTGAATTGGGATAAAACAGCTTCAGATCTTCCGTCTTATCCGGCCATCCCATGGTGGAAAAAGGAAACAGTCCCGAACTGTACCAGGTATCAAGGACATCGGTTTCCTGTCTTAAATTTGTTGAATCGCACTTCGTACAGGTTGATATTTCCAGTTTTTCTGAAACAATGATCTCACCACAATCCTCACAATACCAAGCCGGGATTCGATGCCCCCACCACAATTGACGGGATAGGCACCAGTCCTGGATATTGGTCATCCATTCAAAAAATATTTTCTCCTGGTTATCGGGAATAATGCGCAGTTTTCCGTCTTTAACCGCCTGCAATGAGGCATCTGCCATCTCTTTCATTTTGCAGAACCACTGGGTGGAAACCCTGGGTTCAACAATAGTCTTGCATCTTTGACACTGGCCTATTGAATGGGGATGATCTTCAACCTTCCTGAAAGCATTCTCCTGCTTGAGCAGGTCGATGATGTTCTTCCTTGCTTCAAATCGATTCTGACCTTCAAGGGGTTTGTAAACATCATTGATCTTGGCATCAACGGTGAAGATATCCACAAAAGGCAGGTTATGCCGTTTTCCCATTTGAAAATCGTTGGGATCATGGGACGGGGTCACCTTAACTGCACCGGTACCAAACTCCGGATCAACAAATGAATCCGCAATGACTGGAATTATCCTTCCAACCAGCGGCAGACGAATCTTTTTACCGATATACTTTTTATAGCGTTCATCGTCGGGATTTACGGCAACCGCTGTATCACCCAGCATGGTTTCCGGTCTGGTGGTTGCTACAACCAGTTCGCCGCTGCCGTCTTCCAGTGGGTATCCCAGATAAGTCAACGTCCCGTCCCGATCAACATGGTCAACTTCCAGGTCGGAGAGGGCTGTTTTGTCGTGGGGACACCAGTTAACAATATAGTCGCCCCGATAGATAAGCCCTTCATTATAGAGATCAACAAAACTTTTCCTTACTGCTCGCGACAGCCCTTCATCCAAGGTGAATCTCTCCCGTTCCCAGTCACATGAAGCACCAAGTCTGCGGAGTTGCCACAAAATCATATTACCGGATTTTTCCTTCCACTTCCAGATCTCCTCAACAAACTTTTCCTGTCCCAGCTCTTCTCTTTCAATCCCTTTGCTCCTCAGTTCCCGCTCAACAACCATTTGGGTGGCAATCCCGGCATGATCGGTTCCCGGAAGCCAAAGTGTTTTGTAACCCAGCATTCGTTTCCAACGAATCAAGACATCTTGCAGTGTATTCACAAGCGCATGGCCGATATGCAGGAATCCGGTAACATTGGGAGGGGGAATAACAATGGTGTAAGTCTCATCGGCATCCTGTGTGTCCGGTGAGAAAAACCGGTTGGTTTCCCAATAATCGTACCACTTTTTTTCAATCTCTTTCGGGTTATAATTATCCATGTCGCTTTTGTTTGTTTGATTATCTTTTGCTGAATCAGCCGGAAGCCTTAATACTGGCAGGTTATCCAGGTTTAAAAAACCGGTTACATTTATCAGTCACAAGTTCTAATTAGATCAAGTATTGTATAATGCAGTCAACTGCCCGAACCAACAATTTTGAATATTTAGAGCTAATGGCAGATATCTAATCTTCAACTCCGGATCGGAATTGGAGAGTACCTGTTCAACAGATTTATGAATTGAGATCGAAATTCGGAATTGAGTATCTAATTTGACTCCCTTTTCAGATTATTGCTTGGTTACTAAAACAGGAAGAATACCTTGACTGCTTATATCCAAATTCATATCATCTCATCAAGTCAGTCTTACACTTAATATTTTTTATAAAATTCTTTCAGGGCGAGTTATGACAAAACCAAGTGAGAAGTTAGCGGAATTGATTAAAAAAGCCATCGAAGATTGTGAATTAACAACTTCTGAGTATAATGCGATTTTGGCACAGGCAGATGAGGATAAGGTTCTTGATTCCGATGAAAGAGTATTATTACAGCAGCTTCAAGAGATGATTGCTAACGGTACCATTGAAAGAGTCCCGGGATAACGATTCATCATAAAAAAGGATTACGGGTTTCATACACTTTCAGGAAGGTTGATCAGCCTTAAAAAGTTGCTCCACCTTCATATTATCGAAGTTCCATTTTACCAATGAAGCACCGAATAGGCATTGGATACGTTAAATTCGGCATAGTTCAAAACAAGATTGGAATTGTTTCCAACTGGAAAAATAGAAGGCTCAAATGGTATTACAGACAGAAAAACTGAATGGTTTTTCTGTGGGAGCTATTGTAAATAGGGAGCTTAATGGGATTATGCCTTCTATTGCATTTGGTCTATCGCCGCAACCTGGACTTCATCGATTCCGGGAACTCGGGTTGGGCACCGGGTACGGTGGCAGTATAAGACCCAAAAGAGTTGGCGATCTCGACTCCCTCAAGGGATGAAAACCCCTTAAACCTTGCTACAGCATAACTCCCCACAAAGGCATCGCCAGCTCCGGTAGTGTCGACCGGGGTGATAGGAGTGGTTTTGACTTCAATTGACCTCTTTTCTTCGAGAACCTCTGCTCCCTTTTTCCCCCTTGTAAGAATGACAGTTGGTACGTTTAAGAAGGTCCCCAGCTGTTTAAAAGAAGGGATATTAAAATTTTTGAGAATTGAATCACATTCGGTTTCGTTGACAATCAAGGTGTCAATCCCATTGAAAGTTTCTTTTTCAAAGGGGAAATAGGGAGCCAGGTTGAAGATAATTCGCATGGTTTTTGATTTTAACCAATCAATAATCAGAGAGGTTTCAATGGGCTCTAACTCCGCCTGTAACACTGTAAAATCGCCTGGATTAAACAGGGGCTCAAATTTTTTTATGGAATCCAACGTCAAGTGTTTGTTGGCACCGGAGTGAACGACGATGCTGTTTTCACCGTCATCACTAACCTGGATATAAGCAGCCCCGGTGGGTTGGTCCGTTATTCCCAGTATCGTTCCCAGATCAAATCCGAGTTTCTTTAGCTTATCCACAATAAACGAAGCATCCTGGTCAGCTCCGATTGCCGAAATGAATCGTGTTTCGGGAAGCAGCTGTTTGCAAGTCACTGCCTGGTTAAACCCTTTTCCCCCGGTATACTTCTTTAAGGATTCGGCGATAACAGTCTCACCCGGCATCGCGATGGATCTGGTTTTTAGTACATAATCGACATTTGAACTCCCGATGATCCATAAACCGGCCATTGATTTTCTCCTTTGATTAAAAAATACCTGCTTTTTCTGTTAAGCCAACCGACAAAACCATCCCTTATCAATGTAGATGAGTTTACGGGTGTGAATTGACAAATTATTGGGTGTGACTGATTTCTACTCAAGATATTTATTCTTGCTTTATTGCGGCAATCTTTTTTTCCAGTTTTTTTTTGTCTTTTCCTAAACAGTTCTCCCAATGGTTATTGCATTGAAAATAAAGGCTCTACCGGGAGAGTTGATATTCGCTTAGCTGTAATACTACTGTGCCTTCTTAAAACCGTATTTATATGCTGCTTTTTATAGGCTTTTTGGTATTTGACACATTCTTAATTAAATCGGATCATTATCATTTCCAGGGTTTTGGTGGATATTGACCAGAGATGACGCTATATATTTCACCGATTGTTGAACAAAAGCGAGGGTATAATGATTGTATATTATAACGACCGGTATCTTTCAAAAGATGAGGTTTCGATTTCTCCGGACGACCGGGGATTTGTTTTTGGTGATGGCGTGTATGAAGTGATTTATTATTATCCCAGGCAACTTTTTGAAATGGATTCCCATCTAACCCGGTTGACCAGAAGTCTTACGGAACTTCGAATCAATTATGGTGATGTGAGTAATTTGAAAAGCGTCGCAAAGAACCTGATCGAAAAAAACAATCTACAGGATAATCATGCGACTGTTTATCTACAGATAACCCGTGGAGTGGCAAAACGGGCGCATGCGTTTCCCCCGAAAGCTACACCGGTAACCGTGTATGGCAGTGCCTCTCCCTTCCATCGAGACGAACAGAAATTGCACAACGGGATCAAAATAATTCTGTTACCCGATATCAGATGGTCACGTTGTGATATCAAGTCGGTTTGTTTGTTGCCCAATGCATTGGGGAATCAGCAAGCGAAGGAAGCCCAAGTGGGGGAGGCGATTTTTGTCCGGGACGGTATGATAACGGAAGGAACCCACACCAATGCGTTTGCCGTATTCGGTAACACTGTTTATACCTATCCGAAAAGCAATTATATTCTGGCCGGCATCACCCGGAAGGTCGTTTTTGACATCTGCAGGCAAGACCGAATTGAGATCATTGAGGAACCTGTTAGTCAGGAACGATTTAGATTCGCCGATGAAGTCTTCATCAGCGGAACAACAGCCGAAATAACACCAGTGATTCAAGTGGATAACCACACCATTGGCAACGGAAACCCGGGTCCGGTAACCAGGTCACTGCAAAAAGCATTTGAGAAGATTATTGGACAATGAATACCTTTGCTGCAAGCAACGGGGGTACGATGCCCAAACTTCACGAGAAAAGTTTCATAGTCAATTTTTTCAGATTAGGGCTCGGTATAGGGTAAGTTTGCGCGATAGCAGTGAATGCGTAAAAAGCTCTGTACCTGGCTAATCACAAAAGATGATTCCAAGAAAAGTCTATAAATGGGATTTGAAGAAAAAATATTCTCGTGTTTGACCTTGATTATAATGCTTATTTAAGAAATAGTCGGTCACAGGAAGATTTTTCCTATTGATAAATTTCTTTGTTTTACATAAATATAATGAAGGAAAACTCCTACCTAAAATAGGGTCCTCCCAAACCATTCCGAAGTTCATTTTCACTTTTTACGAATCTGAGAATATTTTTCAATTTGCAGGTTGTTATCGCTTTAATGGTCAACGCGCTGTTTCTATGAGTGATTTTAATCTATGTCTGAATTGTGGGGCTTGCTGCGCCTATTTCAGAGCTACCTTCTATTGGACTGAAGCCGACTTAGCAGCTGGCGGAAGTGTACCTGAAGAATTAACCGAAAAGTTAAACAATTTTAGAGTTTGCATGAAAGGCACTAACCAGAGCAAACCTCGCTGTATCGCCTTGAAAGGAGAGATTGGTAAAAGTGTCCATTGTTCAATATATGAGAACCGCGCATCGGTTTGCAGAGATTTTGATATGGCTGTTAATCATGATCCGAACCATGGCTGTAATCAGGCACGAAAATACTGGGGATTACCACCAATTCCAGGATATTGTCCCAATTGAATCAATCGTAATAAAAACCGGTCACTAAAAGGTTATTCTCCAATAATTCAAGCTTCGTTTCTGTATTCTCAGTCCGGATTATTGATACTGTTCTCAACAATGGGTAAATAATTTTGCGGCGAACGATCCTGAAAAAGATTGTGCTGGTGCTCCGGATAATCTCTGCTTTCAAAGGCTCTTTTATCATCGGCCAGTGCTGGCTCCACTTCACAGTAGATAATCTCCTCTTCAGAATTACCGGCCAAACACACTATCTCGCCAAGCGGATCTATAACCTTGCTGGACCCATCGAAAAGAGAACCGTTTTCACTTCCAACCCGATTGGCCCAGACATAATAGACCCTGTTTTCGTAAGCCCGAGCTCTGACAAGAATATCTGACATTTCGTGACGAGACCGACTCTCACAAGTTGGGACAATGACTATTTGTGCCCCCTGCACTGCCAGGGACCGGGCGCTTTCCGGGAAAAGCTGATCATAACAGATGTTTATACCAATCCGAGCAAAAGCCAGATCAAAGACCGGAAATCCGAGATTTCCGTGTGATAAAAACCGGTCAACTCCCATATCGGGAAGATGTACTTTGCGATAGCAGGGGATTGTGCTTCCCGATCCGAATACCCCAGCCGTATTATACAATCCCGATTCCGATTGTTCTATAAATCCGATTACGGCTGTAAGCTTTTGTTTTTGACACAGCTGGGAAAGCGTATCCAGTTCCCTGCTGTCAAGTGTAAGGGCAATCGCCTCAAGTCCCACATCATTTTCAAACGAATAACCGGTTAGTGATAATTCAGGGAAAACAACAAGACGCGCTCCTTCTTCAGAAGCCAAATAAATCTGTTCCCGCACTTTCTCCAGGTTGTGGGATACTTGGCCCAATTCAATGTCAATCTGGCAAATTGCAAGTAAAGTCATAGTCTTAATTCAACCTCCAAAATAGCGGGGCAGTATGTAAAATTGAATGATTTTTGGCGAATCCGCAAAAGTGCCAGGTAATAAATATCAAATAATTATATTTATGTTTAGAATTGTAATATTAAGTTGAAGCTAAGGTAAATGTTATTGTATAATTATTTTTATGTTTTGGAGTTTTAAGATGGTTGCTGATTTTTAAATGAATAAAACTGCACGAAAATGAGGATGGAGCATTTTTGGGAGAAAATATATTTATGATGTGGATTACACAAAAATAAAAGAATGATTCAAAACTTGACACCTGATATGCAACTTTCTATTATTCTGCAGGGGGTTAGTATGAATTTTGCAATTTTACCATTCTTATTTCATAGAGTTTATCAACGCTAGCATGAGGGGCTAACCATGAGTATCAAGAAGCAGTATTTGAAATCCAAGCCTGTCTGCAAAGTTACATTCAGAATCGATCGGGAACAGGCACCCGAAGCAAAAACTGTTTGTCTGCTTGGGGAATTTAATCACTGGAACCCCAAGAAAAATCCGATGAAAAAACTGAAAGACGGTTCTTTCAAACTTGTTCTTGACCTGGAAACCGGTCATCAATATCAGTTCCGCTATCTGGTTAACAGCAGCATCTGGGAAAACGACAATGCTGCCGATAAATACGTACTGAATCCGTTCGGCGATGCGGAAAACGGTGTTGTAATTGTTTGACTATCTTCGGTAAAGTATCTTTTAAGGAAAAGAAATGAAACCTTGAAAAATAATTGTTCCGAATCAGGAGGGATTATGAGTACAAAAATCGGATTTGTTTCCACCCGTTTTTCAGGTACAGACGGGGTGACCATGGAGGCAAATAAATGGGCTGATGTCCTGTTGGAAAACGGATATGAGGTATTCTGGTTTGCCGGAGAGTTGAACAAGGACGAAGAGATTTGTTTCACGGTTCCCGAAGCTCATTTTAAAGATCCAACGAATCAGGAGATCAATGATCAGGTGTTTGGAAAAAAATCCCGATCTTTGTATTTGACGGATAAAATTCAAGAGATCAAAGGGTTTCTGAAACTGAAACTGAGGGAGTTTATCGATCGGTTCCAGATTGACTTGCTGATAGTGGAAAACGCCCTTACGATCCCCCTGCAAATACCATTGGGGCTGGCCTTAACTGAAACCATTGTTGAAAGGCAGATCCCCTCTATAGCACATCATCATGATTTTTATTGGGAGCGTACTCGATTCCTGGTGAATGCCGTTGACGATTATATTCATATGGCTTTTCCTCCGAGACTTCCCAGCCTGGAACATGTGGTTATCAACACCGCTGCCCAGGAGGAACTGGCTCACCGGATAGGAATTGCATCCATCGTTATCCCCAACGTTTTGGATTTTGATCATCCTCCCAAGGCCAACTCGACCGGTTCTGAAGTTTTTAAAAAATCCATCGGGATGACAAGCGGTGATCTGATGATTCTACAACCAACCCGTATTGTGCAACGAAAGGGAATCGAACATGCCATTGAATTTGTCAAGCAACTCAACAATCCTGCTTATAAGCTGTGCATATCACATGAAGCTGGGGATGAGGGTTTTGAATACTCCGAGTGGATTGTTCAGGTGGCTGAAAATATGGGAGTTGATTTAAGAATCATACAAACAGGTGTTGATGATCCCTGGAACCACAAGTCCGGTAGTCAGAACCGGCTTTCATTGTGGGACATTTATCCCCATGCTGATTTTATCACATTTCCCAGTCTGTATGAAGGGTTCGGCAATGCTTTTCTGGAGGCACTCTATTTTAAAAAACCGGTTCTTATCAACCGCTATGCTATTTTCGTCAGGGATATTGAACCGATCGGGTTCGAACTGGTGGTGATGGATCAGTTTTTAACCCCGAAGGTAATCGACAAGGCAAGACTGATTCTTGAAGATTCCGGTTTGCGGAAGGAACTGGGGGAACGGAACTATGAATTGGCACGAAAGCACTTTTCCTATCGTATGTTATGGAAGAATCTTAATTTTCTGTTGACCAGATTCTTTGGTTTGGATCATCTGTGACTTTTTAACCTGCAGATCAAGGGACTCAAGGAGAGATTTGTTAATTCCAAAATTGCTAGATCATAACAAGAAAAAAATCGGAATTCTCAGTTCCCCAACAATTAAGGCTCTTCTTCTGGGGTGGGGAAAGGGGTTTTAAAATGAAGATCCCGTTGCGGGAAGGGGATCTCAATATTATTTTGTTTCAGCGTATCCCAGATGGCCAGCAATACGTCACCAATGACATTGGAGACTCCATTTTGCGGATCTTTAATCCAGAATCTGAGTTCAAAATCGATTGAACTATCTCCAAATCCGGTTAACAGACAGACAGGTACCGGATCTTTTAGTATTCTGGCGATATCTGTTACGGAGGAAACCACCAGTTTAATCACCTGATGGGGGTCGGATCGGTAAGAAACCCCAAACGGAACCTTGAGCCTGATAATTCTATTGGAGTATGACCAGTTGATCACCTGCTGCGTTATCAGGTCTTCATTCGGGATGAGATATTCCTTTTCATCTCTCGTAACTACTGAGACGTATCGTCCACCCATGATTCTAACCCGTCCAACGGCTTCATCCAGCTGGATAACATCCCCGGGTTTAATCGATCTATCCGAAAGCAGGATCAATCCACTGATAAAGTTGCTGACCACCTTCTGCAAACCAAAACCCACGCCAACTCCAATAGCTCCGCTAAAGAAAGCCAGAGATGTCAAATCGATACCGACACTGTTTAAGACAATGATCGTCACCATGATTACCATGGTGATGTACATTACTTTGCTCAACATCAGCCGGGTGGACGAGTTGAGCCCGGGAACCCCGTTTAACCGTACTTCAATGTATCGGCTTAACCACCCCACGCCCTTCAGCAGCACCAGCAGAATGATAACAGCCTGCAACACGGACAACAGCGTTAGTCTTGTCTGCCCGATAGAAAAGCCTGTACTACGGAGCAGGGCGATGAAGGGATCAGACAGACCGATTATGTTTAAAGCGGCCAGGGACCAGACAAGAACTCCGATCAGACGGGACCAGTAGCGATCAGGGATGGTAGATGTGGCCAATTGAACGATTACCCAGGCCATGGACAGGTTCAGGGCAAGCTTCATGATAAAAATGCTGATTTCAAATCGTTGAAAGATCAGAAGCGTTGCCCAAAGGAATATAATGCTCAGCAATAATGGGATTAGACGAACCAGGTGCGTCAAAAGACTTTTTATTAAAACATACGGGAAGGAACGGTTGGTGATATAACCCCCAATAGACTTTCTGGCAGGTCGCCCGATTATTTCTCCCAATAGCCGACTGGCAATCAAAATAACAATCTGGGCTACGATTACCCAGGATAAAATATGGATGTAAACCCACTGCTGGAAAATTCCCAACCATTGTTGAACCATTTCTATATTTAACTGAAATTCCATTTTCTTTACAATATTGTTTTGAAGTCCCTGCTGTTTTCGGATTGTCTGTTTTGTCCGTAGTTAAAACACGCCCTTATCGTTCAGGAATCGGCTATATTTCCTGTCTTCAGTGAGGATATGTTTGATAATCCAGTGGCGGAAAAAATCCGGGAACAGGTGATCGGGTTTCAGCGTGTTTTGTTTAATCCGAGTCTCAAATTCATTGATCTGCTGGATCAGCCCCTGGTGTAGTTTACAGTGAATGTCAGTTTCCGGGTATTCGTATAGCTTCATCAAGGCCTCTTCCTCTTTAAAATGCACATTCGCGTACTTGATCAAAAAAGATAAAACCTGTGCAATCATACCTTGTTTCAAGTCTGATTCAGAAGCTTTGCACATTTTGTCGGCAATGGAAAAGAGTTTTTGATGTTGATTATCCATTATCTGAATGTTAACACTATATTCGCTTCGCCATTGAAACAGGGAAATACCCGCATGGCATGAATTGAGCAACTGAATCCGTTTTTCATAGGCTTCAAACAGTTTCCAGCGCACAACCGGAATGTCCTTGAGCATCTCACCCGGAATCTGGAAAAGCTCTGATTCGGTGGTTGTTCTCAGATGAAACAGGCAGGGAATCCCGAAGATGATGCTTTCCTGCCCAAAAAAGTCCCTGCTTTTGAGTTTTTCAAAGATTTTTTCTCCAAGGTAAAACTCAAGTTCTCCCTCCTTTACAATATATAGAGAATTGTTATCCTCCAGGGAGAGATCGACTCCTTTCTCATATTGTATTAAAGTAACGGACTGTGCAATTCGGTTCTGTGTAGTATACGATATCGATTCGCCAAAGAGGGTCGTTTTTCGCAGAAAACGCCGGATCTTCTGTAGTTCCTTGATCCCCTCATGTAAGGAGTTGTATTCAACAAAAGAGAGATAAATAAAATGGGTCAGTTTAAGAACCTGGACAAAACTGACGGCCCGAAAGGTTGCGTTGGAACATTCATCATTGAGGGCGGGAATCTCTCCGACCAATTCCCCGGATGATACGACATGATTCACACTGTGTTTGGACTGTATCAATTCTACGTTTCCGGTAAGCACAAGATAAATGTTTTCAACCTTTTCGCCCTCTTTGAGCAAGATCGTTCCCGGGTTGAAATTTACAATGGGATTATTCAGTAATATCCGGATCTGGGCGGTTGGAACATCTGGAAAATAAGAGTGCAGGAATTGGTGGGCATAACGCCAGGCATAGTTCTGGGAAGCAGGGATTAGCACATCCACCGCTCCGAAAGTGGCTTCGGACCCAATCTCCTTTTCTGCATCCTTCAGCGGAGAAGAAGAGTGGGATAGAATAATTCTATCAGAGGTGTCATCAATAAAATCAATTGCCTTTCCATGGATCATTCCACCACCTATATCCAGCTTTTTTATCTGGCAGGGTTGAGAATAATCCGCCTTTATCTTCTCCAGGAACGATTTTGAAATCCCTTCGCCGTGTTTGTCAGGAACAGCCATTTTGTCAAAAACGTCAAAGGCGACAATATCGGCAAAGTGTCCGTAGGTACGGTATCCGGCCTCCCATATAGTTCTAAAAATAAAGATGTTGTTTTCAACCGGATGCGGAGAGTAGAGCGGTTTAACCTCCAGGCCGTCTATTTGGTTCCATACATCGAACTGCAGGTCGTTAAATTCAAAGTACTCAGCAATCTGATCCTCTTCAATCGACAAAAGGGCTGCCAGCTTTTTAGTTACTGCGGATCGTACCAATGGGGTTGAATAATACTTCAGTCGATGATCCGAACGGATCAGGCTGGGAAGCCCGGCAAAATGGTCGTCATGGGAATGGGTGTGAAATATTCCTTCCACTTCGCTGATATTGATACCCAGGGAAACCAATGTCCCAAGAATATTTGGTCCGGCATCAATCAGGTACGTCCTGCCTTGAAACATCAGAATACTGGCCATACAGGGACGGTTGACATCCCAGCCATCTCCCTCACCGGAATGGATCACCGAGAAGTATTCTCTTTCTATGAGATGAAAATTCAAAGGATAGGGGACCTCATAATTCTGGTCAGGTGCCATGTTCAGATCAACCAGGACAGTTTCTCCGCGATAGGAAATCTCAAAAACATTCGGTTTTAAACGTTTGATAAACACCTGAGAAAGAATCTCCACAGGTTCTTGCTCAACGATACGATTATCCAGAAACTCGCGGGATGGTTTGATCTGACCAAAAGCGAATCTTGTTTTGATCTTCATCATTTCCCTGGTAGTTTCCGGGGAAATGCCGGTACGACTTATCTCCTCTGATGAGATCAACCCGTAGTTGCCCCTGTAGATATAACGCATCTGGGATATGACCTGCTCCCGAGATCCTATCAGAATCGGTTTTTGACCCGTATTATTTGGATGATTGGGGATGATCAAGCCCTGACGATACAACATCTGCAATACAGGAAATTCGGAGAGATTGGAGAAGTGGCCGTTTTGAACCAGAATGTCGGAGAGGAGGATGGCGTTTGGCCCGGTTTCAAAGGAGACCCCATTTCTCTCTTCGGTTTTTATCAATCCCTTTTTCATTAAGTGTTTAACGCTATCAGCAGGGCAACCACAGAGGAGGTAAAGATCAGCGGCTGGAATTTCTATCCAGTAAATTCCTGAGCTGACATTGATTTTTCTGATAAGTGCCATAGGTATCCTTTTGATGTCCGGTTTTTTAAGCTGTTTGTTGTCAGCAAGTGGTATCTGACTTATAGGGGAACCGGTTAAATATTGAGAAATGAGCGTGTCATCATGGACGAAGTGAAGGATCTCTTTTTTAATGGAAGAGATTTTTTGTTATTCCTCCCTCGGATTATATGCCGTTCTGATTATAGCCAAACTCAAGGGCAGGATCAATCATTCTTTTTAGAGGCTATCTGAGGAATAAAACGGTGTAAGAGTAATGCGGGCTTCGGAAAAAAAGGGACAGAATTTCCATAAATGTTAATTCCACTTTTTGACAGAATTATCCGAGCTCATTTCTCTGAATGATTTACTATAAAGTGGAATTCGGTTTGGTACCACTGGTCGGGAGAATGATGAAAGTAAAAGTGGTGCTGGGAATGTAGGGACGGATAAGCAAGCCGCACTGGGAAAAGATCGCAACGGCCTGCTTATTCAATTGGCAATTGAATATGCCTATTTGAAACTCTAAGCTGAGATACTGCTCAGTTTAAGAATCGGTTCGTTTTGCTCCTGTTCTTTGCTACAATCGCAGCCATTCTTTTCAGTAGCAACCTGCTTTGTAGCTACTCTTTGTATTCCGGCATTGATAATTGATATCAGCATCTCATCATAGCTCATTCCATCCAGAGCTGCCATTTTTGCAAGATGCCCGTCCCAACACCAACCCGGATTTGGATTAACTTCCAAAAGCTTTGGCTGGCCAGACTCATCCATTCTCCAGTCAAATCGACAATAATCCTGGCATTCCAGCCGTTCAAACAATCGCAGACACATTTCGGTTAACCACTTTTCCGTCTCTTCGGGCAGATTGGCAGGTAATGACTTAATTTTCCAATAAGGAGAAGTGGGGTCCCATTTGGCTTCATACCCGCATATTCGGGGCAGGCCTTCCGGGATACAGGAATAGTCCTCATGGATTATCGGCAGGACTTTGAAAGAAGAGGGAGGATTGCCGATAATCCCCACGCTCAGGTCCATGCCCGGTAAAAACTCTTCAACCAGAATCGGTTTGTCATAACCATAGTCTCGTCTCATTTTGCTGATTGCATTTACGAGGCTTTCGAGATCATTGACAACGCTGTTAATGGTAATTCCAAAGCTTGAGTCTCCAAAGTTCGGTTTGACCAGTATTGGAAACGATAACGGCAAATCGAATACCATATCTTCATGATTGATCAAAAACGCTTCCGGTACCGGAATATTCATCTCCTTGGCTACCCCTCTAACCAGGGATTTATCATAACAAAAGGCCAGGCATTGCGGTCCGCCCCCTGAATAAGGGATTTCACACATATCCATAAGAGCAGGGACGTGCAATTCCTTGCGGGGTTCATTTTTAAATCCTTCGTCACAAATGTTGAAGACGATATCCACCTTGCCTTTAAGGGCTTCAATGTCTTTTAAAAAAGTGTGATGGTTATCCAGAAACGTAAACCTGTATTTTTTATGTTTCAGAAGAGCTTCTTTCATCCGGTTGATGGTGAAAAAATCATCATCATCAAATTTCTCCTGAGGCTTGATTATATCAGGTCTACGAGGATCTCCCATTAGAACGGCCACCGTTTTGATGTCACTTTCCTGAGTCACCTTTGGTGTCCAATTCTTACTGACCTGTGCGGAGAGAACAAAGCGTTGCACCATCATCCCCAGATCCTGATTTCGAGCGGAGTTTGGATTCAGGGCGCCATGATGAATAAAGGTGGCAAAACCGGCCTTTTTTAAGAGTTGACGAATTTCATCCTGACTATAAAGTCTTTCTGCGTAAAACTGATCAGCGATCACACCTTTTTCAGCATGAGTCACAACTTCTCTTGATATTAATCGATGCTCATCCGAGGATAGAGAGCGTTCCCGACAGACAAAATACTTCTTGTTGATCCATTCCCAGGAGCGGGGTTCAAAATTTTTCTTGAGAAACATACCGTCGGTGATATCCAGCACGACTCTGCCCCATGGTTTGAGAACTCTCAACACCTCTTTCAGTACTTTGAGATCGTCATCAACCGTATCAAAATATCCAAAACTGTTGCCAAGAATCATCACGGCATCAAAACGGTCAGCTTCGTAGGGTAGTCGCCTGGCATCCCCTTTACGAAAAGGGATGGAAAATCCCTCTGCTGTCGAGAACTCCTTTGCTTTTTGAACAAGGTAATGGGAAAGATCCAAACCCTCGACATTTTTATAGCCTCGACGTCTTAATTCCAGTGTATGTCGACCTTGCCCACAACACAGATCAAGAATATGGGCATCGTAGGGCATTTTAAGGAAATCAAGGTAAAAATCCACTTCATCGGCTGTAATAAGCTGATCTCCAACCACATCACCATCGGTCTTTAGATAGGTTGAATTAAAGATCTTACGCCACCAATCGGTGTGGACATGGTCTTCAAGGTTATTAACAGGACCGATGACTTTACACTGGTTTTTAAGTTGTTTTCTTTTGACTGGTTGATTCCGTTTATTAAGCATGGAATTGCTCATTTTTTGTTCTCCTTGGCAACAAAGAAAGATGCGTATTTAAAGATGGTAACAAACATAAGTTTGTATTGTTAAATCACATTGAAAAGAACGACAACCCAAACAGAGATTGGCCTTTTCCAAACCGCTAAAATGACAAATCGGGACTTGGCAGAAACACGTGAGTTTTTACAGAGTCATGCCCAGATCAGAAGGCAAATGATACTCAAACTCAGATACATGAGGATAATTCTTCAGGTATACTCTTAAATATAGAGCGTGTAAAAATCTTTTCATGCCGATTTGATTCAAAAACATTTCAGTTTTTTTGCCCGAACTTTCTATCTCCGATGATGTTCTTACATCTTCTGGAAAAATGATGTCTGATTTGGTGTTTACATTCGGTCTCCATCCTTATTTTAATAAACGTTGCCACCCCAAACTGCGGGTGGGTGAAAAATTTGTAATCGCCATCTATCTGAATTAGATCAGAGATTTATTCACTTCTACCAATCGTAAACCTGGTAGGAATCAACAATAAGTCCCATTGGCAAAGAACTGACTTGAGATAACTGGCCTTTTATCTTTACACGCTTCCCAAGGAGTTTTTTTAGCTCTTTACCTTTTTTATTGCAGGAATCTATCAGATACTCATGCTCTCCCGCCGTATTGACAGCGATCGTAATTACACGATTCCTTGGCGACCATGAATTAGGGACCACAATACCATCAATTTCGATCTCTTTATTGGGTATCGATGATTTTTTCATGCGGACCTACTCAAAATCATTTAGTCTATGACCTTTTGGAAAAGGGGTATAGACAGGCGCTTCTATCTGGGAAAAATCAGCAGTTATGGACAAGTCATCCTGTTGATCAGTACTGTCATTTACTGAATATTTTAGATCACTTGCGTTGATCTTTTTAATACGGCCCCCTCTGGAAAAAAACTCCTCCAATGCCGTATTTATCTGTTCTCTTCTAAGTTCCTTATTTCTTTTATTCACTTTTTTAGCCATACACAATCACCGTGATGTTTTCCTTTGAAAACAGAAAGCACACTTTTCCCCGGCATAAAACAATTCTGTTTAAGTTATTTGCCATGATGGAGACTTTCTGTGGTTAAGACATGAAAGCAACTGCAACCTTCTTACCACTATTGAACTCTTGATAGTAAAACTGAAGACTTTGATCCTTTCTAAAACAGAAATCTTTTTTATCAATAAGATAGGCTCTTAAAAAAACGTGATTTCGCTATCTGATTTTCAACTTTCTATAGATGTATGTATAAAAAAACGTTTGTATGTTCGTATCATTCGAAGTCCAACTTACTGTATTTACGCTGGTTTTAAATTTGATGCCATAGGGAGAGGTCTTTTGATCGCCTGCTTCCGGTGATGGAGAGAAAATCAGGAGAAAAACTAAAAATCAGAACAATCAGTTCATAATCACCAGAAAAACCGGAATATAATATGCCGATAATTTTTTTGATTTTCTTATCTGCAAATATTCAAAAACTTTTTAAATGCCCTGCTTCCTGATTTTATCTGCTTGTGTTTTTGAAGCCGGAAAACAGCAACCAAATGGAGAAATCTCCCCTTTCAGCTTTGTTATTCCGGATACGATCCGGAGAATAAATCTATATTCCAACGTGGTTTATATGGATTCTATCGCAACAGGCTGTGCTACAACGGAATAATCTGCATTTTTCCACCTTATCATTCCGGACTTGATCCCATAAGCACTCAAAATAGGGATATTTTCGATACAAAATTCAGTTTTCCGAAACAGTAGGGCTACTTTACATGGCCGCCTTTGAGTAGGTTCCGGCAGGGATGTAACCCCGCCCTACCGTAATCTTTGCTCTTGGCAATGTTTGCTTAAGTAAGCACTTATGAGCCTTGAACCGGGATCTACAGTCCTATTGAGCTTTAGATCCCGATTCAAGGCCGGAATGACACTTGGTTCAGGCTTTAGAGGAACTCACTGATTTTTGAATTGTTAAATGACCTGTTGGTTCTAGATCCTTTTTTACTTCATGGCGCACCCCGTAAAGCCTATTCCCCCTGAAATTTAATGTTGTTTTTTAATAGAACAGCCATGAGTCGGAATTCAAGGTTCCGATAGATTTTGAGAGATTTGTTTTTGAAGGCACCCAAAGCATGTTTTTAATACGCTGATACTATGTGCCAAACAATGTTAATACTACTTGTAACAGAAATGGTCCTCAATTCTTTGTAGTCAGTGAATGCAAAAAAGTAAAAGTAATCGGAACAGACAATTCTGAATTTTGGTTGAGGTGGAGTGTAATCTATAAAAAAGGCTATAATATCAATCATAAAAAATTTGGCATCCATTTAGCAATCAATACTATTACCCCTTTGATTAATAATAATATAAGAAATCCAAGGATTGAGCGGGAAAGTGACTTTTGTTCAGATATCAATATATCAGAGGATCGGAAAAGAATTTGGGGGTTCTATGGTAGAGAAGAGTACGATTAGGGCAAGTTGGCTTCAGAGAATATTTCAGAAGGTTTCCAAACCAAGCGGGAAGAACTTGAATGGAAGACCGCAAGAATTTGATGTCAATCCAAAGCACTGGATCCCCAATGTAAACAAGATAGAAACCAAAAACGCTTACCTGGTTATTGTTGAATTACCGGGTGTTCGTAAAGATTCTATCACGGTGGTAAGAGAAGACAACCTTGTCCGGGTTCAGGGTGAACGGAAGCCCAGTGAAATTCCCAGAAAAACAAAACTGGGAGAAGACGAATCAGGGAGAGAACGATTCAACATAACCTCTTATTTGACAGATAATGCTGAAAGATCAGCGATTGAAGCGTCGTATAAAAATGGATTATTGACCCTCCGTATTCCTAAAATTGTAAAAAATATTCCGGAAGGGTATTACATCAACGTTAAATAGGTTTCACATAAAAAAAATGGATCAATCGATTATTGTTGCCGGCATCTTGATATTTTTTGCGCGGGTTCTTGATGTGAGCCTGGGGACCATGCGAACTATAGTTACGGTTCAGGGGCGTATGACAATGGCTTTTATTTTAGGGATTTTTGAAACGGTTATTTGGATTACCGTAGTAAGTGCTGTTATCAGTCAGATTACAGAAAGTCCAGTTCTAGTAGTTTTTTATGCGCTTGGATACGCTTGCGGCAATGTTGTCGGCATTCTGGCTGAAAGAAAAATCGCCTTAGGGCCCGTTATCCTAAGATTAATTGTTGAGGATGAAAAAAAGGAAACGATGGTCACTGTTTTCAGGGATCTTTTCCTGGATATAACAACCTTTACCGGAACGGGAACCAAAGGGCCGGTGACCGAAATATATTCAGTATGCAGACGTCGTGATCTGTCTTCGATTGTCCCGAAACTGCGTGAGGTGGACCCTAATGCCTTTTATGTCATAGAGCAGGCCAGGGATGTCAGTAAGCATCTAAAACCTGTTACTATCCCTAAAACTGTCAGGAGACCGGGTTTTACAAAAGAATTGGCCTATCATTTCTTTCAAAGACTTCTTAAGCCTTTTAATATTCCTGTGGCAGAATGGGGTTCAGTTTTTAACCGAAATAGAATGCGGCTACATTAAACCTCAGAATTTGTGGAAATGGGGGTATTTGCATATGTGCCCTCTTATTTCAGCGTGGTTGGACGCGAATCAGCTGCTTGATCTCTTCAAATCTCTCTTCAGTTAAATCGTATTTTTTAAAGGGAATCAGGCTGAGGAGCATCATAAGGCCGGTAAAGACACAAAACACAATTCGAATACCGGTTGCCACGCTCTCAGGCTGATCTCCGGAGCTCACAAAACCTGACAGGGATAGCGTTATTCCGACAATGCCCGGGCCAATGGCGTAGGCGCTTTTCTGTCCACAGGCCCATGCGCCGGAAAAGATTCCCTCCCGCCTCATACCGGATTTCATCTCATCAAACTCTATGGTGTCAGGTAGCATGGAAAACGGGAAAAGCTGAAAACTGGAAAAGCCGATGCCGAGAAAAAACATCTGAATAAAGAAAATAATCGGTTGTGAGGGTGTGGTAAAGATCAATGATAACAGCATAATTGTCAACAGACTCAGGCCAAGGGTGTAAGCCTTGATTTTCCCCAGCTTCATGCCGATCTTTACCCAGACAGGGATAAAAACGATGGCAGTAATGAACAGGATGGCTGAAATGAAGCCAACATAGGTCTCCGGCATTTTCATTACGTATTTCACAAAATAGATCTGACCTGCCATTAAGACACCAATTGCAGTGGACTGGATAAGGTACATTGCCATAAGCGCCTTGAAGGGCTTGTTGGCAAATGCGATTTTTGTCTGTTCCCAAAAAGCCGGTTTCTGATCGATCGCTTGCAGAAACCTGGCATTTCTGGTTCCCCACGCACTTGCGAGGCAGAATATCGTAATCAGCAAACCGAATATCATCCCCATGAAGCGAAAACCCGATTCACCGCCACCACCGTTCTCAACCAGCTGCATTGCCAGACCTCCCGCCAACAATACCCCGATTGAGGAACCGATCATCCTGAAGGAGGTCACCGACATCCTTTCGTTGTAGTCATCGGTCATTTCAGCCACCATACTGGAATAAGGTACATTGTAAATGGTAAAGACCGTGCAACCCAAGGCAAATAACAACCCCACATGAATGGCTCCTACCAGCTGAGACTCATAATGGGGCGCTACAAAGAGAATAAAAAACACCAGTCCGAAGGGAATAGAAGAATAGATCAGATAGGGTCGTCTTCTTCCGATTCGCGTATGGGTGATATCGGAAATAGCACCCATAATAGGATCAGAGATAACATCCCACATTTTGGGTATCAGGAGAACCAGACCGGCCAGGGCAGGTTCTATCCCCAGAACATTTGTCAAAAAAAAGAGAAGAAACATCCCGGTTGAAACAATGAAAATATTGCAGCCGATATCCCCGATCCCGTATCCCAGTTTTAGCCCCAGCGATAATTTGACAGGCGTTGTTGCTGTTTTTTCCGAGTCTTTGTCCATGAATTCTCCCTGTATTTATTAAGGATGGGTGTTATTACCTCCGTTTCCATTCAAGTCGAGCGTAGGCGGTTTCTCCGCTTGTTAGAGTAGCCACCCATGGCCAACCGCAGGTGGTGATATACCAACCGTTATTATAGATAATTTCAGGAGCATGAGCCTCCAATTCGGCAACCAAAGAGGGAGCGTTTCCCCGCCCCCGGTACGTGCCAAAATCATAAGGTGATTCGCTTTGGAAGACCAGGGTGTCGTTGTAGCTTTTTTTATCCGGCCAGATCTTCAAAGCCAGCAGAATTGAGTGAAAAAAGAATGATTCATTATTATAAGTAAGAGAAAGATAATATCGCCGCTCATATTCAGTTACAAAGGGAGATTCGGTAGAAGCTTGCGGGCCGGAACGCTCTGCTCCGAAACCCATTCCCAGGGCTGATCGAATGTACTGCCAGTGCAGAAGATCAAAAGACTGGTATAAATCGACACTGGAGTAATAACCCTCTCGGGCTGTTACGTACATCAGCCATTGGCCGTCAGCTACTTTCAGAATCATGGGGTCTCGAAACTGAGGATGGTACGGCAGGAATGTGTGTGCTTTTTCTTCATTCCAGTTATACCCGTCATTGCTGGTCGCCAGATATGCCTTGTGAGGTGAAAACCACATGTAATGGGTGTCATCATGGCCTACAACATGAGGTGCCCAGGCCAGATGTCCGAAATCGGCCACCTTCTCCAACTCCTTCATTCCGGTTTCCTCCTGCGGTGGGAATGTATCGGAAGCACCGTGGGCCAGGTAGAATTCTTTGGAATAATCCCCATCTCCAAAAGAAGTTATACCGATGATATGCCACTTGCCGTCTTCTGATTGGAATACAGTATGATCATTCAAATAACTGCCGGTAACAGCGGGTCGAAACAATGGACGCCAATCAGACACAATTTCGGGTACATAGACGGCATTGTTGTCCGATGACTTGGTATCGACCGTTGCAATATAATCAAAACCGCTTGGATTGGATTTTACGCGAAAAGTGTAGCTGGTCTGAGCCTCCAGGTTTTTCTGCAGAAAACTGCCGAACTCAACCTCTTCCAGATGCAGCCAGGCATCACCCTGTTTCCTGTATACCAGGTAAGACTCATTATCAGGATCTGCAATCCATCCCAGATGGATCCAGTCAGATCCGGATACGAACTTTATCTGATGAAGCTCTTGGAATTGTTTTATCTCTTGTTTTCCGATGGAACCATAAAAATCAGTATCCGCCGGTAGATCAATAATGATCCTTACTCCAACTTCCAAAACCAGCAAAAGAATCAAAACCGGAAGGACAAAAAACTTCGCCACCTTTTTCAGATTATCAGCCACTGTGTTGTCTATTTAAAAGTTGTAATGAAATGTTATTTCTATTGGTTTAATGAGTTCATACTGGTTTTGTTCCCGGTTGTCCAGATGAACCTTGCCGGATGGAAAATACAGTGGTGTTGATCGAAGTGTTATTCAAAATTCAGGTGTTTTGAAAAGGAATACTACATAAGTGCTTATTATGGGTCACCCAAGCCAAGATTTATTAAAATCAAAATAGTAGAATCATATTCTAAGATATAGGAAGTATTTTGAAACAAATATTCCTTCTGCGGTTCTTGGCACTTAACCCCATAAAATTGTCTGTTCACTGCGAACGACACTAAGTAGATAATTCCAATGATTGACATGATGCTTCTTCCTCAACTACTTTACATAGGCTTGGACAAAATACACTTGATTCTCCAAATCGATTTGGAAAATTGTAGCCTTGTTTTCCTGCATTCACTTACAAAATATTCAGCAACTACCTACTTGTTTAAAGTTTAATGAATAGTCTTATCCGCAATACAACCTGTCGATTCCACATTACGTTAGCAACGGATCAGGTGGAGATCAACAAAGCCTGGAATCGGTGATTGAAGCCTGGCAGATAGGACGGGTTGAGCTGAAAAAACAAACGAAAAACTGTTCGCAGCACTGGCGGATCTCGGTTTTGAGGTTTAATTATGAAAGAAAAATCACCGTTAAACACAATCAGAAACAAACAGAACTTTGAGGAATTGGCCAGATCAATCCAGCAAGTACATCATGAACTTGCGACTCAGGCCGGGCATGCTGTAAATACCTGTCTGACAATGCGGAACTGGCTGATTGGTTGTTATATTGCCGAGTACGAGTTGAATGGAGCAGATCGGGCTCGTTATGGTACAGAAATACTTAAAGATTTGGCGGATCGATTGAATGTTTTAAAAGTGAGAAACAGTAACCGTCGCCAGTTATATGACTACTTGAAGTTTTATCGCTCTTATCCTCAGATTGTGCAGACAGTGTCGGCACAATCTCAAGCACTACTTCCTGCTCGTGTATTAGCAAATATAGAGAATGCGCCGATAGCGTTGGAAAAGTTGTCGATTCATCCTGATAAGCTTATTAGCAGGTTGTCTTACAGTATGTTCAGATTGTTGGTTGAGATAGAAGATGAAACCAAACGCAGATTTTATGAAGTCGAATGTATACAAGGAAACTGGTCTGTCCGGGAACTAAAACGGCAGATTAACAGTCTGTATTATGAACGCTCCGGCCTATCGATAAATAAGGAAAAATTATCTGAATTGGCTCAAACAGATACAGAAACAGCCACTTCAACGCTTGATATACGAGATCCTTATGTATTTGAGTTCTTGGGTTTAAAACCCAGGGAAGTGATGAGTGAATCACATCTTGAAGATGAGTTACTGGACAAAATTCAGGATTTTCTTTTGGAGCTGGGACACGGATTCTGCTTCGAAGCGCGACAAAAAAGGATTATTATTGGAAAATCCTATAATTTTGTGGACCTGGTGTTTTACCACCGTATACTAAAGTGTCACATCCTTGTGGAATTGAAACTTGCAGAGTTCAATCATGAAAACATCGGTCAACTTAATACCTATGTAAACTGGTATCGCAAAAACATGATGACTGAAAATGATAATCCGCCGATTGGCATTCTATTATGCACAGACAAAGACCACGCTTTGGTCGAATACGCACTGGCCGGGATGGATGACAAATTGTTCGTTTCCAAATATCAACTTGAACTACCGAAGAAAGAAGAAATGCTGAGGTTTATTGAAGATAATTTAAGAATTTAAACCACGGAAGACACAGAAATTTTAAACTTGTTTTCAGTGCTTTCCGTGTCTTCCGTGGGCGGGAATTATGAGAAGATGGAAAATTTGTTAACAACCGGCCCATAAAAACCGTGGAAGATGGGGAAACTTAAAGACTATCAAAACCCGTCAGATAATAAAATACAACTTAATTAAGAACTGATCACGAAATTGAGTTGTTACCATGGCAATCCAATTATCCGAAAAACAAAAAAAGAAGGCTGGCAGATTGTTAAATTTGGGGAGATCGCAAAGAATATTTCAGAACGCTTAGAACCCGTTGAAACAGATCTTAAAATTTATAGGGACAAGCGGTAACATGGTAAAAATCAACAAACTAAATTTAAAATCGGTACCCATACCAGTTCCAGATAAAGACGAGCAGAAAAAAATTGTGTTAGTATACCAGGCTTTTTACCAAAAAAGGTTAAAATTGAGAGATCAAATGATTAATTGTTAAAAGATACGGAATTGTATCTTTAACAGTTTTCTGCAATAAACATTCAACCAAACATATAATATCATCATAATTCATGAAGCCGGAATTGACCACTGAATCAGGTGATAGCACACTTTCAAATTCCTTTGATATGCTGTAACCGATGTATATGAAGGATTGGGTGAAGCATTTGTGTGTGTTTCTGAGTTTGACGGGTCGCGATCTTTTAGAACATGCGGGAAAATCACTCATGAACAGGCATTAGAAGAAGCTCAAATTGAATACGAGAAATATAATTAAGCACGGTTGCAAATGCCCACGGAAGTAGAAAAACATTTAATTGAGGCGGAAAAGGAAATCAAAAAGCTTTTGGACAAAAGAGAGAAAAATGTCTTTCAACGAACAAAACACCATCGAAAAGCACTTATAGATTTCCTTAGCGGGAAGCCGGTTTCCATCAGGACTAAAGCGCTCAAGGAAGAATCAGAAGCCTATTCCAAAAGTTCGGAATTGAACTGGAATTATGTTCAGGGTGAAAAACTGGCTTTACACGACAAACAACCGCAGGATGTATTTGTCGATACCTGGTTGAAAGAATCCATCTGTCGTTTGAATAAAACGATTGCAAAACAACCGGATCTGGCTGACGAAGTGATTCATCGTATGCGTGGCGTCTTGCTGGAGGCTAATTACAGTGGATTAGTCCGGGCTAATGAGATTTTTTATGACTGGTTGTCGGGGCGTACCCCCATGCCATTGGGAAAAAACGGTGAGCATATAACCATCCATCTGATCGATTTTGATAACCCGGGGAACAATCATTTTTTTATCAGCAGAAAAGTTCAGTTTTCCGGTTCCAGGGACGCATATTTTGACATGGTTCTGTTTTCTTAATTCGAGCAGGCCAATCACGTTCTTTTGATCACTACCTCTTTAAATATACAAAGTGGAAACAATGACGTAAAAATCGAGCAGAATCATTCTGTTATCGGTAGGTATCCTTATGCAACAAGATTGACAAGGTGAGATAGTACCTTTATGCATTGAGACAGATTTGACCTGATTCAATCCAATCAATAAGCAAATAGACAAAGCCTGACGCCCATGAAAAATCCGATTAAAAACTGTTATTGGGTGGTGCCGGATCGCTTTCTGGCCGGAGAATACCCGGGTGATTTGCACGACCTGACGCCCAACACAAAAATCGAATCCCTGCTTGATGCGGGGATCACCTGTTTTATTGACCTCACTGCTGAGGAAGATGGACTGGACCCCTATTATCAGCTACTTGAGCAAAGATCCGACCTGTCTGTTCAATATAAACGATTTTCAATAGCCAATTATTCGATTCCCACCTCCCGGGAGCAAACCGTGACTATTCTTGATGAAATCGACAGGATTCTTGAAAGTAGTGGAAAAGTCTATATCCATTGCTGGGGAGGAATTGGCAGAACCGGAACCATGGTCGGATGCTGGCTCTCCAGGCATGGTTATCCGGGAGCAAAAGCGCTGGAGCAATTGGGAAAGCTATGGAAGCAATGTCCCAAATCCAGAAGACTTAAATCTCCCGAAACATCGGAACAGGAGCAGTACATAACAAACTGGTCAGAATAGAGTCCATAATTGACGATTTATCATATCTGAAAGACACAATTGGTTTTTATTAGAAAAGGAATCTGATTATGAAAGACAACATAAAAATCTGGAGAGATCTAAATGGAACGCCCCATGTGGAAGCTGAAAGCGCTACTGATTTGTATTGGGGAATGGGATATGTGCATGCTTTTGATCGAGGAATGCAGATGCTTCTGATGCGGATTCTGGGACAGGGGCGTGTCTCTGAACTGCTTGATGCCAGTGAAAACTCGCTGAACATTGACAAGTTTTTCCGCAAGGTGAACTGGTCAGGGAATGTTGATAACCAGCTGAAACAACTTTCCAGGCAGAACCTGGATACGATGGTTGCATATTGCGCCGGAGTAAACGAGGTTTTTGCCAAAAAGAGTCCCTGGGAGATGAAATTGCTGGGATATCGCCCGGAAGAATGGAAACCGGAAGATATGATTACCCTCTCCAGAATGATCGGTTATTTAACCCTTGTTCAATCCCAGGATGAAATTGAACGTTTGTTTGTAGAGCTCGTTCAGGGAGGTGTTCCCGAGGAGTATCTCCAAGAGCTGTTTCCTGGAAACCTGGGTGGATTGGACATGGAACTGTTAAAAAAAGTTACTTTGCCAGAGAGAATTATGCCGGCGGGCTCGCTTTGGAATCTGCCAATACCCAGAATGATGGCCTCCAATAATTGGGTGATATCCGGAAAAAAGACCAAATCAGGACACCCCATCATGGCAAATGATCCGCATTTGGAAGTAAACAGGCTTCCCAATGTCTGGTGTGAGATGGTACTGCAGCAGAAAGACCGGTATATTGCAGGCGGCACCATGCCGGGATTGCCGGTTGTGCTTGTTGGCAGAAACAATGATATTGCCTGGGGGGTTACCTATTCTTTTATCGATGCCATCGATTCCTGGGTGGAAAACTGTAAAGAGGGCAAGTGTTATCGGGAAGAGGGCGATCAATGGGTACAATTTACTACAAGAAAAGAGATCATAAATAGGAAAAAGAAGGATCCGGTTGAAATCGTTTTTTATGAGAACGATCATGGTGTGTTGGATGGAGATCCGACCGTCGAAGGCTATTATCTTGCTACAAAGTGGGCAGCCGGTACATCAGGAGCAGTTACCTTCAACTCAATTCTGAAAATGTGGGATGCAAAAACAGTTGAAGAGGGAATGGATCTGTTCGGAAAGGTTGAAACCGGTTGGGATATTGTTTTTTCCGATATCAAGGGAAATATCGGTTTCCAAATGACCGGGCTTGCTCCCAAACGACGGGAGGGAATCAGTGGTTTTATTCCGCTGCCCGGTTGGAAAAAGGAGAATGATTGGCAGGGATTTTATAATCACACGGAAATGCCCCGTATTTTCAACCCGGAAAAAGGGTACTTCTCAACAGCCAATAATGATTTAAACGAATACGGTAAGGCAAGCCCGATTAATATGCCCATGGGCTCCTATCGTGCTGACAGAATCGACCAGTTGATTGAATCCAGGGAGAGTATATCCGTTGAAGATGTTCAAAAGATGCATTTTGATGTCTATTCCCTCCAAGCTGAATACTTCATGAAGATTCTGGAACCTCTTCTGCCTGATACCCCAAACGCTGAAATACTGAAACAGTGGGATCGTAAATATGATAGAGATTCCAAAGGTGCCAACCTTTTTGAGGAATTCTATAAGGAACTCTACCTGGAAGTTTTCGGAATCAATGGTCTCGGGGAAGCAACAGTAACTTTCCTTGCCAATGAGACTGGGGCTTTTATCGATTTTTATGATAACTTTGACCGAATTCTCCTGTCCGAGAAATCGATCTGGTTTGGTAATCGCTCAAGGAATGAAATCTACGGGAAAGCAGTGGAAAAAGCCCTGGCCATCAAACCAAAACGGTGGGGAGACGGCAGAACATTTTTAATGACCCATATTCTGTTCGAGGGCAAACTTCCAAAATTCCTGGGATTTGATAAGGGGCCCATAACCGGCATCGGCAGCAGGGCTACAATTCACCAGGGGCAGATATACCGAAGTGCAGGGAGAGATACCACCTTTTTCCCCTCATTCAGGGTAATTACTGATATGGGATCAGATGAACTTTTCTCAAATATCGCAGGTGGACCTTCGGATCGAAGATTTTCCAAATGGTATTGTTCAGAGCTTGATAACTGGGTAAACGGAAAATATAAAAAGACATCCATAAATCAAAATCAGAAAAAATTGCAGATGAAATAGAAAAGTGGAAAAACAGTTGGCTTTTGATCAATATTGATCTATCTTATCAGTTAATTAATCCGATAAAGATGGTTTTTTAAAAAAGTTGCAGTTTGGAACGCCAAATTTCAATTATGATCCTGCAAGAGCTTTATAATAAAGGTTCTACACGGTCTTGTTTTTTTTTTGCATGGAAATTGATAAAAATTAAACGAACCTATAGCGTTTCCAATTGAAATTTGTTAGTATTTTAACCGTTGAGTGACATTGTCAATAGCACTCATCTTTTTCGGGTCTTTTTGATTCGGTTTAAATCTGATTGAGAGTACCATTTGTCATATAAGTGGATGCTTGAAGTTAGTAAATATTAATAGAATTTAAACGGAGTAATCCACAATGGCTGATGGAATCGTAAAGTGGTTTAATGATAGTAAAGGCTTTGGTTTTATTGAACAAGAGAACGGTGATGACGTTTTTGTACATCATACAGCAATCAAAGGTTCCGGTTTCAAATCTTTGAAGGAAGGAGACAAGGTCACGTTTGATATTGAGGAAGGACGTAAAGGCCCCGCTGCTGCAAATGTTGTTGTAAAATAGAAGCTTGCTTCAAACAGCAAAAAAAAAGCCCCGAATCGGGGCTTTTTTTTTGCTGATTTCCTATCTAAAGCCATCCAGATGACTTGTTGTCAGATCCTCAGTTTTTATGGCTGGATTATTAATCGAAAGATTGTATCAACAATAACTTGCTATTCATTCTTTACAAGAGTGAATTTCGCAGTATAGGTCACTTCATTTCCTGCCTTTTGCACAGCGCTTCCTTCGATGGTATTATTACCAACCAGCGTTCCAATGAATTCAACCTGTGTTTCTTTGTCACTTCCCTTGATTATTATCTTGTTGCCGTCCAGGACTCCCTGGAATTCGCCCTCCTGCTCGTTGTTTTTAATGAGAATCCTGTTTTCGTCCACAGAAACAGTAACAAGCTTGGGTGGATTTACCTGCTGGTTAGGGAGAATAACGGACATGGCGTAAGTGCCACTGTCCAGTTGGTACCTGGTGCAGGACAGCAAAAACAGCAATAACACTGGAACAACAGGTATGAGCAGGCTTTTAATATTCATTGGATTCCTCCTGATAAATTGTCATGTGGATATTGTAACCAGTTATCTCTAAAACGCGAAGGAGAGGTACCACACGGTTCTATCACTCCCCCTCTGGCCTGAGTATTCGCCGATCTCTTCCGTATATTTTGTATAACCGATATTCATATAATGATAAATAGTCATTTCAGCACCATAAGTCAGGTATCCCTGGTTATACCCTGCCCTGATGGATAAAAAGCTCGAAGTCTTGTCAATGGGGAATATTCCGATTTCGGTTCCGTAATGCAAACGTCTCATATAACTTCTTGAGGTTTCGTCTCCCTCTGGTTCCAGGGCAAACAAAACATCTTTGATATCCATGGCCAGAATCCAGCGAAACATCAATGATTCCTGTCGGAGTGAGATACCAAGGTCAACCTGTGACGGTATTTTAGTGGCGTCACCCAGCAGAACTTCACTGCGCCAGACAGCACCGTATGTGATATGAGCTGCGGTGGATGTCCTGTAGACAAAACCGATATCATAACCTGTCCCTGAACCGGAATCTCCCCCCCCAGAAAACACGGTGGTGAAATCAGGGAACTCTGTTTCATTCAAAGCATCATTATAAGTATATAACCCCAATAACTCATTCCGGTCGATCTGTTTAAAAGTAATTCCAATGACAAATTGTCCAAGGCCAATGGGGTATGAGAAACCCGCCTGTTTGATCAGGTCTAGTCGTGAAAGGTAGTCTACCTCTGGCGCAGCGGCATTGCGGATGGAAAAATCAAGGATGTATTCATAGGTGTAGTTGGCTCCGATGGTAAATCCCTTTTTATCCATATTGAAGAAGGCATTAATGGCAGCATCAACTCGCAGGTAATAGTTGTCACCCAGGAAATCCTCCATGAAGCTGAAAATTTCCGATTGAGTTTCAAGTTGAATTCCATTCTGATAGCGATCATAGGCATCTGCCCAGTTGTCAGAATAGTAAAACTGCATACCGGGAAAATCGACCCACCAGGAGAAGATATTAGACATGGCAGCTGGATTATAAAACAAGGCTGAGCTGTTATTTGCCGTGGTTATCCCGGTATTTCCCATTGCCATGGCTCTATAGTCCTGACCGATTCTGTAAAACTCTTTTGCTTCACTATCAGCGGTGGACAAAAGAAAAACTGAAATCAGGCAAATGAAAAAGCCAGCTGTTTTTCGTTTCATACAAGCAGCCATTAATAAGGTTTTTAAAAACGGGTTAAGTATTATATAACTTTATTTTTGTTGTTTATTCTTAAAACAAGTCGGATGAAGGATCAAATACTGCGCCAAAGATTTCACAGTCATAAATTAGCTCATCACCGGTTGCTATGCTGGTAATTACCGTATCTTTGCACAGGGGGATTTCGTCTCCTGATGCATTGAACCTGCTTCCGGAATCGAAAAGCGTGTAAAAATCCAGGGTTGATAAGACGCTATTACCTTCGCTGTCTTTAAAGGAATCGGTTACCACAAAATTGTCATAGGCATCTTTGTTGTATTGGATCACGCTACCTGCCTGTATTTCACAAGAGTCTATGGTTACATCATAAGAAATATTTGGAGTGACGGTGGTCAGCGTGGTTCCATCATGGGAGGAATCGTGAGAATTAGCGCCACAGATATTGGTGTAAAAGCTGCTGCCCAAGCCACCAAATGTCATGGTGTTGGTGTCCGTAGACAGATCAAAAGTGAATCCACAGCGATCTGCATCGGTAGTTGCATCCAAAGAGCAGGTCGTAAATTCACCATCGATTTCCGATAATTTGAAGAGATCTTTTAACTCTCCAAAAACTAACATGCTGGAGACCAGTAAGGCCTCGAAATAGATATTTTGAGTTTTTGTGGTGATATTTGATCCCATCAGATAGGAGAGTGCCCTTTGAAAGTTGGTTCTATCCGCAGTGGTAGTAGGAATATAATCAAATATGACTCCTGCTGTTCCCGAGCCGCTGGATGAATCAAGCAGGCTTTGCGCCAGATCGATGATGGTTAATCCACTGGATGCCATATAAGCCAAAGCAGCCGAATGATATCCTTCATCACCACCGGCAGATTCGCAAGTGCTGATCGCATCGGCCCATTCCCGTTCATCCATGTGAATTCTGCACTGTTCCAATTCGGATGTACTGTCTGACTGTTCAGAATCTTTACATCCCCAGATAAACAGAATCAGTATTAAAGCCAGGATCACAAAACTGAATTTGTAACCACCATTTTTTGGAATATGTTGGAGCATCTTTGTTTTTTATTGTTCATGAATATTTAGAGTACACGCCAATGGAGTTTTTATAATTCTTCAAGTAGTATACCCAAAATACTATTGCTGAGAAAGATTAAAGTCAAATTTGTTCTGATCATATTGAAAACTGCTTTAAAAAGGTTTCAATTCTTGGGTTTACAACACCGGACAACAAAAAAAAGGAAAAATTTAGAATACCGATCCAATCCGCATCCGACAAATTGGTCGAAATCGCCATAAAATTTTAGTAATGTCTGACCAGAAAAAACAAGGGAACCATTTTAAAATTGACTGTATTGAGTATAACCATAACACTGGGACTTGTAGTTTGAAATTATCAGAAGACTCTTGGAAATAATAAAAAAGACAGCGATATGGAAGAAACAGAATATATGGCATTGGCCAACATCGTGCCTGCTGATTGGTACACATCTCAGGAAAGTGTTGAGATTACCAAAGGCATTTTTTATGATATCCTGATTGGTGATGCCATGCGATACGACCTGGTTATCAATTCGGATCAGGATCTGCAGGTATTGTTGGAGAAGATATCGACGGAAAAGAACGTGCCTGTTGAAGAAATATTATCGAGTATCCGGAATATCTCAACGACGGTGGGTGCGGTAAAGTTATTTAATGATAAATTTCCACAAATTGCCTCCAAATTTCCAGTCGATGAATACGGGAATCCTGATTATCCACCAAAATTCCTGGCGAAAATCCTGGAAATCACAGAAGAGATTGCGAATGAATTGTTGAATGGTGTTCTCAAGGATTATTCAGTGTACCTTCAATCGGATGAGAGTTAGTCAAATTGAAAGGAACTGAGATTAAATGTTTACCGGTTAAATTTTGAATTTATTATCAGGAGAAACCACCCATGAAATATCTTCACACCATGATTCGCGTTTTTGACCTGGAAAAATCGTTGGATTTTTTTGTTGGTAAACTGGGCTTACAGGAAACCGGAAGAACCGAATCGGACAAAGGAAGATTTACCCTTGTTTTTCTAGCAACCGGACCGGGGGAACCTGAAGTCGAGTTGACCCATAACTGGGATGAAAAAGAACCCTATACAACAGGCCGCTATTTCGGTCATTTGGCGTATAGTGTGGAGAATATCTATGAGTATTGCATGATGCTACAGAAGAAAGGCGTTACCATACTTCGTCCACCCAGAGACGGTAAAATGGCCTTTATCCGTTCTCCCGATCAGCAATCCGTCGAAATCCTGCAAGAGGGACCGGCTCTGGAAATAAAAGAACCATGGGCATCAATGCCCAACCAGGGTGAATGGTAATGGAATGGTTTAATGGATCTCCTGGTTTCGGAGATCCATTAAAATATTGAGTAATGGTTCAGGTATATTCCTCACTATTCTGACAAATCCTCATAATTGTATTTGTTTGGTCTTTTTAACGGTCAGAGACTAAATTTGGATTTAACAGGAAAAATCCGTCAAAATCGGAAAACCATCAATTTGGTCTTCTTCAAATCGGTTTGGAAGGGTTGGTTAGTTCTGAAAGGCTTTGTTTTCGGTAAACTTGACTTCAACGGGAAGCATAAAGTGTAAGGTAGCTCCTCCGTGTTGATTGCGTTCTGCCCAGATTTTCCCCCGGTGATCCTTAATGATCTCTTTTGATATGGATAATCCCAATCCTGTTCCGCCGGCTCCGGTATTGGACAGGCTACTTTGGACAAATTTCTCAAAAACGATGTCCAGTTCGTTTTCGGGAATACCGATCCCCTTGTCGGAAACGGACAAAACCAGTCCCTCCTTTGTATCCTCTATTTCGATCGTTATATGACTTCCTTGTGGAGAGTACTGAATTGCGTTCACCAGGATGTTGCGGATCACCTGCACGATCTTTTCTTTATCGGCCACCACCATGTCATCAAAATTGGGGCGATGGAAGTCGATAATCATTTGTTTTTCCTGGGAGAGGAACATGAGATCCCTGGTGGCGATTTCCACCATACAGGAAAGACTGGATCTGTAAAATCTATAATCTTTTTGGCCGGATTCCAGTTTAGCCAGATCGAGTAGATCATTCAGTAATCTCATCAGCCTTTGTGCGCTGGTATTTATCTGGGTGAAGTATTTCAGGGTTTTTTCCTTATCAATCTTATCGATCTTTTTGATACCAAATTTGGAATAACTGAGGATGCCATGCATTGGCGTTCTAAGTTCATGGGACATGTTAGCCAGAAATTCACTTTTGGATCGATTTGCCCTTTCTGCAGCGATCTTAGCTGACATCAGTTCGAGTTCCCGCTCCTTTCGCCTGGTAATATCATGGGAGAGGAAAGCGATTTTGGTTACAGCCCCTTCATTGTTTTGAATCGGGTAAGCAATGCTGTCATTCCAATTACCGCCAAATCTACCCTCAAAACGAACCGGCATTCTCGAAGAGATCACCTGTTGGATCTTCTTTTTGCGTTGGTGGGCAATTTTAGGAGGTACGAGATCGAAATATATCTTTCCCAACAGGTCCTCTCGAGTACTTTTCAGGAAATTGGCTGTGACCGAGTTTAAATCCAGAATTACACCGTCTTTGTCCAGCAGAACCACCGAATCAGTCGGAGCCATTAATAATGCCCGAGCCGTGCTTTCGCTCTCTTCTAGTGCCAGTTGTTTTTGAATCTGATCGGTAATATCGGTAATAACGGAAACAAATCCAATTAACCTGCCCCGTTCAGAGCGTTTGTAACTCAGATCCACTTTGATTTCACTGATTTGACCGAGGGCGTTGATCATTCTTGTCACAAAACCGGGATTAGAGGGCTGTTCATCAATAAAGCGTTGGATGGTTTGCTTCACCCCGTCCCGGTGCCGGAAAGGGATAGCTTTTTCATATAGAGAGGCTCCAATCAGTTCATGGGAAGATCTTGCCAGCTTTTTTGCGGTTGCTTTATTGCAGTAAACTATTTGTCCCTGCAGGTCAAATTCAATGATTCCATGGGGGATGGTGTCTTCAATGGTTCTGTATAGTGCTTCCTTTTCCTTCAGTTTCTTGTACTGATTTAGCTCCTCGATTTGCCTTTCCGCATCACAGCGTAAAATTCTTTCCATTTTGAGCTTTCTCTGAAAGATAAGAAAAAATGCCGAAAATATTATCAAGCCTATAAACAGGTCAATCGGTCTCTTTCCGATACTATCATTGATATTGGAAAAATCGTAGAGCGCCAGCAATTTTATCTTTTTTGCAGAGGTCTTTAGGGGGTGAATTTTTTCCCTGCTGTCTGAATTTTTTGAAATCGAGAGGTTTTGTTCGGAATAGAAGGAAAAACTCCCTTGAGTATCCCGGTTTGAATGGCCAGCCGGATGAAAATACGCCATTGCGTTATTCGCATTGATGAATAGAATAACAACGATGATCATTAACAAAAATTGAAAAAAACGGATCATTTCGAAAAACTGTAACTCAAGTGGTAAAAATCGGTAAACAACTGGTTTTAAAAAATACAGCGCGGCGAAGGTTGCCGAGGTCGCAGACAACACACAAATTTGTCCGTAACTTTAACTCTAAAACAAAATTGTGGCAAGCAGAATTAAAATATTTAATTCATAAGGAAGTTATTATTGTACTGTTCGAGCTTTGGGGGAAACAAGTTTTTTCGGACACCTTAAACTCTTTCTGTGATGACTATGTGAGCCAATAGCCTCTTCCACCGGACACCAAAAATCAGTTTTCATCTAAGATCATTGGCGTTTTTCTGTGGCGAACCGGGTAACAGATTCTCTTGGAGAATCATCTGAAACGATCTAAATCTCACGTTGACATTCCCGATTGTGACAATTAAGTTTTTTAGTAAAGATTTTCAGGAATCAAGAGGCTATGGGTTTAATTCTTTTATGCTTTTTCAAAGTAGGTTCAGATTTATGTCAAGGTTAAACAGGAATTTTGAGAGTGGACGGTGAAGCAGCATTTTCAATTCAAGAAAAAGGCTATTCTACGGTTTTATGAGGAATTAAACGATTTTCTTCCGCCTGAAAAAAGGAAACGTTCCTTTTCCTATCTTTTTTTCGGATCACCATCCATAAAAGATGTTATCGAAGCCATGGGCATTCCCCATGGGGAGGTCGACATGATTCTTGTGAACGGCATATCGGTGAATTTTACCTATCATCTCAAATCAGGCGACAATGTTTCCATTTATCCTGTTTTTGAAAGCCTGGACATCGGCAAGCAGGCGAAGCTTCGACCCCAGCCCCTTCGGGAAACAAAATTCATACTGGATGTTCATCTGGGGAAAACAGCCAAACAGCTGCGCATGCTGGGATTTGATACGTTGTATGAGAATGATCTCGATGATGCCGAGATCATTGAGATTGCCAACAGAGAACATAGGATTATCCTGACGAGAGACAGGGAGCTTTTGAAGAACGGGAAGGTTACCCATGGCTACTGGGTTCGCTCAAAGGATACCATGCGACAGGTTGAGGAGATTATCCAACGGTTTGATCTCCGTTCGCAGGTGAAGCCTTTTTTTCGCTGCATGACCTGTAACGGCATGATTGAGAAGGTTGACAAGGAAACCATCCTGGACCGACTGGAGCCTAAAACCAGGAAATATTATGATGAGTTTTTTGTCTGCTCCGGTTGTCGGAAGATCTATTGGAAGGGCTCCCATTTTGAGCGGATGGAACAGAAAATTAAACAACTGGTACAGAAATAATTCTTGTTGATTATAAAGCCCGCAGAAAAACCCATTCTCCCCGTTTGCGCGGATACTTTAAATAGGGAATGATATCATTATTTTTAGATCCTCCCGTTCCGTCATATTCAATGTTCACCACGGGAATTCCGGTCAGCTCCTCTATCTTTGATGACATGGCTTCGGTTATTAATGAAGGACAACATAAGCTGGGACTGGTCTGAACAAAAAGGCAGATATCCGGATAGTTATTGATAAAGGTGAAGATTTTCAGGATTGTCTCCAGGGATTCACCGGTATGTAGCATCTTTACATTAAATTGTGATAGTAACTCTTCCGGATTCTTAATAAAGTTGTGATCTTTCTCTTTGATGTAGCGATTAAAAACTGAGTAATACCTTTTTTCAAGAATCGGGAATGTTTTTGCCAGAACCTGGGCTGTAGCAGCACTTGAATAGAATCCTTCCCTGAACCACTTTTGAATGAACGGATCGGCAATCATGCGCATATATTCATTGTATGGAGTCGTAATCGCTTCTCCGTCATTCTCTTCAATCGTGTTGATCAGATTCTGATTGACAACATCGTTATCTCGAACATACAGATCTCCAAATATGGCCACTTGCGGCCGGAAGGTTCTGGCGACCTTTATCGCTTCAAACATCCTGACAACTGTTTCTACAGCGTCTTCTTTGGAGGTATCATTCAGAAAAGCATCGTAAAAAATATCAAGCGATTTTGCAATTATCCTGTCCGTAGTTCCTTTTTCAAGTTCATAGGGACGGGTTTTGCAGCCCATTTTTTTGAGGAATCCTCCGAACATGAAAGCAAAGTAAGCATTATAGGTGATTCTAAATGATATATCGACAAAGGTGATCTCGCCAGCATAAACACTAACCTTTTCCATCCCGTTACCAAATGAATCCAGGATATTTCTCATGAAGTGAGGGATGACACCCAGGTTGCAGGATATGTTGGATTCGATTGTCCATATGGCCGTTTTTTCAGGATCCAGATCGTGTTTTATAACGGTATCAATGGCTGCCTGGGTCATCATGGCAATGGGCAGGCACTCGCCTTTATTCAGACTGATACTCCTCTTGATGGAATCTTCTGTTTCCTCTGCCAATATTGTGTTGATTCCTGCTTTTCTCAGCGAAGCTTCCAGCAGTTTACAGGGATAATAGTCGAAGTTTGGCAGTATGAGGGTTTTGTCTTTGATGCTGTTCTGTCCGGTAAGAAATACTGGGTTTTTGTACCGATAGGTATCCAGTGTGTTCAACCTGCCGGCAGATGCGTGATTTTTAAAGGATCGGATACCAGCTTCAATACGGGTTTCATATCCGACATTTGAATCATGCTCATCCAGTTGCAGGATCAGATAGGGCTTTTTCCTTGAATCCAGGATCTTCTTAAAATTATCAATTACAAAAGCGTCCGGTGTGCATTTAAACGAGGTGACCAGCACGGGGTAGAGATTATCCGTCTTGGCTACATATTCTGCAGATTCAAATATTTTTGCCGCATAATTCCAATGTACCAGTTTCAGCAAGGGATCAATGGCACCAAGATCCTTTGGGGAAATGGTGAGCATATCCTGAAAAAAGGCGTTCACACCCAATCTGTCAAAGATCTCCGGAATTCTGGAATTCATATCCGGAGACAGTATCGTATACGGTCTTCCTAATAACACCACGTTGATGGTGTTACTTGACCGAGTCTCCCGTATAAAAATATGACGCAATTTTTCCTGGTTGGCATTATGATGATCCAATGCCTTGTCAAATGCTGCAGATAGCTTGAGAAACCCAATATTTCTATTACAGATCCTGTTCAGCATTTTATGAAGCTGATACTTGGTATGAAGAACCCCCTTAATGGTGCGCAAAGTAGGGTTTAAAATGCGGACCTGGCTGGAAATGGAATTGATCCCGGTGATCAAGGCAGGAGCATATTGGGTGTAATAACAATAGTGCCGCCTCTCATTTGATCTTTGCGGTTTGATTTCTAGATAATCGGGAAGAAAAATATAGTCCACCCTTTCTGCCAGATATTGAACATGGCTGTGAAGGGCTGTCACAGGGGCGCAGAATTCAGCCCCCGTAAGCTTTTTCCCCTCCTTAACAGCGTGTCTATGTTTTTCACTGGTTACGGTTTTGATGGATAAGAGATTAAAAAACTTTTGCCAAAAGTCAATTTCATCGAACAAATGGAGCGCCAGGGGGAGCCCAATAGTAAATTCTTCTTCGAACTCCTGCTTTGGCTGGCGAAATTGCAGCTTTTCCCGGGTTTTTATTAAATCAAAGCCAAGGGTTTTTTCCTTCACAAATTTTTGTGTTTCATAATCCCGATCGCAGAGAAAACCAAATGCAACCATTTTCCCATTGATCACAGCCGTTTTTATTTTGCAGTGATTGGTGCACAGTTCGCAAACTTCTGTGTTAACGGGAATTTTTTGTTTGTGGAGGTCAATTCCCCTGAATCGGCTCACCGGTTTTTTTTCATCTGCAAGGTGTAATGCAACTCCTAAAGCTCCGGTCAAATGGCAGAATTTGGAAACCATAATCGGCTTTCTCAGCTTCTGCTCAAAAGCTGCAACCAGTGCTCTGTTTTTTGCCGTTGCGCCCTGGAAAAAGATCCTGTTGCCGATATTGCTTTCGATCGATACTTTTGTCAGGTAGTTGTCCCGGACTGAATGTAGAACCGAAGCCAGGCATTCATCAACCGAATATCCTTCGGAAAGATAGTGGTTCAGATCCCGCTCCATGAATACGGTGCACTTGTCACTGGTAATGGGAGAGGCAATTCCCTCCGCCCTTTGTGAAAAATCGGAAAGAGGACAATCCAGCTTTTTCGCCTGTTCCTCAATGTAACTTCCGGTTCCGGCGGCACAAACGTTGTTCATGATAGAAAAAGTCACCATGCCGTTTTTCATGGTCGTGAATTTTGAATCTTGTCCGCCGATTTCGATGATGGTGTCTACCTCGCTGTCCAGTTCAAATGCTGCCCTGGCGTGGGCGGTTATCTCATTCAAGATAATATCGGCTCCCACGATTTCCCCGACGAATTTTCTTCCGGAACCGGTGGTGCCGGTTCCCAATATATTCAGTGAGAGCTGTTTTTGTGTTGAATAATGGTGAATGGCTTCAAAAATAATCTGTACTGCCTCTACAGGCCTGCCTGATGTGCGGGTGTAAAACCCTGCGACCACTCTTCCTGATTCATTTAGCAGCACAGCTTTTGTGCTGGTAGAACCGATATCAACACCCAGATAGGCATTGAGAACCCCTGATGCCGGTTGTTCTTCGTAAATGTCCGTCTCAACAGGTGGCATCCCCGGAGAGACACTACTGCTAAATTCATATCGGTCCAGACATGCAAAGTCCGGGTATTGAGAAAGGGTCAGCTCAAGCGGCTGATAGCTGTACGATCTCGATTTTACCCCATGAGAGATCAGCTCTTCAAGCTTATCAAATCGAATTGGAAGTCCACTGCCATCGTCACATTGCCTGCTGAGAGCCGCCCCAATTGCTCCATAAACATGGGAGTCGCTGTCTATTGTAGCTTCAATGCTGAGCATATCCGCAATATGTCTCATGACAGCCATGTTTTTGGAAACACCTCCCGCAATAACCAAGGGGGAGGACGGTGTAATGGTGGTGACCAGTGTGTCAATAATATTCTTTGCCAACCCGAATGCTATCCCGTCACAGATAGCCTCCAGGCTGAATCCCTCCTGTTGAGCATGAATAAGGTCAGTTTTGGCAAAGACGGCACAGCGTGATGCTATTTTGGGTATGTCACCTTCGTTGCGACAGGCGATCCGACAAAACTCTTCAATATCTTTCAAATGAAGTCTTTTGGCCTGCTGATCCAGGAAGCTTCCGGTTCCGGCTGCGCAGGAACTATTGGATCGGAAATTCAGATAATCACCCTTGTCATCAAAATGAGCAATACCGAATTTTTCACCGCTAATGATTAGCAAGGATTTCAGTTTGGGGTGTTTTTGTTTGGCAGCTGTGATAAACGAAACGCGATTGTCGTATCTTTGAGAAAATTGAATAATATCAGGGGTTGATTTCGTAACACCGATACTACCAATCTTATCCACTGGGAGATCTTTGGATAGAAGGAGAATGGTCTCTTTGACCTTTCCATTGTGAAAAGCGTATGCGGTTTTCAGAACATCTTTTTCCGGACTCAGAACTGCCAAAGAAACCGTTGTAGACCCAGCATCGATTCCCAACGTGCAGTTCCTAATAGTCATGGTTTTCTCCTGGAATAAAAAGCCTTGGAATCAAGTATATTTAATCTATCAAAGTGGAGACTAAGTGTATGGGATAAACGGTAAATACACAAGTTATTAATTTTTTGGGAAATCCCCTAAAATCGTTAAATGTCCAGTTTACGGATCAAGGCTTCCAGGTATCTTGATTTTACCTGTTTGTTGGCCAGGACTTGTTTGACCGGGGGTAATCTGAGGATGGTTCCCAGGAGGGCAGCCATCATGCGGTGACTCCATAAAACACGATTATCAAAAATCAGGTTCTGCAGCATGCCCCGTTCAATTGCCATTACGATGGTTCTATGGGTTGTATCGAGTGGGGTTAAGATTCGCTCTTTTCTCTTTTCCAATATCAGCGCATTGTTTTTACAATTGCGAATGCATACGCCGCAGCCCAGACACAACTGCTGGTCAATCAGCACCTTATTCTGTTTTGGTTTTTCTTTGTTATTGGCAGAAACAAGGGTTAAGGCTTCAATTGGACAGGAGTCAACACATTTGCCACATCCTTTGCATTCGTTGGTTTTACTTTGGATGACAAAGTTGGAGGTGTGAACCGGTTGCATCACGCCGAATTTTCTGGCTGCAATCATCGCTTCACAGCAGCATGAACAGCAATTACAGATAAAATTAACACCCTGACGATTATTCTCTCCAAATTGCACAAGGTTATGTTCCCATGCCGCTTTGAGGAGATCCAATCCTTCACTGACATCGGCTTGCCTGGCATGACCGTGTCTGATCAGCGCAGAGCCGGTTACATTGAAAGTCATACAGATATCCATTGGCGCATCACAGGCTTTTCCCACGTGCAACATCTTATGCCGGCAATAACACATACTGATTGCTATGTGGGAAGCCGTTTTGATAATCTCACTTGCACGCTCATAATCCAAAATATGCAAAGCATTTTCGTTGGAAAGCACGCCTTCCTGCACAAAAACCCGCCCCAGCTGCGTTTCACCTTGTCCCATTAAATTCTTGATAAAATCCTCTTCCACGTTGATATACTGATGAAACAGCTCTCCAAGGAGAGGCTGATCGATATCCTCTCGTATTCTCATCATTGAGAATTCTATAAAGCCGGCCATAGGAGGTGGCAGGACGTATTGCTTTTCTCCGTTTTGTTCAATATCCACCAAAAGAGCTTTGCCTGCCATTTTTTCCAGAGCCATCCTGCTTTTAGTCAGGTCTTTTTTCCAGATCTGGGCTGCTTTTTCGACTGTAAACGGCTTGATCGGTAGAGTGGAAACAAGCTCCGCTTCATCGTTGCTAAAAAGGATTCTCAGTATTTTATAGAGGGTTTTGGATGACGGTGCTCCTTGTGGGTGCCTGTTAAGTCGATCAACCAGTTTTGAATAATGCTGTTCGCCAGTTCTGTGTGCCATTTGTCTAATCCATCACAATAGGGAGTTAGTATTCATCGTACTGCTTAGCAGATCATGTTTTATTACCCCAGTGAGAATTTTACGTCAATTTATAGTTTCAAGTGATAACGCTATATTAGGCAATAATTATCAGATTTTCCCGGCAGGATAGATTGTGATACTATCAAGTTGATACATTTACAGTATAGGTTGAATTACCTATGTTATACCCTTCAAGCCGTTTGAAACAAGAATCCCTGCGGCTGAAAAACCACGTTAATAATGTTTAATATCAACCTTTGTACAGATGTGGTAAGGGTAGAATCGTAGAATTATCGAATAGAAATGTGGTAAGGTTGGTAACATTGATTGTTGCTAAAAAAAAGCAATTACAATGTGTTATTTTGAGAAGTGCGTCAGGTGAAGATAATGAGACTGTGATACTTTGCGTACGAAAGCCTTATTTAATTGACCTTGAACGATTTAACCGGTAGTGAATAACCTAATTTTCCAGAAAGAAAAATGACGGCTGCTAAAGAGATGTGTTTTGGATTTGAGTCAGGAATGTTTTCTGAAGGGAGATCAGGCCGGATATGGTTGCGGGAGGAGGATTTGAACCTCCGACCTTCGGGTTATGAGCCCGACGAGCTACCGAACTGCTCCACCCCGCGGTATGTTATTGTACCGATGTAATCGGCAACTAAGTACTAAGCATATAATATTTTTCGGATTTGTCAAGTTCCATTTTTAAATAAAACTTGTTTTTCTCATATAGAGTTTGTTAACATTCTGATGAAATAGCCTATAATATGGAAGCAATAAAAGTGGATCGAAAATGAGGTGATTGAAAGGCTGATGAATAATCAGTAATTTTGTAAAGTAAATTCAGACGTGCAAGCCGCAAAACCCCATAAGCGCGGCTCTGATGAGTATGATTTTTTGAACAGAAACAGAAACGGAATAAAAGGTAAAAATATGGAAGAGACCAAATGTATCTTGACAATCGACCGTAAAAAAGAAGAGTTGTTAAGAGACAAAATCACAGTAATCAACGGGTTGATAGCCGATGATGATACGATTGCCGATAAACTGGTTGTGGAAAATTTTTCAGAGATCCTGTGCCGACGATTGACTGTGGATTTCTTGCAAAGTCTTACAACCGAAGAAACCTACGCTTATATAAAAGATAGGTATGAATTTGTTGAAAAGTCAGCCGCGGAAAAACTGAGCGTATCTGTTTCACCCTACTCACTTGGCTCATCCGGGGAGAGTGGTTCATCATTTGTATTAGATATGTTGATTGCGGATCATCCGTTTATCATTGACAGCCTCACCGAATACTTACATGAGAAGAGATTCAGCCTGGGATTGATGTATTATGTCGTTCTCAAAATGCGTTTTTCAGGAGGCAACAATGTTGTTTCCATTCAGCATGGAATTGACGACGCTCCGGACAGTTACACCTATGTCTGCTGCATTCTCAATAATTTTGACGCGACTCAACAGGAACAGCTGCTTAGCGATGTCCAGTCCCTGATGAAGGTAGTAGCCTGCGTTACCGATGATTTTCAAAAAATCTCCGAGTGTATTGAAGAATACACGGTAAAACCCGACAAAAACGCATCCGAATCCCTCATCGACAGTGAACGTCGACATCTTTTTGCCTGGTTTAATGCCGGGAACGTGATTTTGCTTGGTGCAGGGGAAGTTGCGGTGGAAGATATTTCACCGGATCTGAGTTGGGATCATATTAAAAACACTTTGGGTTATGTCAATCACAAAAAAGCTTTGAATGATCCAAAGCTACCAAAGGAGATCGGACGATTTGGCAGGTTTTTTCTTGAGTCTGGATTGAGAATAAACCTGATTGAAACCTCCGAACTATCCGTTGTTCATAAGAAGGAGCGTATTCAAATTCTGTTTGGAAGGAAAAAAGACGACAGTGGCAGTTCTAAGATCAGTTTTTTTCAAGTGCTTTTCACCAACAAGTCACTCAAAGAGGATGCTCTTTCAATTCCGTTGGCCCGACTGAAAGTAAATTCAATTCTGGATGCTCATTTTGGTCAAGATGGAATCGGCGGGAGAACCGGCCATCTCAAGAAAATGGCAGTAGATTTCTTCAGCATTATTCCAAAAAGCGAGCTGTTTCGTCTCGACAGGCATGAACTGGAAGCCGTCTATAAGCAGTTTCTTTATTTTGGTGATTATCAGCAAACCAAAATCAGCACCTATACGCAACCCGCCAGAAATTATGCCAGAATTACTTTCTGCCTGCCGCATAATCGCTTCAGCCCCAGTATTTTCGAACGGATTAATAAGATATTGGCAAATCATCTTGGCGTCGAATCTGAAATGAAATACTGGTTCCCAATAGGGAGAAACACTTATACTCATCATGTTTTCTGGTTTCCCAAGGGTCATCCGCAGATGTCCAAAGTTGATATCACGCTGATTGAACAGGAAGTAGCCAGATTGACCATGGGATGGGAAGAGGAGTTCCAGGCTAAATTGAGCAACCTGGGGCAGGAGGGAACGAGGATTTCTCCGGCGAAGTATGCCGGAGTGTTTGGTGTTTTTTACCAGGCGGTTTCTTCTCCCAGTGATGCGATTACAGATATTGCGTTCTTAGAGGAGTTATTGTGCACCGGGCGTGATCAGGTGGATTTGAGGTATTCAGCTGGAAAGGAGGAATCGATTATCTATATTTTCTCCAATAAGGTCTACCACCTCACCGAGATTATGCCTTACATGCAAAATCTTTCCCTGACAGTGTACGATGAGAATACCTACAACCTTAAGATTGAAGATCAGCAGGTTTATATCTACACCTACTATGTGATGAATCTGAGTCCTCTGGAAGAATCATTTCCAGGGTTCAAGGAAAATCTCTGTGATCTTCTCCTGGCTGTATTGGAGGATAGAACCGAGGATGATGTTTTAAATGGACTTTCTCTCTTTGCCGGGTTGAATCGCGAAGAGATAAATCTGTTTATTCTCTACAGGAACTATTATTGGCAGATTGGGGCACCTTATCTGCCAATCAACAAGGGTTTTCTTGATAATCCGGCGGTAATGATTGCTTTACGGGATTATTTTTATACCAAGTTTAAACCGGATAATGGCGGTAAACCACTATCAGCCAGCCAGCTTGATGATTGGAAAAAACAGGTATTCAAAACCATTCTTGAGGTAAAAACGGTTGCGGAGGATGTCATCTTCAAGACAATCTTCAATTTGATGGAGGCAACCATCAGAACCAACTTCTTTAATGTTGATGAAAGATCGACAATGGCCATCAAGGTCAGAAGTGCCGAAGTCAAACAAATGCCTGTTCCCAAGCCGTTGTATGAGATCTATGTTCACGGGACTCATGTCGAAGGGATTCACCTGCGGGGAGCCATGATTGCCAGGGGAGGTTTGAGACATTCGGACCGCCATGATGATTTCAGAACCGAGATTCTGGGACTGATGAACACTCAGATGTTAAAAAACGTTGTCATTGTGCCGGAAGGATCAAAGGGGGGATTCATAACAAAAAGACATTTGAACGATCCCCAGGAGAGAAGGGAAGACGCTGTTATGCAATATAAGCGCTATATCAATTCTCTTTTATCCCTGACTGACAATATCGTAGAAGGCAATGTTGTGCCGGCAGAAGGAATCGTTCGTTATGACGGTGATGATCCGTACTTTGTAGTTGCAGCTGATAAGGGAACAGCTACCTACTCCGATACCGCAAATGAAATCAGTATCTCAAGAAACTTCTGGCTGGGTGATGCTTTTGCTTCGGGTGGCAAACACGGTTATGATCACAAGGGAATGGCCATTACAGCCCGTGGAGCCTGGGAGGGTGTGAAATTCCATTTTCTTGAAGAAGGAATTGATATCCAAACAACGGATTTTACTGTGGTCGGAATTGGAGATATGAGCGGAGACGTGTTTGGAAACGGGATGTTACTGAGCAAGCATATTCGTCTGGTGGGAGCTTTTAATCATATCCATGTCTTTGTTGATCCGGAGCCGGATGCAGCTGTTACCTGGGAGGAACGTAAGCGACTTTTTGATCTGCCGAGATCAACCTGGATGGATTACAACCAGGATCTTATCAGCAAGGGGGGAGGCATCTTTGAGAGGAGTGCCAAGACGATTCCATTGACGCCTGAAATGAAAAGTTTGCTGGGAGTAACACTTGAAGCAGTCTCGGGAGAAGAGCTCATCAAACTGTTGCTTCTGTCAAAGGTTGATCTTTTATGGAATGGGGGAATTGGAACCTATGTTAAAGCCTCTACAGAAACTGCACACCAGGTTGGAGATGCCGCCAATGATGCGGTCCGTGTTAATGCTGTTCAATTGAAAGTAAAGGCAATCGGGGAAGGTGGAAACCTGGGGTTAACCCAATCGGCTCGATTAGAAGCAGCAGCAAAAGGGATAAAACTGAATACCGACGCTATCGATAACTCGGGCGGTGTTGACACCTCTGATCATGAAGTAAATCTAAAAATTCTGATGAGTTCCCTGATAGAGCAAGGGCAGATTGCTTCTGTTGATGAGAGGAATATCCTGCTGGAAGAGTTGACGGATGACATCGCGGAACTGGTGCTGGCAGATAACAGGGGACAAAGTCAGGTTATCAGCATGGATAAGATCCGCTCCAAAAAAGATATCAAGCAGTTCCAGGACTTGATCCGAATCCTCTCCGAAAAAGGGACTCTAAATACGGGAACCGAAAAACTATCTTCTGCTGAGCAGCTTGAGAATTACTATAAAAACGGAATGGGGATTCCACGTCCTGATTTGGCCATTTTGTTAAGCTATACAAAAATGCTCTTCTATAAGGAGATTGTGGATTCTGACTTATTGGATGATCCTTATCTTGAGGATGTCTACTATAGTTATTTTCCAAAATCCTTCAAAGAAAAGTATGATATCACAAAGGTTGAACATCCTTTGAAGAAGGAGATCATTGGTACTGTGCTGGTTAACAGGGCAGTTAACCAGGCGGGGATCTCCATTCTGCCTCAAGTGTTTTCAATAATGGATACCAATGCTCCCAGCATCATCATTGCGTACACTATAATTGACCAGGTTTTTCAACTGGGCACTTTGAGAAAGCAAATCATGGCAGAACTAAAAACCAGTGATCTCAATCAAGCTTATTTGCTGAAGATCAAACTGGAACAGTTTATAACCGAAATTTTAATCTGGATGTTGTTCACTTATGATGAGGCTCAAATAAAGTTTTCGCTGGGGAAGAACTTTATTAATTCCATTGATGAGTATAAAAATGCTCTGGAAGATTCTCTCGATCCCGAAGAGCAGCAACAATTGGACTCAACGATCGAAAACTTTGTATCACAAGGTATCTCGCCTGAATTGGCAAAAGAGATAGCTATGCTGGATTTTATGAGAAACGGCTTTGAGACGATTGCGCTGGCTCAAAAAGCGGAAATACCACTTGAAGCGGCAGTTACCCTTTCCAAAGGAACTGATACCATGTTCCATTTTCAGGTGCTGCACAGTAGAATTATGTCAATGAGACTTGACTCAATCTGGTCTAAAAGGCACAGGGGGTTACTGATAAAGCAGTTGCAGTCGATGAAGCTGGAAGTCTCTGAAATAATTATTTCCCGCTATGCAGGAACGGTTGATTTTGACGATAAACTGGCACTGTTCATGAAGGAAAATAAAGCGAGCTTCAAGCAATTCCAGATTGAATACCACCAGATTGTCAACGGTGGAACAGTGGAACTCAGCGGAATTACCATTCTAATTGATCGAATCAAATGGTTGATTTCATAATTTCTTAACTCGTCTGTTTTGCTACAATTCCCCCCTTGGAGATCTTCAAGGGGGGAGCCTTTTTTATTTTAAACCTTATGAGTTTATACAGGATTTTTTTCCCCCTTGAATCCAGGAGTTTGTGGGGAAAACGCTGGTTAAATGTTGTCTTCAGGAGCCTTCATCTTTGCAGCATAGGGATCTATACGGGCGGCGTCTTCTTTGATATCTCTTCGGAACTGGTGATGCCGTCTTATATCATTGCTGCACTTTCCGGCTTGGCGATCATGGCTATGGATCTTTATAGCAATGGAAAATGGATTTTTCAAAATCGTGGCTTGTTTATTGTCATCAAGATTGTTTTACTTGGAGTTCTTCCTCACCTCGGCAGCTATACAAGATGGGGAGTGCTGGGGATCATAATCTTCTCCAGCTATATCTCCCATGCAACAGCAGATGTCCGCTATTTCTCGGTTTTTCACAGGAAACGAATTTAGGGCCCTGCACCTTTGCTACCGGATATAAAACATCGTAAAGCCTCTCCGGTGGTTGTTTGCAGATAGTCCCTGACGTTTTCGATTGCCTTGCCCAGGGAAACCGGACCCGGGCAGATTGAAAATATAGCCGTGAAACCCGCCTTGTGGAGTTCATTGAGATTCAAACTTCGAGACCCTGCAAAAGCGATGCAGGGGATTCCCCTTTTTTGCGCCCTTTTGGCAACGGCTGCCGGAGCCTTCCCAAAAACAGTTTGTTCGTCGATCTGTCCTTCTGCGGTGATCACCAGATCACACCCTTCCAAAGCGGTGTCTATTTCCATCAGATCCAGAACAACATCGGCTCCCGGTCGGAGTTTTGCCCCCAGAAACGAATACAGTCCGGCTCCCAGACCGCCTGCTGCACCACCACCTGTTAGCTTATGGGTATTTATTTTTAGTTCACTTTGAATCAAATCTGCAATGTTCTCCAATCCCTGTTCCAGAAGCTTTACTTCTGCAGCTGAAGCTCCTTTTTGGGGGGCATAAACAGACGCCGCACCTTTATTACCCAACAGGACATTGGAAACATCACAGATTGCCTCGATCGATGTTTGGTGAACTCTTTTATCCAGACGTGAGATGTCAAGTGCCCGAATATCTTTGAGTGTTTCACCTGTCGGTTTAATAGTTAGATTGTTCTTATCTCTGAAATCCACACCAAGGGCAGACGCCATTCCACAACCGCCGTCATTGGTCGCACTTCCTCCCAGCCCCACCAGGATTTTTCTGACATTCAGATCCAGGGCAGCCCTGATCAAATCGCCGGTTCCAGCCGTTGAAGTCTTCATGGGATTTCTGTCATCCAGGTGTAATAACCTGAGTCCACTGGCTGATGCCATTTCAATAATTGCCGTCTCCTTTTTTGGGAGATAACAGAAATCGGCAGATATTTCTCGCAGCAGGGGATCTCTCACAACACAACTGATTTTTTCACCGTTCATGGAATGAAGAGCAATGTCCACTAATCCGTCGCCACCATCGGCTATGGGGATTTTTATCGTTTCACAATCCTGCATAACATTGCGTATCCCCTGTTCTATTACAATTGCAGCTTCTACAGCAGAAATGCTGTCTTTAAATGCATTGGGAGCAATCACTATTTTCACTTCTATCTTCCTTGGTTTTTTGATTTCGCCTGAAATTGTAACTTTAGTTGTTTAAGGCTCCGTTTACTCTGTTTGCTCATGGTCTCTATATTTTTCCTATCAATGTAAGGGTATTGAGCACTTACGAACAAATACTTTGTCAATAGTTACCACTTGTCAACGCGTTAAGGATATCGGATTCTTCTTGTTTTCCGGTTCTGTTTTAGGGAGTATATAAAAAACGGGTTTAAAATGCCAATGATTCCTGAAATATTAGACCTACCCGATCACCGAGGTGTTTGTTTCTAAATCCTCAGAAGCAATAACAGCGTCGTTTGATTTTCAACTGATTCAACTTTCATGAAGGAGCAGAAGATGATCTCAGAAACCAGATACGATAACATGAAATACAATCACTGTGGACAAAGCGGTTTAAAGCTTCCGGCAGTTTCTCTCGGTTTGTGGCATAACTGGGGAGATAACGATTCCTTTGAAATGGCGACTCAAATGGTTTTAAAGGCATTTAACCTGGGGATAACCCATTTTGACCTGGCCAATAACTATGGCCCGCCACCGGGAGCAGCGGAGAGAAATTTCGGGAGAATCCTCAAAAAACAGCTAGGCAGTTACAGGGATGAACTGATCATTTCATCCAAGGCTGGCTATGATATGTGGTCGGGGCCTTATGGTAACTGGGGATCAAGGAAGTCATTGCTTGCCAGCCTGGATCAGAGTCTAAAACGGATAGGCATCGATTATGTTGATATTTTTTACCATCATCGACCTGATCCCGAAACTCCCCTAGAAGAAACCATGATGGCGCTGGATCAGGCAGTAAAAAGCGGGAAAGCCCTCTACGTTGGAGTGTCGCGATATTCTCCCCTGCAGACAAAAAAGGCGGCATCCATTTTAAAAAGCCAGGGAACACCGTTTATCATCCACCAACCACGCTATAATCTCTTTGAGCGAGAGCCGGAAAATGGTTTATTTGAAACATTAACCGAAGAGAGGATCGGTTGCATTGTTTTTTCACCTTTAGCCCAGGGATTACTCACCGCCAAGTACCTAAGTGGAATTCCCGCTGATTCACGGGCATCAAAACCGGGTCAATTCTTAACAACTGATTCAATTACCAGTGAAAAACTCGATATAGTGAAACGATTGAACCAAATAGCTTTGGTCAGAGATCAATCACTGGCCCAGATGTCAATACAGTGGGTTCTGAGACAGGAGGCAGTAACCTCTGCTCTGATAGGTGCCAGTAAGCCGACACAGGTGGAGGAGATTGTCAGGATTCTAGACTATCCGGAGTTCACTCAGGAGGAATTAAAACAGATCGATGATATTGTTCCTTGTCTCGTGGAAACTTGAGAGTTCCAACAAATTAAATAAGCAGAAAACTCCCGGCTTAGCTTTGACTCCTTTTTATTAACTTCAGGAAAAGAGAGGAAAGCATAAAATCACTATTGTGGATCAAATTAAAGAAGTTTTTTTATTGGAAATCAAAATAAGGAACCAAAAACAGTCTTGGTCCCTTTATTCAGGTTATTCATACTCTCAACAGGCAGCAAATCAATCAACGCGCCACCTCAGAAATTTGATTTCCAACCCGAACGAGAATCCTGGCTCTGTTTTTTTACCAGTACATTCGCCGCCACACAACCGCCATCTTATTGTGGTAATATCAAAAAAAAAGATGGATCGGGCTGAAACCTCAATTGTATCCCCCTCTTGTGGCTGGCAGTCACAGGGAATATCGAAGGAAAACGGATCAATCGATGCTCCTGCGCCACTCTGGTTAGTGATTGTGCAGGTTCTGTTCTCAATGGAACCTCTGCTGGAGTTGGGTAGTTCCAAAAATCGGGGTAACTCCTCCGCTGATTGTATAACCATCAAAAGTTAATCCCATAATAACAGTATCCTCCTACTAAAAACGCCGACTTGTATCGGCTGATTAATTGTGGAAAATAACATTGAGAACCCATACCGGTTGAACGCTACACGACCTTGTAAATATTGTCAAATTATTCTAAGAATCATGGAACTTCACATAATCGCTATTATTCGATGGAAACAGATAGCAAGATAATCGGATTCTATGAAATGCGGAAAAGAGGACGCTGTGTACAATTCTTACAAACTTTTGTCATCCGGGTGTTGGTTCTTTCACCAATTTCGGCATTTTATATACTTTGATGCAATGTCTCCAAACTCAGAAAAACTCAACGTTGTATACTTAGTCAACAACGTTATATATAGAATCAGAGGTAAGACACACTCCACCATCAGATACCATACATCACTACTGTCCGGTTAAAAAATGAAATATTTCTTATAAAGAACTATCATTGTTGACTTAGCAAGCTTTTTTCTTGTCCGTCGACTTGAATTTTTTTGAATTTCCCGTCGTTATGTAAATTTTATCGGGCATAACGATGTATGCAGGGAAGACGATATTTTCACAGATCTTGGATCATGCAC
>JAHJTV010000010.1 GCA_018829445.1 bacterium
AACATGCAGCGCACTAACGGCGCGTGCCATACAACGTTCTTCACCGGATACGGTTTTGTCACGAAGCACTGAAGCACATAATCAGGATAAAGTGAGTATGGGACTACACGCAGCTCAAAACGCGGCGGAGATCGTCACATTGACACAACAAGTATTGGCCACTCTGTTGGTTGCACTTTCCAATGCAGCAACTCTTCGTGATGAGGATTTACTATCATCAAGCGGAAAAGAACTTCTGCAGCAAATCAGGAGCATTTCACCCATTCTGCAGCAGGACCGCAGATTGGATCTCGACCTTGAAAAGCTAACCCACGCTATCCTTTCGTTCTAACGGCGCTTGCCTGTATGGAAACAATATTATTTTCCTTGTGAAGTTTGAACAAACATGGTCTCGCAAGCTATTTTCGGACAAACTTCCATCGAATATAAAACTAGCTAATGATCTGTAAAGATAAATTGAAATTTTTCCAAATTGGAAAACTATTTAGTCCAAATGACTACCAACCATTCCCGCCAGTTCCCGGTTTTACTGGCTTTTAATCTCCTCCACCACCTATTTTCAAGCATATCAACCGTTGTATCTGCTGCTTTATCCTGTAAAATCAGTTATTACAAAACTCTTCCTAAGATTTGCTGCTCTTTTTCCAACTTCCCGTTGTTTACTTCGATTTCATTCTATTACGCTGCAGTTGGTCCAGTTTAGTCTAAATTTGGACTCAGAATTGGACAAGGCTTTTTCAAGTACGATTCCGATAGATGATTTCAAGCTGGTCGTTATTTAATCGACCAAGTTTTTCTGCCATCTTGAATAAGGCAAGTTGCTATTCAACGGTGAAAGACGATGAATAGAGACAAAAATACTTTGCAATGAAGATCAATTTGTTGATAAAGGAGAACATATGTTTTTTTTCATGATGATCTTGTCAGTTAGACCTTCCGAAAAACTGTTCTTCGAGTAATGCCGAAGTTTGTTCAAATCCCGTCAACTATGGCTTCTTCTTGAAGGCTTATCCTGTGATTCTTGCCATTTACTCCAAATTCAACTTGAGATCTGAAACTCAAACCCAAGATTGAGCTTCGTTTTCATCAAAATTTATGATCGATACCTTGACACACGAAAACCAAGTTCTTATCATCTTTTCCAGGTCGACTGGCTTCTAATTCTCTCGACAAATGAATAATCCAGTCAGTCTCAGCATTAATATTGCGATACAAGGATACTTTGACAGGGTCATCGGTACGAAGGGCTGGTGAGGTTTTTACTTCTTTGAGCGGGGTGTGAAATTTAGCGCTGTCTTCCGGTGCGGCTAATGTAAGCCCGATAACTTCGATCCAGTTTTTAGTATGATTCATAACGCTCTTCCAATATCATTATTTGCCAAGGAAATCACCTGCTGAAAGAAAAGCGAAAAACGTGTCAAAACAAGGACTGTTTGGGAAGGAGTTGATTTTTTATCGGTTAATAATACCCATTTCTCCCTTTACGAGGGTTTCTACTTCTTCTAATGTTGACATGGAAGTGTCACCCGGCGTTGTCATCACCAGTGCACCGTGGGCCTGACCATATTGCAACGCTTCTTTTATATTCTTTCCGGATAACAAGCCGAATATCAGACCTGAGGCAAATGCATCACCGCTGCCAACTCGATCGTAAATCTCAAGATCCTTCATTTGAGGAGTTTCGATAAACTGACCGTCTTGCATGCAGACTGCTCCCCAATCGTTTCTGGAAGCACTCTTGGTAGTCCTTTGGTTTGAAACAACCAAACTAATATTTGAATAATTATCTACAGTCTCATGCATCGCATGCTCCCAGTCGGGATTTTCAGATGAGGGAAGATTATCTACCCCGATTTGTACATCCAGATACGGCTTAAACTGTTTGTTTACTTGATCACAAGCCGATTTTCCTCCTTTTGATTTCCAAAGCGACGAACGATAATTTAAATCATAGGAAATGACAGTTCCGTGTTTTTTAGCAACGCTCATGGCTTCTAAAATAACCCGGGGTGTTGTTTCGGAAAGCCCTGCGAATATACCACCTGTGTGAAACCACCTGACTCCCTTATTTCCGAAAAGATCTTCCCAATCGATATCACCTTCTTTCAGCTGAGATACTGCTGTATTTCCCCTGTCGGACATTCCTTTTGCATTACGCAGCCCAAAGCCTCTTTCCATAAAATAGACACCGTTTCTGGCGCTACTCCCCACTCCATCAAAAGGGAACCACTGTACTAAATCTGTATCGACCTTTCCCTGCATCATTTTAGATTCAATCAATCGACCAATCTCGTTATCGACAAGCGCGGTGACGATGCCAGCACGAAGGCCGAAGCAAGAACTGAGTCCTTTAGCCACATTGTACTCTCCACCACCTTCCCAGGTTCTAAAAGTAACTGCGTTGTGAATCCTGTCTTCCCCGGGATCAAGCCGTAACATAACCTCACCAAGTGCTACCAGGTCGTATTTACAGGATTTTTGGGATTTAATCCGAAGTGTTTTCATAGATCTTTTCATTTATCATCTGCATGGTTTGCTGACAGTTCTTTTCTATTTGGTCGTATTTTTTAGTTTCAAGGTCTTCAGGTCTGGCTAACCAGCTTCCCGAACAGCAAAAGACTTGCGGTATTGATAAATAGTCTAAAAAGTTATTTTGATTGATACCACCGGTTGGCATAAACTGGACATCCGTAAATGGACCGCAAAAATCTTTAATTGCTTTGACACCTCCCATCGATTCAGCCGGAAAAAATTTCAGGAATTTCAAACCATACTTCATGGCTGTGATAATCTCAGAAGGGGTGGCAATTCCGGGAATATGCGGAACATCCTTCTTAATACAAAATTCAATTACTTCCGGAATCAGTCCCGGAGAGACAACAAAATGGGCACCTGCGGTTACCGCTTCAACTGCCTGATTCAACGTAACAACAGTACCGGCACCCACCCAAAGTCCTTTTTGTGTTGCTGCAATTGAGATGGCTTCCGTCGCCAGTTGAGACCTGTAAGCGATTTCGATACAGTTAACCCGCGAAGATAAAAAAGCTTCACAAAGCGGACCGACTTGATCCGTTTGACGGAAGGTCACCAGCGGTAATAGTTTTGTTTTCTGTAAAGCTGATATTGGAGACACTTTAGAGTTTAGAATTAGAGTTCAGGTTACATTTGACGATACAGTTTTCATTCTGTTTTTTAAATCCAAAATGAGGTGTTGTTCTTCAAGCTGGATTTTGACTTCATTGGCTGCAAAATCTGCCTGGCAATAAGGATTATCATATCGCGGATAGTTTTTTATCGAAACAGCTTTGCCATTTACTTTTAAAGGGCCTTTCCAACCGAATCGGATTTTTCCACGAGAAGGAGAATGATAGATGACGCTTTCGCCTTTAAACGCCAACTGTGCCGACACAATGCTTTTAACAAAAGCATCGAAACTTTCATTGTCTTCTTTGTTACCCAATTCACAAATCCAGGTATTTTTTAATCCTTCGGTTAAAATTTCCTTGTCCTTATCTTCACCTTCGGTTTGCCACGACATTTTATTACAAGATGTCAGGGCAATATATCCCTCTCCTTTTCTACCGAATACCCAACCACTAACTTCTTTCACCTGATCAAATTCACTTTTGGGAAACCAGGCATGAGTAAAAAACAGCTGATTGGTCATGTAGAGTCCCGGCATTTTTGATATACGATAGCTGGCAATGAGAACATTTTTATATTGTCCCACCCTGGGAAGATTGCCTGAACCAACCCAGTATCCGGCGCTGGTATTCTCTTTATGCCCGGGATGAGTCGTAAAACAAACCGCTTTGGGTCCTAATGTCGCCTGCCAGATATGCTGCTGATCGCCGCCATAACCTTTACGATAGTCTTGAGCTGAGCTTAGTAAATAATCCCTGGTTTTGTAAGTGTAAAGATTAACCTCTTCCCTTGTATTGCGAGTTAGATCCTTTTCAAGAAGTTTCGCCAGGAGTGGCAACAAACCAAGTTTTCTAAAGGATTGAATCAGCTTACGGTTTTTGGCAAAGTCCTGAAAAAACTGGTTTTGCCACCATCGAAAGTCGTCAAATAATGTCATTATCAGATTTATACAGGCCGGATGGGTGTACGCTTCCAAGCTTAAAAACGCCATTCCGCTTTCTCTGTCACTAAATGATAACCCCCATTTGGCCGCTTCTTTTACTTTGATTCCCATTCGCTGCCTGTTCTCGCTGGTCTGGTCGTCAGTGGCAATATCAAAGATCACTTTGGGCAATTGATAGTTTTCACTTAAAGCCAGGACAACGGCACCCATATTGTCCGATCCTGTAAATATCCCCGTTCCAAATAGCAACTTTTGAGTATCGATGGTTGCTTCCACCAGGGCGTTTCTTTTTTCTTCAGCATAGCTTCTGCCATGACTGCAGCCAAAAACACCTTTCCGACTGTTCACAGCCATATCGAAAAACATTAAATCCAAAATCATCGCCGAAAGGTCAGCAATTTCGAGATCACCGCAGAAATCGACCAGGTTAAGCAGTGCTGTGATATCCTCATCGTAGTATACGTGAGAAAGCCATTCACTAAATCCGGTTTGAAAACGCATTTCAAGCCACTTTATGATACGGGGTTTGGAACGCTTCATTTTCTCTTCACCGGTTTGCCCGGAATTTGTGAAAACCTTATCAGGAAACATCTGACCGGCAAGATACGCATTGGTGGCGAACATTATCTGATGGTTTTCTGTCCAATAACACATCGAATCAATACCGGGTTCCTCCGGATGATATTTAAAGTCGAGAATAGTCTGTTCAATGTTGGTTTTAATCTGCAGATCCAACAATTCACTATCAAAAAACTGGTAAAGGATACGAACAATACCAAGCAAGACGAAGTCTGAACAATCATATCGATCATTAACATAATCCAGAACCCCTTGAAGCAGGCTTTGATGAATAGGCCCTTTGTTCATATGAAGTCGGACCAGCTCATAATAGAATCCTTTAATATGTGTTCCCGAAGGATTATTCAGACAATGGTTTAAAAAAACCATTTTTCTCTCTTCGTATGTTGGTGCAAAAGGAGAATCGGTATAGCTATCCGGAATAACAACTTTTGGATAACCCTCGGGAGGTTTGCCGACATTCTTTATTTTAAAATTATCCACCCCGGAAGTATCAAAGAATTCATGCTGAAATTTTGTTTCCTCAGTCAAACTATTACCTCCTTTCTAAGAAATCTTTAAGTGATTGTTCTCCGTTTTCTGAAATAGAATTCGATTCCTTTGATCTTTTTATTTCCAACACCTGCTTTAATTCACCATGTGAAGACTTGGTCAGGCGAAAGCGAATTGCATTATAGATGCACAACAAGATAAACAAGCTGGGAATACAGACAAAAACGAAGCGAAGTATCAGAAAAAAATCCGGATTCTGCTGCTGCTGGATCATTTTGGTGACACCATCAACCGTCTCCTTAACAGGCGCTTTGTAACCGGCGATAGAAATGGCTGAAGATATACCGAAGATGGCAACCGCTGAACTAACCTTCCTGGAAAAGGTGATAATCCCTGAATAAACACCTTCCCGTCGTTCGCCAGTGTATAGTTCATCGATATCTGGCAGATCCGGAAAGATGGAATAGATCATAATAATAATGCCACCCGTTCCCAATCCTGCCAATGCGGCAAAAATATAAATTAAAGCTTTCGGCATATCGGGAGTAATCAAAAACCCGATGAACATCACTCCCAGTAAGATAAATGTTCCCAGCAGGTAACCGGTTCTTTTATCGGTTTTTTCACTGATCTTGGCAAATATTGGTAAAGCTATAATCTGTAGGACCAGCAAAGTCCCCAGCACATTTTCTGTTTCTGCTCCCCTTCCCAGGTAATAGGTCATAAAATAGATCATGATGGCCATCACCACGTCCATCGCCACAAAAGCGAATAGATACATGAAAAGAACATTAATAAAGGTTGGTGTCTTGAAGGGTTTGACAAAGATTTTGTAAATGTCCAGAGACGTTGTTTTTTCCTGAAACTCCTTCCTTTCTTTGGTGGTAAAAAACACTGCCAGAAAAGGCAGCGCAAAGAAAAGTCCGAAGGATATTGCCATTACAATATAACCGAGCCTGACATCGGGAAAAGCTCTAACAACCTTCATTGGGACAACAGCGCAGATTAAAGAGGACACTGACGAGAAAAAAATCCGAAAGGACGTTAGATTGGTTCTTTCGTCATAATCCAAGGTCAACTCTGAGGAAAGCGCATTGTAAGGCACCATAACCAGTGTAAGAACCGTGGAAAAAACCAGGTAGGCGCAAAGAACATATGCGAACCGGTGCATCTCCTTTTCGAAATCAACAGGAAACCAAAGCATAAAAAAGGAAAAGAAAATCAGTATCACCCCAGCCAGAAAATAGGGACGGCGCCTACCAAAGCGAGACTTGGTACGATCCGTAATGATGCCCATTAATGGATCACTGACGGCATCCCATGTTTTGCTGACAAAAAAGGCTGCTCCAGCCAGAGCCGGAGTGATAAGCAACACATCGGTCAAAAAATAAAGATAATAGAATCCAATAATGAGAAGAGATCCCCCTCCATAAATATCCCCGATTCCGAATCCCAGTTTTGCTACTAAACTCAGTTTTTCATTGGTTGTTGATTGCATGTCCCCCCATTTTGTATTGATAAGCTGCCAGACAAAACAACTTATGGTTTACAATGATCCGGTTTTTTCAATACATTCCAGATAACGTTTATCAAGTTTTTCTGTATTTCCTGATTCCGAAGCTTTATACAAAGCATCCACAGTCGCCAGGACTTCCAGGGAGTTCCAGATCGGCATTTCATAATCCATCTCCCCCGTCACCCATCTTCTAAAACCTTCCAAACTGGCTGCAATTGCGTGGATTCCCCGAACAGGCGGTTTCTCTTTTTTTATTTTCTGTCCCAGAAACTTAACCTTGGGAAAGAAGTGTCCGTTGTAAATTCCAGTGCCTTTGCTTCCATACACTTCCATGGTGATGCACTGTTCCTCAGCCACGACCATCGAACTGCAAAGCTGGATCTGACAATCACTTTCAGTTTCAATGGTTCCCATAAACAGGTCTTCCACTTCAACATCTTTAAAAACTTTTTGTTTTTTTAATCCGGTTACTGAAACCGGACGACTATCTGCAATCCATAATGCAACATCAACAATATGACTTGCCTGGGTAATCAGAGTACCTCCGCCGGATTGATCCTTATTACCATGCCACACTGATTCACTGAAATAACTTTTTCCACGAGACCAGGGAACGTTGCAGCGGATATAAAAAATCTCACCCAGTTCCCCTTTATGAGAAGCTTTGGCCAAAGCATAACAAGCCTTGTCGTAGCGATATTGATAGTTAATGCCGACTTTTGCGTCCTTCTGGTTTACTAAATTGCACAGTTCAAGCGCACTATCCAGTGTATTGGTAATTGGCTTCTCACAAAAAACCGGCAGATTCTTTTCCACGGCTTTCGTGATCATGGGATAATGCAGATAATGTGGAACGGCAAGGTAAACAAAATCCAAATCACACTTGCCTAGCAGTTCATCATAATCGGTATAAACCTCCGGAATTTTGTGCTTTTTGGCAAACAGCTCCGCTTTGCTTCTATTTGTGTCCACACAAGCTACGGTTTGTATTCTTCGACTGAAACGACTGATTAGCCCGATATCATTACCTACATCCCCACAGCCAACAATCGCAAACCTAGTTTTTTTCATAGATACCTATAGAGTTTTTTCTTATCACTAAAAGAATCACGTCCAGGCATAACAGGTTCATTTTATACCTTCCAGCCAGTCAAGCCCCTGATACATGATCGACTTAACGTTGGGGTGCTTCCAGACCGAAGCACAATGTCCCAGGGAAAAATAGACGATTTTACCTTTACTCAACTTCCGTGTCCAAACAACCGGTTCCCTATGATCATCGGTTTCTGTTGAAAAATGAACGGTAATATCTTCGGTATACTGGTGAATATATAATTCATCCCTGGTTTCAAATCCGGTGATGTTTTGAAAGATTTCGCCCTGGTCACTTTCCGGTTCAACCTTAAAACTGGATATCCTGCCATGATTGGTAAACCGTCCGCCAAGCAGCTTAAAATAACGATTGTTTTGTTTAAACGAAGCCGACGCAGAATGAAGTGCCAATAAACCACCCCCACTTTCAACAAAGCTTTCCAATGCCTTCAGTGCCGAATCTGAAATTTCCTTTCTGTGAAAATAAAGAACGACAACTGCAGTTTCCTTATTAGAAAGCGTCTCAAGTCTTGAAATACTGCTACTGAATTCAAAACTTTCTTGTAGACGACCTTTGAGGAGCTTTTTCAAGTTAATCCTGCATAAGAGGCTTGGATGTATCAAACCCGCTGATATCACCAAAATTTTCTTTTTCATCATCGCTTGTGATTATGATTGATAAATTCTACCTTCCCTGAAATCCCTCCAGACCTTTTCAAACCAGTTATCAGGAGAAGGAATTGGGCGAACCGGAACAAGCTCGGTGAAGGCTTTCCCCGAACGATTAAATCGAAACTCAATGATCTGACTGTCCAGCGAATGATCAGGTATATTTTCGGTTAATTCAGATATATGTTTCTTAACATTCCCGAAAAGGTATGAGCCCCGGCCTCCTTTTAAATGTTGAGCCAGTAATAAGGCTGATTCCAGAAATGCCTGCTCTGTTATCAGTAAATCTTCATTCTTCAATAACGGTATGACATTCTCTATCGTTGACACCCCTGAACGAGAATACATTTCCTGCATCTCCAGATTTTTCTCCAAAGCATCTCTGATTTTGTCTGAACTTCGAACAATCCCCATGGATTCCGACATGCGTCTTTGAATCTGTTCTCTATCTCCGTGCAGATCTACGACTATTTCTCTTGATGTTAATGAATTCAACCGTTTGAGTTTTTTCTCAATGATGTCATCTAATTGTTCAATTGAAGAACTTTCAGACCTTACCTCCTTATTTTTTGTTCGAAAACATATCAACTCGGCAGCCCTCACAGCTCCTACTTGACCAGAGTTTAAAGAGCTACCACCGGGTCTGTACAAACCATGAGATCCATTGCACTCTCCAATAGGAAAGAAATTTCTGACGGATGATTCCCACCAGATAGATCCTGCCAAACCACCATTACAATGTTGATGACAAACCGCAATTTCAAGGGTTTGCTTTTCCAGGTCGATTCCATTTTCTTTATAAAGCTCGTAAGCCGGATAGTTCATCTCCTTCAAACGTTGTACAGGCGTTTCTGAAGTCGCATTTGAATTCAGAAGATATTCTTTTACCAGTTGAGGCAAGGCATTAAAGCTGAATGCTTCGCTGCCAGGATTCTGCCTGAAATCAAGGTAAACCTTGCGACCTTTCTCGTTTGTTTCATGATAAACTGCCAAATCAATTAACGATGATCCGAAGTTCTTGAGTTTAGCCACATCAAACGGCCACTGGTAGCCTTTTAAAAACTGGGCTTCCAACAGGGTATTCAGTGTCGGGAAGTAATCTGACAGGAACTCATTTGGGTCACTTCCATCCTGCTCGGTTGAAATATAACACGGTAAAACCTGTTGATAACTCCCGGACAGATTCCAGCGGAATTGAGTGGATGCGATCCCGAATTGGGATTCTGTCAGGTTTTGGGCTTTGACACCTGCTCTCAGAGCGATTCCCAGGGAACCCAATTGGGATTTTGGATAAACCGAGTCATAATAGAGCGCTCCAGGGCCACCGGTTCCATATACAACAAAATCCGCCTTGATAACAAGCAATCCCGATTTGTCTATTGCCAGTAAACCGGCTATCTGACTCTGGTTTTCCTGCTCGATCGTTAGCAAATCAATCACACTGCATTGATCCAGAAAAGTCACATTCCTATTTTGAGTTTCCTGTAACAGCTTTTCAAACATCAATATCGAAGTCTTGGGTCCTGCAGAAGTTCCACGTCCCTTGGTATCATGATCTGTCTGAAACCCTATATATTCTCCAAACTTGTTTTGAGGAAAAGGGACCCCAATTTCCACCAGATTGAAAAAGGCTCTTTGTGATAAAGCAGCTTCAACCAAAGCTATATCACCATGCATACAACAGCCGGAAAACAGATCCTGGGCCATTTCCAATATACTGTCAGAGGATTTGGAAGTTGGATTCAATCGATAATAGGTCTGTTTGTCTGACCCGGCATTGGCCGAGGTTCCGGCACCTGTTTTTTCTGTCACAATGGCAATATCCGGGATATTGAATCGCGAGAGTTGAACGGCTGCATTCAAAGCCGCCGCTCCTGAACCCACGACAGCAACCGTAGTGGATATGCTGCGTATACTATGTTGCCCTATTCGAGTTTTTTCTCTTTTCACTGTCCAACTTCCTTAAAGTGATCTTAGATGAAATCCGCCATCAACATTGATTACTTCACCCGTTGAATATGGATAATACCCTTTCACAATTCCCAGAACAGCACAGGCTATATCTTCCGGCTGCCCCCAGCGTCGAATCGGGAGAAGCCCCTTGTCGATGAGCTCCGTATATTTATCCTTCACTTCAGCCGTCATATCGGTCTCGATTATTCCAGGTCTGATTTCAAATACTCTGACATTTGACTCAGCTAATCTTTGAGCAAACAACTGGGTCATCATCGACAAACCCGCTTTGGAAATACAGTAATCAGCCCTGTTTATGGAAGCGGTATAAGCTGAAATCGATGAAATATTGATCAGGTGGCTCTGCTGTTTTTCTTTGATCAAAAAAGGAGTCAGCGCCTGACTAAGCATAAAAGGCGCAATAAGATTAATCTTCAGCAATTCAATCATCTCTTCTTCATTCAAATCCAGCATGTCTTTCCGATCTTTTGTTGCGACTCCGGCATTATTCACTAAAACTTTTAATCCCCCGAGTTCCTGAGAAACAAGGTCGACAATTCCTTGTTTGGTTTCCTTACTCGATATATCTCCCTGTACATACAAATGCTGCTTTATCCCACCGGAAACATCTTCCAGGTTGTTTAAGAGCTCTTTCACTTCTTCTTTGGGACGTCTTCCGTTCAGAAGAATACGGAATCCCTCTTTTGCAAGACTGATAGCAATCGCTTTTCCTATGCCGGCAGTACTTCCAGTTATGACCGCTGTTGGAACATTTTCTTTTTGAATCATGATTATCCTTTACTTCACGCTCTTGCCTTCAAGTAGTTCACCATCCACTTCCAATCTTAATTTCCTTGTTTCCCTGTGCTGAATATTGTCACTCAACCAGCGTGCAGCAAAGAAACCCATTTCAAAGGTGGAAAGACTAATTGTGGTAAGCTTGGGTTCAAAGTAGCTTCTCAACGGAGAATTATCAAAACCTGATACCGATATGTCTTGCGGAACCTTGACTCCCAACGATTGAAGAGCATTGATTAATCGAATTGCATAATTATCATTAAAACCAAATACCGCATCGCAATCACGATCATTAAAAAAGGTGGCGCAGGCTTCATCTACTTCATTGATAGAATTAACGTTATAAACAAGGTTTTGATCTACTTTTCCGAATAATTCCAGATTAGCAATGCAATACCCCCTGAAACGATCTTGGTTCACCGCAATTCTGGGACAACCCAGGTAACCGATTCTCTGCAATCCCCTTTTTTGCATATAATACATCAGTTTGATAACACCTTTAAAATTGTTGCATGAGACAAAATTCTCTTTCTCAAATGTCCTGTTTAAAAAAATGAAAGGAATCTTGCGATCAACCAACCTGGCTTTCAAAGATTCATCGATTTTTCCAAAGGCAAATAGTACCCCGCTATAATTGCCATCATCTATTTCATTCGGATTTTTTAGCTGGGAGAAGGTTTTTATTTGGATCGTTGTTTTTTCCATATAAAAAGCACTGTTGATCGCATTGATGATCTCTCCCACATCAAAGAAAGGGTTCTGCTCAATTTTAGAGGAATCTGGGATAACAAGTAAAAGAGAAACCTGTGATCGACCGGCGGGACGTTTGCGCTTACTTATCGTAAAACTGTATTTGGCCGCTGTTTCATGGATCTTCTGCGTGGTTTCCCTGGAAATTCTGGTATCATTGTTTAAGGCCCTGGAAACAGTGCTGGCTGAAACACCACATTTAGCAGCGATATCTTCTAATTTCATATGGCTGGCTTAGCTGGGAAATGGGTTTTACAGTATACATTTTCGTCGTTTTTTAAAAGCTTGGAGCATTGACCGCACAACGTGCAGTAATTAATTGACTCCTGATTATTCAATCCTTTTTCAGGAAAAAGCGGATCGGCCAGATTCTGTCTGCCAAAACCGACAAAATCTGTATATCCTTTTGACAGGTTTTCGGCAGCGAATTCAAGGCAGGATTCTTCCCCGGTTGTGTATGTCGAGCCGATAACCAGTGTGTCAGGGAATGCGTCTTTGATTTGTTTGGTGTAACGGAAATGGCTTAAACGATAAAAACTTCCGTTTTTCATAGGGCGTGTAAGCAAAGGTGTGGTACTGGGGATTCCGCTTGAAATGTTCAAATAATCAGCCCCGGCTTCCACAAAGCAATTAATAATTTTGATCATATCCCCAAAGTCTTCAATAATCTCATTTTCCGACGCTGTCCCGCACCCACCACGAATTCCCTCGAATAAAGACACCCTGGTTCCGACAAGAAAATCCGAAGCCTCTGATGAAACAGTCTCAATAATTCGAGAATGAAAACCAGCCCGATTTTCAACAGATCCCCCGTATTTGTCCGACCTGTTGTTAAGCGGCCTCAGCAACTCACCACCCAAATAGCCATGGCAAGCTTTCACATCTACTCCATCAAAACCGGCTTGTTTTGCAAGATCAATGGCGGTTAGGAACTGTTCCTGAATTAAGTCCAACTCCTTTTCGGATAAAACAGGGATCTCTTCCTGATCATCAACATAAGCTTTGACCTTTTTGGAAAAGCTCCCGCTTTGTCTTCCCGAGTGGGTCAACTGAGCTATGAACAAGATACTGTCATTCTCTTTCTTGAAAGCTTCAACAAGTCGTTTAAAACCATCCAGGTTATTCTGGTTCAAGACTAGCCCGTTCCGCCGTGCCAAGTGCTTTTCGGTAACAGAGGTCGCTTCCAAAAATACAATCCCCCATCCACCACGTGCGAGATCCGTGTATCTTTCAACAACAATATCATTAACAGCCCCGCCCATCGACGCACTGTTCACCTCCATAGCCTGAGCAACCAGACGATTGGGAATCACACGGTTCTTAACTTTGTATGGAGAAAACAGCTCACTTAAATTCGTATTCATAACTATTTGAAATAATAAATGACTTGAAAGATACCTTTATTGTTCAACCTCTGAAGAGACACATCTATTTAATCAAATGAACAAACCTGAACTTAATCTCCGTTAGTTGGACAAGCCTTCCTTGCTCAATAATGAATCAAGTGTACTTATTGCATGCAACTTATGCAAGTATCAAAATAAAAAAATCGGGTCTTTTGTTTAACCAATGAACGATTAACGCAAAAACCTGATTTTCTATTGTATCCGTCCGCTACACAGGACTTCATTTTATAATAACCTTGCCAAGAACACATTACTTAGGCTTATCTACTATGGTTAGCGAACCTGTTTATAGTTTTATTATCTTTTATTTAGGTTATTGATACAAAAGCTTACCGTGGTTTTTCAGGATTGTTGGATTTCATGTTACCAACCACTCCCCGTTTAATTAGCGCTTACTTTACACCGAATCGCCAAAAGACAAAAGAAATCAAAACCAGTACTGGAGCAGTTTTATATGTAGCTGCAACAAGTATCTCCCAAAACACCTCCTGCCGAAAAAGTCGTCCTTATGGCAGATTCTTAACAAGCACTATGAAGCGTTTGAACGATCGTACAGGAAAAAATTTGAGAGCCAGTATGGTTTTTTCAGACCGGTGATTGGAGAAGTGGTACGCTTCTATCTGAAAAGTGACCATCTGAAGGAGGGTTTCGCTCGGGTTCGCTGCCCCAACCGTGCCCATGAATTTCTGCTTCAGTTTTCCTGCAAAGTCCGCTGTTTTTGTCCCTCCTGCCAGGCAAAACGAAAAGGGGTCAAAAAGGGGTCAAGTCTTCTTTTGACTTACCTTTTTAATTTCATTTTCCAATAACCGGACTGTTGCCGCAAGGGCAGAATCCTCCTTGAGCAGGTTGTTGATCTTTTTGATCGCCGTTGATACTCCGCTGTAACTGCTGAAATTGAACAGTTCTGCAATCTCTCCCTGTTTACACATCGATTTTCCGTGAATCAAATGGATGGCCAAGTCACGAGGCGTGTTGGCAACTCCCCGTTTCTGCCCGACGACCGCGGTTCATAACGTGATACCAGGCATCCGGGTATTCGATTCGTAGTGAACGACTCATAATACCTCAGAGAAAAAACACAAAAAGGCAATTCAACAACTCTCCTTCAATAATTGAATAGACAACATAAGTCAAAAGAAGATTTGACCCCTTTATTATTTGCCCATTAGTGATGACTGGCATCAGTAAATGGATAATCCTGTTAGCGAAGCCTTCCGAAAACCTGTTCTTTGAATAACGCGCAGTTAGTGCAATTGTTGAAGTGAGCCAAATTTCGAAGTTCTCTCAAGTGGGGGTTTGTAATGGCAGATTTTCAAATATATATAGGCACACTCTATTTAAAGCATAGACTTTATAGAAAGAAACAATTGGTAATCAAAAACATTCCATGTGAGAATTATACTCACAATCTACTACCATCTGCATATCCATACTACCTACTACCATCGAATTATATATCAAACAGCTTTTATACATATAATAAACCGAATCATATGAAGAACTCGTGCCATCAGGAGAATTAAATGAAACATCAGAGAACACCATTAAATATACGCGGACGATTGATTATCCTGGTTGCGCTAGGCAGCCTATTCAGCGTTGGAATCGTTGGCTTTGTATCATATTTTGCAGCAGCTAAACAGCTCAATGCGTCTTTTGTTCAACAGGCCCTTAACATCAATCAGTTGGCAAGACACTCCCTGTCGTCAACCCTACAGAGTTACAGGAGAGAGTTGCACCAGCTTGCCAATAACCCGGACTTGGCGAGATCGGTGTTGCATGCTGATCATAATTCCATGAAGATTTTTCTTGAGTCAATTTATAACAACAGTGAGGGCCAATACGAAAACGTGTTTATCACAACAGCAGAGGCCAATCCCCGTATTATTGCAGATGGCAAGGGAGGTAGTACGGTAGGAGTAGTTTATCGAAAAGGATATGAAAGTGCTATTGATGCAGCTTTGGCAGGCAAGATTGCCACTTCCGATCCGCAGATTTCTCCCGTGACGAAAACAACGGTTATTTACTTGAATGCTCCGATTATGGAAGACGGTAAGGTGATCGGTCTATTAGCAACTCCGATCTTTTTCGATCCCATTATCAAGCCGTTGACAGGTAATTCTAAGATCGGTCAGGAAGGTTATGCATTCGTCGCAAGAATATCCGACGGGATGATGGGAGGAAACCCGGATAAAGGACGAGAGTGGACGGTATCCCTACATAGTCTGGTATCGAAGGAAAAGCTTCTGAATTTGAAGGAGAATTCGATTACCAGTTATTCACATGCTGGGCAGGAAAAACAGATGTCGATTCTCAAGTTTGAGGATCTGGGGATTTACATCATCTCAACCATTAGTAGTAATGACGTTAATAAGATGCTGAAAACCATGCGCAATAACATCATTTTTTTCGGTTTCGGGGTCTCTTTGCTTATCTTGATTGGGTTGACACTGACTATTACAATGTCTCTGAAACCGTTAAAAATACTAACGGATACTATTGTAGATGTTGAGAATAACGTGAACTTCTCACAAAAAATTAGTGTAAAGACAATGGACGAAGTAGGCCAGGCAGCCATTGCATTTAACAGCTTGGCGGATTCCCTGAGAAAAGCCATTGGTGATGTTATCTCAGTCATGCAGGACATTTCTCAAGGTGATTTGAGTCAAACGCTGCCAACTGACGGCAAAGGCGAAATACACAAACTGAATTTAGCAATCAACGAATCGGTCGATCTTCTCGGTCAAACATTGAGACAAATGTCTAACGGAAGTACTCAGATCACTACAGGTGCCGAACAACTCGCGACATCTTCTCAGTCGTTAGCCAGTGGGGCTTCTGAGCAAGCCTCCGACCTGGAAGAGACATCCGCTGCTTTGGCGGAAATTGAAATGCAAACAGATTCGAATAAAAACAATGCCCTGCAAGCACAAACTCTCAGCAACCAGGCATTGAAGGTGATTGATAAAAGCACCAACCAGATGAATGATATGCTGTTATCCATGAGTGAAATAAACAATACCAGCTCGGATATCGCAAAGATTATAAAAGTCATTGATGAAATAGCGTTTCAGACAAACCTGCTCGCGTTGAACGCTGCTGTAGAGGCGGCCCGTGCTGGAAAATATGGGAAGGGGTTTGCGGTTGTTGCAGAAGAGGTTCGCAACTTGGCAAGTAGAAGTGCGGATGCGGCCCGCAATACAACCGATTTGATTGAAAATTCAACCAAACTGATTGAAAACGGTGTATTAAACGCTGACAAGACAGCTGAAATGTTAAGTGAGATCAAAGCATCCGTTTCCAAAATTGATGTTTCCATTGCCGAGATAACCGCTGCTTCGCTGGAACAAGCAAAAGGGATTGTGGAGATAAACCAGAGCATGAATCAGGTGAATCAAGTCGTACAAGAAAACTCATCAATTTCAGAAGAGACCGCCGCCGCGTCAGAAGAATTGAATGCCCAGGCTTTGGATATGCAAGAACTTGTCAGTCGCTTTAAGCTAAAGTCGACTGCTGCTAACCCTGAGACCAAGTTAAACAATAGCTACCTGTCTACTGGATCGGAAGCCGGAGAGATAATCTTTGATCAAGGAAAGAATGGAAAAAGAGTACGACTGCCATCAGCAAATATGGTAACAGCCGCTCAGAATAAAAAAGCGGCTCTGGGTTCAAGCGAATTCGGCAAATATTAATCAATACGCGGATAAACCAATAAAAATCGAGTGCGCTCATAAGCGTATTTTCGTTAAATCACGTTAAGGCGTATAATCCTCAATCGCTTGAATCACGTACGCGCTCATGAACGCGGCGGAATCAAAGTATTGAAGAGTTCCGGTTGTGTCATGTGTCGCGACCAATATCAAATCCAGATCCGGCACCAGAAAAATATACTGACCTCCGTAACCCCAAGCGTTAAACGCGTCATATCCGTCCAAATCCGGAGCTTTTATCCACCAAAGATCCCCGTAATGCCATGTCTCGCCGTGAGCGTTTTCCAAAACCGAGTCTTGAATAATATCATTATACGTGCTCGACGCTCCTTTGATAGAGTCCATCATATGAAACCCGAACTTCAACATTTCTCTCGGTGTCATATACAAATTATACCCTCCGGAGTACACCCCTTGCGGGTCTCTTCCCCAATGTTCCGCGTAAATTCCGAGCGGCTTCAAAAGTTTCTCGTGGGCATACTCACAATAGTTTTCGGCTGTCGCTTCTTGAATAACGGCCGATAACAGATGGGTATTGCCGGATTGATACTCAAAGACCGTTCCGGGAACATCCGGTACACTCTGGTCAAGAATCGCCCCAACCCAATCCACCTCATCGTCAATTGACTCTTCCGTCACGCCGTCTTCCCACTCAATGCCGCTTCTCATTTCCATCAGATGTTTAACGGTTATATCAGCCCGGTTTCCGGTAAACTTGGCTGAGTAATCCGTTAAATAATCCGCGATGTCATCACTTAAGTCGGAGATATACCCGTCTTCGACCGCGTGCGCAATTACGGAGAGAAGCACTGTCTTGGACGCCGAATGAATATTGTTGGCGATATACGACGCGGAGCCGTTATAATATCGTTCTCCCACGATATTCCCGTTTCGAGCGACAATAACTGAAAAAACCTTAGGATGCGAATTCAGGCTGTCAAATCCGCTTTGCAACGTGTCTGAGTCCATCTCTTGCGCCTCAGGCGTGGTGAAAGTAAAATCGTCTGTCATGTCGATCGGATCATAATAGGGGGGGTTGTACTCGTAAAATGTCACGCCGTGATTGTATCTATCATAAATCTCGTTACAGTTCACGTCTATAGCGCCGTCGCCGATTAGGGACACGTCGTCAAAATAACCGTACTCAGTGGTTCTATTGGAGTATACGCCGAGTTCTACGTATACGGTATTGGTGCCTGACACATCAAAATCCACGCATCCCTGTTTCGTGTAAGATGTCGGCTTACCCTGATAACACAAGGTATAATCGCTACCGTTAGGAGAGATATAGGCAAAAACATATTCTCCATAGTCCAACCCGGCTGTGGTGGTCCAAAACTCAAACGTTACAGAGTTTATTCCCGTAACGTCAAAAGACCTGTCCACGTATGTGTACGCGCTAAGCCTCAATGACTTTGAGGCCGTATGAGGCGAAGTGGTCTGTACAACGGCCCCGCCAGTAATTGTCCAATCACTTAGAACATTGGGCTCATAATCCTCAAAACCCTGATTTAGGATGACTTGAGCGTTGGCCAGAGAAGCGGCGAGAAAGAAAAGAATCGCGAGAGAAACAAAATAACGAAAGGCAACTTGAACCAAATTAGTCGTTTTAGTCATCACAAGCTCCTTTTAATAGTATGATTGAAGAATTGATGAATCGGTAAAAAGTCTATTCGTTAATAGGTTGAAATAGAAAAAGAAAATAACAAATAGTGTGTTTGTTTCCTCCCTTGACTTCTAGAATAATCCTCTATAAACCTCCCGGGCTCACTTTTTTTTGGCGTTATGTGTTGCGCCAGTTGCCCGTTCAAATTGTGTTTCCCCATTTCTCTGGATTGTGTCGCCTCTACAAAGAGTTTTTTTCCTCCTTAAGCTTACTGGAAAGCAACTCCTTATCATCTCATCTATCACTGTAAATTGGGAAAAAGCCTTTCAGTATTGCATTGCATACTTTGTAGAAACACCTTACGAGAGGAGGTAGAACCCAAATTCTGCAAGCAGTATGATTGGAAAACCAGTCGGAGGAGAAACAGTAAACTATTCATGTGTTAATCAAAGCACGGCTGTATGCTTCGCTATAATTAGTTATCAGTTCAATAACTGGCAAAGGCCTGCAGAATTCAAGCAGTATTGTTTTGGGACTCCCCTGGCTTCATTACGAACCAGGGGTGTAGACCTACAAGTGAAGCTTATAAATCCAGTATGCGCCATTATAAATAGGCAAGTGCCTGAACCCTTTAATTCTCTTGTTCATAAAAACAGTGTTCCTTTTATCTGCAAGAGGTAAAAGAGCAGCATCATCCATCAGCATTTGTTGTGCCTTCTCATACAAAGCATTGGACTGTTTTTTATCTGTTGCTTCCAAGAGCATGGCCTTTTTGACTGTTTTCTCAAATTCAGGATTCTGGTAATATGCCCAGTTTCCTTCGATAGGATCTATATCAAACCAGGCTTTTACAAACCAACCGCTTGGGGTGGCATAATCCGCCCACCAGGCTTGTATTGTTATCTGAGGGCACTCCTTGATATTGATCATTTTATCCCAGGCTGCCGGCCAGGGTGTTTTATCGATTTTAGCCTCAATCCCCACCTTCTTTAAAGCCGCCTGCATGTAAACAAAATAGCTATCAGTTATGGAAGACCATGAAGAGATTGAAACTTTCATTTCCCCCTTGGCCCATTGATCCGCATATTTTGATTTCTTCAGATACTCCATGGCTTTTTCAGGGTTGTATTCATAGCCTTTCAGGTTTGGACTGTATCCGGGAATTGAAGGTGGAAGCGGTCCCTTTGCCACACTTCCCGACTTTCCTAACAGCGTTGTTACAAGTTCCTCGGTATTGACGGCATGGATGATGGCTTTTCTTACATTGATATCGTCAGTTGGGGCCTTCCTGGTGTGAAGATCATACCATTCGTTGACTACACTGTCCGAATAGTCAACCCTGATTTTCGGATCTGCAAGCAGGCCGGGTACCAGATCGACGGGGACTTTTTCCAGGGTATCCAATTCGCCCCTCTTCAGGAGTTGAATGCCAGTTGAAGGTTCGTTGACAACCTTGAAAATAGCCAGATCAAATTGATTGGGTTTCCATCCCCCCCAGTAGTCATCGAACTTTTTCATTACGACCTGTACTCCTGTTTCATAAGCCACCAGCTGATAGGGACCCGTTCCAACGCCGTTTCCTTCCTGAAACCATTTGGTTCCTTTTTCCTCTGTGAGCTTTGGCGGTAGCATATAAGCCCCGTAGTAAGAACTCATAATTAAATCAACAGCGGTTGGATTTTCACAGATCATCTTTACTGTATACTCATCAACAATCTCGATTTTATTAATGGGCTCAAACATCCAGGCCGGACCTTCGTTCATTCTTTTGACCCGCTCAAGGGAGTACTTTACTGCAGTAGCATTAAACTTCTCCCCATTATGAAATTTAACTCCCTCGCGAAGTTTAAACGTCCAGACCTTTCCATCGGGAGAACTTTCCCATGAAGTTGCCAACACCGGGATAAGCTTCCCATTGTCATATATTAATAAGGTTTCATAGATATTACTGAGGAGCCGGGCACCATCAGATGTGCAAACATGCGGATCCCAGTGTCTGATCTGATACATGTAAAGGTTGATGATATTGTCCTTGGCACTGGCAATCGCCACGAGGCCGAAAACCAGCACTGAAACTATCATAAGGACAAGGCTTGTTTTGATTCGCTTTAACATTTTACTCTCCCTTTTTGATCCAGTCCATTTAAGATACATTTTCAAAAGCCCAACTTTGCTATTTTTACAAAGTCAGAAAATCAAAAATATGAGAACCTAAAATATCGCCCTGTTTACATTCAATGCACGGTTAACAAGGGATCTGCCCTTTCTGGGGCTATCCCGATGGTTTACATCGGGCATTCAGTTGGATTCGTCTCTTTTTTATTCTTTTTGTTAAAAAACCTTCATACGAATCCTCAGAAAACTGGTTTGAGTTCTTTCTGCCTGTTTATTTACGTAGTTTCGGGTTTAATACCCTGCCGCTTGCGGCGCCATGTCATTCCGGACTTGATCCGGGATCCAGTTCCAAACATAGATAGATTCCGGCTCAAGGCCGGAATGACGGATGGTACCCCGTCCGCTTGCGGTAGGGTAGTTCATTGAACTCCATTCAATATTGCTATCCGTTTAAAACTCCGGACGGATTCAGCCGTTAACCTTTGTCGTTCCACAAAATTGTATTGCAGCCTCGGTGTACATATCGGCTGCCAGGAAAACGTCGTTAAGTCTGATGCTTTCATCCGGTGAGTGGGCACAATCAATCTCGCCCGGTCCCCAGATAATCGCAGGTATCTTTCCTTCACGAGAAAGGAGTGAAGCATCAGTCCATCCGGGGAATACTGTCAGTGGTTCGCTGGGTTGCCCGAAGGCAGTCAAAACCTTCTGGGCAGTAACCACAATTGGATGAGAAACATTGATAGCGACGGGGCCATGGATCATGGTGGCCATATTGTCCGGAACTCTTGTGATTTTCGTTTTCAACCCAGGTTTTTCTCTCCTGATTTTATCCAGTATTTTTTCCAAGTCCTCAAAAACATCTTCAATAGACTCAGTGGTAACCCACCGCCTGTCCAACGTTATGCTGCAATGAGCGGCAACTGTACTCGGAGATTCACCCCCTTCAATTGTCCCCATGTTAATCGCTGGAGAACCTAGAGCAGGATCGATTCTCCTCTGGAAATCGGGAACCAGCTCATTTTCGATAAAATGAACGAAACGGGCTGCTGCTGATATTGCATTAATCCCTGCCTGGGGGGTGCTTCCATGGGCCGCACGACCTTTAAAATCTATTCTCAGCCACTCAAGACCCCGATTTCCAATGGATATCAGATTTTGTGTTGGTTCCCCCACAATTACGGCATCAGCTTTAAACCCGCTTTTAATAAGTGATTCGGTACCCAGGCTTTTCATCTCCTCATCAACAACAGCAGCCAGCGTCACCCTTCCGGACTTCAGCTGTCCGGAGACTTTCAGATTGGCCAGTGCCCCTGCCATGGCGGCAACTGCGCCTTTCATATCTGCAGTCCCCCTTCCATATAACCTGCCATCCTTTTCGACAGCTGAAAACGGATTAGTCGAACCCTGAGAATTAGGTGGAACCGTATCTGTGTGACCACAAAAAAGCAGATGATTCCCGGCTTGAGGACCTTCAATTGTAGCCAGCAGATTGGGACGACCTTCTTCAACCTCAATGATTTCATGTTCAATATGGTGGGTGGTCAAAAACTGACTCAGTTCTTTCACTGTTTGTTCTTCCTGCCGTTTGATTCCAGGGTGACTGGGAGCTTTTACCATCCTGATAAACAGATCCAGTACCTTGTTATAATCACAACGATCAGTAACTTGCTTGTTGGGACTTTTCATCCTGCTTCCTTGATAAAGTTCAAGAATGACCTTTTATCTTTGAAAATGGACTGTATTCAATATAGTCCGCCTCACAGGGATTACCCTTTGAAAGCCACATTTTCAAGGTGCTGAGGTTGATAATAATTGAGAATACCGTTTTTATTTTTTCCCCGTGATTGCAAATTGAATATGGATAATTCACATGATCGGAAAGAAATTCTTTCATTTTCCCGACATTTATCCGACCCAGGTTGTTTTTTAGTAACCGACAACAACGGTTTTGGCGGATCACTGAATCACTTATTAGACCGGGATCAAGTTCAAATTTTTTCATCCTGGGAGACGTGTAATGGTTGGTATGTGCCAGATAACCATCGTTTGCAAAGATAGTTTCGAAATCTGTCGCTGAACTTTCAATACTATAAATCTCCCCATTACTGTCAACAATCAGCTGGTTGTAATTTGAAGCTCTTTGTTTCAAGATAGCTGCTTCGAAGGCTTCACCAATTCGACTGGCTGCAAGAATCTTACGAACCAACAGCATTCGGGGAATTCCAACACGCATATCATTCATGTTCAATTTATTGCCTGTCAGGCTTATGCCATCCGAGTTATATCCAACACTGATCCCCAAACCCACTCCAACTGCAATGATTTCAGGTTCATTCTCAACTTTATAGTGTACAATAGTGATATCATCCTGAAGAGATGCTAAAATATCATTATTGTGTCCAATCAATATCGAGCCGTCTTCAGTAACATCAGCTGAAGCCACTAGATCACTGCAGCCACAGTTATACGTATAGTCCGAATGAAAAAGCTCTTCACACAGGGTAGCAAAAACATCAGTTGGATCCAATCCAGCGCCATCGGCCGCACCTTTAATCTCAGAAATATATTCGGGCATAACCTTTTCCGATTCTAAGAAAAATAAAGCTGATTCAGACTTTATGTTGTCCCAGTTTTCATTAGATTTTAATTGGTTAACCTGGCTGATGATATTGTTTTTCAGCAGCCTTCCAAGTTGCAACCCTACTTCGTAGTGGCTACCCTGGACTTGAAATGTCTGAATCTGATTTCTGTTGTTCGTTTTTGTTCCTTCACTCATTTCAATATTTCCCTTTGTTCAATTGATGTTGTATGCCAATGATGTTTTTCTAGGTAAAATGTACTTTTATATCTTGCTATTGTGTTAATTAAACAAAAAAACAGGCTACTTCATGGCCGGATTCAATCTCTTCTAATTCAGGTGTCTTCTGCGAGCAAAAGTCTTCTGCTTTTGGACAGCGTGTTCGAAAACGACATCCGCTGGGAACATTGACTGGACTTGGAACATCACCCATCAAAAACAGTTCATCGGTTTGAAGATCAGGGTCTGGATTTGGAACGGCAGCTAAGAGAGCTTTGGTATAGGGATGCTTGGGATTCTCGAATAGTTTTTGTGTCTGGCTGATCTCAACTATTTTACCTAGGTACATAATTGCCACCCGATGGGATACATGCTCCACCACAGCCAAATTATGAGAAATAAAAAGATACGTTAATTTAAGCTTCTTTTGCAGGTCTACTAGCAAGTTAAGAACCTGCGCCTGAACTGAGACATCCAGTGCTGATGTGGGTTCATCTAGAACCAGAAAAGAAGGATTAAGAGCCAGCGCACGGGCCACGGAAATGCGTTGCCGTTGACCGCCGCTGAACTGATGCGGAAAGCGATTGAGATGGGCTTGATCCAGGCCGACTTTCCTTAAAAGCTCCAAAACACGATTTTTTATATCTGATGCATTCATTGTCGTGTGTGTTTTAAGCGGTTCAGCAACGATATCCAATACTGATTTTCTGGGATTCAGAGATGAATAGGGATCCTGGAAAACATACCCCATTTTTTTTCGTATTATGCTAAGCGATTCTTTATTCGACTCGGAGAGATGCATTGAGTCGATGGTTACCTCTCCTGCAGTAGGCTCCAGTAAATGAAACAGTGTTCGGCCGACTGTAGATTTGCCACAACCTGATTCTCCAACAAGCCCCAGGGTTTCCCCCTGAATTATGCTAAATGAGATGTCATCAACAGCATAAACATAGTCTTTTTTTAAATTCAGGAATCCGCCTTTCAACATAAAGTATTTTTTCAGGTGCTCAACTCTCACAAGTGTTTCATTCGAGTCACTCACCTTTTCTTTAGATATCGGATCCATTTTCATAATGCTTGTGACTCTGAGCGTTTTTTAATCATGACATATCCATATAAATTACCAAGGGATAGAATCTCATTGAAGTTGTAAATTGTGACAGGACACAATATGACCAGGTTCAGCTTCCAAATATCCAGGGCTTTCCTGCCCGCATATGTCCTTAAATTGATTGCAGCGACTGCTAAAAAAACAACCCGGTGGTAGTTGTGTGAGATCTGGCACGTTCCCTTCAATAGTAATTAACTCCTCCTTGTCATCTCCAATTTTTGGTGTTGACGCCAGAAGGCCTTGAGTATATGGGTGTAACGGATTTTTAAAAACCTGTTTCAATGTTCCATTCTCTACAATCCGGCCTGCATACATAACGGCAACACCATCACACATTTTGGCAATCACACCGAGATCATGGGTTATGAGTAAAATAGCTGTTCCCATTTCTTTTTTTAAATCATTCATTAATTGAAGGATCTGGGCCTGCACAGTCACATCCAACGCCGTTGTTGGTTCATCTGCAATCAGCAGTTTTGGTTTGCAGGACAACGCCATGGCAATCATCACCCTCTGACACATACCACCACTCAATTCATGGGCATACTTTTTCAAGGTTTCCTTCGGGTTTGACAACCCGACCAGGAAGAGCATCTCTGTAGCTTTTTTCAATGCTTTGGATTTGTTCAATTTTTGATGCGTTTTTATGACAGATGTTATCTGTTCACCTATCGTAAATACCGGATTGAGCGAAGTCATAGGGTCCTGGAAGATCATGGAGATTGTTTTTCCACGAATCGAACGCATCTCTTGATCATTTTTCCTTAAGATATCCTCACCCTCAAAAAGAATTTCACCGGAAACGATCTCGCCTGGTGGAGTGGGTATCAGTTGGAGAATTGCAGAAGCCGTTACTGTTTTTCCACATCCGGATTCCCCAACAAGGCCCAGGGTTTCGCCTTCTCGCATGTTCAGGTTAACCCCTTGAATGGCACTGACAATAGCCTTGTATGTATGGAAACGAATATTCAGATTTGTGATTTTAAGAAGCGTATTATTGTTCATTATTACTAGATAGCAAACAGGTTACCTGGTTTTTGGGTCAAAGATTTCTCGAAGCCCATCACCAAGGAGGTTGAACGCAATTACCGCCAGAAAAATGGCAAGGCCTGGAAAAAATGTTGTCCACCAAAAATCGTGAAAATAAGGTCGACTTGCACTGACCATGTATCCCCATTCTGCCGTGGGTGGAGTAGCCCCAATACCGATGAAGCTCAAACTTGCCGATGCGAGAATGGCATATCCAACATCCAGGGAAACCTGAACCGACAGTGGACCAATGCTGTTGGCAATGACGTGGCTGATAATAATAGTACTGTCTTTAACACCAATTGCTTTGGCCGCTTCTATATAGAGATGCTCCCTTACAATAAGAACCTGAGCTCTCAGAATCCGGACATACCATGGCCACCAGATTAGGCCGAGCACCAGCATGTTAACAACCATCATATCGATGTTCAGACTGCCCTTGAAATAAGCTCCAATAACAATAGGAAGGAGTAAGTAAGGAAAAGACAGAAAGCCATCACAAATCCGCATAATTATCTCATCCACTTTGCCTCCGTAATAGCCAGCTATTAATCCCAGGGGCACACCAATTATTAGCGCAATCAAGACAATACATACTCCTGCCAGAATGGATAGTCTGGTCCCATACACAAGGCGAGAAAAGATGTCACGGCCGAAGTTATCTGTTCCCATCAGATAATCAGAACTAGGTGGTTTTAAACGTGCTGATAGGTTAATATCACCAAAAGCATCCCCTGGGTGAGTCGCAATCCAGGGGGCCAGGACTGCCACGGCTATCAACAGCAGAGTGATTATCAATCCCAGCATAAAAAGCCGGTTTTTAGAGATCAAATAAAGATAATATTTGGTCTTCTCCCATTTCGGATTCTCACTGATTTCATTAATCGTGGTATCAATTTTCATTAATAACATCCTTACTCTATATTTTTACCGGCTGTTTTAACACGAGGATCGATAACCGAGTACAGCAGATCGACAATCAGGTTTACCGTGCAGCAAATAACCGCAAAAACAATGGTAATACCGATGATAACCGGAAAATCATTGTTTAAAATTGCAAACCAGATTTGGCGACCCAGCCCCGGCCAATCAAAAATACTCTCTACCAAAATAGAGCCGCCGATGTTCATTGCGTATACAATCCCAACAACCGTAACTACGGGGATTAATCCATTTTTAAATGCATATTTGTAACGTATCTGTCGTTCGCTAATGCCAAAGGCCCTGGCGGTTCTGATATAATTCTCATTCATCACCTCAATCATTGAAGATCGTGTTTGCCGAACGATATATGCCAGAGATGCAAATGCCATGGTGACAGAAGGGAGGACAATATGTGCCAGGGAGCTGCGAAACACCACCCAGTTCCCTGTTAGTATTGAATCGATCAGAAAAAAACCTGTGACTCTTTCCAGTGGGTTGGTGTAAAACAGGGTACTTGATAATCTCCCCTGGATCGGCAGGTCTTCAATGATGCTACCAGAAAGCAACTGCAGCATCATACCTAACCAGAAGATTGGGATAGCCACTCCACAAAAAGAGAATATTCGTCCCAGTTGATCCTCCAGTTTTTCGCGGCGAAATGCGGTATAAACACCAATTGGTACTGCTATGATCAGGCTAATTACCGTCGATACAGTTACCAGTTCAATGGTGGCAGTAAAATAGCGTTTCAACTCCTTACTAACCGGTTGACGGGTACGAATAGAATCCCCAAAATCTCCATTCAGTAGACGGCCCAAGTAATGGATGTACCGGATGTGAATCGGTTTATCCAGCCCCAGCAGTTTTTGAGCTGCCTCTACCTGCCCAGCTGCTGGGTGAGGTCCAACCCAAAGCCTTGCTGGATCAGCTGGTGCAACCGCAGACAGAAAGAATGTTACGGTTGTTAATACAAACAGAACAAGCGTAACAAATACAATTCTTTTAATTATGTAGTATCCCATGATCTTGTATCTTTTTCATATTTTAATACTTAAGAAAATTACGACTAAATCGTGAACCAATGTATTCTTTGCTCGGGTCATTGAAGACCATTAGACTTTGGTTACAGGTCATGCATTTTGAAATTCCCCTGGCATGGTACTCCAAGAGAAATCCACATTTTTCTTTCATTGAGATCCATGATTAGGGAAGCGATTGTCTGACTTCCCTCATATGGCTGTTCATTCGGCTTCTTGTGACAGCAGATGGAATCGGGTTGATTAGCGTGATCAGCTAATATTGTCTGAAGATGCTGAACGGTTAATTCTCTGGAAGTGTAGCCAACTAACTGTCGAAGTCGATTTAAGCGGGCATTCGAGCCGGCGTATTGTCCTGGAATTTCGAGGGTTTGCATTTTCGAAGACTGGTAATGATTGGTATGGGCAATCCAACCGTTTATTCCTGGTATGATATCATGAACATCAGCTGAACATTCAACACAGCATAGTTCTCCATTGGCATCTGCTAGTGTGAAGTTGTAACCACCGGATCGATCTTCAAAAGTGCTTTTAGCAATTGCTTCTTCAATAGTGCGAGCGGAAAGAACAGCACGAGAATACACAACACGTGGCACTGAAAGATTGTTATCGCGATGATATACAGAATTAATTGCCACGCCTATCCCTTCTTCGTTAAACCCGATATTGGCCAACAAAGCCCCATAGGTAAGACTCAAAAATGCAGGTTGATTTTGTGGTTTTACCCGAAGAAGATACAGATGGTTGCGATCCACACTAATCCAGTCTTCATTGTGCGCCAGCAATACATGCCCGTTTTCCGTGCGATCATTGCTAACAGCTACATTACTGCATGAAGACACACTGTATTCACAGAAAACTTCTTCAAAACAGTTCAAAAGCCAGACATCTTCAAAAGATACATTTGCGCCTTCTGCAATAGCCTGTAGTTCTTCGATATATTCTGGAAAACTAGCAACTGCAGGAGGAAAGTACCTTTTCGCCTTTTCCCTGGCACCCAACCATTTTTTATCGTCACCACCCCAGGAAAACGTACGGTATGCAGTGACCATCCCTTGAATTTGCAGCCTTGCACCTTCCCCCTGCTGATGACCTCGTTCACGAGGCTTTCCCATAATTTCAATAAGTGGAATCTCTTTGATATCTTCCAATTTTTTCACCTTGTATTTTTTTAAATACCGATCTGTGCCCTGCAGCTCGAAATTTTTATCATGCCTTTTGAGAAGCTAAAGGGTAATGATCAGCAATCAAAGTTTTTGGTTTAAATGAAGAACCTAATTACAATCATGTAAAATTATTTAAACCAAATAGTGTCACATATGGTCAATTGTCAATAAAACCGTAATTGTAAGTATTTTCCGATTTATCGTAATTAGAAATTTGCCTAGCCAAATTTTCGTAATTAGAAATTTCTTTCACCTTATTTTTCCGTATTCGACATATAGCTATCAAATGCGAACAAAGTTTGTCAACAATAGAAAATAAAATTTTTACAATCGGTATGACTCTCTTGTTTTTACAGACAGAACCTATGAACAAATCCATGATTCTTAGAATTAGTGCAATGGTTAACTGATGTATTGGTTGTTACTCGCTGAATTCTCAGAGCCTGGTGACAGTCGGGTAATCAGACTCTATTCTTCACTTGATATTATCTAAATAGAACTGCTTGAAAATCATGTTTAGATTGGACAGAATTGTCGTAATTGGATAAAAAGTTATTTATTAAAGGCAAATATGGAAAAAATATGAGATCCATTTCGGATAAAGGTTGTTTTTCACCATTTGTCTTCATCGGAAATTCATCGGAAAAAATATGCCAAAAATAGACAAGAAAAATATTTCAATTATAAATATGTTAATGGATGACGGACGGATGTCTTGTTCAGAAATTGCAAAAAAAATGGGGAATATAACAGAGCGATCTGTACAATATCGGATAAATCGTTTAGTGAGCGAAAACGTAATAAAAATATGTGCAGTACCCAGTGCGGAAAAACTTGGTTTCCCAGTTATAGCAGATATTTATATCGAAGTAGAATCTGCCAATATTGAAGAAGTTGCAAAAACATTGGCAGAATATGAATGTGTTGCCTATGTTGCTTGTTCTATTGGTAATCCCGATGTTAGTATCCAGATTTTTTCTCCGGACAATTCAACAGTTTTTCGTTTTGCAACGGAAATTGTTGGAAAAATGCCTGGTGTTATAAAAACTAAGACATTGATACTTCCGACAATATTAAAAGCAAATTCACAATGGCGAGTTCCAATCACCTTCGAACATGAGTTTAAAAGGGTTAAAAAAAGTCAGTAAAGCCCGGTTAGGACTTTGCAGTAAAAACATGAATAATCAGCATTTTTTTTTGGTAAGACCCTGTTGCATCTAAGTCGGTGGGGCACCTTGAAAAGCTTCTATCGCAAAAAAAATCACACCTACGAATTATCTCTCACTCTGATCTAATTACGCAATCAATGAGTAAAATGTGACTTTGCGACAGAACCCTTTTTTGCTGGCGTTAAAAACTTAAGCAGGGTTGTTGAGGATGGTCAGTCAGGAGAATCGAATTGAAATTGAGAGATATTTCAATTTCAGAATTAAAAAGAGAGACAAACCAGCGGGAGTTCAACTTCCGGCGGACTACCAGGCTTTGTTTGTCCAGGGATAATTACCTGAAAATATGGATCATTTGGTGTAGTTATTTTTACATATGCTTGTATTGCTGTCCAGAGATCCGAATTCCCGGTGATCGTGTTCTTATATTACCCAAAATCCAGGGTTTTTTCTTCACTACAAAAACTTTTTGAGATGATGATCAGGGATAAAAGAGTTTTAAATGACTCGACAAGTTTCTCCATGGCTACAGAATTTTGCCCGCTACTCACAACATCGCCCAAAACGTCTTCCAATTCATGCAAGGCTTTGGCGATAGTAGGTAATTCGAAAGATTGTGCTAAACCTTTAACAGAGTGAACAATTCCAGCAACCTGCCGATAGTTTTTAGATAATTCTTTTGGTGTTGTCATTTCAGACTGGGCCACATCGAGGGATGTTTGCATTTCATTTAGTGCCTCAGCCAAGCTTGACTTATGCTTTGATTCGGCAGTCATCACTTCTCCCATCAATTGGATTGTGGAAAAAGTGGGATTTTGTTCGTCCGTTTCGTTTTCCAATAAACTTAAATAGTCTCAGAACCTCGGTATACTGTTTATTTCCACTGGGATTTAAGGAAAAGTAAGCTCTACAACATCTCCCAGTACCGTTTCGAACGCAAACTTAAGGGCCAAATCGACGAGCTCTTTTATTGTTGAAAAGGGGTCAAGTCTTCTTTTGACGTACTTTTTGGATTTTATTTTCCAATAACCGGACTGCTGCCGCAAAAGCAGAATTCTCCTTAAGCAGGTTGTTGATCCGTTCAATCGCCGTGGATGCTCCGCTGTAACTGCTGAGATTGAACAGTTCTGCAATCTCTCCCTGTTTACACATCGATTTTCCGTGAATCAAATGGATGGCCAAGTCACGAGGCGTGTTGGCAACTCCCCGTTTCTGTTGCAGGATCTCTTTTTGTGCTAATCCAAAATGGTGACAAACCAGTGATACAATCCGTTTTGATTCGAGGGCTAAGTCTTTTACAGCCGGTTTTTCCGTATGCACCATCGAATGAAAGAACTAATTTCTGACCTGATCGACGAACTCTTTGCTTCGAAGTATCGAAGGCAGGTTTTTCTTTTTCAGGAATTGCTCTATTTCTTCTTCTGCGCTTCGTGACACCAACTCTTCCTTTTTATACATCCCTTCGATTTTTTTTAGTTGAAACCGCCCTGTCAGCAGATCTCGGTTCAACCATTGATACTGCGGAAGGTCAGACAGGTATTCAGTATAACATCTCCAGGGATACTCTTCCGGTGTTTTCACTATTCCGGCCTTGACTGGATTGAATCAGATAGTTGTCATCGCCATTCAGAACCGATTGAACCTGCCCCGAAACAAAGGACCATCCAAACGGTGGTGTCTGTTAAAACGCTGAGTATAGATACCATTGATATGTTGCATTCAGCGGGAAAGATTAGCTTCAGGAGTTTGAATCAGCAGATGATAATAATTCGGAATCAGACAATAACCACAAATATGCACTTTCCATAGCCCAACGACTTCATCCAAAACCATAAAAAACAGCCGGTAGTCTTCGTTATCAAGATAGATCTTGTCACTCCGGAGACCCCGATTAATGATGTGATACCAGGCATCCGGGTATTCGATTCGTAGTGAACGACTCATAATACCTCAGAGAAAAAACACAAAAAGGCAATTCAACAACTCTCCTTCAATAATTGAATAGACAACATAAGTCAAAAGAAGACTTGACCCCCTTTTGGGCCTACCCCTTTTACCTCAATTAAAAGAGAGACCCTGGCGAAGCTGGGTGTGTTGTTCCAGTCCTTTCTCCTTGATTTCTGCGATGTATTGCACCTTTTGTTTGTCTTCGTGAACTCTGCTGAAGTTCCACGCCGATCCATTCCATGAGGAGGTATTATCCGGTTCAAACCCGGATGATTCCGGATTATATTGATAGAGGACATTCAAATAATATCCCTGGTGATTTGCAAAACGATGGTAGGTTTGAATCACTGTCTTGGGAACGCTGATGCTGTTTTCTTTGATATATTTGAACGTATCCCTGTCTAAAGCTGTGTCCTTTGTAAATCCGAAGTTAACAATGTGATTAACCACAAAACAATCCTGGTCAGAATTCCTTATATTGGATTTTACATCCTTAAAATGAAAATTCTCCCGATCACAATATTCGCTGGCCAAGTATCCCCCGGATTTAACTTTTTTATCTCTCACAGATATGTACATGTGTGTATGGATCGTGCCGTTTTCAATCTTCAGCAGGTTCATTTGGAGAAAGCTCCTTTGATTAACACTATGTGCTGCTAGAACCCACTCGCCTTCATCCAGGGGAATCACATTGTCAAGAACAGTGATTGAGCCTGTAAAAACCTGTCCGCATGAAAATTTACCCTGTTCCTCCCGGACTGTGCTGGTACACGAAGCAAAGAATAATAAAACCACACAGGAAAACATTAATTTCAAAATACTTTTTTCCACAGAAATCTCCGTTCAAGATTATCAGAAGCCCGCTACGCTAAACGGACAATGCACAAAAAAAACTCACCTTGGATCACGAAAAGCTTCCTGTTCCTGTTATTTCTTAGAACAAGCTTTTTGCCCCCAAAAAGGGTGTTCTAAGGCAAAAATATGGTGCAATAACTGACTTGATAGCCGGAAAATTCGGGACATTAGCTTGGTCCGACCCGAATCTCAAGACCCGAATCTCAACGTTTCGACTTTCAAAGTATCCAAGTTGAGTTTAAAAATTGCATTATAAGACAATTGTACAAAATATACATTGCTTTGCAGCTTGGTTAACCCATATGGGCAGTCTATTTTTCCATTTAAGCCTTTTTCAATTAATGTTGTTACTTTGGCTGTCTTAATTTCGATCTTTCGAATTGTATCGTTACCACAATCCGACACATAAAGTGCATGCGAGTCTGCGGTGATACCCCTTAAACGATAGAACCTGGCTTTACTGACCGAATCATCCACCCATCCCGATTTCTTTGATCCGGCAAAAGTCCGCACTTCGGCTGTTTGAGGATCGATCCGACGTATTCTATGTTCATCGGTGACGTATAGAAATTCTCCCAATTTTGTCATGAAAAGCGGATCTGAAAACTGGGCCTTAATCCCAATTCCGTCTGCAATACCAGTTTTTTTTGTTTCCCGCAAAAACAACAGTTTCACCAGTTTCAATATCCGTTTTTGTGATCCAATGCCTATAATTATCTGTAACGAATAGGCTATTGCCATATTTTTCAATCCCGTTTGCACTTGTGAAATCAAATACAGCTTTGGTTGATTTTGACCATTTAGGTCCTGTTAAAACAGAAACAGACTGTCTGTTTTTATTGAACTTTACAATTCTGGATGTACCAGTCAAATAAATATAGTCATTTACTACTGTAAGACCATGAGGATAACAGACACTGTTATCCCACCTGTCAGAAGAACAGGCTCCAGCTAATGGTATCAAGCGAGCTACTATACCATCTATAATAATTTCACAAGAGCTACTTAATGTAGAAACAATAAGCAACATGATAAACACTCTAATTTTTTTCATCTTTTATTGCTGGAAATCTAATTAAATATCTAAAATCTTTTGTAGTTTTTTTTACTTTTTCCACCAATTCTGTTTAATAGTGCTAGTTTTTATTAATCTCTAATTCATCGGATAGATATTTTATTTGCACATAGCAGCAGTATCAGGTACCGAGGAACTTGAGCCAGAAAAAAAGTCGGAAACTGCACTAGTTACGGAGTCCCAAGCGCCAGTGATGGAGTCCATAATTCCTTTAGCATTACTTGTAATTCCTCTTACGGCAGTATCAAATACAGTACCAGAAAGAAAACCCGCTATAGCTGATGCGACAAGGTTTGTACCTCCTGTAAAAGCTGCCATACCGACCGAAACCGCCGCCGAAACAATACCTGAAGCAGTCACGGTTGCGGAACTTGCTGGTCTAGATAAGTCTGTTGAAGCTCCAAATAAGGCTTTTTCAACATGAGAATCCGCAGTTTCTCCACTAACAAGCCAAGAAACAATATTGACAATAGTTGATTCGCCAATCAATCCCATCGGATCAACCCACCTTAGCGGATTCCCTGAAGCATAACCATATCTCAGTTGTTGGGCGGGATCAACCAGTAAGTCTTCGGTTTGAAGTCCCAGGTACTGCAGGAGTTCGTGTCTGCTGTTTTGGGGGAGAGCCAGGTTGGCGAAATTGAAAACGTCCGGTTGGATGAACCGACTTGTTTTTGGATCATAAAAGCGGGCATCCATCTGCACCAGGCCGGTCAGGCTGTCGGTGTGCTTTCCGGTGTAAAGGTACGGGTTGACGGTTCTGTTGAGGTGTTTGGCCAGGATGGATCGTCCCAGGCCAGACCAGATTCCATGGGATCTATAAGTGTAAACCTCTCCCTGTGGGTTGTAACCGTAATTGATGATCGATCTGCCCCTGTCATCGGTCAGTTCCCTGGTGGAACCCAGTGAATCCTGGTGAAACCAGAGGGAGCTGTAGTGGGACTTAAAATGTCCGTATGGATTGAACTCCTTGCGCCTGTCTGTTTCATACAGGTTCTGGTGAATCAGTTCTCCGTAGGGAAGTCCCTGATCTTCCAATGGAAGATAAGTCAGTCTTCGGTAGGGGGTTCCGTCCGGTTCCCATTGTCCCACTTCCTGTCTCCGGTCGTACATCGATCGGATTTGGTAACCATGGACATGGTCGCCTGACTGGGCGGTGAAAACACGCCGATCCAGGGCATCGTAGCTGTAGTTTGATTTTGATCCCCAGGGAGTTTCGATTTCCGTCAGCCTTCCCAGATCGTCGTACCGGTATTGCCGGGAATAGCTTTTATCATGATCCTTCCAGCTCTTTTGGGTCAAGTTGCCGTTGGCATCATATTGATAACTGATCTCCACCGGCGACAAGAATCCCAACCCCCATGGATGGTTCCAGAGATCGTCAAACCAGAGATGATCCTGCCGGTCATGCTCCTTAAGACTTTTGGTTTCTTGGTCCAGCAGATGTTCGGAGTACAAGGGCAAATGCCTGAAAGACTCGGTTTTAACCAGTTGATCCGCTTCATTGTACTGATGTTTGATCACCCGGCTTCAGACCTGCTTTTCCGTCATATTACCGACGGCGTCATAAGCATAGCGGTTCCAGAGTCCGAAGGGTTCAGCTGCTTTGGTCAGGCGGTCATTGGCATCATATTCGTAAAAGGTCGGGCGGTTGTTTTTATATTGGGCGCTGACATTACCCGCCGCATCATAGGCATAGACCAGTTTGTTTTGGGTTTGCCACCGGCTTTTTTCCATCCTTTTTTCAAACTGTTCACGGGTTCGATCCAGGTTTCTTTTTAGATGAGGGATCTGGATTCCCCAGGGGACTTCAAAACCGTAAAAGTCATTGAAAAAATCCCAGCCATGGTGCCAGCCCCAGGATTGATATTCCTGTCTTAAGATCGCCGTGGTTCGACCCAGTTTGTCATAAAACCTTAAGTCCCTGGTCTGGTTGGGCAGGGTTCGATTAATCACCCGGCCTAGCAGATCCCTTTCAAAGGTCGTGGTTTCACCGGCCTGTTCCAGTGAGATGATCCTTCCAATAAACTGATATTAATTTCTTTTAAATCGAAGTAAATCTATTACTCAGTGGTTTACTGCTGTTTTTTAAAGCGATTCGCAATTAGACAATCAAAACCATGTTGGAGAAAATTCCATCTGAAAAATATAATGTTCTCATTGTGGACGACACTTCTTATTCATTTGATGGCACATCACAGCGGACTATAAATATCGCACCATTGTCGATATATTATGGCATTGGAAAAAACTTTATTGAACAAACCCTAAAACAAGAACAAATTAACCGTATTCAGTAGCATGATATCCTCATTCAAAATCATGTGGAGGAGAATAACCCGAAAACTCTGGAAGAATTAAAATGACTTTTCATTGAAGAATTGGAATACTGCCTTGACATCCAGGAAAGAATACTGAAGTTCCTAATAAAGATGAACCTGATAACAACTGTCTAAACTGATGCCACAAAGATTTATTGAAGTTCCTTACGAAAAAATAGATCCAGAAGCCTTGAGAAAACTCATTGAAGAGTTTATTGAACGTGAAGGGACATTTTATGGAGTGTCAGAACTGCCCATGGATCAAAAGGTTGATATAGTACTCAGGCAGCTTGAGGAAGGAAAAGCCGTCATTACCTGGGATTTAAAGACAGAGACCAGCAACATTATTTTAAAAGAGAAATCAAAGATTTAGTATATTTTTTAAATCAATATATTTCTAAAAAGGGATATTCTTATGCAGAACTACTCTAGGAATCCAATTACTATGAAGGAGATCAAGTCCGGGATGACAAAGGGAAGATATAACGAATTGCTATTGTAACATCGCCTGCAAGCCCGGCTTGATAGTGGTGAAGCTGTATTTTTATTACTTGTGACGCAGTTCAGAAGGTGGGGATTTGAAGATTGGTTCAGGAATAATTATAGCCTAATTGACGTAATAGTTAAGAATCTGGGATTTCCCTCCCCGTTCTATCTCAATGGTAAACTCTCTTTCATTTCGAAGCAGTTTAAACAATCCCATAAGTTTCTCACCACCAGCATCCGCCAGACTTTCACCGTTGACAGCACCAATAATATCATTGTTTTGCAAACCAAGTTTTTCATAAAGACTTCCCTGGTCTATCGCTTTGACTTTGAATCCCTGGTGTTTACCGTCTTTAAAGTAGGGAACCATTCTTGCCTGGTTCAGTAATGAACCAAAATCATTTAGATGAGAATCGACTTCCGTCGAGCTGATATGAAAATTCTTACCATCGCTGGTGTACTTTGAATGCATTATGGTATCATTCTTCAGATCTATGATCACTTCATCTTTTTTAGCACTGACGTTCCTAGGCGCTTTTTTTTCTTCTTCATCTTCAACTTGAAAGGATAAAACGCCAATCTCGTTGCCAAGCTTCAGCAACACACGTTGATTCTCGAAAGAGGTGTATATTCTTTTAATCGTGGCACCGCTCTCAAACACTTCATCTCCGACAGTAAAGACATCCTCCTCATTTTTCTTTTTACTCTTGATAATGGCATAGATAAAGTAGCCCTGCCGATAGTGAATACCAAGGAGCTCCAGATCCGAAATAATCCGGTTCAAAACTTCTCCGGCCGTAATGGTTTCTTCAACTTCAACTATCTGCTGGGTGACTTCGGACTTTACATCAGCGTTAAAGACGTTATTTTCAATTATCGACTCAAACTCGCTAAATGGTCTTTGTCTGTCCTCGATAACAGTTTTTTTCGGTATGAATCTCACCTCTTTCCGGGGAACATCCAATATTCCAGTTTCAATAATCCGCGCTAATAAGTCACCTGCAAGCCAGGCAGTCAATCCGATAATCAGGATATTCATTGCCGTCAGCAAATGGGATATGGAGATGCTTTCTCTGAATCTGACTAATAATGATTGGGCACTCATGTTTGCAGCAAACTGATTGTGTTATTGGATTCATGAAGCATCAGTTAAAAAAATGCTCATGCTCACCATTTTTAATATTGAGCGGTGCAGTTTTCCAAGTATCCTTTTAACATTTTTATTTAGTGTAAACATATCAAACAATATTGGCAATTCATAACCCTGAACTTCCAAAGAAGACAAATGTCCTTGTGGATTTAAACAAATGGAGTGTTTTTAGGGGTTTCCAAGTGTTTTTAAGAAGTGTGAAAGTGGACACCCTGGTGAACTCCCTGGCTTTTCATCTGATTAATAATGAACTGGCTGGGTTTTAATCGATCCTTTGTCCATTGCGGTGCAATCAACTCATCCCAACGGGGAGCAACAGCAGCCAATCGTTGAATGGCTGTTTGCGGTGAAAGATGGCTTAAAAACAGGATAACCCGCTTCGAGTATTCCTCCAGTTCAAGGGGCTGAAAATCTCCTGAAGTGTACAATTCATGGAGGGGAGTGTTTGCCAGGACATGCAGGTTGTGCAGTTTAACATTGTCGATGGGCAGGCGATTGATTATTTCTGCTGTTGAGATGATCTCGGCATCGGTCTCGTCAGGTAACCCAAAAATCAAATGAATCCCGACATTTACGTTTGCTTTTTCTTTCAGGTCTTTAACTGCTTTTATGGACTGTTCTGCAGAATGACCTCGATTGAGAAATTCAAGTTTGTTGTTATTAAAGCTCTGCACCCCCAACTCCACTGAAACATAAGACGTTTCCCCTATGGATTTTAAAAAGGGATAGATCTCATCCGGGAGACAATCCGGCCGGGTTCCGAAAGCTACACCGACCACCCTGTCCTGCTCCAAAGCTAATTCTATATCCTGTCTAAACTGGTTGAACCGGTTGAAGGTATTTGTAAATGGTTGGAAATATACCAGGAATCGGTTTGTCTTAAATCGTTTTCGCAATCGCTCCCGATTAAGCGTAATCTGGGTTTTTAAGGGCATGCGTTTGACGAGATGATTCCCGGCTGATCCTAATTCATCACAAAAGATACACCCCACTCCCTTGTTCTTTTCTCGATTTGGGCAGGTTTGAGCGGCACCGACAGTAATCTTATATACTTTCTCACCAAACAGGTTTTTATAGAATCTGCTAATGGGAAAATAGGGCTGTCCATCCCATTCAGGAAAATTGTTCATAGGCTCCATGAACTCGCCTTTTTTTGCTGGTGTAAACTTCACCGGTATTGGCTGTAATGATTTCGTATAACAGGGCTGTTTTATTATCTTTTTTTCTCAGGATTCTTCCCAGCCGTTGAACGTGTTCTCTCACAGTCGCTGTTCCGGAAATAACCACGGCAATATTGGCTTCGGGAACATCCACTCCTTCGTTGAGCACTCTTGAGTTTACGAGAAAAGGCCAATCCCCCGCTCTGAACTTTTCCAACACCAGTTTTCGTTCCTTGGCCTTGGTTTCATGAGTGATCAACGGCAGTAAAAACAATGAACTGATATGATAGGCTGTTTTATTATCATTGGTAAAGATGAGGATGCGTGAATCATTGTGGCGGATTAGAATATTGGCTAATTCCTCCATTTTCCTATTGGCAGAAAGGGATATCTGCTTCTGAAGGTTAAAACTCCGAATAGCATTTCTTCCTTCTGCCGACCGGTATGCATACATGACAAACCGTTCCCATGACGTTTTCTTGCCGAAAAAACTCGGCACCTTGCTGCGATAGGTCTCATAAACCTGCCTGTGGTATTCATAATCATCCCGCTCTTCATCAGTAAGTTCTACCTCAATTGTTTTTATCTGGTAAGGAGCCAGATAGTCTCCGGAAAGCTGCTGTATCTGCTTTGAATACAGGACTGGACCCAATATTTCTTTTAATAGTTGTTGGCGATCCGGTTCAATGGAAGGTGTTGCTGTTAAACCGAGTTTGTATGGGGCAATATAAGAATGCGTCATTTGGGAATAGGCAGGGGAGGGAAGATGATGACACTCGTCATAGATGATCAGACAAAAACGATTTCCGATGTTCTCAGCGTAAATACGGGCTGAATCATAGGTCGAAACCGTAACATCAGCCAGTTCAAAACTTCCGCCTCCCAGTAATCCAACTTCGTATTGAAACCAATCAGAGAGGTTCTTCTGCCATTGCAGAATAAGGTCGATTGTCGGTGCGAGCACCAGAGTTGATCGTTGCACCAATTGAATGGCAAGAGCCGCCAGAAAGCTTTTCCCGGTTCCGGTTGGCAGAACGGTTATTCCTCTTTTGGTTGGTTTCCAGGAATTTAATGCTTCAGATTGGTAATCGAAAGGTGTAAAATCTGTTTTTAATAATAAATCTAGTTTGTTGTATTTTGGCGTAAAATCTGAATAGCGAATGTTGTTTTTATATAAATAGCGAAATAATTCACGATACTTATCCGCATGACACCGATGACACAGGGTTCTTTGATCCCATTGCAACCAGGTGAGAATGTCTGGTAATTTTTTGAAATAATTGCAGTAAACAGATAATGTTCCCTGCTGGTAATGAATCTCTACAGGTTCTGTCAGGTTTTGTTCACTTTCCGGATAAGTCATCACGTTTATTCTTGTTAACTAATCACTGCCAGGTTGAATTTGCTGTGTCTGAAAAAAAAACAAAATCCCAAATTGCGCATGACGCCATCATGTTGAGCAAAGTAACATCAGAAAAATTGACCATAAAAATTACCTTTCCCGATGGAGAATACCTGGTTGACCAGCTGCGTTGGCATACCAGTGATAATTTAGGATTAATGAACGGCAAAGTGGTTAATAAAGCCGCAATTAAATATTGGGAAATAGTTGAAGATAGTTGAAAGTATAATTATTTCAGTATAAACTAACTTGCAACTGGTTTCAGATGACCTCAGCCGAAGTTTATTAGCTTTTGATCGTTCGGTAATCTTATAAATATCAATAGATGAGGATTGAGACCATACAAAAATTTGAAACTGAGATTTTTGAGTGTTTTTATTCTGCCAAGGTTTGATTTTATGCAGCTTGGGAAAATTGTATTTTATTAGTCAAAGCAGCATTCATCAAATTGTTAAAAAAAGGTTTGAAGCTTTAATGGAAGAGATATAATGAAATCGGATCAAACGTCATCCAATAATGCACCCACCCCTAAACAGCCGACTAGTCCTTCAAAAGAAGTAATGGCTGAACGCAAACCGTTCACCCACAACGGAGTGTTCTCTTCACGGAAAACACTGGTTGAGCAGGAATCCTTTTTCCAAAAGGCAGTTACCTGGACCGGTATGGTTGGTTTCTTTTTGGGTGTAACTCTTGTTTTCTACCTGATTTATGCATTTTTTGCGTTTAATTGGCAGGAATCCGGTGTAAGGTTTTTCCCGACTGTTTTGGGTACCGATCCTGAACATGTCAGTGACGCACTCTCAAGTTTCATTGAACTACTGGCTGCTATTCTGGGTATTATGATTACGGTGGTGGCTATTGTCCTTCAATTGGCAGCACAGCGTTACGGAACTCGCCTGGTTGACCTTTTTCTGGCTGACAAGGTAAACCGCATGTATTTTATTCTGATGGTCTGTTCGCTGTTGTATGCGATCATCGTTATCTATGCCATTAAAAAGGAATTTTTTCCCAATTTTGCGATCCAGGTACTCTTGGTACTGACCCTGGTAGAAATTGCACTGTTGGGACCCTATTTCCTGTTTGTTTTTAAGTTTTTAACCCCAACAAACCTGCTGTCTTCTATTCAGGATAATAGCTGGAATTCTGTTTCCAAGGCTACAGAGCGGAAAAACTATCCCTATTTAAAAAAGTTTCAAAATGAAGTGGCTACCTCTTTTGAACAGGTGACTGATACGGCTTTAAGCGCTACAACTCAGATGGACAGGAACTTGGGATTAATGGCGATTAACCAGATTCGAGAGATGCTGATCGATTATCTGCAATTCAAGTATAAACTGCCTAAACTCTGGTTTTTTATCTCGCAGGATAAATTTATCGGAATTTCGTCCGAGTTCTACGAAGAGTTCTGTGAAAACCACTTATGGGTGGAAGCAAAGGCTTTTATGGATATGGAGCTGATCTATCGAAGTTGTATTAACAATATGTCTGACGCTATCAGCGCCATTGCATATAATACCAGGGTAATCGGCGAAGCGGCAATAAAAACCAAAGATGACAATCTCCTGGAAATGGCAGTCAAGTTCTACAATACCTTCATCCGGGTTTCCATCAATAATAAGAATATACGGGCGATCTTTAACCTGTTTTACCAGTACCGGCTTTTAACGGAATCAATCTTCGATTATGACACTAAACTATCCAAAAAAATCCTGGGACATTTCCTCTACTACGGGGAGACCTGTATGCAACAAGGATTAGGTTTTGTGTTATTGACAGCCGCCTTTGATCTTGGCGGATTGGTTGCCTCGGCCTATGACAAGAATGTTAAAAATATCAAAGAACTTTTACTCATTTTTATGGCCCTGGAGGATAAGGTTGATCGCAAGAAGGATATGTTTTTGTACAGCGGTGTCCGCAATGCCCAATTGATTCTGGCAACATATCTGTTTTCAAAAGGAGATACAACCCTGATTCCCATTGTTGTGGAGGATTTGAAAAGTGAAACCCTGAATCAGTTGAAAAAATGGAGAGACGGGTTGCTGGCCATTGAAGATCGAAAATTCTGGGAGTTTACGGATCGAGGATATCGTTTTGAATATATTGATGATGTGCAAAAAAAGTTTTTAAAACTCTTCTATGAGAAATATATCCTTTCGCAACCCGAGATGTTTAAATCCTGAAAAGAATAATTGTAACTTCATAAAAACTATGGATTTTCCCTTGACGTCAAACAGACTCACCTTAATTTCTTCAACCCAAAGATTAAAATTGCGGGGCTGGGTGTTAAAAGCGATTTTTCTCCTGTTTCTACTTGTTTTTTCTGTGAATGCCCATGCCGATTTTAATAAGTATGAAATTAAAATTATAACCGAAAGAATAGAATCTGCTTTCAGTTTGTTGATTGATACCTGGAACGAAGAGTTATACTTTGAGATGTATGATTTAGGACAGCGAAGTAGCCAGATGCGGTTATCCAGGGGAGAGTTTGCACAAAGAATGGTTGATCTTAAGTGGAAGCCATCGCTGAAACCCATAAGAATAGACAAGATAGAGATTATTTATATGAACTATGCCGCAATCTATTTCTGGCAGGAATTTGAGAATAAGGTGAATATGCTGCAAAAGGTCGAAAAATACATGACTTTGCCCACAATCCTCGAATCTAACAATTGGAAATTTGATCTAACCCAGCTAATTCGCATTCCCTATGAAGGTAAATTCAAAGAGCAACCGCCAAAAGAAGCACCACCAGTTGAGAATACACCTCCGCCATCCACACCTATCGAAGGTGCTCCCCCAGCCGATGCAGGCGTAATTACACCATAACATAAAAGCCGTTTTATTGAGAAAGATCGTCCGATCACAATCTTAACTTCCCTTTTGCTTCATTCCACTTTATGCAGTTATCTTCTTGTCCTGATCAAGCAGATAGTCTAAAATTTGTATTAAATAACCCAATACACGATATTTCGAAACCACTCTGTTTACTTTTCTTCTCTCAACCCTCTTTTTTTCAAAATCGAAGAGCGAATCTTCAATATAAAATCCCGCGATTCCAAATGAGCCATCAATCCGTCATTAATGAGATCGAGTTTCTTTTCAGAGATGTTCTAAACGTTAACGTTCTGACCCATGCCGAAGGTTTCAGTCAGCATAAACCTGAAGACTTTATTGAGGCAATAAGGCAATGCATCGACTTTGCAGAAAAAAATCTCCGTGATATTCCTCCTTTGGATGATATTACCAAGTTTCAGAATCTGGTCAATGTACCCCCTGAATTCCAACAAGCCTGGAAGAAATTCAGGAACTCTGATGTACTTAAGTCGTTGTTACCTCAAAAATTCGGCGGCAAAAATTATCCCAAAGCTGTCGAAGCTGCAATCTGGGAAATCATCGCCGCGGCTAATCCTTCGTTTTACATCTATTTGATGCTGACTCTGGAAACAGCTCACTTAATAAACCGGTTCGGTTCCGATATACAAAAAGACAAATACTGTCAGCAATTGTTCAATTGCGAATGGACGGGGACTCTCAGCTATACTGAATCGCAGGCTGACTGTGAATGGGATTCAGTTGAAACCATTGCCCGAAAAAAGGACGATTACTACCTACTGGACGGGGAAAAATCGTTGATTGCGGCTGGAAGTCATGATCTGACCAACAACATCATTCATCTGATATTGGCAAGATTGGATTCTGCCGGTGATGAAGATAAGTCGCTAGCCTGGTTCGTTGTTCCAAAGGTTATTGAAGAGAAGGGAAAGGAACTTAGCAATAATATTGCCATTGAGGTTTTTCATGAAACCATAGGTCTGCAGGGAGTTCCTTTCTGCACCATGTCCTTTGGAAAATCAGGACCAACCAAGGGTTTTTTACTCTGTAAAATCGGAACCGGAGAGAATGATTTTTATAGAATCCTGACTGGAGTCCGATATCAGATGATGCTTCAAAGCGTCGCTCTTTCCAGTCAGGTGTTCCGGCATACGATTAAATTTGCATGTACTGAAAACAGGGGTTTAAAGAGCTCAGACAAATCAAAAAAAGCCGTGAAAACTATATCACTGGTTTCCTATCCTCATGTTGCCGACAATATCATGTACATGAAATCAACGAGTGAAGGGGTGAGAGCCGCCGTTTATTCGATTGCCTTTTTTGATGACTGCCATGCTCATGGAGGAAAGGAACAAAAAGAGTTTTTTTCTGATCTCAAAGATCTTTATACCGGCGTCCTCAAGGTCTATGCAACGGTTACCGGTCTTAAATCAATCAGAAAGGGAATTCAAGTGTTTGGAAAGGAGTCCTTTACCAAAGAATTTGTAACGGATTCCAATTACAGAAATCTGCAGGCAACAACTCTTTTTGGAGGAGCCAATGAGATTGTTGCCCAGGAGTTCCTGGAACGCTTGATTCATTTTAAAGATGGATCACTGATCGATACCCTGATAAAGCAGTTCTCCAGTGTTGACGTTCATCAGGCCAAGACAGAGGCGATGATCGAGGCAATCGGTGTGTGGCAGGACTATATTGGAGGTGTTATTGTTCTGGTTGATGATCTTAAGAATGATGCCGGATCCAGCAATAGAAATGAAGAGATTGATCCTCGTTTATCTAGTTTATGGGCAGGGCGGGTTGTGCAATTGGTGGGTGATGTCATCATCTGTTATCATCTAATCTGCCTGGGCTTGGCTGCAGAAAAGAAACTAGAGGCACTCGGAGTGAATTTTTTCAATTTACAACAAGAAGTATCACAAGATCCCGAATTGATCGAGTGGTATAACCGTCTTATTTCCGCTGAGTACTTCGCCCTAAATGTGTTGTCAGAAAACGAAGGAAACATCAGGATTATTCAAAGGCGCGCTTCTTCCGCATTGGATGCGATGTTCCTGTCTGACGACCACGACACCTAATAATTATCCGGAAATATTTTTGCCCGATGTGAGAACTAACTTTATTACTTATCCTCTTATTTGGGAAAAACCTTTCCGGACAGCTTTAATCCATCAATATTCAAGATCATCCCGCTTGATCTCCAGTTTTTTCATTCTGGAATATAAGGTTGACGGGTGAATATCCAAAATTCGCGCTGCTCCTTTGAGCCCCCTTATTTTCCCCCTGGTGCGAGCCAGGGTTTGAAGAATCAGATCTTTTTCATGTTGCTGCAGGCTTTTGGAATTTGATTCAATCGGGCTCAATTGTTCGCTGAATTCTGAGAACAGTTTTGGGATTCTAAAAATGTCCCCCCTGCTGAGGATGATCCCTCTTTCTATAACATTTTCAAGTTCTCGTACATTTCCAGGCCAATGATGGTTTACCAGTTTTTCCATCTCTTTATCCGGAAAACTGGAGAATCGTCTTCCCATTTTCAGGGAGAGGGTTTGGAGAAAATATCGGGAGAGAATAGGGATGTCTTCTTTCCGATCCCTTAAAGGCGGGGCTAGTATTGGAAATATATTAAGCCGGTAAAACAGGTCGGATCTGAAGGTACCATTGCGGACATCATTTTCAATATTCCGATTGGTTGCCGTAATCAGGCGAAAATCCGACCGGATGGTTTTTGTCCCGCCTAATCGTTCAAACTCTTGGTTTTGAAGCACCCGCAATAGCTTGACCTGGATTTCCAGTGGCATCTCACCGATCTCATCTATAAAAAGAGTCCCCTTGTGGGCTAACTCGAAGCGACCGATATGCTGTTGGATTGCGCCGGAAAAGGCTCCTTTTTCATGACCAAACAGTTCACTGGCAATCAGATTATGGGGCAAAGCATTACAATTGATAGAAACAAAAGGATAATCGGCTCTGTTGCTCGATTTATGGATGGCTTTTGCAATCAGTTCTTTTCCGACTCCGGTTTCACCGAGGATCAACACTTTGGAACCGGTTTCGGCTACTTGTTTGATGTTGACGATCACTCTGGTGATCTCCTTGCTCTGTCCAACAATGCCGAAAAAAGAGTTAACATTGGCAATTACATCGGAACTATCAATTTCTCCCTTTAGAATGGACTGCAGCTCATCATCCAACTTCTGATTCTCAATGATTAATCCGGCAATGATGGAAAAAACGGAAAGAGATGACAGGTCATTCTCTTTGAAAGCATTGTGGATCAATCGATTGTCATGATAGATAACACCGGAATGATTACCCTTGAATTTTATCGGGACACAAATCATCGACCGTATCGGGTTGTTATCTTTTCTATCAGCGTCCACAGGGTGATTCTCCACTGTTCCCTTTTTGGCTTTTCTAACTTTTAGTATCAATTGTTCCGCAGCAGTGAATTCTGAATCAAGGGTTTGTTCCCTGGTGAGATTTCTGGAGGCTAACAAAAGGTAGGGCTTGCCATCCGTTTTAGGATTGTCCACGAAAATGCCACCCCTTTCCGCCCCTAACACTCGGTTGATGATCGTTATCAGTTGAAGTAACAGCACAGAACTGTCGCTCTCCCTGGAAAATCTATCTACGAGAATCTGCAACTGGGATACAATATATGTGGTGTCTGATTTCACCTTAAAAACCGGTTTTAAATCCGTGGGAATAATAATCGGTTTTATCTTTGTTAAGGTTTTTGATATCAATTGAAACTGGCTATCAGCTTTATCGGTTTCTCCGGTTTCCAGATATTGATTGGCAATCAACAACCTGGTCCTCGCCAGCTCAAAAGCGTGTCCGGACTGTTTAAGAAGCTCTTCCGATTTAACCAGCGACGTCAGACTCCGGTTTCTGTCTTTTGCAGTTTTGAGGATCAGCAGGGCCTGGTAGCGAAAAGCAATGCCCGACATTAAAAGGTTTCTACTTTTTTGGGCTTGTTTAATCTCATGGTGAATCGATAAATCCTCTATCTTTTTTAACCTGCCGTTTTCCATTTCCCAACACAATTCCAGTAAAAAGGGATATGGCCACATGGACGCCTGCAACTGTTTTCTCTGGGAAGAGAACAACTGCAGATGTTTATTGCATTGGTTCGGTTTTCCTTGCAAGTATGCGGCATAAGCTGACAGAAGCTTGCAAAACAACGACAGAGTGCTGTCGGGCCATTTTTTTGCAGCACTGCTGCAGGATTGAATACATTCAATCGCTTTTTCAATCTTCTGAATATTCAAATAGGCAATTGCCAGCACACTGTCGATAAATGCCCTCAAAAATGTCTGTTTATCGGAAACTGCCAAGGATCTCATGGAATGTAGCATACCAAACCCCTGGGCTACCTCACCGACCAGTGTGTAGCAATATCCTACCGTGGCTACAGCCAAAAGTGAAAAATCAACTTTGGGTCCGTCTTCCGATTCAATGGCCATCTGCTCATAGATGGTAATGGAATCATTAAACCGTCCCTGCCAGTAATGAAAAAAAGTGCTAAAGATTGTGATCGCACGATTGTGACTTTTATCTTTGATGGTTTTTGAAATTTCCCATCCCTGCTGAAAACGCCTGATTGCAGTTGAATAGTTGGAACGGTACCACTCGTTTTTGGCAAGGTGCATCTGAATAAGTGCCGTTGCCTTTCTGTTTTCATACAATTCTGCAATTTTAAGAGCCTTCTTTAAAATAGACAGGGTTTGTACGATATCAAACTTAACATCTGCTATTCTGGAATACTTGATAACCGTATTGATCAAAATATCCTGAATCTCATCACTCTCAAGTTTAAATAGAATATGAATGGCGTCCAGATAGCTTTTTAAAGCTCCTTTAACATTTGATGTTTTTAAAAAAATATCGCCTGCCTCAATGATCTTCAGGGACTTTGACAAGGTGTCAGGAACGCCTGAAAGATAATCTGACATTCGCAGGGCTTTGTCCTCATTATCTGGGAGATTCTGGGACAAGATAATAGCTATTTTCTCCTGCAGGATCTCTTTTTCATGTAAATCCAGCTTTTTTTGTAACTCCAACTGGAAAGCCCGGTCGGAAAAAATGAAGTATTCAAAGTTTATTTTTGATAGAATTCCCGTTTCCATGGCATCTTCCAATTCCTCAAGCACCAACGATGCTTTTTGCCCCGAAAGCTGAATTAACCAGTCTATTGAGAACTCCCCATGGAACAGTGAAGCAGCTGATAGAATATTTGTCATGATGTTTTCCTGAAACTTGATGGCGCTTCAATAATCAGCAAACTCAAAAATTGTATTAGCAGAATCCGAAATATGAGTAACTGCCGGCTTAATGCTTATGATCATATTGGGGGAAAAGACCACAGTCAACGCTAACCGTCTATATATCGATGAAAAAGACTGTTACCATCGATATATAGAAGAATGATAACCTGCACAAAGCTACATCTCATAAGGGCAAAAATAAGTACATGTAGCCAATGGCAAGGATTAAGGTATGACGAAGATATTTTGCCTTCAAAACTTTGCCTGAGTCGGCTGGGTAAGTCCGCCTAACTGTTTTTTCGCGGATTGTTGAAACTATAAATCAAGAGGATTGAGACACTTAAACAATACAACGAATGTAAGAAAACCATTCTACACCGTCAAATCTTTTTGAATCTCTCGAAAAAGCCAGAAAGGAGATACTCAGTGTATTGAAAATTCTTGAAAAAGAAGAGTGAGACCACTAAAACCTTTGGTGGTCATGGTCTCACAGTCACGAGAGGTAGATAAAATTTACATGAGGATGGAAACAGATTAAACCGTAAAACTGGATAGTTCGTCATTAACCTTATCTGCCATTTGCTCAAGTGTTTCCATAGTTCTGGCAATCTGTTTCACCGTACTTGACAGTTCCTGAGCTGATGATGAGTTTCTTTCACTAATACTTACCACCCCTTCCGCCGCATGAGCAACTTCAGTCATACTGGTGTTCTGTTCTGTAAGCTTTGAGGCCGCCTTGGTGGTCATTGAAGAGATTTGTTGTACCAATTTAATAATTCTCTGTAATACCTTTCTGGTATCCTGGATTACCTCAGTACCGACCTGGATATTACTGGTACTGGTTTCGATCAGCTCCTGGATCTCTACTACAGAGGTTGCACTTTTTTCGGCAAGTTTCCCCACTTCATCAGCAACAACTGCAAAACCTTTTCCGTAATCACCGGCTTTGGCTGCCTCAATTGCGGCATTCAAAGAAAGCAGGTTGGTCCTGTTGGAAATATCGGTAATTACCCCCACAATATCCTCAATCTGGATACCACTTTCCTGGATTTTTGTCATGGATTCGTCAACTTTGATAATGGAAGTAGTTACGGCTTCTGTTTCGCTTTCTGCTGAACTGGCGATTTTCTGCAATTCATTAATTTCACCGGTTATTTCACTTAGGGTTTCGGTTATGCTCATGATGAGGTTACGACTCATATTAAGCAGATTTACCTCTTGATTGGCATTTTGCGCAATACTATCTGTTGCCCGCTCAATCTGAATGGTAGTTGACGCCACCTCTCCGGAAGAGCTGCCCAGTACTTTTGCATTATTGATAAAATTACTGAACATGACCGACAGAGTGTCGGCAAGCTGATCCAGAATCTGTGCAACCTGCGAGATCTCGTCCTGTCCCTTGATATTGGTTCTGGCAAAAAATCTTCCATTTCCGAGATCATTAATCATATTAATAACCTTGGCAAGTGGCTTGGTTATAAGTGAAATATTCCAGAATGACAGCACGATAAACATCAAACCCCCAATGGAGGATAAGATGATAAGAAGTCTCGAGGCTTGCTCCTGGAATCTTTTTTCCCTTTGGTAGAGCTGAAAGGTTGCTTCTCTTTTGGAGGATGCCAGTTGATCGAGGAAATCTATCAACCTCTGTCTTGAAGCCGCCCAACGTCGGTTATAATCCGTTTTGTCCTTGATGGTTGGATCAAGGTTAGCCTGTTGATACTCTTTCGAATTTTGTTTGAAGCTGTTGTAAACTTGATTAAAAGCGGTATCCTGTTCGGCTCCGGCTTCCGCTTTTTTGATTTCAAGCCACAGACTCTCAATTTCCTGTAGAGATTCAGTTAAGATAATACCAGCGCTTATCGGATCATCCGAGCTTTCATATCGATCCGGAGTAAAAGAGCGTGAAATCAGCTGCATCGCCCTGACGTTGTCCAGAATGACAAATCCCTTTTCATGGATTTGTCTAAGTGCTTCATTGGAACGCTGCCCCAGAAAGTAAAAAGCCCCGACGAAAAATACAATACCTACAATACTGACAATCAACATCAGCCAGATTTTTGTCGCAATTCTGTTAATATTGAGAATTGATAAAAATTTCATTGGCTTATTCCCTCCCTTGTGACAAAGTTAAGATTGATTCCCAACGCAAAAATATTCAGTCGTTTCTTGACCTGGTTTGGATTTTCCCTGGTCTATCGTGATGTCTAAGACAAATCTCCTTAATCTAACGCCTTTGCTTGTCCATTGATTAAGATGACTATTACCGCTAAAGCCAAGCCTGTCAAGCAACAAATACTGATTCTCCAGGCAGACTTCTTAACGAATGCAAATGGGTTCTGCTTTGATAGCAAGATGTTAGGGGTGATGTCACGATCAATCCTTTTGCAGACTTAACTTAGAACAAATTCGCTGATTTATCAAAGCATTTTTTATGCTAAATATAGTGATGCTTATGCCCCTGCAATGATTGAAGACATCATTTATTAACAATTCAGCACGGAAGGAATTTTAAAAAGTGTATAAAACTAATTAATTAAATTATTAAAGCGATTTTAGGTGTTATCCTGTTTGACAAATGGTACAAATATCTTTATTTTTAAAGATTATTTGATAATTCGACATTAAGTATGAGGGATCATGAAAAGAACATTTCAACCGAACAATAGAAGACGAAAAATGAAGCATGGATTTCGTCTGAGAATGTCTACAAAAGCAGGTAGAAACGTAATAAAAAACAGAAGAAGAAAAGGCAGAAAAAAGCTGAGTGCATAGGACGCAAGGAAAGAGATACGGTTTTTCTAAAAAGCACAGGCTAACGGGTAAAAACGATATTAATTTACTGTTTCAAAAAGGTAAATTTAAGTCCTGTGGCTTTTTAAAATTCCGCTATCTTTCACAAACCAGAGGTTACACCCGGGTTGTTATTTCGATTTCGAAGAGAGTGGGTAAAGCGCCTGTTAGGAATCGTTTAAAACGACTGATAAGGGAAACACTGCGTACTTCCGATTTTTTGCGGAACAGAACAATGGATTGTGCCATCTTTATCACCAGACCCCTTCAAAAAAAACCTTCCCTGGAGTCGGTGCAAAAGTACGTTTCACGATTCTTTCTAGACCTTCCCGATGAGTATAAAACGTAAAATAAACCTTTTGCTAAGCAGTCCGTTTTTGGCCCTGATCTACGTTTACCAGCGATTCTTTTCGATTTTTTTACCGCCTGCCTGTATCTTTTGGCCAAGTTGTTCAGAGTATTCAAAGCAAGCACTAAAAAAACACGGTTTGATTCTGGGACTGTATTTGTCCATCAGAAGATTATCTCGCTGCCATCCTTTCCATGAGGGAGGGATAGACGAGGTCCCCGAAACACTACACTTTCATAGAAACAAATAACAATGGATAGAAACTTCTTACTGGCATTTCTATTGTCAACACTGGCAATTTTTGGATATTACACATTTTTTCCGCCTGATGGACCAAAAACAGAGAACGAACAAAAGATTGAGTCCGTTCAGACTGCTGAAACAGGAGAGGAAATACAATCTGTCAAGACAATTGCCGAGCCTGAGTCCCAGGAACCAATGGTTGGGGGTTCGGAGTCACTTCCCAGGAAAAATGTTAAGATTGATTCCGATTTGTATTCCATTGAGATAGATTCCCAAAATGGATCGTTAAGCAGCTTTATCCTTAATAAGTATAAGTACTCCACTGAATCTCATTTTAGTGTCACCAAGTTTTTCTTTTCCCTGTTTTCAGGGAAAGAGGAAGAGCAAGTTCCCTATGATCCAAACAGGATGGTCAATATGGCAGGGGATGTTTCCGAAAAGAACTCAATTTGGAAACTGCAACTCGGACCTGAAGAGTCCAATGTCAACTATCAGGTTTCAGCAGAAAAGATCAATGTCACTTCATTTCCGGAGACTCTTGAACTGAAGACCAAACTGGCTTCGGGATTGGAAATTCGAAAGATTCTGACCTTTCACCCTGACTCCTATAAGATTGATATGGAAATCAAAGCGGTGAACCGGACAGGAGTTGAACAGACAATCAATCCCAGGATTAATTTTGGTGCGGGAGGTGAGGCGATTACAGGTGAAACCCTGCCACAACCCAAAGTTGCTGTTACTTTTATTGATGAAGACTTTGAAAAACATGATGGCGGTGACGTAGAGAATGTCTTGAGCTTTAACAATTCTTTATGGGCCGGGTTGATGGATAAATATTTTATCAGTATTGCTAAAACAGTTGACGGCACTCTGTTTAACGGTACACTCAAGCCGATGGATTCCATTCTTGATAGTAAAAGTGTAGTTGTTCCGCAATTGTTTTATACTGATGACCCCATTCGTTTGGAAAACAATCAGGAATATAACAGGAAATTCCAACTCTATATCGGACCGAAAGTTGAATCCAGACTTGAGAGATTCGATTACTACCTCCCCCAGGCAATGGATCTCGGGTGGTTTGAAATCTTGGCCAGACCATTGTTAAGCCTTTTAAGGTGGCTCCAGGGTTATGTAGTCAATTGGGGTATTGCAATCATAATTCTTACGATTATTGTCAGAGCAGCCATGTTCCCGCTTGCGTTTAAAGGGATGATCTCCATGAGAAAAATGCAGGCATTGAGTCCCAAAATTACAGCTCTGAGAGAGAAGTATAAGGGGAATAAGGAAAAGTTAAACCAAGAGATAATGAAGTTTTACAGCCAGAACAAGGTCAATCCCATGGGAGGCTGTTTGCCGATGGTACTTCAGATTCCAATCTTCATTGCACTGTACCAGGCTTTGCTCCCCGCAATCGAATTGAGACATACGCCTTTTTTCCTGTTCTGGTCGGACTTGTCAGCAAATGATTATACGTTGATCCTGCCCATCTTGATGGGCGCCAGCATGTTTTTCCAACAAAGCCTGACGCCAACACCTACCATGGACCCGACGCAGGCCAAGGTTATGAAATGGATGCCGGTGATGATGGTGCTGTTCTTTCTGAATATGCCTTCAGGGTTGGTTTTGTACTGGGTTATCAGTAATATTATATCCGTCGGTCAGCAGTTGATTATTAATCACGTTTTGCCTCCGGCTCAGGTTTCCACCGATATTAAAGCAAAAGGCAAAGCCAAAGCTGACACAGCTAAAAAGGGAAAGGGCAGTAAGGTTAAAAAGTAGATCAAAAATGCAACTCCTTGTCCAGGCATCGATAGTTAACCGCCTCTGAAAGATGCCTGGTTTCAACCCTCTCCGATTCCTCAAGATCCGCAATTGTCCTCGCAACCTTCAAAATGCTGTCATGAGCTCGTCCGCTCAATTTGTATGTCGTCAAAGCACAGGACAGAAGATCGTGTCCATCCTGTCTAAGCTGACAATACCTTTCCACCTCCTTATGATTCATATTGGCATTGTACTGGGTTTCACTGTGACTAAAGCGCTCCAGTTGAACCGCACGTGCCACAAGAACCCGATCTCGGATGGTCTGGCTGGATTCTCCCCTTTTGGAAAAGTTTATCTCTTCATAGCTGAGGGCCGGCATCTCAATCTGCAGATCAATCCGATCCAGCAGGGGACCAGATATTTTTGAACGATATTTTAAAATGCTGGCAGCCGAACACAGGCATTCTTTGCCTCCATCGCCTAAATATCCGCAAGGACATGGATTCATTGCCGCTAAAAGAATATAATCGGAGGGAAAGGATAGCGACATCACCGCCCTGGATATGACCACTTTTTTATCTTCGAGCGGTTGCCTCAGCAGATCCAGAACCGAACGAGGAAATTCGGGCAGTTCGTCCAGAAATAAAACCCCATGATGAGCCAGGGAAACTTCTCCCGGTTTAGGACTTGACCCTCCTCCGATCAATCCGGCACCCGAGGCTGAGTGATGTGGATGTCGAAACGGCCTGGTTGTGACCAGGTGGTGATCTTTGGCTATGGTTCCGGCTATGGAGTGGATCTTGGTAACCTCCAACGCTTCTTCAAAGGTTAAAGCCGGCAAGATACTCGGCAATCGCTTCGATAGCATGCTTTTTCCTGATCCGGGAGGACCTGAAAGCAGAACATTGTGTCGGCCTGCAGCTGCAATTTCCAGTGTGCGCTTGGCCGATTCCTGACCTTTAACATCGGAAAAATCCAATTGATAGTCGGGCGAAACCTCTTCTCCCGGGAGTGATTTGCATACATATTCCGTTAAGTGCCCACGGTTTGAAAAATGATTAAAAACCTCCTCCAGGTGTGAAGCAGTCAAAACTGTTAACCCACTCACCAAGGCAGACGCAGATCCGTTTTCCGTCGGCACGATCAGGGTGGTAATCCCTGCTTTTTTTGCTGCCAGGGCCACTGCCAAAATCCCTTCGACCGGGCGGATTTTTCCCTCCAGCGACAGTTCCCCAATAATCAGATAGGACTCCAGGCAGCCGGTGGGAATTTGCCGACTTGCCTCCAATACAGTTAAAGCGATGGGCAGATCAAACCCTGTTCCTACTTTTTTGATATCAGCGGGGGCCAGATTAACAATCACTTTTCGTATGGGGAACTCTCCGTAGGAGTTATTCAGAGCTGCCATGATTCGTTCCCTACTCTCCTTGATCGTACCATCGGGTAGCCCCACAATATTAAAGCCTCCAAGTCCCAGGCTGATATCTGCTTCAACCTCTATAATATGAGCGTCGATACCGATAATGGTTGCGGTGAATGTTTGAGAAGTTGTCATTTTTTCCTGTTTGAACGAACAGCTTTTTCAGGTGTTGTCTTTTTCGGTGTTGATTTTTAAAAAGATTTTTTTTTGAAACACTGTTACTCAGAAAAAGAGATTCGTCAAGAAAACAGTTGATTGAGAATCTGTACCGGATGGGAGCAATATTGGGTTTGTCATAGGATTACTCCTTCTGAAAAGGATTCCTCTTGAGTTTTGCTACAGCTGGAGCTATGATCATGATGTACCTTCGGAATAGAATCACCGGCCGCTATCGAATGGCAGAATTTCGGGGCGCAGGAATCTGTTTGCGATCGATGTGCCTGGATATCTTTATCTGGGTATTAAAAACCATAATACCAGGTTTCTCGATTTTTTTTTCATATTCATAAAAATTCCGTGTTTCTTGGATCGGAACAATGGAATAACACCATCAATTACGAGGCAATCATGTCAATTATCACAATTTCCAGGGGCTCCTACAGCAAGGGAAAGGAGGTTGCAGAAAAGGTAGCGAAAAAGCTTGGTTACGAGTGTGTTTCCAGGAGAATACTGCTGGAAGCGTCTAAAGAGTTTAATATTCCGGAAACAAAACTGGCACGGGCTCTTCATGATTCCCCATCCTTTTTTAATCGGTTTAATTATGGCAAAGAGAAATATACCTCCTATATCCGCTTTGCCCTCTTAAAACACCTACAAAGCGACAATGTTGTGTATCATGGCCTTGCCGGACATTTTTTCCTGCAGGATGTACCAAACGTCCTGAAAGTCAGAATCATAACCGATATGAACATCCGCATTGTAGAGGAGATGAAACGGGAAAACATATCCGAGGATGAGGCTCGAAAAATTCTGGTGAAAGATGACGCCGAAAGAAGAAAGTGGAGTCTCCACCTCTACAAGATCGACACCTGGGATCCCAGTCTTTACGATCTCGTCATAAACATCAATCGGATGACTATTGATGAGGCGGTGGATATCATAGCAGAAACCTGTCGCAAGCCCAGTTTTCAAACTACTCCTGAAAGCCAGCAGGTTTTTGAAGACAACCTACTATCAGCTCAGATTCAATCCATGCTGATTGAACAATTTCCGACGGTGACGGTGAGGGCAAAAGACGGGAAGGTTTTTGTAACCTGCATGGGATCACTGGGACAGAAACAGGTAATCGTTGAGGAATTAAACTCAATGATTTCCGGGGTTGTGAAGAAGAAGGATCTAGAGATACATATTTCACCGATATTAACGCCTGATTAATATGAAGCACAATTGGAAACGACATCGAATTTTAATTTAATAGCGATTTTGTTTGAGTAACGGTTTTCAATCATTCAATCTGCCATCAAGAGGGAAGATCCGCCCTCTTGCCTTCCTGTCAGTGTCCCTCCTCCAATTCCGGATTCTTATCGGGAATTTAGCCTTAAGGTTTACTTCCGCTAAAGGATTACATCAGAAGTTCTTTTTCCCAGACAAAAGGAATTTGATATTTATAAAGCCGGAGACAGCTGGTGTTTGGTTCAGAAAAGCAGTAATATTCCAGGAGAAATAACTCGAATTTCTTTATCGTTGACATTGGATCAAACAGCATTTAAAATGTCTCCCAGTTGTATTAGGTGTGAAATGGTTAATTGTGACCATGTATCTGCAATACAAAGTTTCAGAATTCGAACCAAATTTGCTTTGTTGTGGCGAAAATTCTCCCTTAAAACCTAAATTGGAGTTTGAAAATGAAACGCTCACTTGTATATTTGTTGATATCCCTTTCCCTGGCGGCCCTGGCGGCATGCTCTCCATATGTACCAGTTCACATGATGTTAAATGAAAATCACCCGAGCATTGCTCCTTCTGATACAATGGCCACACTAGTTGTAGCCCGGGAGGAAACATCAGCTTGGGCTTATGGTTCTGCAGCGGATGTAAATACGTTTTTGGATGAAGAATTCATCGGTCAAACCACCATTTACAGCTATTTTGTGAAACAGGTGGACCCTGGTGTTCATTATATTCTTTCTCATGCTGTCGTGATTGCTCAGGCAGCCCCTATCTCGGTTGCGAAATTCGACTTTAAAGCGGGAAAAATCTACTATATTACGTTTTCGGTGCGATCGCCTCCGGCTTCATTCACCACACTTGTTACCACCGAACCTTTTGCTCCTGGTGATATCAGTCTAACCGGTTTAAAGTATTTGGAGTTCAACTCCAGCCCCAGTGCAATGGTTTTGACAGCTGAAGACAGGAACGCGGCGATTAAGGGGTTTGATAACGATCCGGGAAACAACCAGGACATTTTGAACTATAAAGGCTACTAAGCCCAAGATTCATATGTAAATTGTTGAGACAGGTTTTTCCAAATAAAAGTAAGCTAATTGACAGCCCTCCATGTTTCTCTTGAAGATTTATAAGGGCTTTTCCTCATGAGATTAAGACTTCGCAGTTGTATTGCTTATAACCATCAATCCTGATGATTTAAGATTTCAACAATCAAAGGGACAAAACGGTAGGGGCGGGTCACGAAAGAGCACCCTGCCGTAAATTTTGCGGAGTCGTTTTGTTTTTATATCAATCACATAAATGGCTTTGGATATTTCCTTCAAAGGAACTATGGTAAAATCCCTTTGAAGATCTCCCAAAAACTAAGCCCCCCCTGCTTTACCGGAAGTCATTTAACTCTATCGGAATGCAGACGTAACTGATTTCATGGATTTACACTAATCCAAAAACAGATGAGTAAAGCCCAACTCCGTTATGAAAAAACCATCCTATGTTTTCTTTATTGTCCCGATTTTGATATTGATCGGTTGTGAAGATTCAAATAAAACAACATTATCCCCAATAATCCCGCTGGCAATTTCCTCTGTTTCTCCGGCAGCATCATCAACCGATGTGCATGTACACAGTAATATCGTTGTTACTTTCAGTAATGCTATGAATGATACTGAAATAACCGCTTCCGATTTGATAACCCTGAGGGATGTCAGCGGGGACAGAGTTGAGGCAAGGTTAACGGCCAGCGCAGACAGTACCATATTAACCCTCGATCCTTCAAACGATCTGGATTACAATACCCAATACACAGCGACTATCAGCTCGAATGTCCGGGATAGATCGGGAAATGCATTGGATCAGGATTATTCATGGGAATTCGCAACCATATCATATTCTTTGCTCTATACTTCAACCAATCTATCCGATCATACTGTAAACGCAGAATGTAATCCCGGTGGAACCACCTCCTGTCCTTGTTCTGCAAATGATGTCAGCATGGATTCATTTGCTGAATATGGACAGGTTACCTCCAATATCCTGGAAACAAACACCTGGGTGAATGCCATCGGCGGTAAGACCTTCACCGAAACACAACCGGATGCGGAATCCGTTTTTTTAGGTACCTATCGGTACCAGTATAAAGTCAAACTACCGGTTCTTCCTGCAACCAACGTAAACCAGAGAGAGAACTCGGGTGCTGTCCATATGGTGATGTTTCTCTGGGACGGTCGAAACGCTCTCTGGCAAGCTGACAAAAACTCATTGGAAGCAGGTCTGTATTGGGAGTTAAACCCCTGGAACGAAGATTACGGCGTCATCAAGGTATACGACACCGATATAAACACGCAAACAAGCACCGGTATTACAGTCACACCTGACACGGAATGGCATACATTTGAATTGATAGCCGATTTTATCAATCAAAAATATGTTTCAATTAAAATTGACGGTCAGTCCAGGGATATCAGCACGATTGATACAATCCAGGTTGATCGGTCTACTTGGGGAGATGATGTTGCTTTTCTGATCACGGAAGAATCCTTATCTACCTATCCCGGAGTCGGTTGTCCATATGTCTTCGTCTGGAGCACACAGTTTAAGGACCTTGAACTTGGATATTTGGGGACAAAATAATCAACGGTTCATTGTCGATCCGAAATTGATCTGTTAGCCGTTACTTCATCATCTGGTTCCAGGAAAAAAACGGTTGCAGCTATCAACTGACGACTGTTATTGGCGATTGGTTCCGGTTAGTGCTATCAGCTGAAATCCAGGAAATGATCGGTTAGAATCTTAATATCCAGATATTCCTGAAGTAGCGGACCCGCTTGATCTACCATTCTCTTGCTTTAAATACAATAAATTAAATCTGAAACAGATCCCCTATTGATTGGTTGATCAGTTGTTTTATGCCATCGCTGGATATTTACGGTATCATTAGTTGTATAACTTTTGATTATGGGCACTAGTAGGAGAGAACAAAATAAGGTAAACTAAATCAAAATATTGATGGTGCCGCAACCAAACATACAGCCAAGATGATAAAGAAAAGCAAAGGGCTAATGATTTCAGCCCCTAAAAAAAGTTCCGGAAAAACGACCCTGACCCTGGGATTAACAGCAGCATTAACAGAGCTGGGGAAAAAGGTAAGAGTCTTTAAAAAAGGTCCGGACTATATTGACCCCATGTGGCATAAAGCTGCTTCAGGGCATACCTGTTTTAATATTGATCCTTTCTGGATGGATTCCGATTTATGTCGGCGCTCCTATCTTTCTCGTTGTTCGGGCATGGATTTATGCCTGGTTGAAGGAAATCATGGACTACATGATGGACTTGATCTGCAGGGGCTTAATAGTGGTGGATTTCTGGCGAAATTATTGGGTATTCCGGTATTGTTAGTGGTTGATAGTGCCGGTATGAATCGAGGTGTGGCTGCCATTGTATTAGGACAGCAGCTTCTTGATCGTGATGTTATCATTAGTGGTGTTGTGTTAAACAATGTTGCAACCACCAGGCAGGCTGATAAACAGGTTGCAGCCATTGAACATTATTGCGGTATACCAGTGGTAGGAACTATACCAAGAACGGATAAGGTTGGAATAAAGGAACGTCATTTGGGACTGGTTACTGTTCATGAAAACCCATATGTAAAAGAAACCATTGAAATTCTTGCAAAAACCATCAGCGACACCTGCGATTTGGACAAGATTCTGACCATTACCCATGATATTTTGCCGCAAGAAGATACAATTTACGTGGGCAAACCGAAAACCGAAAAAAAGGTAACCATCGGTGTCGCCTATGATAAATCATTCTGTTTTTATTATCCGGATAACCTGCAAGCTCTTCAAAATGAGGGTGCCGAACTGGTATTTTTTGATACTTTAAACGATACGCAATTGCCTGAAGTAGATGGAATATATATCGGGGGTGGTTTCCCGGAATCTTTTTTGCAGGAGTTAGAACAGAACAAAACAATCCGGGCTGAATTGGCAACCGGAATTGAGCAGGGATTACCTGTGTTTGCTGAGTGTGGTGGGCTTATGTACCTGACACGTTCCATTGAACGAAACGGAATCAAGAAAGAGATGGTGGGGGCAATACCTGCCGATGTCTTGTTTCAAAAAAAACCGGTAGGCAAAGGATACACAGAGTTGGAGGTGTGTAATAAAAAGGGTTGGTTTTCATTCGATGGTACTGTTAAAGGACATGAGTTTCACTATTCTCACCTGATTAATATAAGCAAAGAGATTGAATTTAAATTTAAGGTGACCAGGGGAACCGGGGTGAATGGGACTCATGATGGCATTATGCATAAGAATGTACTGGCTTCATATACTCATATTCATGCTTCGGTTGTACAAACCTGGGCAAAATCCTTTGTTCAATCGGTTCAGGCCTATAAATGACGACTGAGGATAAAAGGTTCATATAAAATTTAAAGGCTATTCAACGAGTATGACTGAAGTACAACCGCCAAACGGACAACAGGAATCTGGAGATGATCAAACTGCCAGGTATGCACTTGTTCAAAAGATCATGGGTAAAGAGACATTTATAGACCCATTGAACGCAGAGCAAGTGACAAGGGCTTATTCTGTCTATGGAGCCAACCCACAGAAGATTGTTGAAGTGGTGGTTGAAAAACTAAAATTCTACTGTCGCAAATGTATTCGGGAAACTGCACTGTTGGAAGTCAAAAATGAAATAAGTCAGGCGACCTTAATGGAATCTGAAAAATTAAAAGACAAGGTCGTCAATGAGATGTTCGATAGTATTAAAAAAGATCCGGTACTGGAACAACTGATTGTCATGCTGATTTTTAAAAACAGGTTTTGGGAATGGATTCGATATGGATTAAAAGAGATTCTTAATGACCAGAGAAGTCAACCGGGTCATGAAATTAACAATGTCCTTAACAAACGGTTCCACACGATGAAAAAGGAGAAGAATATCAATATCGTTGGGGACTTGGTTGTGATGGATGTGACGGATATTGTCAATAATTTCAAACGGGAAGTTATGAAAAAGAGTGTTAAACTGTTTTAGAAGGGAGCCAAAAAGACTCCCACCTTATTATTAAAACAATTCACTGCGTATAATGGTTTCCTCCCTTTTCGGTCCGGTCGATATGATACAGGCTGAGACCCCCAACAACTCCTCAATTCTCGCAATATACTTCTTGGCATTTTCAGGCAGGTCATCATAGACTGTTATTCTCGAAGAGACTGCGTTCCAACCAGGCAATTCTTCATATATCGGAGTTAGATCTTTCTGGATAGACTGTTTACTAGGCAGAGTATCGTATCTTTTCCCCTGGCTGTCTTCATATGCCACGCAGATCTTTAGCGTCTCCAGCTTATCAAGGACGTCCAGTTTGGTAATCGCCAGATCAGTAATTCCGTTAACCCGGATCGCTTTCTTAAGCAAGGCTGCATCAAACCAGCCGCATCTCCTGGGTCTGCCGGTTGTTGCCCCAAACTCGTTACCCTCTTTACCCAAAAAACGACCGATATCATCAAATAGCTCGGTGGGAAATGGTCCTTCACCTACCCTGGTGGTATAAGCCTTTACAACTCCGGCAATTCTATCAATTTGTGTGGGGCCGACACCTCCGCCGTTGCATGCTCCCCCAGCTACGGTATTGGAGGATGTGACGAAAGGATAAGTTCCATGGTCTATGTCCAGAAAGGTGCCTTGTGCTCCTTCAAACAGGACATGATTCCCCTGTTCAATTTCCCGGGCCACCAGTTCGGTGGTATCACAAATATAGGGTGACAATTTAGAATAAAACTGATTTAACTCCTCAAAAACCTGATCAGAGTCCAGATAAGGTCCCGTATAATTCAGCACATGTTTGAGGATCATATTCTTATCACTAACAAAAAGATCAATCTTCTCCTTAAAAACCGAGTTGTTTTCGATATCGGCAAATCGAATTCCACATCTTCCGACCTTGTCTTCATAGGCAGGACCGATTCCTTTTCCGGTTGTCCCGATCTTATTCGCTTTTAATCGTGCTTCCCTGGCTCCATCCAGTAATCGGTGGTAAGGCATGATCAGGTTGGCGGCATCGCTGATGAATAAACGCCCTCTGCAATCGATTCCCATTTCCATTAAACCGGCAATCTCTTTCAGCAGTTCTCCGGGATCTACAACCATACCGTTTCCGATAACCGACTTTGTGTTTTCGTGCAAAATACCGGACGGTATCAGGTGTAGTATAAACGTTTTGTCACCAAACATGACGGTGTGACCGGCATTGTTTCCGCCTTGAAACCTGACAATCATATTGGCTTGTTGAGATAAAAGGTCAACAATTTTACCTTTTCCTTCGTCTCCCCATTGGGACCCGATTATTATAACGTTTGACATATTGAACCTATGTGAGTTTTTGTTATCAATGAAGAGCAAATTTTGAAACAGGGTTTAAAAACGGAATCATCTAAAGACTGTTTATGACCTTCTGTTCCATCTTTAGTCTGTACTCAAGATGAATTGAACGTAACTCCGGATACTTGATACTAAGAATCTGAACAGCCAGCAGTGCTGCATTATCTCCCCTGTCGATTCCCACGGTAGCAACCGGAATGCCGGGAGGCATCTGTGCTATGGATAGCAAGGCATCATGCCCGGCGTATGCGGAAGAGTTGACCGGGACACCAATCACGGGAAAATGGGTTTCTGCTGCTACTACTCCCGGTAAATGTGCTGCCATACCTGCAATAGCGATAAAGACTTCTATTCCCTTTTTCGGCGCATTTTGTACAAATTGTCTTGTTCTTTCAGGAGTTCGGTGAGCTGAAGAAACGATTAATTCATAGTTTACCCCAAATTGATCCAGAATTTTAGTGGCTTTTTCTGCAATCTTGTGATCCGAGGCGGAACCCAGAATAATGCCGATTTGAGGCTTCCCTTCGGGTCTGGTGCAAATGCGTTTGAGTCCTTTAATGCCAATATCTCTTCGATACTGCATACCCGGCCAGGACAACTTTTTAACATTTTCATACGAAAGTTCCAAGGCATTCTGTAAAGAATCACCCACGGCAGTCACTGCCAATACTCTTCCCCCGTTTGTCAGAAACCGATTCTGATCACGTTTGGTTCCCGCATGAAAAATCATCAGGTCTTTGCTTTCGGAAATCTCCTCCAATCCTTGAATCGTGAAGCCCCTCTCATAGGATTTTGGATAACCACCTGATGCAAGAATTACAGCAGCTGCACTCTTATCTCTCCACTTGACATCAATCTGATCCAGTTTATTGTCCGCCACTGCCTGCGCAATTTCCACCAGATCACTGTCCAGTAACATCATCAGGGGTTGACATTCGGGATCACCAAATCGAATATTATATTCAACCACCCTGGGTCGGCCATCCTTAATCATAAGCCCAATATACAGGATTCCTTTAAACGGATTTCCCTCCCTGGCCATCCCTTGCAGTGTAGGCTCCACAATTTCTGCAGTCACAATTTTTTCAATCTCGGGGGTAACAATGGGAGCAGGCGCGTAACATCCCATTCCGCCGGTGTTTAAGCCTTTATCCAACTCCAGTTGTCTTTTGTGATCCTGTAAGCTTGGCAGGGAAACATAATTTTTTCCGTCAGTAAATACAAACCAGGATGCTTCCTCTCCCTCCAAAAACTCTTCAATAACCACTTGATCACCGGCATTACCAAATACCTTGTCCTGCATGATCTCTTTCAGTCCGATCTCTGCCGATTCGATATCAGGGCAGATTAAGACGCCTTTTCCGGCTGCAAGCCCGCTGGCTTTGATGACGTAGGGAGGAGTCAGGGATTTCAGAAATACTTTGGCTTTCTCAAGGTCATCAAAGATATCAAAGGCGGCCGAAGGGATTTGATGCCGTTTCATAAACTCTTTGGCGAACGCTTTACTGCCCTCCAGCTGCGCCGCTTGTTGACTGGCTCCAAATACTTTTATCTTTTGTGCATCAAATAATTCAGTCAATCCCTGCACAGGGTAATCCTCCTGTCCCATAATCACAAGATCGATCTTCTCCGCGACAGCCTTCTCCACAATTTTGTCAAAATCATACAGATACCAGCATTTTGCAATCGATTCTATACCCCCATTACCGGGAGTTACGTGAATGGTAGTTGCCTTGGGGCTTTGGCTGCATTTCCAGGCAATAGCATGTTCACGCCCGCCTGCACCTACGATTAATATATTCATGCTTGGCTTTTTTAAGTTGGAGTTTTGGATGGAATTCGGTGATGCTAAAATAACATGCGTAATGGTATTTTCCAGCTAAAAATTCTAACCTTATTTCCAGGACTTATTAATGACAGAACGCAACAAAAAACGATAAAACAAAAGGTAAATGTCTAACAGCAAACAATCAAATAATCAAAGTGTTCAGGGGAAGCTACGAATATGGAGCATACGGCGCAATAACTGCCCCTTTTTAGATGATTGATCAGTTTGGATTTTTTATGGTATTTGCTCCAGACTTGTCATCTGCGATCTGTTTTTTTAAACAGTTACGTTGACGGTAACAAAAATCGGTCATTAATCACAATACTAAATTCAATTGATTTTATTTCGAGAACCGTTCAATGCCAGAATTGCTCAATTTTAAATATCGAATTCTTGTTATCGACAGTGAAACCGAATCCAGAAGCAGTATTATCGAAATACTTGATAACGAAGGATTTGAATTCGACTGGGAAGCTTCCGCTGAAAGGGGATACAAAAGATTTGGAAAGCAACACTACGATCTGATAATCAGCGAGATAAAACCCGGCGGGGAAGAGATGTCCGGTCTCGATCTCTTGAAAAAAATAAGGGAGAATGATTCCACCATTCCCTTTATTGTCATTTCTGACATCACCTCTGTAGAGATATCCGTTAAAGCTGTCAATTACGGAGTAGCCGGCTATCTGGTAAAACCCATCGAGTTTACAGAAACAAGAGACACCATCCGCAGGGCGATTCGCCATCACAAAGGGAGGTTTCTCAAGAAGGAGCTCGATAATTACCAGATGGAGAATTTCTTTGATGCCGTTATCACCAGCGATGAACAATCCATTTTAAAACTGCTTGATACTGTTGATAACCTCATCGAACTGGTTTATCCCAAGGAATTCGGGAGCCTCCCGGACCTGAAAATGGCGATTTACGAGGGATTGAGCAATGCTGTTGAACACGGTAATAAGAGGGTATCAAAGAAAAGAGTTTTTTTTAAGCTTGAACTGAGAATGGATAAAATCATGGTGCACATTAAGGATGAAGGCAAGGGATTTGACACTGAATTTGTAGTCAAAAAAGGTAGCAACACCGATAGTCTTAATAGGGGCCTAAGACTGATTCATCATTTAATGGACGAGGTTACCTTCAGTATGAAAGGAAATGAAATAAACCTGCTGAAGATTTTATAGGAGGGTCGATCTATCGGGATAACCCTGGATGTTTCCTGAAGAGAAACACCCGGGTTGAAAAATCTTGAAGCTACTATTGGAATTAAAATGGAAAAGCTTAACGTTTTGAAAACTGGAATCTCGCCCTTGCACCCTTCATTCCGTACTTCTTGCGTTCAACTTCTCTTGCATCTCTGGTCAAGAAACCTGCTTTTCTCAATGGAGATCTGAGATTCTCACTGAAATTCACCAGAGCACGAGACAATCCGTGCTGTATGGCTCCAGCCTGTCCTGTTGTACCACCGCCTTTTACAGTTGCGATGATATCGAAGCTCTCCTGTTGTTGGGTAACTTCCAAAGGCTGTTTTACAATAGTTGAATAGATTTCTCGGCAGAAGTAATCGGATAATTCCTTTTTATTCACAATGATTTTTCCGCTTCCAGGTCTTAAAAATACCCTGGCGACTGATCTTTTTCTTCGCCCCGTACCGTAATACTGCTCCATAGTCTTTCGTCTTTAATATTAAATTTCCAAAGGTTGAGGATTATGATTCTGATGAGGATGATCCGCTCCGGCATATACTTTCAACTTTCTTAAAGCATCCCGGTTCAGCTGGTTTTTCGGCATCATTCCCTTAACAGCATTAGCAACCAAAGCTGTCGGGTCTTTTTCCAGAAGCGCTGCCGCATTGGTGGCTTTGATTCCTCCCGGGTATCCGGTATGATGATAGTAATACTTGTCTGTTAACTTTCTCCCGGTGACTCTAATTTTCTCAGCATTAACGACGACCACAAAGTCGCCGGTATCTACATGTCGTGTGTATATCGGTTTGTGTTTACCTTGCAGAACTTTGGCGATTTCAGTAGATAACCGACCAAGTGTTTTACCTTCTGCATCAACAATAAACCAATCACGATTCAGATCCCCGTCTTTGCCGTATTGTTCCTTGCGAACTGAAACTGTACTTTTCATGAACTAGCCTTCAAGATTTTCTTTTACTTTTAAATTTTTCAGCATAAATATTAACATTTAAATTAATGGACACTGATTGTCAACTGCTAAAAATGTGTTTTAAGGAATGATTGATTTGCATTGGGGTCTTGCCTGAAGGAGCAATTTGCTTAATTATGGATGAACAGAATTCATACACTCGGAATGGAAATCCTCGACAGATTCAATTACTTATCAATAGGGATTTTATTACCTTTTGGATCAAATTGGAAAGAGAAATAAAAAATATCATCTTTCTTTTTAAAAAAATCTATCTAAAAATGAGGGTGATGCATAATTTGCATGCTGAGTTTTTTACCCCTGTTGTACCGACAAAGTCAGCTGTTTCGGGTTCAGAATTCCGGACAAAAACTCAATTGTCATCTTCGGAAGGATGCATGTAAAAACAAAAAGGAGAAGAAATGCAACTAACAGACTTTAAAGACATTTTATACCAAGCTGATGGAAACGGGTTGGTAACGGTAACCTTGAATATTCCTAAACGAAAGAATGCAATGAGCCCGTACACCTTTTATGAGCTTTATTGGGCAGTTGACCATTTTGAGAGAGATGAGAAGCTGGGAGCCATGGTGATCACGGGCGCAAAAGATCCGGATGTGAATGATCCCCAAAAAGAGGCATTTAGCAGCGGTGGCTATTTTAATGAATCGGCTTTTAATGATGTTTCCGATGAGCTGAAAAAGGAAATCGACATTTCAGATATAGCTCAAAAGAGACTGACACTCAAAATGTTTGGCTGTTATAAACCAATCATAGCGGCCATAAATGGATTGGCAATCGGAGCTGGTTTTACAATGCCTTTTGCCGGAGCAGATTTGATTTATATGTCGGAGTATGCCTGGATTCGATTGCCGTTCGCTCAATTGGGGATTATCTCGGAATTGGCTTCTTCCTTTCTGTTGCCAAGATATGTTGGTTTTCAGAAGGCAAAGGAGATCATCTATTTCTCCAAGAAGCTAACAGCGAAAGAGGCACTGGAGTTGGGCCTGGTGAGTGATGTTATCTTGCATGAAAATCTGCTTTTGCACGCGAAAGACAAAGCATTGGCACTAATTCCTCCCAGGGGGGCCGGCCTTGCCATTGGCAGAATTAAAAAAAGCATGCATGAACCGTTTATTGAAGCCATTTCCAAAACCCTGGATCTGGAAAATGAAGGACTCGGTTTTTGTGTTAAAACAGCTGACTTTGGAGAGGGGTTGATGGCTAGAATAGAAAAGCGAGATCCGCGTTTCACCGGAAAATAGATCTTGGGATTCTTGATTCTGATTAGGAAAATTTATATATTATAAAATCAATAGGGAATAGCCCAATGATTGTTCAGCAGATTAAACTTAGAATGATGGATGTTTTTTGCTACCTGGTTGGGGATAAGTTGTCCAAAACCTGTGCTTTGATTGATCCGGCTTTTGAAGTCGATAAAATATTATCAGTTGTCCAAGAGAAAGGTTTCAGAGTCAGCTTCATCATTAATACGCACGGTCATGCCGATCATACTGCCGGTAATGCGAAAATTATCAGGAAAACCGGTGCGCGACTCTTGATCCATGAAAAGGATGCTGATGGATTAATGATGCTTCGAAACCGCCTTTTTGCCAGATTGCTTGGTGGCCAAGGTTCTCCGAAACCGGAAGTCCTGCTGAAAGATGGTTATATCATCAATATCGGAGATGTTTCACTGAAGGTTATTCACACACCAGGTCATTCCCCCGGCAGTATCTGTTTATTAGGAGACGGAAATCTTTTTACCGGAGATACACTATTTGTGGGAGCCGTCGGTCGAACAGATTTAACCGGAGGATCAAGAAAACGATTGTTGACCTCCATTCACGATCGATTGTACACCCTCCCCGATGAAACCATAGTATGGCCCGGGCACGATTATGGTGAATCAGAAAAATCCACTATTTTTAAGGAAAGAACAACCAATCTTTATACCAACTAAAAAATGAAAACTGAAGGAGTTTGACTTTTCTTTTTCTTAAATCTATGTCAAAATTTCTGATTAATCGCAATTCAGAGTTAAGGATTTATAAAGTTCTCACCTGGCAAAAAATAGGTCTTCTTGAAGACAGCAACTTAAAACATTTGGATAAATCATGTACGATACCAGTGAATTCCGTAAGGGATTAAAAATAGAAGTTGATGGACATCCTTATATTATCGTTGAAAATCAATTCGTAAAACCCGGAAAAGGTCAGGCTTTTTCCAGGGTGAGGTTAAAAAACCTGTTAACGGGAAGTGTTCTCGATAGAACTTATAAAAGCGGTGAAAAAGTGGAAAAGGCCGATATAGCTGAAACTGAGATGCAATTTCTCTACTGCGCCGATGATGCCTATCACTTCATGGATAATTCCTCATACGAACAGATAGAGATTCAGAAAAATCAGATTGGTGATAGCTGGAAATGGCTTCAGGAAAACATGAACGTCAGTGTATTGGTATACAAGGGGGTTCCGGTTTCTATCAGTGTTCCCAATTTTGTGGAATTGGAAATAGTGCATTGTGAGCCGGGAATTAAGGGTGATACAGCTACTTCAGCTACCAAGCCTGCAACACTTTCAACCGGAGCCGAGGTGCTTGTCCCCCTCTTCGTTAATCAGAACGAGAAAATAAGGGTTGATACCCGAACCAATACTTACATGGAGCGAGTAAAAGGATAATGACTGACTGGAAGCCTGGTGCATCTGTTGATACATTGCACCAACGCTCATCGTTACTCACTAAAATCAGGACATTTTTTAAAAATCGCAATGTCTTGGAAGTGGAAACCCCCAGCATTTCTCAATATCCCACCATTGATCTTCACCTGGAGTCGTTTTCTGTCAATACGAATGAGTCGGAACGATTAAGATACCTGATCACCTCACCCGAATATCACATGAAACGGCTGATTAGTGCCGGAAGTGGATCAATCTTCCAAATCTGCAAAGCATTCAGGTGTGATGAAACCGGCCGGAACCACAATCCGGAATTTACCATTCTTGAATGGTACCGGGTGGGTTGGGATCACTGGCGCCTGATGTCGGAAATTGAATTATTGCTCGATCTTCTATTGAATTCAGGCCCAGCGGATTATCTTTCATACTGCGACGCTTTTCAACAATTCTTAGACATCAATCCCTTACTGATTTCACAGGAACAGTTTTTGTCAATTTGCGGCAAACACGGCTTGCTTCCTCCCGCTTGTCTGGAATCGGAATCGGTTGCCAGAGATGAATGGTTAAATTACCTGATGGGATTTCTGATTGAGCCGAATCTGGGAAAAGAGCACCCGGTTTTTATCTATGATTATCCTGCCACCCAGGCAAATCTGGCCAGAATACATGAGGATAATCCCAGCCTGGCTTTGCGTTTTGAAGTCTACTATCGGGGAATAGAGCTGGGAAATGGATTTTATGAATTGACCGACGCCAAGGCGCAGGAGAAAAGATTCAAAGATGAAAACCAAATCCGCATTCGGTCAGGCAAAGAAGGATTACCAATCGATAACCTGTTCCTGTCAGCTCTTGAAAAGGGAATGCCTGAGTGTTCCGGCGTGGCTATGGGTGTTGATCGTATCATCATGCTTGCCTTGGGGAAAACCTCAATAGAAGAAGTGATTACCTTCAATTGGCCGAAGAGTTGATCTGTTCCTCTCCCTTAATCATGGCGTTTCGAAAAGTCAAATCTGATTAGATCAGGAAGCTGCTGCTGCTCTCCCTTTAGGTTCCAGTCTTTTGAGCAGGTAAGAAGACAAACGGTAGTATTGGTATCCCTGATAATTTGATGAAGAAATCCTCGCAACTCATCATTTAACGTTTGTGTCAGCAGCTTGCTGATGAGGATTATTCCGGATTCCTGAAATGCCAGAGCCAAGAGAGCAAATTTGATCCTGTCATCATCTTTAAGTTTATAAATGGGATATTCGACCAGATGTCCGGCTTTTAAGGTTTGAATAAAATAATATTTGGATCGGGTTCTGTTCCCAAACTTGAAAAACTCACTCTGCAAAGCCAGCCATTTACCGGCATTTTGGGAATATGTTTTTTCTCCCATTAGTAGTCGATCACTTTGGATAAAAAGTCTGGGAGCCCGTTCAATATGTCCGGAATGCTTTTGATACCGTCCCTCGATTAATCCGGCCAGTGAATTCAACTGTTCTTCACTATTAGCAATCAAGTGATACTTTCGATGCCGTTCTATCTCAAACGAGATATTGCATATCCCAAATTGTTCCTTCTCAAAAAGCGATACTTTTTTAAAGTTCAGAAGAATGGCCATAGGAAAAAGGTAGGATTACAATTGGGTGTAATACTCTTTGATTTTTGATTTTAGGTTTTCAAGGTATTCCACAGCATTTTGACTGTTTTCTTCCGGAGACCAAGGAGCAAAACTCTTTGCTGTATCCGGATCATACGGACCCTGTTTGACTTCATAGAAAATCGATTCTTTTTCCATTGAGACGATGGTATGGTAAACACCACCCGGTATATCAATACCCCAGTACCCTTTCGAAATATCGAGCGGATGAATCTCTGTCAGATTACCAAAATCATCAAAAATTACAACGGCACCCCGTCCTTTTAAAACCAGGAATATTTCATCCTTTGGAGGATCAATATGACGGTGCGGCTGAATGTAGCTGTCAGGTTCGATCCCATTGAGAAAGCGTTGCACCGGATCTTGATACTGGTGGAAATTGTGATTCACTCTTTTTCGGGGGGAAGCCTTGGCTTTGAGCACCACACTACTCAACAGGCTTTGATTGATGGGCTGACTTTTTGCTTTTTCCATAAAGCAAACCGATTTGCAGAAAAAGATCTTTGGAGTCAATTCAGGCGAAAAGAAAATTTCGACAGAATGATATGGAACCTATTCTGTCGAAACTCGGAAATTAAGCGTAGTGAATGCTCTTCTTATGATCTTCAGCATCCACAAGAGATACCTTGGTCAACAGTTGGGAAGCTGATGTCGCTTTGGCCAGGGCATCAGCAGCCAGTAGAACTGCTCCGGCGGTCCAGGTTGGTTTTTCATCTGGCCATAACTCGTCTTTTGGATAGACATATCCTGTCCAATACGAACCGTCATCGGTTCTGTAATCATGCAACCAGCTGAACAACTGGGAGGCTTTTTTATGATTACCAGCTCCGATCAATGCCATAGTCAGTTCACAGGATTCGGCTATGGTGACCCAGGGTTCATCTGAAACACAACGACAGCCCAGTTCCGGAACAACAAACTTGTCCCATTTGGCATTCAGTCGTGATATGGCCGCTGGCCCGGTTATGACGCCTGCCAATACAGGATAAAACCAGTCCATTGAATACCTGCTTTTGCTTTCCCACGTTCTGTCAAATCGCTCGGGATGATTTCTCAAAGTATGCCCAAGCCTGTTTCGTGATTGGATCCAGTGCGACTGTTTTTGATCGAGAACGCTGGCAATGTTGATGGCACATTCCAGACTCTTGTATATTGAACTGCAACCAGTCACCAGGGCATCTTCCAGAACACCTTTAGCAGGGTCAATCGCCCAGCAAATTTCGCCGTGTTCCGTTTGAAGTGACAGCACATATTCAATCGCGCCTTTTACCACCGGCCACATTTCGTTTAAGAACTGCCTGTTCTGGGTGATCAGAAAATGATGCCATACTCCGGTTGCGACATAAGCAACAAAATTGGATTCAATTCTTGATTTATCTTGTACCGTCCCATCTTTGTAGGCATTCCACCAACTACCGTCTGCTCTTTGAGTATTTCTTAACCATTGATAAGCATTCTCCGCTTCATGGTATTTACCACAGATACTAAGCCCCATGGTGGCTTCCACATGATCCCAGGGGTCTGTGTATCCTCCCTTAAACCAGGGAATCGATCCGTCAGGTTCTTGCACGGATGCAATGTATTCCGCAGTTTTTATAAAGATTGAATTTGGGAAAAATCCCTTTAGGAAAAACAGTTTGGACATTCTTATTCCTTTTTGAAGTACATCACAACGCTTTTACCGATCAAAGGGTTTAATACATGATCCAGAAACCGGGTTAGAAATGGTTTTTTGATTAAGTCCCATACTAAAAATCGGTGATAGGCTTTAACCAACCTGGATGTTTCCCTCTTTGACCAAAACAAGCATTGCATCCACCAGTAGGGAACGTGAAGAGCATGAGCCCAGTGCCGTTTAAAAAAAACAAATCCATGTTCTTCAATATCACGACAGAGTTTTGTGGCATTAAATATCCTGATATGGCCACCTTCTTCATTATGGTATTCCTCACTCAGCTTCCAGCAGATCCATTCCGGAAAATAACGCGGAACGCTGGCAGCAAAAATCCCTCCTGGTTTTAAGACACGATTGATTTCAGTTAAAACAGATAAATAATCCGGGATGTGTTCCAGAACTTCGGAACAGATAATCTTGTCAAAACAATGATCTGTAAAAGGTAAGGACAAACCGTCAGCAACAGACAATCCAAAACTCTTTACGTCATTTCCCTCTTCCTCGAACTCACTTTTAAATCTTTCATTCGCTGTTTTCAAATCGTTCAAGCAGATATCAACCCCGACGGATTGAACATTCTTCAGGGTGTAGGCTGTGATAACGTGACGTCCAACTCCGCATCCCAGGTCGAGAACACGATCCCCATCCTGCATTTTGAAACGATTAAAATCGATTGTTAACATTTTTTATAACTTCCATGTAATACTGGGTCATCTTTCTGGCCGCAACGTCCCAGCTAAATTTCTCCAAAATTCGTTTGCGACCATTTAGTCCAAGCTTTTCTCGTTTCTGTGGGTGTTGCAGCAGATCCGAAATCGCATCTGCCAGTGCTTTTTTATTGCCGGCTTGAACAACAATACCCGCATCCCCGACAATTTCCGGCAGGGCACCTCCGTTTGACGAAATCACAGGTATTCCGCAAGACATCGCTTCGCCGGCGGGCAACCCGAATCCTTCATACAGAGACGGAATCACGGCAATAGTCGATTCTGCATAATGTCGCCTGATGTCATCTGTTGTTAAATTGTTGACAAATCTGACCTTTGATTCAATTCCAAGTCTTTTGATCAGCTTTTCAGTATGTCCACCGGGTTTGGGTGTTCCGATAACCAACAAGTCTATTGCGGGGTATTGGTCTATCAGGCTGGCCAAAGCTTCCAGGAGATAGTCGAGTCCTTTAAGAGGCATGTCAGCACTGGCAGTTGCCATCAGCCTAAATGGCTTTCTTTTGATTTCCGGCATAGGCATAAATGTATCTGTGTCAATGCCATTATAAACCAATCTGATTTGAGCCCCATCTATCTTAAAAGCTTTGGCGATATCGTTGCGTGATTGACTTGAAACTGTCAATAGATGGTTCAATCTCTGAACCACATGTTTTTGCATGTTGAGGAAGGTGTGCCATCTCCTGATTAATATACGGTGCCATATTCCTGAAGCTGAGGCCAGGGCGATCTCTTTGTCTTTGGTTATGGGGTGGTGAATAGTAGCAATGACAGCTAATCCCCTCTTCTGGAGTTTCAGTAAACCGTAACAAAGACTTTGATTGTCATGAATCAGGTCGTAATCCTGCCCATGCTTTTTGAAATACTTTACTATCCGTCGACCAAAGGTGTAAGGCTCCGGAAAACCTCCTGTCAATACGCTTAACCATTCAAAAAAATTGGTATAAGAGCCGAGGTCTTTTAATCCTAAAGCCAGAATCCTTGACTTTTTGTCAAATATATTAAGTCCAGGCATTTTTATTAAACGAACACCATCTTCCAATTCCGGATAAGGTTCTCCTGAAATTACGTCGACTGTATGACCCAGTTTGACGAGTGCCGAACTTAAATATTTGATATAAATACCTTGACCTCCGCAATGTGGCTTGCTGCGATATCCCAATAGGCATATCTTTAATGACTTAAAAGGCGCAGGTTCGGAAGATACACCCTCCCCACTCAGATTGGTAATTGATAAATGCCGCATGCGAATCCGGAAATCCAATAGCTGTTGTAACAGAAAAAAAACTTGAGGCTGAAGTCGAATATCCGGATCTATTTCCGGCTCAGGTGTGGTAATCGACTTTTAATGTCTACTCTCACAACAAATGAAATATGACTGTTCAGTCAGAAAAGTAGAATTAAGTTGCAATCATAGTTTTTTTTTTGAATTTTGTATAGCCAAAAACAGCAATTGAGGGGAGTGTGACCTTTTCCAAAGTGGTTCAAATCGTGACATTGGACAATCTCTATTTGTACCGTATACGCTAAGGTTAACAAATTACTTTAGCTTAATATAAAAATCCATACTCAAGTTTCGCACCTGATTTATACTTTTTTCAAATCGTACCGGGTAATAAGGTACTTATCCAGTTTATCTGGATTAGGCTAATTAAAAAGAAAGAGAATAAAGGATTTAGGGTTCTAATAGGATCACCTTTAGTGTCACTTTGTATTCTGAACAAAAAAAGAAGCGATGCAATATCCGTTTTATTCTTTTTCCCATCTCCTGATTTTCCGGTCACTCTTAATTCAGCTTCAATTACAATTGAGAGTGCGAAATCTGAGTCAACACTTCGTGCATTATGATAAAGGATCGACGCCCGTATTACCTGAAACGTTTATATTATAGGATACAGGATAAGTACGTAGAACATTTTCTTCGACCACAATTCTCCTCCCTGGGAAAGGGATACCATTTTATAAGACCCTGGAATGTCGAGATTTTTGGGTCCCCGATTACAGTGGGGAAATTCACACATATTGTTTGTGCTGCTGACAAAAAGATTAAATTTGTTATCTGGTCTGAAAAGGAGGGAAACGGAAATATCTCCATAGGTGATTACTGCCTGGTGAGTCCGGGCGTTAGAATCACATCAGCAACCAGCATTACGATCGGCAATAATTGTATGATAGCTAATGGGGTGTATATATCAGATGCCGATTGGCATGGAATCTATGATAGACTGCAGACAGTTGGTGAATCAGCACCGGTTGTGTTGAAAGACAATGTCTGGATTGGTGACAGTGCGATTATCTGTAAAGGAGTAACAATCGGGGAAAATAGCATTGTGGGGGCAGGATCAGTCGTTGCCAGGGATATTCCGGACAATTGTATTGCCGTCGGCAACCCGGCAAAGGTCGTTAAGGATCTTGATCCGGGGATAGAATTGGTTAAACGAGAAAAACTATTTGAAAACCCGAGACAATTAAACCAGTATATGAACGATTTTGATCGTTCTTTCCTTAAAGGGAATACAACCTTTGGGTGGTTGAGATCTATCGTTTTTCCCAAGTCCGGTGATTAGTCAACAAAACATTTGGAATAATTGATCATGACTATTGAGTTACCCATTGATATAGAAACTGTTAAAGGCTTCCTGGATAATTCGGAAGGAGAAGCCCTGTATCAATATGCATTGCAGGCTTCCCCCCTGGGACCCTGTCTGGAGATTGGCAGTTATTGCGGCAAATCGACTATCTATATAGCTACAGCTTGCCGCAAGACGGATTCCGTGCTTTACGCACTGGATCATCATCGTGGATCGGAGGAACACCAGCCCGGTGAAGAGTATTATGACCCTGATCTTTATGATGAAAAGGATCAGGTGATCGATAGTTTTAGAGAGTTCAGGAGAACCATCACCAGAGCCGGTCTGACGGATACAGTTATCCCGATCATTGCATCCACAAATATTGCTTCCAAAAAATGGCAAACGCCACTATCGATGGTGTTCATTGATGGTGGACATAGTCTGGAAGCAGCTTTAGGTGATTATCGTTCCTGGGCTGGCCACATTGTGAAAAACGGAATCCTGGCTATTCATGATATTTTCACAGATCCTGAGGAGGGGGGACAAGCCCCATACCAAGTCTGGAAAATGGCATGTGCTTCAGGGTTATTTAAAGAGATTGAGAAAGTGAAATCGTTGGGATTGTTGCGTCGTATCTAAAATCCAATAATGATAAAGAAACATATTAGCCATAATATCAAAAGCTTTTGTGTCTTTATCATTTCCGATGCTTAGCTGTTCACCCTTTAGGCTTACAGCTAAGTGCTGACAGCTAACAGCTTATAATCTGTTAATGTAAAAGGAGTCTCTAATGAAGAATGTAGTTATCGTTTCTGCTTGTCGCTCTGCGATTGGTACCTTTGGAGGAACACTTAAGGACGTGATTGCCCCAAAATTCGGTAGTGTTATAATGAAAGAAGCAATCAAAAGGGCAGGAATCGAACCCGGATTGATTGATGATGTCCGTTTTGGCAGTTGCATGGAACATGCTGATAATCTTAACGTGGCTCGGGTGGCGGCATTGATGGCCGGCATTCCTGATTCGGCAACGGCAGTTACCATAAACAGGGTTTGTATTTCAGGAATGGAAGCGGTTATTTCCGGCATGGCCATGATTCAAACAGGTGTTTTTGATGTGGTACTGGCAGGCGGAGTGGAACACATGTCAGGGGCAGAATACACAGTTCCTGCGGCACGATGGGGCTGTCGTCTCCAGGATCAAACGTTTGTTGATAGGATGATCCGAGGATTGCACTGTGGCTCTCATCTTTTAAAGGATGCAGCTGACGGTCCGGTCGATGAAAACCAGGCTCCCCTGAGCTATTTTAAAGGAAAGCCTTATATAATGGGACATACGGCAGAGTTTATTGCCCAACACATGGGAATCACCAGGGAAGAGATGGATGAAGTGGCGTTGAGAAGCCATAACGGGGCCGAAAGAGCAACTCAGGACGGCTCATTCAAGGAAGAGATCATCCCCATAGAAATTCCCCAGAGAAAAAAACCCGCCGTTATTTTTGATAAAGATGAACATTTTAGACCCGGGCTGACAATGGATGATCTTAAAGCCCTGAAACCGGCTTTTATCCCCGACGGTGGCAAGGTGACAGCTGGCAATGCAAGTGGTTTGAATGATGGTGCAGCCGCATTGATTCTGATGACAGAAGACAGAGCTCAGGAACTTGGTCTCAAACCCTTGGCCAGGATAAAAGCCGTGGGAAGCGGTGGATGTCATCCTTCCATTATGGGAATGTCTCCGGTTCCGGCTGTTAATAAGTTGATGGCAAAAAGCGGGTTAAAAATCAACGATTTCGAACTGGTAGAAGTAAACGAAGCTTTTGCCGCTCAGTATATCGGATGTGAAAGAGATCTTGGACTGAAAAGAGAGATCACCAATGTCAACGGATCTGGAATTGGACTGGGACATCCGGTGGGAGCAACCGGAGCCAGGATAATCACTACATTGATTTATGCCATGAAAAACAGGGATAAATCACTCGGTCTGGCTACTTTATGTGGCGGTGGCGGGGTTTCCATGGCGTGTGCCATTGAATTGATTTAAGCAAGATACTCCCTGTTGCCGGAAAATAATCCGGTACAGGGATTACGTTTTAAAGATTTCCAGTGCAGTATCGTTATCCTTTGTAATGGTAAGAATGTTGTCCAGTTTGGTCAGGGTAAAGATCTCAAGTGTCCTGCCAGACAAGGCGGTCAGTGCAAATTTTTTATCCATTTTTTTCAATGTTTTATAAATGGATACAATCAGCCCGAGGCCGGAAGAATCTATAAACTTAACGTTTTCGCAATTGATAATGATTCCTTCCAATGAAGAATCCTCAATATATTGCTCCACATGTTCTTTAAGTTTTGTGGTGTCTTCAAGAACGATGTTACCTGTTATTGCAAGAATAAGAAAACCGCCAATCTTTTGATCATAAAGGTTCATTGTCTTCTGCTGTTAGGTTGAATTATTATGTGATGCGGAGATAGTAACATGTGGAACAAATATTTGCCAATCTTTATTCTGCCTTTGATTCATCCCGCAAAATATCAATGATCAGCTTGCTGTCGCTCTCCAGCTGCTCAACCAGATCCAAGGTATTACTGTCCGGAGCAGATTCTTCCAACTGTCTGCATATCTCAGCTGTTTCCAGGGCACCAAAAATGGAAAAATTTGATTTTAACTTGTGGGCAATGTTCCTAACTTCTTGCTGATTGTTGGAAGCGATCGCTTTCTCGATGGACAGCAGTTTTTCCGGTAACTCGTTAATAAACATCTCTATCAATTGAGTGTAATCTCCCCCTGAATCTCGCTTTAAGGCTGATATCACATCTGCTTTGATCAGCCTTTCTGATGGTTTTATTTCATCTTGTGCCTTTTCAGTAATTCCAAGCCACTTTTTCAGAGTTTCGTCCAGGATTTCCATTTTAAATGGTTTGGATAAATGATCATTCATTCCAGAATTCAGACATTGCTCCCGATACCCCTTCAAAGCGTGCGCTGTAAATGCAATAACGGGAATATCAGGATTTAAGACTCCTGTTGCAGGATCACGGATTTTTGCCGTGGCTTCAAATCCATCCATAACTGGCATTTGAATGTCCATTAAAACAGCACCAAATGGTTCAGTTCTTAAGGCCTCAATTACTTCCTGCCCGTTCATAACTGCTTTGGCTTTATAATTCAGATTATTCAGTGTCAACATGATCACTTTCTGGTTTATCGGATCATCCTCCGCAACCAGAATTGGAGGAACCTTTTTCTTTTCAGCATCAATCGGCGCTATGCTGCGAACCACAGGTCTGATTGTCCCGGGTTGCACGGTGTTAGCTTCTTCAGCCAACGCTTTTCTAAATTCAATTGAGAAGCTAAAACTGGAACCTTTTCCAACCTCACTGCTAACCTGGATCTGACTCTTCATAAGTTCTGCCAGTTGTTTGGAGATAGTCAATCCCAACCCTGTTCCACTGTATTTTCTCGAGAGAGATGAGTCTCCCTGAAAGAAAACGCTGAATAGGTGTTCTATCTCATCTTTTGGTATCCCAATCCCAGTATCACTGACCAAAAAGTTAAACAACAGGGTGCTGTCTGTCTCGTTTTCGATTGTCAGTTGGACAACTACTTCGCCCTCTTCGGTAAATTTTATAGAATTACTGATTAAATTCAGTAAAATCTGCCTTATCCGAACCGGATCACCGAAAACTGCCCTATCAGCATCCGGAGCGATCTGGTGATAATAACGGATCTCTTTTTCATGTGCTCTGATACTCAAAAGATCGATCAGCTCTTTGATTAACTCTGAAGGGCGAAACTCTGCCTCACGAATCTTAAGCTCTCCAGCTTCGATTTTTGAGTAATCAAGAATATCGTCCATGATCGAGAGCAGAGAATTGGTAGATTTATCGATGACACTGACCAGATACTGCTGCTCTGAAGATAATTCAGTTTTCAGTAGCAGGTTATTCATGCCAATTACGCCATTCATCGGTGTTCTGATTTCATGACTCATATTTGCCAGGAAAGCACTTTTAGCCACATTGGCACGCTCGGCATCCTCTTTTGCCTTTGCCAGCTCCTTTTCCACTTTTTTTCGTTCTGCAATTTCATGCAATGATTGTTGATAAGCCGCTTCCAATTTTTCCTGAGTCTTCTGTAATTGGTGGCTGGTCTCCTCAAATTGTTTGGCTTTATGAGTGGTGAGTAACAATTTGTCAGTCAGAATTAAAGAAAAGAGACGAAACAGAATGTTTTGCAGGGCATCGTCGGTCACATCCGTGTACTGCCCGATGTCTTTTGCACGAATGCAAAAAACATCAACTTTGGAGGCTGTAACTACTGAAGCTGAGCAGGGTTTATTGCTGATGATGCTCATTTCCCCGAAGATGTCACCTGTTCTTTTTAAGGTAAGAATCAATTCACCTTGGGAATAAACAGAAACATGCCCCCTGATCAGGAAGAAAACCTCCTTGTTGGTCTGCCCCTCAATCAGAATTGGTATTTCTTTTTCGAATGACCTGAAGCTGGAAAGTGGGATTAGCTTTTGCAAAATTTCAGCGGGTAAATGCCCAAATAAGCGACTTTCCTTGAGGTACTTAACGATCTCCTTGTTGTCATCGTAAATAACTTTATTCATTTCTTAATACTTTTTATTAACTTATATAAAACAGGCAATAATAAAACGAAGAGATACAAACAAACAAATTCTGATTTATGGGAATTTGCAGATAAAGATAATGAAAGACCGGACCGTTTTTCGGATAAAAGCTGAAAGTATCGAAAGGACTGGCTGTCAATGGCAGCACTTTTAGATATTGTCCTTAAAAAGAAGATCCATTTGGCTTATGAAGACGGCTCCTGAAACAGATCTTTCGCTTTTTTCAGCAGGGCATCTCTTTCTTCAGGTGACATATCCTCGACCTGTTTTTTTAGTTTTTCCAACTCCACCGGATCCATCTCCTGGATCTTTTTCATGGCATCTGCAATTTTTGGATCAGAAAAATCAAACAAAGGTTTTTCTTTTGGAATTTCAGGTGTCTCCTTATTAAAAAATAGTATTTTGTCTCCCTCGATTCTGCTTTTTACGTCCTGCGCTTCCAGCTTATGCAAAACGTCAGATATCGAAATACCGTTTGATTTACAAACCTTAAAGATGGATTGGAAGGGCAATGTTACTGCCTTCTGGGGATAACCGTTTTTCTTGATGGAGTAAATGATATTATCTTCAATGGTCGCCATTTTCTTCTATCATGTTCAGATACAGGTGTTATAAAATCCCGGGTTTCGCAATTTCAGACTTAACGGTAGGTCTCGTGTCAGCATTATTTTCCTTGATTAAAACCTTATACCAACAAGATTGACACACCCAAAAACAAAAAAACCTTACAAAGTATCCATTCTTATAAAATCAGACCCTTATGTCCTCAAAAAGGGTTTAAGGTAGACACCGCCAACTAAAGCTTTTTTACACTAATTCACGATCAAACAGATCCTGACAAGTTTCCAGGTCTTGTTCTGAAAAGCAAACCAAATAAACCATTTCCAGGTTTGAATGGTTTGTCAAAAAAGCTTGAATTTCACCCAAAGAGATTAGACAGGCTTTCTCAAATGGAAATCCGTACACCCCGGTGCTGATTGAAGGAAACGAAATTGATTTAATGGCGTTCTCCACTGCCAGCTCAAGAGAATTTCGGTAACAGGACGCTAATAACCTGCTTTCTCCATGGTTTCCGCCTCTCCAAATGGGACCACCCGTGTGAATCACATATTTGCAGGGAAGATTATAGGCTTTGGTAATTCTTGCTTCACCCGTTGGACACCCGCCTAAAGTTTTGCATTCCTCTATTAATTGAGACCCTGCCGCCCTGTGAATCGCACCGTCCACTCCTCCCCCGCCAAGCAATGATTCGTTGGCTGCATTTACAATCGCATCGGTCGTCTGTCGGGTAATATCACCCTTGATTATCTTGATTTTTGCACTGATTGAACTTGAGCTCATGAATCACCCCCTAACCCTGGATAAAAATGTTAGGAAAAGCAAATAAGTATGCAGTTTCTGGGTTACAATATTCACTTTCAGCATGTCAAACAAAACGTATCTTGTCCATACTTGGCAGCGTGAGACCTGACCGATGAGTTCAGATATCCAGCTTTTTAAAGTTCTGAAGATATTGCTCTCTCAAATCCGAATAGGCTTGTATTCCTAAATTAAATCGTTCAAGGTGTTGATCATTCACCAGACCGATCTCTTTTGCCGGGGATCCCCCATAGATTTTTCCTGATGGAATTCTCTGTTTCTTCAAGACTAATGATTGCTCCGCTACGATTGACCATTCGTTAATAACAGAAAAATCACAGATCATGGATTGCATTCCGATCAGAGTATTATCGTGCAGGGTTGTATCATGGAGCATCACTTGGTGACCGATGATAACACGATTTCCAATTGTGACCTTGGACGCGCAATGGATAACGACAGCCTCTTCTACCAGGGATTGTTCCCCAATGATAATCTTGCCAAAATCACCCCTGATAATGGCCCCAAATCCAATATAACAGTTGTTTCCTATGGTTACATCTCCAATGATTTCAGCACTGGGTGCTATCCAGGTGTTTGTACCAATTGAAGGTTTTTTCCCATTTATTTCATAAACTGGCATTACGCTCTCAGATCCTGGTAAAGGGTTTATAGCTGAATTTTTATCATGACCGAAAGATTTCTAAAATTTCCTTTGTTTCAGCTACTAAAAATATGCTCTACCTTACTCCAATTATTGGATAACAATAGCCAGAGAAACATAAAGCTGTATCACTTTTGCTTTTTTTGAATTAATATGTTTTATTGAATTTTTATCACGGTTGACTTCATACTAGCAAGACACACCGTGCATCAAATAGTTGTAAAGTTTAAAATCCACCATCAATTCAAACTGTCATGTGAATCTTCAATGGATACTGCGTGTATGATTTAGTTGGTGAAACTGGGAAGCTATAATAACAATTCTTATTAAAGTGGTATATTTGGATGGGATTTGAATTTTCTTTTGACAACCCCTTGAACAGGGATCAAGAATCATATTGGTTTTGTTATCAAAACGATAGATTGATGGTAAAAGTAAATGATAATAAAGCTGTAGTGCCATTACTTTTTGATCTGGATGAAATCGGTATCAAACCGGTGAGAACCCAGCATCTGGGAAGATTGAATGGAGTGCATTGTTATTCGGCAGAACTGCCATTGGACATGCCTTGGCCTGAGAATGTCTCATTTTTGAATTTCATTGAGCTGCATAACCTTTTGGAAAAAGAGATGTACCAAGTTGCAATCAATGCTCAACAAATCGTCGCCTGGGAAAAAGACCATCAGTTCTGTGGCAGATGTGGTGCAAGAACCAGGAGAAAAGAGAAGGAACGGGCAATGGCTTGCACCGATTGTGGCAGTTTGTTTTTCCCCAGGATCACGCCAGCCATTATGGTGGCCATTATTAAGGATAACAAAATTCTTCTGGCTAAAAACAAAACATTTCCTCAAGGCTTTTACAGCGTATTGGCAGGCTTTGCAGAGCCGGGAGAACAGTTGGAAGAATGTGTCAGGAGGGAAGTGAAAGAGGAAGTCGGCTTGGAAATCAAAAATATCACCTACTTCGGAAGCCAGCCCTGGCCGTTTCCCAACTCGCTGATGATTGCATTTACCGCAGACTATGCAAGAAACGAGATAGAGGTTGATGGTTTGGAGATCATTGAAGCCGATTGGTTTTCAGCTGAGAATCTACCCAGGTGTCCAACCGGAACCCTTAGTATTGCCGGCCGCATTATTGATTGGTTTAGGAAGACCTATCCCAATTGAGTATGGATGCTTTGTCCGAAACTGTTACTGTATATAGTACTCATTTACCAGAATTTCCTTGACAGGGGTTCGGTCTTTTGTCTCCGATTGCTCGATAAAACTCTGCGGAAAAACCTTGTTAAATTCGAGGTAAAACTCCTGTTTCAACAATTCCAACCCTGTTCGTGTGGTTATATCACCCGGCATTTTACTTTTCAACAAGGTGATGATTTTATCATCAATCTCCGGTGTTCTTGCTTCAAGATAGAGTTTTGCCAAGGGATCTTTTAGAACAGCACGAAGCGTAACATGGATATAGTTTCTTCCGTTCTTTAGATTCACGGTGTAAGCGTACGGTTCCGTGTAGATCGGTTTATCCACAGGTTCCAGCGATAGTTGCATGCGTTGATTATACTGATTGACGTATTCTTCCTCTTCCGGAAGCCCCCTTATTCCTTTTTCTTCACCTCCAGAAAAAATGATGATCAATACAACAGCAATGATCACGATCAGCAGCAACACTCCCCCAATGACGATAAACAGAATTTTTTTACTCCCGGTCGCCTGTTCCTCCCCGCTTTTCTGGAGATTTGCTTCTTGACCTTCAATACTCGCTTGTTTTTCTTCAGCCATGTTTTTATGTCACTTTCTTACTTTCTCAAGAATAAAATTCTTAAGTGAGTCTATAAGCCCGGTTTTTTTTATCCTTGGCATCTGGTTTTTTAAACCTTGGATCTTAGATTTTTGTTTTTCAATGATCTTCTTTTGCTTTGCGATGGTTTCTTTTTGTTTCTCCAACCAAGATGGCTTTTCTATTCCATCGGTTTCAGAAATTTCCCCCGGTGTGATAGGTGGAACAGATACTCCGTCAGCTTTCGCGGACTTGGCATGCTGATCATTTTTCCAGGATCGAAAAACTGTAATGAGTTTATTGGCAGCTTCCGGAAAAACCTTCTTGAGATCATTAATATTTGATGACGGATTTTTATCCAGGTATTTAAAAATAGCCTTTTTGAGATCCTTATGGGGTTTTTCGGTGGTAGTCTCCTTTTGTTTTTGCCACTGTCGTCTATAGTTACCAAGAGTTGTTTTATGAGCCTTGGGAAACGCAGCAGACAGTTCTTTCGGGAGGGAATCTGGTGATTGTTCCAGGAATTCTATCACCAGTTGCTTTAAACTTTTCTTTTCTTTGATCTTCTTCGACTTTGGTTCAACAGTTTTTTTTGCAGATATCTTTTTCTGTTTCTGAGGCTTTACCGGTTTTTTCTCCGTCTTTTGGTACTCAAAATAATATCGCCTGACAGTGGTATCTTTTGTTTTTGAAAACTCGGACAATACCTCCTTTAGTGGGGCATTAGAATTCGCTTTCAAATAAGTGAAAACGTCTTGTCGTGCACTCATTGCGGTCTCCTGATAGGTGATTTCTCGAATGGTTGTTTATCTGCTACATATCTAACATTGTTTCAAGTTTCAAGGTTTTTTTTGGATAATTGTTGAATAATCCGTGATATTTTTTTAATAACAAAATATCACTATTACATTTTAAACATTTGGAATACAAGGTAAATGTTGCAGATAAAGAAAAGTATCACAATTTACCGACAATCATGAAAGATGGAAATCTCACCAAATCCCATATCACCAGTGATATGGTGGATACAGTATCACTTTCCGATCTGATGGGAACTTTTTTTAAGTTATGGCAATACTCCTGGAAATAAGACCATCACCTGTTACAGAATCATTTTGCTTTAATCGGATCAATTTTTAGGTTATACTCTGTTAAAAAAAATGTTTCATCAGGGCTTTATCCACTTAAAACCGTCTTTTAATCATATCTGAAAATATGAAAATGTTTTTTATAAAAAAGAATTCAAAGAAAAAACCTGAACCATACAAATTTCTGGAAGGGACAAACCCAAAGATTGACAAAGTAATGGTTGGTCTTTTCGGCAACCTGGGAAAAATGATAAAATCCCTAGCCACAAAAAAAACCAGGGAGTTTGTCGGTAAGCATCTAAAAGAATATCTTCTTCAAACCGCACCCGGTTATGAATATGCTCAACCCCTCCTGGGGTCTGAAGATGAGGAAAAACTGCTATTAGAGTATAAAAAAAAGCGATTTCTGGAAGTTGCAAAACCCTGTGATGTCATTTTGGTAAAAGGTAATTTGCGAATCAGCCATATCATTCAAACCCTGACTAAATCCCCGTACAGCCATGCGGCACTCTACAAGGGAGATGGTGAGATTATTGAGGTTGAACCGGAAGGTGTTTTGATCAACAGTATCAATAAGTATATCCACCTGGATATTCGAATTTGCAGACCGGTGATGCTTTCGAATAAAGGCAAGAAAACCGTTCTGGATTACATGGAAAAGATGATCAAACTACAGCCAAAATATGATATTGAAAACATGGGAAATCTGCTTTTTAAGTACTGGTATACCAAGTTTCGCCCCGACACCAAGGTTTACATCGGTGGAAGCACCGATTTTGAAAAGTACTATATCTGTTCAGCCATGATAGCTCATGGATTCCATGAAGCAGGTTATCCCGTAACCCCATCTTTGCGGTTTAAGAAAAAAAATAAAAAAATAACCTCTCTAAAAACCATTACTGATTTCGAAAAAATGGTAAACCTGATGAAGAAGAACTATAGCCAGATTGTTCCCGGTGATTTTGACAACAGTCCCTTTTTTGCATCGATAAAGTTCTTGTACCTGGACAGTAAGCAGAATGCTAAAAGACAATTGCACCTTGAAGAGGAAGAGGAAATCTCACAAAAAACAGAAACATAAATGTCAACCAAAAGACTGACTGTCCTCGGAACATCGGCGCAAGTTCCAACTCCTGCGAGGAATCATTCCGGATATTTCCTGCAATGGAATCAGCATGGACTTTTGTTGGATCCTGGAGAAGGAACGCAACGTCAGATGAGAATATTTGGGATAAAACCGTCATCCATCACCAAAGTTCTGATCTCCCACTTTCACGGTGATCATTGTCTCGGATTACCGGGAGTTATTCAGAGATTGTGTCTGGATGGGGTAACCCACCAGATTGATGTCTATTTCCCCGCCTCCGGAATCAGCTTTTTTCAAAGCCTGGTAAACGCCACCGATTTTAAAGGTAAAATCAATCTTATACCACACGCTGTTGAAGATGAAGGAGTAATATTTGAAGATCAGGATTACAGAATTTCGGCTTACTGGTTAAACCACCCCGTTGATACCTTGGGATACCGGGTGAAGGAGATGGACAAGGTAACACTGATTCCGGAAAAGCTGGATAAAGCAGGGATATCAGGTAGAAAAATAGGAGAACTCCTGAAAACGGGAACAATCAAAATCGAGGGAGAGTATTTTTTCTTAAAGGATTTCGGTCATCCAAAACCGGGACAGATTTTTGCCTTCATTACGGATACTGCTGAATGTGATAATCTGCAGAAAATTTCAGAAGATGCGGATCTATTGCTTTGTGAAGCTACCTATCTTTCCGAACATCAATCCCTGGCAGAAACGTACGGACATCTTACTACCTTACAGGCTGCTGGAATTGCAAAAGAAGCCAACGTCAAACGCCTGGTTTTAACACATTTCTCCCAGAGATACTCCCAATGGGATAAATTCCAGATGGAAGCAGTGACCATTTTCGACAAAGTAAATATTGCCAATGATGGAGATGTTTTTGATCTTCCTCCCCTGAAAAGAAAGCAGTGAGACAAAAAACCAGGCTACTCTTCGGCCAACTCCTGACACCTTAAAAGTTCTTCTTCTCCATTTTTTGACTTGTACAGATGGATAAGCTTGGTGGCGGCTGATAGGTGTCGTTGTGTCTTATCATTAGATAGCGAAAAAATCGCAATCCTATATAATCCAATACATGGACTTGTCAGTTTAAATACCTCCCCCTCAGGACATGTGATATTACCATTCATCTCTTCAGCGGTTCGATATCTCAATCTGAAAATCCGCACTATTTTTTCGATCCTCTGGGGGGCAGTATCTCCATAAATATCACAGAATCTTTCCATGGGGATGCCCTGACCAAAACATACAGCAGGTGATGCGAGTACTGACAGCATCACCAGTTTTTTGCCTAGAGAATTGAATATCATATCAAGGTCTTTTGCCAGAATCCGTTTTATTCCAACGGAGTTTTTATAATTGGATCAACCAAGTTTCTGACGACGTTATGCTGATCCGTTTCTGTTTTAACGTGGCAGTAAACGACGGATCAAATCCTCGCATTCACTCTTCTTGAGCATTCGCGGTACCGGATAGTCCGGATGTGCCTCGCTCAGTGCCCGTTTAGCAATTAGCGGAATATCCTTCTCCATTAACTCTTGAACGGATGTCGGGATGTTCATATTGTAATTCATCGCTTTTATCTTTTCAATAAACTTCAGTGATAGCTGATCACTCGAATCGTCACCCTTTCCAATCCCTGAAATTCGAGCCAATTGAGCCAGTTTCTCTTTTGCCTGTTCCCGGCTGGATTCGAGGACAAAAGGCAAAACAATGGCATTGGCCAGTCCATGGGGCACACCGTATTGACCTCCAAAATTGTGAGCAATCGCATGGACATATCCGACTGCAGCCCTGGTGAATGCAATACCGGCATAAAAGGATGCCAGCAGCAGTTCATTGCGTTTTTCCAGGTTTGATCCGTCCTTATAGACCGCTTCCAGATTATTAATGATCATCTTGGTAGCCTTTTCCGCATATTCATCGGTATATTTGGTACTTCCCCTGCTTATATAAGCTTCAACCGCGTGGGTTAAAGCATCCATTCCGGTTGATGCGGTAATATGCGGGGGCAACCCGATTGTTAATTCAGGATCAAGCACGGCAACCGGGGGAATCAGTTTGGTGTCCAGTACAGCAAACTTTTCATGGGTATCGGGATTGGAAACAATGGCTGCAATGGTGGTTTCCGATCCTGTCCCTGCTGTGGTTGGAACAGCAAACAGGGGAGGTAATGCCTTGCGAACGTGAAACTTACCCCTCATTTTTAAAATGGTTTGTTTCGGTTTTGATGCTCTGGCACCGATTATTTTTGCACAATCCATGGATGAACCACCACCAACAGCAACTATTGCTTCGCATCGATTGGAGTTGTATTGTGTCAGACCATTCTCAATATTCTGAATGGATGGATTGGGTTCGACCTCATCATAAATATAGTAATCGATACCGTTTTCCTTAAGGACGGAAAAAAATCCTTCCAGTAAACCAATTCCCATTATACCCTTATCAGTCACAATCAATATCTTTTTTAATCCCTGTGATTTAATCCTGGCCGGCAGTTTTTTAATAGCACCGGCTCCCGTCAATAATTCAGGAACGGTAAAAGAAAACAAAGGCATTGCTACTTTCATTAAAACCTGAAAAGTTCGGTTGTAGATTTTATTAATTGTCCACAGCATGTGTTTGTCTCCTGTTATGGTTACTTTAGAGTGATAATATTGCTGCTTAAACAAGCATTTTTCGTTCTAATGCTTAACACATTTGTCTGGTTTAACCAACTGTTTTATTTGATAGGTAAAACCAAACAGGTTTCATATGCTCTAATTGTAATGGAATCTACCCAACAGGAGGTCACAAATCAGATATATTGATTTGAAAATTGATTTTAAATCTGTCAAGGTTGGATGAAAGATTTAAAACCAAACAAATAGGGAGGCTCCGGTGTTCAAAGTAATGATCGTTTTTTTAGCTGTGATTGTCATATTGGCAGTTACATATGTTATTGGACCAACAGTTAAGATTGATGTAACGACTTATCCTGTAAGCCTTCCTGAAGATCTGGAGCTTTATCTATCCCAAACCGAACAGAATGCCGATCTAACCATAAGGGATGTCGCAAAAAAAATTGTATGGGCAAATCCGGAGAAAAAAGACAGAACAAAAATCTCACTGATCTATCTGCACGGTTATACTGCAACCCTGATGGAAACTCATCCGTTAACGGAAATGATCGCGAAAAAGCTTAATGCAAATATTTTTTATACCCGACTCAAAGGACATGGAGAAACCAAAGAGAGATTTGCTGAAGCTACGGCAAATGATTGGTTATCTGATACGCTGGAAGCTTGGGAGATCGGAAAACGAATCGGTGATGAGGTGATCATAATTGCAACCTCCACTGGTGCTACACTCGCAACCTGGCTAGCTTTGACACAACCGGTGGACCAGTTAAAAGCTCTGATCTTTATTTCGCCGAATTTCTGGCCGGCAGATAAAACGGCTCCGATACTGCTGTGGCCCTGGGGTGTTCAAATCGCAAAACTGACCACCGGAGGTGAATATCATCCTTGGGAACCCTTAAATGAAGGACAGGAAAAATACTGGATGTGCTCCCCGTCTATCAGAACCAGTGCCCAGGTAGTTGGACTGGCAGATTATGTTAACTCACTTGATATTAAAGAGTTGAAAGCACCGGTTCTGGTTCTATATTCGGAATTGGATGATGTGGTGAGCGTACCTAAGATAAAAGAGAAATTTGAATTGATGGGGTCCCCTTTAAAAAGGCTGGTTGCGGTGAATTCCGAGAATAATCCCAGCAAACATGTTCTGGCAGGTGATATCGTCGGGTTCCATACCACGGAATTTGTCAGAGAAAAAATAGAAGAGTACCTTTTTTCTCAAAATCTGATCCCGTAAAACTGACTTATCCGGTTTGTATTCATGTTTAAAGAGAAGCAGAATGAAAGCTCAAATATCACTGTTCAAGGTTTGTCTTTTTTCCGGAATCAGCCCTTGGTCTCAGATGCAAGACCATCTTTACCAGCAGCAACACCCACGGACTTCCGTGAAGTATCAAATCAAACCAGTCAATTGTCCGTTTTAGCTCACCGTTAAAAAGCATTTGCAGCTTTTCGTAAACATGGGGTGGAGCAAACGGAGCTAAACCCAGGGTCAAACATAAAATAATAACAACGTTCCAGGGTATGGTTTCTATCCTTTTCATTTTATCCTAAGTCTCTTGGTTGAGCTGTTTGCAGATGAGTTCCGATAACTCACTTTAGTTCATTCCGACAATCCGTTCAAGAAACAAATATCCTCTTTGCATTTTGTTTTTTGACAGCTACAATTCGAATACGACATCATCTTGATAGCTCCCGGAAAGAACGGTAGGGCAGCCTTACATGGCCGCCTTTGAGTAAGTACCGGCGGGGATGTACTTATAAGTGCTTACTTAGGCGAAAAAGCATTAGTAGTTTTCAATTAACAATGAAACCTCTTTCCATTTGCTCTTAAGTAAGCGCTTATGGGTTGTAACTCCGCCCAACCTTGATCCTTGTTTTTTGTGGTGTATGCTGATTAAACGATTGAGGGAGATAACTCTGCCCCTACTGTATTTCTTTAAAGGTTAAAGCCCCATGCCGAGTCTCCATTTATTTACGAGCAACAAACTTGAGGTTTTGGTTGAGCGACTTGCCAGCCGTTTGCGAGAGGAACCATTGCCTGCTCTACAGCAGGAAACAGTGGTAGTGCAAAGTAAAGGGATGCAACACTGGTTGAATCTGGAGATCGCCAAACGGAACAAAATCAGCGCCAATATTCACTTCCCCTTTCCTAAAACCTTTATCTATCAACTTTTTCAGGGGAATTCAACCCAGCCTGAAGAGAAAACTTTTTCTGTTGAGGTTATGACCTGGCAGATTATGAAGGTTTTTTCCGAACAACTGGAAAGAGATGACTACACGGATCTGAAGCGATACGAGGGTGATACTTATAATCCCCTAAAACGGTTGCAGTTGGCAGAAAAAATTGCCGAAATGTTTGACCATTACCTGGTATACAGACCCGATTTGATTCTTGAGTGGGACAAGGGGAACAACCCTTTAAGTGAAGAATACAAAGAATCCCATTGGCAGTTCTCACTTTGGCGTGACATTACCCGGGAAACGAGGGAGGCTGACCAACTGTTACATCCGGCTGCCCTGTTTAAATCATTTGTATCCGATCAAACAACCATGGAGAAAATGGCTGACAGGATCTCGGTTTTCGGCATATCCAGTCTTCCTCCATTTTATCTCGATACCTTTGTAAAACTCTCAGAACGGGTCAGGGTCGATTTTTACTATCTAAATCCCTGCCGAGAATATTGGGAGTATTGTTACAGCGACCAGGAGATTGCCCGTTTCAACACCACAGGGTTTTCTGAAGACGATCAATACTATGAAAGCGGAAACAGCCTTTTAGCTTCGATGGGTGTGACCGGTAGAGAATTCTTCAGCCAGGTTTTAAATGTCGTCGGGGAAACTGGAGAGGCTGAGTTTCAGGAGACCACTCCCACCACTCTTCTGGACCATATTCAGTCCGATATTCTAAACCTGATCGAGAGAAAAGATGATCTGAAACTGAAGATTGATGGCAAAGACAAGTCAATTCAGATTCATTCCTGTTACAGTCCCATACGGGAAATAGAGGTGTTGCACGACAACCTGCTTGCCCTGTTTGAAGATGGCGAGCTATCAAGCAGCGACGTGGTTGTGATGATGCCTGATGTATCGGGATATGATCAACTAATCAGAGCCGTCTTTGATGCTCCGGAAGCAGGTGAAATGGCAATTCCATACGCCATCACCGATACGGCGATTGATGGCAGCAATCCTTTGGTGGAACCATTTCTGGCAATTCTAAAAATTGACCAAAGCCGGTTTCGAGCGTCTGAAGTCTTGGATATTCTTGAATCCCGGGCGATCAGGAATAAATTTGATTTTGAGGAAGCCGATATTGCCTCAATTCGATTCTGGGTTAAAGAGTCAGGAATTCGCTGGGGGGTCAATGAGGGATATAAAAAAGGGCTTGATCTTCCGGAAGTAACAGAAAACTCCTGGGAATTTGGAATAAGACGACTGCTTTTAGGCATTGCCTTGCCGCAAAAAGAACATGATAGCCTGTTTCAAGGGATTTTACCCTGCGCGAATACTGAAGGGGATCAGGCGTACATCCTTGGCCGCTTTATAAAATTTGTGGATCTGTTGATAAAATGGGCAACTATACTCAAGAAACCCAGAAACCTGAAGTCCTGGATCGACTGCCTTTCCCGGGTATTATCCGATTTTTTCGAAGTGGATGATGCCACTGAAACCTATTGGTATGAAATAAAAGATTCTCTTCTGGAAAACGGATATCTTGGATTGGCTGCCGAAGCCGGTTTTGACGAGGCAATATCACTTGATGTGATCCTGTTTTATATTACAAAAAAAATCTCGTCCCATCACCGCTCATCCGGTTTTTTAACCAAAGGGGTCACTTTTTGTACCCTGCTTCCCATGCGGAGCATCCCCTTCAAAGTGATCTATGTCCTGGGAATGAATGATGGCGACTTCCCTCGCAAATATCAAAGCCCCGGCTTCAACCTGATGGAAAGAGAGAAACGGCTGGGGGATCGTTCCAAGAGACAGGAAGACAAGTACCTGTTTCTGGAATGCATTCTCTCGGCACGAGAAGCGCTTATTATCAGCTATGTCGGGCGCAGCAACAGGGATGGTAGTGATCTTCCCCCTTCGGGCTTGGTAACGGAGCTGTGTGACACCCTGGAAAATGGATTTGAGCAGGAAAATGGCCAATCGATTTTGGAAAGTGTCATTCAAAAGCATCCGCTACAGCCGTTTTCGAGATCCTATTTCGATGACTCACGGGGATTGTTCAGTTATTCTGCTCAAAATTGCGAAGCAGCAGTTGAAAATGAAAGCCCATATAAAAAAGAGAGGTGTTTTTTCCCAAAAGAGTTACCGACCCTCTCCAATATTGAATCACCTGAAGTTACCATGGAGCAGTTCTGTCGTTTCTTTCGGAACCCGAGTGAAACACTCCTCAGGAATCGTCTGCATATTATGCTCTCACTTGACGATCAGTTTGACATAGATGACCGGGAACCTTTTGAATTGAACAGCCTGGAGAAGTATCTGATAAAGGGACGTTTCATTGACGATTGGATGGGCAATATCGATTTTAATAAACACTTTGAACATCTAAAAGCGAATGGCAGCCTGCCCCATGGATCACCCGGGTTAATCGCCTTTGATTCTCTTCAGAAAGAAATTCTGACGTTTACTCTTCCCTTAATACCTCTAATGGAAAAAGGTCCAAACCCAACAAGGCAGATTCACCTGGAATTTTCTAAACCGGAATTCAAAATCAGCGGGGTATTAAAAAACATCTTTGATGAGGAACAGGTCTTCTTTCGGCCCGCAAAGCTCAAGGCGGGTGATGTCTTATCAAGCTGGATTCATCATCTTATATATTGTTGTGTAAACGAAGGTGAGGATAACCGACAAACCCGCTATATCGGCACCGATAAAACCATTGAGTTATCTCCGGTAAACAAGGATGAGGCGCATGAAATTCTGGCGGGTCTTGCCACACTCTATTTAAAAGGGCTGCGTTGCCCACTACCCTTTTTCCCGGAAAGCTCATTTGCCTTTGCCCAAAAAATCGCCAAGGGCAAAAGTGAGGAGGAGGGCTTAAAGGCAGCGACTCAAATGTGGCATTCGAGTTTTCTTTCCCAAGGCGAGAAAGAGAATGCTTATTACCAGATCTGCTTTGGCGACAAGGTTCCATTTTCCCGGGATTTTGTCGAGCTTGCAACCCTTGTTTTTGAACCATTATTCCAATATATGACCGAGACAAAACGCGATGACATCGTTTGAACCGCTCGATATTCTGTCAATCCCATTAAGTGGCACCAACCTCATTGAGGCCAGTGCAGGCACCGGAAAAACCTACACCATCACCAATCTCTATCTTCGTTTCCTGCTGGAATTGAAGATGGAGGTGAAAAATATCCTGGTGGTAACCTTCACGGAAGCCGCCACCAAGGAACTGATCGACAGAATAAGAAAGAACCTGAATCTGGCATTGATGGAAGTTGAAAATGCAGGCTCAGGTGACGATGGAACTCTGAAGGGAATTGTCTCACAGGCAACGACAAACCAATCGACAGACACTGTTCGCAGTCTGTTGCGAAAGGCAATTGTTTCTTTTGATGAGGCATCCATTTACACGATTCACGGGTTTTGCAGAAAACTTTTAAATGATTACTCCTTTGAAACATCAGTTCTTTTTGATACTGAACTCATCAGTGACCAGGAATTACTGATACAGGAAATCACCGACGATTTCTGGCGAATGACTTTTAGTAAAGAGCCGCCACAGCTGACAGAGATAGCACTGAACAACAACCTGGATACAAAGGGTTTTCTGGATTTTGCCCATCAATATATGAGAACCCCTTTTATTAGAACCATACCTGAAACCGTCGAAAATCCTTTTACTGCTCTTACCGATTGCATTCAAAGTATCAAGGAAGAGTGGCGTAATGCCGGCGAAGAGATTAAGGAAATTCTGATAACAGACACGGGATTAAAAAGAGAGAAAAAGGGATTCAAACCGGATGTTTTATACAGCTTTTATGAACGAATGGATCAGCTGGCTGAAGATAAGGAATTTGGCCGGGCATTGGAGATTATTCAAAAGTTTTCGGCCGGAACCCTGCTAAAATCCATGAAAAAGGATAAAACGCCACCGATCCATCGCTTTTTTGATCTTTGTCAAGAGTGCACCGGGTATGAACAGGAAGTCATCACCTGGCTGAAATACTCTTTTCTCCGGTTTTTGAAATTTGAGTTGAGGCGACGAAAACAAGCCAGTAATGTACAATCATTTGATGATTTGCTGTCCCTGGTTCGAGATGCATTAAATTCAAAAGACAAAGGTCAAATTCTGGCAGCATCCATCAGAAACACTTATAAAGCCGCCCTGGTGGATGAATTTCAGGATACGGACCCTGTACAGTATGACATATTTAAGACGATTTTTTCGCAACATTGCCCCCTCTTTTACATAGGTGATCCAAAACAGTCGATATACTCTTTTCGCGGTGCAGATCTGTTCTCTTATATCAAAGCTGCAAAGGGTGTTAAAGCCGAACACCGGTTTACTCTGGATAAAAACTGGCGATCGGAACAGGGATTTGTAACGGCTGTTAACAGAATTTTTTCCAAACCGACCAATCCGTTTGTTTTGGGAGATAGCATCTCATTTTTTCAAACCCTGGCATCCGAAAACAGCAAGGGAAATCAAAACCCTTTGCAGATGAAGGGCACTCCCACCGCCAACCTGATCTTATGGTTTCTGAAGAAAGAGAATCCGACAACACGCAGTCAATTTCTTAACAAGGAAGAGGCACGGCAATTGGCAGTAGATGCAGTTGTGTATGAGATTTCAAGGCTTTTGAGTTGTACGGAATCGGGGGAAGTATCACTGGGAGAAAAGAAGCTGACACCTGCAGATTTTGCCATTCTTGTATTACGCAACAATGATGCACAGGAGTTTAAGGACCGCCTGGGACGGCTAGGTATTCCAGCAGTCATAACCAAAAGTGGTGATGTTTTTAAAACAGATGAGGCAAAAGAGTTATACTTGTTGTTGCAGGCTGTTGTTTCACCCTTGAACAGCACAAAACTAAATTCCGCCCTGGCTTCCAACCTGATTGGACTGACAGCCTCTGAAATTCAGACTTTGTTAGAGGATGAATCAAGGATTGACGACTATGAGCATCATATAATCAGGTTTACTGAATACCATGACCTGTGGAAATCAAAGGGATTCATACGTATGTTTCGTAAATTCCTGACCGACTATGGTGTTCGCAGACAGCTCATTGGATTGACCAATGGAGAGAGACGATTGACCAATGTATTGCACCTGTCTGAGTTGATTCACGCCGAAACCCTAAAGAACAAAAGGGGAATAAACGGGATTATCACTTGGCTGAATAAGCAGATTCAGCTTCAGGAAGTTCTGGAGGAGAAAGAGCTTCGATTAGAGCGTGATGGTGCAGCAGTGCAGATATCAACCGTGTTTAAGAGTAAAGGGTTGCAGTATCCGATAGTATTCTGTCCGTTCATGTGGCAGCGGGGGATTACCAATAAAAAGGGAGACCCGGTCTTTCATCATGACGATGACCTCTTTTGGCACATCGGTCCGGATAGCGATAAGGATGAGGCATGGCAGCAGTCTCAGAAAGAGATGCTGGCTGATCTGATTAGGCTGTTATATGTCGCTATTACCAGGGCGCAGAATCGCTGTTACCTTGTATGTGGCAAAATCGGGAAAACTTTTGATAATTCGCTGGATTATATTTTTTCCGGAGGTGAACCAACCCGTTCTTTTAATATCAATCAGTTCATCGCCAAAGGATCATCCTTTGATGAAGCATCGTATCAACAGATTGTTGAGGAATTGATGACAGAGGATGACAGCTCAATTGATCTCCATACTCCTGTAATCGGCGAATCTATTCGTTATCGAAGTGACGCTGAAACCAATGCAGCTGATTTTAAGCCCAGAGTCTTTACCGGGACCAGCCTTTTCCGACAGTGGGGGATTGCCAGTTATTCAAAACTTGTTGCAGGAAAAGGATATGCTGCCGTACCGGAAGAAGAAGCGGCATTATTATCTGATGAAATCCCTGATTTTACTCCTCCGGAAGGAGAAGCGGACTCCGACTCTTTTTTCTCTTTTCCCGGAGGGAGAATCGCCGGATCATGCATTCATTCGGTTTTTGAAAAACTGGATTTTACCTTGAACAATCAGGTTGAGGCAGAAACAATGATTCAAAACGAGCTGATACGCTATGGATTAGCTAACCGGGAAGAACCAAAAGACAACCGTCAGAAAATGGTGGATTCGGTGTATAAGATGGTAACAAGAGTACTGGAAGCACCATTGTCCACAGGAAAGTCTCAATTTACACTGGGCAATCTCTTATCAACGCAAAAACTGGTTGAACTTGAGTTTTATTACCCTATAAAAAAACTGACGCCTGAGATTCTGGGCAAAGCATTTGAGGCAGGAGACCTGAATCTGGCGGATGGTGGTGATATTCCCGATAAGATCGGAAACCTGACATTTCGCCCCATAGAGGGATTCATGCATGGTTTTGTTGACCTGGTATTCCAGTGTGAAAACAGGTACTATATCCTCGATTGGAAAACCAATCACCTGGGGCCGTCCTATCAAAACTACACCGCGGATAATCTTTCAAAAGCCATGGTTGATAGCCTGTACATCCTGCAATATTACATCTATTCCGTTGCCCTCCATCAGTACCTGAAAAGCCGCATTCCCGATTATCACTATAAAACTCACTTCGGGGGTGTTTTTTACCTGTTTGTGAGGGGTGTGCACCCTGAGATGACAGGAAATGGTGTTTTTTTTGATTGTCCTCCCGAAACGGTAATCACCAAACTCTGTAAAATAATTGACTAAACTCTCTTATGGATTCCAACCACATTCAGAAATTTGAATCCGCCAAAGTTTTGCAGGAGATCGATATTCAATTTGCAGAACTGATGGTCAGACTTTCCGGAAACAGTCCCACTGACTCCTTGTTTTCCGCCTCATTGCTATTGAATCACACAACGGCTCGCAACAGACACATCTGTCTTGATCTAAAAACCGCTGCCAACAGACGACTGGTGGATTTTTTCCCTGACTACCGGGAATCAACAGTTTCCGGATTCTCGGATATAAAAACACCACCTCTACAAATCTGGCTTGATGAATTGAAACAATCATCAGTTGTAGGGAAACCCGGAGAGTATTGTCCCCTGGTGTTAGATGAAAACAACAGATTGTATCTTTATCGTTACTGGGAATATGAACAGAAGCTTGCAGGGATAATCCGACAAAGACTGGCAAAAACGACACCACCGCCCCAGCTTTTAAAGCTGCAGAATTCATTCGATTCCCTGTTTTCACTTTCAAAAACTTCTCCTGACTGGCAGAAGATAGCAGCCTTTATGGCCGTCAGAAACAGGTTCTGTGTTATTTCCGGAGGACCGGGCACAGGGAAAACATATACCATAGCACTCATTCTGGCTTTGCTGTTGGAACTGAATCCGGATTATAAAATAGTGTTGGCTGCTCCCACGGGGAAAGCTGCAGCCAGGCTTCAGGATTCACTGAATAATGCCAAACGAAACCTTGTTATCAACCGGACTCTTTCCGATAGGATACCCGCATCAGCAAGTACTATCCACCGATTATTAGGTGTCAGACCAGGTTCCTCCCAGTTTAGTCATCATGAAAAAAACCCTCTGATTGCAGATCTGTTTATTATTGATGAAGCGTCAATGGTATCTTTGGCATTAATGTCGAAACTGCTGCAGGCAATCCCGATTGAGTCCAGAGTGATCCTGTTGGGTGACAAAAATCAATTGTCATCCGTGGAATCAGGAGCTGTGTTTGGTGATATCAGCGAAGCAGGAGATATTGATGGTTTTTCCGGAAAATTTATTGAAGATTTCCAGGCGGTAACCGGGGAAACCATTCGAATCGGAAACGGGAACAGCGGCGATTCAGCCATGACAGCACTGAGTGACAGTATAGTTGAACTAAAGCATAGTTACCGTTTTGAAACATCCCCGGGAATCGGAGCATTAAGCAGGATGGTTAAGGAGGGGAACACTGAAAATGCACTTACTTCTCTCAACTCCGCTATTTTGGAAAATATCATTCACAATCCCCTTCCCGGATCAGAGTCATTAAAACAACGATTAAACAATATTGTTGAGAAATATCTGCTGCAGTCCTTCAAAGCTAAATCGGTTGAAGAATCGTTTTCCTGTCACAATCGGTTTAAGGTGTTGTGCTCTCACCGAATGGGTGACTATGGTGTCACCGGTATTAATCAGCAGATTGAACAGCTACTGATTCAACAAAAAGTGATAGATTTTGAGACATCATTTTATAAAGGAAAACCAATCATCATCAAACAAAACGACTATAACCTGGGATTGTATAATGGTGATACGGGCATCATCTGGGACGATGAATCGGGGACCCTGAAGGCTTTCTTTCCGGGTATTAACAATCAGTTTAAAAGTTTCAGCCTGGCCAGACTGCCTCTGCATAAAAGTGTTTATGCCATGACTATTCATGAATCCCAGGGCTCGGAATTTGATGAGATTCTAATCGTATTGCCGAATGTTACCTCCCCCATTTTTACACGGGAGTTATTGTATACGGCTATAACGAGAGCAAAACGAAGTGTTGAAATCTGGGCAAACGATGAAACGCTTAAAATAGCAATTGCTGCAAAAACCTACCGTCAATCGGGATTACAGGATGCGCTTATATCACCTTAACGATAACATCTACCTGATCTTCGTCGTATCCTTTCTGTTGATCCATGGACAAAAACTCCAGTGCCCTTGATTTACCACCAGCACTATTGGCATAGATAGTATCACCGATTCGCAACCGACCTTGTTTACTGGCCGGAATTTTGACTTTGGTGAATTCAAAGTGTCGGCCACTTTTCATCTCATTAAATCTCGTATCCGAAACCTTAATACTCAAAATCCTGTCGATAGTAACCTGGGTGAGTTTTTTGCGCTTTATAATCTTTTGTTGGACCTTGGTTTTTGCCATGGTGAGGTTCCGGTATTAATTTCAAATAATGAGAGCATTTTTTCAAATGTTATTTCTCACAGGTTTGTTCTTTTTTCAGAATCTTCAACTGATAAAAATATAGCAACAATGGACAGATTAGAAAAGAGCGATGACGAAAAGATAAAATTATTTCACACTATGTTTTTATAAGAAAAATCAAAATCAGAAAAAACCAACCTGCAATTTTTTTTTGAGGGATTCAATGCCTACTGACAACAAACAGATCGACTATAAGTATAATATCGCTTCCGATTACAAGGTTTATTCAATTACAGGGCTTCAAGGAACAATAACCCCTGCCGGCGACCTGGTTATAAACTGCTATCAGGAAAGGCACGAGCTGCCGCAGGTGGAGACTTTTGAGATCCAGAATGATGGACAGCTGAAGTTTTTGAAAAGAGAACCCGAAATATCCAAAACGATTATTCGCGAAGTCCCTTTTGCCATCTCCATTAATCCCATGCAAGCGAGAGCATTTGCAAAGTGGTTGAATAGCAAGGCTGACGAGTTTGAAAAACGGGTGACAAGGATTCCGGAAGATCTAAACGGATAGATTACACCTTCTGATGTCATCAACACCAAAACCCGTGATCGCCCTATGTTCCAGGAGATTGCGAGTCCTGGACTTAAAATCCCGAGTTCCAGTTTGCTTTTTCAGAAGAACCTTTGTTAGTTCTGACTCTCTGTTTTTCTGAAATTGATTTTTCATAATCGATTGTAACTTATGATCAATCGAGAAAAACCCGCCCAAAAGAATTATTATCCTCAGATTTCTGCTTCATCCAGTATCAGCCTGCAACTATTAAATCCTCTTTTTTATCAGATTATTGACAAATAAATTTTTTCTCAAATAATAGGAAAGTCAAGATGGTGCTTGAAACTGATCCAATTCGTGTTATCCAATACAGGAGGAGATATGAAAAATCTGTTATTACGTATGCGCTATGTTCTGTTATCTGTTGTTTTTAGCTTTTGTCTTGTTTCTGCAGCACAGGCAGACGTCAGTAAGATTAACATCAATACAGCCACCGAGCAGGAATTATGTATGTTAAAACGGGTCGGTTCCAGTTATGCAGCTAAAATTATTGCTTATCGGGAACAGAATGGTCTGTTTCAGGTCCCTGAAGATATTATGAAAGTGAAAGGGATAGGATTGAAAACCTTCGAGGCTAATAGGGAGATCATCATTGTCAAAGAGGAGGAGTTGGCTAAAAAAACGACTCAATAAATCTCAATGCAATAATATCTGTGGATTTTTCCATACAGTGTTTCATCACCATCTTACCAGACGGAAAGACTTGGAGGGTTTCTCGGGCAATGTACCCAATTCGAATCAAAATTTTAATCCGGGCTTGATACCTCCAAACCCGGTTAAAATACAGATACGTTTGATTTCATCCGCCACAATTTGATCGTTCAGCATACCATGGGGATATTATCACATGAAAACCTTCAATCCCATGAAAACGGGCATTGCTTTTGACTCTCTCTACTGTCGATTTAGTGAACATGACCATGTGCAACTTCCTCTTCCGTTGCTTCCCGCACACCAACAATTTCAACGTCGAAATTCAGCACGTATCCGGCAAGTGGATGATTAGCGTCAATTGTAACTTCCTCGCCTTCCACATCTCTTACCGTGACAAGCTGGACTGATCCGTCCGGTGCTTGTGCTTCAAATGACATACCCACTTCAACAGCCTCAACACCTTGAAAAGCCGCTTTTTCAACAGTTTGAATAAGATCCGGCATGATCTCACCATAGGCTTCCTCAGGCTCTACCTTCACCTGTAGAGAGTCTCCCTCTGACTTTCCCACCAGTGCCTTTTCTAATCCGGGTATAAGATTGCCTGCACCATGCAGATAAGCCAGTGGCTCAGAATTTTCTGAACTGTCCAGCATGTTTCCGTCGTTGTCTGTCAGCTTATAGTGCAAGCTGACTACTAAATTATCACCTACCAATAAAGACATAATAATTCCTCCGTTCACCTGGTTCATCTGTTCTGAAGATTGTAACGACCGATTTGTGATACTTTAAGCATCATAGAGCCCGATAGTTTGCATTCAAACGGACTGTTTACTTACTATTAAAGCGATCGTTCTTGTGAGATGCTGAAAACAGCATGCTATTATTTAAAAACTCTCACTGCTTGCTGTTCAAGCGTTGAAAGGTATTGCGGTGGGGGGATCCAGAAAATTGAAAAAACATAATCATGCGATGTTATCACAATAACATCAAGATAACCAGAGGCAAACAATGATCTTCCGTCAAAGTCGATAGTTACTGAGTCTGGTCGTCCGAAATACCGAATGCCATGATAGGCATGCCGGGAAAAGCAGCAGATGAGTCCGAATGACCGAGGACAATTGCATCTTTACTCGCGATTATAGTCTCCTGATGTCTGCCGAACGCGTTGACAATCTTGGCCAGGGGTTTTCCCTTTTTAACCACATCGCCCGGCTTTGCAAGATACCGGATGATTCCTGTTTTGGAGCTGTAAGGTTTGCCTGAGTAACTGAGAAGCTTGCCTTGTCCGTACTCTGGTGGAAGGGGATACTGAAAAGGTTTGGCAGATGGTTCAATCATGCCCAGATGAGTGAGAATATTGGAGATAGCTTCCAGCCCATAAGTGACATTGGATTCACTAACCACATTTGGTTTTCCCAATTCAAGGGTTAACGTTGGGATGTCACGAAGAAGGAGATTGAAGGAGAGACTCCTGTTTAGCTCCTCGGTATCAACAATCATACACATCCCGGCTTCCTTACCGATTCGTATTGTTTCCTGGTATGCCGTTTTATGCAGGTCTTCCGGTTTACGATCCAATAAAATATAGGGGATTGACTCATTCCAGTCATTGTGAAGATCCAGAACAAGCGTAGGTTCTGTTTCGATTATCGTATCAAAAATGCGATGGGCGATCCTCTCTCCGAGAGATCCATTTGGGTTACCCGGAAAAGAGCGATTAAGATCTTCCCTGCTCATGGAAATATTGCGTGACCCCAATTCGAATCCCAGGGGATTCATCAGGGGAAATGCGTAAACCAAGCCTTTAAGAAGCCTGCGACGAATACGCCTGAATATCTCCTGAACAACAACAATGCCGCTGACTTCATCACCGTGACTGCACGCCGTTAACCATACGACAGGCCCGGGTTGGTCACTTTCAGCTGACATCAGGGGTAATCGCCTGTGAGACAAGTCGGAACCGGTCATGATCTTTTTGAAGGAGTAGTGGATTTTTACTCTGCTTGACGATTGGTTCGGGGTCATATTGTCATTCTCTTTTCTTCTTGGCACCTAATTACAAGTTTATAGTAAATATATCGCTAATGTGAAGTTTCAAAAAACAAACAGTTGCTAAATTTATTTTTTGAACAAAGATATAAGCTATAGGATGAGTATCAAGGCTGCGTTGTGGATTGACTGATATTTATGGAAAATGTTGTGCATTGGTATAATCATAACACCTCTGCCAGACTACTTTATTTTATGAGTATCAGGTATTTCGTTTGAGTTTGTGATACAAATATTCAGGTCTTTTAAAATCCCGTTTTCAACACTGTATATCCAGCCATGAACTGCCAATTCCTGTCCGGTTTTCCATGCACCCTGGACTATTGTCGTATGACACACATTTGCGACCTGCTCAATAACATTAAGTTCACACAGAAGATCAATTTTTTCGGTTTCACCTTCAACCATATCTATTTTAGCCTTGTGAAAACGATGGACATCTTTGATGTTCTGCAACCAGTTATCGATTAAACCATGCTCTTTATTCTCCCAGGCCGCTTGTATGCCACCACAACCATAATGACCGCAAACAATAATGTGTTTTACTTTTAATACTTCGACTGCGTATTGAATGACTGAAAGGCAATTCAGATCTGTGTGAGCCACAATATTGGCAATGTTGCGGTGAACAAATATCTCGCCTGGCAGCATGTCGACTATTTGATTTGCAGGCACACGGCTGTCCGAACAACCTATCCATAAATATTCAGGATTTTGTTGCTTTGAAAGGTTTAAAAAAAAATCTGGATCAGATTCTTTTACCTTTTCTGCCCATTTCTTGTTCTGGTCGAAAAATTTTTTAAGTACTCTCATGTTAAAGATCCATTTTTAGGTGTCAGATGTGAGTTCTTGCATGGTTACCCACTCACGATAAACAACACATTAATGAAAGTCTTTTTGAATATAACTATTCTTCAAAAAATTGAATACTGGTCTCTTCCATATCCTGGAAACGAACAACCAATCGTCACTATTATCGTTCTGCAATTTAATCAATAATATTCTTTTTTACCAACTCTCAGTTGTGCTATTAGCCGTAATCAAATTTATGCCAGCTTTCTTTGCTATTGATCAATAGTCTGCTGTAGGAAATCACCGTCAATAATTAACAATTTTACGCCACTTTCTGCAATGGAGCGATGCGAACTCATTTCATCCGAAACCACATAGGTCATCCCTTTTGTTAAGATAAATTTTTCGCCGTCGATGAGTTCGCTTATAAATTCTCCTTCCAGACAATGAACGATATGCCCTTTTTGACACCAGTGGTCCGCGACATAGCCTTTGGAATATTCAACGATCCTGATCCGCAATCCTCCAATTTGAATGGTTTGCCAATACGCCATCCCTGTTTCCCCTTTATGTTCTGTTTTAGGAATGCCTGTCCAATCTATGGTTTGAAAGGGGATATTATTTTGACTCATACTATTAATTCCTCCAACGGTTAACGATTTAAAAGCAAATTAAAATAAGCAGGGATCTTTGACTCAAAGATCATCTTCTCTTTTGTATCGGGATGCACTATGCAAATGGAAGCTGCATGAAGTGTAAGTCTTTTAATACCAACGTTCTTTTCTCCATAGATTTTGTCTCCAACTACAGGAAAACCTTTTTCCGAAAAATGAACTCTGATCTGGTTTTTCCTACCTGTAAGCAGATCTATTTCGAGCAGGCTGTACTTTTTTGATTCTCTCAGAACCCTGAACCCCGTCTTAGCAAGCTTGCCTTTTTCAGGATCAGTAACAGAATACATTTTATGAGCGCTGTTTTCTGCAAGATATGAAGTAATTATATCCTCCTTCTTCGGTAACGTTCCATGAATTACTGCATAATATTTTTTTGTAAATCCATGCCACTCATCCTGAAGGAAACGCTTGGCCTTTTCATTTTTTGCAAAAACAATTACACCGGAAGTATCTCTATCCAAACGATGCACGATAAATATCCGGTTTTTTGATTTTTGATTCCCTTTTTTAACGTATTCATTTAATAGATAATAGGCTGTATTTTCTCTGACTTTATCAGTACTCACTGTTAAAAGACCACTTATTTTATCCACAACCAGAATTTCATGATCCTCGTAGAGTATGGAAAGTCCATTGGGTTGAAATCTTTTGGGGGGGCTCTTAAAGTCTTTCTGACTTTTCCGCATAATGAATACAGAATTTTGAATTAGCGGTTTACTTACTTTCTGACGTTTTAGTCAATTGTCACCATATTGTTTTGATGCACATTGCTTTTAATAGAATTCTTTCAGGAACGGATAATCCTTAAATCTGCGGAATATCTGCCATTTTTATCTTGCTAATCCTTGATGTGCAATGTGTCTAAAGATCTTATGTTCGTTTCTGTACTAGGAATAACCCGAAACTACCCATTAAGAAAAGTAGTTTTCAGAGGGTCTTTTTGCTAAAGACAAAGCGATTTCCAATCAAGCGTTTTGTTTGATTGGTGGTTTTTATATAATAAGGTTAGAACAAAGACCCTTTTAGAGTCCCCTGTTCTGTGGGATGGGTTTTCTTGTGCACCTTTTTCAGGGGGGAGATGTCCAAATGAGTGTAGACAAGGATTGTTCCAATACTGCTATGACCCGGGATCTCCTGGAATATTCTTAAATCAGTCTCGTTTTTAAGCATCAGGGTGGCCATGGTATGTTGGATTTTCGTACGATTACTTTGGTACCATATCAAAAAATAGTGAAACCTGATCTTGAAACTGATTCACCTGTAAAAGAGATTACAGCAGAAACCGGACTCAAAGTCACTCATCACAGGCTTGGTTTTTTTGATATCTGTCCAGATTGCAAAAAGGCAGGTAAAGGAATAAAAATTTGCTCTTTAAGAGATAATAACATTTTATGGATAATGATTCTTATTCAAAATAGACAATAACTATTTATAATAATTATGCAATAGCTGTGTCAGTGATGTTAAGGTTTTTAACAAAGTTCACATGATCAATCGTCATTACCAGGTTTTGTGATGTTATTGACATCCGCAAAAATAATGATATAAATGCAGCAAGACAGAAGTATTTGGTTTGTGTTATCGCAGGCTGTTTTTTCAACTTTGTTTTTGATAACCCATTTTATATCGAATGAGATAAATCATGAAAAAAAAGAAACTGACGAACAATGCGGGAGCCCCCGTCGCTGACAATCAGAATGCGATGACTGCAGGACGCAGAGGGCCGATGTTACTCCAGGATGTATGGTTTTTGGAAAAACTGGCCCATTTTGACCGGGAGGTGATTCCCGAACGGCGAATGCATGCAAAAGGTTCAGGGGCCTATGGTAGCTTTACTGTAACCCATGATATTACCAAGTACACAAAGGCAAAAATTTTCTCGGAAGTAGGGAAGAAGACCGAGCTTTTTGCACGCTTTTCCACTGTTGCAGGGGAACGGGGTGCAGCTGATGCTGAAAGGGATATTCGAGGATTTGCCCTTAAATTTTATACGGAAGAGGGGAATTGGGATCTGGTTGGAAACAACACCCCGGTGTTTTTTCTTCGTGACCCGTTGAAATTTCCGGATCTTAACCATGCGGTAAAACGTGACCCCCGCACCAATTTGCGCAGTGCGCGCAACAATTGGGATTTTTGGACCTCGCTTCCCGAAGCCCTGCACCAAATCACCATCACCATGAGTGATCGGGGAATTCCATACTCCTATCGCCACATGCATGGTTTTGGTAGTCATACTTTCAGTCTGATCAATGCAAACAACGAACGATTTTGGGTAAAATTCCATTTTGATTCTCAACAGGGTATTCGCAATCTCACTGATGAGGAAGCCGAAATGATTGTCGGAAAAGACCGGGAGAGTCATCAGAAAGACCTGTATGAAAGCATCGAAAAAGGTGATTTTCCCCGTTGGAAAATGCAGATTCAGGTGATGCCGGAAAAGGAAGCAGCTAATTGTCCCTATAATCCTTTTGATCTCACCAAGGTGTGGTATCACAGTGATTATCCCCTGATAGACGTTGGGATTTTTGAATTAAACCGGAATCCTGAAAACTATTTTGCAGAAGTTGAACAATCTGCATTTAATCCGGCCAGTGTTGTTCCCGGAATTGGTTTTTCTCCTGATAAAATGCTGCAGGGACGCTTGTTTTCCTATGGCGATGCCCAGCGTTACCGCTTGGGAGTCAATCACCACCTGATTCCGGTCAATGCGTCCCGCTGCCCTTTTCACAATTATCACCGTGATGGTGCAATGCGTGTTGATGGTAATTTCGGAAGCACGCTTGGATATGAGCCCAATAGTTATGAAGAGTGGCAGGAACAACCGGAATTTTCTGAACCACCTTTGACTCTTGAAGGAACCGCTGACCATTGGAATCACCGGGAGGATGATGACTATTACTCCCAGCCGGCCAAGCTCTTTGGGATCATGAAACCTGAAGAGAAAAAACGGCTATTTGAAAACACGGCGCGGGCCTTAGGCGACGCTCCAAGGGAAATCAAATTAAGACATGTCACTAATTGTCTTAAGGCTGATTCGGAGTATGGAAGGGGTGTAGCCATGGCTCTGGGGCTTTCCGAAAATGAAATGCCTGCGGTATAGATATAAGATGTGACTCCAAATGCGGCTCATGCCTTCCAAGCTCAAAGAATGATTGAACCTTGTCATAGTTGCACATTTTAGGGTTTTTCAAATCCTTTTTAAGTAATGTTGTAGGGTGGGTACGTTTTTTGTGCCCACGCTGATACCGTTTCAGCATGGGCAGGCAAATAAAGGCTATATTGAGAGAGTTTACAGCAGTGATAGTATTTGAGGTGAGATAAAATCGAATAAAAAGTGGGGTTTTTGCAGAATTGTTGATCCGGTCTGAATTCAGGTTTCAAAGGCAATAAAGGGCCATGCAGTCCTTTATCAACCCTGGCATTTTGGTTTTCAACCGGTGAAACCCGGTTGAAAACCAAAATGCCAGGGCAGCCGACGAAGGAGGCATTGTTCCTGTGACCAATTTCACAGAAAAGGGGGAGGTTGATTGGCAGGGATCTGGCCGGGAACTGTCAATAAATCACGCAGTGGTTTTAAGCCAAAGCCCCGGCATGGATGCCGGAACCCAACTTTACACAGGTTTTTTCTGTGTAAAGCCGGTTGGTTTACCCCCGCTTTTAACTGCCGATGCCAACCAACGAGAAAAACAAAAGGAGAATTTACCGGAATATTTACGATCTTTGATAGCGGGGGCTGGCCGCGGGAGCGGCTGGCCAGCCAACCGGGGGTGGGCAGCCATGGATGGCGATGGAATGGGCTTGCCCTGGCTGGTTTATCCAGCCTCACAACAGTGAAGGCAGGGACGCCTGAACGCCTTATAGAGGAGGGATTAAAGTAAGCTGTTATCCTGGAAAATCGTCAGGCGTCCCAAATAAACACTGAAGCTTCGTCTGGTCAGTAGGTTCCAGTATTTGATCAGCAAAATTAGTTTTCCAGGCCTTTATTGGTTGAATTACAATTTGGGATTCAAGTTTTCCTTTCTTAGAAACATATAAACCAAGGATTATATCTTCTTGCTGATTTTCATTAGGAAAACACATTGCTGAATAATAACCATCATCGTTAGCTTCCAAAGCTAATATATCAATAATCTTACGATGCGATTGATTTCCTTCGACGGTGAAATACTGTTGAAAGAATAGGTACTTTTGTCCATTTGCTTTATCTTTAAAAATTTCAATCGTATATTTCATTTCTTGATTAAAAAACGTACCAGGAAGTTTTAAATAGTCCTTTAAAATACTTTTTGTATTCTTATATTCAAATCCAATGTACTTCCTACTATTTTGCGCGTAAATAGAGGACCATAAAAACAAGGCAATTAATGCAAAGAAGGTCAGAAACACTATCGATCTATTTTTCATTTATCTCTCCTATTTACTCAGTTACCATTTCATCAAGAAATTTTGTAGGATCTAACAAGTCACTTCGTCTTTTAAATGTTTTTGCTGTCACTTCAGTATATTGATTGGTCGGGTTTTCATCTGCAGGTGATAATAAATCTGTTAGTGGAGATCTTGAAGTATCTTTATACATTTCAAGATGAAGCATTGAATACTGGTAGTTGACTCTCATTTTTACGTTGTTAACAGTTATAGGCTTTCTAAGTTGACCAACGTAAGCTATATGTTGGCCTCGTTTCACTTTTTCCCCTTCAGCCAAATTATCGGGCAATCCTTTTGAAACCGCATTTGGTGGTTGAAGGGTATCATATGCACCAATAGGGGGTTGTACTTCACCGTACCTGACAATGAAATCATCATGAACGATTTCTAATGAATAAGTTTGCCAGTAAAAATTTCTGTAACGTTTTATCACACCATCTGCAACAGCATATATTTTTTCACCAACTGGTGCGTATAAATCACAACCAGCATGGTATCTTGTCGGTTGGCCGTTCACTACATTTCTACCACTTGAAAAATTTCTTGGATCATCAGTGTAATTTTGAGTAGGTTTTTCCGCCAAAGGAAAACGATAAGTTTTAACATCAAAAATCCTTTTCAAATGCTGCACAAAGGCGATGGGGTGGAAGTGCCAGAGTTTTTCGTTTTCGGTGAAACCATCGATCTGGTTAAGAAAGCTTTGTTTTTTAACTGTTTCCAGGAAAGCGTTATATTGATCCTCTTCCATGTTCCAGGGTGGTTTTTTGTATAATCGGCTTTTCCATTTTTTATCATTGAGCTGGTCGGAATAATACCATTCAGATGGATGTTGGACAACCAGTTTTCTGATTAGATGTTTTGTGGATTTGTGGGCAATAGCTTTTTTTATTTCAGCATCGTCCAGCTGACCGTTATTATCCATATCAGGTATTAATTCTTCAATTTTTTTTATATCACACAGGCCATCTTGACTGAACTCCCCGTTTTGCTCTCCATACTGATCAAAAAAAAGAGCCCAATCCAAGATATTGATTTTATCAAGGAGTGCTTCCTGAATCCAAAAGAGTGTATCGCCTTCCATATAACTTACCGGGTCAAACCAGAGATCTTCTTCATTGATCGATTTTTCCGGAATACCAATCCAAACATTCTTTTCAGTGTCTTCTCTTGTCAGGCAATCTTGTCTTAGAATAAAATAATCGCTATCGAGTTTCTTACTGGTGGAGACAGCTTTGTTGCTTACAAATTTACTAAGTCCACAATCTCTTTTTGCTTTTAAGACAGAATTTCTTGGACTAATATTCGCTTTCGGTTTCCAAAACCCGTCAGATCCGTTTAGGAGTCGATCTGTTGTGAACACCTCAAAGTGGAAAGACTTACATTTTGAGGTACCATCATACCCAGGCCACCCGATAATATCTCCGGCTGATACATCTATTTCATCCTGTTGAACTTCGATTTTATCAGGATCACTGCTTAAAATAGGATTTATGTTCTTCTCTGTTTTTATTGTTTCAGGACTCACGGCTACATATCCATACACTGTTTTATCATAGTAGTCCGGAGAAGTCTGTGTTTGAACTCCTCTTTCAATACGATGAATGTAGTCAACTACACCGGCCATGGTCTTTTGAGGAACGCCTTGATCATTAATTGCTTCCCTTGGCTTTTCAAACTTGACGACCTTACCTTTAGGCAGGATATCCATTACTTCAGAAATCTCAGTTCCCAGTGCATAAAGGTTTAGTCCTTTTTTATCCTCATTCAAGGGAGGGTCCGAATTATAGTTGCACTTGTGAACGCCCTCGGAAATCTGGTGAAAATAGGGTATACCATTACTATTCTGTCCTTTAAAAAAAACAAATCCTTTTCCAAAGACATCATGCTCAATGGCTCGATACTTTCGACTTGAAGAAAGAGTGGGAGTAAATATTTCATCAGGACTTGATATCTCATTTACATACGCACCGCACGGAATTGTTCCAATTCTATTATTACTGCTATCTTTTAACGCGATACCATTTCCATCTTTCTCAGTATTGATGGTTGTTTGCCATTCCTGAAATATGGTAACCTGATTTTTTTTGTCTTGTTTACATTCCTTATCATAGATTCCATAAGGTAAGAGGTGCATATAAAGGGAGTAGAATACAATTGGTTGCTCATTTGTGGGATCAATGGTGTGCTTTATTAAAACAAAGTTGTTTGAGCAACTATTATTTTTATTAATATAAGTAACGTCTTTGTCTCCCTCCTTGTATTTTTTTATAAATTCGCAGTAATCATCTGTTATTCGGTAAGCAATGATCTTTCCATTGGCTATGGCCCGGATTGGTTTATCTTCGTATCCTTTATATTGACCTTGTTCTTCAAAGGTCAGATTGATTCCACCATGCCAGATATTATTTGTCCCAATGGGATAAAAGCCACCGGTTCCTTGTTCATTAATTAAATATTGATCTTTTGCTTCAAGACCTTCAATTGGATAGTATATTTTCATCGTTCTTCACTAGAATTTTAGTAACTATTCAGCCAAAACCCTGGTGCTCACCGTCATTCCCGCGCAGGCGGGAATCTTTTGTATATATAGAATAAAGTGTTTATTCACTGAGATCCCCACCTTCGTGGGGATGACGTGCTATTGTTATTCTATGTGCTGAATAGTTACAAATTTTATATAGTTGAATGATTGTGAACACGCTTTATTTTTATTAACTCACTGCGTAAAGGATATTCTTTTCCTCAACCGGACTGCGATCTTATGCTTCCTTTTGGTGGCAAGATCGGATATTGGCCAGCGGTCGGTTATTTCAATGATATCCGAATCTTCATCTTCGTTCAGCTCAACTGAGCAGGTTCCGGGGTCGATATCCACGTACGCTATTCCTCCGTCCGGACCGGAGACAGCATCTTCCGCGGAACCGTCGGGGAGAGTGATTTTCACTTTGACTCCTTTGACGGGGGTCGTGGGATTGTCGGAGCCATCATCGTCAATAAAAACAAATTTTACCCACTCCCTGCCTTCGATGCCTTCGACATCCTCCTGGTCCCAACCCGGAAGGCAAAGGGTATTGATCTTGTTCATAATGCATTTATCGGTTTTTCGCACCACCGGTCTCATCTCAAAGATAACGTCAGGACTCCAACTGATGAAAAAAGCCTTATCCTGAGTTGAGCCGGAGACCACTCCTCCCAGAACGCCTGCCGCATCCCCGGTGCTTTGTGATATCATGCTTCCCATCACAGCCACGCTCTCGCCATCCACTTTAACGGTTACGGTTCCCCCTGACAGGTCTTTGGATTCTGCCTTATTCATAAAAGTGATCGGAATCTTACCATTGGGTCCCGGAATACAGCAGACATCAGGGATTGTTGAGATGGCTTTGCCTTTGCTTCCCTTGTGAACAATGCTTAGTCCATTTGCACTGGTTGTTAACGCCATTGTTTCTCCCTATTGAATATTTTAATTGGAACTCAGTTTTAACAATGCTGCAGCCCTGTGTCCATTCAGGGCGCTGGTAAAAACCAGGTGATGATTTCCTCTGGCATACCCTTTTCTGGCAGCTTCCGTTACCAGGCTTATCAAAAGGGGAGCAGAGGCAGCTCCCAGATCCCCCCAGAGATTTGCCGGAGCGATAATGGCATTGGGGTCTTCAAAATAAGATCCCATCCTCATGAGGGTATAGCTGTATTCATCAATGCGGTGACGTTGACCGTTCATGTCGCAATACACCTGGTTTATCTGTTCTCCCTCTGACAGTGAATCCAAAACCCGGGCAAATGCCTGTGAAAGACCATTTCCCACGCAAACGGATTCAGTGCTGTCTGATTGTTCCTCTTTGGCATCTGCAACGGCAATCACTTGTGCGAGAGATGAGAGCCGGTGTTTTTTAACGGTTTCTGTAGTGGCGAGCAGATAAAAACCGGCCGCTTCGCCCGGTATGAATCCCCATTTATTATTGGAACACTTCAGGTTTTCCGTTTCTTCCAGCCACTTCAGGGTTTTAAGACTCATATAGGATTCAATTCCACCTGCTACACAGAATTCCGCTTCCTTGTTTTCCAGTTTTAAGATCGCATTTTTCAAAGCGATCAAGCCGGCAGCATGTTCATACGGTAAGAACTCGGGTTTGAATCGCACCCTGTGCCGGTATTCTACGGATCTTATTCTGGTAGAGAACGTGTTTTCGGTTCCTGAATGCAACCCAGCACGCTCACCCGGCATCCCAACTAATAAGGGGATAGTACCTAAGCTCGACGGAATATCGACAAAGGGTTCCATCACTTCTTCAAGGGCTGCCAATCCCATATTAAGAAATCGATACTTATTGGGCATTTCTGCATCCAGAAACCCTGCCATGGCGACTTTTACCGGAGACCATGTTTCGTCTTCAAATTTCGGGTGGGTGGTGATTCTCGCCATCCCTGTCCTGATATTGGCTGCCGTCATGGATGTCCAGGTTCCCACCGGGCTTTGGGTGCCACATTTTATAATTTCTATTGTCATTGTCTTGATTCTGATTCAGGGGTTTGCTTTTGCAATCTTATGGTGAATCTGGCGGTTCAGAAGAATATCTGCACAAGCTGTTCTGACATCACTATCAATCGAAGTCCTTATCATCCCGGCCAGCCTCGTATTAATCCCCTGGTTCCGTCCCTGTTTTAAGCCTTCCATTACAGCCTCTCTGCACAATGTGTGGGGCTCCCTGATAATTTCAAAAAGCTGCTTGAGAGCTTTGGTCTTGGGATTATCAGCATCCAAAGAGCCAAGGATAAATACGGCTGTCTCCATATCGGCGTTATCATCACCGCGTGCTTTTTCAAGGAGGTAGCGCTTAGATCCTGAATAAAGTTCTCCAATGGCATCCAGTATAATCTCTATTCTATGATTAATCCGCCTAACCTGGCTTTTGCTCAAGTCGTTGTGGCTTACCGTCTTGTATTGTCGGTAAAAGAAACGGGCTTCTCTGAACAGCTCCCTGAACAACACGCGAACAAACTCATCTTTTGCAGAGCGTTTGACAGCCGGTACTTCTTGCTCCCTACCGAGGTTGGCCAGTGCCAGAAGCTGATCCGTACTGGTCACCTGAATGGGTTTGTTCCGGTGATCAGGTGGTGTATTGGCGATAACCTGATTCAATAGCTTATCCATTGATCCTTTTTGTTTTGCAGAATATCACAGGTGGTATTGGTAATTTAGTGCGAATCCTTAGTTGATGAGAACAGCACCGCCTTTTATGCGGTGGTTCAGATCCGCACAGGAGTCGATTTGCTCCGCTTCTTCTATCAGTTCGCCTCCATCGGCAATATAGGTTGTTCTGGCGTTTCCGCTTTGAATCACCACCTTTTTTCGACCGATTAAATGGATTTCGTCGGCCTTAACATGAATAATTTTGTTTTCAGCCGATGATTGCGGGGATTTCTTCTCTTCTGCAACCGAATAAAAAAGATTCCTGACAATTGGTTTGAGCGCATTTCCCTTTTCAAAATCGATTTGAGCCACCGCTTTTCTCAGGATGGCTTCTTTTAGATGCTGAATACTGATCCACGGATTTGCCAGTTTTGCCAGCAAGGGTGTTTGCGAGGGACTTTTTTCGTAATTCACCCAAATGAGTCCCTTCACCTCATCCACTTTTTCGATCCAACCGATGCGGTTGGTTTCCAGTTTCTCGGCCTCTTTTTTGATCATTACGGCTGATTTTTGTTCAAGCGGGTTGTTTGACATGATGATCTCGTTTTATAGTTGTTTTATTGTACATTCTATCAGAGTACTATCCAGATTTTGTTCCTGACCGTGGCAATCAACCGACGTGTACCAGACCATCTGTAATCTGGGAAAATCGGGCTCTATGATAATGCTGTGAAGGGAAGCGTCGTGCTGAATCATTTTTTTGCCTAGCGCGGTAAAAAATCCAAGTTTAATGACGGGGAGTTTGAATTCCAATAATCCCATCCCTGGAGTCAGACCGACCAATTGAACCGGCTCTCCACCTTGAATTCCCGGAACCTGCTGATCTAAAGGCGCGCATTGATAAAATCTGGGATTAAAATCGTCCGGATATAGGGGAAATCTGTTTTCTTCCCATTGTTTATCGTATGTGCCGGCATATTGAATCCTGGGATTCCAGTGTCCACATAAAGGGCCAAATCCTGCCACCTTGTTTTTATATGGTTTCCCTTTTTTCGTGCCATGACGAGGATATTCGATATTAGGCAAAGCCTGACCCACCCGGTTGGATTTTCTTTTTGCGTAACCCGTGCCTACAGGGTTATCCAGAAAATAAACCAAGCCATCCTTACATTCCTCCATACCTCCGAAGGCGTATTCATAGGTTATCGGTATCTTTTCAAAATAATCAGGTTCTGTTGTGTACATAATCCCCATGATTCTATCCCAATATCTGTTTCCAACCACTTTTAGTTGTTTGGACCAGGTGCCAATGATGGCGGCTACGGGGGTTTTCTTTGCACGTTTTTCATCAGGGGCGTAGGCGTGTCCATTAATCAACACATCTGTTTTGTCTTTATACTGGGCCTCCAGGTCATTATTATAAACAATGCTGGAACTGTCTTCTCTTTCCCGAAATTCAGGTGATGAGAAAACCTCTACCTGATCCTCTGAAATCTCCAGTCCGCCTTTTGGCAAAATGGAAAAGGTTCCTTTTACTGCAACTTGCCAGATGGTTCTCCCTGTTCTGAAGGATTGTGATAGCAAGTGCGCTGCTGAAAAATCGGTTTCGTTTTGAAGTGTCCACATAAATTCAGTCCTAACCTGGATAAACTGGATAAGATTTTTATAAATTATTTCCTGCTAAAAAACACGGAAAATAATTTATAGGGAATAAAACAGTGTTGATGATGCTGTATGATCGATACCGCATTTTACCGATGGTTACATGATCACCGGTGGCTTACCATAGTACAACCATTGTGATTTTCCATATTTCTCCTTATTCTCCTGCCACCAGAGTCTCCATTTTTCAATGGAGGCCTTTTGATCTTTAACGTACCAGTCCGCAAAAAAAGGTGCGATGTGCTGACCTGATCGAATCTGGAGTTCATAATATGCATATTGTCTGGACCAGTAATTGCCCCTTGGATAAGCCATCTCGTCAATGATAACCCCGAAGTCGAGATGTTTTCCTCTGCGATAACGAGCAGTATCAATAAATCCATTGCGGTTCTGGTGCCACCAGACAGCCCATTTATCCTTTAATCCTGTTTCAATGGTAATTTCATACTCTTTCCCTTCCGGTCCTTCCTTTATCTCTGGAAAGGGCATTGGCATATTCGCCCCGGTAATAAGGTTCAGGCTATCAACAATACATACCTGCAGTTCCCATTCTTCCTTTGATTGAATATTGTCCGAAAAAGCACTGATCAACAGAGGAATGGCTTCCACCAACCCTAAAATGCCCAGGGCCATGATTGATGACTTTTTTGCGTTCTCCTGCACAAAAGAATCTTTTAGATAACCAATATCATATTCGTCACCGGCACACGCAATGGCGAGGGGAATATCACATATCTTGTCTATGGCTTTCAGGGTTTGTTTTCTTGCCAGATATAAAGCCGATTTTTTTCCGGATAGTAATGCCGAGAACACTGCGTCTTCAAAATAATCCGCCTCAGGATCATCCAGCAAAAAATCCTCCGTGATGTTCTCGATTTCAATTCCGGAGTTTGAATAGGCACGATATATTTTACTGGAAACCATCGGTTCCTGATTCCGTAAAATCATGTTCCACTTGTTACTATCGACTGCTGATCGATATTCCAGAATCTCAATTAATCCGGCCTGAATTGACGGTATTTCATTTAAAAGGATTGATTGAATTCCTTCACTTAACGTACTATTTTTTGCATATTTTAGGGCTTGGACAATGTACGTTTTTTTCCCTTCATCTGCCTTCCAGATATCAATCAGATCTTTTAATTCCTGTTGCTGATCTTCAGTCTCTATTGTTGCCAGGATGAAAGCGGATTCCTGTTGTTTATCAATCGTCTCATCATCAACGTCCTCTTCAGTCAAAATCTCCTTTAAAAGAGTAAGACTGTCCTGCCGGAAATCCTCAAACGATTTTGCATTTTCAATCAGTTTTTCTTCAAACAGTTCACTGTGTTCCCAATCGTCTTGAAGGTTAAAAAACACCAATTTGGCGTTTAACAAAAGACTTTTTATCTTATGCAGGTGATCGACGAGAAGTTCTTCATGAAAGGATCTATCGGTTTTTATCTTGATATCCTTTTCAGGTTTTGCAGCTTTTGATTTCGCTTCTTTCTCCTCTTTTTCCCTTGTTTTCTTTTTTCCGGCTTCAAGGATCATTGCCCCCAATGCTTCAGGTTCCATTTTGGAGAGCTTTTTGAGTTCATCAAAGGAGGTAATTTTGAAAACCGGGCCACCTTCCGCTTTTAGGAGGTTTGCCGATTCTTCTCCGCGCGTTTTTGCGTAGGACTCCAATTCATCAAGATTTGTGGTCTGAGGCGGATAGCCTGGTCTCGGTTTTGAATCATGGGGTAACTGGTTCACCAGAATATTATTTCGCCGGGTTAATTCCTCCAAATCATCGAAATTTAGGGTGCCGTTATCAGCCTTAACCTTAAATTCCTGCATGTTGTCTATGTATTGCTGGCAGACAGAAATCGTTTCCTTAAGCTCGGCCGGGCTATCATCAGATACGAACAGTTTTTTTTCCATGGGTATTTATGGTTTTTAGCGATTTGCAATTGGCGATTAGCATACACTGTGAAAATCGATTATTTTTGATACCAAACCCTGCGATATTGTCAAATTGATCTGTTTTTTCCGATAAAACCTGCTCTCACAAAAATAGGGGACTAATCCAAGAATTTATGGCTGAAAAAAAAAATTTTGGTTTTTTCCTTGAGCGGTTTTCAATAGATGAATTTTCCTGATTGATTGGAAAGTGGAGAATTTACAGAAAATTGGTTGAATTATTCCGGAAGCATGCTCCAGCCTCAGAATAAGGGCAGTAGCATTCGTTCAAACCTGATAATCGTAAACCGATAACCGCTTTTTCGTTGGACGGGTTATAGTACAGATCTTCTTCAAGTGTTCATGCAAAGGTGAGTGTAACGCTGGAGAGCAACAATATGAGGGTACTATAGAAAATGTTCATCATTATCTTGAGTTTTAAAAAGACCTCGCTGAGGCTGAAATCAAAGTCAAAAACCGCTTTTTAGTGTCTGAATGAAAAATCCCTGTTTTTAATCAAAGTTCTACTTGAAACGAAAAGATCGATTTGAAGTTTGAACTGCCTTCAGCTATCGGCGATCAGCTTTCAGAAAAATGTTGTAAAATTTCAATTAGTTGCAAACATGAATACTGACAACTGAGAGCTGAAAACAGAGATCTTCACCGGGAATGTCTGCTTACCATACAGTATCCTTAAATCAAACGTTGAATCTTGGGAGGAATCAAGCGGGACTGATCCCGCCATCGATCGGAGGATCAGCTCTGCATGTCTAGCAGGCGCCTGGTGGCTGTTTCCGGTTTATAGGTTAATTGGCTGACGCCAATCATCAGAATCACGCTTAATGAAACTGAAACTATTATCGGATCGATCCAGGGAGATAACATGTCGGACAGCTTAAGCGCGTACAGAACAATGACGGATACAGTTCCGACTATGGATGAAGCAAAGGCGCCTGCCTTGGTTGCTTTGTCCCAGAAAATGCCCGCTATGGTTGGGGCAAACCCTCCGGCAACGAAAATGGCAAACGCCAAAAGGATCATGTCAAAAATACCGGTCATGTGAAGCGCGAAGATTACGCCCAGAATTCCGATTGCCAGAATAAACAAACGAGAAACCAACAATAGTTCCTTGTCTTTAAACTTTGGTTTAAGCGGACTGATCAGATCATGGCTGAAAGAGGTGCCCGCCACCAACAAGCAGGTGTCGGCGGTTGACATCATAATGGCTATCATGGCGGCCAGGCAGAGTCCCTTTAGACCAACCGGCATGTACTCAACGATCAACCTGGGCATGGCAGCATCCACCCCTTTGGGAGAGTCGATCAAACCGGGGAAAAAATGAGATGCAGCTATTCCCAAGAAGACTACCGCCAATCCCCAGTAAAGATTAATCCCGGCAGTTGCAAACATTCCGATTTTGATAGATCTGGCGTCTTTGGCGGCTGCCGCCCGTTGCCATAGGCTTGGGTCAATCATACAAAACAGAATGTCCACTACAAATATCGAGATCACATACATGGGGGTCAACCCGCCCAGAAAGTTACCCGGTTCGGGAGTGATGAACTCCAAAGCAGCAGCACCACCAACTTCGGATAGTACAAATATCGGCATGATGATTCCAACGGTTACAAACATGATCAGTGATTGCAGCAGATCTGTATAGGCTACTGCCAATAATCCCCCCAGAATCGTGTAAAAAATCATGACGATGCTTGCCCCGATAACAGCTTGCATGTATGTTACCCCGACATCGCCGAGAATAGAGGTAACCACCAGCCCGACGGCGATTAATTGCGTTCCGAATACTGCGATAACCCCCAAAACCAGGATAACGGCAAAAACAAGTCTCATGCGATTACCGTACCGAAGCACCAGCACGTCGGGGATATTCCAAACCCCGATCCTCCTGATAATCGGTGCTACAAAACCGAAAAGAGCCAGGCCGATGGAGTACCCCACAATAACGGCGACCACGATTCCGTGCTTATATGCCAGTCCGGCGGTTCCGACCGTTGAGCTGGCTCCGATGGCCGTTCCTGTCAGAGTTCCGATCAATACCGGTAGTTTAATGCTGCGGCCGGCAATGGCGAAATCGGTATTATTTTTGATCTGTTTTGCAGCATAAATACCGACACCGAGCATACAGATAAAAAAGACGGCGATCACCATAATGTCCAGTAGATTTCCCATAACATCACTCCCTTTGTTAGTGGTTAGTCGAGTTTAAACAGCGTCAATGCGTTTTTATACAGCCATTTCTCCTTCACTGAATCTTTTAGCGGAAGAGCCTCCATTTCATCGACGATCTGTTTCAGCGACAAACCAAGGTCATCAGCACCGGAGGCAAAGACGATCCTATCCTGCAACAGTGTATTCCCAAACTGCATCAACATTTCCCATCCCGAACCGGGTGTGGTTAGATGTTTCGGTCGATGGGAACAGGTGTTGATGTAAATGTTTCTGTGCCTTCTCGCAACACCGATCAGTTCAGGAACCCAGGGCCATCCGCCACATTCTGCGACAATCCTCAGATCGGGAAAGTCCATGGCAACCCGATCCAAATATAGGGGACGACCAATATCCATCGGTCGATCCAATCGATAATTCATTGTGGAATAGATGATAACGGGAACATCAAGTGCCGTGGCTTTGGCATAAAGCGGATAAAACCGGGGGTCGTCGGCCCTGATTCCCCAATCAAAGGGAGAGGCATAGTAGGCAATAAACCCGAGATCAGAGACCGCTCTCTCCAGCTTTTCCACGGCTTTTTCTCCGGTATGCGGATCTGCCGCCGCCACTCCTTTGAAACGACCGGGCCATGCTGTAATGAGTTCGGCGACTTTTTCATTATTGTCATGTCCGTTTACAAGACCCCACTCGATACCGGCAGAATCCATTTGCGCGATCAGTTCGTCCGGTCCCTTTGACATCTGCCCGGCTAGTGAATCTACCAGTTTCTCCAATTCTTCCGGGGCCATCCTTGACGCACCGGCTTCAATCTCCTCGATTGTCATCCCCAGTGATGCTGCCCATTTCGGACCGAATATTCTTTTGTAGTTTGACAATCCTTTATCGTCTTGGTTAAAAAAGACCTGTTTAATTGTTTTGGCTATCTTTTCTTTTGATTCGGGGAATCCGACTGCTAAATCAATCACCTTCATAAGTTCACCCTCCTGAATGGTTTGGCGGATCTGTTCAATTTTCGTTATGCAAACCGGTCGAAACAATCCGAAGTTAAATCCTCTTTTTCTTTCGTCAGTTTGTGTTTCTGTATTTTATTACTGGTGCTTCTTGGAAATTCGGTACGATACTCAATGTAGCGTGGAACCTTGAACTTGGCGATCCGCTCCAGGCAGAATGCGACTATCTCCTCCGGCGGAATGGACTCCGGGTTTTCTCCGGGAGCCGGAACAATATAGGCTTTGACCTCTTCATCCCTGGTTTTGTCGGGTACGCCAATCACTGCTGCTTCCATAATTTTGGGATGACTCATCAGGACTTTTTCAACCTCCTCAGCCGAAATATTGTCCCCCATCCTCCGAATCATATCTTTGATCCGGCCGACAAAATAGTAATACCCTGCATCGTCACATCGAGCCAGATCACCGGTGCGAAAATGCCCGTCGAGAAAGGCTTTCTCGTTTGCTTCCGGTTTGTTGTAATAACCTTTTAAAATTCCCGGACCACTAACCAGCAGTTCACCGACTTCACCGCAGGCAACATCTTTCCCTGATTCATTCACAATTCTGAACTCCCGATTGAAAACCGGTTTGCCGATGGAGCCTGAACCTACCATATGAGCATCCTCAAGAGGAACTGCCGAGCCGGCGCCAATCTCTGTCATGCCGTATACTTCACGCGCTATCACCTCAAAATGTTTCTCAAATTGTTGATGCAGTTCCGGTGGAAAAGCACTCAATAGAATCAATTTAAGATTGACGCCGTCTTCTACCGTGAAAGGAGGCAGATAGAGCAGATCTTCGGATCCCCAGGTAATAGTGACCGGGTATTTTTTTAAGCAGCCGAGAAAGTTTTCCGCCGATATTTTCTCAGCCATCACCATGGCCCCGCCTGAAGAGAGCGCCATGATCAATTCCCATTGCGGATCCATATAGTAAAACGGACTCATGGCCAGCAGCATATCATCACCGGAAAATCCCAAAGTTGCTGCGGTTGCACCACAAGCCAGCCAGTATTCATGAGTGGTCATCACTCCTTTAGCAAAGCCGGTGGTACCGGACGTATACTGGATATTCATGAGGCTGTCCAGCTCCGGTTCGGCCGGTTGAAAAGTATCTGCCATTGTTTCGGCAAGCTGTGACAGGGGCTGTTCACCTCGGCCGGCGTTCTCACCGATCAGAAGAACCTTCCGCACATTATGCTTCTCAGAAGGGATTTTTTTATAAATGGGAGCCAGGGAAGTATGGGCAATCAAGGCAACAGCATCCGAATCATTGAGAACATACTCAAGATCAAACGCTTGATAGCGGACGTTAAGAGGTACCATGACCGCACCTAACTTAGCCAGAGCCAGCCAGACGCAAGGAAACTCCACACAATTCGGCAACATGACACCGACATGATCACCGGTTTTGATGCCCGCTTCGGCAAGGGCGTTCGCAAACTGGTTAACCTTCCGATTGAGCTGAACAAAACTGAGTGTAATTCCTTGGTGATCGACGATCAAAACGGTCTTATCGCCGTATCTTTCAGCAGCACTTTCTACCAGTGCTCCAATGTTTCGTTCCAATTTCAGATGCTGCATAACGGCACTCCAGTATAAAATAGACGGGTTTACAGTTGACGGATCTCTCTGATCCGGCAGGATTCAGTGTAGCTTGCCACATTTTGCAAGAATCAATCCAGTATAAAACAAACAAAATTACAGTCAGTTAAAAATTGTCTTGTCAGAATTAACTAAATATGGTGAAGAAGTAGGACTTTATATCACGGTATTTTGTGTTTCACGGTATTTTGTGAAAAATAGCAAAACTTGGAATAGAATGCGATGAAGAAGGTGTCTAACACTGATTTTTTTGAGGAGATGACCCTCAGAATTTGCTCCAGTCTTGATCTGGAGAGGTCGCTGCTCAGGTGCTATGAGTATTTAGATAAAATCGTCCCTTTGAATTTCTTGAATCTGGTTATTTGGGACGACAATTTTAAATATCCGGATGTGGTTGCATCCGTTGAAGAGGGAGAGATTGATCGATCACCGCCGGAAAACTACTTTCATTTTGCTGTTCCGGATGACTTGAGGCTTTTTCTTAAAAATCTCTGGGAAAAGCCGGGGTGCGTACGCATGATTAATTCATGGGACGAGAGTGAATATAGTAAAGCCATGAGACAACTGGTGAAATCCGAGCACGATCTCTCTATCATATCCTTACCGCTTCAGCTGGATAATCTGACTATTGGTGTTTTTTCCATCTCCGCAATCGGCCGGAATCTGTATACCGAGCGTCATGTGGAGTTGATTTCAGTGCTGAAGGATCCTTTCACCATCGCTCTGTCGAACGACCTTCGCTACAGAGAATTGGTCAGTTTAAAAGAACAGGTTGAAGATGATAACCGGTTTTTACGAGAGGAATTGAATCAAATTACCGGAGATGAAATTATCGGAGCCAAAACCGGACTATTGAAAGTGATGCAACTGACCGATCAGGTGGCACCCATGGGTTGTCCCGTACTTCTACTTGGAGAAACGGGGACCGGAAAAGAACTCATCGCCAATGCGGTTCACTTCTCCTCTCCAAGGAAATCCGGGCCTTTTATTAAGGTGAATTGCGGTGCGATTCCAGAATCGCTGATTGACAGTGAGCTTTTCGGACATGAAAAAGGAGCTTTTACAGGTGCCTTGTCGCAAAAAGCGGGACGTTTTGAACGGGCCCACGGTGGAACGATTTTTCTGGACGAAATCGGGGAGTTACCGCCGAAGGCTCAAGTAAGGTTGTTGAGAGTTCTTCAGCAGAAGGAGATCGAACGGGTCGGCGGAGTTAATATGATTCCTGTTGATGTTCGCATTATTTCGGCAACCAACCGGAATCTTGAAGAGATGGTTGATTCGGGAGAGTTCCGGGAGGATTTATGGTTCAGGCTCAATGTTTTTCCCATTGTTATTCCGCCGCTTAGAATGAGAGTCAGGGATATTTCGGATCTGGTCAGCTACATGATCAGACGAAAAGCCGCACAGATGAACATTAACCGGATACCCGAACCGGCCCCTGATACAATCAGGAAGCTGTCCGCTTATCATTGGCCGGGCAACGTCAGGGAGTTGGAAAATGTGGTGGAACGCTCCCTGATTCGGCACAAAGGAGGACTGCTCCATATTTCCCCGTTCTTTTCAGAACGAGGAAACGGTACAACCGTTGCGGATCGGGACCCATTCGAAACGATCCCCACCCTGGACCAGGGAATCACCAATCTGATCCATCGGGCTTTGGACGCAACAAACGGGAAAATATACGGTCCCGGTGGTGCCGCAGAGATACTGGACATGCATCCCAATACGCTTCGCTATAAAATCGACAAGTTGGGCATCAGAAAGAAAATCCGGATTTAAACCTTGTCTATACTAAGAAAATACTAGTGTTTACTTGCAATATTAATCGTTAATATATATACTTGGGCTATCACATTCACTCATAGGAGGTGAAGATGCCCAAGAAAGCCACAGAAATCGTCTGTACGGACGAACAGAGAACTGAACTGAAAAGAATTGCA
>JAHJTV010000110.1 GCA_018829445.1 bacterium
AAAAAAACGCCAGAACCGTGCTCGGAAAATCGGTCGCCGCATCTTTTGTTATCGAAGAAGAAAAAAACGGCGTAGTTCATACATTTCGTGTAAATCTCACCCCTGTATTACTTCACGCTTTTAAGGGAAAAATCATGGTGCAGGCAATGGATATAACCAACGAACGGAGAGCGCATGAAGAGGCCCGCAGGCTTGAACAAAAACTTGTTCAGATGGAAAAAATGGAATCCATCGGGCATCTCGCCGGTGGAATTGCGCATGATTTTAATAACCAGCTTACGTCCATTCTCGGATACACAGAAATTTTAAAAAACACTCTTGCAGATAATCAGCGCGCGCAGGTTTTTATTGATTCAATCGCGCGTGCCGCCCGGCATTCATCCGAAATTACCAGTAAACTTCTCGCTTTCGCCAGACGTGATCACTATCAAAATCAGACCTTTCTTTTCAATCAGCTCGTGTCGGAAACTGCAGGCGGGTTTGTACTGCCTGAGGGCGTCACACTCCGGCTCGCACTCTCTGAATATCCTCTGTATATGACAGGTGATTATACCCAATGCAGAAATCTAACAGCATACCTGCTGCAAAACGCAGTTGAGTCAATTACTTCAGAGGGTGAAATAACTGTTTCAACTCAGCGGGCAGTATTATCCGGTAATGATCCGGTCTGCATCGCCCGTTCAATCATGCCCGGTAAATATATCAAATTATGTGTGTGTGACAGCGGCTGCGATATTCCCACAGATATCACCGATAAAATCTTCTCCCCGTTTTATTCTACAAAAAATACTTCAGAGCATGCCGGACTTGGTTTATCAGCAGTTTCCGGAATTGCTGCCGGCTATAACGGCTGTGTGAGTTTTGCTCCCGGAGAAGGCGGAGGGACGGAATTTATCGTGTATCTTCCCGAATCAGAAGATCCGGTAGCTGGGGAAAGCCGGCGTGAGTCGGTTACCAATAAGGATTTCGGTACTGTAAATGCGGTAAGTTCTGCGGCTTCGAGAGCAATAATTCTTGTGATCGACAGTGAAAAAACGGTTCTGGATGCCATTTTACAGCTGCTTGAGGTGGTTAATTGCCGTGCACACGGATTTACAAAACCCGGTACTGCACTCGCATATTTCCGAAATAACTGGAAAGAAATTACCGCGGTATTTGCCGACAGCTCAGGCGGATCAAGAGCAATACACACCCTTTGCGGACAAATCAGAAGTATTAATCCTGCTGTCCCTATTGAGTATTGTACCGGAAGTCCGGCCGATACTGCACAGCGAGCGGTTAAAGAAAATGCGATGTTTGCGCATCTTCAAAAGCCGTTTGATGTTGAAGAACTTGAAGGAATTATTTCCTGTCTGGATTTTTCTCCGCCGCAGCGGTCTTGAGATACTGTTTAAGATAGGTTTTAATTTTTTTAATTTCGGGATTTTTAAGCAGCAGGTCATTTATTTCCCGCTTTCTCTGTTCAATACACCCGGCCGTCTCATCGGCTGCCTTCGGCCGGTTTTCTTCCGGCCTCCTGTACGGTAGGCGGCCGCTGGTAAATAAATACACAGCCTCCCATAATGCATCGGATTTCGCAGAACCGGCGGTATACGCGGTAATACCGCTCTTTTTTTTCCCGGGACACATCGACGGCTTTACTTTAAAGCCGGCTGCGAACAAGCCGGCGCGCACCGGAACCGCATTTGAATACGTAATGAGTATTGCATTATCTTTCATACAGCGCTGATATGATTGAAAGAATTCTTCGCACCATAATGAAGGACAACGCGAGGGTGTAAAAGGATCATGAAAGACCGCGTCAAACTGCCAACTATTTTGTATTGTACGGAAAAAAACTTCATCAGAATAAAATCTTCTGATATCTGCCTGCATTCTTTTTATAAAAATCTGTCTGACGCCGTTTGTACCTTGAACAATTTCAGTATGCGTACCGTGCCGAAAAAGATTTGACGCGGCTTGCTGCATATCCTTGTAATTTTCTGCAGCAGTTTTCATGAGTTCGGCAGTTTCCGGATCATTATCAACCATGAGAATCCGCAAGTCATACATACCGGAAAAACGATGCTGCCTCCAGTATTCAACA
>JAHJTV010000051.1 GCA_018829445.1 bacterium
ACGCCATTACTTTAACTTTAGCTATTATTTGTTTAGAAAAAAGTAGGATGGGCTACTCGTTGCCCATCAATAGAAAGCAATGTTGGGCAACAAGTAGCCCAACCTACGAGCAGATGCAAATTTCTAACCGGACAATGCTGGTTTCAAATAGCAAACTTGCACATTTAGTACATGACAAATGTCACTTACCGACCTGGACTCATCTGTTATTCCAAATCTCTTTTTGAATATTTTTGAAAAGTAGAATTCATCATAAAACGCGAGCAGTGAAGAGATTTCCGAAATTCTTACGGTTGTTGTGGATAAAATGAGTCTTGCTGAATCCAGTTTTATATTGATGAAATATTGAATAGGCGTTTGGCACGTTTCGTTCTTAATTAGTCTGAAGAATAAGGTCCGATTCATTTTCGACAGTATTACCGCAGATCAATAGAATCCAGATTTCCTCCATTACCGACCGACACCAGCCGTTTGATCAGAACTGGCAAAATTCGGAAACAACCGGGTACCTTCCCCAGACCAAGATATTCCATTGATGCGTTGAATATGGGATAGCGGGTCCATACGCTTTGCCATGATTACTGGCTGGTATTTACTTTAGCTGATTTTTTATATTCACTGTAAACAGCGTTCTTTTTTCCACAGCTGTTCTCCTGTCCGTTTAGATTTCACATAAATTTCACATATCACTCACGATAATTTCACTGCCTATCCGCTAGAATTCAATTTGTTTCAATAAGATAGAATTTGATCACCATAGACCCGGGAAGTTTGTAAGAAGATGCTGGTATAAACGGCAACTTTACATCATCATGCAGATCCCTATGAAACGGAGGGATTTATTACCTGACGAAGAATGGTCTAATCCAGATTCTATAAATACAATGTTTCATTTGAAAAGAGATCGAAAGGAAAGGAGATAACGATGCCGACTCAAATACGAAAAAAATTGGAAAAAGTGTTTAGCGCCTATGGCTGGTTTTTAATTAAGGCAAGATGGGGAGTAATAGCTGTCTTGTTGGTTTGCATTGCTTTTTTAAGTTCCCATTTAAAAGACCTGGTGATCGATACTTCCACCGAAGGTTTTCTACACCGGAATGATCCAATACTGGCTGAATATAACGCTTACCGTGAACAATTTGGTAGGGATGAAATGATCATTGTTATGATTCATCCAAAAGAGATTTTCAATATAGAGTTTTTGAAGAAACTGAACAATCTTCATAAGGATCTTGAGGCGAATGTTCCTAACCTGGATGACATAACCAGTCTGGTTAATGCCAGGCTGACAAGAAGTGAAGGCAACAGCCTTGTTGTTGGGGAGTTGATGGAAACGATTCCAAAAACGCCTGAAGAGATGGAATCTTTTAAACAGATTGTGCTGAATCACCCTCTGTATCGGAATTTGCTGATCTCGGAAAGCGGCGAATTCACAGCGATTACTTTAAAAACGGAGGTATTCTCTTCAGTTTCCGGTTATGAGGGAGACGAACTTGATTCATTCCAGAATCCGGATATCAGCTTGGGAATAGAATCCCGGCGTAATTATTTAACCCATGAAGAAAACACTTTACTGCTCAATAAAGTGAAGGAAATCATCGCCAAATATCATTCAAGCGAGTTTCCGATATATCTGAGCGGATCACCGGTTATTAACGCCTACTTGAAAAAAACCATGAAGGAAAACATGGGATTGTTTTCCGGTGTGGCTGTTTTGATCATCAGCATATTTCTGCTGCTGCTTTTTAGAAGACTGACCGGTGTAATTCTGCCCATATTGACTGTTGGATTAAGCGTTATTGCGACAATGGGAAGCATGGCATGGTTCGGTTTCGCAATTAAATTGCCAACAATGATCCTGCCCTCCTTTCTGCTTGCGGTCGGTATTGGCGCCTCGGTTCACCTGATTGCAGTCTTCTACAAAAATCTCAGTGCTGGCTCTAAGCATGAAGCTATTGTGCTGGCATTGTCTCATTCGGGATTACCTATCACGATGACAGCTCTGACAACTGCTGCCGGTCTCTTATCCTTCAGCACAGCAGATGTGGCACCCATAGCAGACCTGGGTATTTTTTCCGCCATCGGTATTTTAATCTCGTTGATTCTATCATTGACCTTGATTCCTGCTTTGCTTGCAATTCTGCCTGTTCAGCCTCTTAAACAAAAACGAAAGTCGAAGAAAGCTAATGACGTTATAGATGGGATACTGCTTACCTTAGGGCAGATTGCGACAAGGCATAGCAAAAAAGTGATTGGCTTCTCTTCTGTAATTCTAGTCATTACCGCAATTGGTTTGTTGGATCTCAAGATTTCACACAATATTCTGCAATGGTTTCCGGAAACATCGGCGATCAGACAAAATACCAATATGATTGACGACAATTTACGAGGATCGATCACTTTTAAAGTATTGGTCAACACCCCGCAAGAAAACGGATTGTATGATCCAAACCTGCTCAAGGGATTGGAAAAAGTCGCTAAAAAAGCAACGGAATATCAGCACGACTCCGTGGGCCAATTGGTTCATAAGACCATTTCTCTGTCAGATATTATTAAGGAGATTAACCAGGCACTTCATGGGGAAAAACCTGAGTATTATTCAATACCTGATAATAGAAATCTGATTGCCCAGGAATTCCTTCTTTTTGAAAACAGCGGTTCGGATGACCTGGAGGACATTGTGGACAGCAGATTCAGCAAGACCCATCTGACTGTAAAACTGCCATGGGTGGATACCCGGTCCGTCGTTGAAATCGTCCACGGCTTAAAGCGTTATGCTGCCCAGGTCTTTGGTGACCAGGCTGAGGTCAGAATCACCGGGTTGATCTACATAATGATGAGCACCATGTTTGCGATGATCAATAGCACTGTTGTCAGTTATTTGATCGCCGCTGTTGTCATTACCCTGCTGATGATTCTTCTGATCGGAGACATTAAATTAGGCTTGCTCAGCATGATTCCTAACTTGTTCCCGATCATCATGACACTTGGATTGATGGGGTGGCTGGGAATTGCCCTGGATATGTTTACCCTCTTGATAGGCAGCATCGCAATTGGTCTGGCAGCAGACGATACAATCCATTTTTTTCATCACTTCAGAGGTTACTATCAGCAGACTGGATGCCTAACGACAGCCGTTTCCGAGACCTTGCTGACTGCCGGTAAGGCAATGCTGGTAACAACACTTGTCCTTGTCGGTGGCTTCTGGGTCATGATGTTTGCTGATTTGATCAACATCTATCGTTTTGGTTTCTTCACCGGAGTAACCCTGCTGTTTGCATTCCTTGCTGATGTCTTGATTGCTCCCGCTCTACTAACGGCTGTTTTGCCGAAAGACATAAAAGTTACTGTAACAAATGCAATCAGTACACTTGAAACCCCGTAATTTGTGAGGTAAAGATGAAAAAAATCCAATTCAGAGGTATCACAATTGTCCTGTTAGTATTTTTAAGCGCGCCGATCGCTGTCGTAAATCTATATTCAGAGGGATTAACAGCGAAAGAGGTCATGGAAATGGTGGACAATCGTGATGATGGCGAGACAGCAATATCAGAGACGACTATGGTATTAATTGATAAAGGCGGAAACCAAAGGATTCGGAAACTTAAGGGATATAGAAAGGACTATGGACAAGATAAAAAAAATATCAGGTTCTTTTTGAGCCCGGCCGATGTCAGAAATGTCGCGTTTCTTGCCTATGACTGGAACAGTGAAGACAAGGAGGATGACAACTGGTTATACTTGCCCGCAATTGGGAAACCGAAAAGGATCAGTTCCAGCAACGAAAAAGACTCGTTTATGGGAAGTGATTTCAGCTACGCCGATATGAACGGACTGGAGTTAACGGATTGGGATTATCGATTCCTGAAAGATTCACAGCCTGTTGATGGTTTCGACTGCTGGGTGATAGAATCACTACCGAAGGCCTCCAAAAAAAGAAAGGTGATTGATGAAACCGGTTATCTGAAGATTATTTCCTGGATCAGAAAGGACAACTATATAAGGGTGCAAGCAAAGATGTATGTTGAAGAAGGGCGGAAAATCAAATATTTTAGCGCTTCGGACATCGTCAAGATTCAGAATATCTGGTCTGTCAAAAAACTAACGATGAAAACAACCAGCAAGAACCACCTTGAACACACGACGGTGCTCTTGTTTGATGATATTCTTTATAATAAAGCCATGGATGAAAATATGTTTACCACTCAGCGTATGCAAAGAGGATTATGATTAAAGAGAGTAGAGCACAATCTTAACAGTTGGGTTCACTCTCAAAAGTGTTTATCAGAACAAGTGAGTTTGGCAAAGCGGGAAAGAAAATTATCGCATCCTCGCGGAGCCTTATTAGGATCTTGTTTTGATAAACTTTTTTGTCAGCACTATTCAATCATTTAAAAAACAAAATCGTCCTAGTTCTAAATAACCGATATGGCCAGTTGGGCATTTTAATGACTTCAATTTTATTTAACTGAAAAGCGGTGCCTGACACATTCGGATTCAGGGTCGGGACCGACGCCGAATCCCCGTTCGCCCGAATACTCAACGATTTGCCTGATATAGGGATTAAGAATGAAAACAATCAGAACAAAAAGGGGACGCTGTTGACTAAGTATACAAAAGACCTGGTTATAAGGGCGGATAAAATATAATAAGTTGTGGTCATGCTTAGTAAGTATACTATGTCAGTGTCCCCAGCTTTCTTCATTGCATTGGAGGTTCGCTGATAATCGGCTTTAATTTCCGTGATGAAAGAAATCCTCAAGAAAAACGATTGGAAGTAAGACAATAATTGTTCCCCACAACCTCTCTGCCAAGATCCTGCCAGTTTGAATACCGTGTCAATCTTGAATTCAATTCGATTTCCCTGTTCCATGGGCGATCCAGCAGAGCAACCGGCGTTTTCATGCTTATTGAAAGAAACTCAGCCATTGCTGACGAATCTTCTACTGCAAGGTGGAATGCCATATCCGACAGCTGTTCCAGGGAAATGGCAATATTATTGTCCATGTTGGGTCGGGAATACTTATCAACAATGGTAAATGAATCAAAGGGAACGCTATGCATCGAAAGCCACTCAAGTGACGAATCGTAAGTTGAAGTCAGGCGACCGGTAACAATGGAAATGGGGTGCCCTTTGGATGACCACATGTTCAGTGCCTCAATAGCACCATCGATCACATCCATGTTCAGGATCTCTTCGGGTCGATGCACAACCTCGAATAAATGCTCATATTCGATCTGAGACAGCTGAAAAGATTTTTTTAGATCAAAATCGGTGATTTGTTCGTAGGTTACGGGCTTTTCGAATTCTCGCTTAACGATGTCGATAAAGGCTTTGACAGTCGAAGCGATAACATCGTCCAAGTCTACATATATCGGCAACAAATGGGCTCCTTGGAAAAATAGTATTGTATAAGCTGTTTAATACCTGATGCAAAAATTCGCAAACATTGTTTCTGCGTATAAATAAAGCCCACTTTTTCCATGTCAATCCTGGTTTTATTAAGGTAAACTGGTCACATCAAAAAAAGATGCGAAATTTCAGAAGTTTTACAGCAGGACAGTAACAGACATAAATCATATGAATCATCTTCTGCAACCAATTCCATTTATCAGTTCTCCTGAATCAGCATAGAGTTTTATTGACTCGCGCTATCGCCAGAGCAATCCTGATTACGGTTCAATAAGCAATTAAGCAAGGCCTTCCCTTAATTTAAATATTGACCTCAACTCTATTGATCGTTATGACAAAAGATAGACTCGTACCGAAAACAATAGTTTTACCATTTTCATTTTTCTGACAGGTTCGTTCATGCCCTTTAAGTATGCATCTTTTTTTTCGTTGTTACTATCAACCGGAATATTGTTGATGGGAAATGGTCTCCAGGGCACGCTGATATCAATTCGTGGAGAATTTGAGAGTTTTTCCAACACCAGTATCGGACTCATCGGAACATTTTATTATGCAGGGTTTCTCCTGGGGAGTTTTCAATGCTCCAGGGTTGTTAAGCGAGCTGGTCACATCAGAGCTTTTGCGGCTTTTGCGTCTCTGGCTTCAGTAGCTCCTCTGATCCACGCCCTGTTTACCAACGAGATTTTATGGATGGGGCTGCGTGCTTTAACCGGTTATTGTTTTGCCGGGCTTTATATGATTATTGAAAGCTGGTTAAATGAACAAGCAACAAATGAAACCAGAGGGAGTTTATTTTCCGTCTATTTCGTCATCACCCTGGTTGCAATTACATTGGGACAGTTAATCCTAAATCTGGCATCACCTTCTGAATTCACACTCTTTGTTTTGTCATCAGTACTTGTTTCACTATCACTACTTCCGTTAACACTGACAAAATCCATTCAACCCTTACCCATTGAATCAACAAGCATTAAAGTATTTTCATTGTGGCAAATGACACCGGTCGGTGTTACCGGGTGTTTGGTCGTCGGATTGATTAATGGGGTTTTTTGGATCTTAGCTCCTGTTTTTGTCAGCGAATCCGGATTTGATGTCAAGGGAATCTCCTTTTTTATGACAGCGGTCATTCTTGGTGGAGCAGTTGCTCAATACCCGATTGGCTATCTTTCTGATCGTATTGATCGCCGCTGGGTGATTATCATGGTGTCCATGTGTGCGGCCATTGGCGAAATCGCACTGGTCTTAATAACGGGAAAAACGTCGGATCTCATATTTTATCTGGTATCGTTCGGATTGGGAATGTTTGCCCACTCCATCTATTCAGTCAGCGTCGCGCAAGCAAATGACCGTGTAACAGAAGGGGATTTTGTTGCTATTTCCGGGGGATTGCTGGTTGCTTATTCAATAGGTGCCGTTATTGGTCCATTAATCGTTTCAGCCATCATGATTTTGGTCGATACGTATGTCATCTTTGTTTACTCGGCAATTCTGCATCTTCTTTTTGCACTTTTTGCGTTAACAACCTTTGTAAAAATTCAACCAGTCCCGCCGGAAGAAAAGACGGAATTTGTCATTACTTCAATATCCATAACAGGCCCGGAACCTGCGGAACTTGATCCGAGAACCGAAGAATTGAATTAGAAGCAAGTAAATAGTGATAACGATAGAGTTACAACAAGTGAAAAAAAAGGTTCTGGAGGGTATTGGTAGAAGAATGGTGAAATAAGTAAATTTATTATTGAGTTTCCGGAGTGGAAGGTCGGTTGAAAGACCAGAAAAGAGAAAAATTTCATTTCTCTTTTTTTTGGGCAGCAATTTTTAATTTTTTACCGCAACCACAAGTTGCTATCTTGGCCCAGCTAGGATGGATACGATCATGGATCAAATTCCAGGAAAAAGCCTTTTAGTTCGGAATTTTAAAAGCTCCATATATTCATACTGTTTGTCGGAGGAAAGAAAACAACTTCCTATTATTGTGTCCCAGGATCTTGTGGCAACCATCAATCGCCTTAAAATGCTTTGAATTGTTTTATCATTAAGTTGTAAGCATTTCTTTCCATAGTAATCTACTAAATCTTCCTTGGTCAGTTTTCTTTTTTTGGAATTGATGGGAAGGGCCATTTCCTCAATGGGATTCGGAATAGCAATTGTTGTATTCAATAAATCATATGCAGGAGAAAGGACTACCTTGCTTTGCAGGCTGATCACCGAAAAGTTTTTCAAGTGCGTATCTTCATTGCCTGTTAGGAATGTAAACAAGACCCTCAGAAACAGCTTCGATTTCTCAATCATTGGAAAAGTGCAGTACTCGTCTATGATTTTTACAACTTTCTCCATACTGGAATTGTATTTCGTCTCTCTAGACATACCGGACAGTTGCGCAAAGTCTTCTTTTGCGACTTTTCCTTTTCTACCTTTGCGATCAAAACGCTTAATAACATAGGTCAGTTGACCATCACTTCCTCTCACCAGAAACAGTACTGACAATTGCCAAAGCTGCCATATCTGTTGATCAGAACAACTGTTAAATGTGTGAAACCGCTGCCTGAACTTCAAAATGCTAAACTATTACGATTTTTCTTGTTTCCAGTGTGTTTCGTTTAAGGTCCAGATTAGATTCCGTAGAGTACTTCTTGTCCCATAGTTCCTTTTCTTTGAGATATTCGGTTTTTGCCAACCAAAGATAGGTTTCCGATTGGGCCAGGCTTAACTGAACCTTTCGTAAAGAAATACTCTTGGCGGCCAATGCCTTTTGCGTTTCATAATTAATCTTGGCCAGTTGATAATTGGATCGGGATTTTGCCACATTTAATCCCAGTCTTTCTGTGGAGATATGAACCAGTACCTCCCCTTTCTGAATCCGCTGTCCTTTCACAAAGTTTATCTGTTCCACGGTTCCAGAGGCTTCGGAGCGAATTGTCACCCGTTCCAGCGGATCCAGGTGACCGACATATTCCTTGGTGACCTCCAGTTTCTGTGGCACCAGCTCAATCACTTTGACGCTGGATTCCAAGGAAGCGGCTTGGATGGTTGTTGAAAGCAACAGCAGGCAGATGCTAGTCATCTGCATTTTCCAGGTGAAGAATCTTTTAATCATGGTTAATCCTGCATAAGCTTGATGACAGCTCATAGAGGTAATACTTTTCATAGACTTCGCCTGTTTTGACCGACAGGAAAAGGTAGGTTTATTCATAGTCAAAATAGGCCTGATCAAGCAGGTCCGAGCTTCAATCACATCCTGCTTGACCTTTGTCACAGCGAAAATCCGCCCGCGTCCAAGCTGGAGTTTGTTGATCTCTTCCGCCATAATCTGCTCGGAAAGCGTGAGTTGAGGCTGTTTTAATAAAATACGGACAGATCGACGTCGGATTATCGTTTGAGCAAAACCCGTACGGCAAGGCTTCCAGATCCTGCAAGATTTAGGGAGAACCAACAGCGTCACCCACGACATGAGCAACACTCTTCGAAATCCTTGCCAATAATAATCTGCTTTCATAGTCTTTTAATCCCTACTTTCGAGGAATTCTTCCAATGGCTTCCTAATCGCCTCGCGATAGTCCTCCACAATTTTGCTGTACTCCAATCCGAAATGTTCCAGGGCCATAATCAACTCTATCAAAAGTTTTTCCGGAGCCCCTGGCTGAGAATTTCCTGAATACTCATTTTCATAGGTTATCTCTTGAATTCAATAAATACTGACTGATCAATCCGGACCTAATATCAATGAAACCGAATCCGGTGATGGCGATGTATTAGCAACAACTGGAATTAATTATAACAGGCCAAAATGACAGCACGCTGTCTACAACATTAAGATTTTGACAGGTTCGTAGTAAAATCGAGTAAACATATATGTCATAAGGGTTTAGAAATCTACAAAACCTGAACAAGCAGCTACAACTGCCATGAAACCAGTCTTTTTTGAATAAAATCCCTTGCTCTATTAATCAAACATTACATTTTTGAAAGGTTGACGGGGGTGGTTGGCTGAGACATCGCTTTTGTGTTACGTTACAAGCATGGCAAACATGGGAACCAAAGGACACACAGACCGAACCGAAAACAACAAGTAAACAATGAGACTCCTTTTAATTGAAGACGATACAAAAATCGCCTCTTTCATTGCGAATGGATTTCGCCAGGGAGGATTCGCGGTGGATGTCATGCACAATGGCGACGATGGGCTTTTCATGGCTTTAACCGAAAACTACGACATAGCCATCATTGATGTAATGCTACCGGGCAAGAGCGGACTTGAAGTAATTTCAGAGATCAGGCGTCAGAACATGACACTCCCTATTATTATTTTAAGTGCCAAGCACTCCGTAGAAGATCGGATTAAAGGACTGGATACAGGCAGTGATGATTACCTGATTAAACCCTTTTCTTTTACAGAGCTTAATTCACGAGTCCAGGCACTGCTGCGACGTTGCAGCAATATGCAGGTGGAACACCAGACCTTTGAAATTGGTGACCTTTCGGTGAATGTCATCAAACGGGAAGTGATTAGAAATGGGCATGTCATTGATCTCCAACCCCGGGAATATTCACTCCTTGAATACCTGATTCGGAACCACGGAAAAGTACTCTCCAAGACAATGATCCTGGAACATGTCTGGGACTACAATTTCGATCCTACCACCAACGTTGTCGATGTCCTGGTTCACAGGCTCAGGAGCAAAATCGAAAAGGATTTCGACACTAAACTGATCCATACTCTGAGAGGCGTCGGATATGTTCTTCGAACGGATGAAAAGGCTTAAGGAAAATACTGCTTTTCGCTTGAGCACAACCATCGCTATTGTGATGTTGATCTGTCTTGTTGGTGTTCATTTTTTAGGCGAACCCCTGGCCAAAATCCAATTGTTAAAGGAGGAGCGTACGCTGGTTCAATTCAAACTGGATCAATATATATCTTGTTTTGAGCGGTCAGGGCATCAAGGCTTGCTTCAGCAGTTACGAGCTGATAAAGAGGAGTTGAAAGTGTTTGGGATGGTGGTTCGCCTGGCTGATGAGAACAATACCACTTTATGGGAGATCTATCCGACAAAGGAAATAGCCAGTGTCCTGGCAGGAGATACGACATTATGGTCAAGAACAACAGAGAACTGGACAACGGTTTTTCAGCCGGCGCCGTTTACATACCGATTGCGAAGATCCATCATGATGCTACCGGATGAGGACATTGTGGTTATGTACAAAACCATGAAGCTTGACAGTCGACTGAACATTCAGGTCGGACGGGGCTTTAAGGCATTCAATGTAAAGGATGAGATGGTGGCAACCTTCTTCAAGTATGCAAATCTTATCTTTACCGCTGTCATCTTCATATCTAGCGTCATCTTGATCCACCTGGCGTTGAGACCCCTCAAGAATATGCTAATGACGATCCACCGGATCTCTGCCGGGGATATGACCGCTCGGGTTTCGACTCCCAATACCAGAAACGATATCGGGAAGGTGTCCGACATGTTCAACCACATGCTCGATAAAACGGAATCCCTGGTGATCCGGATGAAAGAGTCGCTGGATAATGTTGCCCACGATCTACGCACCCCCCTGTCCCATATGCGTCTTTCCATTGAGGAGGCGGTTCAACAAAAAGATCAGGACAAGTTGCGGGAGGCATTGTTCGATTGTGCAGAAGAGGCAGAGAAGTTAGAACGGATGCTGAAAACCCTAATGGATATCTCCGAAGCGGAAGCGGAAACCCTGAATCTGTACCCCCGGAAAATTAACCTCAAGGAGCTTATCTGTGATTCGGTCAAACAGTACGACTTTTTACTGGAAGACAAGCATCTGAACCTGCAGCTTGATTTGTCCGAAGATCTGCACGTTTTCGCCGATGACAACCGAATCAGTCAGGTACTGAACAACCTCATCGATAATGCCATCAAATATACCCCCGAAAGAGGCAATATCATGATTACAACCCGTGATAACCATAAATCCGTCTATTTGAAGATCAAGGACAATGGGATTGGAATCGCGCCGGATGACCTGACCCGCATTTTTGAACGTCTATATCGTGCCGACAAAAGCCGTTCAACCAAAGGGTTGGGACTCGGCCTCAGTCTGGTTAAGGCGGTTTTGCACGCCCATGGTAGTGAAATCCGGGTACAAAGCGAACCTGGGCAGGGAGCTGAATTTCATATTCTCTTCCCCAAAAACTATCAAAAGGACACCACGCTGGATTGGGAAAGTGTACTGAAAAGTACCGTTTAAACGCTTCATCGGTTGCCGTACCCGTTCCATTCGATAATCTTCAGCGTGCCTTCCGCATCTCTTTCGTCTGTCCACAAACAAAGTGATAGAAATTTCCTTTTTCGCTATCAAGCAAAATTCATCTTGTTTTACGATGTTGGTATGAAAACAGGCTAGAGTTAACGTGTCATAGCTCAAGTCTGTCCTTTTTTTGGCTGAAGACTAAAAAAGTTCTGATCAGTTGGGCAGATAGTAGGAGATGGCAGGAATTTGGTTTTTTCATGTCAAGTGGAGATGCATCAAGTTTCCAAAGTCGTCGTCAATATTGGGGCGATTTGGAGTGGATAAGGTCAGCCACCAACATCTGTCCCAGTTCTCAATTATAACCATCTTTTTCCATAGTGGCGGTAACACCACCGATTTCTTGGTGTTGTTCATAAACAGTGACTGAATGTCCGGCTTTTGCCTGCAACACTCTGCGACTAAACAGGAAAGTGCAATCACAGCAACTTTTATTACATCCTCTTGCTATGAAATTTTTTCCAGTTTCTTTCGGTTTTCAGTAACTTTTTCCGGCGTCAAGTCATAATATTTCCAGAAAATGAGAGTACAGATCAGTACCAGAATGGCCGGAACCAATGCGGTGTGAATTCTGATTCCCAAAAGCGCCAGTTCAAGGTTTGATGACTTTTCTGCCAGTTCGGCGCGGTTGGAAACCCCTTCGACAAACCCTGTCAATGTATGTACCAGTGCAAAAACCCCGGCTTGAACACTGTGGCCAAAGCGAATGAAAAAAGCCTGATAACCGTAGTAAACCGCCTCCTGTCGGACACCCGTCCGTACGGTTACATTATCGATCACATCTCCCATCGTTGGCGGATCTGCAAACCACTGTGCGCCAAGACCGACACCAAACAAAAACAAAACGCCAATGAACAGGTAGAAATCGGTGATAAAAAACATTGGTAAATAGGTCAGAAACATGGCCCAACCGGCGATCAAACTTAATCTTCGGTTATTGTTCAATCGATGGGATACTTTTATCCAAAGAGGAATGGAGAGAAGAGCACCACCCAGCATCCCCCCCATTAGGATGCTTAAGTCACTGGACTTTTTGTCCAATACGAAATTTACGATGTAGGGAGCAGAAGCGGAAAGCATGGCCACGCCCGCTTGATATCCAAAAAAAAAGATAACCTTCGACATGAAAATTTTGTCTGTTATCACTGACTTTGCCGTGGTAAAAAACGGATCCATATCCCTGCTTTCTACATCCACTCGACGTTTTTCAGCAAGCTTTCGAGTGGTCTTATCTTCACGGATACCGGGGATCATCATCAGAAAAATCAGAAAACCGATCCCAATGACAGCCCAGGCTGCAGATTGAAAGGTCTCCGGGACTCCAAAAGTGATTAACATGGGTGGAATGACCGATGAGGAAACGATCCCGGTAATTCCAATAATCGTTCCAATACCGGCTGCGGTTCTTCTTTCATTCAAACCCCTGAATTTATCCGGGTACATCGCCGTGACACTCACCGACCAAATCGTATAAAAGGTGTCAAAAACGCAGGTGGATACCAGTAGCCAGGTAAAAACCGCCCATTCATTTTTTATCGGATCCCAGTGCAGCGGAACCATGAATATCATAGCATAGGCAAACAACCACGGGACTCCACCAATGACTATCCATGGAAACCGTTTACCCCATCGTTTTTCCCAAGGCATGGTAACGCGTTCCATGAGAAAACCGGTTAACGGATCGTTTATGGCGTTCCAGACTGAAAACAGGACGAATGCTAACGCTGCCAATCTGACATTCAAACCGATTTCCGTTTCATAAAAGAAAAAGACATACATGCCGAATGGGCCTGTAATCCATTGCCCGAAGAACTGGTTCATGCCATAACTGGTCATGATGAATTTAGAATTTTCGAAAGGCTTTCCGTTTGATTCCATATCGGTTATCTCCCTTTGATGGTTGCTTGAATCTGCCGAACAGCTTTTTCCGCTCCAACAATAACGCCTTTCACGCCTCCCCCGCTTTCACTTTGGGCACCGATAAACCAGAAATCCTCAACTGGCGATTTGAATGGAGGACTCTGCTGACCCATTACCGGAGCCAGACCACCGAAAGAATGATGATTAGGCTGATGAGTCCGCTCCCTGAAATCATCAGGTGTCATAATACACCTGGTAACAGTTCCCTTTTTAAGACCGGGAACAAATTTTTCAGCTTCCGCAATAAGCTTGTCAGCCAACTCTTCCCGCCGATCAGACCAACTTCCATTATCCAGGTAATTGGGTGCGATAGTGTAGACGGTAACCGCATGGTGGTTTGAGGTAGAGAGATCCGGAGAATGCTGAGAAGGCACATATATCAAAAACCCGTCCTCTCCTTCGTGGTAGTGTCCTTCCTGACAATCCTTGACCGCTTTTTCAATATCATAAATCTTGTAATAGTAGCAGAGTGCTGCCGGCTGATACTTCCCTGGGTCAAAGTCTATGCCCAAGTGAACCATGAATACGGATTGCATCGGAATCAGGCCGCTGACCTGGCTTAAAAATTCTTTCGGAAGATGTTCATTTCCGATCATCGACAGAAACGTCTCCTTTGCACCACCGCTGCTGACAATCAGATCGGCTGGTTCGAAATGTCCATCTTGAAGGATGACTCCGGTTGCCCTGCCGTTTTCGATTTGTATCTTGTTCACTGTAGTCGAGGTTTGTATCAAACCTCTGTTTTGTTCAATAACGCCGGCAACCGCCTCAACCAGCTTGCAGCATCCACCCAATATATAAGAATATCCAGGTAAAGACCCCCTCTCATCATCCAGAGGCGTCCGGAGATCGAAGGCTGTTTCAAGATTGGACATGGGAACACCAAAAGCCGGAAATTGAGACGGTTTGACGACAAAATCGGCCAGAATTCCCGTATATAGGGCTTTCAATTCAGGTCCCTGGAAAAACAGATCCATTAACTGTTTGGCCGACCAATTCTCCATGTGTTTTATTTTTCTGTAGGCCAGCCACATCTTCAATTTTATCAGTAGAGCATTAAGTCCTGAACTGTTTGCCAGTCGACCATCGTATCGGATCAATTTGCAGAAATCATCATAAAAATTATAATATAGATCCAGTCCGTCACTTTCAGCCGGGAATCTGGATTTCAGGTAATCCCTCCGCCAGTAAGGTCCCTGATACTCTTCAGGTTTCCACAAAGCAAAATCGGGATATGAGATACCTCGATCATAACGCTGGACACTTACTTTGTTCTCAACACCCAATTCTCTGAGGATACGGTTGGCAGGTTCTCCAGGAAGAAATCCCTCAAGTAGCAACGGGCCCAAATCCCACCCGAAAGAATCTTGCCGGTGAGTTGCCGTCACGCCTCCAATCTCGGGGAATTGTTCGTAAACGATAACCTCGTGTTCTGATTTAGATAAATACGCAGCAGCTGTTAGTCCTGACATTCCTGAACCGATCACAATGATTTTCATGATTTCTCCCCACCTGATATCGTTGTCAGTTGTTTAGAGTTTGCAGGTTCTTTTCCAGTGATTTGAATTGGATATATATTGTTGTAATGTGATATGTCAACCGAGGGTTCAACCATGGTTTCATAGAATTCAAACGCTTCAAAAGCAGCGGTATAGTCCATATAAAAACCTGCGCCGACAAAACCGAAAAGGGCAGCACCTACAACCGTATTTTCAGCTGATTGGATACCTTTATTGGAATACCAAGTACATCGGATTGGATCTGATTCCAGAGAGAATTGCGAGAACCACCTCCCAAGTTTCGATGAACGGTTTCGTCTGTTCGGATTTCCGTTTCAAATTCTAAAACCATAACTTATTCGATGTTTGAATCCATTTTTCCACTTTGATATCTTATCCCACGCCATTATTGTTACTTCAGAATGATCATTCCAACCGAAAACCTGTATAAAAATGAAAACTCATTTTTATACAGGATGTTTGACTTTGGAACTTGACATGGTTCAATGAAAGTTTTGAGTTATGTAAAACAATAATCGTGCATGAGTTAGAGTTCGAGGACGATCACGATTTAAAAGTCTATCCCCATAGGGGTAAACAAAACCGGCTTCTCTGAGGTCGGTTTTTATTCGAGTGAAAGCCAAAGTAGCAAATGAGTTGAGAAAACTTGTCAAGATAATGTTGAGTGATGACAGCTATAAATTCATCAGCGGAAAAAACTTAGAAATTATTCACGGTTTTTCCTCTTTTCATCCGTCCCTGGTGGATCACGCCTAGCGTCTCTCATTAGTGTTAAAGAAATGCGCTGCACTTTTTGAGCTTTCTTGACATACCTGGCTTACTTGATGTTAAAGACATTTCGCATGATATATGAGGAGCGAGGCTCGCAGCTCCGAACCAACGGCTTCCCCGCCTTTTGTGTTCACAACAAACGATTCTTTAGATAAAATTCTCTTTAATAAATAGCTATGAAATTATGTAGTTACTGTAAGTGATGCAACTAATATAGAAAGTATTGGGGATTTTTGGTGGAAACTCCGGGGGGGGGGGTATCCCCGGAGAATTTGACTATACCGCTTCAACTCTGCAGGGGACAAAGCGATGCAGGGGAGTTCCTGCCAGACGATCCCGATGGGTGTTTTTGGTTAAACGGTTAACGTTGCCGCCAAAAGTCTGGCCGTTATAATCCAGACCAAAACCGTGGGGCATTAACACCTGGCCTTTCCTGGCCATGTTCGTAACCTCAAGTTCAACCGTTTCCTCTCCCGCTTCCGTAATGATCTTTACCGTCTGACCATCATCCAGGTTTAATGCCGCCGCATCTTCAGCATTCATGCTCAAGGTACAAGCCCTTTTACCTTTATTCCACTCAGGATTCCGCATCAGGGTGTTGGCTACCATATCGCTATGTTTCCCGGCACTGAGAATCAAAGGATATTGATCATCAAGATTTAAAGCCTTACGTTCCGATTCCGCATTAATACTCTTTACCCACTCTTCAACTTCGGGTATATAAACGTCAATCCTGCTATCTTCGTGGCGAACGGAAGCGATGTTATCATTGGGATCAACCTGCCCGGTCCAGAATCCCTGAGGTTTTTCCAGGGCCATCTTGAACAACTCTTCACCCAGGGTTGGTCCTCCTTCAAATCCGGCCCGTTTTGCATTTTTTCTGAATTGTTTCGGCATTGTCTGCAACATTCCCCATAAGGCGGCCTTATGAGCTGATCCCATTTCGGCTCCCAATGTTTTTGCAAGAATAAAAGGCATATTCTTCATAGCTTCCGGTTCGGTTGAGGCATATTGCATCAATTCCATGCCATAGGTCATATGATCTTTTGCTGCTGCTTCATAAAGCGATTCCGGAATCTCGGGAACGATGCCAACAGCGTCGGCAATCCTGGTAATGATTTCACCATTTTCAAGTGGTTCTCCATCCGGTTCTATAATGGGACGTCTCAACTGTAAAAACACCTCCGGGAAACTCCATGCAAAAAAAGTCGTATCCCAGCATTCATAGCCGGATCGTGCAGGCAGAACATAGTCCGATAACCTGGCGGTTTCTGTCATGGCAATCTCGATTGTCACCGATAATTCCAGTTTTTTGAATGCCTCTTCATAGGCCGTAGTATCGGCATAGGAACGCAGTGGGTTTGAGCCTGAAACCAGTACTGCCCTTAACCTTTCCGGTTTATCACTCAATACCTCTTCCGGAAAAACATTGGGGGGGAACAGTCCGCAGATTGCGGGAAAATCCGTTTCCACGGTTCTCCAGGTTTTTTCCAGTCTTTCGTCCGTATGAGAACTCATGGGAAAAACCGTGCCCGGAACAATATTACCCCCCGGTACACAAATTCTTCCGCAAACAGCCAACAGAATAATCTGGAGATAAGAATTCACCGTACTATGACGACTCATGAAGGAACCAAGATCGGGATGCATGCTCCATTTTCTTTCTGTGAAAATCTTACATAGCTTAAAAACCTGTTCATATTCTAGTTCGCACACCTCAATGGCTGCTTTGGCATCAAAATCGATGAACCAGGGTCTGATCTTGTCAAAACCACTGACATGTTTGTTGATATATTCATCATTCTGCCACCCCTGTTGCAGGATGATGGAGATCATCGCCCGGGTAAGGAGTGAGTCCGATCCCGGGCGGATAGGAAGATGAATATCGGCTATTTTGGCAGTTTCCGAAAGCCTGGGATCAATCACAATCAGAAGTTTGCCTGGATCTTTTGCAATTCTCTTTAAATGTTTGGGAGCCTGTACCATCTGATGGGAATGCATTCCATTCCAGCCAACAGCCACCAACACATCCGTATTCTCTTCATCCGGCAGGGTCGACAGATATTGTTTACCCAGGGCTCTTCCCCAGGCCCAGAAATGACCGGTCAGTTCCTGGGCCAAGGCACTGTAATGATACCTTGATCCCAGACCTCTCAATAGCCTGACGCCAAAAGCGGCTTCCATATGTCCTCCCTGACCACCACCTCCCATATATGCGAATGACCTGGGCCCATTCTTTTTAATAATTCCCTTCAGTTTTTCACCGATCTCCCTAATCGCCTGATCCCAGCTGATCTTTTCAAACAACTCTCCCACCCGTTTCAAAGGATGAGTCAATCGCTCTGAATGATGCTGATGATAATCCACCTTGAGACCCTTACGACAGGCATATCCTTCACTTCTCGGATTTTCTTTGTCCGCTCGGACCTTAATGATTTTGTTGTTCTCGACCTGCAGCTTTAAACCACAGTTTTGTGCACATAAAACACATCCGGTTTGATACCACTCTTCCATCTCCGCCCTCCTTGCTGATTGGTTATCGTTTGTTACCCGCACTGGTAACCAGGTTAAAGAATAATTGGTTAAAATTCTCCATCGATCTTGAACTTCGGGAAACCTTCATCTGAATCAGTGCCCCCTGAAAACAGCTGAAAATAAGATCGCTTAGATTTTCCAGATCCAGATCTTCAGAAATCTCGCCCAGTTTTTTGGCTTCTATGAGCACCTGGTTTATCTTTGCTTTAAACTCTTCAAAAACCACGTTCAGCTTCTGCTGAAAGCTGTCATTGATATCACCTAGCTCCTGCCCAAGATTGCCAAAAGGACATCCCCCTTTATAACCGTTGCGTGCATTCAAAGACAGAAACCACTGGAAAAACGCCCTCATCCCCTCCAAAGGCGATGAGGCGCTGGACCGGCCGATCTCATCCCATTTTCCGTAAATAAACTCCTTAAAATAATCAATCAGTTGCAAGCCAAAATCCTCTTTGCTCTTAAAATAAAAATAAAATGATCCTTTGGGAACTCCTGCAGCCGTTAAAACCTCCTGAATTCCGGTACTGCCATATCCCTTCAGATGGATCAACTTCGCACCCTCAAAAAAGATCCGCTGCTTGGTGTCTTTTTTCACATTGCTCTCTGTTAAATTGATAGTTGTGACTGTTGAAAAACAAATTAGACCGGTCGTCTAGTAAAGTCAAGAATAAAATCTCGATGATCCAAATAGTAAGTCCAGTATTGATAAAATGATAGATTTGAAAGATTGTCCGAGTAAATTTAGAGGTGAGGACGGAGCCTTCTTATAACTTACCCTGGCAGTTGACTTGCTCGTGACAATCAGATTGTTGTCCATATCCAAAGTAGCGGTTTGGCAAGGACTTAATACCTGGCTTTGACCAACGATGCGCTTATTTAATTCGATATACCTGGCTTTGACCAACGATGCGCTTATTTAATTCGATTAAATCCAGAAACGGTTCTCCTACCGGTAGAATTTTACTCTTTCCTTCCGGTGTGGACTCCCGCTGCGCCTCTTCCTCACCTGAATTAAAGCGGTTCAAAAAATCGAAAATGCGACTGCTCGAAGGAAATATCCTGATCCGTCCTTTCCTGAATACTCTCTCTTTCAGAACGGTCAACTTCTCTTCCAGCTTTTTAAACGCCCGTTTCAATCCACCGTCTTCTTCCAACCGCTCGACATCGCAAACCGATTGACCGCCTGTGAGATTCAGCAGAATCAAGGTTAAAAGATGATGCAGGGATGAATAACCTTGATTTGACTTGTCCTTGAAAATCCCCTCGACCATGCTGCCGAACTTAAAACCGTTGAGAAACTCAAGGAAGGTCGGTATGGCTCCAAAAGAACTCAGATAGCTTTCACTTTTTTCTTCTTCAACCTTGACAAGAAGTGGCGATTCCTTTTTCATTAGATCACTCCGTTGGTGAATGGTTTGGTGTCGTAACATAACCATATCCCCTTTATACAAAGGGCACCAACGGTTTTTTGTTTTTTTTTGATGGTGAATTAAGGTAAAAAATCGGATGGGCAAACACCCCGAATCTCCAAAAAGGGAAAATCGGAACTGCGTTATTGCCTCTATCAAGCGGCGATGATCGCTTCTTCTAAAAACCTGGATTTCATGGCCTACTTCACCGAGTTGATAAAAGAT
>JAHJTV010000052.1 GCA_018829445.1 bacterium
CGGGACTATGACATCGATTTGGCCTTGTCTACTGTCAGATGGATTCAGCAGAAGAACCACCGGGCATACCTGTCGCACAGAAAGAAGCGAACCGGAGGTGATCCACCACCGGAAATATTTTAAGTATCGTTGTAGGGTTAATAATAATCATTGTTTTTTATAGGGTATATTGGGACTGTTTCGCCTGCGTCTTAAAGACTGTTTCATCATTTTTTTCAGAAATTTCCTGGCAGTTTTTCTATTTTCCTCCTGAACAATTTGCGGAATGCGGAAAAAATCAACTATCCACCAGATAAAAATACCGCCACAGGTAATGAAATATAAAATCTGGGTTAATATCCGTCTATTATATAGATAATGACAGGAAAACGGTGGTGGAATCAGCCAAAACAGATAGGACAAGCTTTTCTTCTTTTCTGCAATGGCATATTCCTCAAAAAACTCCGTTTTCAAAACGGGCGGGAGTTTGGAAACAGCCTCTCTGACAGTTGCCGGCAAATCTCCCTGGTAAAGAACCGGTAAGGAAGCATCTGGAACGGGATTCTCTTTAGGATTTTCGTAGGATGCCATTATCTCCTTGGCGATTCGATTCATCTCCTCCCTGGGGACTTCGGTAATCTCTTCCAGGGCTTGCAGTGTTGCATCCATATTGGCTTCTTTGTCCTGTTCAAGCTGCAGTTCCCGTTCTCGCTCCAACACTCTTTCCCGGATCTTATCCAGGATCTCTTCCTGTTTATCTGTCATTCAATCAGCCTGGTGAGATTCTTGTTTTTCCCGTTTTATTTTATTAAAGTTAGCCCAACCGGATAATTCAATCAATCTGTTTGAGATTGAGCTTGCTGTTTTAAGTATTTTTCGATGGTAGCCGCCCTGGATTTTGCCTGTGTTTTTAAGGGACTTTCCAGTTTGCTTTTAACAACCAGATCGTAATGGAAAACAGCTTTTTGCCATCGTTCCTTAGCCTGGTACATCTCACCCAGTCTGAAATGAACCAGGGGATACCATTCCGTATTCTCAATCGGTTGTTTGGAAAGATCCTCCAGAATCTTAATAGCTTGAATCAGCTTTTTTTGCTCCACATACAACTCAGCCAATAATGAGGAAGCTTCAAAATGGATAGCGGTATTGCCTTTATTGTGAATCTGCAGGAGTTCTCTTTGGGCATCTTGTTGCGCCTGGAGCTCTTTGACTAAAAGCTTGGCCATCAGCAGCCGCAACTTGTCCTTCTGTTCCTGGCTACTGACCAGTTTGATGGCATCATGGTAAAATGCGACCACTTTTCTGTAATCCGAACGGGAAGAGTAGCGTGAAACCAGAAGATCAAGCAGCGACAATTTGGTTTCACTGTCCTGCGAAGGTATCAGATTATAAGCTGACTGGTAGTATTGCAGTGCCAGATCACCATAATAAGATTTTTTGTTGACCGGATAGCGGTGCATGGGGTGCTTTTCATCATCCAGGGCAGAATAGACTGAGTCAGCCGTCTTGGCAATGTTTAGCAAAAACCAGGGGTCTTTTGCTTTATCTGGCACCTGTTTTTCGATAGTTAGCATTATTTCCAAAGTCTTGGCCCATTGTTTTAAGCTCTGGGCAAATTCCATCTTCATAAGCAGAATTTTCTCTTTATTACCAAATTCCGGATGGGATTCCACCCGATCCAGGTAAGTCATCCCACCTTCAAAATCCTGCAACTGCTGATAGACATACAGGTAATTCAGAAAAACAACCCTGCCGTATTGTGTGGTTAAAGGAATGCGGGAAAAATATTCTCCTGCCTGCTTCCATCGATTGTCGGCAAAATGACAGCGCCCGCTGTAGAAACTGATTTCCGGGGTGTCCTTGTTTTCCTCCGAAAGATCGGCTTTGCCTGCCCAGTTCAGAATCGAAGCACAGTCTTTTAAACTGTGACTGTTGCGGATCAGATTCAACAGCAACATATTACGAATGACGGATTCTTTTTGATAATTCAGGGCTTCGGCATAAACTTTGTTAGCAGCCGTCAGATCGTTTTTCTCTTCAAAAAAAGTAGCTCTGGTAGCAGTCAATTCCAAATCAGCACCGTATATTGGATTGTTTGCCTGCAACAAGGCAAAGTCCTCTTCGGCCTCTTTTTTGCGGTCCTGGGCAATTAACAGCCATCCCCGGTGATAGCGACTGATATCCGGTGAAACCGGTTTTTCCAAATTCAGGTTTTCACTGTACAACCGAATCGATTTTTCTTTGTGAGCACTGGTTGATGTTTCCGGTTGCTTCTTAAATTCAAGGTAGTAGCACTCGGCAATCCAAAACCGTGATCTGTCCTGATAATCTGGGTGAGGCCATTCGCTCATCTGACGTTCATACCAACTGATAGCCTTCTGGTAGTTTTCCTGTTTCTGGGCGTCAATTCCCAGCTGAAACGATATTTTTGCCTTGTCTGCCTGGGGAATCTTTGACTCCAGCAGTTCAAAGAACAAACTCTTGGCGAGAATGGTTTTTCCCTGGAAGTAATAGATCCAAGCCAGATAATGCTGATTCTGGAAACGATGCTCCTCTGTTAAACCTTCCGATTTCAAGACCCTTTTAAAGTATGGTTCTGCTTTTGCCCACTGCTCCTGTTTAAATGCCTGTACTCCCCTATGAAAATCGATGCGGGGAAGGTATTTGGAATTGTTGAATTTCCCGGTTAATTGATCAAAGTCCTTGAGACCTTCAACCCGATTCAGCTGGATTTTTAGTGCGCCGGAATAATAGAGTGCGTCTTCAACAAAAGATGAGGTTGGATACTGGTTGATGATTCTGGCATATTTCTTCAAAGCCGGTTCCAAAGACTCTTCGACAACATCAATTTGTGCTTGAATAAAGACGATCTCGGGGATCAGACTACTATTGGGGTAATTCTTCTCAAAAATTTCCGCTTCCTGTCTGGCAAAATTATAAATCTTATCATTAAAGAGATTTTTAATAAAAACCAGGTCTTCCCTCTCGGACGGAGCTACACCTTCCTGAGCGTTTAACGTAGAAGAATAAGCATTAAGCAGGAGGCAGGACAGTAAAACAATGAAAAACACACCGAGTGTCTTTTTATGAAAAGTTATATATGGCATGGGGCCTGGTTTGTTCAAATATGAAAAGGCAATTCAAGCGAACATGATAATTGTGAGATTACAAAGCCATTTTTGACTAGTCAAGCTTAGTCCCCGGATTTGCCAATTCTTTTCAAAATCAAACCATTAAAACCAGGTACGGAAATCCGAAGCAGCTCAAAAGTATGAATCCTCTCCCTGGCAGCCTCCCCATTTGACATACCGAGACAAAAAGGGGGATATTATTGAGCAGAGTAATATTAAACAGATAAACTATTTGATTAAAATATAAATGATATGACTGAAGTCTTAAATCTTCTTAACACCCTTCAGTACAAGGAAAACTCCGTTGCTACCAGAACCCTGGTTGAAAAAGAGGGAGGGTCCCTGACTGTCTATGCTTTTGACAAAACTCAGGGACTGGGCAGACACGCATCCCCTTTTTTAACCTGCATCCAACTGATTGAGGGAAAAGCGCAAATAACCATTGACGATAAAACCAATTTGGTCAGTGAAAATGAGATCGTTACCATTCCTGCCAATGTTCCCTTTGCCTTGCATTCCATTCACAAAGTCAAAGCAATTTTGTTTCGTTTAAAATCTTCAAGCAAATGATGGATCGCCTGGATAAACAAATTGAGTTTATCGTTGAAATCGATAAGCTAAAAGGCATCATCAGGCGTTCCTACCTGACGGGATGTGACAGGCTGGAGAATTCCGCCGAACATAGCTGGCATGTTTCGATACTGGCGATGATTCTGGCGGAACATTCCGATCTTGAGATTAACCTGTTCAAGGTGGTGAGGATGCTGCTTGTCCACGATATCGTCGAGATCGATGCAGGGGATACTTACTTTTTTGATGAAAAAGGAAATACCGATAAGGTGGAGCGAGAGAAAAACGCTGCCAAAAGACTGTTCGATCTTCTTCCCCCGGATCAGGAGAAGGAGTTTCGTGAAGCCTGGGAAGAGTACGAAGCCCGTCTGACCAACGAAGCCAGATTTGCCTATGCCCTGGACCGCTTTATCCCAATTCTTCACTCGTATTTTACCCAGGGAAAAAGCTGGAAACAGCATCGGGTCAAACTGGAGAAGGTGATGACTTTGATTGACCCGATTCGCGAGGGGTCGGAAGCCTTGTCACAATATGCGACCAGACTATTCAAAAAAGCCGTTGAAAAAGGCTACCTGGAAGAATAGCCGGTCTGCCATCGATGAAACTTTAAACCAGTAGTAAACCAATCACCACGGGAACAGCTATCAGAATTAAGATGCCGTCTTGTCGCTTCAGTTCCATATCGGGATCGGTCCTGTCTTCCGAATAGCAGCGCGCCTCCATGGCTATAATGTAGCGATCTGCCGCCTCAAAGGTTTTTCTCATCAGGGGTACCGTAAAAATCACCAAACGCTTTACCGGATTCTTTATCCGCTCAACCGCCCGGGCTTTCTGGGCTTCGCTGATCTCTTTGGCCTGCTCCAGGATAATCGGCAGAAACCGGATCATCAGGCTGATCATGACGGCCACCCTTTTTTCCGGAATCAAAGGTACAGGCTTAAAAAACCAGGCAATACCGGCTTTGATATCAGCTGATCTGGATGTTGAAATAAAGATAATGCCGGTAAATAAGACAACAATCAATCTCCAGCAGTAAACTGAAGCCGATAATACCCCCTCCCTTGAAACCGAGATTTGAAAGAGGGTGATAAGACTTTCTCCCGGAATATACACAGCCCTGGAGATGAAGACAAACAGTAGCAGCAGGTAAAACAGTCGCGTCTGGAAAAGAATGGTTACCAGGGAGAGTCTTAGGTGCAAAAAAACGGCAGAAAGAAGCAGGGTGGTCGTTAGCAAACCCCAAACGGAAGACTGAAGCCCGACGATATTTATCAGCAGCAGAAGTCCGATTTTGCATCTGATATCGATCCGGTGCAGATATGAATTCCCCGGTTTATAACTCAACAGACTCAGTTCCGCCATGATTGTAACCCGTATCCCAGTTTTGATGAGCAAGGTTCCCTGATTCCAAATTGTTCGACATCCTTGATGATCGTTGACGGGATACCCTCCTTAGCCAGTTCCCCGTCTTTTAAAATCACCAGTCTTGACGCCAGGGAGATGATTTTTTCCAGCTCATGGGTGATGATAATAATGGTACGCTGAGTTTGATGCAGCATCACAATTTGATCTAAAATCTGTACAGAGCCCGGATAATCCAAATTGGCAAAAGGTTCATCAAAAATAATGATCTCGGGATTCATGGCCAGAACCCCGGCGATTGCCAGCTTACGCTTTTCGCCTCCCGATAGCGTATGTGGACTATTGTCCTCCTTGCCGTCCAATCCCACGATCTGAATAATCTTTTTAACCCTGGCATTGATTTCAGCTCTTTTAAGCCCAAGGTTTTCAGGACCGAATGCAATGTCACTGGAAACGGTTTCCCCCACAATCTGGCTGTCGGCATTCTGGAAGACCATCCCCACCAGTTGTCGGGCCTTGGATGGATTCCTGTCCACCTGAAGATCGCCAATAAACACATTACCTGAGGTGGGCTTCAACAATCCGTTGATATGCTTACAGAGGGTTGTCTTTCCCGAACCGTTTTGACCGGCTATGACCACCAATTCACCCGGTTGAATCTGCAGGTTGATATTCCTGATACCGCAATGTCCATCCGGATAGAGATGAGAAAGCCCTTTTATTGCTATTTTTGTCATGAGCTTTTCTGATTATTATTTGATGATTGGTCGTATAAGGCGGGCTATAAATGCTGCAGCAATAACCTTGGCAATATCGCCGATGAGAAAAGGGAGCGCTCCCACGGCAATCGCTTTACTCCAGGGCATACCGGTGACAAATTTTAACCAGGGAACCCCGCAGGCATAAATGATTAATGATCCAATCAGCATGGCGACTATATCCACCATCATCCGTTTGACAGACCGATTTGAATATCCGGATCCAAATTTTTCCGAAATCCAGCCAACCACATAAACAACAATCAGGTAACTCAACAGATACCCGCCGGTAGGACCGGCAAAGTGTGCAAATCCGCCCCTCCCTGCGGAAAAAACCGGTAGTCCGATGGCACCGGCCAGTAGATAAATGGCAATGCAGGCCAATGCCCACTTTCGTCCCAATAATAATGCTGCCAGCAAAACAAACATATTCTGCAATACAATGGGAACAGGTCCCACCGGAATGGCAATAAAGGCACCGGCTGCCACCAGGGCCGCCATCAGGGAAGCGTAAACGGTCATTCTGAGCTGATCGTTCGATGTCGATATTGTCATGATCCCTCCATAAACAGGTTTGATTCTTGGATAAATTTGTAAAAAGCTTTTACGCCATTTCAGGAAATCTGGTGAAAACAATCCCCGTAATAGATTTTTTTAATCTCTTTATTGGGTTGTTCCAGCAACAGGGCTCCATTTTCATCCACATCCACCGCAACTCCTTCCCACTCTTCAGAAGTTGTTACGATTTTTACCTGTCTGTTCAGCGTAATGGTATGGGTTTTCCACCGGGGGATGATGTGGTCCAGGTTGGGGTTTGACAGTTCCTGCTTTAATTGGTTCAAAAAGGAGGTAAGGATGCTTTTTCGGGAGACTTCCCTGCCCAGCAATTCTTTGATGGAAACGGAATTGGGTTCCTTTTCCCTGGGGTTGTTGTTGACGTTAAGGCCGATCCCGATATTGATAAAAGCCACCCGGTCCGATTCCATCTCCATTTCACATAACATCCCCGATAGTTTCCTTTCATTAACCAGAATGTCATTCGGCCATTTTACCCGTGCATCAATTCCGATTTCATCCCTCAATACCTGTGCCAGGGACAGGGATGCGGCAAAACTGAACCTGCTCATCATCACCGGGGAAACATCCGGTTTTAACACCAGGGTGAAGTAGAGCCCGCCGTCATCGGAATGCCATTGCCGTTTAAGCCTTCCCCTGCCGGTGGTCTGTCGTTCGGCTATAACCACCGTGAAGGAGGGACATCCCTTGCGGGCAAGTTCTTTTGCTATCTCCATGGTGGAACTGACCTCTTGATAATAATGAATCAGATCTTCCTGTCCCGGAAACTCCCACGGAAAAAGGGCATCCGGTGAACTTTTGTATTGATACCCCGTGGGGCCGGAGATGATCTCGTATCCCAGTTCCTGAAGCTTCTTGATGTGTTTCCAGATCGTTACCCTGGAAGTTCCAAGTTTCCGGCTCAGTTGTTCTCCGGAAACGATCCGGGAAGGATCTGATGTTAGAATCTTTAATAGTTCGGTTTTCATGGGGATATGCTTAATAGTAATTATTTAGCTAAAACAGGCGACAATCGTGAGAAGTGAAACCAGCAGTTTCGAACAACCTGAAATGAACCAAGAGTGAGATTTTCGTTAACCAGTACAGTAAACACGTTAACGAAAAAATGATGAGTATGTCAACCCGCTATTTTTAAACAAACAAAAGGTGGAATCTGGTTAACCCCCAGAGAAAAGAATTGAGCATAGAGGTGGAGGGGAGCAGCAACCCGGTTTCGTTGGATTTGAAACCGGGTTGTTGTAGGTTTTATGAAGTTGGCAAGCGGGGATTACGGTCGTTCAATGACCATGGCAGCGCCTTGTCCACCACCAATACAGAGAGAAGCCAGACCTCTTTTGGCATTATTCTGCTCAAGGGCAGTCAGCAGGGTGACAACTATTCTGGCACCCGAGCAACCGATGGGATGACCCAGAGAGACACCTCCGCCATAGATATTGGTAACAGCACTGCTGATCTCCAACTCTTTCATACAGGCAAGAGCCTGTGATGCGAATGCCTCATTAAGCTCAAAAAAGTCGATATCGGACAGCTTCATATCCAGTCGGGTTAACAGTTTGCGAATGGAGGGGATAGGCCCCAGCCCCATATACGCAGGATCAATCCCGCCAAAATCGTATCCTTTGACAATGGCTTTGATCTCAAGTCCAAGCTCTTCAGCCTTGTCACGGCTCATGAGTAGTAATGCCGCCGCTGCATCGTTAATTCCGGAAGCATTTCCGGCCGTTACGGTTCCGTCTTTTTTGAAGGCGGGCTTCAGTTTTGCCATTTTTTCCGGGCTGGTTTCCATGGGACGTTCATCAATCTCGAATGCAATGGGATCATTCTTGCGCTGGGGAACCATCACCGGCACGATCTCCGTTTTAAAGATACCCGAGTTAATGGCATTCAAGGCCCTACGATGACTTTCATAGGACATAGCGTCCTGTTCTTCCCTGGATATCCCGTACAATTCTGCAATATTTTCTGCGGTGATTCCCATGTGATAGCCGTAGAATCCTTCCCACAGCCCATCATGAACCATCAGGTCGACCATCTCCGCATTCCCCATTCTTGCTCCCCATCTGGCGTTTGGCAAGGCAAACGGAATCCGGCTCATGTTTTCCATGCCGCCGGTTACCATTATCTCCGCTTCTCCGCTTGCAATAGCCTGCGCGCCGATAGCAATAGCTTTGAGACCGGAAGCACACACCTTGTTGATTGTATAGGCGCCTGTTTCCTTTGCCAAACCTGATTGGATACAGGCTTGCCGGGCTGTGTTCTGACCTTGACCGGACTGGACAACATTGCCCATCACAATTTCGTCAACCTGAATGGGTTTAAGACTACTATCCCATTGATTATATTTGTCCTCAATCTCTGAAGTTTTTCCCTTTAGTTTGTCCGGTGATGCTGATTTTAAGGCCTCGCTGATGACTGGTCTGCATCCGGATCTCACTAAAGATTCCCTGATAACGGTAGCCCCGAGTTCCACAACGGGAACATCTTTTAAAGTACCGCCGAAATTACCGATGGCTGTTCTCACGGCGCTGACAATTGCCACTTCTCTCATGTGTGTTCTCCTGATCTATAATTAATAAGGGGGCAGGTGATGATACCTGGTTGCCTTAATCGTTGTACGATATGATTCTATTCTGGGACTAAAGTAGAATCGAGAAAAAACAATATTCTGTTGCTACAATGGATTAATCAATGTTCTCGATGATCATGGAAACAGCCTCAGCTCCACCCAGGCAGAGGGAAGCCATTCCATATTGAACCTTGTGCGCTTTCATGGCGTATAGCAGGGTGGTCAATACTCTTGCTCCGGAACATCCAATGGGGTGACCCAGAGCAATCGCTCCTCCATTGACGTTTACTTTTTCCGGGTCAATATTTAACTCCTTGATGATGGCTAATGAAGATGCGGCAAAGGCCTCATTGATTTCATGCAGCCCGATATCATCCAGGGTAAGATTAGCTTTTTTCAATACTTTTGGAATCGATTTAATGGGGGCGACCAGAACATCGGGTAATTCGATTCCTGCGGCTCCCTGTGCAATTATTCTGGCAAGTGGTTTAACCCCAAGCTGATCCGCTTTCTCCCTGGACATCATCAGGACACAACTAGCTCCGTCGCTTATTTTTGAAGCGTTTCCTGCAGTTACCTTTCCATCTTTACTGAAAGCTGGTTTCAATTTTGCCAAACCTTCCATGGTTGCTTCCCGTGGACCTTCATCAGTATCAAAAACAAATGGCTCTCCTTTTCTCGGTTTAATCGTGATGGGTAAAATTTCATCTTTAAACCGTCCGGTTGCCTGTGATTGAAGTGACTTCACGTTGGATGCTACGGCATATCGATCCATCTCTTCCCTGGAAACCGAGAATTTTTCCGCAATCAGGTCGGCGGTGTACCCCATGTGGTAATCATTGACCACATCCCAGAGTCCATCATGAACCATACCGTCGATTATTTTGTCATTTCCCATGCGATACCCGGTCCGGGCTTTTTCCAGGTAATAGGGGATGTTGGACATGCTTTCCATACCTCCGGCGGCAATCACATCGGCATCTCCACATTTGATAGCCTGGTCGGCAAGCATAGCTGCTTTTAAACCTGAACCACAAACCTTGTTCACCGTAATAGCCCCTCCTTCCATGGGCAGTCCCGACTTGATCATCGCCTGCCGTGCCGGATTCTGTCCTAAACCGAAAGGGACCACATTCCCAAAAATGACCTCGTCGACCTGTTCCTTTTCGATGCCTGCTCTTTTTACGGATTCCTCAATGACCATACCACCCAGTTCAGTTGCGGTAAAACCGGACAAACCACCTTGGAAATTAGCAATTGCTGTTCTCACAGCACTGACGATTACAACCTCTTTCATATTACCGCCTCATGTTTTTATTTTCTCAGTATAGGTTCAGATTTTTTTGGTCTGAAACATCCGTAATTCTTATCCGTACTAGATTACAATCTATAATTCCCAGCGATTTAAGTCAAATACAGGATAGCTCAGGGAGCGCCAAAAAGTTTCAGGTAATGTGGAAAAAAGTTTTTATCTATAGAGCGTGGGCAAGCCGTTGCTCACCCTACCCATTTGATGTGCGGATAGTGTGAGATGGACAACGCTTTGTCCATCAATTTTTGTTATCCAGAACTTTTTTGGTGCACCCGCAAGTTGGGCAACTTGTCAATGCCAATTAAACCCTTTAGACTTTGATGTAAATCTTGTTTGTATTAAAAACGGTATCGGTGAATTGAGGAAGAAGAAAAATGGAAATGAATCTGCTAAAAAATAATCTGCTTATAATTGTCGGATCAGGTCTGGCAATGTCACTGCTTGGAATTATCCTGATTCTGGTAAAGGAACAGATAGCCGATTATGCCAGGTACTTGTTGACAATTCCGCCGATAGGGGTAGCTTCATATGTTTTTATCTTCAATCTTCTGAAAAAGCATAATGGTAGAGTTCCGGCTTTTACCCCGTTTTTTTTGCCGGAAGCATTGACGGCAAGCCTTCTGGCTGCTTTGTTTTTCTTTCTCTTTTCCATTTTTTTGGGGCTATTCATTGGTGTTTTTAATCGCTATTAGACCATCCTATTGCAATGAGGAAAAAACAGTGTTTGCGAGAAAGTCCTCTTTGTCAGAATTCTTTCTGAAAGACAGGACTTGGCAGGGCAATTGCTTTTAAGCAGATAAAGAATCGAGCTTAAGAAATAAAACTATAAACCAGTCAAGAAACGGGTTGACAATTACCGGTAATTTGGAAAGTCTTAGGTATCCACTTGGAATAGAACGGCATTCTTTCCAATAGGTAACAAAGTCTTGGTCCATGGCCTTTCTCCATTCAATACTTTTCATTAACCTTAAATCAACACACTGGATATGAAAGATTTAGTGATTCCAACAATCGAATGCAACGTTCCTCTGGATGAAAATGAACGACCTAGCAAGCTTGTATTTGTCGGTAATAACCATACCTGTGGAGGTCATGAATACTGTGCAGGTCGAAGAATACTGGAGAATACCTGCAATGCATTACAGGATAAAAAAGGTTACCGGGGCATGGACTCTCATTGCGTGATTACAATGATTAAGGTGCAAATGGATGCATTGAATAGCCTGCTGGGTGTAAAAAAAGGTTCCAGGGACAAACAACGCATCCGGGTTGAGGATGTAGCAGATATTTTGAGTGTAGTAAGGGAGGAAAACCAGATGTGCCTCAGTGGTGGAGAACCTCCTTTAAACGGACGGGAGGCATTTAACCTGATTACTGATCTGATTCTGGAAAAATCCTTTGTTAATAAACAGCTCAGCAATCATTTTTTTGGAATGATGGCCGATGCCCCTGAGGCAAAATCGTTCAAGAATCTGGATCCCAAGATCATCGGAAAGATCAAATCAACTATGAGTAACTCAGCCAGGTTAATTTTCACGGATGAATCTTCAGATTAGGGAATCAGATTGTTATGCCGCGTGTTGTCCATGAACGCTCATAATCACTTCTTTGAACTTGGTAGAGAGGTCTTGTTCCTTGGCTACTTCATTGGTAGCTGCGTGTGTTGTTTCGACGCAGTTGGAATTAACCCAGGCATAGAAATTCACTTTATTCAAATCAATTTTTTTCGCCCTGAAAAATTGCCCCAGTATTTTATGAATAGTCATTGATTTCAACAGTTTTTGGAGAGAAACCATATACTGTTCCGCTTTCTTTTCAAAACCTGGCATGTCAAAGGTGTCCACATAGATTGTATCCAGACTGTCCCTGTACATAATTGATAAGCGACCATATTTCAGCAGATTCAAAAAGATCATAACACTGATAATCTCTCGTTTCTTGGTGATACAATCCAGGTACCCCACCTTGACGGGGGCGTTGAATTTTATGATATTCTCCATGATCCGTTCGATCTGGTCAGGGCGGACAAATGCTAGATGGTTGTCATATTTGGAACCAATGTCAGTGTATTTACGGTTATACTCAACCGCAGTTTTTGTTTCTTTTAGAGTTCCGGTAGAGAAGATTCCGTAATAACCGTTAATAACGCAATAGGTTAATCCGTGTAAAAACTGGGTGCCCTTAATTAGCGTGACTTCATCGGGCAGCAGGTTCAAAATGGAGGATTCAAATCGTTTTCCCACTTGTGATTCCTTTTGCAGTGACTTGAAGAACCAGCCACTCTCCTTTTTATATCCGATCTGCACTCGACCGCGTGGGGTCTGTAAATGGTTCAAAATTGAACGGGAAACAACATTGTTTTGGGGATTAAAATTCTTGGTGTAAAAATGATGCCAGACCTGGAATTCGCGGGTGCTCTTTTCATCAACGTGAAATTTGGATGATTTTTGGTGAACTCGTTCCACACACCCCTGGAAAATTTTACGAAGATCACCTTCAAAAACATTGACCGTTTCGACATCACCAATGAAGGTTGCATGCAGTTTTGTTCTGCGCTCACTGTTCTCGGGAAACACGAGTTCGAGGAATTTTATAAGCACTTGCTCCCGATGTTTCTCAAATTTCCTTTGGTCTCCCGGTTTGGTCAATACATCGGATAAACGAATATGTAATGCAAACGCCAGATCAATATTGGCGGAAATCTCAATCAATTCCGATCTCTGAATACCGGCGACCAGTCCGGGAACACCATAGGCTATCTTGAGAGCCTTATATCTCAACCACCAGGGATCGTAGGACAGCTGAGGATACTCTTTTTCAAGTTGAACAACACTTTGGGGGGAGAATATATTTCTGCTGGTAAGAATTTCATCAATATTGTCGGCGGAAAAGGCTAGTTCATCCAGCATGTGGGGGTCTTTGATCAACTGGATGATGGTCTTGTTGATCCGTTTTTCCAGCAAGGTTTCATAGCGCAGCAAGTTGAGAGTGGCTTTAGGCAGGTTTCCATAGGATGCCTTGAAAGCTTCCCAGTATACCGCTGAATAGTGTTCTGCAACGTAGGTCAAACTGAGATCAGGGGTCGGACCCTGGTTGATAATACGATTAGAAAGATTGCTGAATATGTCGACGACGCCGAAACGAAGGTATTCGATTAATTTATCAAAGTTTTCACTTGAATTATTGATGTCCGGCGGAAAAAGAAAATGGCTGGGAATATTGGGTGAAAAATAGATGCCGGGCATCAGGGTTTCATAGTTCAGAATCAGTTCGTACGCTCCGCCTGAAGATTCCTTGGATTCGATTGTTGATCCGAAATATCCCTTTCTGAATTCGTGCAGCGAAAAGGGAAAAAGATAAATCTCCTCATCTGGGAACTTTTTTTGAACGTACTCCTGAATGATCTGGATACGGTTTTTCAGTAATCCTTCTTTTTCCCTGATATCCTTGGATAAAGCTGATTTTGCATTTTGCTTCATCAAGTTGATAGTATCCCGGATCAGTTCTGAGCGGAGTTTTTTATTCTGGTTGTCTTTTATCTCTTTTACAATGTTACTGTTCTTGTCGAAAAAGTGTTTGAACAGGATGGGGTATTTACTGGCAATTCCTTTCTTAAAGAAGGCTTTAACTTTTAGTTTGACGGCATCGTCTGCTTTTGAGGGATCGATCTGCTTTTTTTGATAATAACGCGAGATTAAACCTTGTAATTCCTTATTAAGAGCAGCTTTAAGCGTATCATCGGACCAGCGATTGACATCGAACAAAAAGGGTTCCAGATCATACTGTACTTCAAGATCAAGGTCCGAAGCGATATTTTTATGTCCAATGGTTCCAATTGAGCCAATACTGTAAATGCCATCTATCGGCAAATGTTTGCCATTCATCTTTGGAATTGCCTTGCGTTCGTATTCCTTAAAAATGTATGCCTCAAATTCACCACGAAAAACCGGAGATAGATTTTCAATGCTCCGAACACCGTAGGGAGCATCCTCTACATACAGATTGGCTACAGCTTCCGCATCGTTGATAACCGAGTTTCCCACTGTCCGTTTGATGTGATACTTGTGTCCCTCCAGCCATTTTTCGTTAGTGTTGAGGAGGTAGATTATTTCAAAAAGAGCTAGGCTCATGCCTTTGTCAAAGGATTCGAATGCCAGCTTGATGCGTGATTCGTTATAGTTGTAGAAAAATTCGGCACCTTTCTCTGCCCTCTCAACCAAACGTTCTGTCAGTTCCTTTTTTAGATAAACCCCCTCCCTGAAAAAATCGCAAATTGGTGAATCTGAAACGACTGGCGCTAGTTGTCCTGGTTTTTTTCGAGATTTGTCTTTACCCGAAAAAAAACTCTTTAAAACCATGAGAACCTCTTCGCTTGGTTGTTAAATTTCTCCAATTCATTGCAAAAAAAATAGACTTAATGAACATTATATACTGCTTTGGAGAGCTATTTGTCATTCCCTTTTTTAGTCCGGATTTTATTTTTTTCTCAATCATGGTTCATGAATTGTTACATTAAACGACGGTGAGTGATATGTGCCACCATTCTGATACCTTGTAATAAATACAATTTTTAACTTCGACTGCTATTATCATCTCAAAATTTATCTCTTTTCAAAAGACAAAACCCCAGGTTTATTTTGAAACGAATCAGGATAATGAGGGTCTTAAGAATCAATCTATCTTCAAAATCATGGATTAATAATACCAGTTGTTGCACTATCATCGCAGATTTAATAGGAAATTTCAATTTTGATGACGATAGATTAGTCTGGATTAACTGTATGTTTTTTTAAGATTTTTTTAAATATTTGAAAAAATTTTGTTTAGAATCTTGTTTTGATTTGTTTCAGAATCAGGTAGAAACAGGATAAAAAACAGATTAGTTACTACGGATTTAAATTGGTAAAAAACGATAAAACAGACTATCACACTATTTTGAACACGGGAGTGACAGAATAATAGGATAATCCATACTTGATCCGACAACGGTTTAAGTTATTGCAGACGAATTTTGGGGAGAACAGATGACTTGTTGCAGCATAGATCCAAACTTAAATCTGATCGATCTCGATCAGGATATGACAGGATTCAGGAAATTCATAAGCGCCTGGCTATACGCCGACGGTGAACTCACATTTGTGGTTGATCCCGGACCCAGCCATTCGATTGAGTTCCTGATCAAAACTCTTAAAGACCTGAATATTAAGAAGATCGACTATATTCTGCTCACTCATATTCATATTGATCATGCAGGGGGTGCCGGACGCTTGCTCGAAGCGTTTCCCATGGCAGAGGTGATTTGTCATGAAAAGGGGATACCGCACATGGTTAGCCCACAGAAGTTGTGGCAGGGAAGTCTTAAGGTTCTGGGAAAGATCGCAGAAGGATATGGAGAGATTATTCCGGTTCCTCAGGAAAAGATCAGATTTGCGGACAAGATTGACACGCCTTCGGGAATTATACAGGTTGTTGAAACCCCCGGACACGCGATTCATCATTTCAGCTACCTGTTTAAGGATTACCTGTTTGCAGGTGAGGTGGCCGGGGTTATTCATAAGACAGAAAACAATCTATATGCCCGACCGGCTACGCCACCGGTTTTTAAACAGGACATTTCACTCTCTTCCCTGGAAACAGTGGCGACTTTGGATTTTGAGGGATTGTGTTGTGGACATTATGGATATCACGAAAACCCCAAATCCATTTTGCTATCGGCTTGCGAGCAATTGCGGCTTTGGGTAGATGTAGTCAAAGACGAGTTAAAACAAGGTGAGGATGGTAGTATTCAAAGAATAATAGACTCACTGTTGAAGAAAGATGAATTATTTAGGGGAGTTATAAACCTGGATGATGACATCAGGCAACGGGAAGATTATTTTATCAAAAACAGCATTAAGGGAATGATTCAGTTTGTAAAAGAACAAACAGCCTCTTAGGGATTAATACCTAAGAAAGAAGGAATACTCTTAACTACCGGTGTATCATTATGCTCGAAACCTGTTGTATTTTCCGGATATTCAAATGGATCAATTAAATGACTATCTTATCTTTGAGAAAATCTACGAAGGCCCGCGTTCGACTATTTTCAAAGGAAAACGAATTAGAGATCAAATCCCGGTTATTATTAAATCGCTTTCTTGTGAAAGCCCTGAAGAGGAAGAGTTAAATAATCATCTCCAGGATTTTGGTATCGGAAAGAGTATTCAGCATGAAAATGTAATTACCTACCTTGAACTGATTCCTTTCAAAGACGGATATGCAATCATTGAGGAGGATTTTAATGCTCAAAGCCTGAAGCAATATGCTGAGAATAATCCCCTTCCCTTAAGCGGATTCCTCAATATCATTTGTCAGGTTGTCAAAGCGCTTGAGGCCATTCACCTTGAAAATGTCGTTCATAAGGACGTTAAACCCAGTAACATCCTGATCAATCCCATGACCGGTCTGGTAAAGGTCATTGATTTCAGCATCTCTTCAAAGATCAACCGGGAGGTTGATTATGGCATTAGCCCTGAAGATTTGAGAGGGACGTTGCCATACGTATCACCTGAACAAACCGGCCGTGTGAATCGCCCGGTGGATTTTAGATCAGACTTCTATTCACTCGGCATTACCTGTTATTTCTTGCTAACAGGAGAGTTGCCGTTCAAGTATGACGACCCTTCCAAGATAATTCATGCGCATATAGCCCGATACCCTGTCGTTCCATCGATCATCAATCCGAAAATCCCGAAGCCGGTTTCCGGTATGGTTATGAAGTTGATCTCCAAAGATGCTGAAGATCGCTATCAAAGTTGGAAAGGCCTGCTGAGTGATCTGGAAAAATGTAAGTATCAGCTGGCAAAGAATGGAGCCATAGCGGATTTTGAGCTTGGAATGGCGGATTTTTCAGATAATATTCTGCTTTCACAAAAGCTTTATGGGCGCGATTCTCAATTGACGGAAATTCTGCAGGCGTTTGACAGAATTGATCACACCACCAAGGAGGTGTTTCTATTAACCGGTGAACAAGGCCTTGGAAAATCTTTCCTGCTAAAACAGATTAGAAATTCAATCTCCTTTAAACAAGCCAATGTTATCAAGGGAGAATACGAAAAATCCAAATCGCATATCCCCTATTCTGGTATTATTGCGGCTTTTGGACAGGCAGTAAGGGGTATTCTGACCGGTTCGGACAAAACAGTGTCATTCTGGAGGAAAAAACTAAAAGTTTCACTTGGGATAAACGCACAAATCATCGCAGAGGTTATTCCAGGAGTAACTGCCATATTGGGGGAAAAATTAACCGTGCCTGATTTAGCCCCGATGGAAACACAAAACAGGTTTCTGATTACTTTTCTGGAGTTTGTTAAGTTATTCTGCAGAGACTCAAACCCCCTGGTACTTTTTCTGGATAATCTGCATGTGGCGGATGAAGCTTCCATCTACTTGCTGGAAAAGATATTGGTTGATCCTGACATCCAAAACCTTTTGTTCATTGGAGCTTTTGAGGGCATGGATTTTAAGGAAGATTTTGTTGCCAGCCGGTTACTCGGGAAGCTGCAAAAAGAGAAAATTCGGTTTAAAAAGAGTGTTCTCTCTCCGGTTACCGTTGAACAGATTGCCATGATGATCGACGATTCCATGCATTGCGGAACGCAGAAGTCCAATGAACTTGCCCAGCTTGTTTTTCTGAAAACAGGAGGGAATTTTTTCTTTGTTAAACAATTCATAACAAAACTCTACAAAGATCAGCAGCTTCATTTGACCCGTACAGAAGATGGGAAAGGAGTCTGGCAATTTGATACCGATCGGATCAAAAAACAGAAAATGACGGATAACATGGTCAATATTTTATTGGAAAAGTGGGAACACTTGCCAGAATCGACCACTTCAATCTTGAAAACAGCCTCGTGTATCGGAAGCGAATTCGAACTGAATCTGTTGGCTTTAACCCTTCAAACGGATCAATCCCAGTTATTAGATGGCTTGTTTCCCGCCATTGAGGAGCAAATCATAACAGTAGTTGAAACAGTGAAACAACCGACCGGGGTACAATCCGACCCCGTCTGTAGATTTGTTCACCCACGTTTGCTACAAACAGCTTCTGCCTCCCTTGAAGATAAAGAGAGACAGGAAATTCACCATAAGATTGGACGTTGCCTTCTAAACCAGAATAATCTTTCCCCCAATGCTCATGATATATACCAAATTGCCCATCACTTAAATCTCGGAGTTCAATATTTGGATTCACCTGAAGAAAAGGTCGAGTTGGCCAAAATTAATCTTCAATCCGGGAAAAAAGCAAAACAATCCTCTGCCTATGAGCAGGCCACGGCATACCTGCAAAACGCGGTAGATATGTTGAATGAAGTGACATGGATTAATGAGCATAATTTGTGTTATTCCATAAACTTTGAACTGGCAGAGACACTGTATCTTCGCTCTGACTTTGAAAGGATGGAGGTCGTATTAATTCGGTTGTATGAGAATGCCAATTCCCTAAAAGACAAAACGATGGTCGATGGTTTGAGAATGGAAGCCTATATCGCCCGTAATATGATGACGGAAGCTTCCAAACTGGGTCGGACGGTGCTAAAGAGCCTGGGCTTTTCTATTCCAAGAAAACCCGGCAAAGTTCGCCTTATTCTGGAAATCGTTAGAACCAGATTGGCTCTGCTTGGCAAAAAATCGGAAGACCTATTAAACATGCCGGAGATCAAGGACGAGAGGACTCTATTAACCCTGCAGATAATCAGGCAGCAACTGATGGCTGTTTTTGTTCTAAACCCGTTTCAGTTTGTTGTTATTATATTAAAGGTATCCCGCTTATTTGCCAAACGAGGGATCTCAGCAGAGTTTATTCCCTTTACTTATTATGGGTTTATTTTGTGTGGTATCCTTCACAAGTACGAAGAAGGATATCGCTATGGCTCTCTGGGTTTGGAGATGTTGAAGCGTTATCCCGATTGTAGGAACAAAGCCTCAATCATCCACGTGTTTAATGTCCTTATGAGATACTGGAAAGACCATCTAAGGGTAAGTTTGCCGGGAATAATGGATGGATACCGGAAGGCGGTTGAAACAGGCCAGCTTGAGATTGCAGCCAATAGTCTTTCCCTCCATGATAGTATCAGTCTGAATTTGGGGCATAATCTGGTAAATCTGGAAAAAGAGATAAGATTTCACTTTCAGCAATTGAAAGGGATGAAGCATCAGAGCGCCATTGAAATACAGGCGCTACACTGGCAGACGGCTCTTAATCTGATCGGAGAGTCAAAGGAATGCTGTTCGTTGAAGAATAGCAATTTTGATGAAGTTGAAACAGTAGCGTTCTATAAGCGTGAGAACAATACATACGGCCTGATGCAGTTTTATACCGATAAAGTAACCCTGGAATACCTGTTTCGGAACCACCAATCGGTTGTTGACCTGGCAGATGATTTCCTACCGCTTTTAAAGAACTCTCCGGAAAATATCGCCCATGTGTTGATTATATTTTACCACTCCCTTTCATTATTGGCGCTTTACAATAAGGCAACCAAAACTGATCGGAAAAAATATCTCAAAGCGGCCAAATCAAATCTTAGGAAACTGAAGCGATGGTCCGATACTTCTCCTGAGAATTTTTTACATAAATACCATCTTATCAAGGCCGAAATTAGCAGGGTTACTGACAATAGACGGGCAATTGTGTTTTACAGAAAATCAATTGATGAAGCCAAAAAGCAAGGGTATATCAATGAGCAGGCCATTGCTACTGAGTGTCTGGCAAAACACTGGTTATATCTCGGTGAGCGCAAGGTAGCTAGTGTGTTTATGACGGAAGCATTTTCATTGTATAAACGCTGGGGAGCCCATGCCAAAGCAAAGGATCTGGAATCAAACTATCCCGATCTGACAAAGCCAATTCCCCAAACAGTGCCTGGAAGTCTTGATTTTCTCGAAAAATCCACCGATTCATCTTCACCCTTTAACCTGGATTTCCACACCTTGCTGGAGGCTATTCGGGCAATCTCAGCAGAGATGGTCTTTGATAAGCTGATCGATAAAATTATTAAAATAATAATAAAAAACTCGGGTGCCCAGAAAGGACTCATCATCAGGAAAGAGGATAAAAGACTCATCGTAGAAATTGCCGTAAAACTTGAAGATAGCGAGATTATAACCCTTCCCTCCTCTTCATTGGATCTGTCGGGCGATTTCTGCCAGGCCATTGTCAATCTGGTACTGCGAAGTGGAGAGGACGTAATCCTGGAAAATGCCAATAAACAAGGGTTTTTTGCTAATGACCCTTATATTCATGAGAATAGTGTAAAATCGGTTTTATGCACGCCTGTCCGACAACGGGGTAAGATATCCGGTGTTCTCTATCTGGAAAACCATCTGGTAGAAGCAGCCTTTTCCAAAAACCGGATAGTATTTATTCAAGCGTTGTTAGCCCAAGCCACCGTTTCCATGGAAAATGCCCGGTTGTACGAGAAAACAGTTTCAATCCAGCGTGATTTTAGAAAGAGTGAAGATAAATACAAAATGCTGGTAGAAAACACCGGGGCCATTGTCATCCATCTTTCACTGGATGGGATTGCCCTCTTTGTTAATTCCACAGGGGCAGAACTGTATAGTGAAAAACCCGAAAATATGGTCGGCTTATCGGTTTTTAACCTTTTTAAATCTTCGGAAAAAATATTAAAGGCCCGAATCGAAAAAATCATAAAAACCGGTGAGGGGGCAGTATACGAAGATTACATGGAGCTTCCCAAGGGGAATTATTGGTTCATTGCCAACTACCAGCCGGTTAAGGACGAAACGGGAAAAGTCATTGCCCTTCAAATAACTTCTCAAAATATATCCGAGCTCAAAGAGGCCGAAGAACAGTTGAAAAGACTATCTGTCATACTGGAAGCCACCAGCGATTTTGTATCCTTCTGTTCCCCGGATCTGACCATCCAGTATATCAATTCAGCAGGTAAAAAAATGATAGGTCTTGATGATGAGATAAACCCTGTCAACATTGAGGTCACAACTGTCCATCCAAAGTGGGCAGAAAAGATAATCATAAGAGTGGGGATTCCCACAGCCATTAATGAAGGAATCTGGAGAGGCGAAACCGCGCTAAAGCACCGAGACGGAAGCGAGATACCTACCTCCCAGGTCATTATGGCGCACAGATCAGAAACCGGGAAGCTGCAATACATCTCCACCATTATCAGGGATGTTTCAGAGCAAAAAAAGACTGAAAAAAAATTAAAGAAGTACCAGAAAAAACTGAAAGGACTAGTAGAGGAACGAACATCAGAATTAAAAACAGTCCAAATCCAATTAATCGAAAAGGCTCACAAGGCAGGAATGGCCGAAATAGCTGCCGGCACTTTGCACAATGTTGGCAATCTCTTAAACAGTGTTAAAACATCAGCAAACACCATTGAATCCATTGCGTACCATTCTGCTCTTTCCGGGTTTTTAAAGGCAAATGAGCTTTTGAGGCAGAAAATGGATACTCTGGAAGACTTTATCCTGCATGATACCAAAGGAGTTATGCTGATGGAATACTATCTTAAGCTGGAAGAGGCTCTGGTTGAAGAGAATGGCAATATCAAAAAAGATATAAAACGGCTGAATGAAAAAATAGATATCATCTCCGATGTGATCGCTGCACAACAAACTTACGCCGGCATTGAATCACTGACGGAAGAATGCTCCCTGGCGACGATTATTGAAGATGCATTAACTTTGGAATCCGGCATGATTGACCGTTATGGCATTAAGATCGCAAAAGAGTATGATGATATTCCGCTGGTGCCTATCCAAAAAACAAAACTGATCCACGTTCTCATCAACCTCATTAATAATGCCAGAGACGCCATGATGGATCTGGATGCAATTGACAGAAGACTGGTGCTCTCACTGGCACAAGAGGATAAGTCGGTTATAATGAAGGTCAGGGATAATGGGAAGGGAATTCAAGGAAAACATTTGAATAAAATATTTACCCACGGATTTACAACGAAAGAGGGCGGACATGGTTTTGGCCTGCATAGCTCCGCTAATTTTATGATGGAAATGAACGGCAGGATGTCGGTGGAGAGTGAAGGTGAAGGCAAAGGGACTACCTTTATACTTAAATTTCCGCTAGCGGCAAAGGCGAAAACTCAAATAGAGGAAAGAAATTTCTGATCTTGTATTAACCAAAGCAGCGGAGCTGCAAACAACCTCCACTGCTTATCTCATCCTGGTGACTACTTCTTCTTCTTTACTGCCTTTTTCTTATCAACAGATTCTCTCAACGCCTTCCCAGGTCTGAATTTCGGAACTGTTTTAGCAGGGATTTTTAACGGCTTACCGGTTTGAGGATGTCGGCCAGTTCTTGCAGCCCTTTTTGCTGTGGTAAATGATCCAAAGCCAATCAATGTAACATCACTGCCTTTTGACAAGGCATCTTTGATGTTCTGGATGATCGCGTTTACAGCTTTGCCTGCGGCTGCTTTAGAAATGTCAGCGCTTTTTGCAATCTGGGCAGCGAGATCTGCTTTTGTAACAACTTTTGCCATATTATCTCCTGATATATTGTAGTTTCAGAATGATTGAGAATAATTCGTTCTAATCTTTATACCTCTATAAAAGTTTGTCAAGCACAAAAATGAAATTAAATTTACTCGATGGGAAGAAAAGAGCGCGTTGTACAGTGAGGCCTTTTATAAATTTTGTAATATCCGATACTTACACTACCTCTGTGAGTTCTTGCCGGTGAGCCTGCGGGTAAAAAAAAAATATGCTTTTTCCCGGTTTTCAGAAAAATTGGCGAAATTTAAGGAAAAAAGATGAGTTTTCAAGTTTGATTTTTCGACTTACAACCGGAAGTATCGATAGCCTCTCTGAATGTTCCAAGCAGTTTTTTTTTGACCCCTTTTGCAGAAAGGGCAAGATTAAAATGATATGAGCAAAAAGCATGATAACCCTAATATAACAATAACATAACAAATTTGACAAAATTTCAACAGCTTTTTAAAATGCCTTATATCCGGATTTTGATCTCTGATTTGCTGTTATCCTCGGTGGGTTGTTGAACTGACGAGTATGAAATTTTCCTTTACCCTCCATAAATCAATTTAGACTGGAATGAAACTTTAGAAACGTCAATTCTTGGAACGAAACTTGATTTACTTATTACCATAAAAGTACTATTTCTAGCCTATCACTTATTTGAATCACCAACTATGTGAAGAAAAATCATGAAACAAACCCGATTGACTGTCTTACTTGTATTAATAATTTGTATGGCTCAAATTGTATTGGGACAAGATTGTATCCCCCGAGAGGATTTAAGGGACAAGCATGTTGTAAGTTACCAGGCATACAATCGCACGATCAGAGGTTGCGTCGTTACTCCCAATTTTTACACACAACAGCATAAGATGGGCAGGGGAAAACTTTCCCGTAAGTTTATCATTGAAGTCTGTGAAGGTGAACCCCGCACTTCTCCAAGAATAGGCGACTCATTTCAAATCTGTCCCCATATTCAAAAACCGAAGCAGGTAATAACTTCCCAGGATTAAACGTTTTCCAGGGTCATTATTTCTTAGTAAAGGCTTTCAAGAAAGCGGCTTTGAGGAAGCCCCTGGGGTTTTGATTTTGACATTCACTTTTTCAGTACCTTCTCCCCAACAATAAAACTGTGGTAAGATAAGACCGAATGCTGACGTACGTTTTTGAACCCGACCTCCATAACCTGCCGTTGAATCTCCTGAGCGGATATTCTTATACTAAGGGGCGGTCCCATTGGTGTTATAGAATCTTTCCAATCGATCACCAGCAATTGTCCTCCATTTTTTAGCAAACGAAGGCATTCCTTAAGCATCTCCAAAGGGTTGTTGAGTTCATGATGGAGATTGATCATGTATACCAGGTCGGCACTTCCGCTTTCAAGTTTTATGCTGTTCTCAGTAGATAACAGCGGAATAATCCGGTTGATATATCTCTCAGGAATGTTTTCCGTCATCCACTGGATCATAAACTCCGATGTATCACAGGCATATATTCGACAATCAATGGCTTTATCAGCAAAGGGCAGGGCAAAAAAACCGGTTCCCGCTCCTATATCAATCAATACTTCAGGCTTAACAGGATTTAATGTATCCCAGATAAGATCGGGAGATTGGAATTCATATCTTGCAGGATCGGTCAGTTTACGGATCTGTTTGGGATCGAATTTTTTACTTTCCATATTTTTATAGGGGCAATAGGGGTTATTCAATACCATAGACTTGCCGGTGTGCCAGGTATTGAGGAAACTGTTTATGATAGGTTCGCCGGACTAAAATACAGAGGTGACATGCATCCAAGGGCCACAGAGAAGGGGTCAAGTCTTGTTTTGTGGCTTCTAGAAGCCACAAAACAAGACTTGACCCCTTCTCTAAACATTTCTGCCCAACGGAAAAACCGGAGGATAACTCTTCTGCTTGATGTGAATAGTCAAAAGGCCTGAAACGATAAAAACCAAACCTGCTATTAATCTCCCGGTTAACGGTTCTCCTAGAACAAGGCCTCCCAAAATGACCCCGGTTATGGGCATAATAAAAACAAAGGAATGCAGGGATACGGCTCCATAACGTTTTAACAGAGTATTCCAAGCCACGTAACCAAACGCGGCCACAAAAAAACTCTGGTACGCAATCGACGCAACCATGGTTGCGTCAACAAAGTATACCAACTGGTCGTCAAAAAAGTAAGAGCCAATCATGGAGATCGGAATCGAAACTATCATGGGATAGAGAGCAATCTGAATGGCATCAAAGTTTTTGATGACACGCTTGGTATAAACGGCATTGCACCCCCACAAGGCAGCTCCGCAAAGAACAAAAATATCCCCGCTGCGAAAACTTTCGGTAACACCTGCCCTATCCGTAAAAACAAGCGCAATTCCTGAAAACCCCAAAACAATTCCCATCAGTTTTTTTAAGGTGATATTATCACCTGGTATAAAAAAGTGAGCCAGAAACAGGACGAAAAATGGTTGTAGATTTGTAATCAACGCACTGCGTGAAGCAGTCGTCATACTAAGTCCCGTATAAAACAATAGCAACTGCAGGGAAAAGGAAATTGATATAATACCCAATTGAAGCCACCTATCCTTTCCAACCCTGAGGTTTTGCTTCGTCACAAAAGCCCAAAGAATCAGACAGAGGGAAGCGATTAGAAACCTGATACAGGACATAAAATAAACACCAAATCCGGAAAAACTGATCTTAATCGCAATCGCATTGGAACCGAACATGATACAGAGACTCAGAGCGGCAATTGCACTGAGCGCATTAAAATCATTGCTGGTATTATCGGATGAACTCATACGTAACTAATCCCCTGCATAAAGGTATAAGTGAGGTTTATATACAATTGGCTGATCCATTTGCGGTGGAACTTTTGATATGAATCGCGATTGTCAGAATTTGTATTTTCCTAAGGTGTTAAAAAGGCATCATTATATTAGTTAAGTTAGATATTTTAACACTATATATATAAGTGTATCTGGCATTCCAATTGATCATCGACAGCATTTAGTTTTAATTTAAAACACCTGACAAAAAGTTTTCCATTAAAAAAGCCTCCTTTTCCATGGATCGGTTTTGGAATCGACATTTATGTTCTGCGAGTTTAACATGCACATTTTCCCCGGAAACGGTTTTTTCTATGTTAGCAATGACTGGCAGTTACTGTGTGCTTGATGGGATAGCGATTCCCGTTGAGAATGTAGCAAAACAGCTTCTTTTTAAGAGTAAATCCATTTATGAAGTCATTCGGTTAATAAATGCAGTCCCTCTTTTTTTTGAAGAGCATATTCAAAGAATGCAACGATCTTGCGAGATTTTGGGGACATTGTTTCCTTTTTCCACCTTTTTGATCCAAGATCAGATTCAACTTCTGATCCATCGAAGCCGGCAAAAGCAGGGTAATATCAAACTCGTTTATGGGCAATTAAAAAAGGGGGAAACCACCAGTTTGCTATTGACGTTTATCCCTCATTTTTATCCCTCTGATGATATGTACAGGAATGGAGTTCGGACCACTTTGTTTAGAACAGAACGCGTCATCCCAAATGTCAAGCTTTCAAAAGAAAAACCCAAGGCCTTAAACCGGTTAATCGATGTCGAAGGGGGATATTTCGAGGTTTTAATGGTTAATTCGCGGGGAGTCATCACCGAAGGAAGCCGGAGTAATCTGTTTTTTATCAAGGGCGACACCCTGCACACCTCTCCCGAAAGCGATGTATTGCCCGGAATTACCCGTAACAAGGTTATTAAAATATTAAAAAATAACCACTTTAAGTTGAAGCAGACCAGGATTCACAAAAATTCACTGACTGATTTTGATGCTTTGTTTCTTACCGGTACTTCCCCGGGTGTACTCCCGGTTAATTCAGTGGATGAAGCCCGATTCGATGTTGATCATCCCATTTTAAGAACAGTCATGACTCAATACCAGGAAATCGTTGAAAGATATCTAAAAAATGCATAGTATCTTTTATGGTTACATAAACACCGGATTAGCAAACTAATACAGGGTCAGTAAATAAGGAGTCAACAATGTATATCAACGGTGAATGGCTTGATTCAGAAGATGGGACGACGTTCGAGACGATCAATCCCGCAAATGGGGAAGTGATCACGAAAATCCCCAATGGAAATGAAAAGGATGCAAAAAAAGCGATCGATGCAGCCGTGATCGCTTTCGAGCAGTGGTCAAAAACCACTGCCTATCAAAAGTCGGATGTTCTCTACAGGATTTATCATGCCATGTGCCGGAATAAAGAGCATTTGGCACGCACCATGACCGAAGAGCAAGGCAAACCGTTGAGAGCAGCATTGAACGAAGTTCAATATGCCGCTGATTTTATGCTTTGGTATGCCGAGGAAGTGAAAAGAGTATATGGAAGAACCATTCCCGCCCCCAGAAGTGATCAGCGGTTTTTGTTGAACTATCATCCCGTTGGTGTGGTCGCAGCTGTGACTCCCTGGAATTATCCGATTTCCATGATTACCCGTAAAGTGGCGCCGGCAATCGCAGCTGGTTGTACCATCGTAGTAAAGCCCGCGGAGGCGACTCCACTGTGTGCCATTGAAACATTCAAAGTATTTGAACAGGCAGATTTACCGGCCGGTATCGTAAATCTGGTTACAGCAGCAAACCCGGCTCCCATTGGTAAACTTTTTGTGGAAGATCCCAGGGTGAGGAAGCTGACCTTCACCGGTTCAACAGAAGTGGGCAAACTACTGGCTCAAGGTGCGGCCAACCAGATGAAACGAACCTCATTTGAATTGGGTGGCCATGCCCCCTTTATTGTGTGCAGGGACGCAGATCCGGTAGTTGCAGCTAAAGGGGCACTTCTGGTTAAGTTTCTCAACACGGGACAAGCCTGTATCAGCCCTAACAGATTCTTTGTCCATAAAACCCATATCAACGCCTTTTTGGAGGAGTTTGCAGGTCGAGTATCCAAAATGAAAGCCGGCAGTGGTTTCGATGAATCTGTAAAAATCGGTCCCCTCGTTAATGAAAAGGCTGTTGAGAAGGTGGAGCGTCAGGTGAGGGACGCTTTGCAAAAAGGAGCCAGGCTGGTGACAGGAGGTCAACGTTTAACGGAAAACGGACTGGACAAAGGCAGTTTCTTTGCTCCCACTGTTCTCGCCAATGTAACCCCTGATATGCTCATTTACAGAGAGGAAACCTTCGGACCGGTTGCACCGGTAATTGAATATGAAGATGAAGATCAATTACTGGAAATGGCCAACGATACGGTGTACGGATTGGCGGCTTATGTTTATACGCAGGCTTACTCAACTGCCATGACCCTGTTCGAAGGCCTGAGATTCGGAATCATTGGCATCAACGATATTAATCCCACAGCAGTTGCCGCTCCCTTTGGCGGTATGAAGGAAAGTGGTGTCGGTCGGGAAGGAGGCCCCGAAGGAATCCTGGAATATCTGGAAGTAAAAGTTGGCGGTTTTTCCCTCCGCTAAAATCAGAACCGCCATATGTTCAAGCTGCTGAATCGCTCGTGATTTGTCCATCGAGAATCTTTACGATTCGCCTGGCCCTGGAGACGATTGAATGGTCATGGGTGGCGTAGATCAGAGTGACTTTATTCTCTTCATTGAGCTTCTGCATGAGATCCAGAATTTCCTCACTTGTTTTGGAATCGAGGTTGGCGGTTGGCTCATCGGAGAGGATGATGCCGGGATTGGTCACCAATGCCCTGGCAATGGCGACTCTTTGACGTTGGCCACCGCTTAGTTCTTCGGTTTTGTGGTTAAGACGCGAGGTCAGACCGACACTCTCCAACATTTTTAGGACTCTTTCCCTGCGTTCCTTTTTTTTCATTTTCATCAGCAGCAGAGGGAATTCAACATTGGAGTAGACGCTGAGGACAGGAATCAGGTTAAAGGACTGGAAAATAAAACCTATCTTGGTCCTGCGAAGTCTGGCCAGTTGTTTATCGGACATATCGCTGATATCGGTTTCATCAACAATGACTTTTCCGGTACTGGGTCGATCCAAAGCGCCCAGCAGGTTCAGCATGGTGGATTTTCCACTCCCCGAGGGACCGACAACCGTAATGAATTCACCCTGCATTATGGATAATGAGACATCTTTCAGAGCATTAACGATTGTTTTTCCCAGTTGGTATTGTTTATTGACGGATTGCAGTTGAATGGTCATTTTTCCTCTTCGTTGGGTTGAGTGTTAAGGTTTAATCTGTTATCCGGTTCATGGAACTGGTCGAGAGTCTAAAATGAAGCGCTCAGACCAAGTTTAAGTTCCGCTGTTGTTTGAGAATTACCGAATTCACTGTTTTGGTCTCCGTTATGAGCCTTAAGGCTGGTAAGTATCTTATAGTAATCCGAAAGATTGTAGTCTCCCTCGAACTCGGCGATACTTGAACCGTCTTCAGCGGCTAACAGCTGCAGAACGATTTCAAGTTTCTCCCAAATATCCGACTTCCGAAAAGAGATTAAAAGATAGTTCCGGTTCATCTCCGAAAACTGAAAATCATCAAATACCCCAAACTGAGTTGTATCAGGATAGGGAGTCAAGATCGAATCAACCTTCTTAAAATAGTTTTTGCGTTCTTCCTCGTTATAACCGGCACTATTATAATAGTATTCGAACAGGATCGACGTATTGCCATCGATTGTTGTGTTTGATCCTATGGCTGCTTTATAGACAGTCTCTTTCTTGATGATAAGCTCTCCCGATTTGTCATAGTAGTTTCTCTCATTTTGTGAGAAGGAGGCAGCTTCCAGATAGAGGGTGGAGTCAGACAGGAAGTTACCGGAATAAGAGACCCCTAGAAGCTGGGCATATTCTGATCCGTCTTCATATTGTTCTCCGTTAAAACAGTACAACCCAAAATCCATTTCATCCAGCACCAGAGCGAAGCGTGTCCCCCAGCGGGAATATTGGCCGTACCATTCCCGGTCATAATTGCGGGTGGCGATCAGTTCCATGGTGATGAGATCGGTTGAATAGCTGATCAAAAAAAGGGGGTGTCCCTCGGTTTGCTGATCCGGACTTAAGGGATTCCTGGGGGGCACAACCACGTTGACCGGGTTGAATGCAAGGGCAGGCCCCCAGTTGAGTCTTCTTTTTCCCAGGCTCAAGAACCAGTTCCTCGCTGACCAGTCAACAAACAGTTCATCAAATCGAAATTCATCGGAATCCTCACCCTCTTCCAAGTCACTTTCAAAGAGCCGGTATCCATACAGTTTTGTTAACCAACGCAGGCTTTCACTGTTGTTCAGGTAATCGGACAATGTCAGTGATGATTCAAGGGTTTGCCGAGACTCCTTAAGATCCAGTAGCTCGTTATTCGGGTTATAGCGGGCTTCTTTGTTGATAGTGCGGACAAGAAGCGAGAGATCGATTTTCCCTTTCATTGCGGGGCCGCGTATAATATTTTCCTCGAAGCCGGGATCTTCGCTTTCCGTTAAAAAAGCTTCCTCCTCTTCTGTTTGCACTTCCCCTGCAAAAAGAAGAGAAGTGGCAATAACAAGGATCAGTATAAATGTGAGCGGTAAAAATAAGATGTTTGGTTTCATTACCTGTTCTTTTTAAGTGAACTTTGTCGAAATGTTTCTACCGGAAAGGACTGGTTGCCTTTGTAGTTCAGAAACTTCATGACACTGGTTTTATCTTTTTCCAGGACACTGGACATGATAAAGGTATCCGGCATCTCATCAAACAGGTCTGACTGCCGTTCCAGGACGAGGGTTTTCAGCAGGTGACCTGATATTGTATAAAAATCTCTCTTCAATGGAATCAACTTTTCCTTATCAACCCAGTAGATGATCTTGGCGTAGGTAACCTCTTCGGATCTGGCTGTCAGCTCCAGCTTGTATGCTTCGACCTCCTTATATTGTTCTGTTCCTAACAATTTGGAATAATAATCCTTATCAAGCCTGACAGAAAGAATATCAGTGTTGGAGAAGTCACTGCCCGAGAAGCTGGATCTGCCGGATATCCGAATTACTTTGTTGATTTTGGGGCGGTAAATCCACATGCTGTCATCCACTTTTAGATACTTTTCTCCCTTATTCCTGGGGGGATAGAGAAAGTCTATCAGGATCTTCTCGTCCCCCTCGCTTTTCATCAGCATCTCATAGGTTTTTCTCAGCTTATTGTTACGATAAACTTTCATCTCAAGCTTGGAAAGACTTCCTGTCCGATCCATCTTGTCATCCACTTCTCTGACAATTTCATCGCCGGACATTTCGGCAAAAGCCAGGGTTGTTGAAAGCAGGAGTATTAAGGTCAAACATAGCTTCTTCATGGGTTTCCCTGTATTGATTATTCTTCTCGTAAGGTGACGACCGGATCAAGTCTGGCCGAAATTCCGGCTGGTAGGTAGGAGGCCAATATTCCCACAACCAATGATAATGCAATGGCAAAAATCGAGATCCCATTATCCAGTTTTGTTGGGACTGTAATAGGAATAGAGCTGCCCGGAGGCGGAGGAAAGGACACTCCTCCCATCTTATCCACGGCAATCACGATAAAAACAGCCAGGATAAACCCGGCTATAGCACCGACCAGTGATATAATGAATCCTTCCAAAATAAACAATCTTTTAATATGCTTCTGTTCAGCTCCAATCGCCTTAATGGTTCCAATCTCCTTCCGCCTTTCCATCACCGACATAAACATGGTGTTGGCAATTCCCGAACCAACAACGATAAACAGCACGATACCGACAACAATGCCGATCAGGCTTATAAAACCGTTAAATTCCCAGCCCGGTATGGTTTCTGTGTAGTCCTTGACCCTGAGGGGGACGGAATTGTTTGTATTTAAGAGCTCCTGCAGCCTGTCCGCATTTTCCTTGATGGTTTCGAAATTTTCAAATCCGATGACAATTTGCGAGACCCGTTCCGGCATGCGCATCAGTCTCTGGGCAGCAGACAAATGCATTTCCACATAGTGCGCCGATTCGTAATCGGAATCTCCACCCCGTTGGGTACCAACAAATATCATCTCTGACATATTGAGACCCCCCTTCATGGTTTGAACCAGGACCATAACGGTATCTCCCAGTTCCAATTCAAGATCTTCAGCCAGCTTTGGACCCAACAGGATCTCCTCCTGGCTCTCGCCCAGTGGACGACCCTTACTTATTGATCTTTCCATTTTGGGGAGGGTTTCTTTCATGGCTGAAACCTGAATTCCTTTGCCAAAAAAAGTGGTCGCCTTGCTGCCGTTGCTGATCATACCATCCAGTTCCAGCGTTCCGAATGCGGCGGTTACTCCGGGGTATTCCTTGATCTCTTCAATCAATTGCGAACTACCCGTTAGGGTTGTTTCCAGAGGTTTAAAGAGGTGCTCTTTTTCATAATCCCGATGTTCTATCTGCATGGCGCCAACCTTCTCAGCTATCTGCGAGGTGGCCCACCCCCATGACATACCGTTGGTCAAAGCACCGGTGAACACGATCACAACAATACCAAAGATGATCGATACCTCGGCCAGCAAAGTTCGTCTTTTGTTTCGGAGAATATTCTTGAAAGCAATTTGAAAAAACATCTTTGTTTCCTTTAGCGAAAGTTTAAGGCGTCTACAATATTCATTTTACAGGAAGACTTAATTGGAAACCAGACTGCTACCATGGTTACAACAATAGGCAACGCGGATGAACTGATGAGATTGGACAACTGTATTTCCGGGTGAATGGTAACGGGCTCTCCTCCCTCTCCTGGCATGGTAATACCGGTTTTTCCGGTAATCCAGATCAGGATTGAACCTAAAAGCAAACCCAGCAGAATTCCGAAAACAGTCGTTAGGAAGGCTTCGGAATAGAAGATCTTGTAGACCTGTTTTTTTTCAGTGCCAATAGCCCGCAGGGTTCCGATCTCCCGGATTCGTTCGAAAACAGACATCATCAGGGCATTGCTGATGACAATCCCCACGATCAGCGACAGAATAATCGATATCACCAACCCGATCCCTTTAAACATGCCGGTTACCTGTTGAAACATTTTGTCGGAATACCAGGGATCTGCCACCCAGGGCTGACCGATCTCCTCAAAATTCCGGTTAACCGAGGCGATAACGGCCTCCAGGTTGTCATCATCATCGATACGAACTACCAGTTCTGTTGCCCCGCTACCCATATCAAGCAGATCATTCTGTACTTGTTTAATGCCAGTAGTTAGAAACATGGCTTCAAAATCGGCTGCTCCCGGTATGGAAACCAGCCCCTTGACATTAATGACAATCGCTGTCTGTTCGGCATAAATCGAGTTCGAGAGAATAACCAATTCATCACCCACTTTGACATCGAGATTTTCAGCCAGTCGTTTTCCCAGGAGTGCACCCATGGGATCATCACTGTTCAGGTTTTCCCCTGCGACGATGATCTCACCATTATCGGGTAATACCTGGTGGAGAACTGATACGTCCGCAGCAGCCCCGAAGAACGGGGTGCTTTTATTCTCCTGTCCTACCAATCCGCCAAATCGAATACGAGGCATAACGCCCACAACATGCGGATTCTTTCTCAGCTCCGCTTCCAAGGAAGCAGGATCAGCAATGAGAATCTTTTCCATGTTGGTGGAGGCATTGTCTTCATAATCCTTATGTCGCAGTTTAAAATGACCATCGGACCCGTTGATGATTCCCCTGGCCCAACTATTATACAAACCGCTGTTAAACCCGTTAACAAAAACAATCATGGTAACCCCAATGAGGATTGCCAACAGGGTTGAGACGGTTCGACGTGAGTTTCTTCTTAGGTTGCCCAGGGCAATTCTGAAAAATGTCATTGGTTCCTTTTTCCTGTAAATGTTCCTTAATTTGTTGCCATCGGTTGAATCATGATGCAGATAGTAATCCGAGCAGGCCTGCCCTCATCCATTTCAAACGGATCATGATAGAGGGAGTATGAACTGCTGTTTGCCGGGACAATTCCGTTGGCAACGATCCACTGAAATATCTCTGAATAGGACCTTCCCATCATCTCTCCGACGTTATTATGAACTGTAAATGTGTAGGTTACATAAATTCCACCGGGAAGATCCTGAACTCCAATTTCTCCATCGAAGTTGGTAATTCTTTCAGGAATCGTGATACAGGCATCATAGCGGCAACTATCCAAACCGCTCAGCTCCGGGTCATCATGCTCGATCCCTAAGGTCAAGGTATCATCATTGATCATGCCACGAGCTCTGGCCCAGGTGATCAATTTATCCCACGCCTCTTCAATGGAAGATTCATCGTAACCTTGCAGTGTTCTTACATAGGCAAGATGCAGTGGCGGCAACGGTTTGATCTCGACATTCGGCAACTCCACCGGTTCAAGTTGATTCAATGTGATTCCATAATCCTTCATCGGAGATGAATTTACTTTTCCATTCTTGCTATTCGTTTTTCCATTTCTGCTTTTTTCCAGGTAGAGCAGACGATATTCCGAAGGGGTGATATCGAAATGAGCTCGAAAGGCTTTGGCAAAATTGGCGGAAGAGGAAAACCCGTAATCCAGGGCAATCTCGGTAATCGACTGCCTGGGGTTTAAACGAACCATGTTGGCAGCCCGTTCCAATCGGGCTCGTCGGACATAAACATTCAGGGATTCTCCGACGATCAAACGGAATATGCGGTGGAAATGATATTCTGAAAAGCAGGCAATGGCAGCCAGTTCCGGGACGGTATGCTGCTTATCGAGGTTATTCATGATAAAGTCAATAACCCGATTAATTCTGGCTATATATTCCCCATGATTTCGTTTCATATTTACAGGACTGATAAGATCCAACAGGTGATGAATTTGTGAAAAATATAAGGTCTTTGGTTAAACCTTTTTCAGCTGAAAAGAACATATTGCTAATCGTTACAGATTCACCAGGAAAAAGTTCCAAAATGGGTTGCGCTTTTAAACGCTCCAAATCGCATTTTTACACATAAAACAGGAATAAAAAACCGGCAATTTAGGTAAATATGGAAAATTGATGGGGCTATTGTAACCGGAGTATTAACCTGAAGTATTTTAATATCGGTTGAAAGCATTCTGGTTGTTGAACCAATCCGATATTGAAACCCGGATAATTCATAAATACAGCTGGTTTTCGTTCAAACACCATTTATCTTACAAATACCGCCAAACATTCCTGGTGAGTCGAATGGCAATACATGTCATAAGCGGTTAGGGACTTGAGACTGAAGTGATATTCTTTGGTGAGTATACTGGCATCCCGGGCAAGCGTTGCCGGATTGCAGCTAATATAAAAGATCTGCGCAGCTTCTGACTGATCCATGGCTTTAATGAGACTTCTGTTCAATCCCTTTCTTGGAGGATCAGTAACAATCGTATCAACCCTTGGAAGTGTAATCGGTTTTTCCAGGTTGGCGCAGATAAATTTTGTATTGTCGAGATTGTTTAAGGTTGAATTGCCCTCGGCTGTTTTGACAGCTTTTTTGTTGATTTCGAATCCCACCAACTTTTTTGCTTTTTGTGCAATGGGAAGAGAAAATGTGCCACAACCGGCATACAGCTCACAGACTTGAGAATCGGGCGTAATCTGTTTCAGAAAGTCATCTATTACCAATTTGGTGACAAAAGGATTTGATTGTGCGAAGCCGTCGCTATGGAGTTGCATTTCGCCAAAACCGTAGTTTTCGACAAGAGATGAGCTAAATCCCGGTAATGGTTCCGGATTGTTGCCATCAGCAACTGTCAGAGCCAGTTGCCCGTTGCTGGAGGATTCGAGAAAATAAAAATCACAATTCATTCGCCCCAGTCTTTTAACAACGTCAATCTGATCCAGAATGCCATGGGACAATATCTTGCAACTTGTAATCTCAACCACTTCATTGCTGTTTTTTGCTGAAAAACCGACAATGCCTCGGGAACATTTGAGCTGTGTTCTATACCTGAAATGAAAAGAGGATGGACAGGGGACAAAGCCCGGTTCCACTAACAGGTGATGGTCGTCCAAAATCTCCCTAAGCATATGAATTTTCAGCTCTACTTGATCTTCCATGGATAGGTGCATTAAGGAGCAACCTCCGCATCTGTCATAATGGGGACAGGGAGCTTCGATCCGCTGCTCGGACGCCTTGATGACCTGGTCCAGTCCGGCGATGATGAATTGTTTTTTTTCCTTGATGGAAGTAACCCTCACAATATCACCGACAGCGGTAGCTGGGACAAATACGGTTTTCCCCTGATAATAGCCTAGTCCATCTCCCGGGGGAACATACTTTTCGATCTCAATTTCAAATTGCATTAAATGCGTTTCCCTTTATCTGTGGATTAAGCAAACTGATGCGAGGTTTTTCAGTTTGGTTCCAATAATGGTAAAATTTCTGTGAACAGCCTTTTTCTGCCCAGGGGCACTGTACAGCGAATGACCTGAATGTCGGTGTTGGCAATATGATTTTCCGTCAGACTGGCTACGCCGGCCCCGGGGCCAAAATCCAATACATATTTTATGGAGTTTTCGGATAACAGGGGCGCAATCTGTTTGCTCCACATGGCTGGTTTTGTAAAATATGCTCTCATGACATCCAGAATTACATCATCGCTCTCTCTCAAATCCTTCCCCATATCATTGGCCCAGGTCGGTAGGATCAGGTCTGATCCCTTAAGACTCAACCCTACTCTTTGGGCATCCAAGGGCGATGTATCAAAGGCATGGTTGAGAAAAGGACAGTGGGCAGCGATGGTTGAAGGAATGAATTTCCATTCGGTTCCTTTTTCCTTTTTTAGCAGGAAATGTCGGAAAGCGATCAGGTTCTGGGGTAATCCGGCGACAATCCAGCGCCCGGGCATCAATTCATATGCCGGATGAACAATTCCGTAATCAGAAAACTGTTTTATCATGCCTTTTAACTCATCCAGATCAAGATTGTTGATACTTGCCATACAACTGGGACTTCCGCTTGCCGTTTCAATCAGGTTGGATTCCAGATTTGCCGAAACCCCGAATTGATGAATAGACTGCTGACAGCGAACGCCCTGCCAGAAAAACATAGCCTGCACCTTCAATGCTATCCGACAAAGCTCATCAATAGTCAGACCCATGGATACCAGGATTGCAGCTACGACTCCCGTTGAAAAGCCAGTGATACTGTGGGTGTGCTTCAGCAATAATTCAGGATCGATGCCCTCTTTTAGCACTGAGATGTAATTGGATATCTGGCATAGAAAGATAAACGGATGGGACAGAGGTGAAGAGGACAAATAGGCAAGATCCGGTGTCGTTTCAGGCTGTTCAATCCACTTATCGGCTTCCAGTCCCTGGGAGAAAAAACCGGTTTGTGAGTCATCATATTCGGCAGCCTGCCGTTTTACTTCGGTAATCGCCTGTTGAATAAAGGATTTCATTCCTGGAGCGGTAGTATAGAGTCGACGTAACTCGTCCATGTACTTAACCCCTTGGCCGGCAAATTGAATGAAGAGTGAAGGATTTGTAGTTTGACTTTTAATCATCTTGTCCGTTTTTAAGTGATTCAAATTTGTCCCGGATGATCGGGGATAATAGATTTGGTTATGTCTCAGGGGATCAAAAAACCGGATTAAACCGCTTTCCGTGGAAAAAAACAGGCCGTTAATTGAAAAATGTGGGTTGTTTTTTAAATCCTGTCAATGGTCTTGCTGACGTTTTCCTGAAATTGAGATCCATTCCCTTGTCTTACCTGTCAGATCTCTTTGATTGATTAAACGCGTTTTACTATCCCAAAATATCTATCATTGCCTTTTCAAAATCCGGGTACTGAAAATCGAATCCCAGTGTTTGCAGCTTTTCAGGAATAGCCCTTTGGCTGTTCAGTACCATTGAGCCCAACTCCCCAATCACCAGATCAACAGCGAATTTTGGAACTGGGAAAAACGACGGGCGTTTCAGTAGCTTCCCGATAATCTTTGCCATCTCTCTGTTACGGATACTGCCAGGAGCACAAAAATTGAATATTCCCTTTTGATCCTTTTTTTCAATCAATAACCAAATGGCAGACATAAGATCCGTCAAATGAATCCAGGGGAACCATTGCCGCCCGTTGCCCAGTGGCCCGCCAACGAAAAAACGAAATGGCGGGATCATCATCTTCATAGCGCCACCACTCTTATCAGCCACCACTCCAAAACGGGTGATGATGACCCTGGCATTTTTCTTTTCTGCTTTATTCGCCTCGATTTCCCAATCCTCACAAACCTTTGCCAAAAAATCCCTACCCACAGGCTCCGACTCATTCAGGATATCCTCTCCCCGATTTCCATAAAAGCCAACCGCGGAAGTGCTGATAAAGGTAATATTCCTGCTGCTCGGGAGAGCATCTATAAGGTTTCTGGTGGTGTAGATGCGACTGTCATAGATGGACTGCTTATAGTCCTTGGACCAGTAGTGGAAAATATTGACTCCCGCCAGATTGATAACCACATCGATATCTTCCAACTCCTTTTGCCAGGGGCCGGGTTTGGTCGTATCCGCAGAGATATAGTGATAGTTTTCGTCGGCAATTTCACTGAATTGGGCTGAACGACTAGTAGCGACAATTTTGTATCCTTTTTCCAGCAGAAATCTTGAAAGATGTCTGCCTACGAATCCACGACCGCCTGATATAAACGCTTTCATATGAATACCTTGTTAAAGAAGATTGATTCGATACTGTGTCTGCGATTGTCAAAGTACAAAGGTTTTGCTGCAAAAAGCTAGCCCTTCAGTTGTTGAATCATTGGATTCCTCGCAACAACTTTAATCAGGTGTTAGAAATGGTGATATCCGGTTCGATGGCAAACTTGTCCAGAATCGCCTCCCACAAAGAGTCCTCTTTGTCGCGGCGTTTCCGGGGTTCACAGAGATATCGTAAAGTCAGTAGTATGGAAGCTGGAGACCGGTTCGCCAGGGACAGGTATACTTTGGGACTAAAATGCTGAAAGTGAATGAGTTCATCCTCTGACTGTTTAACATACTCCCTGGCTTTTTGACTGAAATCTTCAGTTTCACTTATGGCTATATTCTCAATAATCTGTCTTGCCTTTTTCCAGTTACTGTCAACACTTAACCCTATGGATATTTCATCCCAGATATAAGGAAAGCTTCTGGAATAGTTGAAAACGGGTTGTGTCAGCACGCGGCTGTTGGGAACTTTTATTATTCTGCCGGTGCTTTGTTCCGCGTCCACCCAATTGCCAATTTCCAGCATGGTAAAATAGAACAATCCAATGCCGACTACATCACCTTTATGAGTATCCACTTCTATGCGATCGCCGACAGCAAAAATATTGCGCCAGAGAATAAATAGAACGCCAGCCAGGTTTAGCAACACCTCTTTGAGCGTAATGGTCAAAGCTGCTGCAATTATACCAAAAAAAGTCAGTATCGGCTGCAAGTTTTCCAGCCATAACCATATTATCAGAATGGCAGCGATTAGTATAATAGCGAACAGTGTTCCTTTGCGCCAAGAATACTTGATGTTTTGATTATGGGTATAATGATCAACGATTTTCAGGATTAAAAACCGTATAAACCATAAAACCAGCACAATTATCAATGAACTGGCGGCTTTATTGACGGACGCCGCTTCGGAAAACGAAAAAACTTCAATCAATTCATTCAATGATATCATGGAACAAACCGGGCGTTTCAGAGTTGGGATCGATTCATTGTGGTTAATGGATTAATCGTATCTCTTTTATGAACAATCCGACAACGGCAATGATGCTTCATTAATAATTCTAAGAGATGTTTGCATAGCAATGGATTGTTTAAAAACGGGATTTTTGAGTTTAAAATGAAGGGAAGTATATCCTCCTTATTGACCAACAACTTTGGACGATTGATAATGGAACCTCGTTAGGATTAAATAACTCATTATAAAGGGCTGACATGGAATACAAATTCTACCGGGTTGAGAAAAAACCGCCCATTGCCTGGGTGTATCTGAATCGCCCGGATAAAAAAAACGCAATGCACCCACCGGCTTGGACTGAGCCGTTTGAGATTTTTGAGGATATAAAAAGGGATAAGGATATTCGGGTCGTTATTATTGCTTCAACTAGTGACAACTTTTGTGCGGGTATCGATTTGATGGGAATGATGCCCGAAATTCCGGAAATCATGGATGGAGAGCAGAAAGGGGGAATCAAAAGGGCATTGCTTGAAAAGATATATAAACTTCAAGAGGGGTTAACGGCAATCGAAACATGTGGAAAACCGGTAATTGCTGCTGTAAACGGGTTCTGTATTGGAGCTGGCCTGGATATGATAACCGCCTGTGATATTCGACTTTGCAGTCAGGACGCTACCTTCTCTTTAAAGGAAGCGGCAGTGGCCATTGTTGCGGATGTAGGCGTTCTGCAACGTCTACCGCATATTGTTGGACAAGGCGTTACCAGGGAATTGGCATATACGGCAAAAAACATAGATGCGAAACGGGCGAAAGAGGTTTTACTCATCAATGAGATCTATCCCGATCGTGACAGTCTCCTGAAAGCTGCGGAAGAGATGGCGATCCAGATTGCGGAAAATTCTCCGCTGGCGGTTCAGGCTGCTAAAGATGTTCTCAACTACGGAATAGGTAAATCTGTGGCTGACGGACTGAAATATGTTGCCACGATGAGCACCAATATCGTTCCTTCAAATGATCTTTTTGAAGCGATTACTGCATTTGCGGAAAAAAGAAAGCCAAATTTCACTGGGACTTAAAGCCTTGTTTGATCAAGGACTTTGGGGAAACTGGTTGACAGTTTCCCTATTTCAGCAAAAAATGAACGCTTAATGATTAATAACGTGAAATCTCTGTCACAAAAGTGCTCTTGGCTCTCAGCATCACGTTGCTAACTGATCTTCTTCTTTTAAATGATTGAAACATTTGGATTTTCCTTCCTCACCATCCTTGTTCTCTCCCTCCTGTTAAGAAAACCGCTTTATAAGCTTTGGGATGAAAGAGCCTGTCAATCATACAGCGTTGACTATACAAAAAAACTAACAGTTCCGACGGATTTAAAGGAAGTTAAGCTGCTCATTTTGGGAGATACAGGTTCAGGAACCGTAAACCAGAAACAGGTATCACAATCCTCTTTGAGTACCTGTGAAGAGAAAGGATGTCACCTGGTAATCCTAACGGGTGATAACTTCATCCAATCAGGAGTTGCCTGTATCGAAGATGAACAGTGGGTCTCAAAATTTGAGTCGATGTATGACCACAACCTCCCTTTTTTTGTGATCCTGGGAAACCACGATTTAAAGGGAAATTGGAGAGCTCAGCTGGATTATTCCAAAATTAGCGAACGATGGAATATGCCGTCCACCAATTACGATTTTGAAGCGGGTCCTGTAACGTTTCAGGCTATCAACACCACTTGTTCAATAAAATCCCTCTGGCGGCTGTTTCGAAAAAGTAATAAACCCTGGAGAGTAGCATTGGGACACCATCCGGCAATCTCAAGCGGCAGGCATGGAGGTATGACCTGGCTGGAACGCTTTCTTGTTTCCAAATCCGGGATCAATTTTTTTGTCTCCGGTCACAATCACGTGCTGGAGCATTTGGAATATGGGGGGTTTGACCAGATTGTATCCGGAGGCGGCGGGTCACCGATCGAGAACTCCACAAAACCCAGACTACCTAACAACAGGTTTTTTAAAGAGGATTTCGGTTATATCTGGGGCTGTATGACAGAAAACCGGGCGAGCTTTTCTTATTTTGATATACGTGGTAAAGAGATATATAGATTTGAAAAGAGTAAAAAATAAGCCTGGAATTTAATTAAAAGTAAAAGCTATTGTAATGAAAATACTACTAAAGATCGGAAAAGAAGTATTCAAACACAAGATTCAGGCTACGTTAAGTATTGTGTTTATGCTGCTATACTCATTATTCACTGTTATACCAGCTCATTACACCAAACATGTAATGGATTACCTGATTAATTCCCTTAAGCTGGACAAAACAATTGAACTGGAACGGTTTCTGTTGGTTGGTGCAGCCATCGTTATAATATTGAGTTTAAAGGGAGTTTCATTTTTTCTGCAGAATTTCCTGATGGGATCACTCGCCCAAAAAACCATCAGGGAATTGCGAGACAAGCTCTATCGGCGGACAGTTCGAATGCCGATTGCTTTCTTCAACAAACAGTCATCCGGTGAGATGATGTCCCGATTCACGGTTGATTTTGTAACCTTGAATGAAGCCATCGTTATCGGGCTGGTTGGTCCACTGCGAGATATGCCGACCATTGTTTTTCTCTTTGTCATTATGTTCGATAAGAGTTGGCAATTGTGTCTGATGAGTCTGGTTCTGCTGCCGATTGCCTCCAAGTTGATTGCATTTTCCGGCAAACAGAGTAACGAAGCTACCAGCAAGCGTTTAAACCAGTTCGGCGAACTCTCAACCCTTCTCTCCGAGACCATCACAGGAATCAGGGTCGTGAAAGCTTTCATCATGGAGAAATATGAAAGCGACCGCTTCAAAAATGAGAATCAACGACTTTACAAACATTTTTTAACTTCCATATTCATCGCTTCTTATTCCTACCCCCTGCTTGAAATTGTCGGAGGCGTGTTCTTTGTTTTTATCCTGACGTTTGGTGGCTATTTAATAACCAATGGTGTTATAACGGTTGGAGATTTTTTCTCGTTCACGGTCTCATTTATGATGCTCAATGTACCGATCAAGCAGATGAATGGAATCTCCATTAAAATTCAGGAGGGGATAGCCGCAGGTACCCGAATATTCAGTGTTTTGGAAAGTGATTGGAAGATTGAAGAGGTTGAGAACCCAATAACTCTTGGGCCGATTAAGGAAGAGATCAGGATTGATATTAAAGAGTTCTCCTATGAAGAAGCGACTGTACTTGAAGATATCCATCTAACTCTAAAAGCAGGCACCATCACGGCCTTGGTGGGGAGCAGCGGCAGCGGCAAAACTACCCTGGCTAATCTGATTCCCAGATTTTACGATATTCCACCTGAGAAGGGTTCCATAAAAATCGATGGGGTCGACCTGCGGGAAGCGTCCTTATTTTCCCTACGCAGCCAGATTGCCACTGTAACCCAGGAGATCGTTCTTTTTGATGATACCATTCGCAATAATATCTCCTACGGAGATCTGAATTGCTCCGAAGACTCTTTGATTGAAGCCGCCAGAGCCGGATATGCACATGACTTTATCATGCAGCTTCCCAATAAATACGATCAGCAGATCGGTGAAAAGGGTGTCATGCTTTCCGGAGGACAAAGGCAGCGAATTGCTATTTCCAGGGCTTTGATAAAGAATGCACCCATTCTGATTCTTGATGAAGCAACCAGTGCTCTGGATACAGAATCGGAACAAGAGGTCCAGGCTGCCATTGAAAATCTGATGATGAACCGAACAACCCTCGTAATCGCCCACCGACTGTCAACCATTCAACATGCCGATATCATCCATGTTATGAAAAACGGTCGTATTATAGAATCGGGTAATCATGAAGAGCTGCTGGAAAGAGACAGTGAATACAAACGGTTATATGAACTCCAGTTCAAAAACTCACATTAGGAAAAAATCGCAATCCTACTACTACTTACAGAGCTGCCCCTTATAAGTAAATACTTCCAAAAGCAAGGATTCTGGCAAGCGATTACATCCCCCGCCAGAAGTTACTGGAATCTCTACTCCAGCAAGACCCGCCTCTGTTCAATTGATAAAAATGGCCACTTCGTAAACTGGACAGAAAATCATTGTATTCATTGAAACAGATCTATAAAATGCTCCTTGTAACACCAAAAGAAATATTTTCCTTTTATTGATTTTTATTACATAGATATGCACTCTGTTAAATAAGGAGGCTTAAATGGCAATGGATCTCAATACGGTATCGGATGAGATGTTTAAGATGGTCGCGAACGATCAAGGAGCAAAGAAATACAAGCCTGGTGATCTGTTTGATGCGATGTTAAAAAAGTACAAAAGCGAAGGACTTTCAAAAAAAGACTGCAAATCCGCCATCCGAAAGTTAATCGATGAAGAGAAGCTGGTTTATACCTATTATGGCGGAACGTTCGTTGAAGTGCCGCACATTGAAGGTTCGGCAATGGCTGCTGAAGCGGCAAAAAAGTAATGTCCCACTCGGCGCTTTAATGAAGGACCCCAGCCCTTTTGGGGTCCTTGTGAATGATATTTGTAAGTTTCTTATCCAGTCTATCTGTGCCAGGAACACTTCTAAAGTCTCCCTGTCAGACTCAGGAGTCTGACAGGGAGACTTTAAAAACTGCTTCGAAGATAATCTTTTTTAACATCTTTGAGACCCCTCCATTGCGTTCATAAAACACGATAGGAATCTCTTTTATACGACACCCCTTTTTCCATGCCCTGAAATACAGTTGCGTCTCCCGATCTTTTTTATTTTATATTGAAGGTTTATCATAATAGCAGGATGCATTTTTCAGGATTCAGATAGACATATACCTCTTGCCCCTCTTCGAAGGGTTGAAGATGGGATGCCTGTGCCCTGATCTTGTCACCATTCAGGTCGATGAAGAAAAACAGCAGGTTCCCCAGGTACGCGCGGTTTAAGATAGTCCCTTTGTAACAATGGTCTTTCCCTTCGGGTCTATCAGCAAAAACCTCAACATCCTCCGGTCGAAGGGAAGCGAAGACATCATCTCCTTTTAAAACCGATACCTCCGTATTCAACTGACACAGCAGTTTGTCACTGAAACTGGTGCGTACATATGCCTGAGACTTTTCCCTCATGATATCCACAATCCGACCCGGGATAAAATTCATGGTGCCGATAAAATCAGCAACAAACTTGCTGGCGGGCTTTTGATAGATTTCCGTGGGGGTTCCGATTTGCTCTATTTTACCGGCGTACATGACAGCAACGCGGTCCGAGATAACCATGGCCTCTGCCTGATCATGAGTCACATAGACAGAAGTGATGCCCATTCGTCTGACAAGACTCTTGATTTCAAATCTCAACTCCTCTCTAAGTTTTGCATCCAGGTTGCTCAAGGGCTCATCCAACAAAAGAACCTTGGGATTTCTTACCAGGGCTCTTGCAAGCGCCACCCGTTGCTGCTGTCCACCGCTCAGCTGACCGGGGTAGCGGTTTTCCAATCCGCCCAATCCCACCAGTTCCAAGACATCCTCAACGGCCTTGCGAATCTCACGTTTGGGGGTTTTCTGCAGTTTCAGTCCATAGGCAATATTGGTATACACTCTCATGTGTGGCCACACGGCATAGTTCTGGAAAACCATTCCGATCCCTCGTTTAGAAGGATGTACAAACCCTTCAGCTACCATCGACTTGCCATCGATAATGATATCCCCTCCTTCCGGTCTTTCCAGCCCAGCTATGCACCTCAGGGTGGTCGTTTTACCGCACCCGCTTGGGCCAAGAAGTGTTATCAGTTCCCCTTCTGTTACTTCCAGGTTGATGTGACTGATCGCTTCCACCTTATCAAAGGACTTAAACAAATTTTTAATATCTATAAAAGCCATGAAGCCTGTCTCCTATTGTGATCTGATCTTATTTGTCCAACCCTTTCCCTGAATTTGCCGGACCAGGTAAAAGGTTTCACGATGTTAAACTACAGTCTCTTATCCGTTGTATCTCCTCTCTAGAGTTGATCTCCTGGCGATTGCTTCGTTTTTATACCGCAGCCATTCCCCCTTAAACAAGTGCCAAGTATATAAGTGGAACAAGGATTATGGCAGGAACCCTTACATCCCCGCTTGTATTGGTTTTAAGACGGCCATATGAGGCCGCCCTACCATTGATTTGCAAAAAAAACCCTCCAGGTAAACGCTAAAGAGTCAACAATCCCTCCAACAGCTATTTCACATTGGAACCCCAGGCTGCTTTGAGTACTCCTCCACTTAATCTTGAGATAATTAACAACAGAATGAACGTGATAACAATCATCAAAAATGCCATGGCGGCTGCAATTCCGAATTCCATACCACGATGCCAGTTCAAATAGATGCCGATAGGCATGGTCTCCCATCCCCCTCTGTAAAGAAAAATCGCCGTGGAAATCTCTTGAAATGCCATGATAAAAAACATAACAACACCGACCAGCACCCCTTTCAGAAGCAAGGGAAGGGAAATACTGAAAAAGGTTCTGATTTTTCCCGCCCCGGAAACCTCTGAAGCCTCCTCTAGCGAAATATCAAGCTGCAGATAGGATGAATGAGCCATTCTAAGGAAATAGGGCAACCGCCTGGCAAACAATGCCAATGGCATGATAATCCAATGAGTCGCCAGGGGAATGGTATCCCAGAATGCCAGAAGATAGCTGACCCCAACCGCCATTCCAGGAAATGCCAGCATCAGGGTTATGATGAAGTCCAGTGCATCCTTTCCTGGTACCTTTGTACGGACAATAAGATAGGCTGCAGGTAATCCGAATACAACTCCAAAAGCCAATGCAATACTGCTGAAAAGGAATGAGTTTTTAACCAGCAACGGCGTTTCCAGCAGAATCACCCTGAAGTTTTCCAGGGTCCAGTAGGTTGGGAACGGCTCAAAAACCCACCGCCTGGAAAAAGCGGATAATCCCAACACAATCGGAATCAGGAGAACAAGGATAGCAATAAATATCATATAGATATAAGAGGCTGCCTTGACAATACCACCGGGTTCGATAACCCTTCCTTCCGAAGTTGTCCCTTTGGAAAGCCCGGTATATTTTCGTTTTTCGACCCACCATCTGGCAAATAGAAACAGTCCGATGCAAACAACGGAGGAAACAACGACTGCCACGATTCCCATGTATTTACGTTGAACATCCGTAAAGTGATAGGCAATGTTTATATAGGCGACCGAAGGCAGAAAATCGGATTGCCCAAGAATCAGGGGCGTCAGCCAGTCTGTAAAAGGCCAGAGAAAAACGATTACAGCACCAGCCAGGTAGGTCGGAGCGCACAGAGGCAAGGTGACGGTGATGAACCTCCAGAAGCCACTGGCGCCTTCGACCTCGGCTGCTTCTTCAAAGGAGGGATCGATATTGGTGAATCCGGCTGATAAACTCAACACTATAAAGGGAAGCATGTGCAGGGCCTGAATGAATACCAGTCCGTGTATCCCATAAATAAAGTTGAAAGGTTTTTCTATCAACCCGGAATTCATCAACAAAAGATTCAGGGTTCCGTACTTTCCGAAAAAAATTATAAAAGCGAAAACACCGGCAAAAGCGGGTAAAACAATGGGCAAAAGAGTCAAGGCAGTCAAAACCGTCTTGCCACGTTGTTTGTATCGCGCCAGAATATATGCCAGGGGGATTCCAAAAATGGTAGTGGTGACGAGTACCAGTGCGCTCAACAATAAGGTGTTTCCAAATGTCTTGAGATAATAGGCATCCCGGAAAAACTCTCGGTAATTCACGATGCCATAGGTATCGGTTCCGAAAACCTTAAAACTTTCCAGTACCAAAATCGATAACGGGTATATTACCAGGAGCCCGATGACAGCCCAAAGCAATCCCGCCAGAAATAAATTGCCGCGAGTCATATCCAATCCCTTCGGTTTCAAAGCCTCCCGAATCAAATAGTTGACGATTACCTGTTTGATTCAGGAGGTCGGTTCGACTTCAATTTATCCTAATCTACCAGCATAGCGCGGGCTTTGGCTGCTGCCAGTCGTGAAGCGGCATAATCACCCTTATATCCAAACAGATTTCGGGCTTCCTTAATCTTGGCTTCGGCTTTGGAAACATTGACATTTTGATCTTTCGCAACCCGGATCTCCTCCTCAACTTCTTCAATAAGCGCCAGACTGCTCTTTAATTTATCCCACTTCCTATAAATTTCGTATTCATAAAAGCGGTTGACGTCATCCCACCGTTTGGTGGCCAGATCAAGATCATATTCGATAAAATCTACCTTCAAATCCCAGAAGTTTTCAACATCCAACGCTTTTTTTGCATGGCTGGCCATGACAACGCCCTCTTTTTCCCAGTCTGAGAACTTTATATCCGTTCTGGCAGCAAAATAGCCTCCCTCCAGAACAAATTTTTGTCCTTCCATACTGAACAACCAATCCAGAAAGATTTTACCTACCTTTTCATTAGGAGCATTTTTCAGCAAAGCAACGGCTTCCGGAACCAGGATGGTCTTATCAGGTAACAGATCACTGACAGGGTAGCCATCCCGACGAGCCACCATTGCGTTCATTTGGGGCTGCGCCATGCCTATGGGTACCTCTCCTCGGCTCGTAATATGGGTCGTGTCGGTACTTCCGGTGGAAAATCGATCCAATTGAGCAGCCAGTAATCTCAAATACTTCCAACCTTCCTGCTCGCCCCTGCTCTGCAGGAGAATCTCGATCGCTTCATGCATGGTTCCCGATGCATAAGGCAGTGTATGAACGATGCTTCCTCGGTATATGGGATCCAGTAAATCATCCCAAGTCTTTGGAGGGGGAAGTCTCAGACTCTTCAGTACTTTCTGGTTGTAAAGATTGGTTACAATCCAGGGGGCAAAGCAGGTCCACAGGTAACCCGAATCCTTGACCTTCATTCCGTGCCAATCGGCGGGCACCTTATCCCAATCTTTTGGTTTGTATGATACTATCAAACCTTCCTGTTTCAATACTTCATGAGCTGGGGCACCGGCACCCAGGAAAATATCGGCATCGGGTTTGTTTCCCCAGGCTCTTACCTTGTCCAGACAGACAGGCCAGCCACCGGGGCGTATGAATGTGATTTCAACATCTTTGCCATAGGTTTTTTTATAATACTCGGTAAACCCTTTGGTCAGGCTTTGGGAAAGCTCAGTGTAAACGGGGCCCACCCAGCCAAGCTTATCAGCCGCTGAAACCTCTTTTAATGAGAAGGGAAGAATTAACAAAAGGAAAGTAACTAAGGAAATGATTGGTGTTGCCGCTAATCTTTTCTTCATTGTGACCTCCATGAAATTTTACAGATGATCATATTCGAAAAAACAACTTTTATTCAACAACTTACCAACTAAAATTGACAACCATTAAAATTGTCCTGGTAAAATCATAGGGATATGTCTTTCCAAGGTCAAGATATTCTTTTCTTTTTTGTTAACCAAGTATCACCAGCGAAGGGGTCAAATCTTGTTTTGTGGCAACCTTTCTGTTATAGGTGAGAAAAATTAATTTTTACTGCAATATAAAAAGGAGATTAAATGGCTCGACCTTTACGTATTGAATATAAAGATGCCCATTATCATGTGATGAATCGAGGTCACCGAGGACTCCACATTTTTGAGGATGCTTCTGACTATCGAGATTTTCAAAAACTGCTCAAAGAACTGGTGGATGTTTACCACGTTTGCATTATTGCATATTGCTTGATGCCAAATCACTATCATCTGTTCGTTAAAACTCCGCTAGGGAAACTGTCCAGACCGATGAGGCACCTCAACGGAGTTTACACTCAGAAATTTAATCGAAAACATGGTCTTGATGGACCTCTGTTCAGGGGGCGTTTCAAGTCCATAATCGTCGATCGGGATACATATTATTTGGAGCTGATTCGCTACATACATCGAAATCCCGTTCGAGCTGGTCTAGAATCTATACCTGGTAAATACCCATGGAGCAGTCATAGTGCATATCTATCTCAGAAACCGGAAGATGCCTGGGTTGAGCGCGAGGAAGCTTTATCCAGATTTGGTCGGAATCATACCCAGCAAATTAAAGAATATTTACAGTTTGTTGCATTAGACGATTCGGAAGGGGTCTTAAGGGAGCTCAATCGTACAAGGTGGCATCAAACCATGGGTAGTCAAGAGTTTCGAAATGAATTCAAAAGGAGGTTTCTTCAGGATAAACCTATACCGGAGAAACCTCAGAGTCGTGAGTTAATGAGAGAAGTAATAGAGATTCAAGAAATTGTTGCCAGCAAGTTAAAGGTAACTGTTGAATCTTTAAAGAATGGCAATAGAGGAAAAACAAATGAGGAGCGAACAATTGCAGTTTATTTATCCAGCAAATACTCCGGTAAAACCCATTATGAAGTAGCAAAGGAATTTAACTCCTCTCGATCGACCATGGTCGGGAGTGCAATTCAACGGGTGAGAAAACAGTTGGACAGGTGCCCGGAATTCAGAGAAAAGGTTCTTCAATTGGAAGATGTGCTGAGTACCTTCAAGAATAAGCCATAAAATGAGACTTGACCCCTTTACCCCCTTTACAGGGCGAGGCGATACATTGTCATTTTACGCCAGAGGGTGCTGCGCGACATACCTAATTCAGATGCTGCGTCGATTCGGTTTCCCTTGTGTTGTATGAGAGCTTTTTCGATGGTTTGTTTCTCTTCCAACTGCCAGGGTTTTAACTGGGTATCTGCTGATGGGTTTGTGGCAGCGGTTTTCCAGCTTGATTCATTCTGGTGTTTAAGTCCGGCTACAATCTGAACCGGGAGATTTTCTGATGTGATCACCGTTCCGCTTTTCATGGCCAGGGCGTGTTCAATGGAGTTTTCCAGTTCCCGGACGTTGCCACCCCAGGCTGCATTCAGCAACAGTTGTTGCGCTTCATGATCCAGTGATATTGGTCCGGTTTTCGGTTTTTTATTATGTTTTTCGATAAAATGGTGGGCTAGTGGAAGAATATCCTCCTTTCGCTCCCGTAAAGGAGGAATATAAAGCTGGATGACTGCAATGCGATAATAAAGATCCGATCGAAACCGGTTGCGATCCACCTGCTCTACCAGGTTTCGGTGAGTCGCTGCAATCACGCGTACATCAACCGGATGGGATTGTGTGCCTCCCACCGGGCGCACCTCCTTTTCCTGCAAAGCTCTCAAAACCTTAACCTGTAATGAGATATCCAAATCCCCCACTTCATCCAGAAAAAGAGTGCCCCCCTTTGCTTCCCGAAACAGACCGGTGTGATGGGAAACTGCTCCGGTAAAAGCCCCCTTGACATGACCGAAAAGTTCCGTTTCAAGCAGTGACATGGGTAACGCCCCGCAGTTTATCGTCACAAAGGGCATATTGCGGCGATTGCTCTGTCTATGAATGGCGCGGGCGACAAGTTCCTTGCCCACACCGGTTTCTCCAAGAACCAAAACGGTGGAATCCACTTCCGCGCAACGGATAATCAGTTCGAACACCTTCTGCATAGCCGGGCTGATTCCGATGATTTCAGATTTCAGGGTGCTACGCCTTACCAATCGTTTCATGCGAACAAGTTCCTGCTCTTTTTCCTCCAGTTTCTTACGATCGGTAACATCTTTTAAGATTTCAGCAAAAGCAATTACTCGTCCTTGGTGATCGCAGACTTTTTCAACATGACCGGAAAACTGACGTAACCTGCCATCAATCTTCAGACTCACATCCACCGTATTGTCCAGTGAGGCGGGTAATTCCATGATTCCTCGGGCCTTTCGGATTTTTTCACCCTTGGGATTGTTTAACAGTAGTATTCCCTGGTCGTCATAGACGGTTACACAATCCCCGATACCGAACAGGATGGTTTCCAACATCTGTTTTTCCCGTTCCAAGGCACACCGGCTGATTGCCAGGTCTTGATTGGCGATGTTTAACGCCTGCTGACTTTCCTGCAGGGCTGCATTGGATTGTTGCAGCTCTGCCTGTATTTTCTTTTGTTCCCGAATGTCGGAAAACATTACATATTGGGACACAGGGTTTCCCTCGGCATCAAAATTGGTGGAGATGTGGAATAGCGCCGGTATTTTAACCCCGACCTGGGCATTGGGAAGAAAAAACTCATATTGATAAAAGCGATTTTTCTGCTGTCCCTCCAGATCGATTCTAAAAAGTTTTTCAAAATCCTCCTTCTCATAAAACTCACTGGCATGGTGTCCTACAATCTGTTCTCGGGCAGCCCCGACCATGTTGAGAAAGGTCTCGTTGACCTCCAATATCCAGAAGTCCATATCCATGAAGGAAAAACCTATATTCAGCGAATCCAGAAGTTGGAGATAGGTTTGATTGAGATGAATCGAATCATCGGGAAATTTGGTTTCTCGTGTCATGGGCCCTTTTGATAATGAAACAATGTTGCAACATATTTGCAATCTTCTCAATCCTATCCAGTGGTTTTGGGGTTGTCAAACATCTTTTATTATGAAACATAATCAGCGGATTAAGTGGAATATGCATCGAAATGCGATCTGGTACGGTTGCTGCAAAATACCCATCAACAGACTGATTGATTCACAGTAGGTTACAAAAGAGGAACGCCTTGGGCGCAAACGGTTAATCTCTAACTGAAGGAAAACATGGCAAAAATAATTGTATTGGGCGGCTGTGGAGCCGTTGGTAGTAATGCGGTAAAAACGCTGGTGAATACGGATACTTTCTCCGAGGTTGTAATCGGGGATTATAATATTAAAAAAGCAAAACAGATGGCCGGCGAACTTGGTACGAAGGCGTCTGCTCGCAGGTTTGATGCCCTAGACGCTCAAAGCTGCAGGGATGTTATTGGCGATTGTGACCTGGTTTTAAACTGTGTCGGTCCTTTTTATAGCACGGTGAAAACAATCCTAACCGCAGCCATTGAAGCCGGGATTAACTATGTGGATATCTGTGATGACCCTGATGTTACCCTGGAGATTCTGGAGATGGACGAGGCTGCAAAGAAGGCCGGAATCACCGCTCTGATCGGGATGGGGGCTTCCCCCGGAATAACCAACCTGTTAGCCAAGCTGGCAGCGGATGATTTTCTGGATGAAACCGACACCATTAACATTTTTCATACCCACGGCGGAGAGCCTTTTGAAGGAGAAGGGGTGATCGGACACCGATTTCATTGCATGAGCATTGATATCCCCATGTTCCTGGATGGTGAGTTAAAAACCGTGAAATATTTTGAAGAGGATGGAATCGCCTTGAGGCAGACCTTTGATTTTCCATTGATCGGTAAAGATATCCCCTTGTATCCTTACCCCCATCCGGAGCAATTGACCCTACCTCGTTACATCAAGGTAAAAAATGTCACCAACAAGGGATCGGTATTACCCATTGAGTATTATCAACTTACTTCAGAGGTTTGCCGGTTGGGGCTGACCTCCAAGGACCCCATCGAAGTGAAGGGGCAGAAAGTGGTTCCCTATGACTTTGCGCTGTCCTTTATTATAAATGAAAGAGAAAGAATTTTAAAAGAAACCGGGTTTGGAGCACAATGCGGAGCCATGAGTATTGTTGTTAAAGGGGAAAAAAATGGTAAAGCTTTGGAATATCGCATTCATACCTATTCCTCCAGCCAGGCCCTGGGTGAAGGAACTGGCATCCCTGCGGCGGTCGGTGCTATCATGATGCAGCAGGGCAAAGTTGTAGGGAAAGGAGTCATCCCGCCCGAAGGTTGCATCAAACCCCTAGAGTTCATTGAAGTTTACCGTCCTCTGGCAGAAATTGCAGATTCGGATATTGGTAAAACCGGTGAAAGTTCACTCCTGATTGAGCAGGTCGATGCTGAAGGAAACGTTACGACCCTTGATTTTTAAATGCCAGAGTCAACCATTGACTATCGAGAGGTTGAGTCATGAATGAGAAATATATCCTTGCCTTTGACCATGGAACCTCCGGTATGAAAACCGCCATCATCAACACCCGGGGGCAGGTAGTTGATCTTGAGTTTAAGGATACGCCGATCCATTTCTCTCCCAATGGCGGAGCTGAGCAGGACCCCCAGCTTTGGTGGGAGGCGCTGTTATTAACAGCCAAGATTCTGGTGCAGCGCAAGGCGGTGCCTCCGGAACAGATTGCGGCGATTGGCATCTCCAGCACATTTTCAAGCACAGTGGTGGTGGATAAAAACGGACAACACCTGATGAACTCCCTGACCTGGATGGATTCCAGGGGTGCGCCTTATATCAGAGACCGTTTCGGTGGGTTTCCACAGGTCAGTGGACTGAATCTGTTCAAAGCCTTAAAGTGGATCACAAAAACAGCAGGAGCTCCCTCTCCTTCAGGCAAGGATGACATCGCCCACGTATTATTAACCAAACATGAGTTTCCCGATGTCTACCAAAAAACTTTCATGTTCCTGCCCAGCAAGGATTACTTGAACCTACGGTTAACCGGCCAATTTGCTGCGTCTTATGATTCCATGCATCTCTTCTGGCTGACAAACATCCAGGACATCAACAACATGTATTACGATGAGGATCTGCTGAAGATGGCAGGTATTGATCGGGACAAACTTCCTCCCATGAAGCAGTCGATGGATATTCTCGGGACTGTTTCAGCTGCGGTGGCGGATGAGATCGGTATCAGCAGGGATGTCAAGGTGGTGGTGGGATCACCGGATCATCAGAGCGCCTGTATCGGTTCGGGTGCTGTGAGGGATTTTGAGGGGCATCTCTATATTGGTACCTCCTCCTGGATTGAGTGTATGGTGCCGTTTAAGAAAACGGACATGTTTCACTCCATTGCCTCGTTCCCGACTGCCATTCCCGGACGATACCAGTGTGTAAACGAGCAGGATCTGGCCGGTGGCTGTTTACCGTTTTTGATGGATAATGTTCTGTTTTATAAAAACGAACATATTCCCACAATAGCTCCCCAGGAAGCCTATGAAGCGTTAAACCGGACGGCTCGTCAGGTGCCTCCCGGAAGTGACAAGCTTATTTTCACACCCTGGTTAAATGGTGAGAGGACTCCGGTTGACAACGCTTCGCTCAGGGGAGGATTTTTTAACATGTCCAAAACCACCACCCGTGACCATATGATTCGTGCCGTTATGGAGGGAGTGGCGTACAATACCCGCTGGATGCTCCATTACACCGAGAAGTTTATCAAACGAAAAATGTCGCCGATCAGCATTATCGGCGGTGGAGCCAAATCCGATTTGTGGTGTCAGATCTTCGCGGATGTGCTTCAGCGCGATATTCGGCAAGTCAGCGGTCCGGTTCATGCAAATGCTCGGGGAGCCGCTTTCATCGCACTGGCAGGACTTGGAGAGATCAGTTTTGATGATATCCCGAATCTGGTTCAGTATGACAACACCTTCACTCCAAATCCTGAAAATATCTCTGTCTACAACGAATTGTACAAAGCATTTCTTCGTATTTACAAGGCCAACAAAGCCATCTATCAAGATTTGAACTGACAGGAAAATCCGAATTGCTAACCCTTAACAAGGAGGGATTCATGAATAAACAAGAGATGAAACGAGCCGTTATTTATCCCGTCTCCACAGTTTTTTTTATCATGGTGCTATCCATTTATATGTACAGCTTTTCCAAAACTTTAAATAACGACAACCTGCACCAAGCCTTGGCTTTTTTCTTTGGTACCACCTACTTCCTGGCAGTGGCACTGGGTACCCCGGTGATTTATAGTTTTGCCTGCCTGGGAGGGGCATCTCTGAAGTTGAGAATCCTTGCCATATCGATCACTCCCTTTGCCTGGGCTACCAAGGAATGCATTAAGATTTTCGAATCCCATTCCCTGCTGGAGTGCCTCTACTGGTATCTGAATCCGCTGAACATCTGGTTGATAATGCTGATGGCGCTTGAGGCTGGACTGGCTGACTTATACTGTCGTCGGTTGAAGAAGAACAGGGGAGAAAACATCCGGGTGGCAAATCTTTCTTCACTGTTGACCGTCTTTATCAGTCTCTCCCTGTTTATTGCCGCCTATTCGTGGGGAAAGGGCGAAAACATCTATGTCATTTTTCTGAAAGGATACCGTTTCCTGTTCGGATCCGGTTTATAATCAAAAGATCTTTGTTAACACCAAAATCCAAACAAGGAGAGCAAGGCATGACCACCAAAACCAATCGATTATTGCTGGATTCACTTTCAAGAAGAGATGCCCTGAAAATGATGGGCGCGCTTTCGGTAGCAGGGCTGGGTGAATTGGCTTTTCCGGAAGTGGCCACAGCTTTGGGAGGGAAATCGAAGCAAAGACCTAATATCATCTTTATTCTCGGAGATAATCATAACGCGAATTTAATAGGGTGTGCAGGGCATCCCTTTATCAAGACCCCCGGGATGGATCGGTTGGCCCGGGAAGGGGTCATTTTTGAAAAAACATTTAACACCACCTCTCTCTGCAGCCCCTCACGGGCAAGTATTCTTACCGGAGCTTATGCCCATAGGCACGGTGTCAGAAATAACCACACACCCTGGACCGGTCAGATGACCACTTTTCTGGAGCATTTATCCAACAACGGCTATGATACTGCATTCATCGGCAAATGGCATATGCCGGGGAAGGGATTGCCTGATATGCCGTTTCTTGATCTGTTTGTCTCCTATACCTACCGCGAAGGGCAGGGCTCCTATTTTAATTGTCCCATGATCGTCAACGGCGAAGAGATGCCGTCTCGCAGGGAATATATAACTGAAGAGGTGACCGATTGGGCGATTGAATTCATGGAAACCAAAAGAACCGAAAGGAACGGTAAGGATAGTCCTTTCTGTATCTATCTTTCCCATAGGCCAGGACACCCTCCCTGCGAGGCTCCGAAAGATTTGCGGGGGATGTACGACAATGTCAAACTGGATCTGCCTAAAGAGATTGATTCCTGGTGGTTTGGCAAGATGAACCAGAATGTTTTCCAGGGGATCATGATGGGATCATATGAAGACCAGTACCGGAAATACTGTGAGGTAATCACGGCCATGGACAGGGATATCGAACACCTGCTTGACAAGGTGGACGAATCCGGTCTGGGTGACAACACGATTGTTGTCTACCTGGGTGATAACGGAATGCAGTGGGGGACTCATGGTCGCCATGGCATTCGTGAACCCTATGAGGAATCGGCCCGATTGCCGTTTATAGTCCGCGCCCCCGGTTTAATTCAAGATCCGGGTTCCCGAAGGGAGCAGATGGCACTGAATATCGACATGGCCCCCACCCTGCTTGATCTGGCGGGGATTCCGGTGCCGACTGAAATGGATGGGAAAAGCCTGCTGCCGATTCTCAAGGATATTGGCGTGGAGGGAAGAAAAGCGTTTCTGATGGAATTCTGGAAGTATTATCCGGAGAATACACCTTCATATATGGGCGTTAGGACCGAAACTCACAAATATATTGAATTTGAAAAAGGCAGGGAGCCGTGGCTTTTTGACCTGATCAACGACCCCAGGGAGTTGAACAATCTTTTTGGCACAGCCGATGGTGAGAAACTTCTGCCAATACTCAAAAGGATATTGCAGGAACAAAGCGCCAATGCATCGGTATTCTCAAATTCCTGATCGAATATTGCAGCAGTAACTACCTTGGGGTTTGCAGGATAGTCAAAAATGGCGGTGATTGACCAGGTGGGTGCACCAAAGAGTTTCGGGTTACAAAAATTGATGGACAAGGCGTTGTCCATCCTGCATTATCCGCGCGTCAAATGAGTAGGGTGGGCAATGCTTTGCCCACGCTGTGTAGATAAAATACTATTATTGCCCATTACCCGAAACTTCTTAGTGCCCCAACTGGGTTACAATTTTGACAGTGAAGTCTTCTGATGATAATTAATGGCCAAACCATCAATATTCATGAAATTCAGCGATCAAACACACCTATGTACCAAAGACGCTTAAATCTACCCGATATGCCAAAATCCAGTTTCTTCCTACTATGGGGTACACGTTAAAAGTGTAGCGATCATATAACACACATCCTGTGGAAATAGCTGAAACGGAAAAGCCAGAAAGCGACCAACTCATGGCAGGGTAAAAGCAATCCTTTGAATAGGTTGAATTGGCTGGAATAACAATCCGCAGAGCCGCATATGAGAAAGATGTTTGTCTGGTTCGGTGAGGGACCGGGTGGCAACTGGTGAACACCGGAAGCTGCTTTATTTACTCGACACAAGCAATGGAATTTGTGAGAAAATCTGGAGCAATATTAGAAATCACCGAATTTGAAAATAATTGGTATTTCTATGGTACTGAATCTGATTCCAATCCTGTTCTTGAATCGACCGCAATGGACTATTATATGGTATTTGGAATAAATTATCGTTTTTCTTGGGATTGATCCAATCGATTAAGATTGAGATGGAGGGTAGGCTTTGTAGGCTCATTATTTAATTGAAACTGCCTCAGCGGATAGGCGTGATTTTTCTCCGTCACCCTGCACATCTCCCCGCTTCGCTCCATTATATTGAATGATTAAAGCCATAGATATTGCTGTTCTAATAAATGATTTCAAGGTCGTTGAAATATTTTCTATAAAATCCGCAGTCTCTTGTCAGAAGTCGATCGGATACTTTTTGAGCATGCGTGCCTATCAAAAAATCAGGCATGATTCGATTGCGTTTTCCTCCTGAATCCCGATACTCCTTCCATAAAGTACCAGCAAGGTATGCTGTCTCAAGATCAAAAGATACAATTCGAATACCCAAGGTTCTTAAGGAATTATCCAACAGCTGTTTACTCGGGAATTGGGGAGAAAGCTCTGCATAAATGATTTCATTGATAATCAGTGACCCCTCATTGTAGCTCTGATCCAGCGAATTAGCAGAATCTGGTCCGAATTTTGGGTCTGGCAAAAAAACATCCAAAAGCACACTGCTATCTACAAAAGTAATCATTGGCCCCTCATGGCCTTAATCAGATCATCGGTACTTGTATTCTTTTTTAGGATCCCATAGACCTTTTGCACCGGATTGCTGTGGTGAGTCTTTTTTTTAATAACGACCCCAAAATCCTCAGGTACCAATTCGACCTCTATATTAGGCAATAACCCGTATTTTTCCCGCAGATTTTTTGGAATTGTCAATTGCCCGCGTTCTCCAATTTTCATATTTCAAATCTCCAATTTACATATTTTTAATTTCATATTATCTCCAACAAAAATGTTGGTCAAGATTTGTCTTTACCATGATTGTGCAATCGAATGAAAACCCCACATCAATACAATGCCTTCTGATCATTGAAAAAAGGACGGATAGAAGCAATCAATCCCGAAGGGGTAACCAATCAACAGCCCGGGGTCAGTGAGCTTCCAAACATGTTTATTGAACTCCTCCAGAGTTCATATGTTTTTCGGAAATCACCATCTGGAGTGATGCTCACAAGTTCGCTGACCCCAGGCCATTATTATTGAACCCCGTTGGGGTTCATTCTCAGAACTTCTTATTGAAAACAATCCAGACAACTTTCATTTTTTATCAGCAATGTCCGGTTAGGTTATTGCAACAATAACGAGAAACGGCTTTCAAAATAATGGAATGTACAAAGACGCCATTACTTTAACTTTAGCTATTATTTGTTTAGAAAAAGTAGGATGGGCTACTCGTTGCCCATCAA
>JAHJTV010000053.1 GCA_018829445.1 bacterium
GCGCCGCTGTTGCTTGCTGTACCGGCATCAGTGATCGATCCGTTATCGGAGTTATCGATGGCAGTGCTGCTGTTGTCTTCAAGGTAAGTTCCCACCACGATCAGCTCGCCGCTGATCGCTACCGAATATCCGAAGTTGTCATTGACCCCGGTATTGGAAGCTTTGAGATAGGCATCCTGCACCCAGTTTTCGCCATCCTTCTTAAAAACATAGGCTGCGCCAGTGTAAGCCGTACTGACCTCAGTGATCGACCCGTTATCGGTATTGTCGATGGCGGTGCTGTTGTTGGCTTCTTGATAAGCACCCACCACAATCAGCTCTCCGCTGACCGCCACCGAATATCCGAAGTTGTCATCAGCCCCGGTATTGGAAGCCTTGAGATAGGCGTCCTGCACCCAGGTGGCACTTGAAATGGTTACCGTTACGATATATTCCCGAGTTGTTGCGTCTGCAGCCGTTGCCGTGTATGTGACGGCGCTGGTAAAATCGTTGGCGGTGTACCTGCTGACCTGGGTGGTACTACCAATCACTACCGACGAGCCAGTGGTGGTAAAGGTAGCCACTAGGGCCGTGACCGTTGTACCGTAAGGGACAGAGAGAGCAATGGTGTAGTTGGTCGCATCAATCGTTCCAGTTACATCCGCATTTAGGGCACTATTTTTTGCCGCTTCAAAGGAGAAAGCGGTGATTTCCGCTGACGAAGCATTCGAAATGGTCACAGTAACGGTATAGTCGCGGGTTGTACCGTCTGCAGCCATTACCGTGTAAGTGACGGAGCTGGTAAAATCGTTGGCGGTGGACCCGCTGACCTGGGTGGTACTACCAATCACTACCGACGAGCCAGTGGTGGTAAAGGTAGCCACTAGGGCCGTGACCGTTGTACCGTAGGGAACAGAGAGAGCAATGGTGTAGTTGGTCGCATCAATCGTTCCAGTTACATCCGCATTTAGGGCACTATTTTTTGCCGCTTCAAAGGAGAAGGTAGTGATTGCCAGTTCCGAACCCGAATCAGAATCAGGATCAGGATCAGCACAGCCGACGATTAAAGCAGAGAGTAAAAGTATCAACAAAACCGCATGTGTGAACCGAACAAAAACGTTTTTCATAATGAATCAATCTCCTAATTTCTTTTGTTGAAAAACAAGAATCTCAAGTTTCCGCCTCCCTAATATTAGAGGGAAATGTTTAAAAAAACGATTGTCTAAGGCTCTGCAAATGATATCTGAGATTCGATCATGGTCGTCAAATAAAAACTTATGTGAAAACCGTGAAAAATCGATTTAATGTTGTATAATAAAACGTTATTATAGTGATTTGTGTAATAATGAATCTGTTTTGGTACTTAATGCATCCATAACTGGCTAAGATTTGTTGATAATCGGAAAACGTTATCATTTTAGGATGATCAGATCTTCTTTACATGAGGCGCTTATTTGCTTGACAAAGATACTCTCATTTTTTATTGATAGGACGCCAATTAAGTAAAAAACTCATCAACTCTTCTGAAAAAACAGGTGATTCATTCCCCATCGATTTTGACTTCGTAGTACCGGAATAATCCATGGCGAATCAATTTAAATTATGTGTCATTTTTATACAACAATCTGAAAGTGTAATTGGAGACAAAAATGGAGTTGATATCGATACTGGAGAAAATCGCAATTCCAAGGCCGAACCACAGTGAAGCAGTGAAACAGACAGCTGTTTACCTTAAGGATCTGCTCTCTTCCCGCCAGATTCCTTTTTCCACACAGGAATTTTCTGTTCGTTGCCATCAGACTTTGTTACTGGGAGTTACCATCATTATTTTGTCTGTTCTATTCCTGCTGTTCATCAAAACCAGACGACCGTTCCTGGCCCTGTTCAGTGTGCTGGCCATTCTTGGTGTAATTATTCTGGAAAATGAAACCTCATTTCATACGATCTCTTCCTTGATTCAACGTCCTGGCGAGAATATTTTTGTTGAGTTCAAAACACCCGGCAGCCAACGAGAGCTTGTCTTTGCCGCACATTACGATTCCAAGACCGATGTGTTGGATCATGAGCAGCGTAGTATATTTTTAAAGCTTTTGCCCTATATGCTGGTCATGGGAATATTAATATCTTTTCTGACATACCTGTCCAAAAAATTTAAAATCCTCAATGCCCGGCCCATGAGGAGCCTTTACCTGCTGGGAGCTTTTGCGCTTGTTGTTTTCAGCCTTTCAGCCTTCGCCTGGTTGGGGGGGTATATCTTTCTCGGGGAGGATAAACACAGTCCCGGGGCTGTTGACGATGGAGCTTCCGTGGCGATTTTACTGAAAATGGCGGATGAAATTCACCAAGGCAATTTGGACATTGGCCAATCGGATGTGACAATTCTGCTGACGGACGGTGAAGAGGTCGGATACCAAGGGGCTTATCATTATACAAAAGAAAAATATGGAGAAGAGGTGCAGATCCGGAATAAACCTGTTTACCTGTTCAATCTTGAGCTTATGGGGCAAAGCGGAACCCTTTACCATAGCCAAAAAACCTGTTCCGTATTCGTCTGTTATCCGGCAGATGCGGATCTGATTGCCAGGGTAGTAAATGTTTGGAGCAACATATCTGATAAACCGGCTGAACCTTTGAGATCAATGACTGATGACAGCTTCGCCTTTGGCGCCATCGGTATCCCCTTTGTTACGATCGGAAATACAGGCTTACCCGGTTTGGGTTATGGTGGATTTCACTCCACTACTGACGGGATGAGCCGGGTAGATCCGGAAAATCTGCAACGCATGTCTCTGTTTCTGGAAAAGATCATCGAGTCATATTGATCTTGTTTTTATGTTACACATTTTGAGGTTTCCCCAAATCCTTATTAAATCATGTTGTCGGGTGGGCACGTTTTTTGTGCCCACCCGGACACTAAACAGATCAGTTTTACAACTTACCTTTACACGTAAATTATTTAATCATCATTTATCAACAGCCAATTTACGGGTTTGTAACCAAAAATAGGTACTTTCCCTTTTAAAATATTTAATATACTATTGCCACTTAGTTAGTCGTTTTGTCCGTTTGGGCACTCTGTATACGCAAGAAAAAGTCAATGGGAATAGATCGATTTTTCCGGTTTTTCATTTTTTCGCCCTCTAGCTTCTCCCAAACAATTAGCAGGATTTATAATATCTTTTTAATTTAAGGGGCTTGTTCAAAATCTCGTTATTCTGACAAAACACAACTTTATCTGAAACCTGCCTTTTTCTCCAGATGCCAATCTGGTTGGTGTCCGGCATAAGGTGAGAAAATTTAAAAAGGGGAATGAACCTTGAATTTGCCCTATTACTGGGCAAGTGTTTTTTCATTGTTACGCCTAATTAGGTTTCCGGACTTTCAGCCGATAGAAATCAACAAGGAACCGGCAATGGAGACACCCGTTTAACAAACTATTGCCTAATTATAAAAGATTAATTGAAGTTTCAAAACCAATCAGACAAGCACAGTCGTTTGTGAAAACCCAATAGACCAATTTAAAGGGAGGAATAGAATGCTGCATTCCATACGAAATAAAATTATTTTTGGTGTTTTACTGACAATTTTGATAATTCAGGTCATTTCTACAGTTCTTCAATCCTATCAGGTGCGCAACATGTTCACCGAGGAATTCGTTCTCGGTACTCAGAATCTGGCGCAGGCTGTGCTCTTCGACTTGGAGTCGCGAGTACAGAACTATCATGACAATATTGTCGGTACCGTTGACGATGAGCAGACGAAGGAGATGTTTGGGATATTTGTCCAGATTATTCAGAGTGAGACCTTCGAATCGATTCTCGAATCCAAAAGTGACCTGCTAAGGATGCAATTTATTGATGCCAACGGGGAACTAATCGTCCTCAGCCGCAAGACAGACAATGAGATTCAGCACAAGATCGCAAGCAAACACCCTGAAGCCAAGGCTGATGAAACTGCTGTACAGCTTGTGAGGAACCGCTTGCTGAAGGCAGAGATGGAAAATAAACAGATCTATGTTTGCATACCAATGACCATCAAGGATGTCTATCAGGGAGGTCTGGTGCTGACCTATAGCAATCAACGCCTGAATGAAGCTGAAAATCAGATCTATCTCACGGGATTTATCCTGGTGGTTGTTTTTATGTTGCTCTCATCACTCTGGATTGTCATCTTTGTAAGACGCATCGTCACCCAGCCAATTCAGCAGATGATCGGATTGATGTCCCGCCTGGCCAACGGCGAGTTGGACCAGCGTTTTGAAATCCGCAATCAGGACGAGATCAGCAAGATGGGTGGTTCCGTTAACGAACTGGTTAACTCCCTTCAGTCTGTCTTTGAAAGCATTGAGGGGGTAATGGGTGGTGTTGAAAAAGGGGATCTGTCACGTAAGATCACCATAGACCTAAAAGGTGATCTGGAACGCATTAAAAGTCGAATTAATCAATCAGTGCTGATGTTGAGCGAAACCGTCTATTCGGTTCGGGAAACCAGTCAATCAGTGGAACAGAGCGCTAAAGAGCTCTCCGGTTCAGCAGATATCCTCTCCTCCAGTTCCACAAAACAGGCGGCCACTATTGAGGAGGTTTCCTCTTCTACTGCCGAGATTGAGAACCACTCCAAGCAGAACTCGGAGTACTCCAATAAAGCGAAGCAAATCACCGACAGTACCCTGAAGCTTGTAAATAGGGGCAATGCGCAGATGAAAGAGATGCTGTCTTCAATGGATGAGATCAACAATACCAGTCAGAATGTAACTAAAATTATCAAGGTGATCGATGAAATTGCGTTTCAAACTAACTTACTTGCCCTGAACGCCGCAGTTGAAGCAGCCCGGGCCGGAAAGTATGGAAAAGGCTTTTCTGTCGTTGCCGAAGAGGTGCGTAACTTGGCAGCCCGCAGCACGGAGGCTGCCAGAAACACTTCTGAACTGATTGAGTCCTCCATAAAAGAAGTGCAAAGCGGAGTGGTGAAAGCTGAGCAGACCAGTAAGATTCTGACGGAGATCGTTAGCGAGGTTCAGAAATCCAGTGAGTTGATCGAACGGATCACAAAGGCTTCCTATGAACAGACCAATGGAATATCGGAGATTTATGCCGGTATTTCCCAAGTCAACCAAACGGTTCAGCAGAATTCCGCCATTGCCGAGGAAACAGCTGCTTCTTCCGACGTACTGCTGAATCAATCCATTAGTTTACAGGAGGAGATCGGTCGTTTTAAACTTTCTGAGCAGGAGATCTTTGAGGAGAAGGAAACCGAACCGGTTCAGAGTGTTTATCGCATAACAGAGCACTAGTGTTTACTTGCAATATTAATCGTTAATATATATACTTGGGCTATCACATTCACTCATAGGAGGTGAAGATGCCCAAGAAAGCCACAGAAATCGTCTGTACGGACGAACAGAGAACTGAACTGAAAAGAATTGCATCC
>JAHJTV010000054.1 GCA_018829445.1 bacterium
CCGATGCAAGGCATATGAGACGCGAGACTTGCAGCGTCGAACGGACATCTCCGTAGTAGCGTTGAAGTCTCTGTAATGGAGATGGAGTCAAGGGAGATGATCGTACAGTTTTATTTTTCATGTCAACCAAATTTGGAAGGAGCTGTTGAATAAAACAAAGTCATTTTGTATTTCAAAGGAAATGGTCTTGAAGGTCTATAAGCGTGTAAAAGCCAACGATGGTGCGCCTGGTTATGACGGACAAACGATTGAGGATTTTGAGAAGGATTTGAAAAACAATCTATACACAATCTGGAATCGGATGTCTTCAGGCAGCTATTTTCCACCACCTGTCTTAAGGGTAGAAATCCCCAAAGATGATGGTCGTATGCGTGCACTGGGTATTCCTTCTGTTTCCGACCGCATAGCGCAGATGGTAGTGAAGCTGTATCTGGAGCCAGCTCTGGAGAGTATTTTTCATCCGGATTCATATGGTTACAGGCCGAACAAATCTGCAATACAAGCGGTAGCTAAAGCCCGGCAAATGTGCTGGCAGTATGACTGGTTGGTAGATTTAGATATCAAGGGTTTCTTTGATAACATAGATCACGATCTGATGATGCGAGCAGTTCAAAAGCACACGGATCACAAGTGGATTCTACTCTATGTGAAACGGTGGCTGAAAGCCCCTGTTCAAATGGGTGATGGGACACTGGTTAAACGTGATTTAGGTACCCCACAAGGTGGTGTCATTAGCCCCTTGTTAGCCAATCTTTTTCTTCATTATGCTTTCGATAATTGGTTAAAGGAAACCTTTCCGAATAATCCATTTGAAAGATATGCGGATGATGCAGTTGTTCATTGTCAGAGCGAAGAGGAAGCAAGATTGATCAAGGAGGCACTATCAGAGAGAATGGAGCAATGTAAATTGGAACTCCACCCGGAAAAGACCAAAGTAGTCTATTGCAAGGATGATAAACGAAGAGAAGAGGCAGACATTACAACGTTTGACTTCTTAGGCTATACATTTAGAATGCGTACAGCCAGAAGCAAACATGGAAACCTCTTTAACGGTTTTAATCCAGCCATAAGCACCAAAGCCGCCACCAGAATACGAAACGAAATTCGCAGTTGGGAATTGCACAAGCGAAGTGATTTATCGATTTTTGATATATCATCGAAGTATAATGCGATCCTACGAGGTTGGATAGGGTATTACTGTAAATTCAACAAGTCGGTTTTCTGGCATGTTCTGAAGCAGTTTAACCAGATACTGGTAAACTGGGCGAATCAAAAATACAAGAAACTCCATAATCGCAAAAAGCGTCTTTTTAGGTGGTTGAAATTAATGGCTCGAAACCATCCGAAGCTGTTTTACCACTGGACGTTAGGAGTAGGAGTTGGGACTGTACGATAAGAGCCGTATGAATTGAGAGATTCACGTACGGTTCTGTGAGAGGTTTAGGGGGAAGTTCCCTTTATCTACTCGACTATCGCCGCTGCAGGTCTTACGTTAGGTGGCCTTGGCAAAATCATCATTAATCACCCATCGGCGTGGCGGCCGGTGAAACATGCGTTGTGTGGCTAAGAGGAGAGGTCTTTTTCGGAGAGGAGTTGTTTGAAATTACGGATTGTCAGAATATGAATTTCTTTATCAAGAATTTTATAAATTACTCGGTAATGGTCAATTATGAGTTCTTTATACTGATCATTGTCTAGCTCTGGAACGGGTCGCCCACTATTTGGAAATAAAGCAAGATTCTCTACCTGATCAAGAACTGATTCAGCCCAATTCAAAGCTGCTCCTGGTTTGTCCTGGGCAATATAGTCGGCGATTTCGTTAAGTTTGTGTTGAGCAAGCGGTGACCAAATAATCTTCATTGTTTGAGTTTCGCTAGTATTTCATTTTTGACCTGGTCATGAGGAATTCCCTGATCATTGGATATTTGTGCCTCAGCCAGTCTGATATCCTGCAAAAGCTCAAGTTTTTCAAGCAAAGCTTCGTATTCATGAACGTCCATGAGGACGGCAGAGCTTTTACCATGTTGAGTAATTACGATTGGTCGTTTGGTATCATGCACTTGCTTTATGCAAGCAGTCGCGTTTGCTCTAAACTCAGAGAGAGGCTTAATATCTTGATTTAGGTTTATTCGTTCCATATTGACCCCCTGTTGTATTTATTTATGTACAATATAAATTACAGAATAAAGGTCACATTGTCAATATTCATCACACAGCAAATGCACAGATTGAGTGAAAACTCGGACTTTTTTCACGCCGCTTCGTTCGCTTCGCTAAGACACTTAAATCAAAATTCGATGACCCAGTTCGATCTGATATTGCTTGGTAAAGAATAGAAAGTCTGTTGGTTGCGCTTGATGCAGAAATTAGTGAAGGAAGAGGTTCAAGAATTCGAGTCGCATTAAACGGGATACGAATGGTGTTCCAACGGCCGCATCCAAAAAAAGAAACTGATAAAGGTGCGATTAAATCTGTTCAAAGGTTTCTTAAAACATCAGGAGTACAGCCATGATGCAATATAAAGGTTATATCGGCCATCTTGTCTTTGACGATGAAGCAGAAATCTTCCATGGCGAAATCATCAATACCAAAGATGTAATAACATTCCAAGGCAAAAGCGTAGAGGAAAAAAAAAAGGATTTAAAGAGTCTATTGATGACTATCTTGAATTCTGTGCAAGTCGTAACGAAAAACCAGATACACCATTTTCAGGTAACCTTTCCCTTCGTCTTGATCCAGAAATACATCAACAAGCATATGTTGTAGCAAAAAAGGAAAAGAAGAGTCTAAACTCGTGGATAGTCGATTCATTGCTTCAAAAAATTCATGCTATATAAAAAAATCATAACCGAACAGATGCATTAAGATGGATTTTACCCGCCGCTCCTGCGTTGCTATGGGTAAAACCACTTATGCGACGCTTAGCAGTGTGAGATTAGTCAAAGAACTAGGGCATGCTTATCGCGTCTTTGCTGTGGATAGTATCGGCGATGTCGGCAAAAGCGTTTTAAATAACCTGACAAAGCCTCTGGCAGGTGGTGAGGAAATCGGCAGGTTTCATACAGATGTCACTCATAAACTGGGTTTTGACAAGTCCTGTCTTGCGGGTGCGTCTATTGGTGGCTATATCTCCACACTTTACGCTCTGCACGCTCCGGAAAGAGTCAAGAAACTAGTATTGCTAGGTTCAATGGGTTATGGCGACGTTAGCGTGCGGCACGAAACCGCTTAGTATAGTCTATTCAGTTGGTTAGCTTAACTGGAATACCTGGCATGTTCCCATCAGTCCCTACATGGGCATGCTACTGCGTGCTGTTGTGGTTGGTGTGAAGCCCCATGAACGAGTGCACCGAATTGGGTCAGGACGTTGACGGAGGGACTCCTCCGGAAATTCTCTCCGGTTAAGTTAGGGCTTGGGACGGATGATAGGGTGTCCTTGACAGGCAAGGCAAACATCGCACAAAGCAACTGAACATGGAGGATTATCAAGGATTCGAGCTCTATTAATCCCTTGACGATTTATCTTATAGCCTCACTTCCTGACAGCTCCCCGGGAAACAACCAGTTTCTCAAGCGCTTCAAAAGTCTGGGCGCCGACCAGTTTTTTTTCTTTACACAAGTAGGTCGGCACGGCCACTATTTTCAATTGACGGCACCGTTGCCAATCTGCATCAATCGACGCACTGAATCTACGATTTTCTAAAACATCTCTGGCTTCTCTTTCATCCAGTTGCAACGATCCGGCAATGGAGACCAGGATTTCAATATCCGCCAGGTTGTGGCCCTCAACAAAATAGGTGCGGTAGAGTACATCATGAATTGATTGTCCTCCGGGCTGCAAATCAGCCCATTTTGCCAATTCCTGGGCTAATCGACTATTGTAAGTCATGGATCGAAGTCCGTACTCCAATCCTTCTTTTTCCATCAATACCTTTAATTGCTTTTGCGCTCCTTCAATATCAATATTTCTGTCTTTAAAAAGTTCCTTAATAGTGATCCCCTCATCAGGAATATAAGGATGCAGCGGAAAAAGCGTGTAGGAAAGCTCGATATTATATTCCTGATGAAGTTTTTTAATACGCACCGTATTAAGATAACACCAGGGTCAAATGTAATCTGTGATTATTTCTAGGATTATTGGTTGTGTCATGACTTACTCAGCATCAGGATTTTTAGCTAAAGAAGGATTTGTTTTATCATTCTTTGTTTTCTTCATCTGACTTACATAAATACCACAAAATACCAGTATGATAGCAATATACTGCATCGGTGTTAAACGATCATTCAGGATCAATACACCCATGATTAGAGTAAAAACCGGGATCAGGTTGATAAATGCAGTAGCCTTGTTTGCCGGTATTTTACTGACTGCATAGTTGTATGTTCCGTATGCTCCGAAGCTTATAAAGATTCCCAGGTAAACCACTGACAGAGCCGGGATTAATTCGAATGATATGGGCAGAGTGGTTGTGGGAAGAAATAAAAGGGGAAAGAAAAATATCGATCCCATAAACGCCTGGAATGAGGTAATAAACAGGGAGGAATAGCTGGTGCTGAGATATTTCATGGTAATGATATATCCGGACGCTACCACCATGGCCATTAATTCCATAAGATTGCCAAAAAGCGGATTGGGTGCATTTTCAGTAATTTCACTGCCAAAACCTAGTAGAAATACACCTCCAATGGCCAGCATAAATCCTAAAATGGTTTTGGTATGCATTTTCTCTTTGAGAATCAACCAGGCCGGAATAGCAACTATTAGCGGTAGCGTTGCCGTTACCATACCAGCCTGCGAAGCTGATGTGTTTTCCAGAGCAATGGCTTCAAACACAAAGTAGAAGCATGGTTCGCACAACCCTAAAAACAACAGATACTTAAAGTCACGCTTGTGAAACTGGATATTCCTCATGGGTTTGAGGAAAAGAATGATAAAAATGAGGGCGATGATCATTCTTCCAAAAATTACTACCATGGGATCATATACTGTGAATGCCGTTTTCAAAGCGATAAATGAACTGGACCACAGTAGCGTTGCTGTCAGCAGGGCGAGGTAGGGCACTATGGTCGATTTGTTCTTGATCAATTGAATACTCCGTCAAAAGGGGGGATAAGTAATTCGAATTTATACTATAGTTCTTTTTAAAACCACAATGGACGGTACGCATCAATTGTTTTGAAATATAATTTTGATATCTCGACAGTTTAGATTATTCCACCGCCTCACCTTCTTGCAAAACATGGATCTATTCAAAGAGCTCTGAAAACCTTAACCCTAATTCTGTTATCTGTTTTAAACTGAAGTTGATTCAGTGCTGAACAGATTTGCTGCCAGGTGCATGGCTCCGTTTTCAGGTAAACTGTTTTGCCTGAGCTTGCTTCTTTTTGAAAATCATTTAGTAAACCGGCGATATTGACATGATGTTCATGGAAAATCTTTTTCAAGAATGTTTTCTCATCTATCAACACCATGTTTTCCAATCTGACCACATATTCAATATTATCACCTCCCGGATGGAAGCATGTTTTTTTCTGCGAAGATTCCGGATTTCTGGACTCATATCTAAAATTACCGGTCTCTTGAATCCTGGATTGTATTATTTGAATGATATCGTTAATTACGCCCAGGGCTGCATTATAACTTCCAGCCCCTTTTCCTTGCACAAATGATCTACCTGTATATCGACCTGTAATAACCAAACCATTATCAATGCCGGATACCGCAGCCAATGGATGGCTTGCGGGGACAAAAGCAGGCCCGACCCAGGCAGACAGGTTACTGGTATTTATCCGGGCATGGCCAATGAGTTTTACCCCAAACCCCGATTCTTCAGCAACTTCCAGGTCACGATATGACAGCCCTGAAATCCCCTGAATCGGCAGCAAATCGAGCGGTATCTCTTGATTAAATGAAAGACCGGAAACGATACAGAGTTTATGGGCTGTATCATCACCATTGACATCCAGACGGGGATCAGATTCGGTGTATCCCTTACGTTTGGCCACCTCCAGAGCTTGGGAATAATCATATTTGTGTTCTTTCATCAGATCAAGAATGAGGTTGGTAGAGCTGTTCAAAACTCCGGTTATCTCAGAAATCCTTTCTGCAGACAGACCATCACGCAGAAATCTCAGAAAGGGCACACCTGAACCGACACTGGCTTCAAATCCAAAAGGCGTTTTAGTTGTCCTTGCGATTTGCATTAAACAGCGGAGCTTTTCTGCCAGCAGGGCTTTGTTAGCTGTTACAACGGGAGTGCCCTTGTTTAAACAAAAAGTTATCATTGAATCCGCAAATGTCTTATCGCCGGTTAATTCCACCACCACGTCAAGTTCGTTATCATCCAGGATGAGTTTCGGATTTGTACCAATCTGAAAGTTTGATGTGTCTATTCCCCTGTTTTTTTTATGATTAGCTACAACCACTTTTGAAATTTTAACGGGTACACCTGTGTTTTCGGTGATAGGATTCTGTATATTCGACAAGAGGTTTACCAGATCTTTTCCCACAGTTCCCAACCCGAACAGGCCGATTTGTATACATTTTTCCATGAATATCTCACGATAGCGATTATGGTAAATTGGAAAATAAATTGATAATATGCCGATTTTATCTCGATAAGCGAGGGTGAAGCTAATCACTTTATTGGATTGTATCATTCGGAAATCCTGATTGACACATTTACAGTGACCGCATAGGATTCTATCAAGTACCGTCAATTCGCAATTCTGTAAGCTTAGATACCATGGAACTCTATCAATTGAAGACATTTGTGACCGTAGCAACAGAAGGTCATCTAACACGGGCCGCTGAAAGACTACACTCAAGTCAACCCACAGTCAGTGCCCATATCAAAGCCCTTGAAGAAGAATTGGGAATTCTGCTGTTTACACGGGTTCCAAAGGGGATGCAATTAACCAATGCCGGGCATCTGTTAAAAGAGAAAGCTATGAAGATGCTCGATATCGCCAATGACATACAAAATCAGGCAAGGCAGCTAAAATCAGAACTTACAGGTGTTGTTTCGGTGGGGTTAAATATAGATCCCAAATACCTGAGAATCAGTGAGCTGTACAAACTTGTTAAGGGGAGTTATCCCGGACTGGAACTGCACATGCTTCAAAAGACTTCATGGGATGTAATGGAAGCAATTCGCACCGGTCATTTGGATACGGGTTTTATCTATGGCAGGGTTGATTCGGAGATTGAAGCCGTGACATTAACAAGCTTTAACCTGGTGATTGCTGGTCCTCTTGATTGGGCAGAAAAGTTGAAAAATCCGGACCTGAAAAGTCTAGGTGAGCTGCCCTGGATTTTATGCCCGGAGCGATGCTATTTCAGCCATACGTTTACCACATTGTTTGAACAGCAAAACATAACTCCCATCAAGGCAGCAGTAACCGATCAGGAATCAACCATGAAGGCTTTGGCCGTATCTGGTGCGGGTTTAACGCTAATGATAGAGGAAGAAGCCCTGGATGCAGTTGCTGGTAATATGATTGCGATGCGGAAAAAACCGGTTGATACGATCGAATTATCCATCGCTTACGGCAAGAAGCAGGCAAATAATCCTATGATTCAGGCTATTGTGGAGAGTGCTCGGGAGATCTGGTCAAATTGACATACCCGAAGTCTGTGCGTGATTAACGAGGAAGAGGATAATAAAACACACAAACTCCGGGCATTCCGGTTTTTCGATTTTTTGATCTGTTGATTGCTATAGCTTTTCTGAAAGGGCTGGCTTTCGGTTCTTGTTTGGAACTCCAAAACAAGCAACCATATTCCCTGAATATTTATCTAACGTCCTTGTATTTCCGATTACCAGCCATTTCATCTATGAACCGGCGGCGCTACATACCGCCAGTCATCTCAATTACCTGACCCGAAACATAATTGGAAAGAGGTGAAGCCAGAAAGAAGACTACATTGGCAGCTTCTTCTACTGTCCCGGCCCGTCCCAACGGAATGATCATTTTCATCATTTGCCGTTGTGTTTCCGGTATCCCCAGTTTTACTTTTTCACCACCCCGCTCGATTTCTCCTTCCGTCGTTTCTTCCTTTGCCGCTGTCAGTCTAGTATCAACCCAACCAAAAGCAACGGCATTCGATTGCACGTTAAACCGTCCCCACTCTTTAGCCATTGTCTTTGTGAGTCCAACCATCCCTGCCTTTGCGGAAGAGTAATTCGCCTGGCCCGGGTTTCCATGTGTCCCCGCTATTGAGGTAACATTTACAATCTTTCTGGCAATGACATTCCCGGATTCCATCTCTTTCTTGGCGGCATCTCTAAAATAGGGAGCCGCAGCCCTGATCAGTCGAAAAGGTGTTTTTAGATGGAGATTCAGCATGGCGTCCCACATCTTATCCGTCATTTTATGAACCGTTCCATCCCAGGTGAAACCGGCATTATTGACGAGAATATGGATACCACCGAAAGCGTCTGCTGCTGCTTTAATAATACCATCAGCAAAATTTTCACCTGTTGCATCCCCAACATATGAAATGGCTTCGCCACCGGCTTTCTTGATTTGAGCAACGGTTTCGTTTGCAGGCTCGGCGTCAATATCGCTAACAACAACCTTTGCACCTTCACTGGCAAACAATTTGGCAACCGCTTGTCCAATACCTCGACCTGAACCCGTAATAATGGCAACCCTGTCTTTTAGCATATTTTCCATTTTCCTCCTGATTGGTGTTATTCAACTGAATTCGTGGATAATAGCATTATATTGGCAAAAAGGATCGAAATTCAATCTGTAAAATGAAATCAGTTTTTCAGTTAGTGCATCAAATTATACCATTAATTGATTCCATCATATGATGGAACTAAGAGTAATATGTTTATTCCAATATGTCAAATTGTTCCTTTGGCCATGGTAGGAGCTGCTTGAAGGGTGAATCAGTTGATATCTTGAAAAAATACTTGATCAAATACGAGGGGGCAACCGAATGTTTTATTCAAAAACCGTTGCCTGGTTATAAAATCAAGAATTCCGGAATTAAAGAGCCACCTGGCAATCGATGATAGCCAGGTGTTTGAGGGTCAGCTTAGGATCTCATCGAATTTGATAATATTTTTCCGCAAGGCGAACACAATGGTATCCAAAGCAATTTCTGGAGAATATCCATAGAGTTTGTTCATGTTATGAATGATGTTCTTGGTGAATTCTCTGATTTGTTGAGGATAATGCGATAATCGTTTTGGATCGTTTTTCTTGTGAAAAAAAGCATTCTTCAGTTGTTCAGGATTGATCTCCTTGTCAACTTTTCGATGGGAAATCAAAATGGAATACTCCTTGGCAAAGCAAGGCAAAATATTGTCATTTCTGGATGAGATGATACTTTTCCCCTCTTCGGGAATAATTTCACCAGAGGCTTGAAAGTCCAGATATTTTTGTGCAATCTCCTTTCGTATCAGATTGAAGCTGCGTCCCGGTGCCAGGATTTTTTCAATACTTTTCATATATTCCAAATCCGGTTTATCAACTTTGAGACCGGTTTGAAGGTCTATGAAGGTGTATTTCGGAACCATGATATGGGCAAATGCCTTGTTCTGAACCGCGTTATCTAAAACAGCATATTGAATATATTTTCGGAGGTCATGTTCAATCTGTTCCGGATTCCTGTCAACCGTACTGATGGTCAATTCTCTTTTCAGCATTGAGTAATATAGCTTCCGTACAACTTCGACCAACCCGTTGTAGTCGCCGTAATCGCCTGTGCCGGTTTCAACGGAGGCATAACCGATCATTCTGAATGGGATTACCGGTTTATCCTTTTTATACTTTTCATCAATGGTCAGCCAGTGGTGGAGTTCGGGACCTTCATTGATAACCTGGGCCAACTGTTTCAAAAAAATACCCACATGGATTTTACGGCCATCGGAGTGAGCGATTGTATTCCGCATTACATTCTGCAACTGGCGCACTGATATACCACTTTTTCCTTCTTCCGGATAATGTTCGTTCCAGAGGTAGCGCATGAATTCATCATCAATCAATTTTAATTCTTCGTTGGTGAACAGATCTGTTTCCTTCAGATTTTTGGCGCTGGGGTGGGTGATAATCAAATTTGCGTATGAATCAACATTATAGCGACTTAGTCCCAATCGGAGCATTGCATTGCGGAATGGATGCCAATGGGGCAATTCCTGAATGGTTCTGACAGGATCTTCGTTTTGTGAACAATAGATGAGAAGTTTTTGTTCCGGTGTTATCAACCGATAGAGCTTTTTTTTCTCTTCACTCCACTGCTCTGGGAATGATTTACGCATGGGAGGTAACAGTCGGGAGAGTACGGCATAATAAGCAGCAATCCTGAGCAGGTTAGGATCTACATCGTATTCCTCTCGCATATTAGACATATCCCGTTTTAAGATATCCATTTCGGAATTGGCGTCCAGCAAGTAATTGACAGGAATACGCTCAATGCGATCCAGGAGTTTGGAAGCGTCCAGTTGCCGGTCCAGGTTCTTCATCTCTTCTATGTTTGTAGTGATAACAACAGTGTTATCAACCGAAGCCTGCGTCGATTCAATGGAGACCTTTCCGCTTCCCAGCAACATCAGCAAAGGTTTGTAATCCTTTTCCTGGGAACCGTCATGCAAACCAAAAGCATCATGAATATGCAGGATTCCCCGATTGGAATCAACAATGGCCCCGCTGTAATTATAGAGTTGTTTACCCGGAAGGTGTTTGTTCAGAATACTGGTGTTCTTGTTGTCCAAAATGATTGGATTGACCCTCGCCCGCAGATGAAAAGTATCATCAATATTTGAGATCCCCTTGGCCTGGGCAGTAGAGAACTCTATCTCCTCAACATAGACATATTTTTCCAGAACCTCATAAAGGGAGAGATCTTTGTTTATGGGGTTCTGCATCAAACCCTCCAGGATATCCAGAGTTCGTTTATCCAGGGTTGCATTAAAAAAGAAACTTGGAATTTTCATTTCACCTGTTGACCGGTGTTTCTCCTTAATGTGGTCAAATAAGACCTGTCGGGGTTGGACAATGGCGCCGTCAGGCTTCTGCATCGTAATTGGAATCAGCAAAATAGGATTGTGATGAAAATGCGACCTGGATTCAAACGATCGGCCCTGGGAATTTGAAAACTTAAAGCAGAAGGTATGGAGTTTAACTGTATTTTCCTTGGTGTATTCCTCCAGAGCTCTGACAATCAGATCCACAATATTTGTTTTACCCGAGGCGGGGGGGCCGACCAGCACTATTCCCCGGTTTGATCCTGCTTCATTGTCAAAAGAGGCAATAACATCCACAATGTGTTTGATACAGTGTTCCTGACCGAATACGGCGTTGATTCCCGTTGAAAAAAGATCCTTGAAGATGTTGTAACTGATAATCGGCTGTCCGCTGCGAACAACAATCTCGAATCCGAAGTATTCTATGGCACTTTTAATCAAGGAGGCAGATGTCTGCAGGTAATCATTGGGATTGTTGATAACTCCTTCAATGAATTCGGAAAATCGGATACTTTTTTTTCTCTGATAATTTAACAGTTCCTTTAAATCCAAGGTTTCCATGGCTGTTTTTTATGGCGTAAGGTTAAATAGGATTTTGATTTTTTAAAGGCTTATCGGTTTCTGATTATTATCCAATCGCTCCAGAACCTGTTCAAATGGAACCTCCTTCATAGCCCTTTCTTCGAATTTCCGATTTGAATACGAGTATAGCTTTTCTCCCGATAGCAGGGATACTGCGCTTTTCCAGATGTAGTTAATATTCTTCAGGGTCGGCTCTATCCAGGTTTTTCTTAAAACACGACCATCGTTTCGGTGAAAAAGCAAAAGTCCTCCGTCAATAAAATCGGTATCAATGACATAAATTCTTGGCCGCTGAAAATGGGTAAAAAAGCTTAGCATCTCCTCCTTCACCATTTTTGGATCAAGCCAGACATAATAGTTATTCTCTTTAACAACTGCTTCTTTATTAATACCATAGTGTTCGGCATGTTGTTTGATAATCCTGTTCAGGTGAAATTCATAGACGAGATCTTCGGTCAAAAACCGTCTTATAAACTCATAATCGGTGATGGTTCTGACCAGGTGGTTCATGCATTCCAAGGGATTCAACCCCGTTTCCTTATTCCATTTCCTGCGAGTTTCCACATCCATCTCTTCCATATAGTCCAGAGAGACTTTTCCTTTTTGATACAGCTCCTCAATGTGATTCCAGAGGTGATACCCCAGGTGATAAGGATTTCTCATAAAAAATGGTCTTGGGGCACAAACCCCGGAAAATACTTTGGAATAATCGATAATCCCTTTGACAGCTTTTTCCTTGAACAGTTCCAGCATGATTTTCTTTTCCCAGTACATCGCCCAACCTTCATTCATGATCTGGGTTCGAATAACAAAGTCGTGGGTGGAGTGGGAAACATACATGTAATCCAAAATCGCCTGTTCCGCCCGACTGGTTGGGGCGTAGTTTTTCAGGAAACCGAGAATATCCTGGCAGGGACGGTAGAGACGAAATCCGGTGCGGCTGATCTGTTCCTGATGATTCTTTTTCTGCTGCTCTTTCTCAAACGCGTTCAATGGATCACTGGTTTTGAGAAGGTTTTCCATTGTGAAGGAGAAAGGACGATAGTACTCTTTTGATTTAATTTCATCGGGAGAAGGTTTGGACTGTTTTCGGGGGTGAATGTCACCTTCAACCGAATGATCAAGATTATATTGAGAATGAGGGGAGATAAGTGGAATAACGGATTCACAGGCATTCCAGTATGTCAGGTATTTTTTTTCTCCCATCTGCTGTTGGCCGGCGTTCACCTTTTTAACCAGATACATCACATACTCGGTTCGATCCGGATTTGAATCCTTAAGAACATTAAGCTCGGAAAACTCACAATGTCCTACAACATGAGCCATGACTGATGCCTGCATCATTGCAGAATTGGTGTTGTTCAAATAGGCATAGGAGGGATTTCCGGTTTGAACAACTTCATAATAAAGGGCGGATTCCTGACCGGATTCAATGCGGAACTTTTTTGTAACCATCCGCTTGCCTTCCCAAATATTGACCGGACTGGTGGGGTAAACGTGTTTTTCCAAAAGGGACGCAAATTCAAGTTGATCAAGGATAAAGAATCTAATCTCAGGAAGTGTCCGTCCCATCTGCCCGGCAAAATACTTCACCCGTTCTTCCAAATGAGCGAGTGTTTTATCAGTGGATATAAGTCTCATAAGAATAATTCCGATTGAATTAGATTGAGTATCTTGAGCGAAACCAGTATTTTTTTCTTATGCCAATCAGATTTCCTGAAACAGGGTTTTGATCGCATTTATGGTATCCGATTTTCTGTGAATTTTACTGAGCCGCACGATTCTGTCCTTGATAAAGTCTTTGGACAGGTCCAAAACGAGTTTGCTCCACTGGGAAGGAAGAACTTCCAGAATTCCCACGCGATTGAAAACCGGTACGATAGATTCTTTCAGGATTTTTCCGATATCCTTGCTGTCACTGCCAAAAATCTCCCCGTCACCAAAATAGAATCCATAGAAATTAGTGGAGCTGATATCATATTCGTTAAAGGCAATCTGGTAAATGAGATCAAAGACAATATATGCTCGTGTTCCTCCAATATTTCCAACCTTGTAGAACTCCTGCTCCTGAACTTCATATGCTTTGATATCATGAACGAAAAAGCGATGTTCGACATTATTGACACCATAATTAAAGTCCAGCCAGTTTTTGATAAAATTGACCAGTCGCTTTTCCATCTCTAATCTTTGTCCATGGGTCGAATAAGAGATATCCCCCATGTAGAAAACAACGGCTTTAAACTTAGGGTTTTCAACGCGTTCCGGGATTTTGTAACGCCTGTCTCTGCGCCTGAAATCAACGGTATAGTCGTTCTCCACCGGGTTGTATTTTCCAGTACCGATGCTGCTACGCAAGGCTCTTTTGAAGGTCCTTTTTTTATCGAGAATAACCCCGGTGGTACCGAAAGTCTTAAATTCATAGGAGACCTCTTTAATTTTTCCTTTCCCCTCTTTTAGCAGGTTGGGAAGGTGCAGCTTTTCCTTTAAAAGCTGCATAAATCGATTAAAAGGAAGATTGAAAACAATTTTCCCTCCCTCCCTGCCAGGCCCCCGGCCGCCTTTACCGCCACCTTGCCCCTCATCACCATAAACAAAGGTAGGTGGAACAATATCGTCCATCTCAATAATGATCTCACTACCTTTATCCCCTAAGGTATCCAGATTTCCCTCATTGAGAATCTCCTCAATGGCATCCTCAATTTTATCTTCAATAAAATCATTAAATGCTCCTTCGGATTCGTTTGAGGATATTTTATCTTCCAGCATAGTCTGTCCGTATATAAAATGATTTTTATTTCTCAAGCCAAAAACCTGAGTTTTTTAAGAAACAATACTGGATGCATTGGCAGTTATGGTTAAAGCCTGGAAAGCACATTTACCGCAATACCCTTTGACATCTATAAGGTACTTAATGGTTTCATTCAAATGCTCCTGTTCTTTGATATTAACATTGGCAGCGCTGGTTCCGCTTTTAATCCAGCCCAGTAATTTCATGTTTTCGCTGGCTTTGAATTCATTTTCAAAAACATATTTCTTAATGGCATTCTGGTAGGAGGGTTCATCTTTGAGCAGTACCGAATAACTCACACTGGCAATGGCATCACTTAGCTCTTTTCGGAAAATTTCCCTATCTGGAATCCCAAGATACTGCTCAATGGCTTGCATGAACTTCTCATCAGGTTGCACATCCATCTGGGTTACGTCGTGTTTTACCTTAGCCCTGTGTGCATAAGCTCTTACATGATCCGTGTATTTCTTCCAGGTGGTCTCAATCACCGAATCATCACGTAAGATCGCACTATAGACATCGCTGGCAATCTGCCCGAAGATCCAGTTTTTCGCCAATGGCGTAATCTTCTCCACATAGTGACTCAGCTTGGTTTTTTCCGTGGCAAACAGGTCTTTCAAGGAGTTTTCAGATCTTACATAAAGATCCAACGGCGTCACACAGGGATTTTGTAAAGCGACTGAGGTTAAGAGCGCATGGTCGCCCGATTCGGTTGATAACTGGTTGATATTGGCTGCATATTCGCTAATCTGGAAGTGATCCGTATACTCAATAATGTTCTGTATGAAACGCGGATCAAGTCCAAAAGTACCTTCGGAAGGTTTGACATATTCAAACTCCTCGATGATCATTTTGGCCATGTTGTTGTCTACTCCGCTGTCAGCTCGCCCTGCATAGATCAGTGCTTTCTGGAGGAGAGAAAGGCTCTCGTTTTGTTTGGAAGCGTATAACCTCGACATTACTGCAATTAAACTTAAAAAGGACAAGCTGTGCGGGGCGATATGTGCTTGATGTTTTTTCCCCTTGTGCCAATTCCTGGTCTCATTGGAGTACGAAAAAGCATAGATTTGTTCCTCCTGTTTGTAATTAACGGACAGCGGCATCTCAATAAATGTGGTCCTGGATCTCAAGGCTTCAAAGGTTGGATTTCCCATGAACATGTTGTATTCATGGAAGTTGGTGTGACCAATAATAACGCCATTAAATGGAATTGGCGCCTGTCCTTCCGGCTTGAAAAAACGATCCTGGGTGGCAAACAACAATTCATAAAGAAACTTATCCGAGAGTTTTAGAATCTCGTGGATTTCAACAAATCCGTTGGCTCCGGCACAAAGTTCTCCTTTATAATCATGAACCAGGGGATGAGACTCACTGCCAAATCTTGGAAGAAGGCTATAGTCGATATTTCCCACCAGGGAACCGGCCTCCTGACTTTTCTCGTCCCTTGGTGTATATGAACCGATCCCATTTTTTGTGCGGGCATCAAAAATCATCCGTTTGACTTTCAGATATGAAAGCAGCTCTCCAAACCCGATATCTTTCGCTTCCATAAAGTCCTTCAGTACAAAATCTGCATAGGGTGAAATAATTCCACCGATTTGAATTTTGAACTCGTCGTCATAATGCGGATGATTCTTCAACCATTTGTTGATCGATTTTTTATCCAGGGATTTTGTCAGATTTTTACAGAAGGATTCCCTGATATCCATGGGAATTACCAATAAGGGTGGTTCGAAAAGGGGAGCCGGCAGATAGTAAATATCTCCCTCCTTGAACAGGGCTTTTTCTTTTAAGCGGTCATCAATGGTTGGCAATAGCAGGAAATAGGTTTTTCCGGCTTCCGATGAGGAATATCGTTTGAGAGCGGTTTTGATTCCATCCATTGATCTTGATTTAGCTGATCCGGGAGGACCCAATAGAATCCAAAGCCGCTTGGAAGCTTCCATTCTGCGGCTGGCGTTGTGGATTTTTTCAACCAGATTTTCCTTGGCTTTTTGTTGACCGAAAACGATATACTCTCCGACCGCTTTTTCCGTTTCAAAGAAGTGATAAGTATGCTTGACCGGTTTTCCGGAAACCATCATATGCTCCACACCTTCAGACAACATCATATCATGCAGCATTTGAGTTGAATCTCTCGTAATCCAAGGTTCGATTCTTGCCAGTTCCAGATACTCTTCAAAACTCAACACTTCCTGTTCAACTTTTACTCTTTCTTTGGATTGATTAATCAGATCATTTAATATCTGTTTCATATTCGGCTCCCTGTTATTTTCGGAATCGGTTTGGGGAAAAATCCAACTAAATGCAAGAAGATATACCTTGCCTTCCTGCCAGCCAATCTTAAAAGTCGTGCCTGAAAAAACCAAAGTCAACGTATAATGCTTTACTACTTTTTGGGTGCAGTATACTACTTTTAATTTACAAAATGTAGAGAAAAAAAATGTTTTTATTGCTTATCCTACCAGTCGGTTGAAAAGCGGTGGATGGAAAGGCTATAAATGTATCAATATCTCAGGTAGTAACCTGAGATGACATCTCAAGATTATTTCTCTTAAGATCTATTTCCAATAGACGGAATATAGTTTGTAGATACTATTTTTCAATAAAGAGGCAGAGAGGTGAGGCAATTCCGATTTGGATGAGACTGGTAACCAGCTGAAAAAATAACCTAATGTAATTTTTGGATAATAGATAGAAGAAAACAAAAAACTGGTGAGAGTAGATGCTCAATAGATAATAGTATTTCACTTGTAATTTACTGATTTATTATTAATTATTCCAGGTTGAGCCTGTATAAAATGTAAAGGATTTTAGATGAAAATAGAGATCTGCTAGTTTTCATCTACCCGGGTTGTGTGTTTAACTCATGCTTTGATCAAATGCTCTGGTACCCAGGTTTCCATAGCGGTGATAGTTGTGACATATACTTTGACTGCGATAATAGTGCAATAGTTCAATCCTACCCTCCATCATCACCTTGGACTTGGCTATATATTGTCCCAGAAGAGCCGCTGCTATTATCACGGAAACGGGAACTCTTGAAGGATCTGCATATCGAAGCCGATCTATTTCGGGGAGCATTTTAATCAACTCCTCATCCGATTGCCGAACGATACGCACTTTGCTTATCAACTCTTTTCGCTTTTTGTGTTCCATGAACCTGGTTTTTTGCGTTTCCAGATCGTGCGGAATGCTAACCATAACTTTGCAGTGAGCAATTTGGGCAGCCACAATACGGGCAAGTATGTCAAAAAGAGTATCTTCCGGGTGTACTCTGATGACCAAGCTACCTATGGGAAAGTAGCGAAATATATTGTCTTGTCCTCTTAAGTGGAAGAAGTCCTTCTCAATTCTGAACTCATGATTGGCATGATACAGGTAACTATTTAAGGCACGTACCGTTTTCTGAATATCCTTCTGAAACTCCTTAAATTCTTCGTGATCTGCCTTCTTCATCCATGATTTTGTCAGTCGCAGTAATTTTCGATCATAATTGGTGGCAACCTCAGCCGGTGATCCTACCTCCTCAAAATTGAGAAACTGGGTCACATAATTAGGGCCTCCAACTTTGATTTGCGGTCCAAGGGCCGACTTCCCGGTGCCTCCGAATGGTTGTCTTAATGTTACAGCCCCAATTGTACTTTTGTTAATATAGAGATTGCCCGCATTGACTTTACTCTTCCAGTATTCCTGTTTTCGCTTGTCAAGACATTCCAGACCTGCGGTTAATCCATATAATGTCTGGTTTGACAATTCAATGGCATGCTCAATGGTTTGTGCTTTCATTACACCGAGAATGGGACCGAAAAACTCAGTTAAATGCGTGAATGATCCCGGCTGTACGTCCCATTTTATGCCAGGACTCCAGAGATAAGGGTTATCCGCAAGGTTTTTTGGTTTTAGAGCCCAGCTTTCTCCTTCTTCCAGGGTTGTCAAGGCTCGTTTCAGGTCATTCCGGGGAGGTGCTATCAAGGGACCACTTCGATTTTCGAAATCCCAGACAGATCCGGTTTTAAATGATCTTGCGGCGTCCACCAGAGATCTCTTAAAAACAGGGTCTTCATATACCTCTTTTTCCAAAATCAACAGGGAGGTGGCTGAGCTCTTCTGCCCACCACAACTGAAAGCAGAGCAAACAATATTATCAATGGCCTGGTATCGATCTGAAACAGCGGTAACAATAGTAGCATTCTTTGCTCCTGTCTCAGCGAATAGATTTAAGTCTGCCTTTGTTGCCAGCAGTTTCATCCCGGTGACTGTTCGGCAATTGAGAATAACAAAATCAACAGCGGGGTGAGTACATAGTAATTTACCAATCTGTTCTCCAGGTCCCGGTAAAAACTGCAGTGTATTTTTGGAAACGCCGGCATTCCAGAAACACTGGCACACCAGCCAGGCTGACAGAACAGATTTTGAAGAAGGCTTCAAAATAACCGTATTACCCGTGGCCAAAGCAGCTGCAATCCCTCCGCAGCTTGCTGCTATTGGATAATTCCATGGTGAGATTACGACACCTAAACCTTTTGGTTTTAAATTAAGATTCCTGATTTCTATGTAAGCTTTCAAGGAGTGCGGGTAGTACTCAACAAAATCTATGGCATCACTTATCTCCCGATCAACTTCAACGATCGACTTGCCAATGGTAGCTGCGGTTGCCCCGATAAGATCTGCTCTGGATTTTCTAAGTTCGATTGCAGCTTTGGATAAAACCAGATGTTTTTCATTGTGGGTTTTATTCCGCCAGCATTCCGGATCTTTTTTGGCTGCTTCAATGGCAGCTTCAACGTCTCTATCATCTCCCAGGGTAAAATCAGCAATTGGAATCTGTCCTGTTGACTGGGAATGATCAAAGCACGTTCTGGTCTTTCTCCCTGTTCTTATCTCCTGACTGCCTATGAGTAAAGGAATCTCGACGGGAATGTTTCCCGGGGATTTCTTCCATTTCCGTCGAATCTGGTTTGCCCAGTTACGATTGGAGGCAATAGACCAATCGGTTTTGGGTTCATTATTAAATTTCCCCAGGTGATAGCTTCCAACTTTTTCAAGATGGGATTCACGATTCCTATCCTGATTTCTATGGGTGACAACCGTTTCTTCCTCTTTGTGCCAGTAAGAATCAATGAATTTTTTTTCCAGAAGGTACCAATCTCTTGAATTTGAGGTTAAGCCGCTGGCATAACGCAGAAAATAGTCTTCTGAAGTGTTTTCATTTAATCTCCGAATCAGGTAAGAAATCGCATTAATAAATTCATTTTTTGAGGCTACCGGTGCGTATAAGACCATCTCCAAAGGAATAGTACGAAGAACCTTCTGGATATGGCCGGCGACTCCGATTAGCATCTCAAAAGTCAAATACTCTAAACTATTGACTGATTTCGCCGCCTGGTATGCATAGGCAAGTTCAAATATATTGTGTGAAGCAATACCAAGTTGTACGGCTTTGTAATTATTATTTTGAAAACCGAAATCGATCATCCGTTTGAAATTGGCATCAACTTCTTGTTTAGTATCGAACGTGGCAAGGGGCCAACTGTGTATTGAAGCGTGAACCTTTTCCATTTCAAGATTGGCTCCTTTGACGATTCTCAATTTTACCGGGTTACCGCCGGATGCCACTCTTTTACGTGCCCATGCAGTTAACTCTTTTTGGACGAAAAGTGAGTTTGGAAGGTAGGACTGAAGAGAAATGCCCGCCGTATGGTTTTTAAATTCAATCTGATCCAACGTGCGTTTGAATGCTTCTTTGGTCAGTTCAAACTCCGCGTAGTCTTCGACATCCAGATTTACAAACTTGGGAACCTGTATCCCGTTTTTATAAGTATAATAATGAGATTGGGCAGTTCGGTAGATTTGAGACAACCTGATGATGAGTTGATTGAGAGAGTATTCAAAAGCCAGTGTCTGTATCTGCGGAAGGATAGAACTTATCTTCAGAGAAACACATTCAACCTCCGGATCCTTAAGATAAGATGTAATCCTGTGGAGTCGTCCAGTTGCTTCCTCTTCTCCCATTATGGGTTGTCCCAGGTTTACCAGGTTTAATCGAATACCTTCCTGACGCTTTTTTCGCAATATTGCTTTCAGGATCTCTTTTTCTCCCGGGAGAATGGTGTTCTCACTGTCTCTCCTCATCGTATTTATTATAATGGGAACACTAAACCGTGGAAAATAATGTCCCAGGGTAATGAAAAACCACATCAGAAAGATATCCCACAGATTAAAAAATTCGGGAAATGCGCTTCGCTTTAACAGGAAGATTATCTGATCGGCTACTCTCACCATATCATTCGAGCGAAAGCACTGATCGATCATTTTTGTCAAAAACGCCTTGTCCAAAGGATGCAGAATCAGTTTATTCAGGCGGATCTGGTTCGCTTTTTCTTCAGCTGTTATCAAATCGTTGGCATAATCTTGCCACTCTTTTGCCAATGAGATTACATTCTCCAAAAAAAGATCGGGTCGATTGTCAGTCATGGATTATCAGTTTGTGATCAGCGAAGAGCGGTTATTTTATTAACACAACAAGCAAAAAAAAAGACGATAAAATCTTTCTCGACATTATCACAAACATTGGCTTGAAGCAATTTTTTATCTTTGAGTTTTTGAGGGAGGAAAAAACAATCTGTTTTTGCCTATTTTCTAGGAAAACGGAGATGGCAGATGCTCTTTAAACTGCCTGAAAATGACAGCTGACAAGAAACTGCCAGATAACTATTTGATTTATTGATGATTATGCAGAATTGATATTTATTTCCAATTTTAGGCAAGGAGAATGCATAAATTTAGATGAAAATCTTGGAATCTTTTTATCATTGGAGGAATAATGGAAACGAGATATCGACCATACTACTGCTACTTGAACAGAGGCGTTCCGATAGTCGTCGAAAACAAGCCTGAAAATTTTACCAGTCTTCCCTATTCATACCAGACTCAATGTCCAAATATTGAGGTGGCTAAGATGACCTATCAGACAAATCTGAAGATTATGCAATGGCGATCAGTAGAGAACTAAATCAAGACACACCATTCCAGTATACACAGTATAATCCCTGTGTTGGGTTAGCCATGCAACCGGTTTTTTTGCACAGCCAGATCCAATTCTGCTGTTTATTAACAAGGATAGCTGTGACCTGCATTTGTAGGTTCTGACTTCTCTTATCAAAACTTCTCCTCAGAATTACTCTTAACTCTTCTCTTGCACTGCGTCCCTTATTTAACGCGGGATTTAACCAGTATCTTGTCAAGTTTACCGGGAGCCCATTTGCTGAGAAAAAATCCTAATTTCTCTCTGAAGCCTGCCGGGTACACATCACGCTTTCGGCTCTTAATGGCGGACAGAATAATCTCCGCAGCCTGGTCAGGTTTAAGTCCCGCAGCAATAGCATCATCCATCTTACCATAGGGTGTGCCGTTGGCTGTCAGCGCATTTAATGAACCGTTTGTTTTTACAAAACCGGGACTTGCCACCATAACATGAATCCCCTTGTCCATGTTTTCAAGCCTGATACAATCCATGAATCCCTGCAAGGCATGTTTGCTGGCATTGTATCCGGCGCGTTCCTGTGTGGAGTACCGACCCATCATGCTTGAAACCGCCACAATATGACCGTTGGTTTTTTCAATAAACGGCAACGCTTGTTGATAGAGATATATCATGGAGAAGAAGTTGACCTCCATAAGATCCCTGTAGGTTTGGATATCTGTCTCGGCAGCGACCGCTCTCATACTGACACCAGCATTGTGAATCAATCCGTCCAGTTTCCCAAATGTTTCAATGGAAGCCTGGATTGCCTGTTTACAATCTTGCTCCCGGGTTACATCACCCTGGCATACCAGAAGTCGACTTTTTGACATATTATTCAACTGCTCAAGCTTTGCTTTTGTCCTGGCCATAATGGTGACCTTTGCACCATCCCGGTTGAGAAGCATGGCCAGGGAACGGCCAATTCCGGAGCTTGCACCTGTGACGATGAAACTCTTATCTCTGAAAAACCGATTCATGTTGATTGCTCCTTATTTGATGATGATCCTTTAAAGACGGGTTTTCTGCCTTCAAGAAAAGCGTTGACACCCTCTTTGGCATCTTCTGAAAAGATGTTATCTAAAAAAGTCTTCTGTTCCATTTTCATGCCGACTTCAAATCCCTTTTGTATTCCGACGTTTAAACACTGTTTTATTTTCGCTATCGCCCCTGTAGCTTGACGAGCCAGTCGAACACAATAGTCAAAGGACTCCTCAAATAGTTTCTCCTCCTCCACAACCCTGTTAACTAAGCCAACAGCCAGGGCTTCTTCCGGCAACAACTGCAGTCCCTTGTACATCATTTCAATGGCTTTTGCTTTTCCGACGATTGGCCATAAACGCTGGGTTCCTCCAAACGCCGGTATCATTCCCAACCTTACTTCCGGTAAACCAATTCTTCCGGAACCTTTGGTCATGAATCTGAAGTCGCACAACAAAGCCAGTTCCAGTCCACCACCCAAACAATGTCCATTGATGGTTGACAAGGTTGGTATGGGTAATGATTCAAAATCATTAAACAGCTTATGAACTTCAGGTTGGCGTTTAACAAGCTCTTCATCAATCTCTTTTAACGAATTCAGATCATCACCGGCCGAGAAAAATCCCGGACATTCACTGGCAATCATTGCTGCTCTGGCTGTTTTGTTATTTTGCAGGTTGTAGATAATTTTTTTTAAATCATCGAAACAGGGAACATCCAAGGCGTTCACAGGTGGATTATTCAATGTAATAATCGCAACACTCTCTTGTATTTCATATTTCAGTACTTTCAAATCCATTTTTTCTCCCAATGTTAATACCGGGCAGGACGGTCGCCAGGAAATACCACCCTGTCTGATAATGTATTGTGAAACACAGCTCAGGGTAACATAACATATATCCAATCATTAATCGTTAAAATCGGAACCTGTCAAATGCAAAACTGCAATAAGTGTATTACTGTCATCTAAAAAGGTTAATAATTCATATTAGCAATATGATATTTGGCATTTTTGAGTGTTTACTATAAGAAATTTATTGACAAGATCATAATGCCAACTTATATTTTGGGCATACATTAAACTGAAGGAGAATAAAGGGGCAGGGTCAAATGAAGCAAAACGCTGAATCCAGGAAAACAAAAACCGTCAATAAAACCAAAAACAGATTAAAAAAGATCGCTATTTTAGAAGGGGCATTAGAAGTTTTTGGCGAAAAGGGATTTGAGGCAACAACCATCACAGCCATCTGTAAATCGGCAAAAATCGCGGATGCCACTTTATATGAGTATTTTGAATCAAAAGAGGATGTCCTGTTTTCCATCGCTGAACACTATACCCGTCAGCATCTTGATAACATGAAGCGGGTCAGTCATTTCATCCATAATACCCGCGAAAAGATGCGCCTCATAATCCAATCCTACCTTGAGTTTTATGAAGATAATCCCCTTTATTCTTCTGTTGCCCTGTTAAACCTGAAGGGCAGTCGAAGTTTCCTTAAGTCACCTGCATACCAGGTAGTAAGAGAAGCATCCCGATCGATTGTTGATGCTTTTAATGAAGGGGTGGAGAAAAGGATATACAGGGACGATATTGATGGTTACCTGGTGAGGAATTTGGTGCTGGGATTTATTGAACATTTAACCATCCAGTGGTTGCTGGTGAAGCGTCCTGATAAAATTTCGCTATTTAGGGATACTATTTTTGACATGGTGATGCAATCGATTGAGAAGAAGTCATGAGACTGGTAATTGATCACCTACTAGTGGTACGAATTAGGTTTGTCCTGGCATACAAAATGCCGATAATTTTAGATGATTAATAAGAAATTTATATTTATATGAAATAATAGAAAAAATTTCTGGGCCGATTGATTGCCTTTGGTATATTCCATTTAATTTATTGTAATCAATGATTAAATTAAGGAAGAATCAACCATGGCCAATCAAGAATTTCCAAATTACTCATTTCCCGATTCAGAAATTGATCAACTACGTAAATACAGAGATCAACAAGACGATGCTCGTTTACAAGTTCGATTCATAGCCATCTTAATGATTGCTGAGAAACTGAGTCTTGAAACGATTTCCTCAATCATCGGAAAAAGTAAAAGAACCATCGTACGATGGGTTAACATGTACATGGAACGGGGTATAAACAGTCTGTGTTCATTTCAGTATCAACCGAAACAAGCCTATTTTAAAAAAAACAAATCGGACAACTAATAGACTGGGTCAGACACACGTGTCCTGCAAATAGAATAGTGATTAAAGATTACATCATTAGTGAGTTTAACATTACGTATTCATTAGACGCTATTAGCAAGCTTCTAAAACGAAATGGTATCAAAAGACTAAGACCTAAGTTAGTACCTGGTAAACCACCAACACTGGAAAAACAGGTCAATTTCATTTTGCATTACTTCCAAATAAAACGTTTCGCAGAACAAGACTCTGGTTTGGTACAACTGTTCGGAGATGGTATGCATCTGGTGCATCAAGTCATACCCGATTACTGCTGGGGAGATCCTAAATCTCCACCCATGTTTAATTCAAACTCAAGTCGGCAACGCCTGAATATTATGGGGGCATATGACTTGATCGATCAACGGTTTATCCATTTGTCCTGCGAAAAACCATATGATGAAACCAAAAGCATTGAGTTTCTTGAAAAACTTGTTAATAGCTATCCCCAAAAACACTCAATCGTTCTATATCTCGACAATGCTCCATATTTTAAAAGTAAAGTCGTTCAGGCATGGTTACAAGACCACCCTCAAATGATAATTGAATATTTACCGGTATATGCTCCAAACCTGAATCTCATAGAACGATTATGGCGTTTTGTAAAAGGACACCTGGTGAAAAACCGCTATTATTCTGAATGTAAAACATTCAGGTTATTGAACAATCTAAAAGAATATTCAAAAAAACTGAGATTACTAATAACGGATAACTTTCACTTGGTTGCGCAATACTAATGCCAGGACAAACCTAATTCGTATTAGTATACTACAGGTAGTTGTTAATTAACGACAGTTTGATTAGGGCTATTGACCAGGAGGTAATCATGATAGTAATGCATGAATAATAACGAATTAATCTCCTGACGTTGAACGACGACAGTTTTAAGGTAGTATAATTCACTGTCTCTTTGAGAGATAAGCTGCAATGACAAGTTTCTTTGACCATCGCCCCGGAAAAAAGCTGTTACTTTTCTGCCTTGTTCTAATCTGGGCAATGTTTCCATTGGTGAGTCTGGCACAAGGCGAAGCACCCGGTGTTTATCAGTCAGCCCAATCCTTTGCCGACTCCAGAAACCTTAATGTTTTTGAGGAACCCGATTTACAGTCTAAGATCATCGGATCTTTGATCTATGGAGAGTCAATTGTGATTGAGATCGGATCCGAAGTGCAAACTGAATCGGGAACCTGGCTGAAAATTATATCACCATTTAATGGCTATTATTTAAAAACCCATGCCGGAGACGGTTCGAGTCAGACTGCCGGGAAGAGTGAACATATCGACTATTTCTCAAAACCTGCTTCACCCGATCAGCAACAAACGGAAATGGCTGCAGAAAACGAAGAGGCTACGAAAACGATGGATCAGGCGAATGAAGTGCCTGCGGAAGAAGATCAAACAAGCAATCAATTAAAAGAGTATTTCAGCGATTGGTTAGACAAAAAAAAAGACCGGTTTTCAATAGGTTTGGGGCTGAGTTTGATCACCAGCCCAGAAGAGGGCTTTCTCTCCAGTACTGTCATTCCCCTGGATATTCATCTGAGTTTTCCAAAAAACTATAAATTGTTATCAAAAGCCAGAATCGGGTTGAATAGTATCTCGTATAGCGGGAATGGCAACCAGATTGCTTTGATGAGCGTGTATGGTGCCTTTATTGTGAAGACCGATGAGGTTCAGATTGATGATACGGAAGTTTTTGCATTGATCGGTCCGGCATACATGTCTGCAAGTATTTCAGGCGATGCTTCGGGATCATACCAGGGATTTGGCCTGGTTGTAGGGTGTGGAGGGTATTACAAGTTATCACGCAAAATAGGAATCGGGGGCCAGTGGGTCTATTTTAGCAATCAGGCTGATATGGGTGGTGTTCAGGTCGATATCGGATCTAAACAGATTCAACTGATCGGAGTTTATTCTTTTTAGTAACCCAACTTTCCCACTTCCAGAAATGTAAGAATTATAATTGGATTAGCAATATAAACATATAAACATATAAACATATAAATATATAAATATTTCAGCTTAATGGAAAAAGGAAGACAGGAATCAGGAGACAGAATAAGAAAGGAGTCGCTACGCTCCATTGGTATAAAAATATGTAAAATACGCCAAAGGTGCTTAGATTATCCTTCTGACTCCTAGCTCCTGTATTCTCGCTTACTAACACCGAAGAAAAAAACAGAAGAAAAGCAAAACATGCAATTCATTAGGTTGGGAAAGTTGAGTTGGTAACCATTATTTGGATACTGAACGTTCACTTATGAGGCAGGTTTGCCTGTTAGTAGTTGATCAAGCACCTTTTTCCCAGATTTGATTCAGGTATTATGACTGTTTTTGTCTCGTGACTCCATGGTTATTAGTACCTTATGAGTTTATCCGGGTTAGAGATCATAGAAAGGTGGATTAGTCTCCTGTCGGAGATTATAAAAAACAGGACTTTTGTGTCCGGTTTGTTATTAATCAAGTCATCCCAGGGATGGATGGGATCGTCTCAATTTAAAAGGAGTTTTTATGGATATCAATGATATCAAAACCGTAGCTGTAATTGGTGCCGGAGATATGGGGCATGGGATAGCCGAGGTCGCTTTGATTGCCGGTTATCGGGTGAATCTGCAGGACATCAAGCAGGAATTTGTGGATAAAGGCGTTAATAGGATTTATGAAAGCCTGGAAAAACTGGTGTCCAAGGGAAAAGTAGAGGCCGGTCATTTTGAAAAAATAAAATCAGAACTGTTAAATCCCTTTGTGAATATTGAAGATGCCGTTTCAAATGCGGATCTGGTTATTGAAGCCATTCCCGAGATTATGGAACTGAAGAAAGCCACTTTTGAGAAGATCGATAAAGCTGCCCCTAAACACGCGCTGCTGGCTTCCAATACGTCAACCATGAAAATTACGGAAATTGCCAGTGTAACCCAGAGAAAGGATAAGGTTTTGGGATTACATTACTTTAATCCGGCTATCTTAATGAAACTGGTTGAGGTGATTCGGGGAGATCAAACCTCTGATGAAACCATGCAGATCGGATATGATTATGTTATCAAGACCAAAAAAGTTGCAGTCAGGGTGGAAAAGGATATCCCGGGTTTTATTGTTAACAGGGCTCAGGCACCTTCCGGTGTATTGCTCGGTTGTTACCTCGATAATAACATTGCCACACCTGAAGAGGTAGATGCCACTATGAGATCCCTGGGAATGCCGATGGGTCCTTACGAAACAATGGACTATACCGGTCTGGATATCAATTATCATGCCTCCAAGTATTTTGCACAAGCCATCCATCCCGATTTTGCCACGGGAGCTGTGATCAATGCCAAGGTGGAAGCCAACGAGTTCGGCAAAAAAACCGGGAAAGGTCTTTTCGATTGGTCAAACGGACGCCCGACCATTGACCTCTCTAAAGCAACGGATAAAATCGACCCCATGGATCTGTTAGCAGTCAATATTAATGAGGCAACCAAGATCGTTGAATTTGGTGCTTGCTCGCTGGAAGATATTGATGTGGCCATTATTAATGCCACTGGAAACATGATGGGGTTGATAGCAGTCGCCAAAGGTATTGAGCCTGCTGATCTGATCAGTCGTCTGGAAAAGCTGGCGAAGACCTACAATAAGGAGATATTTAAACCCTCCAAAATGATCCGTGATGGGGCCTATCGATAATCTGGTCCCCCTGATCGATAATCTTTTCTGGGTGGAAGCACCCGGAAAAGGCAAATTCCCTTTCTGCAACGGGTTTTTATTAACCGGCAAAGAGACTGTGCTGATCGATGCCGGGATAGGCGGGGACCTTATAAAAAAAATAGATGCACACTATAAGATCGATTCTCTTATAATCTCCCACAGTCATCCCGACCATATTATGTTCTGGCATCTCTTGTCAGACCGCCGGATTATCATGCCCAAAGAAACCCCGGATGTTATCTGTGACTTAACAATGTTGGGAAAACGGTTTACGGGAACTCTGGAAAAAGCTGAACGCTGGAAAAAAAGAATAGCAGATGGCTTTGGATTGAAAGCGATGCGGTTGCCAGATGAACGTTATGCCGAGGGTGAACATGTTGGCAATGACGAAGTAAAGCTGCGGGCAATCCATGCTCCCGGCCATTTGAACGATCACTATTGCTTTTTTCATCAGGACTCGGGATTGCTGTTGAGCACGGATATCGACTTTGATTCGTTCGGTCCCTGGTACGGCAACCCGGAATGCTCAATCGACCTCTTCAAGAAAAGCATCCAGAAAGTGCGTTCGCTTCCCTTTAGAACAGTCTGCAGCTCCCATAAACCTCCTTTGGACAGGAAGAATGGTGAGGAAGCCTTTGCTAAATACACAGCCCTTTTTGATCGCCAAAAAGAGAAAGTCTACAACCTCTGTCAGCAGCCACGAACCCTGCATCAGTTGATCAAGACCTCACCTTTTTACCGTGATCTGATGCCGGACAAGCAAGTCCAGGATATTTTCGAAGAGCAGCTAATCCGGAAAAATCTGGATCTGTTGGAGGCCGCAGGTTCGATTAAGTTGGAAAATGGCCAGTATCGACAGGTATAATCTCAGTCGGTTTTTTTTTGAATTTTTTCTTTTCTGCCGAACAAAAAGGACAAAACCAGTCATCCGGTAGATCATTGAACCTGGTTCCAGGTTCAATGCCTCCTTCGGGGTGGCCCATTTCCTCATCATAGACCCAACCGCAAACCGAACACCTGTATTTTTCCATAATCTCCATTTCTCATTCTTCGGGAAATATACTATTCAGAATCCTCTCTTCAAACCTCTCAAGTATCTGCCTGTTCTCATCCTTTCCCATATTAAAGACAACTGAAAACATCGCCATTCCTTCCAAATAGGCCACCATGGAAAACATAATCTGCTTTGCCGACTCATCTCCGAATGAACTCTTCAGAGGCTCGCAAGCGAGTTCAATCCATTCCTGGTATACTCTCTTAATTTGGGATTTGACTTTGCGATTGTTTAATGAAATCTCCCAGAGAGTGATAAACACTTTTGAGAGATTCCTGTTCAAGGTGATCTTTTCATTTGTATACTGTAAAAAGGATTTCAAGATCTCTTTCTGTGTCATATCCCCTGTCTGCTGAGCATCTCTCCAGCGGATGAATTCGTTTTTATGTTTACTCAGGATGAAGTCCACAAAACCAAGCAGGATTTCCTCTTTCTCCTTAAAGTAGTAATGCAGCATGCCATGATTAATCCCAGCTTCAGCTGCAATGTCTTTGATGGTTGTTTCCTTGTAGGATTTTTTTAAAAGACAGCGATTTAAAGCTTTTATGATCTGAAGCTGCCTTTCTTGCTGTATGTTTTTTCTGCCCATGTATGCTTTCTGGTAATAAAGGATTATTGTTCTGATCGAAAGACTATTTCAGATGATTCGATTTATTTTGTCTACTTGAATCGGAAGTATCCCGGTAATTGTCAAATATAGTTTAGTTGTTCAACTAAACAAAAATCTTTTTTATTGAAGCAATCAGAATATTTTATATTTCATTATTTCAGATATAAACGCTCTCTAACCGGAACATCTGATCTGGATTAATAAAAATGTTGAGATTTTATTTGACAAAAAATCGGATTAAAGATTAGTCTTCCAACTAACAAAATAGATTAGTTGATGGACTAATAAAAAACAGATGATAACTGTTTATGGCATCTTTTGGGAGGGTACGATGGGAATTTCAAATACTGAACTTGAGCAAATTAAGGAGCAGGCGTTTAAAGATTTTAGTGACTTTATCAGTCCCATGAAGGTTCGAACCTTAAATCAGGCGGGGATTCATCTGATGGAGGGAAAAAGAGAGGGGGCATCTGTCTGGGATATCACCGGGAAAAAATATATCGACTGCCAGACCGGCTCGGGAATTATGAATGTCGGCAGGCATAACAAAGAGATCATTGAGTCCCTGAAAAAAGCCCTGGACACCCTGGATATCGGCGTGTTTCTCTTTTTTTCCCAGCAAAAGGCGGAGCTGGCTAAAAAGTTGGCAGAAATCACTCCTGGAGAGGACCTGAATTGTACCATATTTGGTGTTGGAGGAGGAGAAGCGGTTGACGCTGCCATTAAACTGGCCAGGGGCTACACCATGAAAACAGGGATTATCTCCACGGAGAAAGCCTATCACGGGCATACCGGTTTCGCCCTTTCAGCTATCGGTCGGGCCTCTTATCGCGAGCCCTTTGAGCCCCTGATGCCGGGATTTAGTGTTGTTCCTTTCAACAATATTCAAGCGATTAAAGATAAAATGACCGAGGAAACGGCAGCTGTTATTGTTGAAACCATTCAAGGAGAGGGAGGCATAAACATTCCAGGGGATGATTATCTGCCGGAGTTGAGGAAACTCTGTGATGAGAATGAAACCTGTCTGATTCTGGATGAAATTCAAACCGGCCTGGGAAGAACGGGAAAAATGTTTGGTTGTGAGCACTGGAATGTGGTTCCCGATATCATGACTGTGGCAAAATCTTTGGGTGGCGGTATCTATCCGATTTCAGCAACCATTTATAAAAAGGAACTCCAGGACTTTTTTATTCCCCATCCCTTTATTCATCTTTCCACCTTTGGAGGCTCAGATCTTGGCTGCGTTGTTGGATTGGCAGCCATAGATTATATCCAGAAACACAATCTCTGTGAAAACGCACAACGAATGGGTGATCGGTTTCAAGAGGGATTCAGCGGATTGGTGAACCAGTATCCTGACTTGCTACTGGAAGTTCGCCAAAAGGGGTTGATGATCGGACTGCAATATACCAATGAATCGATCGGTCCCAGGATGACGAAGAAATTTGCGGAAAGAGGATTATTGGCAATTTATGCGGGCACCGATTCCAGTGTTTGCCGCATGATGCCGCCATTGGTAATAACGGCCGAGGAGGTAGATTTTGTTTTGAATGTGGTGGAAGATTCAATGAAGGAGCTTTCAAAAGAGAAGGGGATTGGCAAAAACGATTAGCGATAAACGAAAAATAAAAATCTAACTTGGACGCGACAGAAAAAGGAGAAAAATGGCTAGATCAGAAGACATTATGGAAGCATTGAAGGACTACAAGATTCAATGTAACAACAACAAGCGATTAAGACGAATGCAACGAGACTGGACAAAACTGATCCATTTTCTGGCAGAGGATACCGGGGATACCTTTACCATGGATGTGGTCAAAGGAGAAATCATAACTGTTCAGGCTGGAAAAGAAGGGACACCGGACGTTTTTATTACTGCCAACAGCGAAGATATGTGTGATATGTTCTGGGGAGATCTGAATCCGGCACAGAAATATCTGGATGGCGAAATCAGGGTCAAAGCAAGTCAGGAAGATGTGCAAAGGATTGATGCCATCACCATGATCATCTGGCCCGACACTTAAGGAGATAAAATGGCAGTATTAAAAAAAGTAATCAAACTGAGGACAGTTGTATCTTCATCGGCCGGCCTGGCGATGGCGACTTCCTGTTATCTGGCAGGATTGCAGGTTGCCATTATGACCGTGGGAGAACTGGCCTGGATCTCGATTCTGGTTGCAGGAGGGTTGTGCCTGCTATCAGCCATGTGTTTCAGTGAACTGACTTCTCTGTTCCCAACAGCGGCCGGTATCAAGCTTTATATTCAGCATGCGTTTAATGAGAAAACCGCCATTGCTATATCCATGTTTTATGTCATCGGCGGAGCGACCATTGTGGGGGCAGAAAGCTATCTACTTTCCAGCGTGCTGATAGAATCGGTCGGAGTAATCCTTCACCCCATTGCCGATCGTTTTTTCTGGCAGGTGATTTTTATTGTGCTGGTGGGTTATGTGAATTTTAAGGGCGTGGTGATCACCGGTCGAATTCAGGATTTTCTCACTTATAGTATGTTGAGCTTTCTCATTTGTGTGGGACTTTATACTTTCTGGATTAGCGGGGTCGATATTTCTACGGCCATTGAAAGTCCAAGGTTTACAATAGAAAATGTGTTTACGGCAACAGCATTGGGAGTATTTCTCTTTGTGGGATTTGAGTGGGTCGCTCCCCTGGCAGAAGAAACGGAGGATTACAAGATGGTGGGGAAAGGGATGATGCTGGCTATTGCCCTCCTCAGTATTACCTATTCTGTTTTTGTAGTAGCCATGTACAGCGGACTTACCGAGGAGCAGTTACATAGCGGTACAACAATACCCCATATAATCTTTGCCCGTAACCTGTTTGGGCCGGTTGGAGCCGCGGTGTTTATCTGCATGAGTATTCTGGCTTCCTTCACCTCATTTAATTCCGGGATTCTCAACAATTCAAGATTTGTTTATGCCATGGCCCGGGCAAACATCATCCCTCGGGTTTTCAGTAAGCTTCATTCCGAGAATGCATCTCCCTGGGTGGCGATCATATCGCTGGTGGGATTTGCCATTGTATTGAGCTTCCTGATTCTGATTACGGAGCAATTCCTTTTTATAATCGTGATGGCTGCCGCTTTGGAGTGTTTTATCTATGTAGTGATGGCTCTTTGCGTCATAAGATTGAGGAGAATATTGCCTGACAGGGAAAGAGCTTTCAAAGTCCCATTTGGCAGTGTTATTCCGGTTGTGACTATACTGGTCTTTGCTGCATTGATGCTGGGGATGTTTATTGATACCACCCGGGACAGCCTGGGAAACATTCTTTTTCACAATTACTGGTGCGCGGTTGCCATGTTGATATTTGCCTGCCTGACGTCATTTTATGCCTTCAAGATTGTCCCCGGGCTAAAACAGGCTGCTGAAGCCAGGGCGAAAAGCCGAAAACGACGACGGCCCCCAAAAGTCCAGAACTGATAGGGTAGTTTGTTTTCCAGGCAGCGTTGACCTTTTCTGCCTGGAAAGCTATTTCTGATGGTGCTAAGCCAGCAGCATTTTATCGTTGGACAACTCCTCTCCCTGTACTTCGTAGAATTTTGCCAGGAGATCCTTCACGCTCAACTTGCTTTTCTCGTCATCCCGTACGTCCAGGATGATTTTCCCTCGGTGAAGCATGATAAGTCGGTTGCCCAATTGTAGTGCGTGCTTCATTTGATGGGTTACCATCAGGGTTGTCAGGTTTTTCTGTTTGACAATGGCCCGGGTGAGTTCCAACACCTGATTGGCTGTTTTGGGATCAAGGGCTGCCAGGTGTTCATCCAATAGAAGAATATTCGGCCGAACCAGGGTTGCCATCAGCATGGTCAGTGCCTGCCTCTGCCCTCCTGAAAGGAGTCCGGCTGTGTCAGCGAGGCGATCCTCCAACCCCAAACCAAGTTGTTTTAACTCCTCCTTGAAAAACCGTCGATTTTTGGATTTAACCCCCAGACCCAGTCCCCTACTTTTCCCTCTCTTGTTGGCGATGGCCAGATTCTGTTCGATACTGGCATGGGCACAAGTCCCCATCAAGGGATCTTGAAAAACCCGGGCTATCATTTTTGCCCGTTTATACTCGGGCCAATTGGTGATGTTGTTATTATCCACTTCGATCGATCCGCTTTCTATGGGATAAGTACCGGCTATGCAGTTCAGGAGGGTTGATTTCCCGGCACCGTTTGAGCCGATGACAGTGATAAAATCCCCTTCAGTAACCTCCAGGCTGATTTCATCCAGGGCCAGAATTTCGTTAACACTGCCCTTATGGAAATATTTGATTAATCGGTTTATTGAGATCATGACTTCCTGAGCTTTTGTTTGATGGTCGGTGCGGTTAAGGCGAAAACAACCAAAATGGCGGTAATGAGGTTGAGATCGCTGGGGCTGACGGAGAAACCTCCCAATTCAAGTCCCAGTGCCAAGCCGATTGCCAGCCTGTAGATAATTGAACCCAGGAGAACAGCGAAGATTGCCCTTGGGATTGTCTTATCCCCAAATACGGTTTCGCCGACAATAACGGAAGCAAGTCCTGCGACGATGGTTCCCACTCCCATGTTTACATCCGCAGCTCCCTGGTTCTGCGCTATCAGCGAACCGCTCAAAGCCACCAAAGCATTGGATAACCCGACGCCAAGAATGATCATGGTATGGGTGTTGACTCCCTGTGACGTGATCATCTGCGAATTATCACCGGTTGCCAGGATGGAAAGACCCAGTTCGGTATAGAGAAACCAGACTACGGCCATCACAATCAGCAGGGAAATAATAATGAAAAATACCGTTGATGCCAGATGCGCTGGTACTCCCATTGTAACCAAAGGATCAAAGACGGTGTCTACAGCCAGCAGAGAGATGTTAGGCCCGTCCATTATCCTGATATTGATGGAGTACAAGGCGATCATGGTTAGAATGGAGGCCAGCAGATGGAGTATTTTTAATTTTGTATTGAGTAAAGCCGTAACCGCTCCGGCCAGGAATCCACCGATTACAGATAGTAGCAGGGCGACAAAAGGGTTAATGCCGGCTGTAAGTGCCACAGCCGTGATGGATGCTCCCAGGGGGAGGCTTCCGTCAACAGTCAGGTCCGGAAAATCGAGAATCCGAAAAGTCAGATAGACTCCGATTGCCATGATCCCATAGACAAGCCCTTGCTCCAAAGCACCTAAAGCAGCATAAAAAGTCATGAGGGTTTAATTGATTTGAAAAAAGATTACTGAAGATTCAGCAGGATTTATTGCCCAAATTGGAAATAGCGGCAATAAATCCGTTAGCATTGATTGGTCAATAAATCCTGTTGAGACGGATTGATCCAGTCTTACTCGACTACCTTATCCGCTTTTTCGATCAGTGACTGGGGAACGTCAACTCCCATATCCTTGGCGGATTTTAGATTCAAATGTAACAGAAGTTCATCCTGGGTCTCAACCGGTGTGGTAGCCGGATCAGCACCCTGCAGTATCCTTTTGGCCATGTATCCGGTTTGGTAACCGTGTTTGTAATAATCAAAGCCCATGGCAGCAACAGCACCTCGAGGTACGGAATCCACATCTGCAGCAAAAATCGGCAGGTTGTTCTGTGTCCCCACCTTTACTGCGGATTCCAGAGCCGAGACAACGGTATTATCCGTGGGGATATAAACCGCTTCAGCCCTTCCCACAAGACTTTTGGCAGCCTGGTAGACCTCACTCGATTTTGAAGCGGTCGCTTCGACAACTTGAAATCCCTCATCCTTCCCGACCTCTCGGATCATTTTCACTAGGATTTTGGAATTTGCTTCACCGGCGTTGTAAATGACACCAAGTTTTTTGAGGTTCGGGTAAAAAGTCTTCAGCATGTTCATGTGTTTTTTAATAGGCAGCATATCGGAAACACCGGTGATGTTTTTGCCCGGTTTTTCCCAGCTATCAACGAGTCCGGCGGAAACGGGATCAGTTACTGCAGTGAAGAGCAATGTCCGTTGTAAATTTGTAGGGGCCTTCTGTAAAGCCTGGGCACAGGCCTGGGCAGTTGGAGTGGCAATGGCCAGAATCAAATCCGGCTCCTCACCCAGAATCTGCTTGGCAATCTGGCTGGCAGTTCCCATATTGGCTTGTGCATTATGGACTTTATACTCTACATCCACATTCTGAGCTTTAAGCGAATCCTGAAACCCCTTTAAAACAGCATCCAAGGCGGGATGCTCAACGAATTGACTGACAGAAATTTGGTAGGTCTTTGCCTGAAGCCCGGCCGAAAAGCAGAAGATTGCTATGATTAAAGCACCGAAAAACTTTTTCATTTTCCCCCTTTTAAATGGATGTTTCTCTTTATAAGAACGTATTAGGTCTAACACGACGCCACTCCTACAAATTGATAGGAATATAAAAAAACAATGGACTTATTCCTTTAGAAACAACTAGATTTTTACAAAATCTTCAAAATTGCAACAAGATTTTTGGGGATAGTCTGATCCAATCCTGATAATAGCTTGCATCGGGAGAATGGCCTTATCAACAATCAGTTGATTCTTATGGCTTCAATGAACTACACTGGTAGTGTTAATTGCGGTGTAGTTCATTGAAGAAACCGGGGCGAAACCTGGAAATGTTGAAAACAACTGTGAAACACTATTTAGCCTGACAAACTGTTTTATTAACTGGAGGGGAAGATGCAAAAATTCAGCCCTGAGCAGGAGATGTGGAAAATCAGAAGGGAGTTCGGCGAACATGGGGGAGTGGCACCATCTATTTCCCGTTCTGCCACCTTTACGGTAATGGATCCTTCCGAAATGCCGGAGATTTTTAAGGGTGTTCGTGGACCCCACAAAGGTGGCTGTTTTCTGTATAGCCGCCATTTTAATCCGACTGTTGATATTCTAGCCCGGGAGCTTGCAGCAATGGAAGGGACAGAATCAGCAGTCTGCACAGCCAGTGGAATGGCTGCCATTTCATGTGCATTGCTTCAAATCTGTCATGCTGGTGATCATATCGTGTCCAGTGACACAATCTATGGTGGCACCCATGCTTTGCTTGAAAAACTGCTCCCCCAGATGGGGATTAAAACAACCTTTGTGAAGGCGGATGATGTCGATGCTTATAAAGCTGCTATCCGTCCGGAGACAAAAGTTTTCTACGTTGAAACGGTGGGGAATCCGACACTCAAAGTTGCGAATATTCCAGCACTTTCAAAGATCTCTAAAGAAAACAATCTAAAATTGCTTGTCGACAACACCTTTTCACCAATGATGGTCACGCCATCAATTTTGGGAGCGGATATTGTGATTCACTCGCTCACCAAGTATATCAATGGAGCAAGTGATGTGATAGCAGGGGTTGTATGTTGTTCCGAGGATTTTGTTAATCAATTGATGGATCTTCATACGGGAAGAGTCATGTTACTGGGACCGACCATGGATGCCAGAACGGCTTTTGACATTCAACAGCGCCTGCCACATCTGGCGATTCGAATGAAAGAGCATTCCCGGCGGGCGATAGCAGTTTCAGAACACCTGGAAAATCTTAATGTCAAAATAAATTACCCGGGATTGCAATCCCACCCACAGCATGAACTGATTTCGTCCATGCTTAATGAAGGGTTCGGTTTTGGAGGGATTTTTACTTTAGACTGTGAAACAAAGGAAAGGGCAGAAAAGCTGTTGTCCGTCCTTCAAAATAAAGAGCGGTTCGGTTTGATCGCTGTTTCCCTGGGGTATTTTGATACCCTGATGTCCTGTTCCAGCACTTCAACCTCTTCCGAGATAGATCAGGAAGAGCAAAAGAGCATGGGATTATCCCCGGGACTTGTTCGATTGTCTCTGGGGATTACCGGAACGCTTAGGGATCGTGTAGCGCAGATTGAACGGGCTGTAAAGGAGGTAGGATTAATCTGATATTGACGAATCGTTAATATCGCCCTATAATTTATAATCATTAAACAACAAGACCTTCGGGGCAGGGTGAGCATTTTATGCAATTCCCGACCGACGGTGATGCTGCGAAAGCAGATAAGCCCGTGAACGTCAATTGGTTCCCAAATTGGAAAACCCAAACCGATTTGCTCGTATTAAGTGCGAGGACAGGCAGTTGACGCCGATTCAGTGAGATTCTGAAGCCGACGGTACAGTCCGGATGGGAGAAGGTGAAATAGCATGAGATGGTGTGGTACACCTTTGATTCCTACCACGAGCAATAGGTGTACTCTTGCTATCAATCGACATTTAAGCCCCGAATGCTTCCAATTTGCATTCGGGGCTTTTTTTTTAAGAAAAAACAGGTGATTGAACGTTACGTGAAAATAATTTTTCAGTCTGGACAAAGGAGATGAAGACACAAGAGTCTCAACCCGGTTCAAATATTCCAAAAAACAGGAAATCGTTTATGGCAGGCTGGCTAAACGGTTATGGCATCGGTTTGATCGCTTTTCCCATCGGGGTGATGCTGTTGATCGGTTTGTGGTCTCTTGTTTCTAAAGTTGGCAATTATCCGACATTTATCCTGCCAGATCCGGAAAGCGTTTTTTTTGAACTGAAAAAGATTATTATTAATGGAGTATTGTGGTTTCATGTTAAAGCGACCCTGGTTGAGATGGCCGGAGGGTTAATGCTGGGATTGGGAACCGCTACTGTCCTGGGCTATATTCTGGCAAAAAGTCCATTTCTAGAGCGACTGATCGGACCGTACATTGTTGCATCTCAATCCGTGCCTGCCATTGCCATTGCTCCGCTGCTGATTATCTGGTTTGGAACCGGAAAAATCAGTAAAATACTGGTGTGCGCCCTGGTGGTTTTCTTCCCCATATTGGTGAATACCATGGTCGGGATTCGTTCGGTGGATACGGGGTTAAAAACCTTGATGAGATCCTTGCATGCCAATCGATGGCAAACATTTATCATGCTGGAAGTTCCCGCCTCAATGCCGGTGCTTTTAGGGGGACTCAAAATTGGTGTGACTCTGTCGGTTATTGGCGCTGTGGTAGGCGAATTTGTTGGCGCAGATAGAGGCCTGGGGTACCTGATAAATCTTGCCAAAGGGATTTTTAATACCTCCTTGATGTTCTCTGCACTGATCGTCCTGACAGCCATTTCGTTGAGTTTATATCTTCTGATCACCGGCTTGGAGAAGTGGTTGCTGGATTGGAGAGACTGATTGGATAATGGTTTTATATATGAAGGCATGGATTATTTTTACGTATGACTTGCTGATTGATCATTCAATGCCATTAATTTACGATCTTATACCTTCATTGAACCACCATAAACGCAGAATACAAATGGTAGGGCGGGGTTACATCCCCGCCGGAGCCACCTCAAAGGCTGCCATGTAAGGCAGCCCTACTGTTATTCCCTGCAATAAATTGAAAGTTCTGATGGTCTGGTTGTGAAGTTAAATTGAATATTTGATTTCTTACGTTTATGACATTGATTCTTCATTGCTAACTATTTTGAAAGGAGATTTAGATGTACCGAAAAGCTTTTAAGTTTGGGATTTGTCTGGTTTTGATGCTAACTGTTATTGCCAGTCCTTTGATGGCTGGGGATAAACCTCTTCGAAAAGTACGGTTTGGCGTCAGTTACATACCCAATGTTCAGTTTGCACCTGTTTATGTTGCCCAGGAAAAAGGCTTTTATGCTGCGGAGGGATTGGAGGTGGCAGTTGAGTATGGGTATGAAAACGATTTTGTAGCTTTGGCAGCCCAAGGGGAGAGGGAGTTTGCACTGGGAAGTGGTGATCAGGTCATCCTTGCGCAATCGCAGGGCATTCCCATTATCTATGTCATGAAATGGCACCAGCGCTATCCTGTGGCGTTAATGGCACCGCAGTCAAAGAAAATTACCAAGGTGAAAGACCTGATTGGCAAAAGCGTTGGTATTCCGGGTTTTTTCGGAGCCAGTTATGTTGGCTGGAAGGCCCTGGTTTATACGGCCGGATTGGATGAAAGCCAGGTCACTGTTAAACAGATCGGTTTTACCCAGGCCTCTGCCATTCAGCAAAATATTGTGGATTCGGCGATTGTGTATGTCGTCAACGAACCCATTCAATTGAGAAACGCCGGAATAGAGGTTGATGTGATTGAAGTCTCGGATTACATCGATCTTGTTTCCAATGGACTGCTGGTTGGAGAAAAATTGATTAAATCCGATCCGAATCTGGTAAAAAGAATGGTAAAAGCCACTATGAAAGGATTGACCTATTCCATTGCCAATCCACAAGAGGCTTTTGCAATTTCTCGAAAAATCATTCCTGAAATCACGGATGAAGCGGCACCGGTACAATATCAGGTATTACTGGCATCAGCTAAACTCTGGGAGAGTGAGAAAATGGGCGTATCAACCCGAAAATCCTGGGAGGATTCTGTTGAATTCATGCAGAAGACAGGATTGTTAACCAACCCGGTTACGGTTGATAAACTGTATGATAATCAATTTGTGGAAGAATAAAGAGTATGCAGGAACCCATATTAAAAATTGATCATCTGCAAAAGGAGTTTAAAGATGCTAGCAACCGTCTTCATGCGGTAAATGATATCAGCTTTTCAGTCTCCACTGGAGAATTTCTCTGTATTGTCGGACCTTCCGGTTGCGGGAAAACGACCATTCTTCAACTCATGGCGGGTCTGCTTCAAGGAAGCGGAGGCAGTATTGTTTTAAGTGGAAAGAGGTTGAGAGGGCCCCACAGGGATATCAGTGTTGTTTTTCAAAAACCGAATCTGATGCCCTGGAGAACTGTTTTACAGAATATTATCCTGCCACTGCAGATCTATGGTGTACCCAAAGAAGAAGCTCTGCATACCGGGCGACAATATCTGGAGAAAGTTGGGCTGTCCGATTTTGCCGCAACTTATCCAAAGGCTCTGTCCGGTGGCATGGAGCAGCGGGTGGCTGTTGCAAGGGCATTGGTACAAAAACCAAGGATTCTACTCTTGGATGAGCCTTTTGGCGCCCTTGATTCCTTTACCAGAGAGCAGTTAAACCTGGAGCTCCTGAGATTGTGGAGAGATCAGAATATAACAGCAATTATGGTAACCCACAACATCCGTGAAGCAGTTTTACTGGCTGACAGGGTTCTGGTGCTAACACCTCGCCCGGCAACTATTTTCAAAGAGATTCCCATCGATCTTCCCCGACCACGCACCGAAGAGTTGGAATACACCCCGGAATTTGTCAATCTGACGTATGAAATCCGAAAAGCGATCAAAGCCTAATATGGCTTTTTGGATCCCCGTATCGATGACTTTTCCCAACTGGATGATCCAGTTGTTCATATTATTGCGGCAGATCTCATATCCCAAACGGGTAAACTGTTTTTCCAGCAGGTAAAGGGGATCTGAATCCACCAATTTGGCTGTGATGATCTGAGCTCGGAGACCTAGTGAGGCGATGCTCTTTTTTCAATGATCTGTCTGGGTGGTGGTGCGATCTTAACGATACTGCCCTCTGTTTCGGCGCCGTCGCAGCCGCTGCCCGGTAAAACGTTATATCAATGTCTTCTTGGCGCACTAAAAAGAGTTTGTTTTTATCATGAAAAAAAGCAAAAAACGTCAGATGTATGAACAACGTATCTACAACGTTCAGGATTATATCAGCACTCATCTTGATCAAGAAATGAATTTGAAAAAACTCGCTAAATTATAATTACACTGCTTTAGTGTTTACAATACGTTTTGCATATGACAAGCGAATTGATAGAATTTACATGTTGGAATTCCTATCAAGGTAGCTAGGGGGATTAGTCACGGTAAGAACTAAAGCTCTTTAAGTGCATATTCAACGGCTTTCTCGGCATGAATCCGGGCTGTATCCAATAGGGGAACTTCTGTTTTTTCTTCTCCTATCAATAAGGCGATTTCAGTGCAGCCCAGGATGATTGCTTCAGCTCCTTGATTCTGCAGTTTTTTAACAATACTGAGATAAGACTTTTTTGAGTCTTCTTTTAGAACTCCCAGGCAGAGTTCGTTGTAAATAACCTGGTGTACCAGTTGCCGATCCTCTTTTTCGGGGATGATCACTTTCAGCCCGTATTGTTCTTCCAGCCTGCCCTTATAAAAATCCTGTTCCATGGTGAAAGCAGTTCCCAGTAGGCCGACGGTTTTTTTATTAGATTTTTTAAGGATTTCAGCGGTGGCATCGGCAATATGAAGAATGGGAATGGTCAGTTCCTGTTCCATTTGGGGGGCAACCTTGTGCATGGTATTGGTGCAGATCAGCAAAAAATCGGCGCCTCCCCTCTCAATGTTTTTTCCTGCTTCCGTTAGTATTTTGGCGGTGGCATCCCAGTTTCCCTGGTGTTGAAGTTTTTCTATCTCATCAAAATCAACGCTATATAGTACTATTTTCGCGGAATGGAGACCACCCAACCTTTTTTTAATCGTTTCATTGATAATTCGGTAATAGGAAACGGTTGATTCCCAGCTCATTCCCCCCAAAAGTCCGATTGTTTTCATGTTAATCCTTATACGATCCCTAAATGACCACCATCAACGTGAATATCCTGACCGTTGATGAAGCCGGCTTGATGGCTGCATAAAAACGCAACGAGATTTCCAATATCTTCCCTTCGGGCAATACGACCCACGGGATTTGGGAAATCGTGCGTGACAATCTGTTGCTCTATCTCTTCCCAGGTATCTCCCCATCCCTTTTTCCCGGCTTTTTCCCGATAATACAACTCCAGCTCCTCAGTCTTTATCAAACCGGGAGACACTGTGTTGACAGTGATGCCGGTGTTTTTTAACTCTTTGGCCAAACTGACGGTCAGGTTGGTAAGTGCGCCTTTGGAAGCGTAATAGTGCGGCATGATTTTATTGGGACAGGTAGCTCCAATAGTGCTGATCTGAATGATTCTGCCAAAATGATTCTGCTTCATTTCAGGTACAAACAGTTTAATCAAACGAACAGCGGAAAGGGTGTTTTTCTGGTACATATCAATCCAATCTTCCGAACTGGTTGTCAGCCAATTACCAAAACCGGCGGTTCCATAGTTATTTATCAGAATATCAACATGTCCAACCAGATCAAACACAGCGGCAGCAACTTTCTCGGCTCCCTGATCGGTTGTTATATCTCCGGTTACCTGCAGCTGGGTATTAACGACTATTGCCGATTCCTTGACCTTTTCCTCTTCAAATCCGTGAACGATGACAGAAGCACCCTCTTTCGATAATATTGATGCGATTTTTTGCCCGGTTCCTCTGTAACTCCCCGTAATGAGAGCCGTTTTACCTTTGAGATTTAAATCCATATGCCTGAAAGTGGAGTCAAAATTTCTATCCTTGGATGTGAGTAAAAATGAATCATTTATTAAAGGTTACAAACATCATAGAATTCGTAAAAATTCCTGATTTTTTCGCCATTTGTCAATGAAGGCTGGTTGTTTTTCCTATCCAGCAGTATGGCATTCATTCCGATCTCCTTCGGTTTTTGATAATCACATATCAGATCATCACCAACAAAAAGGATGTCATTGGGCTGGGAGTGTGTCTTTTCGATAATTTCTCTGTATATGGAAGGATGAGGTTTGCGCCAACCATTCTTAATGGAGGTGGTGATGTATTGGAAATATCTGAAAATATCAAATTTCTCCAGAATATTTTCAATTCCATTGTCTGTTTTAAAATTTGAAACGACTCCAAGTTTATATGATGAAGAGAGTTTCGTCAGAACTTCAAAAACATCTTTGTGTACAACACAATGTGCTGTGTAGACTTTAAAATAATTGTACTCCAGTTTGGCTGTAATCTCTTCAATATGCTGCAGAGGAATATCACTGTTAAATGTGCAGATCAGCTTGAACCTGTCTACCGTTGACCATTCCCTGTTCGTCGGGAGCTTATTTATCAGGAAATCACCGGCTTTTATAAATGCTGCGCAAAATTCCTCAAAACTTGTCCAGTAGTCCTCCACTCCAGATCCATGGAAAGCCCAGGAGGCGTAATCCTGTATTTGTGGTGATATTTCCATATCCACCAGCGTTTCCATACAATCAAACAAGATCCATTTTATTTGCATCGAGACTGATCATTTAAAGTTGTGGTTTAGTTTTTTCGATATTTAGACTTCACAATAAAGCGAAATATCAAAAGTTATGATGATATGTTTCTTTGCCAACTATCTAGCAATAACTTTGGTATACGTCCATGATGATTATCAAATTGAATTTGGCAGAGGTATTGGTAAGACAGCAGACGTTTTTCTCTGAGGAGGGTGAACGTCTGTGATGACAGCGATATAACAGGGTGGCATTTGCTAGGACAACCACCTGCCGATATCAGAGATGGAGTCTGTTACCAAGGAATAGTCGGGATTGTTTTCCAGCCATCCCAGAACGGTTTCTTTTCCTGATAGCAGGGCATCTTCCACATATTGATACGGTATGAATTCTTCATCAGCCAGTTCTTGAAGATAAGCTTCTTTTATTTGTTCCAGAAGCTCCTCTGGGTAGATATTAATGCTGCTGACAACCAGATGATTCCAAACCAGGGAACCCTCTTTTTTCAAGCGGGACTGGTAAAGGGACCTGAAATAGGTAATAAGATCTTCACGGGGGAGTTCTTCTTTAACCAACAGAATCAGCATTGCATCAATGGCTGCAGCTCTCACCAGTTCATCCAGGTCTTCATTTTCAATTAGTTTTTCCAGGCCTGCACATTCCCCGCAAGATACTGAAGCCAGAATTCTGCCCAGGTCTTCAGTCATAATATCTCCAATCAATTCCCAAGTAGTTTCCCCTGGAAGAGACAAGAGATCAACAATGGTGTTAAGAGCTCGCTTCTCCCTGAATTCAGCTAGTAAAAACATGGCATAGATATAAGCAAAATAGTTCTCTTCGCTTCTTACCTGATCGATGTTGCGGACGGTGTTTTTAAGCAATTCTAACAAAGCGGGTATTATTTCGTTTTTCTGTTCCCTGGCAGCTGTTATCTCTTTACCGGGAAAACTGCCGTCGGTTCTTTCCAGTGCTTTGATGATATCTTGTGTGTTCATGTTTTTTAGGCTAAAGATTTAACAAAATAGTGATGAGTTTACGGTTTCATTTCATGTCTTTATTGTAAAGCATAAATACAGATGAACGCTGCACCATGTTCTAATCTGGTCGCGATGCCTTGCAGGTTGAAAATGGTTTTTGTGGGGTGTTGGAGAAAAAGATTACCGGATAGGTGTTTCCCGGCTCAATGTGAAGGAGAGAAACACATTGAACCGGGAAGGGGGAGGGATAGATCAAGTATTGGGTTAATCGAGGCAGGAGTCGGTTCTGTCCCGGATTTCTTCTAGCACCAGGGCTTGTTGTTCTTTGTTTAGCATATCCCACATCTCATCTGCATAATCCAGGTAAACCACCATTTCTTCAGGCATTTCATTGAGTTTGTATCTCAATTCGGAAGTGATCTCTTTTGCACCCGTGTTTTCATTTGCTATCAGCTGCTTCATTTTTAATCTAAAACTTTCGTGATCTGCCTTTTTATCCAGAAGTTCTTTCTCCAGCCTTGTTCTCAAGTCGCTGTATTTTACTTTTTGATTTTCATCCAGATTTAAATCATCCACATGATTGTCAATGCGTTCTAATATTCTACCATGCCGTTTATCGCTGTTTCGATGGTGATGATACCATCTTTTATCATCCGTTCTTTCACGGATTTCAATCATCACTTTTTCCCGTTGCTGTTCATCCAGGATATCCCACATTTCATCAACATAATCCAAATAAACCACAAGTTTATCAGGCATTTCATTCAGTTTGAAACGTATCTCAGAGTTTATCTGTTTTACATCGGCGTTTTCCTGATCAATCATCCCCTTCAATTTGAGTTTGAAGGCTTGATGTTCAGCCTGGGTTTTATTCAAATCAGTTTCCATTCGCTTTCTTAGATCCTGATACTTTGTATCCTGTGATTCGTTGAGACTCAGATCTTTAACATGGTCATCCAGATGGTCCAACACCATTTCCGAAAGCCTGTCGTCGGCCCACGGTCGCCGATGACATCCGCTGACAAAAGCGATGAGAAGAGTCACAATTGCTGTTAAATAAATGATTTTTTGCACTCTCATGGTTTTCTCCCTGAAAATGATTAGAATTACATCCTGCGTATTTCAAAGCCAGGTTTGATTAATGACCTTTCGTGATTATAGAATAGAGAGAAAGTATTAAATTAGTATTTTTTAAATGTAAATAATGTGTAAACGTCGTCAAGGCTGGTTTTAAATGTTGAGGATGTGATTCTGAGTCAAAAAGGACTGCATGCGGTTGGTGGAGTTTTTGGAAAAAGAGGAAATGGATGGATGCAAAAAAGTATACGATTTATGATGCTGTTTAACTCATACTCTGTTTATACGGTAGAATGAAACTAAAGATAGCCCCGCCTTTCGGATTGTTCTCTGCCCAGATTTCTCCACCATGCGCTTTCACAATCTCTTTACAGATTGTCAATCCCAGTCCGGTTCCACCGGCACCAGTTTTGGTGCGACTGCTTTGGCTGAATTTTTCAAAAACCGAGTTTAATTCGTTCTCAGGTATTCCAATCCCTTTGTCAAGGACTGAAATCTTAACTGCCGGTATTGGTTGACCATCTTTGTCCAGCGTGCTGTTTACCATACTTATGCGAATTTTCTGATTTTCGGTACTAAATTTGATTGTATTGGAGAGTAAGTTCCGAACCACCTGCCCGATTTTATAATTATCACAGGAAATTGGGTCTGCCGGCGTGTGGTTTTCAAATTCAACGGTTAGTTTTTTTTCCTCCAATGATGGCTTATATTCTGATATGGCTTCGGCAATTATTTCAGTTAGATCATTTTCTTCTATTTCATAATCCATTCGGCCGGACTCAAGTTTTGTTAGATCCAAAAGGTTGTTTAACAGGATCATCAGCCGATCTGAGGATTTTCTTATCTGCCTGAAATAATGCAGTCGTTTTTCATCTGAGATGTTGTAGTATTTTTCGACGCCGTATTTTGAATAGCTGATAATCTGATGCATGGGGTTGCGCAGTTCGTGCGATATATTGGCCAAAAACACTGTTTTAGCCAGGTTTGCCGATTCAGCTTCTTTCTTGGCAATTTGCAGGCTTTCTTCAATCTGGATTCTTTCATCGATTTCGTGCTGCAGTTCTATTGTTCTCTCTCTGACTTTTTGCTCCAGCTCTTCATGTGCTTTTTTTAATGCTTCTTGAGCCTGATTGCGTTCCGCATTCACTTCAGATGCGTATGCGGCCATTTCTATCGTAACCTTAAGATCCCTATCTTGAATGGGTTTCAGAAGATAACCAAAAGGGAGTGCCAGTTTAGCCCGTTCTGTTTTGTCTTCTTCTGCATATGCTGTCAGAAATATTATGGGAATCTCCCAGTCAGACCGAATCTGACTGGCTGCTTCAATACCATCTATTTTTCCTTTGAGCCGTATATCCATCAAAATAATATCGGGCTTTTCTTCTGTTGCGAGAGTAATTGCTTTTTCACCCGTATTTACGATGGCAATAACGGAGTATCCCAGTCTTTCCAGTGTGCTTTGAATCTCCATTCCTACAACAACTTCATCTTCAACAATTAATATGCGTTTATTTGTCATAGCATTTTCCGAATTAGAAGTATTAGATTCCAAATCTGATAATAAACCGGGTACCTTGGTCCGACTCCATATTTAAAGATCCGTCCAATTGATTTTCCACCAAATTTTTAACCAGTTGGAGACCAAGGCCTTTTGGTTTTGTCCAGTCCATATCCATGGGCATTCCAATTCCATTGTCCGATATGATTACTCCAACATCCTCACTGATCAGTTTTTTAATACTCAGGACAATTTCACCGTCCCTGCCATTTTCAAAAGCATACTTCAGTGCATTTGACACCAATTCATTAATGACCAGACCCAGGGGAGATGCCTTTTCTATGGTGAGTTTAATGGGATCAAACTCGGTTTTCAAGCGAATCTGGTTTTGATTAATTTGAAACGATTGAAAAACATATTCAACAATTTTTCCAATAAATGGTTCAACAAGGATTTCAGATAAATTGTTGGAGCTGAACAATGTTTCATGAACAGTTGACATTGAATAGACCCTGTTTTGACTTTCCTTTAAAGCCTCCTTCACCCGTTCGTCATCGTTTCTGTGCATTTGAAGCTTCAGCAAACTTACAATGACAGCCATATTATTTTTGACTCGGTGATGGATCTCCTGGAGCAGGGTTTCCTTTTCCTTAAGGGAAGCTCTGATCTGCTCCTCAGCTCGTTTTCGTTCAATAATGTTAACGACAACGATTCTGTATCCGGTAACAATCTCATCTTTTAGAATAGCACTTGTTCGGAATAGAATGGGAAAAGTGGAACCGTCTTTTCTCATCGCATTAAATTCCATTGCTATGGAAATACGATTTTTCAACAGATCTTTTATGTTTTCACCCATTTTTTTTTGTTCTTCAGGAGCCAGCAGATCAGCTCCATTCAACCCTTGATTGAAATCCTCTTCTGAAATCCCGAATAATTCAAACGCCTTTTGATTGGCATATGTAAGGTTCAAGTAAGAGTCGGATTCAAAAACAGCCTCTGGCAACATTTCTGCAAGCTCTCTGAATCGCTCCTCACTCACTCTTAAATCTTCAGTGGCACGGACAGCCCTTATCGCCTCACAACTATAAGATGCCAGAATGGAGCCGATTTCCTTGTCCTGCTCCACAAATGGAGGACGTCTCTTGCTGTGCAGAGACAGAATCCCGATGATGTCTCCCGACAGGTCAGATAGAGGAAATACCAGGGTTGATCCATCTTTATAGCCCTTCCAACCACTGCAGGACAAGTTAGAGCAGTTGGCGATGTCATTGATCAGTATCGGTTGCCTTTCAATGAACGACCGATTAAAAATAGAGTATTTTTGAAGAGGAAAAGGGATGAAGCTCTGAGCATGTCCAGGGTCCAGGGTATTGACCAGGCGCAATCCATCTTTTTCTTTCATATACATGCTACCTCCGGTAGCTTGCATATGGAGCCCGAACTCTTTCAACAGCTGAGTTCCGAACTGTTTAACTTCAGTACAATAAGAAAGTGAGCGTGTACTCTCTACAATACGTTTCAGACGCCTATTGATGTCATCCAGATGAGTATTGGCAAGCTCTAACTCCAAAGTTCGCGTTGAAACCATTTTTTCAAGGCTTTGCTGGTATTGGAGATTTTCCTGCTTTAATCTCGATTTTTCCAGGGCGTTGTCCACCGCATGGCTAAGAATTTCAAGACTCTCAATCGGTTTAATCAGATAGTCCCATGCGCCTCGACGCAATGCTTCTGCGGCCTCGCGAATCTCGCCAGTGCCAGATATTACTATCATAGGTGTGTCAGCGGAAGAAGCTTTTATATGGGACAATACCTCCAAACCATCTACCTCAGGCATGCGCAAGTCAACCAGCACCAAGTCGGGTTGTTCTCGTTGGAAGGTTTCAATACCAATGCGACCGTTTTCAGCTGTCAGAGTTTTATAATCCCTGTCTTCCAGATAGTCGGCAAAACTATTTCGTATAATTGCCTCGTCATCTATGATGAGGATTGTTGATTGATGGTTCTTATTCATCCTGAGTACTTGATTACGTGTCAAATAAAATATGATTGCGAGTTCTGATCTGTTATTGTCTGATTTATCGTATAATGTCGATTATTAACTGATGCCTGGACAATTTTTTGCCCAGGAGCAGATATATTCCAGAAACAGGAGTATCCAAATAAGAACATTATAGCTGTCAAGAGGACAAATTTTACTTTATCTATAGCCTGTATCATTTATTAATAAAACAACACAACCATTTTATCCAATTCGAAACGTGAGGGAGTGGAATCTGCAATTCCTTCCAATAGAGATAAAATGACAAAAAATAGGTGATATCAGGGGGGATTGGCGATAATGGAATTGACAATGTAAATCAACCACTGAAAGCTGGGCTTATCCACAAATCTGTGATTGATTCGGCACCAAAAGTAATATCAGGTCATTGGGATAGTCTTGTCAAAACAGACGGATTTATCAAACTTGACACAGGATATTTGTTATTACTGAATCCAAGCGTTGATTATTCCACTAAAAGTGTTAAGAAAATGTAATTTAGGTTGAATCAAATCTGAGTTTTTATACAATAAATTTAGATAAAAGTAATAACTTCAAATTCTACGTTCTCATATTATGGATAAAAAAGTATTGATTGTTGATGATGACAGGAAGCTTCAACTGTTGTTGGTTAAATATTTGGAAAGTTATGGCTTTGAGACTTTGTCATCGGCTAATTCGGACTCAGTTATGAGAAGTTTGCGCGTCGACTCTCCGGATATTATTATCCTGGATATCATGCTGGGTCGGGAAAATGGATTGGATATTTTGAAGCAGATCAGAAAACAATCCTCTATTCCGGTCATCATGCTGACAGCGAAGGGAGAGGATACGGATCGAATTGTCGGGCTCGAACTCGGAGCTGATGATTATCTGGCTAAACCTTTTAATCCAAGAGAGTTACTGGCAAGGATCAATTCCGTTTTGAGGCGAAGTTTATCAACGAGTAATCCGGGAGAAACAGTAGAAAACCAGAGTAGCATATCATGTGGACCATTTCGACTAAACGTGGATAAACGTTCTTTAATTATTCAAGATCATGATATCACCCTTTCATCGACTGAATACCAAATTATTAAGGCGTTAATTGAATGCCCAGACCGGGTTTTCAGCAGGGATGAACTAATGAATATCGCCAGGGGAAAAGATTTCATGGCGTTTGATCGCAGTATTGATGTTCACATAAGCAATTTAAGAACTAAAATCGGTAAAATCTCGAATGAACTGAAAAAAAAGATCAAGACCGTCTGGGGGATCGGTTATATGCTTGAGGAGGAAAATTGAAGCTAAGCAAGGTATACATAAAGATTTTTATCTCTTTTGTCATCGTACTAATCATAACGGAAATAGTCATATTCGGCTTTTTCGTATTGTTTGCCGGTCGCCAATATAGAGATTACTATGAGAAGTACAATGAAACTCGATTCATAATGGCAAAAGAGATGATCGAATTTCATGTCAAAAAAACACCCCTAACGAATACTCAGGCGATCAATTTATTCGAAGATTATGTCCGTCACTTGGGGCATGCCTTTAAAACCAGGATTTGGATCACGGTGGAAGATAACCGGATTTTAACCAAATCTTTTGATGATGAGGTTTCTCAAAAAATTACTCGCTACCACCTGGAAAAGTCTGAACAAAAAAAAGACTCTTATGATTTTTTGCGCCACAGAGAACACTCTACTTTATACAGGCGTTCGTCGATCGATCTTGGCAATAATACAAAGGGTACATTTCATATGTTGTTCGGGGATAGACCCATATTTCGTCATAAAGAGGGTTTTGCCATCGGATTGTTTGGCATCGGTGTTATCGTTGCCTTGCTGACGTTTCCGATTTCCCGGCTGATCTCCAAACCAATAAAATCATTAATAGAATCAACGAAAAAGCTGGAACAGGGCGACCTATCCCATCGCACTTCAGTGAAAAGCAGGGATGAGATAGGTGAGTTGGCATCTGCTTTCAATGTGATGGCAGAAAAACTTGAAAAAATGGTTAAGGGAGGAAAAGAGCTGACTGCCCAGGTGTCCCATGAGTTAAGAAGCCCATTGGCAAGAATCCAGATTGCCGTGGAAATCCTGAAGGATCATATTAAGGAAGAGGGTAACAAAGATCTGTCAGATTATCTAAAAGAGATTCAGGTTGATGTGGATGAACTGGACAAGTTGATCGGTAGGATCCTGGAATTGTCCAAACTCGATCTGCAGCAAGAGGTCCCGTATAGTGAGGTTTTTTCTCCTGTTCGTCAGTTGGAGGATGTTGTGAGCAGATTTGAATCCACCTTGAAGAGTAAAAAAATTGAATGTCACCGGGATTTTTCAAGTAAGGCAAAGATAATCGGAAATCGAGAAACTTTTAATACGGTACTCAATAATCTTGTTGATAATTCTGTCAAGTATACCCCGGTAAACGGGAAAATCAGTCTAAAATCCAAAGAAAGAGATAACCGTCTGTTACTTTACCTGGATAACAGTTGTCTGCATGTTTCGGAGATGGAGTTGTCAAAAATCTTTGAGCCGTTTTACCGTGTTGATCCAATCAGCGACAATGGTGGGGGGCTGGGGTTGGCAATTGCCAAAAAGATAATAGAAAAGCACCGGGGAACAATCAGGGCATCTAATTCTGAAGCGGGTATAGAATTCGTGGTAGATTTGCCGATTGTAAATCTGGATTAACGGGGTTAGCGGGCTTTGTCCGAAAACCCGCTTGAAAGACTAGACAATTACTGATTCGATTGCGGTTTTTTCGATAATGTTCAGTTCTTCCAGGGTTTCTTTTAATCGATTACGATGAGTTTCCGAGGATAGGGGACACATCGGCAGCCTGTATTGTTCCAGACACAGACCAGCCATCGCCATTGCTGCTTTGATTGGAATCGGGTTGGTTTCCAGGAATAGTGCTTTAAATAGAATACTCAACTCGTATTCCAATTTTCTGGCGTAATCGAAATCGGATTTTAATGCAGCTTCAACCATCATTACCATTTTATCCGGAACCAGATTGGAAGCGACCGAAATAACACCGTCACCACCGGCCTGGATAAGATCAATCGCCATATTGTCATCACCTGACAACACGTTAAAATCATCGCTAGTGTTTGCAATGACATCTTTCATTTGCCTCAGATCTCCTGAAGCTTCTTTAACACCACTGATATTAGGACAGGTCTGACACAAACGAATCAAGGTTTCTGTTTCAAGATTGACACCCGTTCTGCTTTTAATGTTATAGATAATACAGGGAATTTTAACCGAGTTGGCTATGGCTTTGAAATGTAGATATAATCCTTCCTGAGTTGGTTTGTTGTAATAAGGGTTCACCACCATTACCGCATCGGCTCCCACTTTTTCTGCGTGTTGACTTAAACGGATCGCCTCTGCTGTTGAATTGCTTCCGGTTCCAGCAATTACTGGAATTTGACCTTTTACCAAATCAATGGTCAACTCAATGACATAATCATGCTCTGCATGTGAAAGGGTTGGGCTTTCACCTGTTGTTCCACAGGGCACGATTCCGGCGACACCGTTTTTTAACTGATTATCAACCAATGAAGCATAGGTAATTGCATCAAATGCGCCGTTTGCGTCGAAAGGGGTGATCATTGCTGTGAAAACGCCTCTTAATGGAAAGGTCATAAAATCTCCTGGAAGTTTTTGTGTTTTTTAAAATGCATTAATTTGTTACGATGCAAACCTATCAAAATTAAAGTTTTAGAATCTCGCTCAATGCGGTTTTTTACTTTTCTTTCTAAAATTGGTTTGAATGGTACCATTAGGAACTTTTTGTTGTAATGATAACTAAATGTTACTATATTAACATAAAACCAAAAAATCAACATGTCTGTTAGCGAAATTGTAAAAAATATCATAAAAGAGCAACCCTATCTTTTAGATGCCATTAATCGCGGCATTATACATTTTGGAAACCTATCGGCCGAACTCCGTCCAAAAGTCGAATTGATCCTGGAGAAGAAAGTGACTGATTCTTCCATAATAATGGCTTTAAGGAGATATGCGGATGAAGTTCAGAGAAGATATGAGGATAGTGGAAAGCGGGGTATTAATTGTGAAATAACAATGAAAACAAATATTTGTGATTTCAATATCGTTAAAACGCCAAAACTGCTTAAAGAGATCTCCTCTTTTTATACTCTGGTGGATTTGGACAGGGGGGATTTTTTAAATATTACCATCGGGAACCACGAAGTCAGCATTGTCATCAGTCAGAAGCACCATCAGGAGGTTGAGAAAAAACTACAACAGGAGTCGGTACTTGATCAACAAAACGATCTGGTTGTATTAACGATTGTCTTTGAAGGAGACTTTTACAACACACCTGGAATTACCCACCAGGTACTGCAGGCATTAGCTTGGAAGAATATCAATATATTGGAAATAATCTCCACAAATACCGAATTAACACTTGTGATAAATAGAGAGGATTCAATCAAGAGCTATGAAGTCTTGCATGAGCTGATTGATAAGTTTTAAATATATTCCACTGTTTAATGTCTACTCTTCTGGGGGTGTCTCTATCTGCTGTCTCATCCTCTCTCTGCATCCCATTCGTGCGTATCTTTCGATGACTTTTACCCTGTCGTCAGATCTTTCCACTGCCGCAGTATCCAGAGGATAAAAGTCCTGACCTGTGGGGCCATTAACAAATACTCCCTCTGATCGAAAGACAACAATCGCTTTGCCACCTGTTTTGTCTGTACAGCGGTAGTGATAATGTCCTTTATTATCCCTATAAATTAATTGAATGGCGGATAAGTCGAATGCCAATACCGGGCAAAAAAAGACTAGAATGAGAATTATGGAGAAAAACCGTTTCATAGTGTTCAATATTTTGAAGTGATTAATAAAAACAATTTTATACGCAAAATAGTTCGATCTATATTTCCCATGAAATAAGTGTACCAAGTTGGATGAAATATTAAAGCTCTGACAGCGGTTTTTATATAAGTGGAGCCAGGCCGGTCATCTCTCAATACTGGAATTAATTCTTGACACCAATGGCTGATAGGTTTCAACGTAATAGTTTGATTTATCGTATCAGCGATTACTGAAAAAATTTGTTAACAGCTTAGAATTAAAAGCCATGCAAGATAAAATCCTTCTCGGTTTCCTTCAGGATGGGGAAAAGACAGGATATCAGATCAAAAAACTGATGGAATCCAGTACCGGATATTTTTTCAATACCAGTCTAGGCAGTATTTATCCCGCCTTTAGGAAATTGGAAAAAGATGGGATGGTTAAAATGAAGCAAAAGGTGACAGAGGGGCGGGTAAAAAAACTCTATTCCGTTACTGAAAAAGGAATGGAGTGTTTTCAAACGTGGCTGAATGAAGAGATAACCATCCCAAAAGCGAGAGATGAAGTCTTGTTAAAGATTTTTTTCTTCTCAAACCTGGAACCGGAAAAGCGGAGAGAAAAAATAATTTTTTATGTCAAACAACTTCAAGGAATGATCGATCATTTGAGCACTCTCAAAAACCTTGTCGAAGTAAATACATCCAATAGGGATGAAAAAAAGGTTAATGATTATCTTAATAAATATAAAATAGATGCTTTTCGTATTGAGATGCTCGATTATGGTGTGGAGTATTATATCTTTATGAAAAAGTGGTACGAAGATTTTTTAAACAGAATAGATGACGTTGATAAGCACTAAGTTTAATCATCAGTAAAACATCCATGTGTATTCCCCAAACAATTTCTGTCTGGATATACTATAAGCCGCATCGTCGTTGGCAGCAGGCAATTTTTTGAGGCTGCAAAATGTCAATTTCCGGTATAAGTTGAGTTGTCGGTAATGGGTCTTGCCTTAACTGTTCATCAGACTATTGACGGTTTGACGATTAGTGTCTAGATTATTTGTATCGATTTGATATATTGCCGTTTGATGGTATTCCAAAAGAAGGGAAAGAAAGGAGAGTTGTATGGATTTTAAAACAATCAAGTTTGAGGAAATTGAATCAGGCATTGGGTTGCTTACACTTAATCGTCCAGACAGTTTAAATGCAATAAGTCTTGATATGTTGGATGAGTTGCATCCGTTTTTTAGAGACCTATCCGAGAAGGATAACATCCGAGTATTGATTGTCACGGGTGCTGGACGGGGGTTTTGTTCAGGAGCCGATTTAAGAGACAAGCGACTGAATTCGGAAGAGGGGGTCAGACTCTTTTCTTCAGCGTCTCTTCACCTGCATGGCGTTCAACGTCAGTTTTCCCGGATTATTTTGGAGATGAGACGGTTGCCCCAGCCAATTATTGCAGCAGTCAAGGGACCTGCAGCTGGCGGTGGGTTTAGCATGGCATTAGCGTCTGATATAATTATTGCCGGTTCCAGTGCAACTTTTACAGCTTCTTTTGTAAATATCGGTTTATCCGGGGGGGAACTGGGGACTACTTACTTCTTGCCAAGAATGGTTGGTTCTGCCAAGGCATCGGAAATTCTGATGACGGGAAGGACAGTATTAGCGGATGAGGCGGATAGAATCGGTATGGTGAGTCGACTGGTTAACGATGAAGATCTGTTGAATTCAGCTTTAGATACAGCAAAAGTACTGGCCGGAAAAACATTTTTAGGTTTGAGATTTACGAAGGATTCCATGCGTCAGAACCTAAATGCTCCTTCACTGGAAGCTGCTATAGAGTTGGAGGACAGGAACCAGAGTATTTGTTGTTGTTCATCGGAGTTTTTTGAAGCGGTTGCGGCTTTCAGTAAAAAGTAAAAAAAACAGCCGATTTGTTTTGAACAAGATCGGCTGGCTCCTTTCTAATTGGTCTTTTTTACATTCAAATTATCTTGAATGGATGGTTATTCGTAGCGACCGACAATTGAGATTGCATTCACGTTTGCGAATGGAAATCCTCCCAGGTTGTGTGTCAAACCAAGTCGCGGATCTTTCAATTGACGTTCACCGGCTCTGCCCAGCAATTGCAAATACATTTCATAAAGCATTCGTAATCCGGATGCTCCAATCGGGTGACCAAAGCATTTCAGACCACCATCAATCTGGCATGGGATCTGACCATCTGCATTATAGAATCCATCCATTACATCTTTGATCCCGCCGCCTTCCGGTGAGATATAAAGGTCTTCATAAGTAACGAATTCCGTGATGGAAAAACAGTCATGAACCTCAAACATGCTCAATTCTTCCCTGGGGTTTTTAATTCCCGCTTCTGCATAAGCTCGTTTTGCAGCGTGACGGGTTGTTGCGAAATAGGAACCATCCCAGTCCTTGAAACCCTGTTCCTCGCCATTACTCACAGCCAGTTGAAGAGATTTAACTGAAACAAGATCGGTTTTTCCAAGTTTTTTGGCAATCTCCGGTGTTGTTACGATGGCACAGGCTGATCCATCACTAACGCCGCAGCAATCAAACAAACCCAATGGATCTGCTATGATTGGTGATGCCATTACCTGCTCGATGGTAACCGGTTTTCTCAAATGAGCTTTTGGATTTTTGACACCATTTGCATGGCTTTTTACAGAAACCTGAGCAATAGCTCTTTTTAGGTCATTGTAGTTAACCTTGTGTTTCGCCCGATAAGCACTTGCCAATTGGGCAAAAGCTCCCGGAGCAGAAATATTGGGGAGCGTTTGGCCGGAAAGAGTTCCGCTGTTTACGCCGTCAATTGCCGGTAATCCACCATATCCGGTATCTTTCAATTTTTCCACGCCTTGAGCCAGCGCAATGTCACAAGCTCCGGATGCAACAGCATAAACAGCACCTCTGAAAGCCTCCGTTCCTGTTGCACAATAGTTTTCAACCCTGGTTACAGGAATATAGGGAAGTCTCAATGAGATCGCCAGTCCGGGTGCACCCTTACCGGTTCCAATTTCATCATAGCATTGGCCAAACCAGGCAGCCTGAATTTCACTGCGATCAATCCCTGCATCTGTAAGACACTCTTCGAAAGCTTCTACCATGAGTTCTTCCGGTCCACAGTCCCATCTTTCACCGAACTTTGAACAACCCATTCCAAGTATCGCTACCTTGTCCTTGATTCCATCAGCCATGTTATGCCTCCTCTTTTTTGATGATCGGTTTTGCTTTCCAAAAGTATTGGGTAAAACCTCGTTGATGGTCCAGGTTTCTAATTCGAAAAACCATTCGAACCGGTAAACCAACCTCTATTTTTCCTATCTCATAATCGGTAAAATCAAACATGCTTCGACCGCCGTTTTCAAATGTAACCATGCCGTAATGAGCTGGTGGATCCATTGTATAGGTCAGCAGGTCGGAGGTATAACTCATGATTTCGCCTGGAACATCAGCAAACTCGCAATCCTCCTGGGTTTTTACTGCATTACACTCCGGATTGACACAGACATCTGCTTTCGGAAACTGAGCTGTTCCACATTTGGCACATTTTCCGCCAATCATGCCCAGTATCATCCCTTTTTTTCTGTAAAGGGTTGAAAGAGCTGTCTTCCAGTTCGCTTCTGCGCGAATGGTTAGATCTTGTTCCAGCAGTCTGCGGTGAGCCAGGAATTTAATATAATTCTGTTCCTCTTTGCGCTCTGCCAATGAACCTTTGATTCCGTTACGAGCTTTGAGCTTTGTAATGTTATCGGTCACTTCAAACAGAAGCGCAGAACAACCCTGTCCGAATGCTACCATGACTATCTTATCACCCGGTTTTGCATTTTCCAAAGCGGAAACAAACAGAACCAGTGCATGTGCCGGACCCGTGTCACCGCAAACAGCATGCAGATTGTTTGAAACGTTTTCCTTCGGGATTTCGAATTTACCGGCAATCTGGACTGGGACGTTGCCAAACACACATGGCATTACAAATTTGGCAACATCTTTGCCGGTGATACCAGTTTTATCCATTAAAGCTTTTACTGCTTTTGGAACGATCTTCATGTATCCTTCGTCTTTAATCCAACGCTCTTCCCAGTTATATTCGAACTGTTCGCCTAAGCCGCGGTAATGATCAACAAAATCATCCGTAATGGTTGCTGCGCCTTTATATTCGGCAATAACATTTTCAGTTCCGACTGTTAGAGCCGCAGCACCATCTCCTGCCCACAACTCATGCAGATACGCCATCTTGGTGATCTTCCTGTTTCCGGCAGCAACCAGAACATTTCTATAATCACCAGTCTTCACAGCATTTATACCGGCCATTAAGGCAGAAGCCCCTGCCCTCATTGAAGAGGTAAAATCAGCTGATTCAATACTGTCAGGCAGATTAAGCGCGGTAGCCATAACTCCGGAATTCAGTCGTTCTTGAAATGGGAAATTGACAGATGCCAGGTAAGCAGCATCGATTTTCTTTTTGTCAAATCCGCTGATGCAATCCCTTGAAGCTTCGACGGCCATGGTTAGACTATCTTCATCCCAATTAGCCATAGAGCGTTCACCATTCGCTGATCCGATCAATCCCGGTGCCATCCAGGCATTGGAACCGTATATGATACCGCGATTTAGCCTTAAACGAGGAATATATCCCCCGTAGGAAGTAATACCGACCATTGTATCCTCCATTTATGGATCTTCTTGATTTCCTGTTTAAATCCTTAAACGATCTAAGGAAAAGATTGTAGAATCTTAATTGTCGTAGAGAGTTAAGAAAGAGATAATAAACTCGAGATGAGATTACTAAAAAACAATTCTGTTGACACCGGAATTGGAAAAATTGTTTAAATACGTAATCCACAAATCTCGAGTTTATCATTCATTCGCATGTTGAAAGATGATTACAAAACATGTTTCATCTTATTAACACGTCTTTAGTTCTTTTCGATTATTGGAAAAGTTTTGCCAGATAACCAAAAGAATCGTTCACGTTGTTCAAGACTTTGATGTCATCCAGGCTTGTCACTTGATTCCATGCATCCCTTACTTCCTCAACAGCAATATCTCTTTGTCCATCACCTATAAAAGTCCCCGTTCCACACATAATCGCTGATCTGCTGAACCATCCGGCAGCACAATTAAAGATCATACCGGAATCCTGGTTTTCTTCAGAAGCCAAAAACAGAACCAATGGAGTTACGAATTTCGGGTCAAGTTTGGTGAAGATCTCGGGTGGCATGACGTCTTCAGTTAACCTGGAGGCTGCGATCGGTGCAATCGTGTTGCATTTGATATTGTATTTGGCACCTTCCGTATGAACAGAATGCATCAATCCAACCAGTCCCATCTTGGCAGCAGCATAATTTGCCTGTCCAAAATTCCCATATAAACCTGCTCCGGAAGCAGTGTTTATGATCCGACCGTAGGCGTTCTCTTTCATCAATTTGAATGCAGGTTGTGTTACAAAAAAGGCTCCGTTAAGATGAACTGCCAATACCAGATCCCATTCATCTTTGCTCATTTTAACAATGCTCTTGTCTCTGAGAATTCCTGCGTTGTTAACAATGATATCGACCTTTCCAAAATTATCGACGGCAGTTTTGACGATATTTTCTCCGCCCTCTTTGGTGGCAACAGAATCATAATTTGGAGCAGCTTCTCCACCAGCCGCCTTTATTTCATCCACTACCTGGTCTGCCGCCCTTGTATCGGCACCGGAACCATCACGAGATCCACCTAGATCGTTCACAACCACCTTCGCACCTCTCTTGGCAAATTCAAGAGCATAAGTTTTCCCTAAACCGGCACCTGCACCTGTGATGATTGCTACCTTTCCATCATAATTAATTTCTGACATATATAACCTCCCTCTATCTGTCCGATATATTTTATATGAAATTACTTCGATTTAATAACATCCTTTCTCGTTTCTTTGATCCAAAGATCTGAAATCTCCTTTCGAATTTTCTGATTTCAAATTCAATACCCATCAAATAATACCAATATTTGATTCCATCAAATGATGGAACATCTTAAAATCTTTGATATCCTTTGTCAAGGTAGAACTCATGAAATTATATAGCAAATTTTATAAGTTATCATCAAGACTTGATCGATGTTAATGGTTTTTTTGACAGATGCTTTATTACTACAAATAGGGTAATTGGCATCCTCACAATTCAAAAATTGTGGTATTTTTTATATGGTGATCGTAAATGCTTAAATAGACTGCCGAAATGTTATTGAATCAATTAACTCTGTACAAAAAATAAGGTATGTGTCCATGACTGAAGTGTCAGAAGAGGATATCAAAGAATTTACTGAATTGATTTCCCTCGATTTGGAAAACGGTGATATAGACAAGGTCGTAAGCCTCTTTCAATATAATAAAAATCTTTACGCAACATTGGGAAGATTACTGACAAAAGGTAGCATGTTTGTCAGATTAGGTGTGAATATGTTATTGGAGGATCTAAAGGAGATCAAACCAGACGAGGTTATAGAGGCACTTCCCTATTTGATTCCGCTGTTAAACGATGAAAATGCGACCATTAGAGGGGATGTTGCTGATCTTATAAGTAATATTGGAAATGAAAGTCATATTGACTTGATAACGCCACTATTAAAAGACAGTCACTCTCAGGTACAAGAAATTGCTAAAGAAGCTATTGAGATATTAAGAATGTCGAAAAATTAAACTATCAATCATCATATGCTTATGCATAATCTTTTTTTTCTGCACGGTTTGGAAAGTAGCCCAAATGGTACCAAAGCACAGCTGATTAGGAAAAAATATCCGGAGTGTACAATTCCAGAGCTAACTCCAAACATTAAAGAGAGAGATGAAGTTCTAAAACAGCTGATTTCTGAACCGTCTTGGATAATTGGCTCCTCGTTGGGTGGCTTAAGTGCGCTTCTTTTTGCCATGAGTAACCCGGAGTTGGTGAAAGCAATGATTCTACTGGCGCCGGCCGTGGGGTTTTATGATCCAGATTTTTTTGATGAAGCAGAGATGAAGTTGATCGAATCAACCTATATTCCCAATGGTATTCCCACCACAATTATTGCGGGTGAATATGATGATGTGATTCCGATGTCTTCCATTGAAGACTTGATCAAACGTTCCCCGGATAAACAGATTGTCAGTTTTATCAAAGTCAAAGATGATCACAGCTTGAACCAATTTCCGGGTATTCTGATGGATTGTATCGTGAGTATGTTTTTTTGAATATAGATTACGCTTGCTGTTAATTTCGCAGGGGTGCTGAAAAATGAGTGATAGTAAGAAATCGATGGAAGATCTGCTGAATAAGGCAATTGAAGTTTTAGAGACTGAATCCAACGAAAATAGACCATACGATGACGAGGGAAAACCCGGTGGATTAGTATTACTGAAACAGGATATTCCTACACTGATTGTTCCTGATATACATGGAAGGAGTGACTATCTGCCTGATTTGATGCATTATCGATACAAGCAGGAACGGGTTTATGATCATCTGAAACAAGGAGCACTGCAGATTGTTTGCGTCGGTGATGGTATGCACAGTGAGCGCAGGGGATTGGCTCGATGGCGTTTGGCACTGGAAGAGTATAAAAAAGGTTTTGCCGAATGCCCTGCCATGGCAGAAGAGATGAAAGAGAATTTTCAAACCATGGCGATGGTGATGAGATTAAAGGCGTCGTTTCCCAAATTATTCCATTTCCTTAAAGGCAATCATGAAAACATTATGGACGAAGAGGTCAATGGAAATCATCCGTTTGCTAAGCTAGCCGCCGAAGGTCCTATGACTCGTTCATATGTTGAGAGATTTTATGGAACCGAGTTTTTGGCACAGTTTAATCGATTTGAAAAAAATCTGCCGTTGGTTGCCAGGGGTAGGTTTTTTGTTATCTCACATTCAAGGCCAAAAGATTATTACGATATCGAAAAGATCATCAATTACAGAATTCATCCTGATCTGATTGAAGGATTGACCTGGACGCGGCATAACTCGGCTAAAGTTGGGATTATTCCCCAAATGCTGGAAAAAATGCTAGGAAATGGTGGTGACCAGCAGTTGTGGTTCGCCGGACACACAGCCATCAGGGACTTGTATAATTTGTGGGATGAGGAACACCTGGTGGAGATTCATAATCCGGATCTGCGGTTAATAGTGGCTTTGGATCCAAACGAAAGATTTGATCCGGACTTTCATATTCATATACTTCCAAGGTCAAAAAGTGATACTTAAATGGTCTCTTTGATCTTCTTTAAATGATCCCTTTTCCCATTGCAGTCAAGGTCGTGTCCAGCATTCGATTTGAATAGCCCCATTCGTTGTCAAACCAAGTCAATATTTTAACGAGCCTTTTACCCCCAACCCTGGTTTGACTCAAATCCACGATTGACGATCTTGCATCGCGAATAAAATCGCATGAAACCAATTCTTCATCGCAAAACCCCAGGATTCCCTTAAGTGAGTTGAAAGAGTACTCTTTTATCAGATCATTCACCTTTTCAATAGTAGTTGCTTCACGGACTAAAAGATTTACATCCATCAATGAAACGTTAGTCGTAGGGACGCGAATCGCAAGAGTTTCGATTTTGTTGTTCATCTGAGGCAGGATTTTTTCGATACCTTTGTTTAGTTCTGTTTTTACCGGGATAATCGACTGCATGGCGGATCTGGTTTTACGCAGGTCATTATTGTATGAATCGAGTATAGGCTGATCCAACATGGCAGAGTGAACGGTAGTAATCGTACCGGCTTCCACTGTAAAGTGTTTATTAAGAATATAAATGATGGGAATAATACAGTTGCTGGTACAGGATGCGTTGGAAATGATGGTATGCGTCGGGTGGATAACTTGGTGGTTAATTCCATGAATAATCGTTGCGTCAATGTCACTGTCCGCTGGTTGAGAAAAGATTAGTTTTTTCGCCCCACTGTTAATGTGAATTTGCGCTGTTTGACGATCAACAAAAGTGCCGGTACATTCAAGCACGACATCAATATCAAGCGCTTTCCAGGGGAGTTTTTCGGGTGTTTTTTCATGTATTATCCGGATTTTTTGATCCTCAACAATCATCTGATCATCGGATATTTCAATATTCTTATCGAATCTACCGAAAGTGGAATCGTATTTGGCCAAGTGAACCATAGTAGCTAGGTCTGCCAATTCATTGATCGCGGCAATTTCAATTTGACTGCTATAGATAGGGTTGTCAAACAGAGCTCTAAAAATACATCTGCCAATTCTTCCGAAACCATTAATTGCTATTTTAACTTTCATGATAAAAAATCATTCAACCTAGGTGACTGTTATATGTTAAAACCACAGAAATAATAGACTAATTTTTAAGGATAGTGTCTCTTTTTGTATCATGGATTGGTTCAATAATCCGTAATTGCTGATTTTATGCTAGATCACTGAATCTTGATCGATAAAGGACAGAGTGTCAATATGCACGATTTGACCTCCATTCCTCAAGTACCAGAGATGAGTATCTTTAATATAGCTGTGATGAAAAGAAAAATTTCATTTTCATTTAATGGCAATATTCTGTGCAGATCATGCAGCAGGGAGGAAAGAGTAAAGAAAACGGGGATGGCTGTTTTGAAACAACCGTCCCCATCCACCTTACTTGAATTGTGAAGGATATTTGTATAAGCCTGAGTTACTACAGTTCTTCCGAAACGATGGTTGCTCGATAGTACTCTCTAAATAACCTAGCAATATTGGTTATTTTAATAGCTTTCGGACATTCGGCTTCACATTCGCCTTCATTTGTACAGTTACCGAAGCCTGCTTCATCCATTGCACGTACCATTGCCAGAGCTCTCTTGTCTTTTTCTGCCTGACCTTGCGGCAGTAGAGCCAACTGAGAGATTTTGGCGCTGGTAAACAGCATGGCGGATGCGTTTTTGCAGGAAGCCACGCAGGCACCGCAACCGATACAGGCAGCGGCGTCCATTGCCAAGTCTGCATTCCTTTTAGGGATCGGCAGGGCATTAGCATCTTGAGGTGCACCTGTTTTAGAAGAAACAAATCCACCAGCCTGGATGATTTTATCAAATGCGGAACGATCAGCAACCAAGTCTTTAATGACCGGGAAAGCCTTTGCACGCCATGGTTCAACAGTAATAGTGTCACCATCGCTAAAGCTTCTCATATGAAGTTGGCAAACCGTTGCTTCGGTTTGGGCTCCATGAGCTCTACCGTTGATATAGAGACTGCACATTCCGCAGATCCCTTCTCGACAATCATTATCGAACGCAACCGGATCTTCACCTTTGAGGATGATTTGTTGATTCAACACATCAAGCATTTCCAAAAAGGACATATCCGGCGATATATCGCTTATCTGGTAAGTCACCAACTTTCCTTTCGTTTGAGCGTTTGCTTGGCGCCAGATTTTAAGAGTTAAATTCACCGAAATACCTCCTATTTATAACTTCGTTGGGTTAATTTCACGTTTTCAAATGTTAGAGGTTCCTTGTGAAGAACAGGTTCCGTGCCGACACCTTTGAATTCCCAAGCAGCTACATAAGCAAAATCCTCATCATTCCGTTTTGCTTCACCTTCTTCTGTTTGGTGTTCCTCTCTAAAGTGTCCACCGCAGGATTCCTCTCTATGCAATGCGTCTTTAATCATGACCTCTGCGAATTCCAAGAAGTCAGCCACGCGTCCGGCTTTTTCCACTTCCTGATTAAATTCACCATTGGATCCTGGAATTTTGACGTCTTGCCAGAATTCTTCTCGAATCTTCGGGATTTGCTCCAGTGCTTCTTTAAGTCCAGCTTCATTCCTTGCCATTCCACATTTATCCCACATGATTTTTCCAAGTTGTTTATGAAAATAATCAACGGTTTTATTGCCACGGATTGACAAGAGTTTGGTTGTCTTTTGTTCCACTTCTTTTTCCAGGTTTTTTATCGCAGAATGAGCAGGAGTGATTTTTTCCAGTTCAGTTCCAACAAAATAGCCACCGATGGTATAAGGTAGCACAAAATAACCATCAGCTAATCCTTGCATCAGAGCACTGGCACCTAACCGGTTTGCTCCATGGTCTGAGAAGTTTGCTTCACCCAGGACAAATAATCCGGGAACATTGCTCATCAAGTTATAATCCACCCATAATCCACCCATTGTATAGTGAATGGCCGGATAGATTTTCATCGGGACTTCGTATGGATTTTCGTCGGTAATGTGATGATACATGTCGAATAGGTTTCCATACTTGGCAGCAACAACATCCTTGCCCATGCGTTTGATAGCATCAGCAAAATCCAGATAAACTGCCTGACCTGTAGTGCCGACTCCATACCCTTCGTCACAAACAATCTTGGCATTTCTGGAAGCAACATCCCTCGGTACCAAATTTCCAAAAGATGGATACTTTCTTTCCAGATAGTAATCTCTTTCATTTTCCGGTATCTCTTGTGGTTGCCTGGAATCACCTTTCTTTGCCGGCACCCAGACACGTCCGTCGTTCCTCAAACTTTCACTCATCAACGTTAGTTTTGATTGATGATCGCCAGAAACCGGAATACAAGTAGGATGAATCTGCGTGAAACATGGATTGGCAAAGTATGCACCTCGCTTATGAGCTCTCCACGCTGCAGTTACGTTACTGTTCATGGCATTGGTTGAAAGATAGAAAACGTTTCCATAACCACCGGTTGCTAAAACAACAGCATCAGCGGTATAAGATTCTATCTCGCCATTAACAAGGTTTCTACAGATGATTCCTCGTGCTTTCCCGTCGACGATTGCCAAATCAAGCATTTCACGACGTGTGAACATTTTTACTGCACCTTCTCCGATTTGTCTACTGAGTGCGCTGTAAGCACCTAAAAGCAACTGTTGCCCTGTTTGGCCGCGGGCGTAGAATGTTCGTGACACCTGAGCTCCACCAAATGAGCGGTTATCCAGCAGTCCGCCGTAATCCCTCGCAAAAGGAACACCTTGAGCTACACATTGATCAATAATGTTGTTCGCTACTTGAGCCAGTCTGTATACATTAGCTTCACGTGCTCTGAAGTCTCCACCTTTAATGGTGTCATAAAACAAACGAAAGACACTATCACCATCATTTGGATAGTTTTTAGCCGCATTGATTCCACCCTGAGCAGCAATACTATGAGCTCTTCGAGGACTATCCTGAAAACAAAAATTCAGTACATCATATCCGAGTTCAGCCAAAGAAGCGGCGGCAGAAGCACCGGCCAATCCAGTACCTACTACGATGATTGAATATTTCCTTTTATTCGCTGGGTTGACCAATTTTAAATCAAATTTGTGCTTATCCCACTTACCTTCCAACGAACCTCCGGGAACTTTTGAATCTAAAACTGTCATTTAATTACCCGCGTTTAGGTGTGAAAGAAAAAAGTACACTGGAAAAGAAGCAAATCCCAATGCGATTAAAATTGAATACAATGTACCCAGCTTTTGAATAAACGGAGTATACTTCTTATGATTTAAACCTAAAGTCTGAAATGCACTTTGAAATGCATGATTTAAATGAAAACCAAGTACAATGACAGCAATAACATATAACGCTGTCCAAAATACGCTGGCATACGTATCAGCCAATAAAGCGTACATTGTATTAGTTGAACCGGGGGCATTGGACCAATCACCATATTTAAAACCAACCAGGTGAACAATCACAAATATCAATATTATTGATCCGGTAATGAACATATTAGAAGACATAAATGTCCTTTTTCCTGCTGAAACATCCATTGCATATTTCTCAGGACGAGCTGCTCTGTTCTCGATCGTCAATGTTGCTGATGTGTACACATGCACAAGGAACAGAAGTACCATTAATACTTCTAAAACTTTGTTGACTGAAGCGGTAGACATGATTGACGTATATGCGTTAAACATATCTGCTCCAATAAATATCGTCATGTTACCCGCCATGTGAACAAGCAGAAATGAACAGAAAAAAAGTCCTGATAATGCCATCAAAAGCTTTTTTCCGATCGAAGAACTAATAAAGTTCCAAAGCCATGTCATTTAACACCCTCCAAACAGGATTAACATAAGGCAAATAAAGGTAGAAACCTTTCACTTGGGAAAACAAAGAATTATAAAAATTAAATAACTAGAATTTTATTGTGAAGAGTACTCGCTGATGTGCCCTGATAACTGCTTCCTTACAGGTTAGGATTAGCGAATATCTGAAGAGGTATCTAACTTTTATAATTCGTATTTATAACACTTCAATGTGATGGAAACAAGTATCAAGGGCCTTTGAAGAGGATAAAGATTGATTCCGAACAATTTTCATTTTTGTTTTACGGTTAATTTTTGAGATAAAGTGACCCATTTTAACAATGTATATGATTTATTTTCATTCAGTTTTTGGCTGCAATGGGTTAAATTTAAATTTTTGGGGAGTTATTTTAGGAAAAGCCGAATTCTCGTCTTCTTGGTGATCAGTCTGCCAAATTAATCACTTCAGTGGAATTGCAGTTCTGATATGGCATTGTATTTATAGCAAAATCAAAATTTGCCTAAGATATGTAAAAAAATTATAGAATTTGCTCTTGCCATTAAAAAAAATCGTTGTTAGGATCGATAGATTACGTCAGCAAATGCATAAGTATAGTAAATCAGACGCAATCGATTGTTATTAAAAGATTTTGCAAGAGAAAGGAAATCGTACTAAAACGAATAATCCCAACTTTTTCAAAGAGAATTACTGATAGCAACTAAAACAAACAAAAAGCATATGCCAACATTAAGTCAGCTGGTTAGAAAAGGAAGGAAAAAGATTCAGGAAAAAAACAACGTTCCAGCGTTACAAGCCTGTCCACAAAAACGCGGTGTTTGCACGAGGGTTTATACGACTACACCTAAAAAACCGAATTCAGCTTTGCGGAAGGTTGCAAGGGTTCGGTTGACAAATGGAATGGAAGTAACTTCTTACATTCCTGGTATTGGCCATAATTTGCAAGAACACTCCGTTGTGCTTCTTCGTGGTGGTAGAGTTAAGGATTTGCCTGGTGTTCGTTATCATATCATTCGGGGTACTCTGGATACACAAGGTGTAACTGATCGTAAACAAGGCCGATCAAAATACGGAACTAAAAAAGGATAAGAGGTAAGAACGATGTCAAGAAGGCATTCAGCAGAAAAACGGCAGATCCTGCCGGATTCAAAATATGACAGCCTGAGATTAAGTAAATTTATTAATTGCTTAATGTTAAAAGGCAAGAAGAGCATTTCTGAGCAAATCGTTTATGGCGCGTTGGAAAAACTTGAACAAAAAATCGAAGATAAGAACGGGATTGAGATTTTTAACACCTCAATTAGAAACGTTGAACCTTTACTGGAAGTCAAGTCTAGAAGGGTCGGCGGTTCAACTTATCAGATCCCTGTTGAAGTTAGAGACGATAGACGATTAGCATTGGCTATTCGGTGGATCATCAACGCTGCTAGGGCGCGTAATGAAAAATCGATGGAGGATTGTCTGGCAGCTGAATTGATGGACGCTTTTCATGAAAGAGGGACGGCCGTTAAGAAGAAAGAAGATACTCACAGGATGGCTGACGCTAACAAGGCTTTTGCCCATTATATGTGGTAAACCTGCTAAAGAGTTATGAGAAAGGCGCCAGATCTAGTTAAACTTAGGAATGTCGGTTTTGTTGCACATATAGATGCTGGCAAGACAACAACAACTGAGCGGATACTGTACTATACCGGAAAGAGTCATAAAATCGGTGAAGTTCATGATGGCGCTGCAGTAATGGATTGGATGGCTCAAGAGCAGGAACGGGGGATTACTATCACTGCAGCCTCTACCAGTTGCTTCTGGAAACACAAAGATCAGATAAACCAGATTAATATTCTGGATACTCCGGGCCATGTCGATTTTACGGTTGAGGTGGAACGAAGCTTGAGGGTTTTGGATGGCGTTGTCGTTATATTCTGTGGTGTCGGAGGAGTTGAACCTCAATCCGAGACTGTTTGGCGGCAGGCAGATCATTACCGAGTGCCTCGGATGGCATTTATCAACAAAATGGATCGAACGGGTGCTGATTTCTACGCCGTGCTAGAGCAAATGTCAGACATATTGAGAACAACACCGGCTTGCATTAATATCCCCCTCGGAAAAGAGGAAGATTTTAAGGGGGTGATTGATCTGATATTGATGAAAGCACTTGTGTTTGAAAGCGAAAGCCTGGGAGCAGATGTCATTGAGGCTGACATCCCGGATGAATATAAGGAACAGGCTGAGATTGAAAGAGAAAAGCTACTGGAAACCCTGACGTTATTCGATGATGAATTGCTTGAGCTGGTATTGAATGAATCCGAAATTTCACAGGATCAAATCAGGGAAAGTGTCCGCAAAGGATGTCTAAATAACAAGATTACGCCGACCTTTTGCGGATCAGCTTTTAAGAATAAAGGAATACAACCGCTTTTAGACGGGATCATAGATTTTCTGCCATCTCCTTTGGATCTGCCTCCGGTAAAAGGAGAGGATATGACGGGTAAAAAGGAGTTGAGCAGAAGACCTGATGCGAAAGAACCACTGGCTGCTTTGTTATTTAAAATTCAAGCCGACAGCTTCGCTAGAACGATTAATTACCTTAGGATCTATTCAGGAACGTTAAAAATTGGTGAGCAGGTTTTTAATCCCATAAAAAATAAATCAGAGAGGGTCGGGAAAATCTTTTTACTGCATGCCAATAAAAGAGAGGAAGTTGAAACAGCAACCGCTGGTGAGATTGTGGCAGTGGTGGGGTTTAATCACTCGACAACAGGCGATACGATCTGTAAAAAGGGGAGCGAAATTATTCTTGAACGGATTGAAAGTCCGATCCCGGTCATTTCGATAGCGATTGAGCCGAAAACTAAGGTTGACCAGGAAAGATTGAATGACTGCTTAAAAAGACTGGAAATGGAAGATCCGTCATTTTCGGTCGGAAAAGATAAGGAAACCGGGCAGATCGTTATTTCAGGAATGGGTGAACTGCACCTGGACATTTTGGTGGATCGTCTAAAGCGGGAGTTTAAACTGAATGTTAATACCGGTAAGCCCCAAGTTGCTTATAGAGAAACAATCGAAACAAAAGCCGAGGTTACGGAAGTTTTCGATAAACAGATTGCCGGAAAGTCAGTATACGCAAGCTGTACATTAGTTCTGGAACCGAATACAGGTGAAGAGAAAAACAGAATAGAGTTTAATCCCGATTTGGAGATTGCAGGCGAGATTGAACAGATCGTCCGTGAAGGAATTCAGGAGGGTTTTTTATCAGGTGTGATTTCAGGTTATCCGGTTTTATATGTTAAAGTGCTGGTTAAAGGGGTCGACTATAAAGAGGAGGAACTCAATTTAACTGCTTTCAAGATTGCCGCCTCACTGGCTTTAAGAAAATGCCTGCTAAAAGGAAACCCGGTTCTGCTGGAACCGATTATGAAAGTAGAGGTGACAACTCCGATTGAATTTACAGGCGATATAATTGGCGATTTAAATTCGAAAAAAGGACGAGTTAAATCAATAGAAGAAAAAAAAGATGTTCAAATCTTGTCAGTTAGTGTTGCTTTATCGACCATGTTTGGGTATCTTACTATATTACGCTCTCTAAGTCAGGGAAGAGCGACCTTCTCTATGATGTTTGATCACTACGAGAAAGTTCATCTATCGTAGTCATTTTCTTTACAGTTGTTAATGTCATAAAAGTGATTCTAATCAACCTCATTTTTTAAGGAGACCGTATGTCAAAGGAAATTTTTAAGCGTGATAAGCCCCACGTCAACGTAGGTACCATCGGTCATGTTGACCATGGTAAGACCACTCTAACCGCCGGAATTACAAAAGTACTGGCTATGTCAGGAAAAGCCTCTGCAAGAGCATTTGATTCTATCGATAATGCTCCGGAGGAAAAGGAAAGAGGAATCACAATCGCGACAGCGCATGTTGAATATCAAAGCGATACGCGTCATTACGCACACGTTGATTGTCCAGGTCATGCTGATTACGTAAAAAATATGATTACCGGCGCTGCCCAAATGGACGGAGCAGTATTGGTGGTTTCCGCAGCTGACGGTCCAATGCCTCAAACCAGGGAGCATATCCTCTTGGCTAAGCAGGTAGGTGTTCCTTATATTATTGTCTATTTAAATAAGGTTGATCAGGTTGATGATGAAGAACTTCTTGAACTGGTTGAAATGGAAGTTCGTGAATTATTGAGTGAGTATGAATTTCCCGGAGATGATACACCTGTAATCAGAGGAAGTGCACTGGAAGTTGAACAGTGTGCTGCAACTGATCCCCTCGCACCCGAATATAAAAGTATTCACGAGTTAATAGAAGCTTTGGATACATACATTCCTCTTCCGGAAAGGCAAATTGATAAACCTTTCTTGATGCCAATCGAAGATATTTTTTCTATATCAGGTCGGGGAACTGTTGCAACAGGTAGAATCGAGCGTGGTGTGATCAAAGTTGGTGAACAGGTTGAGATTGTTGGTATCAGAGATACTCTGACGACAGTTGCAACAGGTGTTGAGATGTTTAGAAAGCTTCTTGATCGCGGTGAAGCTGGTGATAACGTTGGATTATTATTAAGAGGCACCAAACGGGACGAAATCGAGCGTGGGCAGGTAATCTGTAAGCCCGGTTCCATCACCCCTCATACTAAGTTCAAAGGTGAAGTATACGTACTGACCAAGGAAGAAGGTGGACGACATACGCCCTTTTTCACAAATTATCGACCTCAATTCTATTTTAGGACAACGGACGTAACCGGGATGGTTCAATTACCAGAAGGTATTGAGATGGTGATGCCTGGTGATCACATTACGATGTCAATAGAATTGATTTCCAGTATTGCAATGGAACAAGGACTTCGGTTTGCTATTCGTGAAGGTGGTCGAACTGTAGGCTCAGGTACTATTTCTGAAATTATTGAATAAATAGGACGAGTAATGACTCAAAAGATCCGTGTTAACTTTAAAGCATTTGATTCCAAACAGTTGGACAAAGCAGTAAAGGAAATCGTTTCTATCGTCAAACGGTCTGGGGCAAACGTAATTGGCCCCATTCCATTGCCGACAAAACGACAAAAGATATGTGTATTAAGATCTCCGCATGTGAACAAAAAATCGAGAGAACAGTTTCAGTTTCATACACATAAACGTCTTTTATATATTACCGAAACCACACCACAAACAATGGACTCTTTGATGAAGTTAGATGTCTCTGCGGGTGTTCAGGTTGATATCAAGTTGAAATAATTTTTATTAATCACAGTTAGCATAAGGGCACCATGACTACGCTTAAGGTGTATAATCTTGAAAAACAAGAGAAAGGTACTGTAGAGCTGCATGATAAGATTGCGGAAATGCCTCTTAATCCTTTTGTATTAAAGGATGCTGTTGTAGCTTACCAATCATCTCTTCAAATGGGAACTCACAAAGCTAAAGGGCGTTCAGAGGTCGCTGGAAGCGGAAAGAAACTTTTTCGTCAGAAAGGGACAGGTAATGCTCGCGTCGGTAACGTACAATCACCGATACGGAGACATGGCGGTGTTGCTTTTGGTCCGGTTCCACGTAGCCACGAGGTTTCAATTAACAAGAAAGTGAAAAAGAAGGCTTTAGCCTCAGTACTCGCCATGAAGATCAAAAATAGCGAAATACTGGTTGTTGAAGACTTGAAGCTTGTGGATCATAAAACAAAAAATTTAGTAAAAATAATGCAAGACCTCAAGCTCGAAAAAACTTTGGTGGTTTTTTCAAAAGAGGAAAAGAATTTTGCTTTAGCATCAAGAAACTTGCAGTCTGTAAAATGCGTTCATAGTTCAGGCGTCAATGTATTTGATGTTCTTAACCATAAACACACAATTATCACAAAAGACGCTTTGCTGGATATTGAAGGGAGACTGCTAAAATGAAAAGCCAGTTCAATCTAATATCAAGGCCCTATATTACTGAAAAAGTTCTCTTGATGAAAGAAGAGGGAAACAAGGTCGTTTTTAAAATCCGCAAGGATACCAATAAAATAGAATTGAAAAACGCGATTGAGTCGATCTTTAATGTAACGGTCCAGAATATCAATACGTTAGTTGTTAAAGGGAAGAAGAAGCGATTAGGCCGTCATGAGGGTAAACGATCAGATTGGAAGAAGGCAATCGTGACACTTAAAGAAGGTGATACCATCGAATACTTTGAAGGTGCATAACCTGAACACTTTACTGCAAAGAAAAAATGTCGATTAGAAAGTATAAACCAACCTCTCCCGGAAGAAGAGGGATGAGCGTGTCCGGTTTTGACGAAATAACTACCTCAAGACCGGAAAAAAGTCTCCTGACTCCCAAAAAGAGAAAAAGCGGAAGAAACAACCTGGGTAGAATTACCGTCAGGCACATGGGTGGTGGACATAAAAGAAGATACAGGATCATCGATTTTAAGAGAGATAAATTCGAAGTACCTGCCAAAGTCAAATCGATTGAATACGACCCAAATCGTACCGCACGAATCTGTTTGATTGTGTACGCTGATGGAGAAAAGCGATACATCATTGCTCCTGAAGGAATTAAGGTTGGAGACACCATAATCTCGGGAGAAAAAGCTGATATCAAGGTTGGAAATGCTCTGCCCTTGAAAAATATCCCACTTGGAACCCTGATCCACAACATAGAATTGAAGCCGCTGAAAGGTGGGCAGTTGATCAGAAGCGCAGGAGGATCGGCAACTTTGATGGCCAAGGAAGGATCATATACACATATAAAGCTGAGATCCGGTGAAGTTAGATTGATTCATCAGGAGTGCTTTGCAACAATTGGTCAGGTTGGGAACACGGATCATTCACTAATTAAAATCGGGAAAGCCGGTAAATCAAGACATAAGGGAATCAGGCCAACGGTTCGAGGTGTTGTTATGAACCCAGTGGATCATCCCCATGGTGGTGGTGAAGGTAAAACATCAGGCGGGCGGCATCCGGTAACTCCGTGGGGGAAACCGACGAAAGGTGCTAGAACAAGGAAAAACAAACGAACGGATGGTTATATTGTAACCAGAAGAAAATCTAAAAAATAGGGGAGAAGAAAAGTGCCAAGATCACTTAAGAAAGGTCCTTTTATTGATGATCACTTATTAAAAAAGTGCGAAGCGGCTAAACAAAAAGGAGACCGAAAGGTCATAAAAACATGGTCTCGAAGATCTGTTATCCTACCTGAGTTTGTGGGATTAAATGTAGCTATACACAATGGTAACAAATTTATCCCAATTTTTGTAACTGAGAATATGGTTGGCCATAAGTTTGGAGAGTTTTCTCCGACTCGAACCTATCGAGGTCACATTACCAAATCAGACAAGCGCAGTAAGAAGGCGAAATGAAAAAGACTATAGATAAAAAAGACAAAGCTTCAATCGCTAAAGCGTCAATGAGTCATGCGCGGGTTGCTCCCCGTAAAGCAAGACTGGTTATTGAACAGATTCGGGGACTGAATGTTACATATGCTCTAGCAACACTTGAAAATACAAGACGAAGCGCGAATCCAATAGTGGTAAAAGTACTAAGATCTGCGATAGCAAATGCTGTTGAAAAAGACAGCTCGGTGAATCCCGACGATCTTATTATTACAGAGGCTAGAGTTGACAAAGGTCGAACACTAAAACGAATCAGACCAAGGGCGATGGGAAGAGCAACACAAATATTGAAGCACTCAAGTCATATTTCTCTTTCTGTCGGTTAAACAATTTCAACATTTTATCCTTATTAGATCAGGAGGAAAGATTTGGGACAAAAAGTCAACCCGATTGGGCTTAGATTAGGTATTACTAAAAGCTGGCAATCAAACTGGTACGCAGAAAAAAGATATGCAGATATTCTGCTGGAAGACATAAAGATCAAGGAATACATCAACAAAGAACTTCGACACGCTGGGATTGCACAAGTCGAGATTGAGCGCGCCGCAAAAAATCTGAAGATTTACATCCACGCCATGAGACCCGGGATTATTATCGGTCGAAAAGGCGAAGAAGCAGAGAAGGTAAAAAAGCGTATCGCATTGATTGTTAAACATCAGGATTTGGTTGTAAATATTAAGGAAGTAAAAAGACCGGAAGTCGATGCCCAGCTTTTGGCTAATAATATAGCTATGCAATTGGAAAGAAGGGTTGCCTTTCGAAGGGTTATGAAAAAGACCTTACAAAATGTGATGAGATTTGATGTAACTGGCTGTAAGATTATGGTGGCTGGAAGGTTGAACGGAGCTGAAATGGCGAGGACCGAATGGATTCTCGAAGGAAGAATTCCTCTTCATACATTAAAAGCAGATATTAATTACGCAGTTGCGAAAGCTAAAACAATTTACGGAATCCTGGGGGTTAAGGTTTGGGTTTTTAACGAGCCAAAAAAAGCAGCAACCCGCGGACGAAGAAGAAGAAGGAAGTTCAATAAGGAGACTTAGTCATGTTAATGCCTTCAAGGACAAAATATCGTAAGAGACAGACGGGAAGAATCACCGGAGAAGCTTCCAGAGGAAACAAAATCAATTTTGGTTCACTCGCCATTCAAGCTGTCGGCAGGGGATTCATCACATCAAGACAGATAGAAGCAAGCAGGCGGGCTATGACCCGTTATGTGAAAAGAGATGGAAAAATATGGATTCGGATTTTTCCGCACAAACCCATTACTAAAAAACCCGCAGAAACACGGATGGGTAAAGGAAAAGGATCTGTTGATCATTGGGTGTGCCCCGTAAAGCCTGGGCGGATACTTTTCGAGATTGAAGGAGTCAGTCCTGAAATTGCAAGGGAAGCCTTTAAATTAGCTCAGTATAAACTTCCAATAAAGACGACGATTATTTCAAGAGAGGATTAAAAATGAAAGCTGCTGAATTTCGACAACTTTCAGAAGAGGATTTAAAATCCAAAATAAGAAATTTGGAGGAAAATCTTTTTCGATTAAGATGCAATAAAACAATTGGCCAGCTTGAGGACACGTCCGCTCTTAAACAAGCTAGAAGGGATATTGCCAGGGCAAAAACAATTTTGGGCGAACTGTAGTTTTCTATCTATTAAAAAAGTTTCAGGATTGCCACATTAGGAAAAAAATGGAGAATACCAAGAAAATTATTCAAAGACGTCGAAAAGTGCTACTAGGTACTGTTACAAGCGATAAAATGGAAAAAACGGCTGTTGTGAATGTTGAAAGAACCATTCAACACCCGCTTTATAAGAAAACCGTTAAAAGATCAAAGCGATACAAAATTCACGATGAACAAAATGATTGTAGCATTGGTGATCTTGTAAAACTGGTCGAATGTAGACCTATTAGTAAAGATAAATGCTGGCGACTGTTGGAAGTTGTGCGTAAAGCCGTTTAATTAACGAAAAATTGGAAGTGAGAGGAGAAGTTCGATGATACAAACTCAATCGCGGATGGAAGTCGCCGATAACTCAGGAGCCAAGGTAATCCAGTGTATTAAAGTCCTTGGTGGCTCCGGTCGAAGATACGCAAGAATCGGTGATCTTATTGTGGCTTCCGTAAAACAAGCTGCACCACAGAGCAAAGTTAAAGCTGGAGAAGTTGTGAAAGCAGTTATTGTAAGGACAGCTTACCCAACTCAAAGGAACGATGGCACGACAATTCGGTTTGACACCAATGCTGCCGTGATTTTAAATCCGAAACTCGAACCAATCGGTACTCGTATTTTTGGTCCGGTAGGAAGAGAACTGCGGAACAAGAATTTTATGAAGATCGTTTCATTGGCTCCCGAAGTTGTTTAATCAAATTAGTTAAGAGACCAACATGAATACCAAGAAAAAAAAGGGAGTGCCATTAACAAAGAAGAAACTCCTGTTGAAAAGAGGCGACGTCGTCAAGGTGATTTGTGGAAAGGATAAAGGAACCACAGGTAAGATAGTGAGCATAGACAGGTACCGAGAGCGTGTGGTGGTTGAAGGCGTGAACATGGTGACAAAGCACGTAAAACCTCGACAGGCTGGTCAAGAAGGGAAAATCGTAAGATTTGAAGCTCCAATCCATTATTCGAATGTACTTCTATTTTGCAAGAAGAGTGGTAAAGGCGAAAGAATAAAAATTCAAATCAACGATGATAATACCAAAACTCGGATTTTTGCAAAATCAAACATTCCAGTTGATTAATTGAGGTCAGAAAGTGTCAACACTACGCGAAAAATATAGAACAACAGTAATCGATATTCTGAAAAAGGAATTGAAGATAAAGAATGTTCATCAAATCCCCAAGGTCGAAAAAGTTATAATCAATGTTGGTGCTGGTGAAGCAATTCAGAATGTCAAATGTCTTGAGGTTATCCAGGATTACATAAAAGATATTGCTGGACAAAAACCGGTAGTAAGAAAGGCAAAAAAGTCAATAGCCAGTTTTAAACTACGAGAAGGGCAGCCTATTGGAGTTAAGGTAACCTTAAGAAGAGGAATGATGTATGATTTCTTGGAAAGGTTAATCAATACAGCGCTTCCAAGGGTTAGAGATTTTAAGGGTATTCCTAACAAAGCTTTTGATGGAAGAGGAAATTACACGTTGGGAATTAAAGAACAACTTGTATTCCCCGAGGTCAATTACGAAAAAATTGATCAAGTAAGGGGTATGAACATCACTATCGTAACAACTGCCAAGACTGATGAAGAGGGGAAATTGTTGCTATCATCTCTTGGTTTACCATTTAGAAAAAATTAGAGAAACGGAATGGCAAAAAAGTCTTGGATAGCTAAAGCAAAAAGACCCGCAAAATTCAAAGTTCGTCAAAATAGTCGATGTGCAATTTGTGGACGATCAAGGGGATACATAAGAAAGTTCGGAATTTGCCGAATATGTTTCAGAATACGAGCCGGTTTTGGACAACTACCAGGGGTTACCAAATCTAGTTGGTAGTCGCGGCTGATCTGATTATTCATTTTTTTAACAAAGAAGCAACCGGGTAAACTCATGTCAATGTCTGATCCTATTGCAGATATGCTAACTCGTATGAGGAATGCTGTTCTGCGAGAACACAAAAAAGTCACTATTCCTTCTTCAAAGATCAAGGAAAATATTGCAAAGGTGCTGAAAGATGAAGGATTCATTAGTGATTTCCTTATTCAAGATGCTCCAGTAGGTAAAGAACTGGTCATATCACTAAGGTATACTGCCAAGGGCGAACCGAATATCAGAACCCTGCAGAGAGTAAGTAAACCAGGACTAAGAATATTCAAAGGATTTAAATCGTTAAAACCGCTGCTTAATGGGCAAGGCATTTATGTTATTTCCACCTCAAATGGTGTAATGTCAGACGCTCAGTGCAAAAAAGAAAAGATTGGTGGCGAAATTATCTGCGCTGTAAGTTAACTACAGAAAAACAGGATATTAAGGGAGAATAGGAAAATGTCCAGACTTGGTAAAAGACCGGTCGCCTTGAGTTCAAAGATTACCGCTGATTACAAGAATCGGCAGCTCAAAGTTAAGGGTCCTATTGGAGAGATGCAGTTTGATATTCCAGCCGGAGTAGAACTGGATGTAAACAAAGAAGACATCAAAGTAATCGTCAATTTTGATGAAAGAGAAAGCCGTGTAATGGGGGGAACAATACGATCACTCATTAACAACATGGTGGTTGGTGTTGACGAAGGATTCAAGAAAGTACTGGTATTAGTGGGCGTTGGGTACAGAGCTCAGGTGTCAGGGCAGAAGTTGACATTAGCTTTGGGATATTCTCATCCAATTGAGTATCAACTACCAAAAGTGGTAACTGCGCAGGTTGATGGTACAACAAAGATTACATTGACCAGTTGTGATAAACAGGTTTTAGGGCAGACCGCAGCTGAAATAAGAAAATATCGTCCACCTGAACCATATAAGGGTAAGGGGATTTTATTTGAAGGTGAGCAGATCATTAGAAAAGCTGGAAAAGCTGGAAAAGGCTCTTAATAAAACCGAAATCGTTGTTGCGATCACTATTAGCACCAGTTTCATTGCATATTTTAGATTAAAATATTAAAGATAAAAGAAAATGGAAGCAGCAAAGAAAAGAATACTTGCGAGAAAGAGAAACAAAGCGCATGTTCGGAAAAAAATTAGTGGAACTCCGGAAATACTGAGAGTATCAGTGTTCAGAAGTTCAAAGCATATTTACGGTCAGGCAATCGATGATAAAAGTGCAAAAACGATTTGCAGTGTTTCGACGCTAGAGAGTGACGTGAAAGAGAAGATTGAAGGGCATTCGGGGAATAAGGCAACTGCGAAAATCGTCGGGAAAGTACTTGGTGAAAAACTATCTGCCAAAGGATATGATAAGATCGTTTTTGATAGAAACGGATATTTATATCACGGGCGGATTAAAAGTTTTGCAGATGGCATCAGAGAAGCCGGTATTAAATTTTAATATTTTTATCCTGAGGTGAAGTTTTGGCTGAGAACGAAAAAAGCGAATTCATTGAAAAAGTCATTGAAGTCAAGCGGGTATCGAAAGTGGTTAAGGGCGGTAGACGGTTTAGCTTCAGCGCTCTGGTTGTTGTCGGAGACGGCAAAGGGCGGGCCGGTACCGGTATGGGAAAAGCAAACGAAGTAATTGAAGCGGTCAGAAAAGGTACAGAGAAGGCGAAGCGAGCCATGAAGGTGTTTTGTGTTTACAAGAATACAATTCCTCATGAGGTCATGGGCAAGCATGGTGCTGCCAAGGTTTTAATAAAGCCATCTAAGCCAGGTAGCGGTATCATATCGTCAGGAGCCGTCAGAGCCGTTGTTGAAGCCGTTGGAATAAAAGACATTAATGCAAAGGCTTTGGGTTCAAATAACGTTCATAATTTAGTTAATGCTACTGTGAATGGCTTACAGCAGATAAAAAGCTTTGCTGAGATTGCCGAAAGACGTCAGAAACCAGTAGATGATATTTGTTTAATCGATTTTTAGTGATTCAAAAATGGCTGGACAATTAGAAGTAAAATTGATCAAAAGCGGAATTGGATTTCCCAGGGATCAGAGAGATACTATCAAAGGTTTAGGTTTAAGAAAACTTCAGCAGAGTAGAATCCTGAACGACACACCTGCCATAAGGGGAATGATAAAAAAGATTATACATTTGGTTGAATATCGAGAGGTATAAGGCTGTTTGGTGATCACTCCTATATAAATTCAAACCTTATCAAGTTAAAAGACAAATGCTACATAATTTAGAAAATGCCCCGGGATCAGTAAAGAACCGGAAGAGAGTCGGAAGGGGGCAAGGATCAACAGATGGGAAAACATCTGGTCGAGGCCATAAGGGGCAGAATTCAAGATCAGGAAGCAAAAGAAGAATTGGTTTTGAGGGTGGACAGATGCCACTTCACCGAAGACTGCCAAAAAAGGGGTTTAGGAATATTTTTAGAAAAGAATATTCTATTGTCAATCTTGCAGATATTATCGACTGTAAAAAAATAAATCACGGCGAGCCGATCACCGCTTCCGCATTGATGGAATCTGGACTTATTAAGAACCAAAAGATGCCGGTTAAGATTTTGGGTGATGGAAACCTGGAACTGGCTTTGACTATTGAAGCACAAAAATTCAGCGCCTCTGCAGAGAAGAAGATTCAAGACGCAGGCGGAAAAGCAACCGTGATACAATAACTTGATATGCTGGAAGTATTTAAGAATATAATAGGGATTGAAGAGTTAAGGAAAAGAATTTCTTTTTCTTTGGCCATGTTGATTGTTTTTCGTATTGGAGCTCATATACCAGTACCAGGGATCGACAGTACTGCACTCGCTGCATTTTTTCAAGCTAATGCCAAAGGTATACTTGGAAATCTTGACATGTTTTCCGGTGGAGCGTTGAGGAACATGACGATTTTTGCTCTCGGAATAATGCCATATATCAGCGCATCAATCATTATGCAGCTTTTAACAGCCGTTTTTCCTTATTTGGAGCGATTATCCAAGGAGGGAGAGGCTGGCCGAAAGAAGATAACCCAGTACACTCGATACGGCACAATCATTTTGAGTATCGTTCAGGGTTTCGGAATAGCGGTAGGTTTAGAAAGTATGGCTCTAACCGGAAACCGAGTGGTATTGGCAGGTATTGGTTCTTGGGCTTTCAGATTTACGACCGTCATTACTTTAACAGCCGGTACTGCATTTATAATGTGGATGGGTGAGCAGATGAGCGAGAGAGGCATTGGAAACGGTATTTCTCTTATTATTTTTGCAGGAATTGTTGTAGGGATTCCGACTGCATCCATTCAATCGATCGCACTGTTTCAGACCGGTGAATTGACGCTGTTTATCCTTATTATGGTAGGGATAATAGCTTTAGCAGTAATCGGAGTGGTTATCTTTTTTGAAACTGCTCAAAGAAAAATACCGATTCAATACGCCAGGAGGCAACAGGGAAATCGAGTTTTTGGTGGCCAGTTTACACATTTGCCACTTAAAATTAACGCTTCCGGAGTAATCCCGCCAATCTTTGCTTCTTCAATTCTAATGTTTCCAAACACAATTACCGGTTTTACCAGTGTAGAATGGTTACAGAGAATTGGCAGTTATTTGATGCCAGGTAAGTTCTTTTATAGCTTAGTGTTTGTCATTTTAATTTTCTTTTTCTGCTTTTTTTACACTGCGATTCAGTATAATCCAGTGAAAATTGCAGAGGAGTTAAAAAGGCATGGTGGTTTTGTTCCTGGTATAAGACCAGGCGCAAAGACGGCAAATTATTTGAATCTTGTGTTATCTAGGTTAACATTCGGGGGTGCGATATACCTGTCCGCAATCTGCGTTTTGCCCAGTATTTTGATAGCCTATTTCAACGTCCCTTTTTATCTGGGAGGAACAGCGCTATTGATCGTCGTTGGTGTGGCTTTAGACACCAACGGTCAAGTGGAGACTTTTTTATTAAATCAAAATTACGACGGATTTATTCGAAAAAGTAAAAAACGCAAAAGAAGATACTAAAAAAAAGTGGAAGTTAACGTTAATTCAAAACGATAAAGGCAACTATGAAGATCATATTTTTAGGAGCTCCAGGATCCGGTAAAGGAACACAATCAAAATTGGTTTCAAAAAAACTAACAATTCCCCAATTGTCCACGGGTGATATTCTTAGGGAAGCTGTGAAAGCAGGAACAGAAGTCGGCAAGAAAGCTAAATCTTTCATGGACGCTGGTGACTTGGTACCAGATGAGGTAATTGTTGGAATAATAAAAGATAGGACTGCGCAGGCGGATTGCAAAAAAGGTTACATACTCGATGGTTTTCCAAGAACCCTGGAGCAAGCTAACTCACTTCAAGAGATGTACAGTCAGAACAATGATAGTTTAGATAAAGTGGTATATCTTGAGATCAATCCTGAGAAAGTAGTCGAAAGACTTACAGGTCGAAGAGTTTGCTCAAATTGTGGTGCCGAATTTCATCTTCAATTTAAAACACCAAAAGCTGAAGGTAAATGCGATCTCTGCAATAGCGACCTGATGCATAGAAGTGATGATCATGAAGATAAGATCAGAAACCGCCTCGGTAATTATGACGCTCAAACAGCACCTCTGATTCAGTATTACGAAAAAGAGGGTGTCATGAAGAAAGTGGCAGCAGAAGGCAGTATTGACGAGATTACTGCTAAAATCATGGATGTTTTAAAATAATTTGAACATCTAAATAAAATTGGTATCAAATCGATACTGACAAATTTACATGTTGCATAAAAGAGAACCTACTGTTATAGTGTTTATTTGGCTTAAAAAACAGAGTCAAATTCGGGCTTATAAGATCGGATAAACACTGACAAATAACAGCTTTAGTTTTGAGAGATTAAAATGAAAGTAAGAGCCTCAGTAAAGCCTATCTGCCCAAAATGCAAGATAGTTAAAAGAAAAGGTGTCTTGCGTGTGATTTGTGTGAACCCACGACATAAACAAAGACAAGGTTAAGGGAGGACAGATTGGCGCGTATCGCAGGAGTAGATTTACCCGATAATAAGAGAGTTGAGATAGGGCTTACTTACATTTTCGGGATTGGAAAGAACGTCTCTAATCAGATCATTGATGAGGCCAAGGTTGACAAGAACACCAAAATAAAAGATCTCAACGAAGAGGAACTTGGGAAGATCAGACAAATTATCCAGACACTTGTTGTGGAAGGAGATTTGCGGAGGAAGCTTAGCATGGATATCAAACGGTTAAGCGATTTGGGGTGTTACAGGGGACTTAGACATAGAAGAGGGTTGCCTTGTCGAGGACAGAGAACAAAGACTAATTCAAGGACCCGAAAAGGTCCCAGGAAGATTTCAGTAGGACGAAAAAAGAAATAGACTTTCAGGGAAAATAGATGGCCAAAGGATCAAAAAGAAAAGGCGGAAAGAAAAAGGAAAAGAAGAATATTCCTTTTGGAAAGGTCTACATCAGTGCGACCTTTAATAACACTATCGTCAGTGTTACTGACCTGGAAGGCAACGTGATAAGCTGGTCAAGTACTGGTTTGCACGGCTTCAAAGGTTCAAGGAAGAGTACTCCTTACGCTGCGAAAATCGTTGGTGAAGACGCTATTAAAAAGGCAATGGAACACGGGTTAAAACAGGCACAGATCATCGTGAAAGGTCCAGGTAGTGGAAGAGAATCAGCATTGCGAGCGGTTGCGAGTTCGGGAATTAGGGTAACACAGATTAATGACATCACCCCGGTTCCTCATAACGGTTGCAGGCCGCCAAAAAGACGAAGAATATAGAGTAAAAAATCGGATTGTAAGAAAATTATTACTTGGAGAATAGAAAGTGGCAAGATATACAGGGGCTGTTTGTCGGCTTTGTCGAAGAGAACAAATTAAATTGTTTTTAAAAGGCGATCGTTGCTATACTGACAAATGCTCAATGGAAACAAAACCTAACGTACCTGGGCAACATGGTGTAAACCGGAGAAGAGGTAAACAGTCCGAGTACGGTTTACAATTGAGAGAAAAGCAGAAAGTTAGAAGAATGTACGGCGTTCAGGAAAAGCAGTTCAGAACGACCTTTAAAAAGGCATCTAGTAAAAAAGGTAAGACAGGAACAAATCTTTTAATTTTACTCGAACGAAGACTTGATAATATTGTATATCGAATGGGTTTTGCCAGGTCTTTGGCTGAAGCAAGGCAACTTGTGAAACACTCGCATGTATTAATTAACGGGAAAAAGAACAATATTCCTTCAGCCTTGGTTAGAGTAGAAGATGAGATCTCGATACGGGAAAAAAGCAGAAACATTGCCTTTGTCAAGGAATCATTAGATTCCGCTGCTAGAAAAGGAACACTGGCTTGGTTGAGTGTTGATGCGGACAAATATAGTGGCAAGGTTGTAGCTTACCCAAAACGAGAACAAATTTCTATTCCTATTCAAGAGCAACTAATTGTTGAGCTTTATTCGCGGTAGCCGGTTTGGACACAAATAAAAATATATTTCAAAAAAATTGGGAAGGGCTTGTGATGCCCAAAGACCTCCAGGTTGCAAGGGAGTCTTTCGATGAAGCATATGGTAAGTTTATTTTTGAACCTTTACATAAAGGTTTCGGAATAACCATTGGCCACGCTATGAGACGCGTATTGCTGTCATCATTAAGAGGAAGCGGTATATATGGAGTAAAGATTGAAGGTGTCTCGCACGAGTTTGAAACGATAAAAGGAATTCGTGAGGATGTGTTAGAGATTATCTTAAATCTTAAAGGATTAGAGATACGTCAGTTCGATGAAGAGGAGTTGGTTTTAGAGTTAGTGGCTGCAGGACCTAAAGCTGTCACAGGAGCTGATATTTCGACTTTCGGAAAAGTTGAAATCATGAATCCGGATCACGTTATATGTACACTCGATCAGGATGCAACCTTAGAAATGAATTTATTTGTGAGGATGAACAGGGGATTTGTTTCAGCTGAAGAAAACAGTGACAATGATTTGCCGATAGGGACAATCTTTTTGGACTCCAACCATTCACCCGTCAAAAGAGTACAATACGAAATTACAAATACAAGGGTTGGACAGCAAACTGACTATGAAAGACTGGTGTTCCAATTGTGGACAAACGGTGGAGTTCGGCCCGATGACGCAATGGGTTACGCATCTAAGATATTAAAGGAATATCTGACTCCGTTTATTAACTTTGACGAAGACGCAATCAGACCTATTGAAGAAGTTGAGTACGAGGGTGATGAAAAGGTCTACGAAAATCCGCACCTATATCGAAGCGTTAACGAGCTTGAACTCTCAGTCAGATCGATTAACTGCCTTCAGAACGCAAAAATTGAGACAATTGGTGATTTAGTCCAAAAAACAGAAGCTGAAATGCTAAAAACAAAGAATTTTGGACGGAAATCACTACAAGAGATTAAAACGGTTCTCGCGTCAATGGGACTAACGCTAGGCATGAAGTTGGAGAATTTCGACAACAGGCCTAAAGGTGAGTCATCATCGAGATCTTACTAACGATAATTCAATTCTTATTTGGTAACTGAGAAATGAGACACTTAAAAGCTGGAAAAAGACTAGGCATAACAACCAGCCATCGAAAAGCAATGATGAGAAATCTTGTTACTTCATTGTTGGAGCATGGAGAAATTAAGACGACAATAACAAGAGCAAAAGAGATGCGGAAGTATTTCGATAAGATGATCGGTTTGGGAAAGAAAGATGGTCTTCATGCAAGAAGACAGGCGATATCTTACATTAAATCGAAAGAAGCCGTAAAAAAGTTGTTTGAAGAATATGGACCTTTGTATTCAGAAAGAAACGGCGGGTATACCAGAATATTCAGAATTGGTCGGAGACTGGGCGACAATGCTGAAATGGCTTTGATACAAATGGTTGATCTGGATGGAAAAGCTAAGAAAGACGATAACGCTGGCAAAGAAAAGATAAAAGAATTAAAAGAGGAATTGGAAGAAAAAGCAAGTTCTACTGATAAAACAGATGTAGAAAAAATTGAAACTGAAGAACAGGCGCAAACGGATGTTGTAGAAGCAGCAGAGGTCAAGCAAGATTCCGAAGCGGATGAAACACAAGAAACAGGTTCGGAAGAATCAAAAGTTGAAGTTGGAAAAGAAGAAAAATAGGTAGAATCTTATTTAATAAAGAGGGGAATCTTAATATCGGTTTCCTCTTGCCCCCCTAACCACCACACAATTCCGCATATCGGGTTACCGCAGCTACCATCAATTCAAATTTGAAAGGGCTTTTGCTGGCACAAAGTGATTTCAGTAGTTGCATAAACTCATCCCAGTTATCTATTTTATTAAAAGCTTCAATTCGTGGGATTAGGAGTCCTTCTTCTTGACAGATGACATTAATTCTTTTGGCTTCGGTGAACAAACATTGAGGGTCTTTAGTAAACATATCAATCAATCGTTCAAGAAGTTTGTTCATGCTAAAATTGATTTGTACTGGATTACCGACTAGATTATGTTGTTCAACATATTTTGTTTCAGTACGATTTATCTCCGGAATGATAACATTTTGATTCCTTGACAGGTATGCCTCTTTTTCATTGGAGAAAACCAGCTCGTAGTACCGCTTTTTTACAGAAAGAGATTTGGCTTTCAATTTTATGTCTTTGGAAAGAACAGTCTGGCTTCTTTTCAGAAAGGGACTGTTTTCGCTAAAGTCCCAGCGATAATTGGTATCGCCTGGGATAAATCTAATTCGTTTCATTTAATAAAATAAAATAGACCCAAAAATGTTTCTTAAAGACAAAAAAATAATTGATAATCATATTTTGCTGCTTGGTATTCTTATCATAACCCTGACATTTAAAAATGCAAATGCAGCAACGGATCAGTCTTTGATTTCATCATATCTTAATGGAAATTATAAGGATGTCATTGAACAAGTTGATTCAAAACAGGAAGAGGAATTGGATATTGAAGATATTTATATTCTTCTAAAAGCTAATGAGCAGGCGGGGAAAACCGAATTAAATCCAAAAATTCTGGAGAAGCTGGAAGCTGGAATCCCCACTGAACTTTATGATATTATTATTTATGAAAGAATATTGCTGTCAATAAATTCAGATGATAAGGAAAGTTTTTTAAGGCAATCAATTGAGTTCATTCCAAAGACAAATAATGAGCATATTATTCGGATAATCGCAGAAAATATTGTTGAAAAATATCGTACGTTCAAAGACACATTGCTACTCCGTCAATGTCTGGAGCTTCTTCTGACCTCTATTAATTCATTGGAAATCAAATCCAGTATTCTAAAAGTGTATGCTGATACATTCGATGATTCCGATTCAAAGAAAACTCATAACGTAATCGAAGTTTGGAAAGTTGAAGACATACGTAATTTAAGTGAAAAGTATGAGAAGATTGGCCAATGGATTTTGGAGCGTGCAGATACTTACCCTAATCAGATTTTGGAACACTTCATCAACCAAAAGCAGTACAGAAATTACTCGTATTCAATAAAGAATATACCCCACTATTTGAAAGCGCTATCCAACCGAGAATTGGAAAGTTATCAAAAATTAAGTGATTTATATCTTTATTCAATGAAACGATTACGTAAGTATTCACAGTTAATTGCCATACTGGATAACACTAGTGAAAGGGAGTTATTGGGTATTCCCCGGGAAGAAGCGATGATTGAACTATTTGATCTTTGGCTTAGGAAGGGAAACGAAAAAGAAGCGACAAATATTCTGATGAAAATTAAGAAAGCAAAACCAGATTATAGTCCTGATTTCATGTTATTGGCACTGGCAGACTTTAATTTTGAAAAGGCCAACTACAAGAAGAGCTTGAATTATCATCAGCAAATTGACATTTCAAGTTTGAGTAATGAAATCATTTCAAGAATAAAATGGAAAAAATGGCGAATCCATTACCAATTGGGTGATCAAAAAGAATTATTGGAACTGGCTAAATGGGCCGAAACATATCCTTTCGAAAACAAAGAGATAGCTGCCAGATTCTGCTATTGGTCCAATAAGCTGGAAGCTAAGCAAAATTCCTCTTTATCATCCTGCTATGAACAGTATCCCTTGACGTATTATGGACTTCATTCAAAGTACAGTTCAAACATAACTGACTTAGCGACTGTTAAAAACGAAAAAAAGCAATCCGTTCCCAAAATTGAGCTTTCATCAGGCAAACTAAAAATTTACTCATTTATAGCAACCCTCTATGAGTTAAGACAATATGAGATAGCTGATACCATTGTAAAATCAATCATCGAAAAAGCCAATGGGCATGAATTATTACACCTGGCTGATATTTTGCTAAAAGCGAATCGGTTTTATTTGGTTCAATTGATAGTTGAATCAAATTTCAGAGATCATTTGGAAGGAAGTATAACAGCCAGAAATATGCTGCTGCCATACTTCTATCCCAAAGCTTACAGAGAAGAAATAATTGGCCTTGTACAGACAGATGAGGTTCCCGAGCTTTTGATTTTGTCAGTAATGCGCGAAGAATCACATTTTAATCCGGATGTGGAATCGACGGCAGGAGCAATCGGTTTGATGCAGTTGATGCCAAAGACAGCTGAGTACATAGGGAAGCTTTTAAAACTAAAAATTGAGAAAGAACAGCTGAAAGATCCGAAATTAAATCTTAGATTGGGGACAGCTTATTTAAACAGACTTTTAAATCGTTACAAAGGAGATCTCTTTTACACGTTAGCGGCATACAATGGAGGGCCTACCAATGTCCGGCGATGGCAGAAAAAAAACATCACAGCAGATAGTGATGAATTTTTGGAGAGTATCACTTTTGACGAAACACAAAACTATATCCGTCGTGTAATGCGATCTTACTATCTTTATCAGGATCTTTATGGACAGGCTCTTTAGATTGTTCGTGATATTGGCAAGTTTAATTCTGATCGTATCAGCATGTCAGACTCATAAAGTTGAATTAACTGGAGAAGATGAAAATTCGAAACGATTTAAAGTTGCTTTTGAGGATTTAAAAAACGAGAGAGTAGAAACAATCAAGGTTGATTATATTGTTGATTGTAAGGTCAGGCTGAAAACTCTGGAAGAATCCCAAAGCGGAAATTGTCAGATTGTCCTCACACACGACCTGAAATTCTTACTCACAATTATACATCCCATGGGTGGTGTTCTGATAAAGATATATGCTGATGATAAAATATTACAGGTTAAAGATTTTTCAAAAATGAGCTATCGTGAGTACGAATTGAGCAAGAAATCAAAGATGAATCTTCCATTGATCAAAGATTTCTCATTATTGGAACTGCAAACAGTGTTATGGGGCAGAATCTTGGTTCCAGTTGAAAAAAGCCTGAAATATGAGCTGGATGAAAACAAACAGATTAGACGAATTACAAAGCCTGAAAAGGATAAGAGTTTGGAAGTTGGGTATAATGGATGGTTAACATACAAAGGAAGTCAGTTTCCAAGGATATTGATCATCAACAACCAGAAGAGCGGTTCCTCCATTAAATTGGCAATAACACAGTTTCAACCGGGATTTGCCAAAAACCTTAAGATAGATAAGGAGTTTAAACAAAAAAAAAAGAGTGAAGCATTACAGATTAATTAAAAGCGGATAAAATAGCTGCACTTTTAGTGATCCCTTTTTAATACAAATTCCGCCAATTGATGTAAACGTGATAAATCTCTGTTTATTTTGCCCAAGTATTCCAATGCTTGCTTAAAGCTTTCGTTTGCCAGTGAAACTGATTTTTCCAAACCGTAGATTTTAGGATAGGTCAAGGTATTGTTTCTTGTATCACTGCCTGGCGTTTTTCCTAAGCGAGTTCTATCCCCTGTTTCATCCAAAATATCATCCTGGATTTGGAAACACTTTCCAATTTCTTCTCCGAATTTTGTAAGTAAATTATAATTTTCTTCACTGAAATCTGCTAAAATGGCTCCTATTTGAATACTAGCGGTAATCAGTGCTCCTGTTTTATGGGAATGAATGAACTTGAGTTTTTGTGCTGGGTTATCAGCATTTAGATTGTCGATATCAGCGACCTGACCGGAAACCATGCCGTATATGCCAGCTTTTTCTGCAAGGAGATTTATTATTTTTATTAGTTTTACCGGTGGTATGGAATCATTGTCTATTGATCCAATCAAGGCAAAACTATGGGTAAGAAGGGAATCTCCCGCCAACAAAGCTATTGCCTCGCCGAATTTAATGTGATTGGTTGGATTTCCTCTTCTAAGATCATCATTGTCCATACACGGTAAATCATCATGTATCAGGGAGTAGGTATGAATATATTCTATTGCACAGGCAATGGGTAAAGAGATAACCGGGTCTTTTCCTCCACATTCAACGGTGGTCATCAACAAAACAGGCCTTAGTCTTTTTCCGCCAGCGAACAGTGAATATTTCATCGACTCTTCCAAAACGGAAACGAAATGGGAAAGCTTGGGAAAACTTGTTTTTAAGTAGCTCTCAAATTGATTCAATTTTTGAGAGTAATATTCTTTAAAACTGGGTTCATTCATTTCTGTTTTAATGTTTATTCAAATCTGGTTATAAAAACTGCTAACGAGGCTTTTGTTGACTAAGATTTCTGCAAAACCATGACCCTATAATGTCCTGAATAATCTTTCCGGTTTTTGTCCAGCAAAAGAGTATCATCCAATTTTACGAGGTCCGAGATTTGATGCAATTGATCATATCCATGTTCAAAAATAAGATAACCATTTGGTTTAAGCAGCTCGTGGGCTGAGTTTAGTAGAACCTCATAAAAATCGATCCCCGTTTCTCCCCCATTTAGCGCAATAATTGGCTCCCATTGTTTTACTTCTGCTTGAAGACTGTCAATATCATGTTTTGGAATATAGGGGGGATTGCTGACTATAAAATCATATTTTGTTTTCGGACTTATGGACTGGAAACGGTCTCCCTGAAGCAAAGTGATACTATTATTCCTCTGTTGTATGATGTCTGAGTATTTTTCCGTATTAAAGGCTGCATATTCCAATGCATTCTTGCTAAGTTCGATAGTTACAATGGATAGATTGTGACATTCATAACATAAAGCCAAAGGAATCGCAGCTGAACCGGTACCTAATTCCAGAATGTGGATCTGTTCGGAAGGATCTCTTTCCTGGATTTTTTCCAAGATGCATTCGACTAAAACCTCCGTATCTTGTCGAGGTATCAATACGCCTGAACCAACTTTCAGACGTAGCGACCAAAAATCATGGTATTGCAGAATATAAGCCGTAGGCTCCCGTTTGTATCTTCGCTTGACAAGTTCTCTAACAATCTTTTGCTCTTCCGTGGTGCAGGGTTTGTCGAATTGAAGATAAATTTCCAATCGGGAAATATTCAAAGCATGGCTTACTAACAATTCAGCTTGCAGTCGATGAGGAGGTGGGAATCCTCTCTTTTCAAAATCTTCTTTTATCCATTGGACAAGCTTTGGAGGAGTCCACATACTATTGGTGTTTTTTGAAGAGGGAGTAGTCAATCTATCCATTATTGAGTAGTTATCAAATAGTGAGTCATACATCTTGATACACTTTCATTGAGTAAATATATTTTTCCGAATTCTATTTACTTCTGGCAATTGAAGTTTTGAAAATGAATCGTATATTCTTTACTTTTGTATGACTTGGTTGATTTTGGAGAGAAAAGGCTTCACTCGAAGGGGTTTTAATATATAACCGTTTACTTTCCACTTAGCAGCGGTCACGATATCGTCCGGTTTATCTGAAGCGGTTATCATCAAAACTGGTGTTCCCTTCATTTCATCATTTCCGGAACGAATTTTTTTTAGCAGATCCAAACCGTTCATTTCAGGCATCATGAAATCGGTCAGGATTAAGTCAAAATTATTCTCTTGAATTATATTCCAGGCATTTGCACCATTATCAGCTTCAGTGATTTGTAAAAAACCTCCCGCCCTGAGGATACTTACTATTAAGGCTCTGATTTTGGCATTATCATCGACGACTAAAATTTTTGTGTCCTTGGCTTCAGTCATATTTTTTTGCTATACATGTCTGAGAAATAGATATTGGCTACTGATATACAGCTCAGAATAAGTTTTTTCAAATGGTGAATATATACTTTTGTTACGAGCTCCCTTGTTTGGAAATAACTTTTACGGATAACTAAAATATGATCCGCACTTTTTTATTCTTACTAATAATGCACAGTATATTAAAAATTGAAAGTTCTGTAAAACTGTATTGATGTGTTTTATTATTTCTAATTCACCATTTTATTGTGCTGTTCCGGTTCTTGCACAATAGTCAAGATCAAAATCCGTTCCTGGACAAAGTCAGTTTGAACGCTTGATTTATAGCGCAGTTAAGATTCCTAAAATTTACAATCCCCTTTCCGGCAATATCAAATGCCGTACCATGGTCAACGGAGGTCCTGATTATCGGCAAACCCACGGTCATGTTTACTGCAGTGTCAAAAAACAGTAGTTTGACGGGGATAAGACCCTGATCGTGATACAAAGCGACTACCAGGTCATAATGTCCGTTAATCGCTTGCAGAAAAACGGTATCAGAAGGATAGGGACCTGTTACATCAATTCCTTTCTGACGCGCCTGTTCAATAGCAGGGATGATTGTATCTTTTTCTTCATGGCCAAAGAGCCCATTTTCACTTGCATGAGGATTTAAACCACAGACTGCTATTTTTGGCTCTTTTATCTTCAACGAACATAATTCCTTGTAACCAAGTTCGATTGTTTTGACTATAGATTCTGTTGATAGAATGGAACAGGCTTCTTGAAGTGGTAAATGGGTCGTTACTAAGATCACATTGAGCTTATCTGTAGCAAACATCATACGATATGATTCTGTTTGAGTAAGTTTTGCGAGCAAGCCGGTGTGACCATCATATTTATGACCGGCAAGATGCCAAGATTCCTTGCAGATAGGTGAGGTAACGAGCGCTGCAATCTTATTTTGCATGCACAGACGGGTTCCTTCTACGACATAGTTAAAAGAATGATCGCCACATGTTTCATTTGATTTGCCCCAAGTATAATAAAGTGGACCTTTATAGGGCTCTAAAACATGAATGGCGTTATCTTCGAAGACAACACTTTCGAAGTTGTCAAATGATCTGAATTTAACATCGATTTTCAGGTGTCCCGCTATTTTTTTAAGAACTGTTGTTTCTCCAATTACAAGGGGGTTAATTGATTTCCCCCTTTCTTCCGATAGAAGGGATTTGATGATTATTTCAGGTCCTACACCTGCAGGATCACCCATTGTGATGCCGATGATTGGTTCCATATGGTCTGTATTTGAGTAATTAATTGACTGAATGTATATTTTCAATTCTATTGAGGAGAAAAAAAAAGATCTACTCATTTGAGCCAAAATATTGTATCATCTTCATTAAAAACTTAAAAAGTTTCAGTGTGTAACTCACTGTAGAAAACATCATCTAATGCTGACCCGATATTTTTTTTGTCTTGCCAATACAAATCCCCAATTTTTGTGAGATGAGGGAACAGGCTTAATCTAAAAACGGAAAATGATTGAATATAGAAAAGAGGATAACACACTGATCTGCATAATTAAAGAAGAGATCGTGGCTTCAAAAATATCTGAAATGAGGAATAATTTGGCTTCACACCTTGATTATGATCAGGCGTGGGAAGAATTAGTATTCGATTGTAAAAAAGTGAAAACTCTGGATTCAATTGGAGTAAATTTTATAGTTGGTGTATACAAGAAAGCATTTTCAACAGATAGGAAATTTAAGATTATCGGTTGTAATGATCTTGTGGCAAAAGTGTTAAAGCTATTTAAGTTAGATGAAAAGTTTACAGTTGAAACCTCGAATGCTTCATAATGAGGTGGAGCCATTTTTTAAGAATATTTTGCCAATGAGACAGTGGTAGGTACTGGATGGTAAAATCTGATTAAAGTATAAATGGTTGCCCTTAACCATATTTCTTCAAAATATTATACCCCACCTGTCTTCAGTGATTCTGAAGACTCATGAGCTTTACTTTCTTTATTACAGCTGATTATTTCAACGAGCAGTTGTTTTGTTTTTTAACGGTAAAGTGAAAAGAATGAAAATATTACTTTCAGAATTCGACACCAAAGATCTAAATTCTATTCACAGTAAACTGATTGGATGGGGATTTCATGCCATTGTTCATGACGGCAAGGCCTCCACTGCAGAGATATTGAGGAAACAACCAAATATTCAAATCCTCATTATGGGGGATACCTTTAATAATGCATTGGATTTGATACCTGAGATTAGAAAACGGAGTCAATATATTTATATTTTGGTTCTATTGACCGGTGATATTGATTCGTATAAAGAAGATCAGCGATACAGCGGAATTGATGATTTTATCAAAAAACCTGATGACTTGGACCAGCTCAGATTTTACCTCTTCGGAATTCAGTATACAATTGGATATTCAACCAGCCATTTCTTACCTGGCATTCAATCTGACTTCAGATTGATCAGGCAGGCAATCAATCTCGATTACTTGTTTTCCTCATCCACCGTAGATAAGGAGGACGTCAGGGAGCAGTTATATAATCTCTTAAAGAGATCAAATGAATTTATAATCGATTCCAATAGTATTACTGGTAATGTTTTGGAAAAGACTCTTATAATTTCAGAAGAGTTGGGTACTGAACAGTTAACAGACTGGTTGATTGGGATTCTGTTCTTGAAGCAAAACCCGGATTATGGAAAATTGCTGAGCTTCAATTTACTGCAATATCAACTTCGTGAAATTCAAAGCAGAATCTTTGTTGCAATTAAGAGTCTGGAAGAGTTCGGATTTTTTAAAAAAGCTTCAGATACTGTCAGTATTCTCCAAGGTAAAAGAATACTCTTGGTGGAGGACATGAAATATAACAGGGTTTTGCTTACAAAAATCCTTATGAAGCAGAAATGTGCAATTACTGAAGCTGTAAATGGTCAAGATGCTCTGAATATCTGGCAAGAGCAGAATGATTTTGAAATTATCATAATGGATATGAACATGCCCATTATGGATGGATTTACCGCAACCAGAGAGATTCGAAAAATCGAGCGTGAAAAGTCGCTCAAAAGGACGCCGATTATTGCCCTAACAGCATTAGCAATGAGAGGGGATAAGGAGCTCTGTTTGGAAGCCGGTACAGACGATTATTTACCAAAACCCGTTGAAGCTCTCTCTCTGATTAAGACCTGTGAAAACATTTTGTTAGGGAAAAAATCAAGAAAACCCCAAAAGAAAGATTATAACCAGGAGCTTCACAATATAGATCGTATATTGGTCAAAGTTAATAATCAGATATCCCTTTACTCTCTGAAATCTGTCTTTGAAACTCTGGGTATTAAGTATGAGATTTGTAACAGTGCTGAAAAAGTGATGGGTGCAGTGGCAGAGAGTGATTTTAGCTTGATTGTGCTGGAAGCCGATCATGACTTGGAATTAGCCTATCATATCCAGAACAATTTCCCTCATCAATATATTGCCTTGATCTCCAATAGCAATAGGACACAAGAGTTGATTTCGAGTAATTTTGCCAATAACTTCCGATATCCTTTAAAGTTTGAGCAGGTATTAAAAGTTCTTAAATTTTATTCGGATAAACATCAGCAAGCAAAAAAAGATGCTGAGAAGCTTGCTGATGGGGATTCGCTGGATAAGATTAAACGTCAGGTGAGTATAACAGACGCGGTTCATAAGTCTGACAATCAATTGGCTGTCTGGCAGAAAGCTTTTCGAAAAATCGGGGGAGATCTGGTTTTAAGCCACCAGTTTAATCTGCACGGCAAATTTGGTTTAATATTGGGTGATGTAGCAGGGCATGATATTCAGAGCGGATATACGGCTTCCTGGTTTAGCGGACTGGTGGAAGGTATTTGGGGACAAAATCCAAATCCATATAAATTTCTAGTAAATCTGAATAATCTTTTTGCCCATGACACGGAGGAGGAAAACAAACGGTTTGTATGTGCATTGGTTCTTTTGTGGGACCCCATCAGGCAGAAACTTTTTTATGCAAATGCCGGAATCCCGGGGGGAATCCTCATTAAAAAAGATACTGGAAAAGGAGAAGCCATGGAATGGACAGGCGTTCCCATAGGTATGTTTCCGGATATGGATATGTTTGACCATGGTGAGTTGGATTTTACGGAAGGAGACAAGCTAATTATTGCAACAGACGGAGTACTGGAAGCCATTCCCAGAGAGAATATCTCAGAATTGAGTGAATCCAGAAGTAGTGAGTCAGCCCAACTTACCCTGGATGCAATCGTGGATTTTGTAACCAGATCTATTGAGATTACAGATGATTTAACCATCGCGGTATTTGAGGCCAAAATCCCAGAGCATCCAGTATCAGGATATCGAAAGACAATCAAATCTGATTTTAGGGACGTAGACCAGGCTGTTGAATATATGAACCAGTTTATCAAACAAAATGCTAAAAATATATTTGATTGGCCTATGATTTCAGTGGCAATTAGAGAAGCCTTATTAAATGCTGTGGAACACGGGAATAAAAGTAATCCGAGCTATCCGGTCGATATCGACTTTGAACTAAAAGAGAAACAAATGATTGTTACTATTTCAGATTGTGGCAGTGGATTTGATCTTTCAACTGAGAAAAAAAGACTTGAGAAGGAAGGAGATCTTCGAATTCATGGTCGCGGAATAGAAATGATGGAAAACATTAGTAAATCAGTCAGTTTTTTGGGTGGGGGTATTAAGTTAGTGTTCGAGTCTCATGAACCTTAAAATCCTTTCATCTTTTCTGGTCACAAGGTTTCTACAAAGAAAATTATGAAAGCACTAATCGTTGATGACGATCTCATCAATCGGAAATTCCTTAAAGCCATGTTAATGGGAATCTGTGAAGTTGACCTGGCAAAAAGTGGGTATGAAGCCATTGATTTGGTAAAAGCTAGTATTGAAGAAGCAGCAACTTATGATGTGATCTTCCTGGATATTATGATGCCTGATCTGGATGGAATTGAAACTTTGCAGGAAATCAGGAATCACGAAGTTAAAAAAGGAATACCATTCGAAAAAGGGGCGAAAATTGTCATGGTGACTGCTTTGGCTGACAAAGAGAATGTCCTTTCAGCTTTTTCCAAAGGTTGTGAATACTATTTGGTTAAACCGATCCAACAGGGCAAAATGTTTGACCTCTTAAAAGAAATGGGATTCGGACCAATTGAAACAGAGAGTTGGTAAAGGAGATGTTCCCAATGTTTTTAACTGACTGGAGTTAGGTTAGATGGATCAGATACTGATTGCCGATGATGACAATATTGATAGAAAACTGCTTGAGACCTATCTGCAAAATCTTAACTATAAGGTTATTTCGACAAAAAACGGCACAGAAGCATGGGAGATTATTAGTTGTTGTAAAAATCCCCCACAGATCGTCATTATTGACTGGTTAATGCCGGGAATGGATGGTATTACACTTTGTAAGAAAATCCGTAATATGATTAGTCCCTATTATGTGTATATCATCCTGGTAACAGCTAAAAGCATGTCGGCTGATATGGTACAGGGATTGGAAGCGGGAGCTGATGATTATTTAACAAAACCTTATGAAAAAGCCGTGTTATTGGCACGTATCAACGTCGGTACCAGGATATTGCTTTTGGAAAGAGAGAAGAATGATCAATTGCTCAAGATTCAGAGCACCAATCGAAAATTGCAGCAAAATATGGAGGCTGCCGTACAGATACAACTCACTCTCTTACCGCAAAAAAAACTTGTAGTCCAGGGATATCAATTTGATTGGTTTTTTAAGCCCTCTGATATGTTGGGTGGTGATATGCTCCATATCTATAAACTATCAGAAACCAAAGTTGCTTGTTATGTACTTGATGTCTCCGGTCATGGAACACAGGCAGCCCTGCTATCAGTAACCATCAGAAATCAATTAACGGTAAACCTGATTGATACGATACCGGTAAGAAACCACAGTAGCCTGATTCTACAAGATTTTCAAAATGCGAAACCTATTGATATTGTATCAGAATTATCAAGTCATTACAGCGGTTTGCTTGAGAAGACAGGGTACTATTTTACTATTGTCTATGGCATCATTGATATTGAGACCGGTTGTTTCGATTATATCAGTGCCGGGCATTATAACCCCATTCTTATCTCCGGGGAGAAAGTAATCTATAACAGGTCAAGCAGTGGTGCGCCCATTGGTATGTTTGGAAACCAGAAATATCAAGAACAATCCATTCAGCTTTCTGAGGGAGACAGGTTATATCTTTTCACTGATGGAATCGTTGAAGAAACCAACAACTCGGAAGAGCAGTATGGACTTGATCGATTGGGCGAACAATTAAAGGTCAAAGAAATAAACAATACCGAAGGATTTTCCTCCATGATTGAACACCTGGCAGGATGGAGCCAAAAAGATAGCTTTAACGATGATATTGCGCTGGTTGAAATCTGTTCTTTAAAAAGCTAACCGAATCTGGAGGGAAAAAGACAACTTTAGCATTTGTCTATGAATGATCCCAATGGATAACGAACTCTTTTACACTCCAAATCTTTGCGCTCCTATTCAAATTGTTTCCCGCACTCTTTGGTCTTCTGTTTATTCACCTAAACAGTTATGGTTTTATTTTCATCTATAATCTTCTTAATAGTACAAAACTGGAGTTCAGTTTGTATCTAATATTTCGAAACTTAACGGTTGTGTATTGATGAACAGACAGAAATTCAATCGCTATGTGCTGGATGCAAGTATTCTTTTATATGATCCGGAATGCATAAACTCATATCCGAATTCTTTTGTTATTATTCCAATATCCGTGATAGAGGAGATTGATCATTTTAAAAAAGATTTTACAGAAACAGGTAGAAACGCTCGTATTGTATCAAAAATGCTGGATAAGATTCGGACAAAAGGATCATTAACTGAAGGTATAGAGCTTTCAAACGGTAGTGTTTTAAGTGTTTTTATTGCTGAAGAGAAGGCACTGAACTTGCCGGCATTCATCAATCTTAATAAAAGCTCAAATAGGGTATTGGCAGCAACTACACTGATTCATCAGGCCTATCCTGATATTACCTACTTGGTTACTAATGATATTAATTTAAGAGTCAGGGTTTCTGCACTTGGCATAAAGGTGACTGCATATGAAGAGAAACTGCCGAACCTGGAGAAGTTTTATGAAGGATTGGTAACGCGAAACATGGAGGAGAAAGAGTTTAATCAGTTGCTTGACGCTGGTTTCTATAAAGCCAATCCCGATGAATATTATGCCAATCAGAACTTTTGTGTGAAAAACTCGAAATCAGATCAGAAAGTCCTTTGCCGCTATATTTCAGCAGATAAAAGGTTTGTTCCCATTCAACTGTATCCTAAAGGGATTTGGGGGATAAAAGCCAGAAATGCAGAGCAAGAGATAGCACTGGATCTGTTAATGGATCCTTCTGTGGCTATCGTAATACTGGCAGGAAAGGCAGGAACTGGAAAGACGTTGTTGGCTTTGGCTGTAGCATTGGAATTAATGCTTTCAGCAAGTCTTTATCAAAAAGTCCTGGTATCTCGACCGATTTTTCCGATGGGCCGGGATATGGGCTATCTACCTGGTGATCTGGAGCAGAAGATGGAGCCCTGGATGCAACCCATATTTGACAACCTTGAGTATCTCTCAACCAACAAACAATCACCGGGCACCAAATCAGGTGGTTACCAGAAACTGCTGGACATGGGATTGATTGAATTGGAGCCTCTGACTTATATAAGGGGAAGATCTATACCGCAGCGTTACATGATTGTTGATGAAGCCCAGAATCTGACGCCCCATGAGCTGAAAACGATTGTGACCAGAGCCGGCATGGGAACCAAACTTGTTCTAACAGGTGATCCTTACCAGATTGATAATCCATATGTAGATGCCAGTTCAAATGGTTTGTCATATGTTATAGAAAAGTTTCAAAATTATGATTTGGCGGGTCATGTCTATTTGATTCACGGCGTCCGTTCCAAATTAGCTGAATTGGCTTCCAATATTCTTTGATATACTCCCTAGTAGTGAAATTCTAATAATTAATTAATCAAGTTGATGTCAATAATACAAAAATTTAAGGAATCAGAGTTAAAGAATCGAGATCCAAGGTTTTTGGCTGCGGTGAGTCTTCTAAACTGGCTGCAAACAAAGCAAATTATCTTTTATCAAAGAAGTTTTTTTGGCCTCCCCTCTGATGTTGGGTTTTACAAACATATCGTTAGCAATGTGGTAAGGCATAGAAAGAGATTTGAGTATGCAATAGAATTGCTTAGCAAGCGATCTTTGCAGAGGATTGATCCTGAAGCCCTGGTTTGCTTATACATAGGACTAGTACAGCTTGAAAAGGGTTCCAAAGTTGAAGAATATGCAGCAATCAATGAATCTGTTGAACTTATTAAAACCCTGGAGAAACCTCATTTAAAAGGATTCGTCAACGCGAATCTTAGGAGATATTTGCGGGAAAGGGAGGAAGTCGATGTTGCGCTTAAAACTCAATCCCTTGATATTGTTACAAGTCATGACAAGCGACAAATTGAACGATGGACTGAGTTTTTTGGATTGGAAGCAACCAAAACGATCTGTGAGTCAAATAATGTATTGCCGGAAGTTCAGATTATTCTTAATCCACTTTTTGAGAGGAACAGTATTGTAAACGATCTACTTTCCCTTGGATTTGACCTGTTTGATTACCATGATGAAGGATTCAGCATTAAAAATCCGGAGGGGATTTTTAATTCGCAATGGGCAAAAAAAGGAGCCTTATTAGTTCAAGATCGGGCGTTTCAACAGATCAATCTTCTTCTGGAAAAACTCCCAAAAGAAAAGGTGTTGGATGCATGTGCAGCACCCGGGGGGAAAACATTCCACCTGGAATGGCGGTTTGGGAACGACATTAGTCTTTTGGTAAGTTCGGAATTGGATAGACTCAGAATGACTACAATGAGAGACAATATTGCGCTATATCAGAGCAAAGCCAAAGCAATTCAAGCGAATTCGCACCATCCTCCTTTTAAGGAATCGTTTGATCTGGTGATTTGTGATGCTCCCTGCAGCGGAACTGGGACCATCAGAAAACACCCGGAGATAAAATGGTTAAGATCAGAGAAAGACTATCAACGGAATCAAAAAACCCAGCTAAACCTCTTAAGACAGCTGGCTGAGTTGGTTAAACCAAAGGGTCATCTTTTATACATTACCTGTTCTCTTGAGAATGAGGAAAATCAGGGTGTTGTGGAAAAATTTCTGAGCTGCTCAAAAAATACCTTCCAATTGGTTCCCTTTAGTCATTCAGCTTTAGAGGAGTCCGTGATTACCAAAGAAGGATACTTTCAGACATTAACGTCACCAAAACAGATGGGTGCTTTTTCAGCTCTGTTTATGAAAATGTAGGTTTTTGAAGGTAAGATTTCACCGTTGTACCAAATTGTATTAGTATTTTAAATATTACAAAAGCTTACATTTTATTATAAAGACAACTTCTTCCAAGTGGATTAAACTGAAGCAATAAATAAAAATTAAAAATAATAAAAACAACGATTAACAGGAATAATATGGTAAAAGTAGCTCCTTCACTATTGTCTGCTTCTTTCAATGAACTGGGTTTTGATGTCAAGACTGTAATTGAGGCAGGTGCCGATTTGATCCATTTGGATGTTATGGATGGGGTCTTTGTTCCCAATATTACCTTCGGGCCGGCAATTATCAAATCACTGCCGAGAACAGAAGGTGTGGAATTTGATGCCCACCTTATGATAACCCAACCGGAAAACCATATTGATTCCTTTTTGGAGCTGGAGCTGGATCGTATATCGATACATGTTGAATCCACTATTCATCTTCAACGATTGCTCAGAAAAATAAAAAACACAGGAACCAAATCTGCAGTGGCTCTTAATCCCTCAACTTCTCTTTCTTCAATTGAATGGGTTCTGGACGACATTGATATGGTTTTGATCATGACGGTTAATCCCGGTTTTGGCGGACAACAGTTTATTCCAGCCATGACTAAGAAGATAGAGTTGATGAAAGAGATGATCGTTCATAAAGGACTCCCCATTGAGATTGAAGTTGACGGGGGTGTTTGTCCCGGTAATATAAGAGAATTAACAGATGCCGGAGTGGATATTGTTGTTGCTGGCTCTGCTGTTTTTGGAAAAAACGATTACAAAAAAGCGATTGATGAGTTGAAAAACCCGAGATAGAGTTTGCCTCAAAGTGTCTTTAGTATGAACATTGTTATAACCATTTTTTTGTTTTTCACTATGAGAGTGGGAATAGGCTACGATGTACACCGGCTTGTTGAAAACCGCAAGCTGATTCTGGGGGGGGTGGAAATCCCTTTTTGTAAAGGCTTACTCGGTCATTCAGACGCTGACGTGCTGTGTCATGCAATTATGGATGCATTGCTTGGCGCAGCTGCGTTGGGTGATATTGGAAAGCTGTTTCCGGACAATGATTCAGGTTTTAAAGACGCGAACAGCCTTAATCTGCTTAATATTGTACAAAATAAACTCAGGGACTCCGGCTTTAGTATTGTTAATATAGATTCTGTTATTATTGCTCAAAAACCTAAAATCAGCTCCTATGTAAATAGTATTAAAGAAAACCTTGCTTTGGCTCTCAATTGCAATGTTAACCAAATATCTGTGAAGGCGACCACAACCGAAAAGCTTGGTTATATAGGAAGGGAAGAGGGGATTGCAGCCCAAGCAGTAGCATTAATTGAAAGCTCTATATAGATCTTGGTAATAGTATGGGTTTCTCACTTGTAAAAGTTGATCGATCCAGGTATTACCAAACTATATTTTAACTTGTTTTAGGCTAGTTGAGGATCATATACAAAACATAGGGACTAATCATTTGCTATAAGTATGACTAATTTCATCACCCTTTCCGACTTAAAGACCAAAAGAGTCTTTCCAAGAATCCTGCTATTCCTGTTTTTGAGTATCGTGATTGGATATTTGATTTCTCCAAAAATAATATTCCAACCCACGGTCTATAAAGAGGGTGATATTATCCTTCAGACAATCAACATCAATGAAGACCTGTTGATTCCGGATAAAGTCTCCACTAGATTAAAGCAGGAAAAACTTCTCCAAGAGCAACGAAGAATCTATGATTTTGATCCTAATACTTACGAAAAATCTCAAAAAAAGGTTCAATCTGCTTTCCAGGAATTGCGAGATGTTCTTACGAAGCTTGAAAAACAAACGGAAGATATTCAAAACCGTTTTCGCAACTTTGGATTGGAATTCTTTAACTCTGTCAGAAACCTCCAAGAACTTGAAATACAGGAGAAGTTCTATAAGGAGTATCAAGCCGTTATCAAAGCCAGGTTGGAGTCACTGGAACGGGAAGGAACTTTATCAGCCAAGGGATTTAACGAAAAATCAAAAATTGATGCAGATCTTAATATAGTCAACCAGCTGCTTTCGGATCTTCAGGGGAAGAGGAAATTTTATCTGGCGGAAAATGAAAGCTATGCCGAACGTTATTCTTTGATGTCAAAGGAAAATGAAAATCTTGCCCAAAGCATTGAAGATAAAAAAAAGGAAGCCATCAATGGTTTTATTAAAGCACTCTCTGTTGAATTTACAGATAGTGAACAGCAGTTGTTGCACTTACCTTTTAATACCCGTGAGATTGAAAGGCAGCTTTTGGATCTACTTTCTGAGGTTTTAACCAGAAAGATCGTTTTTTCAAGAGAGATTTTGCCCGAAGGTATCAATGATGTTGAGTTCAGAAACCTGGTAACAGGCGAAGTCTCTGTGTTTAACGAATCGGAGCGGTTCCTTGATTTGGCAGAGGCAAGAAATCTGGCTGTTGATATTGCAAAAGAATCTTTTCCCGAAGATGAAAGTGGGGAAAAAAAGAGTATCTTAATCTTGCTGGGACAGAAGCTTATCAGTCCGACTGTGTCGGAAAACAAACTTGAATTTGAAAAGCGGAAAATGGAACTCATTGCTAATACGAGTCCTGTTTTCTTTAGTGTCAAGAAAGGTGAAATAATTGCCAGAACCGGAGATAGGGTAACACAGCATCAAGTGGAAATGATTAACAGCTATTACGAGGTTATGTCAAATAAAGACAAATTGCCAGGAATGATAGGCATAATTTTATTTGTATTTGTTGCTCTTGTTCTAGTGTCATTAACCTTAAGGTTGCCTGATCGGATAACTAAAATTGGATTCAAAAACCATTTGATGGTTATGAGTGCTGTTTTAATCTCATTGTTGATAGTTAAAGGTGGAGCATTGCTGGGAGAATTAGTGGAGACCAGATACCTAACCGTTCAAGGCAATATTTTTATTTATATATTGCCGATCACCCTGGGAGCCATGCTTATCGGAATATTGCTTAACTTTGAAGCTGCACTGATGACAGGCTTGTTGACGGCCTTGTTTGGATCGATCATGATGCAAAGCAATCTGTACTACTTCTTTTACGCTATCATTGGATGCCTTGTAGCATCACTTCCAATGACCAAATTCGATTCCCGTTACTCAATTTTGCTTCATGGCTTAAAAATCTCGGCAATTAATTTACCGATGATTATAATCATTTTCCTTATTGAGAGTAATCAGGTGGGGGGTATTAGCTGGTTTAGTTTGGTTGCAGCTATTTTAGCCGGGGGATTAACAGCTATTCTTACATCAATTCTACTACCCTTTTTCGAGTCCCTGTTTGATGTGACAACCAATCTGAAGCTATTGGAACTGGCGAATATGAATCATCCGGCACTGAAGGATTTAATTCTAAAGGCACCGGGAACTTATCAACACTCAATAATTGTGGGGAATCTCGCAGAGTCAGCAGCTCTCAGAGTAGGTGTAAACCCACTGTTATCAAGGGTTGCATCCTATTATCATGATGTCGGAAAAGTATCAGATCCCCATTACTTTATTGAGAATCAGTCCCCTAATTTCCCGAACATTCATGATAATATGGATCCGTTCGAATCAGCAAAAATAATCATTCAACACCTAAGTAATGGCACAGAAATATCAGAAAAATACAGGCTTGGGAAGTTAATCTCCGATATCATGCAGCAGCATCACGGTACCAATCTGGTTGGCTATTTTTATAGCAAAGCGAAGAAGATGAATTCTGTGGAGGGTGAAGAAAAACCCGTGGATGAATCTGATTTCAGATACCCCGGACCAAAACCGCAAAGTATCGAAGCTGCCCTGGTGATGCTTGCGGATGTTTCCGAAGCTTGTGTCAGAAGTCTGGATTCTCCCACTCCTGAGTTGATCCGTAAAATAACTGAGAAAACATGCTGGAGACTTTTGGAAGACGGACAATTGGATGAATCCGGACTTACGCTGAAGACGTTTCATTCCATTGTTGAAGAATATATCTCGATGTTAATCAGTTTTTACCATCAAAGAGTTAAATATCCGGAGAATGATTCTCTTGTAACAATGGCACCAATACCCGTAATTACAACCAAGGAAAACTAGTGCTGCGTCAAGGAAGGGATGTCGTCCTATTTTTTTTCGGAGCTTCGGATCGCAGGAATTGATTTTCCTGACAGTAAGACTTGACTTATCAATAATGAAACGAATCGAGACTCCCGTACCCGGGAAAAAGGATACAAAGGATGCTGGACAATGAAAAACAGCCATATCCAAATCACATTCGAGGATGACAGTGTTACCGTTACCAAAGAATTGGAAACAAGTATTTTCGAAAATTTGCAGTTTCTGCTAAAAAAGACTGGAAATCAGGGAAAAATTCTGTCTTTGTTTTTTTGTACTTCAGAAACTGTAAAATCGCTCAATAAGACTTATCGGGATAAAGACCAAGTCACAGATATACTGTCCTGGCTTTATGATGACAATGAAATTGAGGGACCTTGCAAAGAGGAACCTTGGGGAGAATTAGCAATCTGTCTGGATGTCTGCAAAAGACAAGCAGAAGAAGCGGGATTGACACTGAAAACGGAGTTATTGCGCTTATTGGTCCATGGACTCGCTCATCTCATGGGGTATGATCACGAAATCTCTTTGGAAGAGGAAAAAGAGATGCTGAAATTTGAAATGGACTTACTTTCCAGCATCAATTTGGATGGGATATATAAGTAAAGCTGTTTCGAGCCAACCAAAACGGTCTTAAACTCTTGATCAGCCGCAATTGCACTACTTCAATTAGGCTTCAGCTGGAATTATATTAATAATCTTTCGTGTTTTTGTCTTCTGCTTAAACTGAACAGAGCCATCACATAAGGCAAACAGTGTGTAATCCTTACCGGTTCCCACATTATCACCCGCATGGAATGAATTTCCTACCTGACGAACGATAATCGTACCTGCCGATACCTTTTCGCCACCAAATCTTTTTACCCCTCTATACTGGGCATTGGAATCTCTTCCGTTTTTTACGCTACCTTGACCTTTCTTATGTGCCATATTTCCTCTGAGGAAAGAATGTGTAACTATTATTTCCTAAGTTAACATTTGATATCAGTAATTTGAATTTTTGTGTAGTTTTGACGATGCCCTGTCTTTTTCTGGTATCCTTTTCTTCTCTTCTTCTTAAATATTACTACTTTTTTCCCTTTTTCGTGATTCAGGATTTTCCCACTGACCTTTGCACCCGAAACAAATGGTGAGCCAACTTTGAAGTCATTTTCACCGGCTTTTACAAATAATACTTGGTCAGATTCAAAATCTGAGCCTTCATCTTGATGCAGTAAATCCACTGTAACGACACTGTCTTTTTCGACTCGATACTGCTTGCCGCCTGTCTTTATAATCGCGTACATCTTTTCTCTATCTCTGAATGATCTAGAATCGGTATTGTTGATTTAAGTTTAATTTTAAAAATTATCTTTTAAATGGTACTCTGTCAATGAAATTGGAGGGGAATTGGAAATAAATGCAGATTACATGATTTGAAAAAGGGTTACCGACATCCTGGTTTTTAAAAGAAGAAAAGGCTGTTAAATGCCTTTTCTTCCGTCAAGATCAACTGACTGAGACATCTGAATTTACGGGGTGATCAGAAGCGAAATTGATAATTTAATCCTATTTGTCCAAAATCAGGCCTAATCTGTATTTCCAGATAGCCTTTATATTTGCCTTCCTCAATCAGATCGTTGAGTTCACTCCTGATCGAAAAGAATTTATAAGAGCTATAACCTAAGGTTCCCAATGCTGCTATCAATTGGTAATCATCACCTGACTTAAATTCATTCAAGAAATAGGCGGAAATGGCAGCCGAACCGATTAAGAAGGTTCGCCAGAAGGTTTTTTGACCATCAAGTACTTTAATTTTTTCAGCCCATTGCTGTTTTGCCATATCCTCCAGTTTTACAGGCGACAGTTCAACTGTCTTCTTGATTTCAAATACATTCCTCAAGTGTGTATCCAATTCTTTTCGAATATTGTCGATCAAGGTAATCTGTTTTCGTTTGTCAAGGAATGTCGTAACATTCTGTCTGGCCTCGGGAGTTTCGATTGTCTGGAAATAAACCCCTTCACTGACGTTTTTTCCGACGCGAGTGACTTTTAGAATGCCGATATTTTTTCTACGGGTTCCTTCCGAGAGGAACTCGTCGTTGTCGGACCTCACGATAATATTTCGATAAATAACCAGCTGATCCCCTACCTGAATCCCGTCTTTCTCTCCCAAATCCACAACAACAATTTTATTGTTTGCTTCTAAAATGTTACCTATCACTGGAGCATTAGCAGCGATTCTGTTTGCAAGCTGATAAAACTGTCGATCCATTGTTTCATCTGTAAAGCGGATAGCATCTTCAAAAGCAAGTGAATTATCAAATATTAAAACCAGTTTTACGTTCAGACTGAAAGTTCCGGCCGAAGTAAGCGATATATGACCAGTCAGAATCCATTCAGCTTCCATTAACTTTCCCATTTGGATTCCACAACCAATATCAAAACAAGGTAATAGAGAGGGGGCTTGATTGGCTGTCTCCTCTTCAACTTCCGACAAAGGAATCACGGTAAAACGGTTAGTATTGGCAATGTTTTGAGCCATAATATTGCTAAACGCTCTAGCTGCAGATTCCGTCATCCCGGTTGCTCCGAATTGTAAAATAACTATTCCATTATTTTCAGCTTCAGGTTTCAGGAGAACATTCTGAATGACTTGTTCAGGCAAAGTTTGGCCTTGTACAGGGAATGGCAATAATGAAGTTACAATAATGGAACACCAGAGGAAGACTAGGGGAATGAAAGATCCATAATTCCTTGTAATTTGGTCCATGACTATTTCTGTTGTTACACGCTTTGTGAGCTCATTTAGGTAAGTTTATGTTGGATCTCTTTGCTGGCGCAAAACGAATTCCAATATTTTTAAGTTGCAGAATGTAATGCAGGAATTAGGCAATTTTTCTTTTTGTTTGGTTAGATGAAAGATCCCAAAAAAATCATTAGATTGAAATTAAGCCATTAATTATGCAGCTGTCTAAAAAATAATTGGACTTTTCTAAACTATCACTTTCCCATTTAATGGGAATGAACTCGCAACCAGTGTGACACAAGAAACAAATCATTACAGTCTCTTGTGTCTTTAAATGGTTGGTGCTGACCTCAGCTTGTTTTATTCCTCTTCTTTTTTCTTTGCAGCTGGTTTTTTAGCGGCGCTGGGTCTTTTCCGGGGTCTGGTTTTTGTTGCCGTTTTTTTTGATTTTAAAGGCGTCTTTTTATCTGATTCAGTAATTTCTTTTTTGCTGTCTTCAGGAGATGCTTTAACGGCAGTTTTTTTGTCAGTCTTATTTTTTGTCGAAGTTGAGCTTTTTTTAGAGGTGTCTTTCTTCTCATTTGAAGTTTTTTTTATGGCAGGAGAAGCCTCACTTCTGCTCTCTTTCTTGTCTTCAGGTGTTTCTTTAGGAACGGGATCTTTTGTTCCTTGATCGGATACCTTGGTGGCAGGATCTTTATGCTGGGGCTTTCTCTTTTGACGTCTTCTTGTTGGTCTTTTAGGTTTATCTTTTTTTACTTCTGGTTCTTCTTCGAGAATTGGAGTTGTTTTTGAACCTGTCTTTTCACTCTCTTTCAGGGGTTGATCATCTTTGATCTCATCTGCGGTTTTTTTCTCACTCTTCCCATTTACAGACTTCCATAAGTATTTATTATCAATTAGTTGTGAATGGTTTTTATCGGTTTTTCCCTTTAGCCTGTTTCCAAATGATTCGGTAATTTCCTCCAATTCCTCTTCATCAAGCTCTTGAATATCTGAGAATAAGGCTGAAGGGTGAATGCCATAACTTGAATTTTGATTGCTAACAGGGGGGCTTTTCTTGGCTTCCACCTGGTTTTTTTCCGGCTGCGGTGCAATCTGAGGTGCAGTTACGGGCTTTTCCTCCATTACCTCGGGAGCAAGGTCGACATCGGTTTCATCCGGTTCAGTTACCTCTTCCTCGATTATTTCTGTTTGATACTTTTTGGGGGCAGTATCTCTGTGCTGCTGATGTTTTCTATCTCTTCTGTTTTTAGGGTCAGTTTTATTGCTTTCCTTGCGGCTATGTAATTGTGGTATTGGTATCGGTTTTGGTTGTGGTTCCGGGGTCGGACTTTTTTGATCAAAAACAGGCTTCATCTGACTTTCTTGAAATACAAATAGACTTGGATTAGCTCTGAGCACAATATTAATGCCAAACTCCATCTCTAAGTCATATATTGATTGTCTTCTTTCATTGAGCAGATGGTTTACCAGTTCCAGTGGAAGCTCCCCAACTATCTGTTTGACATTGCCTTTCGCTGCAATTTCTCTGATAGATCGAATAATCAGATTGGTTGACGCCAATAAGGAGGGAATTTTGCCTTTACCACTACAGACGGGGCAGGTGCTTTCAACTGTATTGGCAATACTGGCAGCCAATCTCTGTCGGCTCATTTCAAGAAGACCAAATTGAGAAATAGGATTAAACCTTAATTGAGCCTTATCCATTCGCATGGCTTGACTTAATCGCTCCTCAACCTGTTTTCTGTAAGACTCATTCTCCATATCGATAAAATCGATCACAATCAATCCACCCAGGTTGCGAAGTTTCAATTGGCGGGCAATTTCATCAGCAGCTTCAAGGTTTGTTCTGAGGGCGGTTGAATCTATATTCCCTTCTTGATTTGATTTGCCAGAGTTAACATCAATCGCAACCAGAGCTTCCGTTTGATTGATGACAATTGACCCCCCGGATTTCAACTTAACACTGTTTGACGTGAGCTGTTCTACTTGTCTTTCAATATTATAAGTAGCAAACAGGGATCTATCACCCACAAATAATTTTAAATCCTTCTGTTTGCGAGGAGCAACTTGTTTAAAAAATTGCAGAGCATTCTGAAAGGTTTCGGGATTATCCACCCAAACTTCACTAATATCTTCGGTGTAGTAGTCCCTCAATGTGCGAATAACAGCGTTATCTTCCTCAAGGATTAAACCTGGCTTATCCGATTTTTTAAATTTCTCTTTGATATTATTCCAGGTCTTTTTGAGAGTAGTATAATCCTTTTTCAGTTCATTAAGTTTTCTGCCAATGCCAGCAGTTCTGATGATAACGGCATGCTCTTCCGATTCAATTCCGGATAGAAAACCTTTCAGTCGATCTCTTTCCTCTTGAGATTCGATTTTTTTCGATATTCCCCCTTTTTCATTGTTTGGCATTAAAACCATGAATCGGCCGGGTAAAGTTATGTTTGTTGTCAAAGCAGATCCTTTATGATCTGAGGCCTCTCTGGTAACTTGAACAATGATCTCCTGTCCGACTTTTACCTTATGTTGTATCGGTTTGTTCTTGTTTATCCCTTTTTTTGAATACAATGAGGGATTTAGTTCATTATTGGGTAAAAAACCGTGTTTCTTTTCTCCATAATCAACAAAAGCAGCCTGCAAAGAGGTTTGAACCTGAACAATAACTCCTTTATAAATGTTGTTTTTTATCTGGCTGGATGTAGTATGCTCAATGAGCATTTCTTGAAGTAGTCCATCGACGACAATTGCAATTCGACATTCATCATCAGTTTGATTAATCAACATCAGAGATTCAGACATGTTAACTCCGTATATTATTTCTTTATCATTTTGATATCATTATTAAATTATTCTATTAATGCGGAAATGAATTCATTTTATCCGATTATAGACGGAATAACTTAATATATTAAACAGGATGAGAGTTCAGAGAGTTTTATACGAGGTTATGGATTGTCTTCATGCAGTTTTTCACACCTTTTAGCACAGTCCTCTGTGCTTTTCATTCGTTCGAAACCTCATATTCCCTTGTCTCTCATGTTGTCAAGCGATGTGAAAGATTTAATTCACCAGTTTTTAAACAACAAGATTGCCGATTTTTCGGGGATATTCTTAATTGAAATAAAACTTTGTGAATTTATTTCCATCACTTTGTTGAAGATGCATCTAACAACACAAACTGAACTCAGATTATTCTGTCATAACCTCTATACCATTTTCAGTTACAAAGATGGTATGTTCAAATTGTGCGGACAGCTTTCCATCTTCCGTCATTGCTGTCCAATTATCTTCCAGGATGTGAACCCCTTTTTTACCGAGGTTGATCATGGGTTCAATCGTAAAAAACATTCCCGGTACAATGAGCGGACCGTTTCCTTTTCTTCCAAAATGGGGCACCTGGGGCTCTTCATGAAACGATTTACCTATTCCGTGTCCAACAAATTTCTCAACAACCGAGCAATTCATTGAGTGAGCATATTCCTGAATCACTGCACCTATATCTCCTATCCTGCCATAAGGTTTAACAGCTGCTATTCCTCGCCTTAAACATTCTTCTGAAACAGAGCAAATCTTCTTAGCGTCTTCAGAACATTCCCCCATTAGAAACGTCCGGCTGGTATCCCCAAAATACCCATTTAAATTGCAGGTAACATCTACGTTAATAATATCACCTTCTTTTAAAATTGTATCATCAGGAATGCCATGACAGATGACTTCGTTGATTGATGTACAGGTGGACTTGGGGAAGCCTTTATAATTCAAAGGAGCGGGAATAGCACCATGATCAAGTGTATATTGGTGCACCCAGGTGTTGATTTGATTTGTTGTGATACCGATTTGAATATTATCAGCTACCATCTGAAGAGTGTTTTTCGCCAATTGACACGTCTCTCTCATTCCTTGTATGAATTCTTCAGATCGGTTGATCACGGTTTGTTCGTTTGGGGAAGACAGGTTAAATCTTCTTTTAACTTCATCTTCCTTAAGATGGCATTTTTTATATTTTTTGCCACTTCCACACCAACAAGGATCATTTCTTTGAATTTTTGCATTCACAACAGGAATAATGGATTGTTTTGGTTGAATCACTCGTGTCAACAGTTTACCTCACAACAATGTTTAAAATTTTGTTTTGCACAAAGACAATTTTTACAATTGTCTTATCATCTAAATATTTTTTTATTTTTGAACTCGCTCTAGCCACTGAAAATGCTTCCTCTTGATTACAATCTGTTCGAATTGTAACGTTGTCTCTAAGCTTTCCATTCACTTGAACCGGAATTGAATAGGAATCTTTAACAAGCTTTGTCTCATCATATTCTGGCCATTCTTCATATGCCAGGCTATTTGATGCTCCTAACCTTTGCCATAATTCCTCTCCCAAATGCGGCGCAAATGGACTTAATAATAACACAAAAGTCTTTATTGTGTTGATATTTAATCTATCGGCATTAACTAAGTCATTGCACATAATCATCATTTGAGAAATAGCCGTGTTGAATCTCAAATTCTCAATATCATCAGTAACTTTTTTAATTGTCTGATGAAGCTGGCTCTGAATTTCTTCGGTTTCGTTAAAATCTCCAATTTTATTTGAAACCTCGCCATTATCCCCAATAATTAAATTCCAGGTACGGTGCAGAAATCGATCAAGTCCTTCCATTCCCTTTGAATTCCAGGGCTTTGACTTTTCCAACGGGCCTAAAAACATTTCATACATGCGTAAAACATCAGCGCCGTAGTTTTTTATCACATCATCGGGATTAATCACATTACCAAGTGATTTTGACATCTTTACACCGTTTTCACCTAAAATCATACCTTGATTTACCAGCTTTTTAAAAGGTTCATCGGTTGATACGAATCCCAAGTCATAAAGCACTTTGTGCCAAAAACGAGAATAGAGCAAGTGGAGAACAGCATGTTCTGCGCCACCGATATAAATATCTACCGGCATCCAGTATTTTTCAGCTTCTTCCGACCAGGGTTGTTCATCATTGTTCGGATCCACAAATCTTAAAAAATACCAGCTGGAGCCTGCCCATTGTGGCATGGTGTTGGAATCCCTTTTTACCGGGGTTCCATCCGAAAGTGTTGTATTGATCCAATCTTTGATGTTCGATAAAGGGCTTTCGCCCGTTTCAGAGGGTTGATATGATTCCGCCTCGGGCAATGTTAATGGTAGTTCATTCTCATCTATGGGGATGACTTCACCGTCATCTTTGATAAAAAGAGGGAACGGTTCACCCCAATATCGTTGCCTGGAAAAGATCCAGTCTCTAAGTTTATAGTTAATATCCTTTTTTCCGATCCCCTTCTCTTCAAGCCACTGGCACATCTTTTCCTTGGCATCCTCAACACTTAACCCATTTAAAAAATTACTATTCTTTAAGATGCCATCACCTGCCCAAGCTTCCGTCTCCACATTCCGATCTTCGATCAGTGGTATAATCTCCAGTTCAAACTTGGATGCAAATTCATGGTCTCTTTGATCGTGACCGGGAACCGCCATGATTGCACCGGTTCCATACTTTAAAAGAACATAATCCGCAATCCAGATCGGGATCGCTTTATTGTTGACTGGATTGATAGCATATGCGCCAGTAAATACGCCTGTTTTCTCCTTGGACAGATCTGTCCGGTCAAGATCACTTTTTGAAGCACATGTTTCTATGTATTGATCTACTGATAGTCTCATCTCCTCTGAAGTGAACTCTTTTACCAAGGGATGCTCTGGGGCAAAAACGCAATAAGTTGCGCCAAATAGTGTATCCGGTCTAGTGGTAAAAACGTCAAAAGTTTTTTCCATTCCTTCGATCCCGAAAGTTACCATGGCACCGTATGATTTGCCGATCCAGTTTCGCTGCATCTCCTTTATGGATTCCGGCCAGTCCAGATCATCAAGACCATTCAACAGTTTATCAGCATATTCAGTGATTTTTAACATCCACTGCTTCATTGGCCTTCTGATAACCGGATGATTACCCCGCTCTGATTTGCCGTCAATAACCTCTTCATTAGCCAAAACCGTTTTAAGAGTCGGACACCAGTTAACCAAGGCGTCATCTTGATATGCCAACCCCTTTTTATATAGTTGCAGAAAAATCCATTGGGTCCATTTATAGAATTTCGGATCAGTTGAATTGATCTCTCTATCCCAATCGTAAGAGAATCCAAGTGATTTGATCTGTTTTTTAAAGGTTTCCACATTTTTGGCTGTTGTTGCCGCCGGATGAGTTCCGGTACTGATCGCATATTGTTCTGCCGGTAATCCAAAAGCATCCCAACCCATGGTGTGAAGGACATTGTAGCCCCTCATTCTTTTGTAACGAGCCAGAATATCTGTAGCAGTGTATCCTTCAGGATGTCCAACATGTAATCCTTGACCCGAAGGATAAGGAAACATGTCCAGTACATAGTATTTCTCTTTATTGTAGTCGATTTCCGACTTGAACGTTTTGTTTTCATCCCAATACTGTTGCCACCTGGGTTCAATAACTTTTGGATCGTATGACATTGTCTAATTAAACCATAAATTGATGTTTTGATTGAAAAAAATAGTAATCTCTTCTTAATGTGAATGCTTATTATTAGGTAAATCTTTTAATAATAACCATTATATGGATTTCCGTCAATTCAAGAAGGGCGTCTATTCCAATATATAAAAATTCATAATAACAAATAGCTAGGAATTTTTTAACGAATCATGAATGGAAACATAGCCTTGATAAAGTTTTTTATGGATTTTGCCATTCTTCACAGCCTCCTGGACGGCACAATTGGGTTCTTGAATGTGTTGGCAGTTTCGGTGTTTGCATTGGTAGGAGAAATCGCAGATTATTGGATAGAACTGGGCGAGGTTTTTATTGTCTAAATTCCACAGTCCAAATTCTCTTATTCCGGGGGTGTCAATAATATAACTGTTTTCGGCAATTTTGTGCATGGCTGCGAAAGTTGTAGTATGAGAGCCTTTGGATGTTTTGTCACTGACAGCCCCGACTTTGATATTTAAGTTTGGGAATAACTTGTTTAGAAGGGAGGACTTTCCTACCCCTGATTGACCTGTCAGGACACTGACACTGTCATGGAATATGTCGAGGAGTCTTTGATCGTTTTCAGCCGATTTTGTTGTGGAAAAGATAATATCGCACTGAATATCTTTGTACGGATCAATTAGTGCTTCAATCTCTTTTGGTGAGCTCAAGTCGGTTTTAGTAATGACAATGGTTGGTTTTACATTGCCAGCTTTAGCCGCGACCAGTAGGCGATTGATCAGATTCGTTCTAAAAGGTGGTTTTTGTGTGGATGCCACGATTAGCAAGTTGTCAACATTAGCTGCAATAACCTGTTCCACTTCGATTCCGACCCTGTTTCTTGATAAAAAGCTTCTTCGATTCTCGATACCGGTTATTAATCCAACATCATCCTTCTCGCTGAAGAGGAACGACACTCTGTCTCCAACGGCGATTTGATTATCAAAACGGCTGTTTTTAAATAGCAATCCCTTTGCCTTGCACTCAATTGTTTCACCTTCATCGGTCAGTAAATAGTAAAATCCCTTTATTCTTTTGGTTATGATTCCTGTTTTCGCCATATACGCTTTTGCGGGTTATAGATGATGTTGAGTTTTCTTTTTATACTAGTTTCATAGATTGAGTGAGTCAATCATACCAATACTTTTTTCAGTTCTTTTAATCTATTTATATCTTCTTATTGGAAACATGACAGCAGAGTTCGCACTCTAGGAGTAAATACGTTTTGGTTTTATGCCATATTACTACCACAATAATGCGCTATCAAAATCTCAGTTTAAGCTAGTTTAACCTGGAGGTTAAAAAGTTTATAAACAAACCAGAGTATCACAACTCTTTAGTTTTAATTATCAGTTAGATCGAATCCATCTGGTTGTGAATAAATATTTTTACTTGAAGATGGGTCTTGATTTTTCGCTATTAACTGCCAAATAATCTAGTAAACTGGGTAAATTCATATAATAAGGAGTGAATCTGCTCAATAACAAAGAAATAGCCAGTTTCTTTGTATTTTTGCATTGCATATTTTTCTAAACTTCTGTAGGAATTGTATTAATCGCCGGATCAGGGAGAATAATAAAAATAGGGATTCTCTCATTTATAATATTTATCCTGTGATATTTTAGATAATTTATTGACAAAATAGACCGATTTATGGTCGAAACTTATTGTCAGTATAATTGGTTTAAGGTTTGAACGTGTATCATTAAGTTAGATCAGGGGACTCTCTTGCAGAATAGATTAAAAGATTCCTGGGCAGAAGGAGAAATCCTTAAACTTCATGCAGATATCGTCTCTTCTTTCATGGAAAGTGATGAAGAGCATGGAATTAGCGCAGCGGTTGAATACGCAAAATATCTAAAATATAAAGGATTAGATAACCAGAATTATCCGATTTTCTTGGATCTCCTGCTTCATGAGAAGGAAGAGGTGATTAATGCGTTGTTAAGTGATGGCATAGTATTTGATCAATTTAAAAAATTGCAGAGAACCAACTATTTGATGAAAGCATGTTTTGAGCTTCTAAAGAGATTTTTGCCCGGTAAAATTTACGAATTAACAATCGAAACGTTACTACATGTTTTAAAGCTTCATTATCGTAACGCTCCAGTGGGGTATAACTTATATCCGCCATCTATTGACGAATTAAACTATATTGGGAAATTTCTTGACAAAACAAAACATCAAACCGATAAAATAAATCGGATGATTCTAGATATCCTATCTGATCTAGGTGAATTAAGCTCAAAGGATACAAAAGATCACAGAATCGATCGTATTGGAGCTCACGCAAATAGAATAAGATCCGCTTTTCTGGATAACAAGGCTCACCTGCAGGAGGCGATACCGCCGAATATGATAATCAGGAGAGCTTGACGTTTTTATATTGAAGTACAAAAAGCGCTTTTTAAGATAAATCTTAATAATCAGTGAGAAGGAGTAAAAAGTTATGGCCGAAACTGAAAACATTGAGAGAATAGAATGGGCACAGCGATCAATAGATCGTGTGGAGGGACTGGTTCTGAAAAACGCATTCTCTTGTAGAACTCCAGAAGCGACCGAGACTTCTATGGCGTATACCAGGTTTCTCAGACTCACCAAGATGACAAATGAGAATTACCCGGTGTTTTTGTCATTGCTGGAAATCGAGAACCATTATGTAATTGACTCTCTGATTGGCGATGAAGATCCATTTGTCTTTTTTACGCCGATCCAGCCAACCAAGCATCTGCTACGAGACTGTTTCAGATTATTGACCTACTGGCATCCCGGTGGTATCTATCCCAAAACGATCTCCATTGTTCTTGGAGTTTTGCAGGCTGCATACAGCTATGCAAAGGATGGAAGCCAGATTCATCGAGTTAGCATCAATGACGTGAACAACCTTGGAAAACATCTGAATAAAGATTCAGGGCAATCAGATCCTGTCAACAGGGCTATTCTTGATATTCTCGATAGACTTTCGTTGCTGGAAGGACAGGGTGATGAGGAAACGGAAGAATTGGCAAGACAATGTAATGCAATTCGTACTCACTTCTTTGATAGAAGGAAGAAAATGGAAGATGTTATTCCACAGGTTCTTTTGGTAAAGTCTGACTATCTTGTTAAGGAAATCGTTCCAAATTACGTTTTTGAAGACTAAAATTAGGAGGAGAAGATGCTATTAGTCGATAGACAAAAGATTTATACTCCAGAAGAAATCGGTGAAATAGAAAGTATTCTTTTGCAGCGAATACTGGCTTGTGCTACTCCTGACGCAGTCGAGGCGTGCATTGCCTATGCGAGGTTCCTGAATCTTACTGGTATTACAAACGAGAATTATCCGCTTTTTATCAAGGTTCTTAAGGTTGGTAACCATTGGGTGATTGATGCACTTATTGGTGATAGAGATCCGTTCTTATTCTTAAGCTCAATTCAGCCCAACTATGAAATCCTCAATGTTTTCTTTAAGCTTCTAACAGAAAGACATCCTGGCGAACTCTATGCTAAGTCCCTATCTGTAATACTGGGAGTCTTACAGACCACATACAATGTTCCCGAAGATGGATTTAAGATATACAGAATATCCATATCAGATTTAAATGCGTTAGGGAAACATCTTGATGAAGAAGTTGGCCAGGAAGACTCTCTCAATAGGGTGATCTTGGATATTTTGGATAAGATTTCAATGTTACAAGGTCAACTTGGCTCCGTTGGCTTGGAAGGGGAACATCGAGATAAGGAAGAATTGTCTATTCATGCCAAAGAGATTATGAACTTCTTTTTTGATGATACTAAACGGCTCAATCAGGTTATTCCCCAGGTATTATTGATCAGAAAGGATTTTCGAAATAACGAAACTTCTCCAAGAAATGAAGTAAGATTTGAAGAATCAAAATTATTTCAGGAAGAGGGCATGATGGATGATCCATACTCTGGAGGAGATGATGTAGCTTCTGAAGAGGGTGAAGGATTTGAAGAAGAAGGCTACGAGGAAGTCTATGAAGATGAAGAGGAGTATGAAGAAGTCTACGAGGAAGAAGAATATGAAGAGGATGAGGGAGGAGAGAAAGGATCAGGCGATGAAGATCTAGAACCTGAACCGGCTTAGTACCAGCCCCTATCATGGTTATTCTACACAAAACCTTAAAAGTCACATGAGGCTTTAAGGTTTTGTGTCTTCTCAAACCTTCAAAGCTGATTAATATCCAAGGCTGAGAATCCATATGTTCAATGAGCAAACACTGAATAAATTAAAGCAGGAAAGTCTTTTCGAAGTACTGAATGCAAAGAATACCAGGGCTGCCAGTGCCCTGTATGCTTATGCTAGGTATTTAAACCAGATTCCTCTTCAGTATGGTTTCTTTCCCCTGTACATGAAGATCTTCGAGACAAATAATCAGTATGCAGTTGATGCACTCATCGAAGGGTTTGAGCCGGAAAGGTTTCTCGATCTTGTTGTAGTTCCGAACCATTTTGTGCTCAGGGCGATTTTTAAAACATTGGATGTCCATCGTCCAAACACCTTGTACGAAAAAACGGTGCGAGCTTTTTGTGGCATTATTAAACGTGTTTATCATATTGTGGAAGATGGCTACAGAACATTTTCCGTTACCGTAACTGATCTAAACAACCTTGCTAAGCATCTCAATGAAAGGGAATCGCAGGATTATCCTGCCAATAGGGTTATTCTGGACATTCTGCAAGACATGTCGGGTTTGGACAGACGTCATGAAACAGATAAAGCGAAACTTGATGTAGGCAGGCAAGCGAACAGGATAAGGGGTGATTTTCTTGATAATCAACGCAAACTTATTCAAGCAATAACAGACGTTGTACTAAAGAGATCCGAAACAGTGGATTTGGGTATTACCCCAGAACAGGTTCAGTAGGGCTTTTAAGCTGATTAACCCTCCTCTTTTTCAATGGTTATAGGCAGCAAATACTATCCTCCAATATCGATAAGCTTTGCTGCTCTCCCCTAGTAATCTCCGAGCAGGAATTTCTGTTTTTTGACCCTTAGTTTTGCGTTTCTTATGTGGTACTTGGGAGTGTTATTAAAACTGATATAGGTTGATTTCTGTTCCAAGTTGCTGTATAGAATTACATGATTATGGGCTCCTAATGGATCGACCCATACCGAGTCATCTCGCCCCCATTTCCACATTGGATTATGCCCAACGACAATAGGAAAATTATCAGGGACATTTAGGTTCTGTCTAAGCGTATCTAAGTCAGTGGGAGCGTATTCTTTTTTGCTGGGGGAGGATCTTGTCTCATTGAGACGGTTCCAGGTTAGTTGCCATAATAAATCACCGGAAACCGAGCTACGAATATTGATAATTTGCTCTTTTGTTATACCTCCTCTAACCGGTCCCGCATGCAAAGCTAAAAAATACTTATGAATGACGAATACCGGTAAAACACTGAAGAAGGTTTGCATGAGGTTTGTATATTCCTTGCCTCTTTTCTCCAGCATGGCGTTGTGGTAAAGAAGTCCTTGCTGTATTCCACTTTTGCCTAGTCTTGAGCTGAATGTATCGTGATTACCCAATAGATAGTATACATTGTCCGGATATTCATTGATCAAGTGGATAATGATATCCATGATCTCAATGGATGTTTCCATATCGTGAAGATGACCTACTCGTTCATCATGAACCGCATCACCCAGAATGATGAGCACAGTCTCATCATTTCTCAATCGGAAAAGATTTTGGTTATCCAACAGTATTGCCTTTAAATTCTGTTTATTGGCATGCAGATCACCAACGATTATAAACTCGCGATTATCCTCCTTGGAAAACTCCAAAAGTCCTCCCGGTCTGTTATTATCGTTTAGGGGACGAATCAGAGTATCCGTTGTCAGGATATTCCGTATAGCCAATTGCAGTTTTTCTTGATGCGATAAGTCAGCGTAACTGTAATACTCACCCATAAAAAGCAACCATTTGCTAGTTATTTCCTGATTCTTGCCCGTAAATTGCGAGGGTTGGAATCAAGTTAATAAAACATTTTGATATTTATACTCTTTAATACCACGTTTATTAAAATATGCAAGGTTTTATCTATTCAGTCCCAGCCATTGAGTGACTAGAGTCGATGAGACAGGAGAAAACAGATATCTGCTCAATCAGTCTTCAAATCTGTCTTGTCAGTTAATTCAAAGTTCAGGGAAAAGGTGAATCAAAAACATTCGATTTTACAGGTTGAATAGAATTCCTGCTAATATTCAATGGTTTCTTATGATAAATACCCAAAAATTTCCTGTCAAAAGAAATTAATATATATTTATCCATGGAAATTTTGATATTTTTAATTTAAAACTGTAAAATAACACAACAGCACGTTTCCATATAGGATGCAAACACACAACTGTATAGGTAGATAAGATAAGTGATAATTTACAGCTGAACGCAAAAACAGAATCTCACTATATTTCTACCTCAGAATAAAAACATGGTGAAAGCAAAACAGATTAAGCGAAGACGCTTACAGCAGCAGTTAGTTTCAATTTAGTAATTCCATTACGAAATTTATGTTCTTTTAAAGGATGTGCCATACACAATATTCCGTGAGGTAAAATGACAATAGGGACACAATTTATTCAAATGGAAGTCGGGGTTTCAGAACTATCTGAGGATATGTTAATCAAAGCTTATACGGGATTCGATAATAAATATAGCTCAATGGAAGAGAAAACCGTTATATGGATTCAACATAACTTCAAAGGTGCAAGCTGCATCGTTGAGAGAAACGGTGAGAAGAAAAGTATTCCGATTGAACAGGTCAATACGGGTGATACACTTCAAATGATCAGTAAACTACCCTCTTCCTTAATAAGCATTGCACAAGTGAGTAAACCGCTGGCTTTAGAACTTGAGCGCAGGGGATTTTTAAGATTTAAAGTACAAAAAGCTGTCGAGTCCGAGGGGACAGCAGAAGAGGGAGTAAAGATAGCTAAAGACCATGCCAACCAGTTTGTGAAAAGAGTCAAGGAAAGCATCTCCATGTGCAAGCAGGCAACAGAAGCTGTTGAGAATCTATTGGATAGTGCCCGCCAAGGTAAAGCAGATACCGGTGAAATTAAGGCATATGTGGATAGTATGACAAGCAGTGAGTCAGCAGATGCTATCGGTGCAATAATCAGTCTTAAGGACAATGATCAGGTTTATGCTCACTGTATTGATGTGGGTGTAATATTCCAGACAACCTACTTTGAAATAGTCAAATTGAGAGGGGAAACAGCTATTTTTAAAGATGAAAAGGAGGCAATGCTGGCAGCATTCCTTCATGACATTGGCAAAGCAAAAGTACCCAAAGAGATATTAAATAGCACAGCACCATTTAAAAAGAACAGTCGCGAAATGGAGCTGATAAGGACTCACCCGGAAACCGGCGCAAAAATGCTGGCTTCAATGGGAATGCCTGACTATTTTTGCAACATGGCGCACTATCACCACGTTAAACTCGATAGTACCATGGCTTCCAGTTATCCAAAAGATGTCAAAGATGAAGAGATAATATTTGCAACCCGACTGCTTGCATTGGTAGATGCTTATCAGGCTTTGACGGCAGGTAGAAGTTACAAGAAATCTTGGACTCCTCCTGCTGTTATGCGTTATCTTGATGCTACTGCAGGAGTGGAGTTTGACCTGAATTTGTGGCAGGATTTTCAAAAAGTAATGGGGCATTATCCAAGAGGTTCTTTTGTTAAATTAAGTGATGGAACTTATGGATTTGTAATGACTGTTCCGGATAAAGACGTACTGAGGCCTCAAGTGGCAATAGTCAGAAATGCGAATGACGAAGATTTACAAAATCAATATTTGGTTGATCTGCAAATAGAAAAGGATCTTTCCATCACTCAAGATATTGATGCGAAATCAATTTATCAGAATAAGGCTCTGGAAGTACTGTCAGATATAAAGATTAGTTAGTTATAGTATCATTTCTCCGGAGATGATATTAACTTTGTCAACTCTCCTGACAATTTAGGTTCCCTATGGATGAAAACAGAAGAAATTTTAGTCGTGTAAGGTTCAATTCAACAGTTTTTTTGAATTATAATGGTTTACATATTGAGTCCAGTTTAATTGACATTTCTCTAAAAGGAGCGTTAGTGGCTCCAGAAGAGTTGTTTGAGATTTCAAAGGGAGACAGTTGTGAACTTGAGTTTCATCTGAACGAAACCGATGTCATTTTAAAAATTAATACAATGATTGTATACTTGAAAGGGAATAATCTCGGATTGAAATTTATTAATATCGATCTTGAAAGCATGATTCATTTACGGCGCCTGGTAGAATTGAACATCGGTGATCCGGATAAGATACAAAAAGAGCTTTTCTTTTTAGCTTCAACTGACCACTAAACCTCTATTCTGACTTGGAAAAAACCTGATTTGCGCAGATTCAGGTTTTACCGAAAAATACACTATAAAGCGACCGCATTTTACTTCTCAATCCTGTCCTGATTAAATTAGTATTTAAGAGTATGAAAAATCTTAACAGTCCCGGTTGACTGTTTTAGGTTTCTTGGTAAGATTTTTGCTATACTATTAGGCTTGAAACTCAGCAGAAATTCTGTTTTTTATCGTGATAAAAATCTAACGAGTTTTTCAATTGAATATTGAAAAAGGGATAGTCCATGACTTCAGCAGCCAAAAAGAAATATCAATCAGACACAAAGAGTTTTGCAGAAATTGATAAGCTTTCCCAAAAATTGTTACATCTTGACACTCAACTGAATTCAAATATTCCAGCAACATTGTTTATCAGTGATCTTCACGGGGAGGGAGATCGTTTTATCTCCATTTTGCGAGGCCGTTTCGGAATGCTTTATCAAACCTGCATTGAAGCTCTTCCGAAAACGTTCAGTACAAATAAGATTCAATATCTTGTAAAAATCATTAGAAAACAGAAATATTCCAAGGATGAAAACATAAAAATGGATATGCAGGATATCATTATGTGTTTTGTGGAAATCCTGAGGTATAAATTCAGCAACATTGATCGCAGTGTCAGTGATTCGTTAGCGCCAGAATATAAAAGTATTATCAATCGTCTGATTTCCGGATTACCGGTTCCCAACTATGTTTATGAAGAGGAGATTATCTCCCAGAGAATCATCCACCATTTATCGAAACTGATCAAGAAGGTACTCTTGGATCGGATCATGGTGTTGGGGGATGTCTTTGATAGAGGGTCTCAACCTGATAAAATCATCAGGATTTTGTCTTCAAAGTGGTACAAAGATATTGTTTATTATGTTTTCGGGAATCATGATATTTTGTGGATGGGGGCTGCAGCCGGAAATCGTTCTCTAATTGCCGAAGCCATGCGAATAAGCAGTCGTTATGATCATATGGATTTAATGATTCGCTTGGGTTTTGATATATCGAAGCTGATCAAATTTGCGACCGAAACTTATCCAGCAGATAAGGTTACCGGTAATTTTAAGGCAAAAACCGACAAGGCTAAAAGCATGGAGAAAGCTTTAGCGGTTATCCAATTCAAACTGGAAGAAGCAACAATAAAAAAACATCCGGAATTTGAAATGGATTCACGTTTATGGTTAAAAAAGCTGGTTAAAATTTTGAAATCAGGGGAAACAGAAGCGCTAAATGACACTTTTTTCCCAACCATTGATGCAAAGAATCCGCACGAACTTACCCTGGAAGAGAAGGAGGTTATTGACGATCTTGAAAAGCAATTTAAAACAAATGCTAAGTTAAAAAAGCTTTTGCGTTTCTTTTTCAAGTCAGGGCAAACCTACATAGTCCACAACGATATGTTAAACATCCATGCCCTGATACCGTCCAATAAAAACGGCGAATTTGAAGAGTTCTTAAACAGAAAGGGGAAAGATTTACTGGACTATGTCCAAAAGAGTATTAAAAGAATCGGGGATGCCTATTTAGCAGGGAAACTGCAGCGGGAAAAGGATCTGGCATTAATGTTTTATCTCTGGTGCGGTCCCAAATCCCCTTTCTTTGGAAAAGATGCCATGAAAACCTTTGAGCGCTATTTCCTGATAGACAAAGAGACGCATAAGGAGAGGACACTTTATTGGGCCATAAACCTTAAAACAGAAAAGTTCAAGAAAACAATCATGACTGAGTTTGGTACAGACCGGATAATATTTGGTCATACTCCTGTTGATTTTACTAAAGGTAAACATATGGCAAGTGAAGACGGGGTTGCAATTAATATAGATGGCGGGTTTGCAGCAGCCTATTACAACCGAGGTCATGCGCTGGTACACACTCCTCACCAGTTATACGGAATTATATTGCCAACGCCTGAAGAGCTCCAGCAGGCTTCAGTCAATCTTGAAACAGTACCATTATCCGTTGAAATCATAGACGCGTTTGATGCCCCGGTAAAATTTAAAGATACATCAGAAGGAAGACGAGTAAAAACGGAACGAGATGAAGCCCTCGGAAAATTGAGAACATATGCTTAATCTAAACACAAACTCATAAGCAAAGAAAAACTTTATTAGAGGAAGGTATGGATGTTAACTACGGAATGGAAATCGTAAGAGCTACGGAAATAGCAGCTCTTAGTGCTGCTCGCATTCAAGGTTTGGGAGATACGGATCATATACTCAATCAGACCAGGCAAGCCTTTTATAAAACTCTGAATAGATTGCAGATAGATGGTACTATAAAAAATGACCGGTTTGTAAACCGCAATAACACGTATCAGATGCTCAAAAAAATTGGCCAGGGGGGGCCAAAAATGGATGTTCTGGCAGTAGCCCTGGAAGGTCATCATGCTGCCGCTAATGGAAGAAATAATTCATTATCTTGTGCTGTTATTGCAAGGGAGAATGATATAAGATCCATACCGAATTTAACCATGAATAAAATTGTGGTTGGTCAGGACGCATACGGAGTTGTGGATATACATCAACCACCATCAATTAATGTGCGTAGGGTAGCCAGGGCTTTGGGAAAATACACCGAGAGTGTTACGGTTTGTGTTCTTGATAAGGTCAGGCATCGCAGAATAATCCACGAAGTACAAAACTGTGGTGCCCGTATCAAGCTTATTTCTGAAGGGGAGATCTCCGGTTGTCTGGCAGCAATTTCGGACAAAAAGGTTGATCTCTTTATGGGGTATGGATTTGCGCCGGAGGGTGTCATGATTGCGGCTGCAATTAAATGTCTTGGCGGATACTTTGAAGGGAAGATTATCTATGAAAACGACCGTGATAAAGAACTTGCTGAAGCTGAAGGGATAACTGATTTTGATAAGATCTTCCGTACGGAAGATTTGATTTTATCAAATGAAATTGCTTTTGCTGCAACAGGTGTCACAGATGGGGAATTCTTGGACGGAGTTGTTTTCACCTCAAATGGCGCTGTTACTAATTCTTTTGTTGCTCGTGCGGAGTCTCACACTTACAGAAGGCTTGAGACCCGTCATTTCTTTGACTATAAACCTGTGTACTAAATTGTCATTTCCTTCGAAAGTCATTGGAGTACCAGATTCAAGTCACAAAAAAACGACATAGAAAATCCAATGACTTTTTCCTTTCCATGGTTTCAATAGGTCTATTATCCCCTCGAATCTTTTGACTACAAGCCAAAAAAACCGTAATTCATTTTGGTATATGTTGCTTTTCAGAAATACAAGGTTATGAATAAATCACAATTAATTAGGTTGATAGGTATAGGGTGTGTTTTTTTACTACCTGTTCTATTGGGCGTTGTCGGTTTTATTTATTTGATGACTCCGGAGTTTCCTGACTCGATTCCTTCGTCCGATCAGGTTGATGCTAAAGATGTGAATCATCTTGAACAGATTCGGATCTTTGACAATCTAACTCAATATTTGCGAGATAATCATGGTGGAATCGTGGTTTCGGAACAGATTGACAAATACAATAATTCTCCCAAAGAACGTGAATTCGGTTTATTAGCGTTTCGACATAAATATCGTTCCATAGACGATGAGCTGATTCTCAGATTGATCAGGAAATTCTCGCAGTCCGAGCAGATCGCTTATCAAATCAAAAAGTACAGCTATAAAAACAAGACACTCAACAAGCCGGATTCTTATGAGATCTTGTTTTTAAAAGAATCAAAACCCTGGATGTCAGTAAAACTCGAATGGGAGGATGATAGTCATTATCGGTCCAAGAGCGAAATGCAATATACCGAAGTGACCGAAGCAACCGAGATAGACCAGGAGGAACCCATAAGCAAACCTGGCGATGAAGCGCACTTGATCATTATTATCGATGATCTCGGAAGCAACATGGAAATTCTCAATAATCTGATTGCATTAGATTTTGAGATTACTTACTCCATACTTCCCCAGTTACCGCATAGTATTGAAACGGCTGAACTGGTAAATAAGGCAGGACATGATATTATGCTTCATTTACCGATGCAGCCCAAAGATTGGCCAAGGTTTAATCCTGGTGTTGGTGCCTTATTGATTACTGACGATACCAATACAATAAAGGAAAAAATGGAGCAGAATTTGAGGTCCGTTCCTTATGCAGTAGGGATAAATAACCACATGGGATCGGCATATACTCAGCATGCTGAAGGACTGGATGTTCTGATGGAAATCCTTAAAAATCACAATTTATTTTTCCTTGATAGTAAAACTGCACCAGGAAACATTGCAAAAAAGAGCGCGAAACAAAACAATGTTACATATTTGTCGCGCAATATATTCTTGGACAATATCCAGAAAGAATACTACGTCAAAAATCAACTGCAAAAAGCTGTAAATCTTTCAAAGAAATGGGGCAAGGCGATTGCCATTGGTCATCCCTACCAAATAACCTGCCAGGTATTGGCCAGGCAATTGCCGCTATTAGCAGATGAAGGGGTAAAGGTCATTAGAGTAAGTGATGTCATCCCCCAATAGTCGTAACGTTGCCTGCGATCAATTTATTCGAGTTTGGATAAAATAAAACAGACTTTATTTCTTCAAGTGGCAACTTGGTTCTGACAAGTTTTTGGAGTACGGGGCGGAATCATCCATTGGGAATCATCCATTGGGAACAGATAGTTTTTATCTGTTCACAATGGATTAAGTTTCAAGAACCATCTGGTGAGGGAATAGCCCCCTATTTTTTCCCGGGAACGGCGACCTCTTCCGGACGGATTCTGGTGATTCTTCTTGGTTTTCTTGGAGAGGGAACACGTAAATTTTCTCTGGGTGGTTCGGGAACCTGAACCTTTCCAATTGCCAGTTCATCCTGGGTCAATTCAATTTTTTGAAATTTTCTTCTTGAAGATGATCCGCTATCAGGACGAGCTTGCCTTCTAAAAGGTCTGGCAGGAGCTTGCCTTGCTTCAGTTGCCTGTGGTGCGCCGGTTGATTGTGCTTCAGTTGCTGATGCTGCAACTGCTGGCGCTTCAGTGGGCTTTGCTTGAATTTGCATTACCGCTGGATGTTCGATTCGGACTCGTGAAATACCCGCCATACTCTTCATACTGGCAGTATATAAATCTCTCGATCTGTCTGTTGCCTCTTTTAGTTTAGTATCTTGAATGTGGTTCAGCATATCATACAACCGATCACCAATTATCAGTTTCTTCTCTTCCTCTGATTCTTGTTTTGTAATAGTATCAAATTGCAGATTATTGAGAATTTTGTTTCTTGTGAGTTCTTTTGTTTTGGAACGTTTCAACAGTTCACAAAGATCTTTAAAAATTAAGGTATCGGTGATTTTTAAATAACTTTCTCCATTTTCGTCATAGGAGACAAAACTATGATGCAAGATACGTTCGATATTATAATAGATTTGGTTAATGATTTCAGAGCCTGTTTGTATGGGAAGAAAGATCTGTGAGCAGTTTACGTTTCCACCGGTAGCATGAATTCTATATCCCACATGAATATCAAGACCTTTTCTAATGGTTTCCGATAAAAACGTTTCTCCGGGTTCAGGGACAGCATGCTTTCCAACCAGGGTTACATTCTGGATTAAGCGACCAGCCATATCATCTCTGGATTGAAACTGGGCTATTAGTTTCTCCATCTCTCTTCGTAACAGACTGTTGTGATTTCCTTCCAGGAGCAGATTTGAGATTCCAAAATGGGATGTTCTGGGAGAAGCGCTGATGTAATACCCCATTGTTGACTGGTAAATAATCCTGGCGAAATTCAATAGAATCGATTCTTGATCTGATTCAAAGGGAATAGCCAGTATTGCTCTTTCTGCGTCACTGTTTTCAGCATCAAGGGTCAGGCGGACTGCCGGTTCAGCGTGAATAAACTTTCTTAACCCATCAACAATTGTTGTGATAATTGCTTCATGATCATCATATTTTACATAGGGGTTTCTTCCTAACATGTAATCACGTCCAGGGCTGCATTCTTCCTTTTGCCAGGTAGTCTCAGTCATGCGTTCTCCAGAATTGATAATCTTAAGTCGGATTTTTGATAATAATCAATAACTATAGTAGGTGTCAAGCTTCGGTTAATGTGACCGTTATTTCTTTTTGTGCTGTATCTTTTGCTTGGTTTTAAGTTGCAACTCGCGCGGTTTGTGTGGTCGTTGCTGAAGATACCGTTCATCAAACCTGATTGGGTACAACCCGCTGAATTCTACCTAACCTTATTGTTTAAATGCTGCTTTGTCAATAAGGTATGGTAACCGTTACAAAGGCATTAATCCTCTTCCTCAAACGGCTTCTTCCCGTTCTTCTTGAGCATCATTTTGCCGATGCCAGCGGTTCATTAAATCCTGTAACGCCCTGGTCCTTTTTAAACCTTTATAGATGTGAGCCAAATACATGAAAACATCTTTATCGAGTTTAATACGAGAGGCTTTTTCCAGATTTTCTATGGCTAAGGTGAATTCCTTGCGTTTTGTATATTCCTTGCCTTTGATCATGAAGCTTAGTCGCTCCTTCTCAAGCTCCAGATTCTTTATTTTTTCCTGAGCGTTGTGGCTCTCTTCGATCAATACTTCAGCTTTGTCAAACTCTCTCAAAATTTTATATATTTTTGCTGTCTCTTCAAGTAGTTCCGGAGGCCTATCAATTTGTAGAGCTCGTTCAAGAACAATACTGGCTTGAGAGAATTTTTTATCTTTTATCAGGGCGTGGGCACTGTCCAGATACTGAGTGTAAAGTTGATGAAGTCTTTGCTTGGCTAATTTTGAGTCGGGGTCTAATCTCAGGATTTGATTAAAGGCATTGACGGCATCGGTATAATTCTTCATCTGAAAATGAAGAATGCCCAATTTTTCCCACAATTCAACAGTGTCAATTTCAACGGACAGTTTTTGATATAAAACCAGGGCTGTTTTATAGTCTTTTTCCGTAAATTTGCGGTTAGCAGTCTTCAACAAAGATTGAAAGCTGAAAAAACCCGCCGATTTCTCAAGAAGGTCGCTGCAGATTAAAAAGAATTTATTAGCCTGCAGGGCATTCCCTGTTTTTTTAAATAAAACTGCCAGATTCACATTCAAATAGCGATCGTTAGGCTTTTTTTTAAGCAGCTCCAAAAAACCGTTTATGGTAATTTGGGGGTCCTGATGGTTATAATGATTGGCAATTTCCAGTAGCATGTCCAGATATTGTATCGGACTGTCTTGGCGTTTTAATTTTTGGATGTTTTCAAGTGCCAGGTCTATTTTTTTTTGCGACAGGGCGTAAAGACACAAATTCCAGATGTCATTTTGGAGGATCTTTTGCCCTTCACTGATGGACTGTTTCTTCCAGTTCTCCTTGATTGCTGTTTTTAATCTTTTACAGGTGGTTTCAAAATCATCATCTTTGTTAATGACCAGACTATTTTGATAATCCGGTAGAATGAAGTCGTTATAACTGCTGAATCGACCAAGTGCTTCTGTGACTTCCGAATCAAATCTATCAATATTTGCCAAACTTGCGGCTAAGTTGTGGAAAGCGGTTAGGTAGGAGGAGTTTGCTTTTAGAGCTTGGTGATAGAAATGGTTAGCCTGTTTAAAATCCTTCAATCTTCGAGAACAGTTACCGATTGTGTTTAACAGGATTGGATCTGCGGCACGTTTTCTGAGAATGACCAATCCGATCGATCTCATCGCCTCGTAATCATTCTTTTTTTTAAATTCTTCAAATTTTTGATCAAGTGTTGGCAGAAGACTATCTGAATCTTCCTCTAATGCCAGAGTAAGTTCTATGGTAGCCTGTTTATACTCCTTTCGTTCGATTAAAACAAATCCCTTATTGGCCAGCTCAGCGGATTTAGGTTGTTTTTTATTTTTTTGGCTTTTTGAAAAAGTGCCCAACATACTGATGCCTTGTAATATCGAGGATTCATGTCAAGTTGTGCAAAACGGATATAACTTAGAGTCTTTAGGCACACTTTCGCAAAATATGAAGTGATTGTCAAAATCTAATCAAACAAATTAAAAAACTGTAATATGCAGCAAAAAAGAGGTGGGGTTATTCGTCTGAGACGTCTTTCATTCTGATCTCCCTATCCATCATTAATTTCCAACGACTCATCAGACTTGAAAGTCTCCTGCTTTGGTTAAGTCTTTTAAAAATATGAGCAAGCAGCATAAAAACATCTTTATCGGGTTTCATCTCAAAAGCTTTTTCCAGTAATTCAATGGCAGAATTATAATCCTTTTTTTTCATCAGCTTTTTGCCTTTTTCGATGATAAGTTGTCGTTGCTGTTCATACTTTTCTTCTTTAATATCTGTTTGAATCTGTTCACTTTCTTGCCTAAGTGCCCTGGCTTTTGACCAATCTTCAAGTTTTTCATGAACAATCGCAGCTTTTATTAAAACTGCTGTTGATCGATGAAGTTCTAACGCATTCTGGTATAGTTTTGCAGCTGCAATGAAGTCTTCTCTGCGGACACATGTCTCTGCTTTCAAACAGTATATATCATGAATTTCCAGTAGCTTTTGTCGAGCAGCGCTATTATCCGGTTCTATGTCTTGTGCTTCTCTGAGAGACATTATTGCTTCAACCAATTCCTCTTTCTCAATCAGGAGTTCTCCTATTCGGATTAAGGCATGGGTATTTGGGGTTTCATCTGTCACAGCCTGATAGAGAATAAGGGCTTTATCTGGATTGTGATGTTCGAAATACTCATTTGCTCTCTTAAGAATCTCAGTTAAATCAAAGAGTCCATCAGACTGTTCCAATAATGAACAACCTTTTACAAGATATCTGTATGACAGGAGTTGGTTACCTTCTTTTTTATAAAACAGTCCAAGGTTTATGTTAAGTAAGCGGTTATTGCTTTTTTTGGATAAAACAGGAATCAGGTATTCAATAGCCTCTTTGGTTGAGTTTTGGTAGCTTTTCACCAAGGCAATCATCAAATCAAGATTTTCTATATCATTTTTTTCCTTTTTAAGTTTTTGGAAACATTCTGATGCCAAGGAGATATCTTTCTGAGAAAAGGCATACAAACCCAGGTTAAAGAGGTTTTCCTGCAGCACGGTTTTTGTTTCTTCAATTGTTTTTCGCGCCCAGTTTTTTTTATTTGCGTTGCGAATTCTCTTACTGACGGCTTCATAAGTGGATTCATTTAATTTCCTCTCTTCCGCCTCAATTTTTTGAATCAATTCTTTGACTGCATCCACATTGTTTAGCTCGCTCTGCAGTTTTTTCTCCTCTATCAGAGATTGAATCCGGTCGCCATGCGCCTCCTTTTCCTTGTCCAACTGCTGATTTATATTTTCGATCAAGTCCGGATCATTGAGATAACCAGGTAAAATGTATTCATCACTGCTGATGTATTGATCTATGATCCGCGGGATCTCACTATCGAATTTGTCAACTTTTGCCAAACTGGCAGCCAGATTATAAAGGGAGTTTTTATTGGTTTTATCAACCCTAAGCGCTTTTCGATAAAGATCATTTGCTTTTTGATGATGATTCAGTCGTCTAAAACAATTTCCGAGTTTGTTTAAAAATGTGCAATCACTTTCCAAGTCCTGTAATACCACTACACCGACCGCAATTGCCGCCTCACTGTTTTGCGATAGGTAGTATGTCTCAAATAGCTTTTGGAGCTTTTTGACAAGTATACCAGGATCTTTCTCGATCACCTTTTTAAAATGATCTGTTGCTTGTTTAAAAAGATCTCCCTTTATTAGTTCGAGTCCTTTTTCAAGCGGGTCATCAGGAATATTTGGTTTTTTCTTCGTTTTGCTTAAGGGGTTCAACATCGATAGGTGTTTTTTATGATTGCCACTGATTTTTGGTCGAACAATACAGGTCTAAAATTAATAAAGATAGAAAATTCAACTAATAAGCTAACATGAGTATTATTTCATATTACTATTAATAAAACCAATAATTATATCGACCATTGCTGTATGCCACGATTATTGGGACTTAATTTATTGTTGTCTAGACTTCGTTGGGAATTTTTAGATTGATTGGCAGAAAATTAGTACTTTAGTTAAACGAGATCTCTCAAAAAAAAACCATATTCAGGATTTTACTTTTAAGTGGTTTTTGCGATTGGGCCGGAGAGTTTTTTTAGTTCTCTTATGAGGAACTTAACGCAAGATTGACTGGCGCTGGAATTCCAGTCCTTATTTGGAAGGAGGTGGAGGATATAAAGTATGGATTTATAAAAAACAATGGAGTTTTCTTTTAACAATACAGATTCATTAAAAATCATCCGCTTCTGTTTATGAATGATTTCTCTTGATGGAATTCTACCTTTTTTCTTTATCGTATCTTCTGTAAACAGCAAGATGTACGGAAACAGGTTTTTTTCTTCCACTTCCTTCTGATTTTCTATTTTTAAGCGTGTGAGTCCCAGGCAAATCAGATACTTTTCAAAGAGAAAAGAGGCATGAAATTCAATAATTCCTTGTTGTTTATTATGGGTAACTTTTTTAATTTTACTATTATTATTACTTAAGAACTCAAAAAGCCTTTTAAAACAAAGGGTAAATTCCAGTATTGTGATCTCACCTTGCTGAAAAAATTTGGAATTATATGCATAGTCTTTCTGATTAGCTCCTTCTCTGATCCCTCTAAAACTGAAGATATTCGGTTCAACCATCAGGTAGTTCTCTTTTAAAAAAGCTACACTTTCTTCCCGTTTCGGAATCAAAGCCACAAAGGTCTTGGCGGCATTTTTTTTCGCCTTTTCCTCCTCCTTTTTTTCTTCCTCAAGAAAGTTGACCAGAGTTTTCTTAATCTGGTTGAAAATAATTTCAAGAGGAGCAGCTAATTTTGATAGTCCTTCGTCAGCAAGCTTTGAAAAACCTGTCCATACCTTTTTAAGGATAGATTTTACTGATAAATCCTGAACGTCCGAGAATTCTTTATTAAAGGTTGTCTTTAACAGGACTTGAATATGGGTTTTAAACTGATTGATGATGCTGAAAACGGTTGAGGGAGCGAGTTTGTCAATAAAACTTCTTTTTGCCTTTATGGTTGTCGGCTTAGCAAACTCCTCCCGGTTGACCATGGCCGCGATTAAATCATCGCTAGGCTTAACCTGCTTGTTGCTTAAGAAACATCCCGCCAGGATTTTGCTGATCAATATGGGTTCAAATTTCTCAAATCGGTCTCTTGTCGTAAGACGACTTAGGAATAGTTTATAATACCCGTGGCGCTTTATTGCATAATTGAATAGTGCTTCATGGGATTGAATCGCGACAATAAAGTCCAGGAGAATCTTTCTTATTTTTTCTTCATCATCGATCAAATAAGAATAAATTTTATTTTCAGTCGATTGAGAATTGTTGGTAAAAGGTTTAAGGGCATTCAGCAAAAGTTCGACAGGTGAGACAATGTTGGAGAACTTTTGGAGATACTCCTTTTTAAAGACGGGAGTAACAGTTTTGGCCAGATCAGAGACAAATGAATACAGACTGCCCCGGTTCAAATGCAGCGACTCTTTGGAAAACAATTCGGTTGTGGAGACCAGGGTTTCAATATTTTTGTTGATACTGATAAATGTTGGAATGACAAACCGGAGGAACGCTTTTTTCTTGTCTTCCTCTTTCAGGAGCAAAATGGCTGGAATTAGTTTGCCAATGCTGATTTTACTCCTGAAAAAATCCATGGTTTCCAAAATTAAATAACGCTTTTGGGGATCCAGCGAATTAATTTTTAACCGCATGGAATGAAGAGATTTTCGAACTTCCTCAACGGCTTCAGCTGAAATTTTCTGCTTTAGGTAGGGGTTAAATATTTTGTCTACAATTTCAGGGGGTAAGGATTTGGATTTTTTTGCGAGATCGGAAATGGTCTGATTTACTCTTTGATTTTCACTGTCAAGTTTCTGCTGCAATTGTCTTTGGCGCTCGACAAAAAGATCTACACGTTCCTCTATTAATATGGATTCATTATCTTGTAGGAGACTGGATTCGATTTGGGGCATATGGAGGTTTCGCGTTCCTTCAGTTCTTATTGGTCGAAATTGAAAAAATTAAATTAAACAATTCAGACAGATAATGACATTTTGGAGTATTATACTTGTTTTTCTTTATAATGGAAGCATCTTTTTATCGTTACAATGGTGTTTTATAGGTTTAAACATCAGTAAACAATATAGAAATCCAAAGATATTGCAGTTCAAATATAACGTCAAACACCTATCAAAATCTTTGATTTTCAGGTGGATTTGCTGGAATAATTGAAATCTCCAGAAAGTCTTTTATTTCGGACTGTAAAACAACATCAATTTTAGATTCTAACAGACTCATCGCTGGTTTTGATGGGTCAATATCAGCTTGTATTGTTCCGATCTTATTGCATGTGATTCTGATAGCTCTTCCCGAAGTAAGGTTCCAGAAAGAAAAAGTCTGTTTTCCCGTAGGATTAAATACCAATTTTCCATTTCCAAAGGTACAACCTGTAATTACCTGGATAGCATCAACAGGACAAAGACTTGTCTCAGTCTGCACAATAACATCATCGCCCGGTTTGATGTCGATTTCCTGTATTGCTGTTAAGGCTACCCTGAGCCCGTATGCTATCCCGGGACAACGGTGACCGTGAAAATCGGCTACTTGATTTAATTGGCTATGTAGTACAGAAATTCTATTCAGGATTAAAGTCACACTATTTGAAAAAAAGATTTGATGGTTGATTGATTTTTGAAAATGCCACTGACTCCATGGTAAACAATCCAGTAGTCGTTGTATTTAGAAAACCGGGTCTGTTTGTTTCTTAGATCAACCAAAAGGATTAATTTTTAGTGCTAATCATCTCCTTGGTCACCTAAACAGTTCATGGGGCTTCGAGCTAACGAACAGGCAAGTATCTTAACGGGTTTTGTGGTTTCCCCCGGTATCGAACTTCAAAATGCAGGTGGATACCTGATGACTGGCCACTTGATCCCATTTGAGAGATGATAGCGCCAGTTTTTACTCTTTTGTTTTTTTGAACATAAATTTTGGAATTATGGGCGTAAAGTGTTTGAAACCCACCGCCGTGATCGATAATAATTGTTTTTCCATAACCATTTTTATTTCCTGAAAATACCACAACGCCGTCAGCTGCAGCACGAATGCTCCTTCCCTTGTCTTTTGTAATATCCAACCCTTCATGCATCTTTCCATGTCTTATACCAAAGCCGGACGAAATAGTTCCCTGGGATGGCCAGGAAAATTTTGCCTTGACTACCGGTTGCTTTTGAATCGTTTGGGGAGCTGTTTTGGGAGAGGTGATTTTAATATGTTTCGGTTTTGGGATATATATTTTCATTCCGGGAGATAAATCATTCGAATCGAAAATATCGTTCTGTCTCTGGATAGTTGTTTTCGAAATGTCATAGGTACTACTGATGGATTCGAGTGTCTCACCAGGTTTGATTGTATGCCAAATACCATCGGTGGTTGTATTTGATGCCCCGGAACAAGCATTCAGCAGAATCCCGATCAATAATATCGATATAGCTTTTATTATCTTTATTCTGCAATTCAACACTATCATAATTCCTATTTGTTCTATTCCCAATCGAACTTAATACAAGATCAAAAAACCTGCGTAATGTGAAATTATTGGATTCAAAGCAAAAACGTTTCCTAAATAATAAAGTAATAACAAATTTATTTAAAATTAGTGGCGAATTTGAGTGTTTTCTCGATTACAGTAGTATAAAAAGCTATTTATGTATTTGGTATTTTACATGAATAGAAATGAGGTTGAATGTTGACCTTTATACTTTGAATTCAATATGTTCAACTTTTAAATGGGTGTTATAAAAATTATAGGGCAGGTCTTCCCAGCTCTGAGTATAATAATTGCTCTTATCAAAATCATTGCTTAGAGCCAGGTAATACTCTAGAAGAAGTACAGTATTTCAGTCCAATAGTTCAATTGGGATTTTCCACAGGTGCTCTATATTGGATTGTGTGTGTTCACCAATCTATAATAAAATGCTCTTCCATAGGTTACATCAAAGCCGCTTGCTTCGAGCAAGAATTTTTTTTTTGAGTAAGTGAGAGCTTTTTAGTCGGTTAGCTTCAAAAAGGATAGGACAACCGTTGCCACATTTCCTTTTGTAATGATAGCAATAGTAATGAATAAAAAAAACACACTTGGATAAAGGGAATTAATACCCTTACAACTGTCAAATTCTTCTTCAACCCTGGGATGTATCTCCTCAATAAAATAAACAGTATTTATCCAAGAAGGTTCCGGGTCTTATATCATTTTGATTTCCTGAAAAAACCTAAGCATATTTTATATACTCGATGACTATTCGATCTCATCAGTTGGTAAAACAAGACGTTGCATCCCAGGGTGGCACAGGGAAGGGCAGTGAACAGCCTGGGATGGAGGTAAGATTTGTCAGTTTAATTGAAAAACGACAGATTCAAGGGATCGATCTTATCACAGATTTATTAAAAAAACAGGATATTGGAGTTGATCACTTTGAATATAAAGTGATCAAAAAATCAGAGATACGCCGACCTATTAATCCAAAGCTAAAGAATAGTCCAACGGAGCGGGTAACAGTAGAGGACAGAATCAATGTCAATGCCAATCTTAAGACCGTGGGGCAACTTGAGTGGAGGGTTTTTAAAGATCCGGAGAATATTCTTTTGCTTCAGCTAACCCGTTCCAAAGGAGAAGCTTTATGTCTGCCTTTGTTTTTTGATGATATCCTCCAAAAAGATCATCAGATTCTAATAACCGGTTTAACTGATGCGATAAAGCTTCAATTGCAATCCAAACCGGATCTTAAGTTCATACATGTTCCCGAGGCTATAGAAAAGAATCCGGATGCAAAAGAGCAGCTCATCAGCAGGGCTGCCAGATTAAAGGGAATGCAGGCAACAGCACGGGAACTGATCGATTTTCCAGGGTTGCCTGAAGAGATCAGTAAGAAGATTGCATTGATTTCTTCAGGAAAAAAGGAGCATTTAAGTGATGCCCAGGCAATCAATCTTATCTTACTATCGGACCTGTGTAATCGATATGCTTCCGCTTTCCAAACGTTTCAAAATGAGATTGTTGAACGTAATACTACAGTCGCGGTTCTTGCACGGCAGTTTGAGATTTTTACAAAAAAGATCAGCACAAGGTTTCTTATTTCCAAGTTTGCAGATTTTTTGGGAGAAAACGCAGATAAATGCAGTAACAATCAGCAGATTTTCACCTATCTTTATCAGAAACTCCAACAAATGGAGGAAAAACAGATTTATGTTAATAAAAAACTGCTGGATCGCAAAGACCTGTTTAAATTACTGCGGAGCATTGTTTGTATCGCTCGCAGTCAATTTGATCCGGATCTTTGGAAGCAGTGTTTTTTCTTTTTGAATCCCGACGATATCCAGACGATCCCTGAAGATAATGAAAAAGTTATTGCAAACCTTGTTGCCAAGCTGCAGGGACGCTTAGTAACCAAAGAGACAACGGCTTCAAAAGATTTAATGGAGATATTTTTTATCAACAATATTTACGACTACATTGTTGATAAAAAGATTTCCATAGCAGAGGAGGTCATTTCTAAACCTGAAGCAGATTCACTGAAAAGTATTATTGCTCCAATTCTGCATCTAAAAGTAAAAAAGAGTTCAAATAAGGGTAATCCTAATCGCCTTTTTTCTGAGCAAAACCAGGGGATTCAGAGGCTAATCAATCCTATCCATTTCGTTGCAAGTGCCTATGGAATACTAATTGGTCAGTTATTAAAAGAAAATCTGAAAAAGTTTTTGGTGCAAGACAAAAAAGACCTGTTGGAAAGATTTGGTGTTCATTTTTTTGATATCCTGTATGAGCAGGCAGTATTTGAAAAAGGGATCAATATCTCTCGCAACCAGTTTGCAGGTTGGTTGGAAGAAACCCAATTGTTATCAAAATCGGAAGAGTTTGGTTATAGATCCAATACTATTGAACTGGACTTCGACAAATCGCTGACACACCAGATTCTGTCAGGAAGTGGATTAACGACATTTCCCCCAACCTTTTCCAACGACGATTTTGAAAAAGAATATGTTAAACACAGAAACCAGTATCTGATGTTTTTTAACAAATTAAAGCGAAGTCAAAATCCGCAACAGACAGCTTTCAACGCAACCACCGTCTTTCTTGATTACATAGCAAAAGGAAAATATAACCTTCGATCCCCCTCCTTTCGAAAACATGTTTCGGAAACCTTTCTCTATACAGAGCTAAATGAAATGATCAAGGAGGCTTGTGTAGAAATACGAAGTGAATTGGCAGAGGAAGCAGTCAACAAAAAGATAATCCTTCAACTTCCTCTGAAATTCTGCAATCTGCTGTTTCTAGGGAATACATTTGAAGTTCCTACGGGGAAATTTATGGTTCAGGTCCGTGTTCATGCGGTTTCTGTTAAAGCCATGCAGGAAGATGATGGGATTCATTACACCTTTGCTTCAAATTTCTCGCGGATACTGCAGGAGTCCCAATCTGAGAAAAGAACAGCCATTATTCAGGCAATGAGAATCCTGGGGGAATACCAAAAGATTTCACTTGAGTTTATCCGCTTTCTTTCGATTGTGTTGCTTGATCGGCAGTTGAATCGTGTTTTTATTAGACAGAAACTCATTAACAGGGATCCCAGGTTTTTGAAATTTAAAATGCCGGATGTGGATAAACTGACAATTGGTAGTATTCGGGATATAAATCTCAATAAGATCTTCCAATATAATTCAGCTGTTACAAGAGAGGAAAACAGCAAGTTACTGAACCAGTCGTTTGGAGAAATGATACAATCTGTGATGTATTATAAGTCAGTTGAGGAAAACCTTGTAGATCGTATTCAGATTATTAATGAAATAAAACTTATGATGAATCGGTTTTCCAAGTCATTAAAAGCGTCTCAAGAGTGGAAAACATATTTTTCCCTGGCTTCTCATATCGGTGATCTTATATCTCTTCCCATAGCATCCATGCAGGAGAAAGTGATACACACTGTTATGGACATGAGTATCAAGTTGAACAGACTGGTGACCAAACATGAGTACAAAAGCAGCGTAATTGCGATCTTGCATGCTGAATGGAAGAGAAAGAATCCTGAAAAAGGAAAACAGGTCTATTTTTATCTTCCGTTTCTTGGTGACGAAGCTCCAGCTGGGAAAACCAATCTTCTTTTAGAGATAAGAAAAGCCAGGGATTTGATTAAAATGCTTAAGATGAAACGAGCAATCATCTTCTTTCCGGGTGCAACAAAGGAGATACAACTTAATCAAATGATTGAGATAAAAGACTTTATCGAGGACAAGGAGCTGAATCCGGAGATCTATATTGAAATTAAGACGTTGAGCGAAGACAAACTCAGGCATTTATCAAAGGAATTCTATCCAACTACTTTTTTTCACATTGACAAAATAGAACCCGTTAAGATGCCGATACGTCAGCAGGTAATGATGAAGCAAGCTTGATCTTTTTCTGTTTCTCTTTTATTTGAGTAACAAATCGAGAGATTCCAGGAGTCTTTTCCACAAACCGTCTAATCTGGGTAGCACTGGTTCCAAAATCCTCTCCTACTTTGTGCCATGATCCCTCGTTTTTAATAATACTATTCATGAGATAGCCCAGGAATATCGGAAATTTCTCGTTTTTGGGATTAATTCTGATCTCCGATTTATTCAGGTAAGGCGTTATCTCTTCAGGAGCTTCTGGTAATTGAACTCGATTCTGTAAAAAATTGGAATCATCAGTGGCAATGGCGAATCTCATTTTTTTGATGGCACCTTTGAGGTTTTCATTCTTTGATCTGGATTTTGATTCATAAACCGATAAATGAGATAAAACCAATCGAATGGCATTGGATGTCTTGTTTTTTTTCTGTCCACCGTGGCCGGTGGCTTTGTAAACATCAATTCTGCAAAAAGCTAAAAGCTCTTCATCTGTCTTGCGGAGAAATTCCAGCCAGTTTTTGGTTTGATACGGAGATTTCTTCATAAAAGGTGTGATCAGTGTGAACTATACTATTGAAAGAGTCGATGATTCATAAATTCCCTAACAGCAGCCAAGTCGCTCTTTGAAAGATTATTCCGTTCCAGTTGATGGACTTGATTGTGCTTTTTATACCAGGTCAGTTGCTTTTTTGCATAACGTCGGCTTTTCTGTTGAATGTCAGCAATCATTTCATCCTTAGTGATTTGCTGCTTTAAATACGCGACGGTTTGTCTATATCCGATTGAATTTAAAGAGGGTAAGTCCTCTGTATAACCCATTTCCAGGAGTTTTTGGGTCTCTTCAATGAGGCCCTCGTCTACCATCAAGTGGACGCGCCGGTTAATACGATCATATATTTCCTCTCTGGGCCAGGTAGCGCAAATATATTTCACAATATATCGTTTTTGCCGAAATCCGTGGTGCGATTGCATCTCCTGAATGCTGGTTCCGGTCTCAAGAATGACTTCCAATGCCCTGGAAATTCGTGAGATGTCATTTGGATGAAGTTTCTCAGCACTTTTGGGATCCAGAGTCTTCAACTTTTCATAGCAGGCACAAACCCCACTTTCAGCAGCCAGGCTTCGCACGGACGATCTCACCTCTTCAGAAATTTCTGGAACCTCTATTATTCCATTTATGAGGGCTCGAATGTAGAGATTGGTGCCACCGACGAGTATAATTGTTTTTTTTTCTTGTGAGAGTTTTTTTATAATGCCATCGGCATCAGCCACAAATCTCCCGGCATTGTATATCTCGTCTGGATTGAGAATATCTATCAGGTGGTGAGGAACCAGGGAAAGCAATTCAGGGGTCGGTTTGGCGGTGCCAATGTTCATCCAACGGTATATCTGCATGGAATCAACCGAGATTATCTCGCCCTCTAATTCCTGGGCTAGCTTGATTCCAATCTCGGTCTTGCCAGCAGCGGTGGGTCCAACCACCACTGCTATTCTAACCGTATCCTTCAATGTTTAATTGTGAGAAATGCTGGGTTCAGTTTGAATATAATCTCCCACCGGGTTGCTTTGGATGACTTCCTTTGCTTCCCGTGGGATTTCATTCTCAAGATCACTGTCATTAACGGGTTGCGGTTTTCGTTCCAGTAGAATCTCGAATACATCTCTTACATTTTGCAGTATCTTGATTGTTATTCCGTCTTTGATCTCGTCTGGAATTTCTGCAAGGTCTTTTTCATTGTCTGTCGGAATGATAACTGTCGGGATACATGCCCGTTTTGCGGCCAGTAATTTTTCCTTAAGTCCGCCAATGGGTAAGATTTTACCTCTCAAGGTGATCTCACCAGTTAAGGCGATGTCTTTTCTGATTGGAATTCCTGTTAAAGCGGATACCAGTGCTGCTGTCATAGCCACGCCTGCTGAAGGCCCATCCTTTGGCGTTGCGCCTTCGGGAACATGAACATGAATATCAAGATCTGCAAAAACTTTTGTGTAAATTCCCAATAAATTGGCATTGGAGCGAACATAACTATGGGCAGCTTGTGCTGATTCTTTCATTACATCACCAAGTTTCCCGGTAAGAAGTATCTTTCCGGAGCCTCTCATGGTGTTGACCTCGATAGTTAGTATCTCTCCACCAAATGAGGTCCAAGCCAGACCATTTACAATACCGACTTCATTATCTCCGTCAACTTCACCATACTTGAATGGTTTCACTCCCAGGTAATCAACAACTACATCCGGATTCATGGTGATCGGCATTTCCGGACTATCTTTGACTATAGAGGTAACAGCTTTGCGACACACCTTCGCAATGGTCCGCTCCAGTGTTCTGACACCGGCTTCCCTGGTGTAACTGCGAATAACCTCCAGGATTCCTTCACGATTGAATACAACCTGATCTTCTTTGAGGCCGTTTTCAGTCATCTGCTTGGGAACAAGGTATCGCAGCGCTATTTTTTCCTTCTCAAATTCCGAGTAGCCTGAAAGATTGATAATCTCCATTCTATCAATCAAAGGCAGTGGAATATCCTGTTTGACGTTTGCCGTACAGATAAACATTACATTTGACAGGTTATATTCAACTTCCAGGTAATGATCCATAAAAGTATTGTTTTGCTCCGGGTCCAACACCTCCAGTAAAGCGGAAGCGGGGTCTCCCATGTGGCTTTGAGCCATCTTGTCGATCTCATCAAGGAGTAAAACCGGATTGTCAGTTTTTGCTTTTTTCATGGACTGAATAATCTTTCCCGGGAGAGCTCCGATATAAGTTCTTCGATGTCCCCTGATCTCAGCTTCATCTCTTACCCCACCGAGGCTCATGCGAACAAATTTCCTATCCAACGATCTGGCAATGGAGCGAGCCAGTGAGGATTTACCGACTCCCGGAGGTCCTACCAGGCAAATGATTGGTCCTCTCAGGTTTCCGACCAGATTGGCGACAGCGATGTATTCAACGATCCGCTCCTTAACTTTCTCCAATCCATAATGGTCGGCGTCCAGTATTTCCTGAGCGTGATTTAAATCCAGATTGTCTTTTGTTTCCGGTTTCCAGGGGACTTGAACCAGCCAATCGATATAGTTTCTGACAATATTCGCTTCGGATGATGTTGGTGGCATCATCTTTAGCTTTTTCAATTCCTTTTGAACGACCTCATATGCGGCTTCTGTCATTCCGCTATTTTTGGCTTTCTGTTCAAATTCATCGATTTCCTCTTTTAAATCATCGGTTCCCAACTCTTTTTGAATGGCTTTCATTTGCTCGTTCAAGTAGTATTCTTTCTGGGTTTTACCGATTTGTCCCTGCACTCTTTCTTTTAATCGTTGTTCGATCTTTTTGTGTTCCTCTTCTTCCAGCATTCGTGAATAGACCTTTTCCAAGCGATGCTTGCTGTCCATTGTTGTCAGGAGCTCCTGCTGCTTCTCAATGTCCATCGTCAAAAGAGGAATAATCATGTCAGCAATCTCTCCGGGAGCGTGATCACCGGAAATAATCTTGTCTACTGATTCGGTGTTTCTATTCACCTTCTTTAGGAAGTTTTTAAACTCACTTTTTACCGTTTTTGTCAATGCGATCAGTTCTGGTTCGTAGTCTTCAACTGTTGGAATAACCTCAACTTCAGCATGATAAGCGTGGGAATACAGATCGACTTTTAAACGTTTACCGCGTTCTTTTCCTTCAAACAGGACTTTTATCGTTCCTTTGGGCAACCGCATGATCTGCAGAATGTTCCCAACGGTCCCCATTTCATAAAGATCCTCCTCTTTGGGGATCTCCACATGCGGATCTTTTTGACAAACGACAAATATCTTCCTATCACCTGCTAATGCCTCTTCCAGAGCCTCAATAGACTGTTGTCGACCAATGAAAAAGGGAATAGTCATATAAGGAAAAACCACGATATTCCTCATGGGAAGCATTGGAATTTCAATGATTTCCTTATCATCAAGTGTTGAATTATACATGGTTGTTATTCCTTTTACTAAAAATTAAATTCAGATTTTATGGCTGTTTTTCAAGATCCGTCTTTTTGTACGAAATATAGTTTCACAATACCATGGATTCAACGAAAAAGGAAGCCAAAGTATCCTCAAATGCTTTTATGGCGCAGTGTTAATTCTTTTATCACTATGATTCATTTTAGGAAAAAATTCTGATTTATAACTGGTTGACGCATTGACAGGCAGGCCTGTCTCAAAAAAAAAACCAAAAAGGGAAGAGATAAAATTTCTATATTTGAAATACTTACAGTTATGCTGTAACAATTTCGAACAAAGGAGTATCAATTTTTCATCCTCTTTACGATAAATTGGCGGTTTTTTCCCGGTCATAATTTGCATCCTGTTTAACCAAACAGTAATGCTGGTTTTTCGATTTTAGATACCAGCCATTTCTTCCTGATCTTCTCCATCAATTGGTTTGGTTTGAAGAAAAAGATCGAGCCGATTCAAAGCGTTGATAAAAGCCCTGGCAGATGCAATTACAATATCGGTATGAGAACCCCGACCGGTAGCGCGAATTCCCTCCCATTCGATTGAGACTGAAACAGTTCCCTGGGCATCGGTTCCACCGGTAACGGCCTTGATTACAAAAGCGGTTAGCACACAAGGGATATTGACGATTCCCCGAATTGTATTAAAAGCAGCATCAACAGGTCCGTCTCCCATGGCTGCTTTTGGAGGCATCTGTTTTCCGCTGATAGAAAGAATAACTGTTGCAGTGGGGATGGTTTCAGTTCCTGAGGTAACATTAACGCTGATCAACTTGTATTTTTCGATTCCGGTTGATCGTTCCTCCATGACAAGCACTTCCAGATCCTCGTCATACACAATCTTTTTCTTGTCTGCTAATTTCTTAAACTTTTTAAAAATGCTGGAGAGCTCCTTGTCCGTTAAGTCATATCCCAAGGAATTGATTTTTCCCATCAAAGCTGCCCTGCCGGAGTGTTTTCCCAAAACGAGCTGATTGACAGATACACCAACGGATTCCGGGCTCATGATTTCATAAGTCAATGCATTCTTGAGAACACCGGCCTGATGGATGCCGGCTTCATGGGCAAAGGCATTGGCACCTACAATTGCCTTATTCGCCTGAATCACCGTTCCAGTGAGCTTTGTAAGCAGTCGGCTGGATTGAAATATCTGTTCAGTATGAATATTGGTGCTGACATTATAGTGCTGATTCCTAACTTTGAGAGCCATCACAATCTCTTCCAATGAAGCATTTCCAGCTCTCTCCCCGATTCCGTTCATTGTGCACTCAACCTGTCTTGCACCCACTTCAATGGCAGCAAGAGAATTGGCAACAGCCAGCCCCAGATCATTATGACAATGAACAGAAAAAACCACTTTATCAGCGTTATAAACCTCGTTTGTGAGTTTGATGATAAGATCGCGGAATTCGGCTGGTGTTGTATAGCCGACTGTATCGGGAACATTAAGTACGGTTGCCCCGCTTTTGACGACTGCCGAAAATATCTGCACCAGGAAATCCGGATCTGATCGGGTTGCATCCTCAGCGCTGAACTCCACATGATCGGTATGCTTTTTTGCACGTTCCACAGCTCTTACAGCCTTTTTTATAGCAGTTTTTCGATCAATACCCAGTTTACTTTTCAGATGCAGATCACTGGTTGCGATAAACGTGTGAATTCCCCAGTTAAAAGATCCCTTTAACGATTTAATCCCGGCATCAATATCGGCATCGTCTGCCCGGCACAGAGCAACTACTTTTGGACCATTAAGTTCAAGACCGATTTGTTGCACCGATTCAAAATCACCGGGAGAAGAGGCTGGAAAACCGGCTTCGATAATGTCCACCCCAAGTTTCTGTAACTGTTTGGCCATGATCAGTTTCTCCCTGGAATTCATGGAACAGCCGGGTGATTGTTCACCATCTCTTAATGTTGTGTCAAAAATTGAAACTATATTACTCATTTTATACCTCGCTTTGCGATATCAATTACTTATACTATGCAACAGTTCCAGGATTTTGTCCCGATTATTTTTTGTTTGGTTGGTCATAATGACAAAAGGCTGCAATCCGTGACGGGTTTCAAAATAACCCGCGTAATTATAAACACCTGTCAAAGTTCCTGATTTTATTTTAATTTTGTTTTTACTGGGTAACAAGTGACTGTGTTGACGAAAACTCTCCAGGCCAGCCATCATCTGATATGCACTTATTCTGTTATTCCTGGATATTCCGGAAGCTTCCTCAAGTATCACATCTGTCTCATCAAAATTCCATTTGTCTTTCAGATAGTCTTTTAGCACCAATTTGGATTTGGAAAGGGTTGCCGGATAACCAAGTTTTTCAGCTCCCATGACCAGATAAACCTGGTTGGCAATGTAATTGTTTGAGTATTTCATCAATCCGGTGAATATGAATTCCAGTGATCGGGAGTTAAAATGGCGATGAACCAGTCTCCAGGAATCGTCAACAACGACATGGGCAATTTGCCTGTTTTGTACGTCCATTCCTGAACTTTGCAGAAAAGCTGAGAACAATTCGCCTGCATATAACAAGCTTTCTTCAGGATGGGCGGTAAGATTGATTCTCTCCTCCGATTCAGACTTGATATACAGACCCTTTTCAATAGCCAGCGGAGTTAAGGGGGTCGCCTCTTCAGCGGAATGTACAACCCCGGATTTTGTTTTGCCGATAAACAGGGTGTTGAAGTTGACCACCAAGGCGCCATTTAATGCATCGTAAGGATTGAGGGTTGAGCTTCTTCCTGGAATATCCGGGTTCGGTTCAAAAGTCGATGTGTCCAGATAAATCTGATTGATTTGAAAAGGAGTGGATTGTTTAAGAATAGCTGCAATAACCTCAATCTCTTCCGATATTAAAAATGGATCACCCCATCCTTTGATCGCCAGATTGTTTTTGTCATCATAAAAAAACTCGGTTTTAAAGTGAAACCCTTCTCCGAGAATATCATAGGCAGCCAAGACAGTAATGATTTTTACAATCGAAGCAGGGATTAAGGATTTGTAGGGATTGTATGAAAACAGTTGATTCCCGACTTCATCATTAAGAATAATGCTGCTGTCGGGAGCCAAGGATTTGATTTTTTGTGTTAACTCAGCGGTAGTGGTGGCTATACTATTATTGGAGTATATAAATCCGGCAAAAAAACATAAAACTGCTTTCAGCCACCAGGTGTGATATTTCTGTTTCAAAATACTCTACAAGGTTTTGTAATTGGGAGCTTCCTCCGTAATGTATACATCATGAACGTGACTTTCTGTTAGACCAGCCGATGAAATCTGAACGAATGAAGTTTTTGTCTGGAGTTCATTAATGGTTTGGCAACCCGTATAACCCATACCGGAGCATAGACCTCCCATCAGTTGATATATTGTTTCGCGTACCGGGCCTTTATAGGGGACACGTCCTTCAATTCCTTCAGGGACCAGCTTGGAAGCTTCCTGCCCCTCCTGGAAATAACGGTCTTTACTCCCTTTTTTCATAGCCCCTAAAGAACCCATGCCCCGGTATTGCTTATATCGTCTTCCCTGGAAAAGAATGACTTGTCCCGGGCTTTCTGCCGTTCCTGCCAGAATACTGCCCAGCATGACGGTAGAGGCCCCCCCTGCAATAGCTTTTACGATGTCTCCTGAAAATTTGACCCCACCATCAGCAATGATGGGAATGCCATATTTATTTGCAGCTTCAGAGCAGTTGAAAATAGCGGTCATTTGTGGCACTCCAATGCCGGAAACCACTCGTGTTGTACAGATAGAGCCCGGTCCGATTCCAATTTTGACACAATCAGCGCCTGCTTTTATCAGGAATTCAGTTGCCTCTGCAGTTCCTACATTTCCCGCAATCAATTGCACATCCGGATAAGTTGACTTCATTTTTTCAACCGCTTTCAAAACATTGTCGGAGTGTCCATGGGCAGTGTCGATTACCAGTACATCAGCGCCTGCTTCCACCAGTGCTTTTGCCCTATCATCCAGATCAGTACTAACTCCTATGGCTGCGCCAACCAGTAACCTGCCTGAAGAGTCCTTGCTTGCTTTGGGGAATCTCTGTTTTTTCTCAATGTCTTTGATAGTAATTAATCCGGTCAATTCATAATTATCATTTATGCGCAATAGTTTTTCGATTCTGTGCTTATGCAGCAGGCGTTTTGCTTCTTCTGTTGTTATACCGTCTTTTACCGTGACTAGTCTGTCTCTTCCTTTAGTCATCACATTTGAGATGGGCTGATCAAAATTGGTTTCAAACCTCAAGTCTCTATTGGTCACAATGCCAACCAATGTTTTATTCTCTGTCACAGGCAGACCTGAAATGTTGTATCTTTTCATCAGTGTCAGAGCCCATTCAACGGTGTCATTCGGTCTGATAGTAACCGGATCGGTAATCAGGCCACTTTCAGACCGTTTTACCCTGTCAATTTCCCTGGCTTGTTCTTCTATGGATAAATTCTTGTGAATGATTCCCAGTCCACCTTCCTGGGCAATTGCTATGGCAAGTTGAGCTTCGGTTACTGTGTCCATGGCAGAGCTGATAAGGGGAATCTGCAACTTTATTGACTTTGTCAACTGGGTGCTGGTATCTACTTGAGAAGGAAGAATGTTCGATTTTCTGGGAAGGAGTAATAAATCGTCAAATGTCAATGCTTTCTCAATAATTCTTCCCTTTTCCATGAAATCCTCCTTTACAACCTTCTAGTTAAGCATGTAAAAATAACAGTCGTGACTTAGTTATTATAGAAATAATCTGCCAATTCCCACTCAAAATCCTATGAGGAAAACAGCAACTGTAAAGTTGCGGAACTTCCTGTTTTTCCTGCACTATTGCTTAATTCGCAGTAGAAATAAGTGAAAAAAGATTAATTAAAAATTATAGCCTCATAACAATATTGCAGTCAATTCAAATGAACCAAAACTCTGAGCCCCTTTTCTTTAGACAAAAACTGGATCAGGCACTAAACGGAATTCGGGGTGCTGGTGCAAAACATTTTGTTTTATCTTCATTAGCGGGATCAGCAAGTTCATTATTTGCCTCATTATTGTCTGAATCTATTGGCAAACCGATTTTAATCATTGCAGAGTCATACGAGCTGGCGGAACAGACAAGACAGGATCTATCTTTCTTTAATTCAGAATCGGATGTCGGTTTCTTCCCCCATTGGGATACGATTCCTTATGACAATCAATCTCCGGACAAAGATGTTTTAGCGGTTCGCTTTCAAACACTTTCCAATATTCTCCAGAAGAAACATTCGCTTACGGTTTCAACCCCCAACGCCATGATGCAGTATATCATGCCGTCTTCAGCTTTTTTGGAGCACACCTTCAGCTTGGAGGTATCAAAGGAATACAATAGACAACACCTTCTGCGTAATCTTGTTAAAAACGGATTTACTCGCGTGGAGATGGTGGAGGATAAGGGAGAGTTTTCAGTACGAGGCGAAATCGTTGATATTTTCCCCATATCGGAATCCGATCCTGTCAGGCTGGATTTTTTTGATGAAGAGCTTGAAAGCATTAAATTTTTTGATATTGAAACCCAACGTTCCCGGAAAGATGTCTCTTCAATAAATATTTTCCCGGCTCAGGAAATATTATATACGGATGATTCTGCTCAAAGAGCAATGGAAGGTCTGATTGAATATAAGGCCAATACAGTCCCGCAGACATATGGTTATATGATTGAACAGCTTCAATCGAAATCTGTGTTTTCAGGGATCGAAAATCTTCTGCCCCTTTTTTTTGAATCGGTTTCGACTCTACTGGATTATTTTCCGGAGCCGCCCATCATATTTTATCTCGACAAAGAAACGATTCATCAGCGTTCAGATGATTTTTTTGATGAGATCATGACAGAGTACAATTATTCCAGGCAAGAGGGGAATCCTACATTAGATCCGGATAAGCTTTTTTTAACAAAAGCCCAGTTGTTTCAAAAACTGGAGGAACACACCACAATTGATGTGCAGTCTTTTGACCTTGAAGGTAATGATGAACGTTATAACCTTTCTACCGTTGATAATAGTGCAATACGGTCCCTGGCGATTGATTCGGAGTCATTGGAACAAAGTTCGGTGCAGCACATTCTGATCCAATTGAGAAAATGGAACCAAACGGGGGCGAAAATCATTATTGCTGCTCAATCTCAGTCAAAAGCTGACCGAATAAGGCAAATGCTGCAGGAGATTGATCTTTCCGTTCCAATCAGGGATGAAGTGGAAGTGGGGCAACTCAAGGAGTTTTTACTATCTGATTTTTCTGAGACTGAAGGATCATTTTTTATCTCGACCAAAACAATAAACAGAGGATTCAGGTGGATTAACAGTACCGGGCTGACCAAAGCTGCGTTAATATCCGATGAAGAAATATTCGGCATTCAAAAAAGCAAAAGGCGAACTCGAAAAAGCAGTATTAAACAGTTCTTCTCCAGTCTGGGTGACTTGAATGCTGGTGATTATGTTGTCCATGTCGAATATGGAATAGGACAATATGAAGGTCTGAAGAAGATCATGATTGGCCAACATGAGTCCGATTTTCTCGTTATTTCCTATCATGGGGGAGATAAGGTTTATGTTCCGGTCGATAAATTCCATTTGGTTCAAAAGTACTCAGGAGGGGATGTTGGCCGCCCGAAGGTTAATAAACTTGGAAATAAAACCTGGTCCAAAACCAAATCCAAGGTTCGATCCGAAGTTGATGATCTGGCAGATGAACTGGTAAAAATAAGTGCTGTTCGCAAAGCAAGAAAAGGGGTTGCGTTCTCACCGGATTCCAGTCTGATGAATGAATTCACCCTGAGCTTCGAGTATCAGGAGACAGATGATCAAGAGAAGGCGATAGCGGATGTCATAAACGACATGGAATCCGAAAATCCCATGGATAGGTTAGTTTGTGGAGATGTTGGATTCGGAAAAACAGAGGTTGCCATGAGAGCTGCCTACAAGGCAGCCATCGATGGATACCAGGTTGGTGTACTGGTACCGACGACAGTGCTCGCCTTGCAGCATTTTGAATCTTTTAGCGCAAGATTTTCCGGCACCCCTGTTACTATCGGATTATTGAGTAGATTCCAATCTCCCAAAAAAGTAAAAGAAACCCTAAAAGGATTAAAAACGGGATCGGTCGACATTGCCATCGGCACTCATCGGTTACTTTCCAAAGATGTTGTTTTTAATAAACTGGGATTATTAGTCATTGATGAGGAACAGCGCTTCGGTGTGAAACACAAGGAATCGATAAAGATGTTCAGATCAACCGTTGATACATTAACTCTGACGGCAACTCCAATCCCGAGGACTCTTCATATGTCCCTGGTTGGAATTCGGGATATCTCCATCATTAACACAGCGCCCATGGATCGGCGAGCAATCCGTACCAGGTTGATGAAGTTTAATGATTATGTGATTCAGGAAGCAGTTAACAGGGAGATTAGAAGAAACGGACAAGTGTTTTTCATTCACAATAGGGTTGAATCCATTTACCAGGTCGGGCAATATCTGGCCGGGATTCTGCCCAAGGTTAAAATTGCAGTCGCCCATGGTCAATTGGCAGAAAGAGAACTCGAAAAAACAATGATGGATTTTATCCATCGGGAATATGATGTTCTATTAGCTACAACTATTGTTGAATCCGGACTGGACATTCCGAATGTTAATACTATCATTATCAACAATGCGGATCAGTTTGGACTATCACAGCTTTATCAGTTAAGGGGCAGGGTGGGGCGCAGTAATGTTCAGGCATACGCCTACCTGATGACACCCCGGGAAAAGATTTTATCAGAAACGGCCAGGAAGCGTCTTGCTATTTTACAGGAGCTGAATCATTTGGGAGCTGGCTTTAAAATCGCTAATTATGATCTTGAACTAAGGGGAGCCGGAAACGTTTTGGGGTCTCAACAGTCGGGACATATTGCAGCAGTAGGGTTTGAGCTTTACACGGCGATGATTGAAGAAGCTGTTTCAAAAATACAACAGGGTGAACAGCGCACAGAAGAGCAGCACGAAGAGATTCTGCTGAACATTCTCTCTGAAGCAAACATTCCGGATACTTATATAGAAAGTATGAATCAAAGACTGGATGCCTACAAATCGATTTCTTCGTGTGTCGCTGACGATGAACTGTGGGAAGTCCGTAGCTCATTGGAAGACCGGTTTGGGGTGATGCCTAAAGAAACCGTTTGTCTTTTTCATAGCATGCAGATAAAATTCATGGCTAGGGAGTTGAGCATATCTCAATTAAATCAATCTTTCAGTGAATTGGAGTTGGTATTCAACGATTCATTCCAGCCGGAACCGGAGAAACTTCTTAAGTATCTGGCAGATCCTAAAAACAAAGCTAGATTACTGCCCAATAATAAGTTAATACTAGGTCTTCATAATGCTGATCCGGAGGAGATTCTCCGGTTTTTACAATCCTTTAAGAAAGAGATATATTAATATTACGTGTTGTCATTTGAGCGTAAGATCTACTTGATTATTGGCATTTGGCTATTAGATGTAATGCAAAAGAAACTACGAAGCTATTTTCCTCTTTTTTTATCCAGTCTGATTCTAATTCTGACTCTGGCATCTTCGTGTGATAAAACCACAAAAAAACAATCGGCGATTATTCCGGAAGAGGAAACAATCGCTGTTATCAATAATAAAAAGATCACACTGGCAAAATTCCAGGCCAGGCTCTATTCATTTCTGCAGCACTACAGGGATTTGATAACTGCTGATGGAAACGAATTGGGAGAGATTAAAAGTATAGTAATTAATCAGTTGATCAATGAGGAGTTAATCAACCAGGAAGCTTCCAGGAAGGGAATCCAGGTTTCAGAGGAGGAGCTGGAATCTATTATAGCCGAGTCGCTCTCATCATATGAGCAGTCCAATCTTAATGCGTATCTACAAAATAGTGATTTGACAGAGGAGGAGTGGAAAGCGACTCTAAGGCAGTTTCTGGTTCAGAAAAAGCTGATTCAGGAGGAGGTAGTGGAAAAAATCCCCATCACCAAACGAGAAATACAGTCATATTACCAGAATAATAGAGATACGTTTGTTATTCCAGCAGCACTTAGGGTGCGGAATATCACCTTGTCAATCGAAGGGGAAGCACAGGCTATCAGATCTCAACTGCTAAGGGGGAGTTCATTCAAAGAGCTGATCAAACAGCACTCGATTTCGCCCGACAAGATTCTTGATGGCGATCTGGGGTTTATCACCAGGGGAGATCTTCCGGAAGAAATGGAAAGTGAGATTTTCGGTACAAAGTTTAACCAGTTTAAGCCCAGAGTAACCGATGTAATCAGATCTCAGGACGGTTTCCATGTTTTTATGCTTGAGCAATTCAGACCGGCTAGAAATCTGGATCTTGAAGAAGCCAAATCGGAGATTAAGCAGATCCTGATTGAGCAAAAATGGAATGAATATTATACACAGTGGTTGGAACGACTAAGAAAAAACGCTTCGGTATCAATTGATGAGAAGATGCTGCAGAGAGAAGAGGGATTTTAATTTAGGCCAAAGTAAGGGGTTGTTTTGAATATTGTATTGATCGGTTTTATGGGGACAGGGAAGACGACAATCGGGAGGAAACTTGCGGCCAGGCTTGGTTACCGGTTTGTCGATACGGATCACTACATAGAATATGAGCAGAATTGCAGAATATCAGACCTGTTTGAGAATCAAGGTGAAGCCTGTTTTAGAAAACTTGAAACATCTTTGCTGAAGCGTCTGTCAGCCGTTGAAAATACGGTCATTGCTACAGGAGGTGGAATATTGGTCACACCGGGGAATATGGATTTGATCCAAAAAATTGGTAGAAGCATTCACCTGATGGCCTGTGTTGATGACATTTACGAAAGAATCATGCGCAACAAAAAAAGACCCCTTGTTCAAACTGACAATCCACTTCAGACTATCATGCAGTTATACCACAAGCGAATAGATCTTTATGCAGATGCAGATGTCACCATTGATACCAGATCTATGAAGATGTGGGCTATTGTTTCCAAAATTATTGCTGAATTGGGTGAATAATCTTCAATAGCCTTTCCATTAGCGGAGACAGACTAAATGCCTTTCAATCGCAATCATATATTCAATCTGTCAGTTTCAGCTGCAATAATCCCCTTTTTATTGTTCTTAGCCATTTTCTGTTTCCCGGTTTCAACCCACGCCATAAGCAAACTGGGCTGTTTCGGAGCAGCGGCGGCTGAATATGCGGTTCCTGGTCTTGGTTACGCAATTACCCGACAATGGGATAAAGCGATAGTCTTCGGTGGAACGCGCTGGGTAGCTTTGTCACACTACTATGAAAGTTCGCAATCCGAGTATTACCAGGAAGAAGCAGACGATATCTATGAAGAGATAGATGCAGATGATTCTGAAAGTGGAAATCCCGTAACAAGAGTATCCCTGACAAAAGAAACCTGGAATGCCCAATACTGGGGTAACCTATACGGAAATGTGTTATTTATGTCCTGGGGCGACTTCTATGAAAACGGATGTCAATCTAATACCGAAACCTATTCCTATCTGCTTTCACCTTTCAGGATCGACCATTTTTATAAAAAATGGCAATTCTGGCTTCCGGTTGTACTTGTTATGGGAAATTATGCGTATAACGATGATGAAACCGAAGTGGAGTACTATCTGTACAGAGGTCTTAAAGAGTCAGATCTCAGGCGGGATTCATTCTCGGAATATTACATGGTTGGCGTTGGAGAGGAGATGTTTTTCAGGGGAGTCGTGCAACATTTTTTCTTTGACCTGCTAAAAGACAACTGGCAGTTATCACCAGGTGCAAGCAGGCATCTATCAATTTTAGGAGCTTCTACAGTATTTGCTCTGGCCCATTCCGGCGCCGGATTTACTGCGAGCCCGGCCACAGCATTTTTATTTGGCTTGTACGAAGGCTATGTCTATCACCCTTCCCTGGATGAATTTGATTTGATGACGGCAATTGCGATTCACGCATGGTGGGATATCCTTGTAACCTATACAATATTAAACAGTGCAAAATTCCATGAGGAGGAGGAAATTGAAGTGCCAATCATGAAAATTGGATTCAGGTTCTAAATGATTGTTTTATTTTTTTTCTGATAAAACCGGGTGTAAAAACCTTCTTTAATAACCGGTTCTCTTTATCAACCTGCTTTTTTACCACCTTTGGATCCAAAATAGTCCTTGCGGATCGTTTAAAATCTTCGATTATTGAAAAAACAGTCGAAGGGATTAATTGATCAACAAACCTACCGTATTCCTTTTCCGTTTGAGAGTTTTTTAGATGCTCTTCCGTGGTCAGTCGGGTAATCAGTGAATCCCCAGGTGCCAATTGAGGGTTTCTAAGGAGACATCCCGCCAATATTTGATTAATTTGAATCGGTTCCAGTCCTTTGATCTCATATTTGACGGCAATATTTTTTAAAAAGAGTTTGTAATAGGCATGTCGTTTTTGTGCATACAAGAGCAAAAAATCATGAGTCTGTATTGATGAAATGAAACTCAAGGTCAACTGTCTCAGCTTTGATTCATTATCTATGAGGTTGGGGATTAAAGCATCAGGAGATTTCTTAAATATTTCAGTTATGATGGCAATATCAGAACTGAAGTGGCTATATTGTTTTATGAATTGCTGATCAAAAAACCGGATAATCAGTCTGGCAATATCAGAGGAAAATGAATACAATCCTCCCCGCTCAATATGAATCGACTCCTTTTCTATTAGGGTTGGGTTTGAGATGATGGTTTCGATATTTTTATTGAGTGTTCTAAAAGTATGATATACAAACTCAAGCATCTCTTTTTTTTGATCGGTTTCGGCGGGGTTGAGTAGTGCTGGTAATACCTTGTCGATATATGTTGGATTTCGGAAAAAATCGACTGTCTCAAGAATGAAGAATCTTTTTTCCCTGGAAAATCCGTTCAGAATTTCACGCACTTCATGAAGAGAGCGACGGGTTTCTCCAAAAATTTCAGCAGAGATGTGCAGACTTTTATCAGTAATGAAAAACCGGTCTACTATCTTTTTAGGCAAAGAAGGAGTCTGGGCGATAAACTGGTCAATTGTTTGGTTCTGAGTTAATTGGCGATTTAACCGTTGTTGGCAGATATCTTTACTTTTTAAAAGTAATGCAGAAATCCGCTTTTGGATTTGTGACTGGTTTAACGAAGTTTTTTTGAATTGAGACACGGGCTTTAACTCTCGGGAATCATTGAAATCTGTTTTCTAATGCTAGAATTTATGGTCTCTCACACAGCAATCCGTTTTCCCTGGTTTCTTTTGAATAGAGTTTTAGAGGAATATTTTCAACGGTTTTTTTAGTTTTTAGATCCTGTTTTCTCTCCAGAATACTATTTTTCAAAGTGAATTCATTGGGAATTGGTCAGTTGCTCTTAACAATTCGGAATAGGTAAAACGCATCAAAAATTCATTTTTTCGCGAAGGGCGGTGCTCTTGCCAACTCCCTGATCTGTTACTCAATGCCTTGGTGTCATCTTGGAAGATGAAATAGGATTGTTATACTCCCCGGTGTAACTCAGTTGATTCATTAAACCCTAATCGTTGTCTTTTGTCGGGAGTCTCCCGGAAAGGTATTCATCCCACTCTACCGGGAGTAGATATTTCTTTTTATTATTACACTCCTTGCAACAGGATACTATGTTGCTGCGAGTAGATTTCCCACCACGGCTGATCGGGATTACATGATCCATGGTTAATGTTTTGGCGGGGAACCGTTGCCGGCAGTAATAGCACTTTCCTTTTCCCCTAAGGTTTTTCCACCATTGGCTTTGTCTTAACTCTCTCGCTTTCGCTTTTTCCCGGCGGAGGTGTTCTTCATCTACCGGGATAAAATCGCATTCCAGTGCCATTTGTTTGAAGCTTGGTTTTAAGAAAAAAGAACGGTTTTATTACCGTGAATGATGATCCGCCTTTCCAAGTGAGCTTTTATCGCCCTGGCCAATACGATGCGTTCAATATCAGCTCCGATTTGTGCCAGGTTTTCCGGGGTGTGCTTGTGAGTTACCCGTTGAACATCCTGTTCGATAATCGGGCCTGCATCCAGTTCTGCAGTAGCATAATGGGCTGTAGCACCAATCATTTTTACTCCCCTGTCATACGCGTGTTTATAAGGATTGGCCCCTTTAAATGCTGGTAAAAAAGCATGATGAATATTGATAATTTTTCCGAAATACTCTTCAGTAAATGATTTTGATAGTATCTGCATATAACGGGCAAGCACAACCAAATCGATATGCAGTCTATTAAGCAATTCCCTGATTTCATTCTCCTGTTGCGCTTTGTCTTTTTTGCCGTTTATAGATATACAGTAGAAGGGAATCCGGAATTTTTCAGCTATCGGTTCCAAATAGGGGTGATTGCTGATGATCATGGGGATTTCACAGTCCAACTCATTTTGTTCATGTCTGACCAAAATATCATAAAGACAATGGGGTGCCTTGGTGACCAAAAGTGCAACTCTTGTACAGTGATCAGAATAAAAAACAGACCATTGGAGATTCCATTGTTGACCAAACTCCCTGAACTGATCCTCCAGGTTTTTCCGCGACATGGAAAGATCCTTCATATTTAAGGAAATTCTCATAAAATACTGATTAGCAAGAATATCTACATGTTCCTGACAATCCAAAATATTGAAGTCTCTATTATAGAAAAAGGTGCTGATCTCGGATACCAAACCTTTTTGATCCGGAGCTTGAATGAGAAATATGATTGAATCCATGAAAAGCGACTATAAAATTAGGAGTGTGCTGTTATGAGACCTGTCAATAAAGATCTAAATCTTTGTATCTTATCAATCCTGGCGGTTAAACCATTTCTATAAATAGAATCCCTTCTGAACTAAGTAAACAAAGCATATGGGTTGAACATATCAAATATCAATATTTTGTTAAGGTTTATTTGCCTTTCCATGATATTGTTGCGGATCAATGATTGATTACAATGAAATCAAAAATCATTTTTCTGTGAATTGGTGAATGAAGCATGAATATCAAGTTGAAATTGTTAATGATCACCATAGGCTTATTCGTGATGGAATCATTGCACAATAAAATTAAATAATGGTATAAGTGAGAGAAAAAAATTTTGTACTGAAATCTTTTTCAAGGATTAAAAATACCAGGTGAAAGCAAAAAATAGCATGAACTCTTCTTCAACTCAAATCTCATTAGCCATGAACAAAATAAAAGAGTTGGAACAGGAAATCGAACATCTTAAAATACTTAAAAGCGAATTAACACATGCTCTAGAAGCTTCAAATGCTGCAAGCAATGCAAAAAGTGAATTCATCGCAAATATTTCACACGACTTGAGAACACCTCTTCATGCCATTTTGAGTTTCTCCAGGTTTGGTATAAACAAAACAGGCAGAATCGAGAAAGATAAAATAATTAAATACTTTAGTCGCATAGAGGAAAGTGGGAAGAAGTTGCAGGTTATGTTGGACAGACTGGTTGATTTATCCAAACTTGAGTCCGGAAGAATGGTATTCCAGATGTATACCTGCAGGCTTTCTACGGTTATTCAATCCCTTGAAAAAGAGACGAAGAGTCGCTTGGATGAAAAAAAAATCACCTTGCAGATTGAGATTTCCGATAAGGTCAACTCTGTAAATTGTGATCAATACAAGATAGCCTATGTGATGAATGCTTTGTTGAATAATGCAATTGAGAATTCACCGCCTGAATCAAAAGTGATCATACGGGTTGAGGAGGCACAGAAAACCATGACCTCCTCTGGTGCTATGTTACAAGTCTGCTTTCAGGACCATAGGATAGATCCGTTTCCCAATGAACTGATATCGAACTTTGAGAGCTATCTTCAAACTGAAAAAGCCAAGTTTTGTCATGGTGATTTTGGGGTGGATCTTGCCATCTGCAACGAGATTATTAAACAACATAAAGGCAGGTTATGGGTCGAGCATGATTCCGACGGATCATCTTTTTGTTTTACACTCCCGGTAGATCAATAATTGCTCGGATTTTGCGTTGAAGATTTAATATTTTTGCATGTTCAAGTTGGAATTTAACATTAAGATGGGCATGTTGATTTAAAAACCGATAAGCTCCCCTTAGAGACAGCCATGTGTAATGTTACTGGAAATTAATCACCGATACATCCTAATCTCAATATCCATAATATGATGATAATCCCATTCTGCTCCGGGTCTGCTTTAGCTTTTTAATTTGCTTCAAAATTAGAAGATTAGATTCATTAAAGCATTCATTACAATTTGTTATATCGACAGAGGAAGTTGTCATCTCACCATCATTGTCTATTCCAATCCGGTCTGATAGGTTTTTTTTATCAGCCATATTAAAACGGCATAAATGAGTCCACTCCGAAAAGTATTCAAATATTCAAAATGGTAACTAAACATTGAATATCTGATTTTTGCAATAAAATTTTCGAAGGCTGTCATCCCGGACTTGATCCGGGATCCAGGCGGTTTGACTTAAATGCACATTATCCTGGATTCCGGCTCGGAGGCCGGAATGACAAGAAAATCGACTTTTCGGAGTAGACTCATAAATTAAAGAAAAAAATTAAAGGATTTTATGAAGAATATTATTGCATATGCTTTTGCCAGCATGTTTTTTTTAATGATAACAGCCTGTTCATCGATAGAACAACACCTGATTACAGAAGATTCAGCTACCTCCAAAGAGAAAACGTTAGTGGTGATGGGAATTAAATGGGTTGAAACCTATAATGATCCCGAAGAGAAAACCATTGAAACCTTAACCAGCTATCAATTACTGGATAATGAGGAATTGGTGAAAGATAGGCTCATTCAGGCGGGAAAACCGGAATTGCGTAGAGAGCTGTACTATTTGTCCCACTTTGTTTTTCATTTTAATGATGAAATCGGAAAAACAAATACGATCGAATATTTCGCAAAGGATCTCAGAACCTATGACCCCATTGCCATTTATCAGTTTCAACCGGGAAAACTGACACTTGATAATATTTCAGTCAAACTTAAAAAATATAAAAACCACAGGGAGGTGGCTAAAACCGAATTTTGGAAGCCATATAATGTCTATTACCCACAAGATTATGGATCATGGTCGTTGCCAAAAGGAAGAGTTGTCTACTTAGGAGATCTGACTCTTTATTTCAAAACAAAACGGTTTGTATATGGTCTAATCTATCGAGAGGTAATCAATCAAGCTGTCACCCTCATGAAAGTCACCATGGAGGATAGATTTGAGGAGACAAAAGCCTCTTTGAAAGAGAAAAAACCATGGTTTCCGGCAGATCAAATTGAGAATATCTCTTTTGCAAAAGAGTGGGTTTTTAATCAGGAACCTTTGGATGAAGTGACGAAACCAGATAGCACAGGAGATACAACGGAAGAGCAACAAAAGAAGAAAACCGAGGATTCATTTTTTTAAACCAGACAGGATGTTTCTTGTCATACACCTGGAATTGTTTTGTAAGTAAGCAATCCATGGGAAAAGGAGAAATTAACATGTCCACAGTATTAGAAAAACATGGGGACAATGTAACCCGCGCAATCAATTATATTGACGAGGGACTGAAATCGTCCGGTAAGAGTACGAGCCAACTGATCTCTGAAGCAGGAGCCAAATTTAACCTAACACCAAAAGACGAAGAGTATCTCATCAGGTTGTTTAAAGATCGTCAGAAATAATCCGATGGAATGCGAATTCAGTGTTTGGTGCAGTTCAATCACCAAATTTTGATTCAAGGTCTTCACAAAGGTGATCAATCCTTGAATAGATTATTCCCCAATCTAAGCTTCAATAATAGTATCTATTCAGCATCCAGATAAAGCAGTCTTGTCAAAGGCAGAGATAGATCCTGTATCGTCGGACAAAGCGTTGTTCGACCTACACTAAACGCGCAATATTCATAGCGTGGGCAGAGCTTTGCCCACGCTGAATCTGAATAGTCACCAATAATATATATGTCTGTCGTTATATCTGATACCGTTGCTGGTTTTATTGATTTAATAGGCAGATTTTTAAGGAGTTATCTTGTCATCTTGACAAGATCTTAATTAATACAGTATTAATATATGTATTAATTTAAAGGAGGTCGAGATGATTAAATTGTCTTTAGACAGGGATGGTGATAACCCGCTTTATGTTCAGATTCGAGAGGAAATAAGAAAGCAGATTGATCAGCGGCAGTTATCTGTCGGTGACAAACTTCCCACGGTTTCTCAATTCGCTAAAGAGATTGGGGTAACACAGGCTACAATTCGCAGGGCATATGAAGATTTAATCAAGGAGGGGCTATTGGGGTCGCATGTCGGGAGAGGCACTTTTGTTTGTGATCCATCTCGTTCCCTGAGCCCAAAACCGGTTAAGGAAACCAGTGGCGTTTCAAGAAACATGAATCTGGTTGATTCTGAATTTTTACTGGCAGCCAGAAGGCTTCGCATGGGAATAGCGAAAAACCTGGATGATTTGATGATTTTAGCCCAGCGTCCCGGGTTGATTTCCTTTACTTCGGGAATTCCTGATCCGGCATTTATTGAAGAGGGTGTGCTCCAACGTCTGGCATTGGATGCATTAAAAAATGGTCAGATGCCGTATCAAGGTTATGGCGAAAACCTGGGAATGTTCGAGTTGAGAAAAGAGATAGCCCGCCGTTATTCGGAGCCCGGATGTAAAATAACACCGGATCAGGTGTTGATTACCAATGGTTCGCAGCAAGGCGTGTCGGTTTTGGCTCAGGCAGCCCTGGAAAGTGGTCAAAGGGTGATCTGTGAAACCCCATGTTATATGGGAATTCCAAGGGCTTTTGGTGCTATTGGCCATTGGGTGGAATCCGTTCCTCGTGACAAAGACGGTCCGATTCCCGAGCGTTTGTACCGATTGGGTGACAACCGCCAAACCCTGTTTTATACCTGTCCGGAGCTCCATAATCCCATGGGGACGGACATATCATCATCCCGCCAAAAGGTGATTGTTGATTGGGCCCAGGAAAACCGTGCGATCATTATTGCGGATCAAATCTTTCATGATATTCGTTTTGAGGAATCAAGCCCAACTTCTTTTCTATCGGAATTGGGGCCGGAACAGACTGTGGTGATTGGCTCCCTGTCCAAGTCTTATATGTGTGGGTTGAGAGTCGGTTGGATGATCTCAAGTCAGGAGAGAATCCAGTCGATTGTTTCCCTAAAGCGTGCCATGGATATCTCCTCTCCCCCCTTGATGCAGGGAATAGCTCTCTCTTTATTAAAAAGCGGAATTTACGATGATCATCTTGTGAAGGTCAGGCAGTATTACCAGGAGAGGTGTGCAACACTGCTGGACGCATTAAAGAAATATATGCCGGAAGGAATAACCTGGACAGAGCCAAAGGGCGGGTTTCACATGTGGCTGGATCTGCCCAAGGGATATTCCAGCATTGTCCTCTTTTTACTGGCGATTGAAAAAGGTGTTGCCATTGCTCCCGGTCCTACCATGGATGTGGATCACCGTTTTGTGAATGGTTTTCGCTTGAGTTATGCGCCTTTGAGTCTGAAAGAAATCAGAGAAGGTGTGGAGTTGCTGTCGGCAGCTGTCGTGAAACTATTGAAGGAGTCTCCCAGTGAACCCGGCTTGAGTGGACTGGGAGATTTCTAATGACAGAGCTAAGAACGGTACGAAAGCTTAATCCGGGAATCATTTATGGTCCGGTTCAGTCGAGACGGTTTGGTAAATCCTTGGGCATCAATATCTCCGGTAGGGGTAAATTCTGCTCATTTAATTGCCCTTACTGCTTTCGGGGTATGAATCAAGGCAGACCTACCAGCAGTTATTTCAAAAAAAATCTCCCTTCATCTGAAGAAGTACTGGATTCTTTGACAAGATTTTTGGAATCTACCCCAACCGAAGAGATCGAAGACTGGAGCATTGCCGGAAATGCAGAACCTACGGATAATCCGGCCTTCCCGGAAATCATTGGAAGGTTGATTGCGTTAAGAGACCGGGAATTTCAGGGTGTGAAATTAACGGTTCTGACCAATGGAATGGGGCTTATTCCAAGGCTGAATTCCAGCTATTGTGACGTAGTTGAAGCTTTGAACCTGGTTGATCGTGCCTGCCTAAAGTTGGACAGCGGTATTGACTCTACCTGGAAGCAACTGGCCAGACCTTTTCCCAAAATCGATCTGGCCGAATGGCTGAGTGCTGCAAACAAGGTGGAAAAGCCGGTGATCCAGACCATGCTGGTCAAAGGCAGGATCAATAATTCAACGACAGCAGAACTGGATGCTTTGTTGGACTGCTATCGGCAACTGCAGGTAAAAGAGATAAACCTGCTGACCCTGGACAAACAACCCCTGGATGGCCGTCTGGAGCCTATCGGTAATGATGATCTGAAAAGAGTTCAGGATTTGGTTTCAGGTTGTCTGTAATCAGACCCCTTTATATCTGCCGCTGAGAATGGTGCCTGAAAGATAAAGAATCCCCGTTCCCAAAGAAACCAGGGAAAACAAGATGTGCTTTATTGCTTCCGTAGGGAGAGGAGATATCCAGAGAAGGTACAATGAATAAAACAGTAAGAGTCCTCTAAGACTGAATATTAAGCCAATGGTGAATAGGATCGGTCTTAAAAGGGGTAAAGGTTTCAGGATCTTCGCTCCTGAAAAAGCATAAAGGGCAAATATCATGAATACGCCTGCTATCATTAAAGTTAATAGCGCGGGGACAGGCGAACCGGATTCTGCCATTATTGCCATGGTTTCTCCGGCCCCAAAATATCGGTAGGCAGGGGCTCCAAAAAAAATGAGAATTATATGAAGAAAGGCGATGGAAAGACTGATCAAACCTCCCAGGATTAGGAAACCTGTATTTTTAGGTATCATTCTTATTCTCCGAAGGATTCAATGAAAAGTTTATAAAATCAATAGATTATCCCCATTCATAGGGATTTTTAATTCTGACTTTGGCCCCCAACTTCTCAAATATTCTAAAGAGACCATAGTGAGTTCTGTTCAGGAATACAAATTCCGGATTAGGCTGGAAATACTTCTTATATTGATAGGTATCCTGCATTATTTTTTTGCCCTCCACAATAAAATCGGGATGAGCGTTAAAGTCGAATGTATCGGATTCGTACAAGCGGCCATACCAAGCTCCTATTTTCCGAAAAACCTGAAACACCTTTTCCTGGGCTTTCTTATCTATTTTTGTTTTTAGGACATTCATTTTTTCAAGGTACTCAAAATAGTCACTTTTTTGACCATCAATCATGGTTCTGGTGACTTTTTTATAGAGTTCAATAAATTCATCTGAAAACCGTTTGACACAACCAAAATCCACCAAGCCTAATTGTTCATCTCCCATGATGATAAAATTACCTGGATTAGGATCGGCATGGAGGCACTTGAGCTCAAAAAGACTTTTTAGAAACTGGCCATGGAGCAAAGCCGCAACCCGATCCCTTTTTTCTTGCGGTGGATTGGAGCTTATCCATTTATCCAGGGATTGCCCTTCCAGAAATTGAGTTGTCAAAACCGTTTGTGTGCAGAAACAGGTTTCAACAACAGGAATCACTACACCTTCCATATTGAGGTTTTTCTGAAAGAATGTCGTGTTTTCAGCTTCCTGAAGATAATCTATCTCCTCTTTTAATCGTTTTTCAATCTCTTCCAGCACGGGGAGGACAAAACGAGCATACGGTGTTGGTTTTATAAGACTCCGCACCATCTGGAGATCATTTTTTATTGTTCGGTCAATGCCGGGGTATTGGATTTTAACAGCCAGCTTTTTTCCTTTGTAGTCCTGTGCAAGATGCACCTGCCCCAAACTGGCAGCAGCAAAAGCCGTGTGTTCAAAAGTTTTAAAAAGATCTTCAGGTGATTTTTGAAAGGAACTTTGGATTACTTTGCGAACAAGGGCGCGATTAATGGGGGGGACCTGATTGTAAGATTTTTCCAGTTCTATTCTGATGGCAGAAGGAATAGTATCCAGCTCGAAGCTTAAGAGCTGGGCGATTTTCAGCGCAGTTCCCTTCAGCAATACCAATCCTTTGAAGATCTCTTCGGCATAATCTTTTTCCAGATCTCTTTTTGCTTCCTTCTGCTCCTCTTTGTTAAGGAAAGGTTTTTTTGCCAGATATTTTAAAACCTTACCACCGACGTTGGCAGCTGTTCTCCCCCCGACAACCGACCGTTTTAGTTTGCTTTCAGGAATGTATTCACTCATTTTGTGCGTTCCATAAATTCGCGTTTTATCAATTTGATGGTATCGACTTGTCTTTTAAACATATCCAGTCGATTTAGAAAATGATTCTTGAAGAAGTAAGACGCGATATCAAACAGCTTATTGGCTGCACCGGCTTTTAATAGTGAGCAAGACAGATCCAAGGTCTTATCAATCATGATGCTGGTATCGGAGAACTGATCCGATTTGTCGTTTAACCAGAAAATTACAATGCCGATGTAATAATCCCAAAACAGGTGATAAATGATCTCTTGAAAAACCTGTGGAGGAATCTCATTTACTTCAATGGCTGCGGTAAAGATATCTTCAATTATTTTTTCAAAGATATCTTGTATTGTCCTCAATTCCTCATAATTCTGACTTAAGGAAAAAAAGATACGTTTAAAACTTAGGGCTATGAATTCACGATCTGGCAGAAACAACTCAAGTTGAGTTTCAAAAAACGTATGCAATTGCTCATGAAGGGTGAATTCATTAAATTTTTCAATTTTTCTCATTTTTTCAATGCTTTCCTGCAACTTTTCCTCGTAATAGGCAAACAGAATGGCTTCTTTTGTGGGGAAGTAATTGTAGATAGTGGCGTCTCCAATTCCCGCTTCTTTAGAAATAGCGCGCATAGTAGCGGTTTTAAATCCATTGTTGATCATAATATCAACGGCAATGGATATTATCTTTTTGCGATTCTGCTTCTTTTGCTGATTGCTTATTTTCATTGGCTCGCCTCTAAAGAGAATTTGATATCAAAAAATATGAAGAATTATGATATTAAAATATAGCAAATACAAAAAATAGTCAAATAGTTTTCTGCTCATATCAATTTGAATGAAAAGATCGAGGATTTTGTGATAAAACTAAGGAATCTTATTTGTAATACGTTTGTATTGCAGGAGATAGATAGACCGATCAACGGGGAGATGGAAAAGATCGGTTTCGGATTATCCTGAAGGTTTGAACTTCTGATCACGGGACTTCATCAATCTTCTGATCAATTGTACAAGGTTGTTAACTTCGAATGGCTTCATCAGGACTTCATCGATACCGATCTTTTCGGCTTTTACTTTATCGATTTTATAACTGAAACCGGTCATCAGGATAATGGGAAGCTCAGGATTTTTTGCTTTAAAGATTTTAGCCAATTCATCACCTGTTATTTCGGGCATAGTCTGATCTGTAATGACGAGATCAAAATAGAAAGGATCTTTGTTAAATAAATCCAGTGCTTCTCTCCCATTATATGCTGTTTTTACAGAATATCCTAAATCCCCCAGGATATTGTTCATTAAATCGACCATGGTATCTTCATCATCCACCAGTAAAATTCGCTCATTTCCCCGAAACGATTGATTTTTTTCCTCTTTGTTTTCTATTATTGTTTCTTCAACAATGGGAAACCGGATTTTAAATGAAGTTCCCTCCCCGATTTTGCTATCAACCTGGACATGGCCGTTGTGAGCTTTTACAATGCCATGCACAACGGAAAGACCGAGCCCGGTTCCTTCTCCTTTCGGTTTGGTCGTATAAAAAGGCTCAAAAATCCTTTCTTGTACTGATTGAGACATTCCTGATCCCGTATCACTAATAGTCAAATCAAGATAGTGTCCTCTTTGAATCCTCAGAGACCAAGCTTCCTCGTATTTTATGTGTACATTTTTAAGAGAGACTCTCAAAACACCCCCGGTTTCTCTCATGGCATAACCGGCATTGGAACACAGGTTCATAACAATCTGATGAATTTGGGATGGATTGCCGGATATGTTGCCGGCTGAATCAGCGATGTTTTGTTCAATCGTTATAGTGGAGGGCAAAGCGGACTTCATCATGATTAAAACCTCTTTGACAATGGAAGCGATCTCAATGACAGAAAATTTCTCTTCCATATGACGGCTGAAGGTCAATATCTGTTTAACAAGAGCCGCTCCCCTGTCACAAAAGATAAGCATTCTATCCAGGTATTTTTTTATCAGTGAATCTTCCGGCAGCTTTTTTAGGGCAGTGTGAGCTGACATGGACATTCCATGCAGCACATTGTTAAAATCATGGGCAATCCCTCCGGCTAGTGTTCCCAGGGCTTCCATCTTCTGGGCTTGTAATAGTTGTTTCTCCAATTGTTTTTCCCTTGAAACATCAAACTTGGATGCCACAAAATTGGTTATGAGTCCCGATTTATCTCGAATTGGAGAGACCGTGATCTCTTCCTCTATTTCATTACCATCCTTCTTTCTGGTAACAATAGTGCCACTCCAGTTCAATCCATCGCGAAGATTTATCCACATCTGCTCATTGGATTGGATTTCTTGGATATTCCTAACAAAACTATCAAAGTGGTTTCCGATAACATTCTCTTTTGCGAATCCGGAGGTTGTTTCAAACGCCGGATTTACATATAGAATCTTTCCCTGGCTGTCAGTGATAATAATGGATTCAGCCGTTTGTTCCAATGCGCTGGCAAGGAGGGCCCTTTCTTTTTCAGCATTCTTTCTTTCGGTAATGTCTTGTACAAAAGTGCTCAACTGTTCGGGGTTCCCATTTTCATCCATTATCACCCATGAGGAGAGGAACACGGGGATAATGGTGCCATCTTTTCGAATATACTCTATTTCGTTCTTGGTATTACCGCCTTCCGAAAGGGCTTTGGAGATAATCTCCTTCTCCATTTTATGCCAATGAGAAGGAGTCAACTCAAAAAGGGTTTTATAGCGCAGTTCCTCCATTGTATAATCCAGCATATCCAAAAAAGCGGGGTTGGCATCCAGCACCCTTCCATCCAGGTCACAAGCGGTAAATCCATCAGGGCTTGTTCTTACGAGCATCTGATATCGGTTTTCCGATTTTCTGAGCTCATTTACTTTCTCGTTAACCAGATCTTCCAGGATTATCTTTTCCTGTCTTAACTGGTCTTCAGCCCTCTTAATGCGCAACATCGCTTCGACTTGGGCAACCAGTTCAGCTTCTTCTATCGGTTTTGATAGAAAGGCATCCGCTCCCAGTTCCAATCCTTTGGTGTGACTTTCAGAGTCCGTTCTAATGGCTGTCAGCATGATAATGGGGATATGTTTGGTCAGAGGATTTGCCTTTAATCGCCTGCAAGTTTCAAATCCGTCGATTCCTGCCATGATGACATCGAGTAGAATGACATCAGGGAGTTCACGGTTTGCTTTTTCGATCCCTTCTAATCCGGATCCGGCTGTTAGAACCACTGAATTGTCAATCAGATCGGAAAGCATGGTGGATACGACTAACAGATTGTCACGTTGATCATCAATCGCAAGAATTTTAACCATATCTAAGAATATAAAACTGCAGTATTTTATTATTTAATGGTTCAGAAGAAATAAAATGATTCAATTTACAAATATAAAGTAAGTATTTAGATTTCACTTCCCTTTTCTTTAGGCTCTGGATTTAAACAATAATTGCTGATCTGATTAATCAGCAGCATAACACTGAATAAGGTGACCTGCCGTGATCACAAAAAGAGTACGCTTCAAAAGATTGCCACATCATCCCAAAAATGTCCACTCCATGTTGGAAATATAATTAAAACCATTCAGGTGTTAATAGATTGAAAAAGAAAAATAAACGCTATTTCAATAACCTGGAACCAAGTCTTGACAGTTCATAAATGATGCTAAACAGGGGTCTTTTATCGTTGTTTTTGCCTTCATATTGCCATACTTTTTTCTTGAAGATAGGCGAAGAACGGCATGAGTTTGGAAAAAACGATGGGCGGGTATGGTGATCCCATCGCCTGGCTAGGTCGTCAATAGCCAGGCGAACAGGGAAATGAGTAACGAGGAAGGATTATGGATTCATTTCATAGGCATTTTTCAAAGAGAAAACATCCTTTGCCCAGATGCGATCAAACTGCTCGGAGTTGATATTGGGCTTTTTGAGCATTTTCAAGAAGATTTCCATCTGCTTGTCTGTTGCGCTTGGTTTTGAATAAAGTTGCAATGCGAATTTGGAAAAATCTCGCACCATAACATCGAAGATCCTGTCCAGAATATCATTATCCAGCGATTTAATTTTGGCATTTTCGATAATCAGTTGACCGTAGGCTACCAGGGTAAACAGCTCACCCACAATCAACAGAAAATCAATATCTTTCTGTTGGGCCTCATCAGGGGTTGCTTGTGTCATGAACTCTTTAAAAATTTCAATCTGCTCCTTGAATATATTAATGTTCGGTAAATCAACGCTGTTGTACGCAATATTGTAATCATGGAACTGAATCTTACCAAGGCCTTTTGTCGGTCCCTGCTGGAACAGAAAATCATCATTAACAGCATCCACTCTTTCAGGTATCTCCGGGAATTCTCCGGGATTAAAAAAGTAGTTAAACATGAACTTAATAATAAGCGCCATGTTGACATGAACAGTCCCTTCCAATTTTGGCAATGCCCTGATATCAACGGCAGCAACGGAGAAATACTGATCCTTTTCAAATCCCTTGGCAGCAATTACATCCCATAAATGATTAATCACATCTTCACCCTGTGTGGTCACCTTCATCTTAACCATGGGATTATACAATAAATATCGTCTGTCGTCTTTGGATGCGCTTCTCATATAGTCACTTGCTCTCAGGGCAAACAGTTTCATTGCTGTTAAACGGCAATAGGCATCCACAAACAATTGCTTGATATGGGGGAAATCCGTAACATAGTGGTTGAACAGATTTCGTTCGGAAGCGTGATTTAAGGCTTCATAGAAGGCATGGGTACAAATACCGACTGACGCCCAACCCAGGTTATATTTACCGACATTGATAGTATTCAGTGAAGAATCCCAGGCTTCACTACCCATGGTCAGGATGTCATCATCGGTGATGGGATAGCTGTTCAGCGCAAATTCAGCAACATAATTCTGGCTGGAAACGGTGTTCTTTACCAGATCAAAATTCTTGTGCTGTGAATCAACGGCAAAGAATACATACTCATCAGTTTCAGTATTTTTACCAAAGACCGAGACAATTGCAGCCTTGTTGGCGTTGCCGATGTAGTATTTTCCCCCTTCTGCTATATACTTCCCATCTCCCAGGGGTAAGAGTGACATATCACTGGCATAGATATCAGCCCCGTGCTGTTTTTCGGAAAGGCCAAAAGCAAAGATTCCACCCTCTTCCAATGCTTTTGCAGCTCTCTCTTTAACCTTTTCATTCTTCCCCATCCAGATTGGGCCAAGGCCGAGGATGCTTACCTGCCAGGTATACCAGTAACAGAGACCGTAAAAACCGAGAATTTCATTGAAGTCGCAGATTCTTCTGGTATCCCAGCGGCAACCTTCATCTCCGTGTTGGGTAGGGGTTAGCAAGGTATAAAATATCTTATTTTCCTTAACAAAATCAAGAAAGTCCGAATACCACTCCCTGGTATTATAATCATCAACCAGTTTTATTTTTCCTTTTTTTTCAAAGAAGTCGATTGTTTTCAACATGATTTCCCGAGACTTGGTGTCAAGGTGTTCAAATTTCTCTTGTTTAGGATTTAAAAGTGTCATCTTTTCTCCATATTAAAGTATATTCTTAAATCAAATTTCAGCAGATTTGAGTTACTATCGTTCTCTGATAGAATAACCACGTGTGAACCATCTAAAGATGTAAGATGGAAACTACTCGGAGGTTTTAATTGTTACCCCTGCTTTTACAATATATAGCTAATGATTCTCCGTCAAAGAGAGTTATTGTTATAAACAAAAGGTTTGTCAAAAAGATCTATTTTTTTCCCCCTGACAGATCCTGACTTGAGTGGAACAGCTACAATAATATGGAAGAAGGGTGGGAGGGAACCAGCTGATAAACAATGGTTGCTTTTGTATCAGTGAAGGGGCGAATATGCCAAGTGATCCCGTTTTCGGAGCTTTAATTCAAGCACCGGCTTTCCCCGAAATTTCTTGAAAAATAATATAACAGGTGGGTTTTCCAGTGTTTTCAGTTACTGCTGTCAGGAAATAGTTGAAGACATAAGGAAAATGCCGTATTAAAAAAAGATATAACCCGATGAACATGAAGCAGGTGATAATTCGAGAACGTATTTAAATGAGTTATATTGAATCAATAAATCGAGCCATCGACTTTATAGAGCGGAATCTTAAAAAACCGATCCAGGTTGAGGATATCGCCAGTGCTGCTTATTATTCAAAATATCATTTCCAACGGCTGTTTTCCTTACTCACCGGTGAGACGGTTGGCAGCTACCTGAGAAAACGTCGATTAACCGAAGCCGCAAACGAGCTGGTCAACACTGACAGGAATATTATCGATATTGCTCTGGATTACCAGTTTCATTCCCAGGAGTCCTTTGGTCGGTCATTTAAAGACCATTTTGGCAATACACCTTATCATTTTCGAAGGGGGGGGCATCCGAATACACTTCATCTATACAAACCACTTGAGTCAAAAGCAGTTTCTCATTTAAGCAAAGGGCTCGTAAAAGAACCGAACTTTGAAACCATGAGTAAAACCATATTGATTGGAATGTCATATTTCGGTAACAATCAACCGGAAATCAAGGAACTCTGGAGTAAACTCGGGGAGTGGGAGGATCAATTAAAAAACATCATCGATCCCTGCAGACGTTACGGACTGGTTCTTTATGGGGAGAGTTTTGCGAAAAGCAAGGAATTCGGTTATCTTGCCTCATTCGAATTGAAGATTGATTCGTTGATCGATCTGGAAAAGCTACCATTTGAATTCTCCCTCAAAGTTTTGCCTGCCGCACGATACGCCGTATTTGTGCATAGGGGAGCTGTGGAAACGATTCCGTATTCTTACGAGTACATTTACGGCACCTGGTTATCACAATCCGAATTCGATCTGGCAGCACCTTTCGACTTCGAATTTTATTATCAGGCATACGATCCCCTTGATGCAGATAGCCTGGAATTCAGCATAAACATCCCCATAGAGTTGCTTTAGAACTGCGCCTCCAAATCCCGTTTAACACACCAAAAATTCAGTTCCGCATTTTGGATCAAAAATTAAGCATTTTGTGAAATAAAAAAGAATTTACAAGTGCTTAATCTGAGCATTGGATTGTTTGATCCTCTTTCCCCCCTCAAACCGAGTGGCAGTGCCATTATTAAAGAAAGTGATAATTGAAAGAAAATCGAGATTACCCTGAACCGCACAGAAATCCATCCGGTTTGCATCAATTTTACATGAGTTTAAAGGAGTAGGTTTTGAGCACATGTCATGCACAATCTGTAAAAGAAAATCCAATTGTTTCCGGTCCCATTTTACCCGTCACCATTAAGCTTACTATTCCGGTATTGATTGGGCACCTGTTAAACCTTCTTTACACGGCTGTTGATACGTTGTTTATTTCAATGCTGGACAGGGACTCAACCGCCATTATCAGTGGGATCGGGCTTGTATTGCCTGTTTATATGCTGGTGATCGCATTTGGAACCGGGCTATTCGCCGGGATCAGCTCATTACTGGCTCGCTCCATCGGGAAGCAACATCTTGGCGAAACCGGCAGAACCATCAGTTCCGGAATGTTTCTTGCCATATCTCTTGCTGTTTTTTACCTGGTAACCTCCGTTATTTCCGGAGACGATCTGATACACCTTTTAGCCGGCGATCAGATCAGTCAGGAAGCGGTAAACTATGGAAAGCAGTATTTTAATTTTCTTCTTCCGGGTATGTTTCTATTGCTGTTATTTTTTGCACTCGCCGGGATAGCCCAGGGAGCGGGACTGGTAAAATATTTTGCCATGGCGATGATGCTGTCAACCCTGTGCAACATCCTCTTGGATCCGCTTTTGATATTCGGATTCCAACTGGGTGTTAAAGGAGCCGCCCTGGCTTCAAGTATTTCTATCGCTTTATCGGTGGTTTTCCTGTATTCCAGACTGCGGCAGGAAAGATCAATGCTAATACATAAAATCCGTCTTTCTCTGGTTTGCAAACGACATCTTGGCGAAATACTAGGAATAGCGGTTCCGCAAATCTTAGGCCTGGCGGTCATTAGCATGGGAGTAATGAGTCTGAACTACATCGTGGGATCTATCAGCGAGACGAACATGAATGCCTGGGTGCTGGTCAGCCGTATGGATGAGTTTGTTTTGATCTTTGGTTATGCCATAGGAAATGCAACGCTGACGCAGGTCGGGCAGAATTTTGGATCCAACGATTTTCAAAGAGTAACATCGATTTACAACACCAATATACTCTTTACCCTGACCGTGGGCATCGGAATTGTTTTTTTGTATAATCTGGCCGCTTATCCTTTATTTTCGCTTTTTACAACCGTAAATACCGTGGTACAGGAAAGTGTATTTCAGGTAAGAGTAATCTCATTCACGTTCCTTGGCGTACTGGTTTTATTGGTCAGCAATGCTATGTTCCAGGCAACGGGAAAAGCGATACCGGGTCTGATCCTGCATGTCATTAGAATGGTGTTTTTTATTATTCCGTTATCCTATCTTGCAGTCATCCATCTAAAGAGCGGTATCGTCAGCCTCTTTATCATTGTCGGTGCTGTTAATATTCTGACACTGGTTATCGCACATGTTTGGTCCAAGAAGTATTTAAAACAGCTTGTTACCAGAAATTCGGAAAAAACTGATGATGGGATTTTTAAGGTAATTTAGTAGAATCTGATTTGTAGATGACGATTATATCAAAAGTCAATCCTGTGATTTCCCTGATTTCAAGGATGACTTATAACCCAGGTTCCGGAACCCGGGTTAAAAACGGAATAAGTCCGTGGCTTTGTTTTTCGATAAATCATCAATTTTAAGGCGCAGACCGGATGAAGAAGAATGAAGCAAACTGATGGTCATATATGACCTTAATGGTCAAATATAACCATGATTCAATCGCTTTTTACGCCTTGGTTTTACTATGGAAAGGATCGAGAATCAGGAAGGATTCATCTCCTATTCAGGGATTAGACTGTCTTGGATCTTGCCGAACAAACAGGCACTATAAATGCAGCCTAACTTCAACGGGTTTACTGAGATGTTGTTTTCTTCATTCTGCACAGCAGAGTTACCGTGCCAGTTGTTCTTGCATTTGGATTGGGGCAAAGAGAAATAATGGCCCGACAAGAGGGTAGATGACTGTAAAAGTTTCTGCTTGAAAAAACGACTTACAGAAATCAGTTGCGAGGGAGTGAAGCACCGCTGTATTCATACTTGCCAGGGCAGGTACATTCTGTTTTTGGCCGTGGCTTGTGAACAACGATCTATATTATATTAATAAAAACCTCCAGGAGAAGAAAATGAGTGAAAAAGACACTTATCTGGCGACAGCCAAGGCAAGACTTGATGAACAAATTGCAAAACTTGATCTACTGAAAGAAAAAGCAAAAGATGAATTTGATGAGCAAAAGGAGAACATTCAGGAATTAATAGCTGATCTTGAAGAAAAAGTCACGGCAGGGAAGACATACATAGGAGAACTGTCAGACGCTGCTGAAGAAAAATGGGATCATGTTAAAGAAAGTTTTGAGGCTTCGTCTGATTATATCAGTGGAACTATTGATAAGCTCTTTAAAAGGGTAAAAAAGACAAGAGATCCAGAAAAAACAGGAATAAAAAAATAGTGAGAGCGGAAATTCGTCTCCTATTTAGGTGGGAACAGTTTTGGATCTTGTCAATCAAAATGAAGGCACTATGAGTGTGGGTTAACTTTAACGGGCTTGCCGAGATATAGATTTCAATTGCCCGGAAAGACGGGTAGTGGAAATCGAGTTTTTGTATTTTATCAATATTCTGTTATTACATTTGTTGACCGATCAAGGGAGGCGAGGTTTACGGTTTTTCGTCGATTTATAGCCAATATCTGAGATACAGTGCAAGTCTTCCCAACATTCTTTTCCAGGAGAAATGCTTTGTAATATCGGATAGTAATATTTCTTTCGACAATCTTAAATCATTCAGAAATTGCTCAGAAACGGTTTTTTTTGATTCCGATGTTTGCAATATGGCATCCACTTCCAGATCATGGGTCAAACTTCTGTGATTCAAATTGCTGGAACCGACAGTGATCCAATCGTCGATGATAAAGGTTTTTGCATGGAGGACGGCATGTTGGTATTCAAATATTCTAACACCGTTTTCGAGGAGCTTATTATAGAAAATATTGGATGCCCAGGGCATAAAAAATAGATCTGATCGACCGGGCAACAAGATTTTCACATCAACACCCCTGCTTGCGGCAAGACTCAGTTTATTTAAAAGGGAAACTTCCGGAATGAAATAGGCGTTGGTGATCCGGATGCGAAATTTGCATTGTTCGATTCTCATGAGAAGCTCTTTATAGGATAAACGGCGCTTTCTTCTTGGTTCATTTAAGCGAATGAGAGGATCGATTTTTCTTAAACGACCATTTCTGGAAAATCGTTGTTTGTCCCATGTCCTATCAAAAGCCCTTTGTAGCTCATCAAATTGAAATCCTTGAAGTCGAACAGCTGTATCACGCCATCCTCCACCCCCTTTATCCGTAGACAAATGGCATTTGCTGATATTAAAACTACCAACCCAGACAATCTGTTGATCGATGATGCAGTATTTCCGATGGTTCCGCCGGTTAATTACTGAAATAAGATGAAAAATGTTGGAAAAGAATGAAAGGTGTGTTGACTTCGCAGTGAATCTCCAATGCCAAAAATACCAAGGCAAAGGATGATATATGCGTACAGGAATGCCCGCATTTTCATATTGGATCAATTTCTTTTTACTGAACGATAAAGAACCGATACCATCCAGCATCACTCTTATCTTCACTCCTTTTTTAGCTGCGGCAAACAAGGTTTCGGTGATTTCAGCCCCAACGGTGTCCTCTTCAAAAATGTATACTTCCAAATCAATACTTTCTTCCGCTTTCGAAATATCAAAAATCAGGCGTTTATAATACTCTGATCCGTCGGAAACCACTTCTTCTCTTTCAATTTTAGTTGTATCTATTAAATCCGTTTTGCGATACTGTTGAGCTTTTATGCTATGTTCCATCATCCAAGGATTTTCAATAATATGTTTAATCGAATAGAAGCGACTAAAATATTAATAATAAATGGAGAAACGATTTTTGCCGCTGAGGTAATCTGTTATCGCGCCGAGGAAAGCTCGGTGTATCTGGCAGGGTGAAAGTCCCTGTAGGGAATAGATGCTGAGAAGCATCTGTGTAAGGGCTAGCCACCCACCCGTATCGAGCCTTGGACTCATGGCGGAGTAATGTCGAGAGA